>CAZXRU010000001.1:0-365984 GCA_964643345.1 uncultured Fluviicola sp.
ACTTGTCCAATGAGATTTCATTAATAATCCCACGTCTAATATCACCATCCGTAACACTTCCTAAAACTTTATTGTTTTGATCAATGACAAAAATTACGCTACCGTTTGTTGCGTTAATTAATTTTAGTCCATCTTTTATAGTAGCTGTGCTTTGAATAATATGGTTATTTATATCAATCATAGAAGTTTTAATTTCGATAAAATTGTAATATATGTTTGACCTGATCAAATTTCTCTTGTCCAAAGGTATGAATAAAGTTCTCTTGAATCAGTTCGTATTCTTTTTGTAGATGAATCCGTTTTCCGATATAAAATGGCGCCGTGTTTTCTGAAAAATTTCGTTTGAATTTGTACAAGGAATCATCTGGATCATTTGACAGTCCTCCGCCAAGATTGAAGTGCTTATAACCGTTTTTAGTTGCCCAAAAAACCATGTTTCCTAAAAGAAAGTTTGTAGCGTTTACTTTTGGGAAATTTAAATTTCTTCCAGATAAATAGTAAGTGACAAAACCACCGCATACAAAAAATAGGGAAGCGCTATAAATAATGTCTTCTTTGATCACAAAGACAATTTTTACTTTAAAGGTGTTTATTAAATTCTTAAAAAAGTCTTCGTCAAAAAAATAGAATTCACTCGCATTTGCATGGAGCATTGTTTTGGAATATATTTCTAAGAAACTCGGAAGATCCTCTAATTCGAAATCTTTGATTTTCCATTCAAATTGTTCCTTTTCTAATTTGCGAATTAGGTTTCTATTTTTTCCTGAAAAAGAATTTTCCCAGATTTCTGTTGTTGACTTTGTCGTGTCTAACAATACAACTGTTCGGTTCTCAATATTTTGAATGTGCGCAGAAAAGCGCGATTCGTCTTTTGAATTATAGTGAAAATGATAACGTACAAATTCAGTTACAATTTTTTTAGTGCTAATGTATTTTAAGAATTCTTGTTCTGCCGATCGAAACAGGGTTAAATCATTGCAATATGGACCACAATAGCCATAAGGCGAAGTAAGATCAAATAAACTTGTCTGTTGAATTGGCAAGATAATATACGGGTAAATCCAAACTTTCGATCCATCCTTAACTGTAAAAATCTCATATTCACCTCCTTGCATTTTTGCATCACACGCTAAAAAAGAGGGTTGGTAATAAATATCTAAGTGTACTAAATGCTCAGCAAATTCAATTTCAAATTCCTTTGAGTTAAGGGAATTGTATTTATTTATTTTTGAGAGCGTCATAAAGTGATTCAACTAGATATTCCATATTTGATACATCGTAACGATGATCGATAGGTAAAGATAGTATTTTATGCTTGATTGTTTCGTCCGAGGAATCTAACCAGTGCACCGGGGCAAAAATTCCCTTTGTGGCTAATTTCATTTTTATTGCATCCCTATCATCCAGTAAAACAATTACAAACAAACTGTCATTGGACAAATAATCAACATTCAATTCTTTTAATTTCTTTTTCAAAAAAAGGGCATTTTCTTTTCTAGTTTGGAAGATTTTTGTCCAATTGAGTGCCTTTAACTTATCAATCTCGTTTTGGTTGGCTTTCGCTATTGTTGTGATATGAAGTACCTTTTCTGCTTCATAAAACTTCTCAAGATACGCATTTTCTAATTCTTTTGACGGATTCAATTGCCAGGCACTTTTTAATTCTTCCGCATTTTTTTTAATTAAAAAGTAGTCCGTTTCGTCATTAGTGATTAGTGTTTCGATGTCTAAATCAGTATAAAGAATCGAACAATCTATTTCAGTCCATTTGCGCAAACTGGTAAATGCAGTATTGCCTTTCATTTTTCTAATATCCGATGCTGCTTGCACAAAATCTTCTACAATTGTCCAATGCTCTTTAGCGAATGCGTAGGACGGGATTTCCAGATAACCATTAAAATGATTCCAGATAACAACCGCATTCGAATTTGGAATGGAAGTCAAGTCTACATAGCGTTCCACAATTAAACTGGGAATCTTGAATTGAAGTCTGTCGATAGATTCTTGGCAATAGTGAATTGGAAAATATACGGGAAATGAATTATTCAATCGAATTAAATAGGCTGCTAATGCATCGATGCCTGTTTCAAAGAATGTTCGTTTTGAATTTCGTATTGTTTCTGGAAAAAGAACATCCCAGTCGGAAGAAGAAGAAGTAAAAGACAAAGAATCATCTGCTGAAAAATTTCCACCAATATATTTTTGCGCTCTCAAGGGAATATTGATTTTTTAGAAATTAATTGATCCCAATTTAAGTTCTCTAGAAATGTAACAATTCGATTTGAAGCGTTACCGTCGCCATAAATATTTGGTTGACCCACGTATTTTTCTTTGAAATTTTCAGAGCTTACTTTAACTATAGCTTTTTTTATATCTTCAATGGAAACAGAAACATCCAATACATTTGGATTTGCCATTCTTCCTTTTTGCCTGTCACCAATATTTAATACAGGAACATTAAAACTTTGCGCTTCAACTAATCCACTGGATGAGTTGCCAATCACAAGATCAGTATATTTTAAAGCTGCGTAGTAATTGGTTTTACCAAGACTTTTTACATATGTCAAACGATTATTCGCTTTTGACAACTCAAGCAATTTCGCGTTTATTTCAGCACCACCAATATCTGTATTTGCTGCAGTAAATAATAAATGATATTCGGTGTTATTGGAAATAAAATCCACCAATTCTTCTATGAAGGAAGCTGTAATTGTTTGAGAAATAGTTTCACTGTGCAAAGTGGCTAAAATTATTTTTCGATCCTCCGGCAGAGAAAATTTCTTTAAAAAATCTTCCTTAGACGGTAACTCAAGTGATAAAACATGGTCAAGGCCTGGTTCACCGGAAACACATATTCGCCATTCTTCTTCCCCCATGGAAAGGATGTTCTTTTTATAGGATTCAGTTGCAGGAAAGTGAATATGACTCATTTTCGTTACAGCATGTCGAACTTGGTTGTCGGTTGCACCTTCGGTGATTTCTCCACCGGAAATATGTGCTATTGGAATGGATTGAAAAAGTGCGCTTGACACAACTGAAATTAATTCGGAACGATCACCTAAAACAATGATTAGATCAAGTTCATGCTCTTCAAAATATTCGGCTAGCTGTAACTGTAATAATGCGTTAGATCGAGCAATACGCGTTGGTCTAGGGTCTTCAACAAGAAAAGGAAATTCAGCAGCAATTTGAACACCATCCGCAATAATTTCATTTACCGTATAACCTTGTTCAACACTAAAATGCCCGCCACCGACTAAAACGAGTGTATTAAACTGATCGGATTTTAAACATGCATCAATCAAAGGCTTTAACAAACCATATTCTGATCTAGCTGAAGTGAAAATGGCGATGTTTTTTTTCATGCTAATCGAATTGAATATCCTTTAATTGAATAGGGGAGCCTTTCTCAATTTTGGTTTTGGCCTTTTTACCAATAATTAGAGTATAATGCTCCATTGGTAGATCATGAAGCGGTCGTTTACCAACAAATTGATCGATACTTAATACCTCTCCAATTTCAATGTCACATCGCGCATAAATTCCTTTGCCTACTATCTTGCGCGTTTCTTTTTCAATTTCTTGAATCCTTTTTTTTCCATCACCCAGTGCCTTTTCTACACTTCTAATTCCGTCAACGAGATTTTTTAATTCTTCTGGATCTAAGGATGCAATATGGTCTGGGCCTTTCATGCTTTTATCTAGCGTAAAGTGCTTTTCTATAATGCGCGCACCTCGTGCCGCCGCCGCGATGGAAATTACAATTCCTTGCGTATGGTCTGAATAGCCTACAGTTGTTTGAAAAACCGTTGATAGCGTATCCATGGCTTTGAGGTTTACTGTTTCGAAAGGTGCTGGATATTCAGATGTGCAATGTAAGATCGCAACTTCTTTTGCCCCGTTTTCTATCAACGTATAATAGGCAGTTTCAACATCTGAAAGATTACACATTCCAGTAGATAAAATAACCGCCTTCTTTTTCTTGCCTATCTGTTTTAGAAAAGGTAGATTACCTATCTCTCCCGAACCGACTTTGATAATTGGCATGTGTAACTCATCAACCAAGAAATTCAAACTTCTCTCTTCATCTGGAGTCGAAAGGAAATCAATCCCATTTTTTTCAGCATATATCTTTAGTTCTTTAAAATCGGCATAGGAGAGTTCTAACTTTTTAAGCATGTCAAATTGAGAACTTTCACCATCATTTACCAATTGGTACGCTGCTTTGGGTGCATTTTTTGAAACCAATTCTTCTGTTACCCACGTTTGAAATTTAACGCAATCTGCGCCAGCATTTTTAGCAGCATCAATTAATTTTTTTGCTAGTTCTATTTCACCGTTATGATTGACTCCTGCTTCTGCTATAATATATATTTTTTCTTCAAACATGGCATCAAGTTATTTTGGAATAAAACTACTAGGAATATTTACAATTCTATCCTCCAGCCATTTGGAAATTGTCAAATCGTCGGATTGACAGTCTTTAAATGCTGGAAGTTTGTTCATTAATGTCCAAACAGGTCGTGTCATTATTCCATGATCCATTGAGAATTGCAAAAATTCATCCCGTGCATTTTTGTTTTCTAAAAGTAGTGCGTTTAACCAATTGTTTGCTGTTGTACCCTTTCGTTCTACCATCATTTCAATACCAAGAGTTGAAAATGCACCTTTATAGTACAAAGCTGTTTCCTGTTTATTGGCAAGGAAATCCGGAAGTTGTTCTAATTGAGCACAAGCCAAGGCTGCATTGATATTTGGCATTCGATAATTGTACCCAATTTCATCATGGAAAAACTCCCAAGGATGTGCAACTTTTGCTGTTGTAGTTAAATGTTTTGCTCTTTTAGCAACTGTTTCATCGTTTGTTATGATTGCACCACCACCACCACAGGTTACAGTTTTGTTGCCATTGAAACTAAATGCAGCTGTTTGACCAAAGTTTCCAGTATGTTGATTTCCAACAAAACTACCTAACGATTCTGCTGTGTCCTCAATGACTTCAATATTATGGCTTTTACACAATTCAACAATTTCTTGTATATGTCCTACCAATCCAAACGTATGCATTGGAATACATGCTTTGATTTTTTTCTTCGTGGTTTTATTCACGCAAAAACCGTCTTGAGATTGTTCCGTTTCATGCGAAAGAAAATGTGCTAATTTTTCCACGGATAAACTCATGGTGGAGCGATCTACATCAATAAAAATAGGACGAGCACCACAGTACGAAATGGCATTCGCGGTTGCAACAAAAGTTAAGGCTTGTGTAATTACTTCATCTTCAGATTGAATTCCAGCAAGAATTAAAGACATGTGCAGTGCGGCTGTTCCGTTTACGGTCGCAATCGCATATTTAGCACCTGTTATTTCTGTCATTTGGCGTTCAAACTGATTGACATATTCTCCTACCGATGAAACGAAAGTAGAATCAATGCATTCATTCAAATATTTTTTTTCGTTGCCGCCAAAGTAAGGTGCATGAAGAGGAATAAAACCTTCCCCATAGCGTGCACGAATAATGTCAACAATATTTTGAAAGTTATTATTCATCAAATATTATATATGTCCGCTTTATATTTAGAAAGATTTTCTGGATTTCTAAACCATTCAATAGTAGTTTTTAATCCAGATGCAAGGTCGGTAGTGGGACTCCAATTCGTATACGTTTTTAACTTGCTGTTATCGCCAAACAGTCTGAATACTTCAGATTTTTCTGGTCGTATACGTTGTTCATCTTGTTTTATTATAGCATTTGGATTAATTTGTTGAATAATTTCAGATGCCAGATTTCCAATGGCAATTTCTGTATTCGTTGCAATATTAACGTCATGCCCAATTAATTTGTCACACAACGATAGTTCAACAAAACCTTGTGCGGTATCTTTTACAAAAACTAAATCTCGGGTAGGAGTTAAATCACCTAATTCAAGTATTTCTTTTCCGTTTAGTAATTGTGTTATGATGGTAGGGATAATTGCTCTGGCTGATTGTCGAGGACCAAATGTATTGAATGGTCTGGCAATTGTCAATGGCAAATCAAAACTTCTGTAATAGGATTCTGCAATGCAGTCTGCACCAATTTTTGTTGCAGAATATGGAGATTGCGCTTGTCGAGGATGATTTTCGTCAATTGGAACGTACTGAGCCGTTCCGTACACTTCACTTGTAGAAGTAACAATCACTCTTTCGATATTCAAATCTTTCGCAGCTTGAATTATATTTAAAGTTCCTTTTACATTCGTGTCCACATAAGCTTCTGGTGAATGGTAAGAAAAAGGAATTGCAATTAATGCCGCCAAATGGTAAACTATTTGAACATCTTTCATTGCAGTCCGAACACCATTTTGATCTCGAATGTCTCCAGTGAAAATTTCTATTTTTTGTTGAAGCTCTTTTGGAAAAGTATCAATCCAACCCCAACTGTTAAAGGAATTGTAATAACAAAATGCTTTTACAATAGCACCTTCTTTAATTAATGCTTCAACTAAATGTGATCCAATAAAGCCATCCGCTCCTGTTACCAGTACTTTTATTCCTTTTAATCTCATACGTTTTATTATCTTTCAAAGGTATTAAAAATGGATTAATGTGCCGTCTATTGCTTGTGATTTTTGATTTATTCAGAACTTGAAGTAAATTTTGAAACTGTATATTTGCAGATAATAGCTGTAAGTTCAATATGCACATATGAAAATACTCTTCCTCACACAATATTATCCGCCTGAAATTGGTGCACCGCAAAATAGACTACACGAGTTAGCAGTGCGCTTAAAAGCAAACAATATTGTTGTGGATGTGCTCACTGCGATGCCGAATTATCCTAAAATGGAAATCTTTGAGACTTATCAAGGAGGGAAAATAAAAAGCGAAGTAATTGATGGGATTCAAGTGTATCGTTCTGGAATTTATGTTTCTAAATCTAAAGGAATCGTACCGCGTTTATTGAATTATTTCAGTTTTGTTTGGACTTCTTACTGGCGCGGAAAAAAATTGGGTAATTATGATTTTTTATTGGTCGAATCGCCACCTTTATTTCTTGGTTATTCGGCAATGGCCCTTTCTAAAAGACTAAAAGCAAAATTGATTTTTAATGTTTCAGATCTTTGGCCGGAAAGTGCAGAAAAGCTAGATATTGTGACGAATAAAATGCTTTTGAAATTTGCCTATAATCTAGAAGCTAAATGCTATAGTCGCGCAACGGTTATTACAGGCCAAACGCAAGGAATTGTTGATAATATCAAGGAAAGATTTCCGTCAAAGAAAGTGTATTGGTTACCAAATGGGGTGGACGTAAATTTTTACGACCCGCAGAATTATGCGTCAATTGGTTTTAGAGCCAAATACAATTTTGAAAAAGACGATATTTTGTTTTTTTATGGTGGAATTCTCGGATACGCACAAGGATTGCAAACAGTTGTGCGGGCAGCTGATTTGGTAAAAGAAAATACATCGATTCACATAATTCTGCAAGGTTCGGGTCCTGAAAAGGAGAATCTGGAAATATTAAAGGAGGGATTAAAACTTACAAATGTTCATTTTTTGCCGCCCGTACCAAAAACAGAAATGCCAAACATTTTAAAAGAAGTAGATGTCGCGCTGGTTCCATTAAGAAAGTTGGATTTGTTTCAAGGCGCAATTCCATCAAAAATATTTGAAGCTTTAGCAATGGAAAAACCTTTGTTGCTGGGCGTAGAAGGAGAGGCAAAACGCCACTTTATAGATAAAGCAAAAGCCGGGTTGAGTTTTGAACCTGAAAATGAATTGGACTTAGCAAATAAAATGCTGCAATTCGACACCGATAGAAATCAGATTGATGAAATGGGTAAAAATGGAAGATCGTATGTCAGCGAACATTTTAATCGAAACAAAATAGCTGCTGATTTCATCCAAGAATTACAAAATAACTAACTTGGTATCCAAATCCTGAATTACAAATCCCACCCGAAAGCGTTCGGGAGTAAACAATTCCAAAGCATGATCCCATTCTCACCACCCCGTATCGACCAAAAAGTAATTGATGAAGTCACAGCTGCTTTGCAAAGTGGTTGGATTACTACTGGACCTAGAACAAAACTGTTTGAGAAAAAAATTACAGAATATTGTGGTTGTAAAACGACAGTTGCCGTAAACTCGTGGACAATGGGAATGCAGGTTTTATTGCATTGGTGGGGAATAGGAGAGGGCGATGAGGTGATTTTGCCCGCTTACACGTATTGCGCAAGCGCCAATGTTATTATTCATGCTGGAGCGACACCTGTAATGGTGGATTTGAACGGAGACGATTTCAACCTCAATGCTGAGAAAGTGCGAGCGGCTATAACACCAAAAACGAAAGCCATTATTGCTGTGGATATTGCGGGATTTCCATGTGATTACGATAGAATTTATCAGGTAATTGAAGATACGAAATCACAATTTCAAGGAAGTAACGACCTGCAAAATCAACTTGGACGGATTTTACTAATTTCAGATGCGGCACACAGTTTTGGAGCGACAATGAACGGTAAGGTTTCAGGATCACTAGCCGATATTTCTTGTTTTTCATTTCATGCAGTAAAGAACTTAACAACCGCTGAAGGTGGAGCAATTTGCTTTAGTCTTCCTGAAAGTTATGATCATGAGGAGATTTACCGTGTGTTTAACACCCTCATTTTACACGGACAGTCGAAAGATGCATTGGCAAAGACCCAAAAAGGGAACTGGCGTTACGATGTCGAAGAACCTGGGTTTAAATGCAACATGACAGACATCCAGGCTGCTATTGGATTGGTTGAACTGGAAAGATATCAAGAGAATTTGAACCGCCGAAAGGAAATATTTGAGCAATACACGAATACTTTAGGCCAATTTGAGTGGGCAGTTATCCCAAAGTATATAGATGATTCAAAAGAATCGTGTTATCATCTTTACTTGCTGCGGATCAAAGGAGCGACAGAGCCCCAACGTGATGAAATTATGAAACATATTTTTGATCAAGATGTTTCTGTGAATGTACATTTCCAACCGCTTCCAATTCTTACTGCATACAAGAAAAGAGGATACAAAATGGGCGACTATCCTGAAACGTGGAACAAGTATTCCAACGAAATTTCCTTACCCGTCTATTTTAATTTGACCGATGAACAGGTTGACACGGTAATTGCTGCGGTAAAAAACGCCGTGGAAAAAGTCATGAATTGATATTTCTTGTAAGAAATGAAAAGAATATTCGACATCTTGTTTTCAATCCTGATCTTGGCTGTATTTCTTCCATTTGGAATTTTAATTGCTTGTTGGATTGCACTAGAATCGAAAGGCGGGGTGTTTTATTTTCAGGAACGAATTGGACGCTTTGGAAAACCTTTTGCATTATGGAAGTTCAGAACGATGCGCAAGAATGCAGACAAACAAGGAAAACTTACTGTCGGAATGAGGGATCCGCGCATTACCAAATCTGGATATTTTATTCGGAAATACAAACTGGATGAATTTCCTCAGTTTATAAATGTGTTGAAAGGTGAGATGTCCATTGTTGGACCGCGACCTGAGGTAAAGGAATACGTTGATTTGTACACCGAAGAACAGCGCGAAATATTGAATGTAAAACCTGGAATTACCGATTTGGCGTCGTTGGAGTATTTCAATGAGAATGAACTATTAGGAAAGGCTGAGAATCCACAAAAAGCTTACATTGAAAAAGTAATGCCAGCCAAAATCGAATTGAACAAAAAGTACATTGCGA
Organism: uncultured Fluviicola sp.; assembly: GCA_964643345.1. GTDB lineage: Bacteria > Bacteroidota > Bacteroidia > Flavobacteriales_D > Crocinitomicaceae > UBA4466. The sequence continues at coordinate 9,722 of CAZXRU010000001.1, forward strand.
ATCCAACAATAGGTGCTGATATTAGCATAATGTGGAAAACATTTCTAAGAATAATTCGATAGTCCAGGCTCTAATGAATGAGTATTGCAATTACAAATCCTAGAACAATACTGGCTAATTTCAAGAAATTAAATTTATGATTTTCGCTTGTTTCGAAAATAATTGTCGTTGAAATATGCAGGAACATACCAACCACAATGGCTAGTATCAAATTGAAATCAAATCCGGCGATTGTCGAGTTAAAAATGTAGCCTACTATGACCCCAGCAGGTGTCGTAATTGCAAAAAGCCCAAGGAGTAACCAAGCCGTTGATTTTTTTATCTGCGCGGCAAGTAACAATGTCATTAATGCAATGGCCACTGGTAACTGGTGAAAAATAATTCCCATTAACAACGTTTGATCACTGCCGTGAGAATGAGAAGTTGCAATTTCATGACCTGTAAAAGGCGCCGCTAATGGCATCCCTTCTAAAAATGAATGCACACCCAAAGAAATTAGGATTGCCCAAGGAATTCGTCCTTTCTTGTCATGATGTATGTGACCATGTTCGATACCACCTGAAAAGAATTCTAGGATCAATTGGATCAAAAAACCAAGAAGAATATAAATACCAATGTTATGGTCAGAATGTTCGTAAAGCTCAGGAACAAAGTGAATAAATGCAATGGAAAGTAAAAATCCACCACTAAAAGCAAGTAAGATCTTTATGATGTTTTTTTTGTCCTTTTTTTCAACAAAGGCTACAATAACTCCTCCAATTAAAACTGAAGCGATAAGTGAAAATATGATGTAAAATAATTCCATTTAGTTTTTTTGAGCTAGAATAATTAATCTGTCAGAAGTGTTTTCATCAAATTTCGACAAATTGAAGTCACCAAAAGTACGAAGAATTTTAAAGTCAGCATGTTTTAATAACTCTTCAAATTTACTAAGCGGTAGAACTTGCACGCGCTCAGTATAATGAAAATCCTGCCCGTTGTCTTCAAACTTTATTTCTTTATTGATATGTTGCATATCGCAATATTTCGAAATATGAAAATCGATGTTATCTACTGTTTTCGTTTCCTCGGGTTTTATTTCCCGAATAACTTTTGTCACATTCATAAAGTCAATCAGCAACAATCCATTTTCTTCCAGCATGTAATTTGCCGAAGTCAAAACAGCCAAGTTGTCTTTTTCATCGTTGAAGTAACCAAAGCTCGTAAACAGGTTAAATATCGCTGAGAACTTGTGACCTTCAATACGATTGCGCATGTCGTGCACTTCAAAGGACAAATGTTCGTTTGAATGTTTACGTGCCGTTTCAATGCTGTTAGGTGATAAATCTACACCCAAAACATTGTAACCTAGTTTGTTCAGGGTAATCGAGTGCCGACCTTTTCCACACGCAAGGTCAAGTACTTTGACTCCTTTTGGGAGATTTAAGTCGTCAATCAGGCTGTGAATAAACATTCTGGCCTCTTCGTCGTTGCGATTTTGATAGAGTATATGATAATAGCTTGTATCAAACCAATCTTCAAACCATTCCTTTTTCATAACTAACAAAGTTACATTAACTTTTCAAGTGTTTTATTTTATTCGACTATTTATGTATATTTGACTGAGTTAACTACCTATGGCCCTGTCTGAAGTGTATGATTTTTTCCGAAAAATGGAAGATGAGAAGGTGATTCTCTCTTTCAAGGGAGAGCTAACACCCGAACTGCTGACCTCTATTTTACACGTACTTGAAGCGAAAGTTAAGAGCATAGATTTTGTAAAATTGAAACGAAAACGGATTTTCAATGTACTTGTTGAATGTTTTCAGAATTTGTACCACCACATTGATGAGACACAGTTGAAACAGATTAATGGTAAACAAGAGAAATCCGCGCTCATTATGGTGAAATATGTGGACGAAAGCTTTATTGTACGCACAGGAAATTTTGTTCCTAACAATGAGATTGACGGATTAAAACATAAATTAGATACTGTTAACGAATTAAATGCTGAAGAATTAAAGGAATTGTATCAAACCAAACTTAGGATAAATTCGCACTCCGACAAGGGGACAGCGGGATTAGGTTTCATTGATATCGCAAGAAAATCAAAAGGAAAACTGGATTACGAGTTTCTAAAAATAGACGCGGAATCGAGTTTCTTTTGTTTAAATGTAGTTATAGAGTAAAATAGTTAAATGTAAGTTATGAGAAAATTTCACTTAGACGGTTCACCAAAAACACCATTGATTGATTTTGATCCAGAAACAGGAATTTTAGAATTAAAAGGAAGGTCAATTCCAGAAAATTCGGTGGAGTTTTATCAACCAATTACCGATTGGTTGAACGAGTATGAAACTGCTCCAATGAAAGAAACAGTTATTGAAATGAAATTGGAGTATTTCAATACATCTTCCTCAAAATGTATCTTGGATTTCTTTAAACGACTCGAAAAAATGAATGGTCAATCAACAAACGTAAGAGTCAACTGGTATTTTGAAACCGATGATGAAGACATGGCTGAAGCAGGTGAAGATTACCAAGCTATCGTTGAATTACCATTTAAAATCATTGAAATCGACGAGATTTAGTGGCGAAACGCATAGGAATTACGGGTGGAATAGGAGCTGGGAAAAGTATTGTTTCGAAAATCTTAGAAACAATGGACTTTCCCGTTTTTAACTCGGATGATTATGCCAAATCCCTTCTTGATTCAGATCCTGATGTCAAGGTACAACTTGTTCAATTAGCTGGAAGTGAAGTTATATACGAAGGTAAGATCGATAGAAAAAAGCTGGCAGCACTCATTTTCAAGGACGGGAAATTGCGACAAGAGGTCAATGCTGTCATTCATCCGAAAGTCAGAGAAGCGTACGCATCGTTAGCAGAAACATCGACATCTAAGCTCGTATTCAACGAGGCAGCCATCTTATTTGAAACAGGCGCTTATCAACAATTTGATGCAACAATTTTGGTCACTGCACCTGAAGAATTGAGGATAAAACGTGTTATGCAACGTGATCATGTTACATCCGAAGAAGTTCAAGCAAGGATGAAAGCTCAATGGAGTGATCAGGAAAAAGAGAAATTGGCGAGCTTCGTAATTGTCAATGATGAGGTGCAACCATTGATCGCACAACTCGAAAAAATTCTTCAAAAATTAACTAGTTAAGCTCCTCGAAATCGTCAAAATGATCATCTCGATCCTCTTTTTTACGGCGTGATGTATTGCCAATTTTCCCGCCAGAAAGAAGAAATGTAAACGCGTTTAGCATTTTAAAAATCAGCGAGAGTAAAAAGAAGAATCCAATCACTTTGAAGATAAATCCGAAAATTGGCGTATCCTCAATGTTTAAAATACTATCATGAAACCATTTGGATATCGGATTGGATGCGTATTCTGGGAAAAACCAAAACGAAGCAAAAACCAACAACGCCAAAATAATCACAAACATCTCAGCTCTTAAATTAAAGGTCGGTTGAATATTCGGTAATCCTGAACCAGCAAGTTTGAACAGAACCGTTCGATTTTGATTTTGCTGAAGCTTCCCTATGAAGTACGTGAGTAAAATTAACCCAGCGAAAATGACCTGATTTACGATATACATACTCGAATTACTGCCGTCAAAACAGAACAGGAAGGTGACATCTGCAAGAAAAATGTATTTAATCGCTTTAATAAAGTATACCTCACCTATCGAGCGCTTTCTTCCAGCACTTAGTAGACGGATTCCGATTTCGAAAATCCCCCAGATAAAGCCGTAAATAGCAAAAACGACTCCAAGTCTAAATATAAAATCAAGTAAATTCACACTACAAATTTAACAATCTCATTATCTTTAACGAAAACAAAAATAAAACCAATGAGAAGAATTTTAATTCTAGCAGTATTAATTATTGCAACTACCTTTAAATCAACAGCAGAAGAGGGGATGCTAATCCCTTCATTGATCAAAGCTTTTGAGAATGATATGCAAGCGATGGGAATGAAACTTTCCGCGCAAGATATTTACGATGTCAATAATTCCAGTTTAAAAGACGCAATTATTCATTTTGGGGGCGGTTGTACTGCAGAATTGGTTTCAAATCAAGGATTATTACTGACGAATCACCATTGTGGATATTCACAGATTCAGTCCCATTCCTCGCTAGAGAATGATTATTTGAAATACGGCTTCTGGGCGAAGAACAAGTCAGAAGAGCTTCCAAATCCAGGTTTGACTGCAACGCGTATTGTTCGAATTCAGGATGTCACAGCTGCGATTTTATATGGAACAGAAGGATTGAGTGAGGAAGAGAAAGCGGCAAAGATGGAAGCAAACTATGGTCAGCTCATTCAAGATGCAATGGCAGGGAATCACTATACGGCAGATATTAAGCCGTTCAATTACGGGAATGAGTTTTACATGATTGTCAAAGAAACGTTTAACGATGTGCGTTTGGTCGGGACGCCACCGAACTCAATTGGAAAGTTTGGAGGAGATACGGACAACTGGGTATGGCCGCGTCATACGGGTGATTTTTCTGTGTTTCGAATTTATTCGGATGTAAACAACATGCCAAACGATTACGATGTATCAAATGTACCATACACACCTTTACATTTCCTTCCAGTTTCTATGAAACACAGAGTGCCAGGTGAATTTACAATGGTGTACGGGTTCCCTGGAACAACAGAGCAACACTTGACATCAGGAAACTTGAAATACATTATGGATTTGGAGCGTCCTGCACGAATTAAAATGCGCGATAAATCAATCGGAGTGATCGATGCGAGCATGCGTTCTTCTGATTTGCTTCGCATCAAATATGCGTCGAAACAAGCGAGAATTGCCAATGGCTGGAAGAAATGGATTGGGCAAATCGGTGGATTAAAAACCGTTGACGCTATTCAAATAAAACTAGATCGTGAAAAGAAATACAACGATATGGCGGCGACGAATCCAGAGTGGAACAAGAAGTACGGCTCAGTCATTAAAGAGATGAATGCCTTGGTCGAGAAGTACCATATGGCAGACTTTGGTTATTCCATGTTTATTGAATATTCGTACGTTGGTCCAGAACTTTTTGGAAGAGCAAGAGATATCAATAAGTTTTTGAGTAACTATGAAAAATTATCTAGCAATAATGAATGGGACAAAGAAGTTCAGGCACAGCTAGAGGCAGCGAGAGGTTTCTTTAAAGATTACGACGAAGAAACAGACAAACAGATTTTTCTATTGTTGACAGAGGAATACGTGAAGCAATTAGGGAAGGAAAATGTTCCAGCATTGTTGAAGAATAAGTCAGCAGAAGAATTGGCGGATCTCATCTATTCAAAATCTATACTAACAAACCAAGCGCGCTTTGAAAAATTTATGTCGAAAGCGAATGGTAAATCCCTCGCAAAACTATTGAAAAAGGATCTAGGTTTTATGTTGTGGAAAGAAACAGAAGATCATTTTGTAGCGAACACATTACCAGGTGTTAGAATTTTTAAATCTGAAATGGATGGGTTGCTTAAAACATACGTTGCTGGTAAAATGGAAATGTTTCCAGATGATCAACACTGGCCAGACGCGAACTCGACGTTGCGCATTACGTATGGTAAACTCGAAGGTTCTGCACCGCACGATGGAATGACGTACACAGAGCACACAACATTGGATGGAATTATCACTAAAAACAATTCTGGAAACCCTGATTATGAATTATTACCTAGGATGCACGAACTAGCAGCAGCGAAGGAATATGGAGATTACGCACAGGATGGTGAATTATGGGTATGTTTTACGGGTTCTAATCACACAACGGGTGGAAACTCAGGCTCGCCTGTCATTGACGCAGAAGGAAACCTCATGGGGCTTAATTTTGACCGTACATGGGAAAGCACAATGAGTGATTATATGTTTGATGCATCACGTTGCCGAAATATTACCGTTGATATGCGTTATGTACTTTGGGTAATAGATGTGTATGCTGGCGCGAAGCATTTGGTGGATGAGATGAAAATTGTAAAGGACTAGAAAAAAGGCGATCATAACTGGTCGCCTTTTTTGCTTGAAGACTTTTAATTTGTAATTGTTACGCCTTTCGGTTTTATTCCATACTTTAGTCAAAATAGAGGTATGGTAAAATTCCTTTTTGCGATAGTTTTTTGCGCTGCATTGCTACCTATTGTTGCAAAGGATGTTGTCGTTATTGACAAAACAAAACCGCTTTCTGAAAAAAGTGTCATTTTAATAATCCCGGGCTTCGGTTCTATAAACCATGGTGTCAAAAACATCAAGAATTATTATGCGCATAGAGGGTTTGACATTTTAATTCCTGATTTTATAAGTAGAAAGGGCATTGATGAATGCGTTCAGAACCTAGACGAGTTTGTAGTCAATTACCAGTTGAAAGAGTATCAAAATGTACATGTGCTCTGCTACATCATAGGTGGTTGGACGTTTAACGAATGGTATTCCCCAAACAAGTTAGAAAACTTGAGAAATGTAATTTACGACAGAAGTCCACTGCAGGAACGGGCACCATGCGTTCTTATTTCTGATGCTCCTGTCTTGTGGAAGTTAATTGTAGGAAAAGTCCTTGCTGAAATGTGTGAAACTCCCTATAAGCCAATAGAGTATAATGAGACTGTAAATGTGGGATTGCTCATTGAAACCATTCCAACAAAGCTGATCTCGAAAAGAAAAAAAACTGCGAGTAGCTACGGTCCGATCGACTGGAGTGTTGAAGGCTTGCAACAAGAACACGATGATTTTCAATTCATTGAATTGAACCATGACGACCTTTACGAGGATTTTGAAGAGGCTGGAAGCGTTGTATTTTATTTTTTTGAGCACGGCAAGTTTGCGCCAAATGCCAATCGGACAGTACCCACAATTGATCCATTAATCAACTAAGTATGATTTCTGTTTATAAAATAAAGCCTGCGTTTCAAAAATTGCTGCAACCGTTGTTGAAATGGATGTTCAATAGGGGTATTTCTGCGAATGGGATTACATGGAGTGCCATCTTGTTGTCGCTGGTCGTTGGTATACTTTTCTGGTTACATCCAAGTGGTCTTATGTTACTTGTATTAGCAGTTTCTTTATTGGTACGAATGGCATTGAATGCACTCGATGGGATGATGGCACGCACCTACAATATGCAAAGCCGCAAGGGTGAAATTTTGAATGAACTGGGAGATGTGTTGGCTGATATTTTCATGTTTCTACCGTTGATTCAAATTGAGAGCTTGAACAGTTTTCTTTTGATTGCATTTCTTTTGCTATCCCTAATAAATGAATTCGCAGGGATTCTTGGTAAAGCTGTTTCTGGTGAAAGAAGATATGAAGGACCAATGGGGAAAAGTGACCGTGCGCTGGTAATCGGAATTACCTGTTTAATCCTTTATTTTTATCCTGCTTTCAACTACATTGATTACATTTTTTGGGGAATTAGTATATTGCTCATTGTTAGCACGGTAATTCGTGTAAAAAAGATGCTACATGAAAACACTGATAAAGTATGAGTTTATAACGGATAACTGGGAAATATCTATAGTTATCGGGTTGATTTTCGGGGTTTTAATATTTGCAAGTACGCTCTTTTGGGTTTTAGGTCTTGTCAATTCAAAAATGGATTTAACTGAGCTCAAATTACGGACAAAATCTTGGTGGCTCATGGCTACCATTTTTGTGTTAGCAACTATAGTTCATCCCATCGTTACCTTTGTTTCTATCGGTTTTCTTTCCTTTTTAGCGTTGAGGGAACTATCTTCCATCAGTAAAAACGTAAGAAGTGCTGATCGCCGGGTCTTACTTTGGTGTTTCTTGTCGATTCCAGTTCAATACTATTTTGCGTATACAGGGCATTACGGATTGTTTCTGATTTTCATTCCTGTATTCATGCACCTTTGGATTCCCTTTATGTTAGTTATAAATGGTGACACCACAGATATTGGTAGGTCAATGAGTGTACTGCCAACACAACTGATGTTAACTGTTTTTGGGGTTAGTCACCTTGCATTTTTGGTCTCGTTACCAGAGCTGGGCGACTTCAAGGCGGGTGGAAAGGCACTTCTTCTTTTTATCGTTTTTGTGACAGAAATGAATGATGTTTTCCAGTTTACATGGGGAAAGTTGCTTGGAAAATACAAGGTATTACCAAAAGTCAGTCCGAACAAAACGTGGGAGGGATTGATAGGTGGTGTAATTACAACGGTAGTTGTAGCTTATTTTTTACGTTTCCTTACACCGTTTAGTGAATTTGAGATCATCATAGTGAGTTTGTCGTTGGCATTAACAGGATTTATTGGAGATGTAGTTGTCTCAGCAATTAAGCGCGATATTGGTTTAAAGGACACAGGCGAGTCGATTCCGGGTCATGGTGGTATACTGGATAGAATTGATTCATTAGCACTTACAGGACCCATATTTTTCCATATTGTCTATAATTTATACTACATCTGATGCGCTCCATTCTACTTTGGATTATTTACAGAGTGATTTTAAGAAATGCACTTAAATTATTTACTGGAATAAGTTTCAAGAATCGTGAGAACATTCTTTATGATGGCCCTTGTATTATTGTTGCAAATCACAATAGTCATATTGATACAATTGCAATTATGGCAGCTTTACCGACAAAGCAACTACTGAAAACACATCCAGTCGCTGCTGGTGACTATTTTGGAAAGTCGAGTGTTAAGTATAAGCTGTCGCTATACTTTATCAATGCATTGCTCATTCCTCGATCTAGACCAAAGGAAGGGGAGGAAGGTCCGGATCCAATTCAAATGATGATTGACGTGTTGGATAAAGGTGAGTCGTTAATTTTGTTTCCAGAAGGATCACGTGGTGAACCTGAGATCTTACAAAAATTTAAACGTGGAATTGGCATTATCTTAAGTGAGCGTCCTGAAATTCCATTTATTCCAATTTACTTTAAAGGATTGGGAAAGGTGATGCCAAAAGGTGATCCCATTCCAGTTCCGCACTTAAGCGCCGCAATTTTTGGAAAACCTGAGCTCCCTTTAACAAAAGAACCTGATCAAATTGTTGACCAGGTTCAAAAAAGTATTTTGAATTTGAGGGAAGCAAACGCTTCTTAAACATGCAACGCTCTATCATCCGTAGCAGCCAAAGCCGCTTCTTTCAGTGCTTCTGAATAAGTGGGGTGAGGGTGACAAATTCGCGCGATGTCTTCAGCGGATGCTCTATATTCCATAGCCGTTACAGCTTCCATAATTAAATCTGCTGCACGTGCACAAATCATATGAACACCTAACACTTCATCCGTTTCTTTATCCGCGATCACTTTTATCGTTCCTGCTATATCCATACTCGCTCTGGCACGACCTAATGCCTTAATTGGGAAAGAACCAATTTTGATCTCTTTTCCTTCGGCAATTAATTCTTGTTCTGTTTTTCCAACGGAAGCAACTTCAGGCCATGTATAAACGACACCAGGGATCAAATTATAGTTCAAATGAGGTTTCTGTCCAGCAATAGTCTCTGCAACGAACACACCTTCTTCTTCCGCTTTATGTGCAAGCATTGGACCACGAACAACATCACCAATCGCATAAATGTTCGCAACACTTGTTTGCAAGTGATCATTCACTTCAATTTGACCGCGTTCATTCGCAGATAGTCCTGCATTTTCAAGTCCGAGACCATCTGTATATGCTTTTCTTCCAACTGCCACCAAACAGTAGTCAGCTTCAAGGGTGATTTCTTCGTTTTTCTTATTCAGTGCAACTAGTTTTACACCTTTTCCGGTATTGGTAACCTTTTGAACTTTATGGCTCAAATGGAATTTAAATCCTTCTTTTTTCAATACGCGGGTTAGCTCCTTCGCCATCGTGACATCCATCGTTGGAATGATGGTATCCGCAAATTCGACCACTTCCACCTCAGTTCCTAAACGCGCGTAAACTGAACCTAATTCTAATCCAATCACACCGCCACCGATAACGAGTAATCGTTTTGGAATTTCGGTAAGATTTAACGCTTCAGTAGAAGTAATAATTCTTTTTTTATCAGGCTCCATTCCTGGAAAATAATTTGGTTTAGAACCTGTGGCAATAAGAATATTCTTAGCCGATAAAAGAGTTTCTTTCTTTTTGTCGTCGGTTACTTTCACCGTGTTTTTGTCGACCAATGATCCCAAACCGTGAAATACTTCAATTTTATTCTTATCCATCAAGAATTTGATACCAGCACAGGTTTGTTCAACAACACTGTTTTTACGCTGAATCATCTGTTTGATGTTCGCATTTAATCCCTTGATATCGATTCCATGTTCCTTGAAATTGTGAGTCGCATTGTGAAAATGTTCAGAAGAATCTAACAATGCTTTTGATGGGATGCAACCTACGTTCAAACAAGTGCCACCGAGCGTGTTGTATTTCTCAATGATTGCTGTTTTCATGCCAAGCTGCGCACATCGAATGGCAGCAACATATCCTCCAGGTCCTGATCCAATAATTACAATATCAAAGTTGCTCATGTTATAAAGTTTAGTACAAATTTATGATTTATGTTTGATTACCGTGTGTTGATTGTGACTTTTGCGCAAAAAAAAGACCCACTTGCTAATGGCAGATGGGTCCTTTTAAAAATCAGTTGAAAATTACATTACCACAACTTTTCGAGTCACTTTAAAATCACCAGACTCAACTTCTAAGAAGTAATAAGCTGCTGGCAAATTCTCTGTACCATTAAGAGCGTGATTAACTTCAGTATTGGTTTGTGTTAAACGCTCAGTAGCAATGATTTTACCTTGTGTATCTCTTAATGTGAAAGTAACAGGATTATCTTGTGCGATGTACGAAACGTTAATTGAATTTCCATTTATTGTAGGATTTGGATAAACGTTCAGATTCATATCTGCAATTTCATCAGAAACTAAACTTAATGTTCCAGTCACCATAATGTCATCAATATACAAGTTACTTGACAAGTCAGACGAAACGAATTCAAATTTGAAACGTGTATGATTATCTTGAGAAGTCGCAGTGTAAGTGAATGAAGCAGTCTCATACTCAGTATTTGAAGAAGGAGTGTAATCTGAATAACCTGCGTATCCACCAGTAACAAGATTCGCTCCATTGATTGTCAATCTAGGCGTCCAGCTTTCTCCACAATCTCTAGAAGCCAAAACTCTTAAAACTTCAGTGATTTCACTTACTTGTGTTGCGTTAGACGCATAAGCATATTTGAAAGAAAAAGTGATACCAGTTGTGTTACGCAGATCAAATGAAGGCGTAATTAATTCATCCGTGCTCAAGCCCAATCGATTGTAATAAAAATAATCGTCTGTAGCAAAATCAGCAAACTGTACATTGTGCTTGTAATTCCCTAACTTATATGAACGAGAGTTATTGTATCCAGTTCCGTTGGAAAGAGCAAATTTAGCGTGATTGTCTTCTGGGTTATTTATTATAAACCATTGTGCAGTAGATCCATCTAAATTCAGTGTTGCTGGTCCAGTAAAATCAGCCCAATCTGGAGAAATATACACATAACCGTTTCTTGTTTCTGTAGCTGACCCTGCGGCATTTGTAACAGTAAGTGTAACAGTTTTATATCCTGGAGTAGTAAAAGATACAGTAGGGTTAATTGCATTTGAAGTTGCTGGACTTCCGTCTTGGAATGTCCATGCCCATGTATCAATAGTTGCGTTCCAAGAAGCGTTATTAAAGGTAACTGGTGTGTTAACACACGTGTATTTATCTTCTGCACTGAAATCTGGAACTGGTACACATAAAGGTACACTTAACTGGTTCGATGGATCTTGAGGCATTTCTAGATCTGCAACACCCGTTTCCATTAGTGTAGTTTCAGTCCAAAGATTATTACGTTGTCCTGCGATACCTTCTAAGGCATTGTGCATGTAACTTATTTGGTCTGGAGTAAAGTGTACATCACAGTATGAATAATCCATATAATTTTGTACGTCTTCAATGTATGCAAATTGACCGGCAACTTTTACGTTATCTACAATAAACTCACCTGCTGCATCTTCTGCGTTCCACGCATAAATACGGAAAGTGACCGGAGTAATAGAGTTAAAACCATTTCCAGGAATGTTTACCTTCGAACCTGACTCAAAATCTGTAGCATCTTGATTAAAAAAGAAGACATCATAATATGGATAAGCAGTAATATCTGGGTTTGTCGATGAAGGGTGTGCCGCATTGCTACTATCAAGTGCCATGTTAGTTGCGAATCCATTCACACTCCATCTGACTGCATACGTTCTTGGACCCGTTGCATTACGTCTTACAGTAAAACCTAGAGAATCTAAATCCATACCTGCCTGTGGATCCCCAGGAACGACAGTGAACTCATAATACTTTGCAGTATTAATAGATCCAGTAAGGTTAGCGTATACTGTTTCTCCATCGGCAGCGCCAGTGTCCCAATTATCAAAACCAAAAGTTCCTGTTGTTGTGGGATTAGCACCTACACCAACTGCTTCAAAGCTACTGTATAGAATACCCACGGTAGTATCTGTTACACTGTACACTTGTTCAGGAACAGGAGTAGGATCTACCATTCCAGTAGCTGGAGTGATACTATCAAAAGTGTATCTACCCAAAGCATTGCTTATTGTAGTACGACTACAATCCATCCACGCTGCTGGGTAAGCTGCTGGACAAGTATTATACCCTTTTGTTACTGGAGTATCTTCAGGACCGTCATCACCGCATGCAACACCAGGATTATTATTATCTCCCCACGGGTGAGATAAATTTAAGTAGTGACCAATTTCATGCGTTAAAGTAGACTCTCTGCCTGGATCTGAAGTTCCAGTCGAACCCACATACGTATGATTCGAAACAATTCCATCTAAATAGTATCCCAAACCATCGGTTCCAGCTGGTTTCATTGCATAAGCCGCAGCACCTGCAGCACCTACTGTACGAACTACCCAAATGTTTAGGTATTTCGATCTATTCCATTGGTTCACTTTTGAATAGGCATCTCCAACTCTGGTTTCATGCGTGTAAATGTGCTCAATACCATTTGTACAGTTACCCATTGGATCTAAAGCAGCTAATTTAAACTGAATTTTTCCATTTCCAATCAATGAAGCATATTCAGGCACAATCTCTACCGAGTCAGGATCCATTGCATTAAACTCACGGTTAATTACCTCCATGGCATCATAGATCTGCTCGTCAGAAATGTTTTCAGTGCCATACTCATGCAAAACATGAAACACAACTGGAATTACGTAAGAATTGGTACCACCTTTCTCCGTAAATTGTCTACTGTTTTCCAATAACTGGTGAGCTTCGTAGCCCGCTCTGAGTTCTGGATGCAGACGAAAAGCTTCTTCTTGAGCCCAATCAAGTCCACACTTGTGTGTTACTTCTTGCTGCGCAAAGGATAAGCCTGAAAAAAGTGTTAAAAATGAAAGTGTAACTATGTTTTTCATAAGTACTAGTATATATTATTTTACTTGTTTTAGTTCGTTAAAGTGGCGCAAAATACAAATAATTATTTAATTCAACGTGCACAGTATAACAGATTTTAAGTGTAAATATACAACTGTTTTAACTTATCCAAAACAAATCAGATATCATAAATTAACAAAAGTATACAGGTCTAATAGCTAAAACAGATGCTTTTCTGCGCGGTAAGAAGATCGAACCAGTGGACCGCTTTCCACATATTTAAAACCCATTTGAATTCCTTTTTCCTTGTATTCAGCGAATTTTTCAGGTGTCACAAATTCATGAATAGGTAAGTGCTTTGCTGTAGGTTGTAAATACTGACCCAAGGTGAGTATGTCCACGTTGACACTCCGCAGATCTTCCATTGTTTCGAGAACTTCATCATCGGTTTCACCCAGACCAAGCATAATGCCAGATTTTGTCTTCATGCCACCTTTTTTAAGGCGAAAAAGCACCTCTAAGCTACGATCGTATTTCGCCTGGATTCTAACTTCCTTTGTTAATCTACGGACGGTTTCCAAATTGTGGCTCACAATCTCTGGTGCTACATCAATGATGTATTGTAAATTCTCCCATTTCCCCGCAAAATCTGGAATCAATGTTTCCATGGTTGTTCCAGGTGATTGATGACGAATCGCCTTAACAGTTTGTACCCAAATTCCTGCGCCACCATCTTTCAAATCATCTCTATCTACTGAAGTGATGACCGCATGTTTCACTCCCATTGTTTTTACGCTGTGCGCAACTTTTCCTGGTTCAAATTCATCTACTTCATCAGGTCTGCCAGTTTTAACTGCGCAAAAACCGCAAGAACGCGTACAAATATTCCCCAAAATCATAAAAGTAGCCGTGCCTTCTCCCCAGCATTCACCCATGTTAGGACAATTCCCACTCTCGCAAATGGTATGAAGTTTATGCTCATCAACCAATGATCGAACTTTTTTGTAGTTCTCTCCAGTGGGTAACTTCACCCGCAACCATTTTGGTTTTTTTATTTTAACACGTTCGTATTCGTTCATCGATTCACTCATAGGGTGATTTTTAAGTCATCTTCACTCTTTCGCAAAATAAAAAGCTACTTTTGTTGTATAAATTGACCAAACAGTTATACAATGCTGTTACAAAGGTATTAAAACATCTAACAATTATGTCAACATCTACCGTCGAATATTTAGGAGAATTGCGCACCAAATGTACGCATCTGAAGTCGGGCGTTGAAATTTTTACAGATGCACCAACCGATAACAATGGTAAGGGAGAAGCCTTTTCACCAACGGATTTAGTGGCGACGGCATACGCGTCGTGTATGTTGACGATCATTGGGATTTACTGCGATAATCACGACATCAAATTTAATCATGGAGTAGCATCAGTGAATAAAATCATGGAAAGCAACCCGCGTAGAATTGGTACGATCGAAATTTCAATAGATTTTTCAGGGAATAAGTGGGATGTAGATATTCAGAAAAGAGTTATCAGAGCGGGGGAAACCTGTCCTGTTGCCAAGACATTAGGTGATAATGTAGCTGTTGTGTTTAACTATAAGTTTTAAGAAAAATGGAGAACAAGTACCAACGAAGACAAGAGAATAACTTCGAATACAAAAGAGAATCAAAATACTCAGACGATGAGTTTATTTTTGGTGTGAGGGCGGTAATCGAAGCGATAAAGGCGAACAGAGTTTTAAATAAAATTTTCATTCAAAAAGGAATGAAAAAGGAGTTGTTCCTTGAATTGAAAGAAGCATTAAAAGGCGAGCAGCATCAGTTACAGTTTGTACCAGTTGAAAAATTGGACGGAATCACAGAACAGAATCACCAAGGAGTCGTTGCACTGGTTTCTCCGATTGAATATTTTAAGATTGAAGAAATCGTAGAAGGGTTGATCGAAGAAGGAAAGAAGCCATTCATTTTAGTTCTGGATAGAATTACCGATGTGCGAAATTTTGGTGCAATTGCAAGAACGGCAGAATGTGAAGGTGTAGATGCCATTGTAATTCCATCAAAAGGTTCAGCGCAGGTGACATCCGACGCGATTAAAACTTCAGCTGGTGCATTGAATCGAATTAAAGTATGCAAATCGGATAGTCTGAAGGATTCGCTCTTCTACATTCAGCAGTGTGGAGTTAGAGTAGTTGCTTGTACGGAAAAATCAAGCGTTCCACTTTACGAAACGAATTTGAGAGGTTCGGTTGCCGTAATTTTGGGGTCAGAAGAGAACGGAATTACATCGGATTTGATTAACTTGGCTGATATTAGCTGCCGAATCCCAATGCGCGGAGAAATTGCCTCGCTTAATGTGAGTGTTGCCGCGGGAATGGTCTTGTACGAGAAGCTTCGACAAGAAATGCACTAATCAACAAGGAAAGGTATGAAACAACTGGTTAGCATAATCTTCATAGTTGCTCTTGCGGCAACAGGTTTTTCTCAGATGCCCAACAAGGCAAAGAAGTTAATCGGCAAATGGCAGTATAAATCTGGTGCTGGCTATGAAGTGTGGCAATTGAATAACGATCAGTTAGATGGAGCTGCATACCGCGTTACTAAGAATGGTGATACGGCTCAAGTAGAAAACTTACATATCAAGAAAATAAATAAGACGCTGGTCTACATTCTTGAAACCAATAGTCAACAAGGGGATAGTAGTGTTGTACAAAAAAACAGCTTTGTAGGAATGGGGAATAAGATGAAATTCTCCAACTTAGAATCGACTGTTCCTTCTATGATTTCGTACTCTTTCGGTTGTTTAAATAGAAACAAATTAAAGATCAGGATTCAATTCGGAGTGAATGAAGATCCGATCGTTTTAGAACTTAGAAGGTACAAAAAATCGAGCAATTAATAGGTGGATTTCACAATCCATGGAATGAGTTCCGGGATTTCATCCAAGCGCTTTATTTTCCAATCGTGCCTGTTGTCCTCGTGTTTTTGATGTGGATCAAAAAGTATACTTTGTATTCCAAAACGTTCAGCACCCATGATGTCTGCATGGTAATCATCTCCAATCATTAAACTTTCCTTTTTTTCTGCACCTGCAAGATGCAATGCATGCTGAAACACTTCTGGTGAGGGCTTCGTTTTACCAACTTCTTCGGAGCATAAAATCACATCAAAATAATCGATAATACCGCTGTTCTCAAGTTTGATAAACTGAACTTCCTTGAATCCATTGGTGATAATATGTAATTCGTGACCGTCTTTCTTTAATGATTCAAGTGTCTTTTCTGTGTTCGGAAATAAATTCGTCTGATAGGGGGAGAGTGCTACATATGCGTCTCCGAGCTGCTGAGCTAACTCCTGATTATCGACATTTAAGTGACGGAACGTTCGCTCAAAACGCTCGTAACGGACTTGATCCTTGGTCACTGTTCCCTTCGCATATTGATACCATAAATCAGCATTAATTTTTTTATACGTGGTATGAAATGCTTGAAAAGAGCGAATATTTGCACCCAATTCTAACTTATCAAACAAAATCCGTAGCGCGGCTTCTGAATTCGTTTCAAAATCCCACAATGTTCGGTCTAAATCGAAGAATAAATGCTTCATCCGTATATGGTATAACTGAGCGTTGTTGTCACGAAAGCATTTAAACAAATTCCCACTGTTATCAACGGAAATGTCTTTCTGTGCTTGCCGTAAAATTTAGCAGTGACAATGCTTCCTACGGGAATAGACAGAAAGAAGGGGACCCAAAAACAGGTGCCAATGATTCCAAGTTTTCGTTTGATGCGCACAATCAGTTTGTTCATGCTGGTAAATGTTTTTTTGACTTTTAATTTTTCGCCTGTCCGTAACGATTTTTCAATTAGGTCTGCCCTTTTTTTTCGCGCTCGGCTTAAAAAATAGTCTGCCGAGAAATAGAAAATTGCTGCGCTAAAAGTAGCACCACTGACACATGCCAGATACGTTTCTAGAAAAGTTAATTTTAAACCAGGTCCGCCAAATGGCGCAAACATAAATTTAAATGTTGAGAGTGTGAAGAGTGAAAATAAAAGTCCCCACTTCATAGATTAGCATTTTTCTCCGTACGCCAAATCACCAGCGTCACCTAATCCTGGTACTATGTACGATTGAGCAGTTAATTCCTTATCAATTTCCCCGATAAAATACTCTGTGGTTTTAGGAAGTTGTTTTTGCAAGTACTCTAATGCTTCTGGCGAGGCAATTGCAGACACAATAATTACCTTTCTAGGATTTCCCTGTTTTAACAGTGCTTTATAAACCATCGCCATTGAGCTTCCTGTAGCCAACATTGGATCACTAATGATTAGTACTTTATCATCTATTTTTGGAGCTGACATATATTCTACAAAAACTTCAAAATCTTCAGCGGTAGAGTGTTTTCGGTACGCTGAAACGAAAGCGCTTTCAGCACGGTCAAAATAATTAAGTAGACCAATGTGCATACCCAATCCAGCTCTTAAAATTGTTGCAAGTACGGGTTGTTCTTTTAACAACTGCGTTGGAGCGATTCCAAGAGGAGTCTCAATATCTACTTGATGATAATGAAGATGTTTTGATAGCTCATATCCTAGAATTTCAGAAACACGCTCAAGGTTTCTTCGAAAGCGCATTGGGTCTTTTTGAATAGTAACATCTCTTAATTCTCCTAAGAAAGTAGTGAAGATAGAATTGGTTTGGGATAAATTGTGAATCATGTTTTCGACTTTAGGATAAAGTTACTAGAAATAAACTCAATTGGAAACAAGAAAGAACGTTTTGTTGAGAAAAAAGTTGTTTACCTCACCTTAGACCTTCATCTTGAATTAAACAATCCATTTTTCATTTGCAAAAAACTGAGAAGGGTCAATGCGTTTCCTTAATCTTTAGTTACTTTTGTTTCAATGGAGACCAAATCCAAACTGAATGTAAAAGTGTTTTTGCGACTTCTGTCCTATTGGAAGACGTACAAAACGCTATTTTTTATTGCCGTCACTTGTACACTTTTACTTGCTTTTTTAGGACCTGTCCGACCGATGTTTGTTGGATATATGGTAGATGAATATATCATCAAGGACCAAAACGGACGAATGTTGTTCATTTGGACTGCTATTATCATCGGACTTCTTCTCTTTGAAAGCGGTTTTCAATTTTTATCCTCTTATTTTTCAAATTTATTTGCACAATCCATTATCCGAGATCTTCGAAAACAATTGATGCAGAAAATTTTGACCTTCAGAATGCGTTATTTCGACCGAACTCCAATTGGAGCATTGGTGACACGCGTAGTTTCCGACTTGGAAGCAATTACGGAAGTGTTTTCTTCAGGAATGATGAATATTGCTGGCGATCTTATATCTCTCGTGATTGTTATATTATTGATGTTTGCAACGAACTGGGAGTTGACATTGCTGACCTTAATACCAATTCCATTGCTCTTAATTGCAACGCGAATTTTTGCACGAGTGATACGAAAATCACTTCAGTTGGAGCGGGATCAGGTGACAAAACTCAATACGTTTGTGCAGGAGCGATTGACAGGAATGTCGCTAGTTCAATTGTTCAACCGAGAAAAAATTGAAGCAGCGCGTTTTGAGGTAATCAACAAGGGGCATCGACAGGCACACGTAAAAGCTGTTTGGGCGAATTCCATTTTCTTTCCTGTCGTCGAGTTGCTCAGTTCGCTGTCGATTGCCTGTCTTTTGGTATGGGGCGCATTAAAAGTTCAAGGGAAAACAGCAGATGACATTCGCTTGATGTTTGGAGAAATACTAGCGTTCATATTGTGGATTCATATGTTGTATCGACCAATTCGACAACTTGCAGACAAGTTCAATATCTTACAACGAGGTACGGTCCGCGCTGAACGTGTATTTGATATTATCGATCTCGAAGAGCACATTCAGGACAAAGGAAGTGTCAAATCCTGTGATTTTGGGCAGACAGTTAAGTTTCAGAATTTGTATTTCGCCTATACGGATGAAGACTGGGTGCTGAAGAATATTAATTTGGAAATCAAGCCAGGTGAGACTGTTGCATTTGTAGGTGCAACAGGTGCTGGAAAAAGTTCTATGGTAAATTTAATTGGGCGGTTTTATGAGTATCAGAAGGGTGATATTCTGCTCGGAGAAACGAAGTTAACAGATATCGATCTCGATTATTTACGCAAAAATATTGCCATTGTATTACAGGATGTTTTCTTGTTTTCGGATACCATTTTTAACAATGTAACACTCGGAGATAAATCCATTTCGCGTGAGCAAGTCATTGAAGCAGCAAAGGAAGTTGGAGTACACGATTTTATAGAACGTCTTCCAGGCGGTTACGATTATCAAGTCGGTGAGCGAGGAGGAGTTTTGTCTGTTGGTCAACGTCAGCTGATTTCCTTTATTCGTGCTTATGTGTATAATCCACATATTTTAATCTTAGACGAGGCGACTTCCAGCGTAGATAATGAATCCGAAGAAATGATTCAAAACGCAACGCTTAAATTAACCAAGGGAAGAACATCGATAGTCATTGCACATCGTTTATCGACAATTCAGACAGCAGATAAAATTATTGTATTGGATAGAGGTGAAATCATGGAAATGGGAACACACAAAGAGTTATTACGTCAAAAAGGGTTTTATAAGAACCTATACGATATGCAATTTTCAGAAATTAAAGAATGATAGGATTAAAAATAGGTGGAGTTCCTGAACACTTCAATTTACCTTGGCGAATGGCCATTGAAGAAGGCTTGTTCAAAAAGCAAGGGATTCAGCTTCATTGGAGTGATATGGGCGGTGGAACTGGTCAGATGATTCGAGGATTGGAGAATAAATCGTTGGATGTTGCAGTATTGTTAACCGAAGGCATAACACGAGCGATATTGCAAGGACTGGATGCTAAGATACTTCAGGTTTATGTCACCACACCATTAAGTTGGGGTGTACACGTGCCCTACCATAGCGATATTGAAAGAATGGATCAGTTGGAAGATCAAATATTTGCGATTTCTCGAGAAGGGTCGGGCTCCCATTTGATGAGTTACGTTGCGGCGAGCAGAGAAAACTGGGATCCAGAACAATTGAAATTTAAAGTAGTTGGTGATGTGTATGGTGGATTGTGGGCGTTGGAAAACAATGAAGCACAAGCATTTTTGTGGGAAAAATACACCACATTTCCTTTTACCGAACAGAAAAAATGTCGTTATATCGATGAGGTCGTTACACCTTGGCCTTGTTTCGTTATTGCGGTTCGAAATGATGTATACGAAGAATACAAGGATGATTTAAAGAAAATGTGCGCTATCGTCGGTAGTAAAGCAAAAGAATTGAAAGCGAATGAAAACACCGTTGATTTAATCAGCTGGCGATACAATTTACGTCAAGATCAAGTGGAAAAATGGTTGAGCGAAACAGATTGGAATTACAGTGGTATTGATTACCCTTTAGCTTTTGAACGAACAGTGTCATCACTTTTGAAATTGAATTTATTGCAGAAGGAAGAAGCGGAGAATTGGAGAGAGAAATTATTTTGAATGAGATGGTAAGACTTTAGGACATTAAGACCATAGGACTAGATTATTCATAGCCAATCAAGTTCTTGAGAAATTTATTCCAAAATCTTAATATCCTAATATCCTAAAGTCCTAACATCTTAAAGTCTAAATTAACATGAAAAAAACAGGAGTATTATTAATTCAACTAGGTACACCCGACAGTCCTAAGACAAATGATGTCAGACGGTATTTAAGCGAATTTTTAAACGATCCACGGGTGATTGATTTGCCTTGGTTGGGAAGAAAATTATTGGTCAACGGGATAATTGTTCCTTTTCGTGCCCCGAAATCTGCCAAGATCTACAAAGAACTGTGGGAATTCGGAAATGGTGTATCCCCGTTAATCACGCACACCATTAATGTTCAGAAAAAACTTCAAACGCGTTTGGATGCGAAGAATGTGAAGGTGCATGTCGCTATGCGTTACCAAAATCCATCCATGTATGATGTGTTGGAGGAAATGCGCAAAGAAAACTACGATCACATCATTGTATTGCCACTTTTTCCACAGTACGCGAGTGCCTCGACTGGTTCTGCAATGGATTTAGCCATGAAGATCATCAGCAAATGGTGGGTGATTCCCGAAGTCAGTGTTGTGAACCAGTTTTGGGACTCAGAAGGATACATTGATTCTATTGTTGAGCGCGCTAAATCCTTTGATTTGAAAGAGTATGATCATGTTCTATTCTCGTACCACGGATTGCCAGAACGACATGTGGATAAAGTCTATGAAGGAGATGATTTATGCACTGACCAACCGTGCGAGACTGAAATCAATGATAAAAATAAGTTCTGCTACAAAGCTACGTGTTATGCAACAACACGACTGATCGCCTCCAAATTAGGAATCAAGGAGGAAGATTATACAGTTTGTTTCCAGTCGCGACTGAACAAAAAGTGGTTAATGCCGTTTTCAGATAAAGTGGTGGAAGAGCAGGGAAGAAAAGGTGCAAAGAAATTATTGGCGTTCAGTCCCGCATTTGTCGCAGACTGTTTAGAGACTGTAATAGAAATTGGCGAAGAATACCAAGAAATATTTACATCGGTAGGCGGTGAGAAGGTACAATTGGTACCATCTTCGAATGACCACGATCGTTTTGTTGATTGCTTGGAAGAGCTAGTCAATGAAAGATTATGAGGTTAACAATCATCTCTTTCAACTAAGTCATTTTGTGAATCTTTGGCTCTTTGGCTTTCAATTCCAAAAGGAACTTCGTAGTTTTGCACTGTTAATTAAGAAAATACACAAATACAAATATGAGTACAACAGAAAGATTAGCTTATAAGGTAAAAGACATTAGTCTTGCTGAATGGGGAAGAAAAGAAATTGGATTGGCAGAGGCTGAAATGCCAGGATTAATGTCATTGCGTGAAGAGTTTGGAGCATCTAAACCATTAGCTGGTGCTCGTATTGCAGGATGTTTACACATGACAATTCAAACAGCAGTATTGATTGAAACATTGGTTGCTTTAGGAGCAGATGTTACTTGGTCATCATGTAATATTTTTTCAACACAAGATCACGCAGCAGCAGCAATTGCAGCAGCAGGTATTCCAGTTTTCGCATGGAAGGGATTGAATGAAGAAGAATTCGATTGGTGCATTGAGCAAACATTGTTCGCGTTTAAAGATGGTCAACCGTTGAACATGATTTTGGATGATGGTGGTGATTTAACCAACATGGTATTTGATCGTTACCCAGAATTGACAAAAGACATCAAAGGTCTTTCTGAAGAAACTACAACTGGTGTTCACCGTTTGTACGAAAGAAAGAAGAAAGGAACTTTGGTTATGCCAGCAATCAACGTAAATGATTCGGTAACGAAATCAAAATTTGACAATAAATACGGATGTAAAGAATCTTTGGTGGATTCAATTCGTCGTGCTACAGATACAATGATGGCTGGAAAAGTTGCTGTTGTATGTGGTTACGGTGATGTTGGTAAAGGTTCTGCTGCTTCGTTGCAAGGAGCTGGTGCACGTGTAATTGTTACGGAAATCGATCCAATTTGTGCGTTACAAGCTGCAATGGACGGTTTTGAAGTACGTAAATTGGAATCAGTAGTTGGAAAAGTTGACATCGTTGTCACTACAACTGGAAATAAAGATATCGTTCAAGGACATCATTTTGAAGCAATGCGCGATAAAACGATTGTTTGTAATATCGGACACTTCGACAATGAGATTGATATGGCTTGGTTGAACAAGAATTATGGTTCAACAAAAATTGAGATCAAACCTCAAGTGGACATGTACAACGTAAAAGGAAATGACATCATCGTTCTTGCAGAAGGGCGTTTGGTAAACCTAGGTTGTGCGACAGGTCACCCATCTTTTGTAATGTCAAACTCGTTTACAAACCAAACACTGGCGCAAATTGAGTTATGGACAAATACAGATGCGTATGAAAATGACGTATACATGTTGCCAAAGCACTTAGATGAGAAAGTAGCGAAGTTGCACCTTGCAAAGGTTGGAGCTGAGTTAACTGAACTTAGAAAAGATCAGGCTGAATACATTGGTGTATCGGTTGAAGGACCATACAAGCCAGAACACTACAGATATTAACATATACCTGTTATGTCTTTTAAAAGCTATCCTTTGGATAGCTTTTTTTTTTGATGTAAACTTGTCCGTGCATAAACAACTCCTAATCCTATTCGTTTTACTACTGCCTTTGTTTTCGATGGCTTCTCTAGACAAAACTGCCCTGGAAAAAGCGGATAGTTGCTTTAACATCTGTAGCTACGGCGATGCGATTATTTATTATAAGAAGGCACTCGTTTCATTAGAAAAAGATGAAGTTGAACAGCGATGCGAACTGTACATTAGGCTAGGCTACATTTACAAGGTGCTTGAGAAATATGATGAAGCCTTAATCGTTTTCGACAAGGCACTTTTCTTAAAAAGGAAAATAAATAACATTGACTTGTCAATGAGAGTGAAAATAGGCTATGCAGAATTTTTGCGTAGTATTAATGAGTGCGAAAAGGCAATCGAAATTTTAGAATCAGTTAATGTTGATGATGATTTAGAGCAATCAACTATTACTACCAAGGCATACTACTATAATCGTTACGCGGCAATTGTCAATCAATGTTTAGGTGATTTAAATCGTGCACTCGAGTATTCTCAAAAGGCGCTTACTTTAGCCAGGAAAGCAAAATCCAATTATCATATTGCCACTTCGCTGAATGAGATTGGTTATATCACAGAACATATAAAGTCACCAAAAGAAGCTCTTCCATACTACAGAGAGGCTTTGTCATTGTGGGAAGGTAAAAAACACCGGAGATACTCCCCGAATGCTTGTCTAAATTTAAGCAGGAGTTACAACAGAATCGGACTTTTGGATTCCTCCTTGTATTTTTCTAATAAAGGTCTAGAAATAGTTGGTGATAATGATTGGTTCAATATGTTGGTTCCCTTGTACAGTGAAAAGTTATCTTCGTTAGAGCAATTGGGACGTTGGAAGGAAGCATATGATGTTAGGTGGTTGTACCATGTTGCAGCGATAAGTATGCGTAGCCAAGAGTGGTCCGATAAAATGGCATCCGCAAAAGGCGAACTTGAGTTTGAAAGAAAGGAGTCAGAACTCATTGTAGAACGAGCTAAGAATGAGCAGGCCAAAAACACAATTGAACATGAAAGGAAAATTCAGCGACTCTTAATTTTTGTCATAATTGTTGGAGTCTTCCTCATTGCAATTACTTTATTCTTCTTTTATAAACTCAAGAGAGTAAACACCATACTAAAAGACACGCTTGCCGAAAACGATATACTACTCAAGGAGGTGCACCATCGTGTGAAGAACAATATGCAGGTGGTATCTAGTCTACTCGATTTACAATCTAGCTTTGCCATAGATGAAAAATCGAAAGCTGCACTCATTAATAGTAGAGACAGGATTAATTCACTGGCTTTAGCCCACCAAAACTTATACGTAGAAGATGACTTGAAAAGCATAAATATTAAGAATTACCTTCAACTACTAATACAGTCAGTGGTGAGTAAGGATATTCTGGTCAAACAAGAAATTGACGAAGGTCAACTTGAGATTGAAAAGGCCCAAGCCCTTGGTTTTGTGCTGAATGAGCTACTTACCAACTCAATCAAGCACGCATGGAAGGATTCAGAAACTGAAAAAGTGATTTGGATTAAGTTAAAGAAAGGAGAAGAGAACTGGAGTTTTTACTATTCCGACAATGGGGTGGGCGTCGTTGATAAAGTGAAGTTTTTGGAGAGCCCAACGTTTGGTGTGACTTTAATTCGTTCGTTTCTTAAACGAAATTTGAAAGTCAGTATTTCGTTTGGAGAAAAGCCAGGTATGAATATCGGATTTACGTTTAAGTAGTTGACAGATGAGAGTTCTAATAGTTGAAGATGAAACACTGATAGCAGAAAACTTAGCGATGATTGTTGAGTCGTGTGGTTTTGAAGTTGCTGGTTTTGCAGAAAGTGAAAGCACCTTCTTAAAAGCGACAGAAGATTGCGAAATTGATTTGGCTCTGTTAGACATTAGAATGCATGGCGTCGACTTGGGATTAAAATTTGGAGAATTACTCAGGGAAGCTGGTGTTCCCTTTATTTTCATAACTTCTTTTTTTGATAGGGATATCTTGATGCGCGCCACATCTTTACGACCTTATGGATTTATCCTGAAACCTTTTTCCAGAACGGATATTGCAAAGGAGTTGCGGCGATTGAGCCAAGAATTATCGAGAGATTTTATTGTTTTTAAAACGGGGAGTAGCACTCAGGTGAAAGTAGCTAAAGCAGATATCTGTTATATGAATTCAGAGAACGTCTATGTCAATGTTTTTACCGATACCGATCGAATTGTTGTACGTGCAAAACTTGCCGACTTATGCGCATCTTTTAGAGATAATGAGCTGGTAAGGGTGCATCAGTCCTACGCGATTAATCCGAAGTTTGTGAAGCGCTTTTCAGATACCGAAATACAATTGTACAACGATGTGTTAATTCCGGTTTCTAGAAAGTATCAATATATTGTAAAAGTGGTTCTAAAATCGATTTAGTTGTTCTAAACCGCGTTCTGTTAATTTCCACAAAATAAGCGCCGTTTTCAACATTTAAAATTAAGTTGATAATGCGTTGGAATTTAATTGAGATTTTTGCAGGCGATTAAATTGCATCATTTTGTTGTGACCTAATCGTAATTAAGCATTAAACTACTTTTTATGAAAAGAACTTTACTTCTAGTTTCACTGGCTACTGTATTGTCTGCAAATGATTCTTTCGCTCAAATGACAGAGTCTCCTGCTACAAAAACGTCAACTTCAAAAAATGATATAGACAAGACTTCTGCTATCAAACCTACGGATGGGCAACCTTACATGTTTTCTTCAAAAGAAACACTTGAGAGTTCAGTTCCTGAGAAAATTAAAGGTCTCCGCGATCAAATTTTGTCTGGTAAACTTACGGAAGCACAAATCACAGAATTGCGTGAGCAAATTTGGCGTTTGGAGAATGCTACTGTGGCAAAGTAATTTAAGCGTTTAAACTTTTTTAATTGTGTTGTAATAGGGTAGATGCCCTATTCACGCTATTGTATGTAACAAAGTAAATTTCATGTGCTAGGTTCATTTGTGACTTAGTTCATGTAAAAAAATATAATAATGAAAAAAATGTTTGTGATTAGTCGACCAGTTGTATTCACTTTTGTGTTTATCGTTTCCAGTTTATTTTCGTTGTGTCAAACATATACGTTTACTAATGCGGGTGCTTCAGGTAGCTTCGGTCCTACTCAAGCTCAGTGTGATGCTGCGTATGGTGCAGGTGTTGTAACTATTAATACACAAGGAATTCAAGAATGGGTGGTACCCACAACTGGCACATATACTATACGTGTTTTTGGTGGTCAAGGTGGAAAAACTATAACCACCGATGATTCGTACAGAGGAGGCGGTGCAGATATGTACGGTGAGTTTAATTTAAGTGCTGGCCAAGTTATTAAGATAGTAGTAGGTCAAGAAGGGATAGAAAACACTGGCGGTAATTTTGCTAATGGCGGAGGAAATGGTGGTGGAGCAAGTTTCGTTTGGATTGACGGTCAAGCGCTTCCACTCATCGCAGCTGGAGGCGGCGGAGGTGGATCAATTATTAATTTGGCACCAGCTGGCCCACCCAATTCATTGACATTTTGTCAAGGTTTGGGAGCTCCTGTCACGAATGATGGTTTGCCATCTCAGAGTGGAGTTTTAAACAACGGATTAGCGGGAGGTAATGGAACACAAGGAACTGGTCCTGCAAAAGGATGGAACACCATGTTCGCTACAAATAATTTTACAGGAATAGTTTCAGGTTCTTATGGCGCCCAAGGAGGATTTGGTGGAGGAGGAGAACAAGCGGATTGGGCTCATGCCGGCGGCGGCGGCGGCGGATACTCTGGAGGAGGAAATGGTGAATATGCATTTAATTCTGGTACTGGAAACACTGACGGAAGAAATGGCGGTGGCGGTGGCGGCTCTTATAATACAGGTACTAATCAATCAAATACTGCTGGCTCAAACTTTGGTATGGGTCAGGTAATAATATCTTCATTTATTCCTCTCTGCTCAGGACCAACTTTCTTAACTTGTCCAACAGACATTTCAGTAAACAACGTCCCAACCAATTGTGGACGAGTTGTAAATTATACCTTACCAACTTTTGATCCGGGAGATTGTGGTGGTTCAGTAATGACACAAATCGATGGTACTGGTCTTACGGCTGGCGATCTTTTCCCTGTAGGAACAACTGTTCAAACCTATGAAGTGGTAGATGGCATTGGTAACACGGTTACGTGTACTTTTAATGTTACAGTTGTAGACAATGAAGCACCAGTAATTACCAGTTGTCCTTCGAACATTACAGTAAACAACACCCCAGGTCTTTGTTCTGCAGTTGTTTCATGGGCGCAACCAACAGCGTCAGATAATTGCCCAGGCGTATTTATGGCCCCAGTTCCTCAAGGACCAGGAACTGCTTTTCCACTTGGTGTAACAACAATCATATATACTGCTGTCGATGCATCAGGAAACACAGCTACTTGTTCTTTTACAATTACTGTTATCGACAACGAAGCGCCAGTAATTACAAACTGCACACCAGATGTACTTGCTTCAAATGATGCTGGAGATTGCGGGGCAATTGTAACATTCGCTCCACCGACATACACTGAAAACTGTACTATGGGAACCGAAATTGCTTCTCAAGCTTCTGGAACGTTCTTCCCAGTCGGTACAACAACAGTAACATGGACATTAACCGATAATGCTGGTAATATTACTACCTGTGATTTCGATGTAACAGTCGAAGATACTGAAATGCCAATCGCAATGTGTACAGATATTACTGTTCAATTGGATGCTACCGGTGTTTATTCTATGGCTGATTCAGAAATTGACGGTGGTTCTACAGATAATTGTGGAATTGCGAATATAACAGCATCTCAAACAATGTTTGATTGTTCTCATATTGGAGCAAACACGGTGACTTTAACGATCGAAGATTTAAACGGAAATGTTTCTACATGCGATGCAACAGTTACAGTAGAAGACAATGTTGCACCAATTGCAGTTTGTCAAGACATCACAGTTCAATTAGATGCCTCGGGAATGGCTACTATCACAGCTGGAGATATCGACAACGGATCAAACGATGGATGTGGAATTGCTTCAATGACATTGGACGTAACAGACTTCGATTGTTCGGATGTTGGTGCAAACACAGTGACATTGACAGTAACAGATAACAACGGAAACGTTTCAACATGTAATGCAACAGTAACTGTAGAAGATAATGTGGCACCAGTTGCGATTTGTCAAAACATCACAGTTCAGTTGGATGCAGCAGGAATTGCTACAGTCACAACAGGTGACATCGACAACGGATCAAACGATGCATGTGGAATTGCTTCACTGGCATTGGATATCACAAACTTCGATTGTTCGAATGTTGGTAGCAATGCCGTCGTATTAACAGTAACAGATAACAACGGAAATAGTTCAACATGCAACGCAACTGTTGAAGTAGAAGATAATGTTGCACCAGTTGCATTGTGTCAAGATATCACAGTTCAGTTAAATGCTTCTGGATCATACACGATGACCGCTTCAGAAATTGACGGTGGTTCATCAGATGCGTGCGGAATCGCTTCTATTGTAGCGTCTAAACTAAATTTTGATTGTGCGAATGTTGGAGCAAATACAGTAACGTTAACAGTAACAGATAACAACGGAAATATTTCAACGTGTGATGCAACAGTAACGGTAGAAGACAACGTTGTTCCAGTTGCAATGTGTCAAAACATCACGGTTCAGTTGGATGTAGCCGGAATGGCTTCAATCACAGCAGGTGATATCGACAACGGATCAAACGATGCATGTGGAATCGCTTCAATGACATTGGATGTGACCGACTTTTCTTGTTCAGAGATTGGTAGCAATGCGGTTGTATTAACAGTAACAGATAACAATGGAAATGTTTCGACATGCAATGCATTGGTTGAAGTTGAAGACAACGTTGCTCCAGCTGCAATCTGTCAAGATATTACAGTTCAGTTGGATGCTACTGGAATGGCAGGTATTACAACAGCTGACATCGACAACGGATCGAACGATGCGTGCGGAATAGCTTCATTGGTAATTGATGTGACTGACTTCGATTGTTCAAATGTTGGAGCGAACACAGTGACATTGACAGTAACAGATAACAACGGAAATATTTCGACATGTACTTCGACGGTAACGGTTGAAGATAACATTGCACCGGTTGCAATGTGTCAAGATATCACGGTTCAGTTGGATGCAGCAGGAATTGCTTCAATCACAACTAGTGATATCGACAACGGATCAAACGATGCTTGTGGAATTGCTTCAATGACATTGGATGTAACAGACTTCGATTGTTCGAATGTTGGAACGAATACAGTGACTTTGACAGTAACAGATAACAACGGAAATGTTTCGACGTGTACCTCAACGGTAACCGTAGAAGATAACATTGCTCCAATTGCATTGTGTCAGAATATTACAGCTCAGTTGGATGCTACAGGAAACGTAACAATAACTGGAGCTGATGTTGATGCTGGTTCATCTGACGCATGTGGAATTGCTTCAATGACATTGGATGTATCGGACTTCGATTGTTCGAACATTGGTAGCAATGCTGTCGTTTTAACAGTAACCGATAACAACGGAAATGTTTCTACATGTAACGCAACTGTTGAAGTAGAAGATAACGTTGCACCGGTTGCATTGTGTCAGGACATCACAGTTCAATTGGATGGAACAGGAAATATTTCAATCACAGCGTCGGACATCGACGGTGGTTCATCTGATGCTTGTGGAATTGCTTCCCTAGTTGCAACACCAAACTCATTTACATGTGCCGAAGTAGGAGCGAATAATGTGACACTTACAGTAACCGATAACAACGGAAATGTTTCAACATGTGTAGCAATAGTTACTGTTGAAGAAACAACTCCTCCGGTGGCTGTTTGTCAAGATATCACAGTTCAATTAGATGCAACAGGAAACGTTATCATTTCTGGAATGGATATAGATGGCGGTTCTTCTGATAACTGTGCAATAGTTACTTGGACGGCTTCACCAAATTCTTTTACATGTGCAGAGGTTGGAGCGAACACCGTAACATTAACAGTAACAGATGGTTCTGGAAACACAGCAACATGTACTGCAAATGTTACAGTTGAAGACAATGTAGCACCAACAATGATCTGTCAAGATATAACAGTTCAATTAGACGCTACTGGAAACGCATCGATTCAGCCTGCTGATATTGATGGTGGTTCATCAGACGCATGTGGAATCGTTTCTACTATGATAGATGTAACTTCATTTGATTGTTCAAATGTCGGAGCTAATACAGTTACACTGACAGCGATGGACGTGAATGGAAATTCAGCTTCTTGCACTGCAACAGTAACAGTAGAAGACAATATAGCACCAATTGCTGTTTGTCAAGATATCACAGTTCAATTGGATGCTGCTGGAATGGCAACAATCACAGGAGCTGATGTTGACGGTGGTTCATCCGATGCATGTGGAATTGCTTCATTGACAACAGATATTTCAATGTTCGATTGCTCAAATATTGGAGCCAACGCAGTAATATTGACCATTACAGATAACAACGGTAACACATCTACATGTACTTCAACTGTAACTGTGGAAGATAACATTGTACCAGTTGCATTGTGTCAAGACATTACGGTTCAATTGGATGCAGCAGGAGTTGCTTCAATCACGACAGGTGATATCGATAATGGATCAAACGATGCGTGTGGAATTGCTTCCATGACTTTGGATGTAACCAACTTCGATTGTTCGAATGTCGGTGCAAATACAGTGACATTGACAGTAACAGATAACAACGGAAACATTTCGACATGTGTATCAACAGTTACTGTTGAAGATAATATTTCACCAATCGTAGTTTGCCAAGATATCACAGTTCAGCTTGATGCTTCTGGAAATGCAACTATCACTGGAGCAGACATTGATGGTGGTTCATCCGATGCATGTGGAATTGCTTCACTTACAACAGATATTTCAACGTTCGATTGTTCTAACATTGGAGCAAACACAGTAACATTAACTGTTACAGATAACAATGGGAACGCAACTACGTGCACAGCTACGGTAACAGTAGAAGACAATATAGCGCCAACGGCAGTATGTCAAGACATCACAGTTTCATTGGACGCTACAGGAAACGCAACAATAGTTGCAGCTGATATTGATGGCGGTTCATTTGATGCATGTGGAATAGCTTCTATAACAGCTTCACAAACAACATTCGACTGTACAGATCTTCCTATCATTGACCCAGCACAATCACTTATTATCACAGGTGTTGTTGATGGTCCATTGCCAGGAGGTGTGCCTAAAGGAGTTGAGCTTTATGTGAAAGATAATATTGCTGATTTATCACTTTACGGAATTGGTTCAGCGAACAACGGTGGAGGAACAGATGGTCAGGAATTTACATTCTCTGGATCTGCTACTGCGGGACAATATATCTACGTGGCTTCTGAAGCTGTTGGATTTAATAATTTCTTCGGTTTCAATCCAGATTTCACTACAGGTGCCATTGGAATTAATGGTGATGACGCAATCGAGTTGTTTTACAACGGTGGTGTTGTTGACGTTTTTGGAGACATTAATATGAGCGGTACAGGTGAGCCATGGGATTACCTAGATGGTTGGGCATATAGAAATTCAACAACAGGACCTGATGGATCAACGTTTGTTTTAGGAAGTTGGTCGTTCTCAGGAATCAATGCACTTGACGGAGAAACTACCAACGCTGGAGCTGCAATGCCTCTGCCTATAGGAACGTATGTTGCGCAACCAGCAGGTGTTGTTTCAGTCGTGTTGACAGTAACGGATGTGAATGGAAATTCATCCACATGTACATCAAATGTTACTGTAGAAGATAATATTGCTCCAACAGCAGTTTGTCAGGATATCACAGTTCAGCTGGATGCTACAGGCACAGTAACAATTACAGGTGCTGACATTGATGGAGGTTCAACAGACAACTGTTCAATTGCAAACGTGGATGCTTCACCAAACACATTCACTTGTGCAGAGGCAGGTGTGAACGTAGTGACTTTAACTGTAACCGATATATTCGGAAATACATCAACATGTACAGCGAATGTAACGGTTGAAGATAATGTTGCGCCGACAATGATTTGTCAAGATATTACAGTTCAATTGGATGCTACAGGAAATGCTGCAATTGTGCCAGCGGATATCGACAATGGTTCTTCAGATGCCTGTGGAATCGTTTCTATGATGCTCGACGTAGTAGCATTTGACTGTTCAAACATTGGATCAAATACAGTGATCTTAACTGCAATTGATGCAAATGGAAATAGTGCGACTTGCACGTCAACGGTAACAGTAGAAGATAATGTTGCGCCAACTGTAGTTTGTCAAGACATCACAGTTCAGCTAGATGCAGCAGGAATGGTTTCAATTACTGCTGGTGATGTTGACAATGGATCAAGTGATGCATGTGGTATTACTTCAATGACTATAGATGTAGCTGATTTCGATTGTTCGAATGTTGGTGCAAATACAGTGACATTGACGGTAACAGATGTAAACGGAAATGTTTCAACATGTACTTCAACGGTAACAGTAGAAGATGTGGAAGCTCCATCAATCATTTGTCCAGCAGATATTACAATTTCTGCGGATTTAGGTCTATGTAGTTCAAGCGCAGTAGTACTTAATTCTCCAATTACAAATGATAATTGTGGTGTTGCAACAATTACCAATGATGCACCTGCTACATTCCCTGTTGGAACAACCACAGTAACATGGACAGTTGTTGATGTGAACGGTAATTCTTCTGATTGTGCTCAAGTGGTGACTGTAGAAGACAATGAACTTCCAGTGATTACTTGTCCAATAGATATTACAGTCTCAACTGATCCAGGATCATGTGACGCAGTGATTGTACTTGATTCACCGATTGTTTCTGACAACTGTGGAACAGCAATTACAAATGACGCACCTGCAGTCTTCCCACTTGGTGTGACTTCAGTTACATGGACAGTGACAGATCCTTCTGGAAACTCAGCATCGTGTGTTCAAACAGTAACAGTTGAAGATAACGAGGCACCAACGATTACTTGTCCAGCTGATATCACAGTGGATACAGATCCAGGTGTATGTGTTGCTGGGAACGTAGTTCTTGATTCACCAATAACGGGAGATAACTGTGGAGTTGCTTCTATTTCTAATGACGCACCTTCGTTCTTCCAGTTGGGAGCTACAACGGTTACATGGACAGTAATCGATAACTCTGGAAATACGACAACATGTACACAAGTAGTGACAGTTGAAGACAATGAATTGCCATACGTACAATGTCCACTTGATATTGTAGAGAATATTGTAACTGGATCTTGTGGAAGAGTAATTCATTACCCAACGCCAATCGCATTGGACAACTGTTCACCAGTTTCAATGACTCAAATTGATGGAACAGGTTATACCTCTGGATCAGTATTCCCAGTTGGAACAACAGTTCAAACGTACGAAGGGATCGATGGAAGTGGAAATGTATTCACATGTAGCTTTACTATTACGATTGTGGATAATGAATTCCCAACGTTATCGAATTGTCCAAGTGACATGGTTGTGTATTCAACTGCGGCGCAATGTGAAGTTCCAGTGTTCTGGCCAACTCCATTAGCTTCGGATAACTGCCCAGGAACAACATTGACGTCTAATCATGCAAATGGTGCGAACTTCCCTGTAGGTACAACAACAGTTGTGTATACTGCCGGAGATCAAGCAGGAAATCTTGTTTCATGTTCATTTACAGTAACTGTAATTGATACAATTGCTCCTATTGCTCCGAGTTCAATGCCAGACGTGGTTAGTAGCTGTGAGGTAACTCTGACTCCTCCAACAGCGACGGATAACTGCGCAGGAACGATTACTGCAACAACAACGACATCCTTCCCAATTACAACAGTTGGAATAACTGGAGTTGTATGGTCATTTAACGACGGTAATGGTAACTTCTCATCAGTAGTTCAATACGTGGATATTGATGGTTCGGTTAATACAACAGTTTCGATTCTAGATGATATTACACTTCAAGCCAACAACGCTGGCGCTAATGTAACTTACCAATGGGTTGCTTGTCCGTTTAACGAACCAATTCCTGGTGCGACAGGTCAAACTTACCAAGCTACTGTCAATGGATCGTATGCAGTTGTTGTAACCGAGGGTGATTGTCCTCCAGCAACTTCTTTTTGCTACACAATTGATCATGTAGGCTTAGAAGATATGTTTGCGTACGAATTGGTTGTATTCCCGAACCCTTCAACGAACGGAATCTTTAACATTTCATACGAAGGACAAATTGAGAAGATTGAGGTAATTGATATGATCGGTAGATATATCACAGTGCCAACAAATAATGATAACAAATACGTAGATGCGTCTGAACTTGCCACTGGTAAGTACATGTTGCGTGTGTATACAGAGAACAGTGTTATAGGAAAAGAAATAATTATTACAAATAAATAAAGATGCTTGTTACTGGATAAAACCAGTAACAAGTTTTTTAAGAATACGAAAACGTCTACTTATGAAATTTAAATCGATCGTTAAATTAGCCTTGGCAGTATTACCATTTACTGCTGCATTTGCACAAGGTGGAGCTTCTCAAAGTCAAAGAGAAATACTTCAAAAAAGCGACAATGCCGTTCTTTATCAAGAAAATAGAGGGCAAATTGTTGATACAGATGGAGAAGTACGTCCTGAAGTTTTGTTCACGTCTTATTCTAATGGGGTAAGATCGTATTTCAAGAATACAGGAATATCCTACGTGTTTGAGAAGTACAATGGACTTTCCTCTGCACCTTCGTCAAGTGATTTAACGCAAACGAATTCGGTTGATGTCGAAGAACAAATGAAAAACGTTACGGTAGAAATGCACCGTATCGATTTGAATTTAATTGGAGCAAATCCGAATGCTAGAATAGTAAAGGAAAAGGCTGCAAGTAATTTCGAGAATTTTTATTTAGCACACGTTAGAGTAGACCATGTACTTTCATACGAGAAAGTAACATACGTTGATATTTACCCAAATATTGACATGGTATTGTATACTAAGGATGGCGGAATGAAGTATGATTTTGTTGTCCATCCAGGAGGAAACCCAGCAATCATTAAATTAGCTATTGATGGAACGGATAATTTTAGATTAGACAGTGAAGGGCAGTTAGTGCTAGAATCTCACTTAGGTAAAATTACTGAGGGTAAACCGTATGTTTTTCAAGATGGTTTAGAAGTTCAATCGAATTACGTTTTAAAGGATGGTGTATTGACATTTAATATAGCTGATTACAATAAAAACGAGACATTAATTATTGATCCAACGCGTGAGTGGGGTACTTATTATACTGCAAACGGAGAGCAGCCTTGGCCTTATAATATGGGGTCTGCTGCTGACGCAACTGGAGCTTATATGATGTTTGCAACTACTGCTAATGCATTTCCAGTTTCTGCGGGCGTTTTTGATCCTTCATATAACGGAGGTTACGATGCTAGAATCGTAAAATTTGATTTGAGTGGTAATTTGGTTTATGGCACTTATTTGGGTGGCTCTAATTCGGAGTATTATGGTGAAATTGCAGCTGGTGGATCGAGTAAAATTGTAGCCGCGATATCAACGGTATCTAATAATTTCCCTGTGACAGGAGGTTCTTTTGACCCTACTTATAATGGCGGTTATGATTGGACTGTTACTCAATTCAACTCAACGAATGGTACTTTGGATTGGGCAACATATTTTGGAGGACCCGGAAATGATATGCATTGTGGCGTTGATATCAGTCCTTCTGGAGAAATTGCTTTCTGTGGGGCTACACAATCTGGTGGAATTCCAATGATTGGAAGTTTAGACCCTACTTATGCAGGTGGCTGGGAATCTGTTTTGGTGAAATTTAATAGTGCAGGTGGGCTAGTTTGGTCTACTTATTCAGGAACTGGTGGAGCAGATGCTTCAGGGCAACATTGTGTTAAATTTGATAACAATGGAGATATTGTGTTAATAGGTGGTACTAATTCTAATGGAATCACCACAACTCCATCTGTATTTCAAACTTCTGCTAGTGGAGGTACTGATATGTTTTTACAAAGTTACCGCAATGATGGTTCTGCGTTAAACTATGGAACTTATATTGGTACCGCTGGTAATGATATATGGGACCCATTTCAACCCGCTGGAAATATTTGTTCAATAGCTGTAGATGTTTGTTCTGATAACAGTGTTGTTGTAGGAATGAGTAATACAGGAGGGAATTTATCGTCATTGACTACACCTGGAGCATATTCTGTTGTCTCAATGGGTAGTTGGGAAACGGCAATAGTGAAAATTGACAACACAGGTAACAGAGTTTGGGGTACCTTATTAAGTAGCTCAAACGTTGATAAGTTACATGACATTCAAGTGGATGCTTCAGATAATGTATTTGCATTGGTGGGAACAATTAATTTTCCAACGACTGTTGATGCGTTTCAAACGGCTAATCCTAAACCAGGTAGTTGGACTAATTATATTGCCCAATTGAGTAGTGATGGAACAACTCTACTTTACGGTTCTTATATTGGATCTCCTAGTTGGGATTATGCAGATGTAGTTGGGGATTTAAGTTATTCAAATGGCGCACTGTATGTTCAAGGACATACGGACCATACTTCAAATAATCCAGCATGGATTGTTTCAGCAGGTGCATACCAAACAATCCCAACGGGAGCAGGATCTTTCCCTTATCTAAACAAATTCCAATTCTGTACACCAACAACACTAACCCCTGATCTTGCGTCCCTATCAGACGCAACAGGCATATGCTCCGTAACTCCTGCCGCCCCAACCGCAACGGATGATTGTGGTACAACAGTAAATGGAGTTCCAGATGTTGCTTTTCCAATTACAGCAGTTGGTACAACAGTTGTTACCTGGACATATACCTCTGGTGCAGTAAGCACGACCCAAACGCAAAATGTAGTGGTAAGCACACCTGCTTTGCAAACAGTAGTTCCTATAGATCAAGAAATTTGTGCGAATACTTCTGCAAATATTCAAATCAATGGTTCACAAGTAGGGATTGATTACTACTTGCGTGACAATTCAGATAACTCTATTGTGGATGGACCGCTAGCTGGAACTGGTGGAGCACTAATCTTCAACACTGGAAACCTTACAGCTACAACAAATTACAATGTATTGGCGTCAGGAAATGTTTCGTGCGAAATTCAAATGTCACCTATCGTTACCGTAACAGTCGATGCAACTGCTCCAACAGCAGTATGTCAAGATATGACAGTTTCGTTGGATGCAGTGGGAACAGCAACGATTGCAGCTTCAGATATTGACAATGGTTCTTCGGATTTCTGTCCAATTACATTGACTGCGTCGCAAACAGTATTTGGTTGCGCAGATGTATTAGTATCACCAGTGGTTGTTACTTTGACGGTACTAGATGACAATGCAAACAGTGCAACGTGTGTTTCTAATATTACAGTAATTGACGATATCGACCCAACAGTTGTTTGTCAAGATATTACAGTTCAATTAGACGCGGCAGGAACAGTGACGATCGCAGCAGGAGATCTTGACAATGGATCAAATGATGCGTGTGGAATTGCTTCACTTGGAATTTCGCAATCAGTTTTTGATTGTTCAATGATTGGAGCAAACACGGTAACATTGACAGTAACAGATAACAACGGTAATGTTGCAACATGTGACGCAACAGTAACAGTTCAAGATGTGGACGCACCAGTTGTAGCTTGTCAAGATTTTACAGTGGTACTTGATGCTGCTGGAAACGGTTCGATCACAACAGTTGATATCGACAATGGAACTACGGATAATTGTGGTTTCTCTCTATCACTTGATGTAACAGATTTTACTTGTGCAAATGTTGGAACAAATACAGTGAACCTTACAGCAACAGATGCTTCAGGAAATTCTGCTTCATGCCCTGCGACTGTAACTGTTCAAGACAACACATTGCCAACCGCAATTTGTCAGAATATTACAGTTCAATTGGATGCGACAGGGAACGCTACAATCGTACCTGCAGACGTTGACAATGGTTCAAACGATGCATGCGGAATTGCAACTCTTTCGTTGGACATTACGACATTTGATTGCACAAACATTGGAATTAATACAGTTGAATTAACAGTAGAAGACGTAAATGGAAACATTTCGACATGTACTGCGACTGTTACAGTTGAAGACAATGTTGCGCCCACTGCAATTTGTCAAGACATCACAGTTCAACTGGATGCTACGGGTAATGCAACAATCACAACAGCTGATATCGACAATGGTTCAAACGATGCTTGCGGAATTGCTTCATTGGCATTGGATATTACGGATTTCGATTGTTCGAATGTTGGACCAAACACGGTGACATTGACAGTTACAGATAATAATGGAAATGTTTCGACATGTACTTCGACCGTAACAGTTGAGGATAACGTTGCACCAGTCGCACTTTGTCAAGACATCACAGTTCAGTTGGATGCAGCTGGCATGGCTTCTATCACAACAGGTGATATCGATAACGGATCAAATGATGCGTGCGGAATTGCTTCTCTTTCTTTAGACATAACTAATTTCGATTGTTCTGATGTAGGTGTGAACCTTGTAACATTAACGGTAACTGATAACAACGGAAACGTATCAACCTGTACAGCAAACGTAACCGTTGAAGATACACAAGCACCAATGGTTGTTTGTCCTTCTGATATTGTTCTTGATGCGGTTCTTAACAATTGCGGTCGCATTGTGACATACAATATGGTTGCGGTTGATAATTGTGCTTTTACAGTTACCCAAACAGATGGTACTGGATACGCTTCAGGAGATCTTTTCCCTGTTGGAACTACACCACAATCGTTTGAGATTACGGATCAATTTGGAAATACTACGTTATGCAGCTTTAATGTAACTATTGAAGACAATCAATTACCTTCAATCACTGGATGTCCTGCTGATATTACAGTAAATACGCAAGCTGGAGTTTGTCAATCTACAGCAGGTTGGATTCAACCAACTGCTTCTGATAACTGTCCAGGTGTTGTATTTGGAACATCTCACGCACCGGGGTCTGTTTTCCCACTCGGAACAACAACAGTAACTTATACAGCTACGGATGCTTCAGGAAATGTAGCAACATGTACGTTTGATGTAATTGTTGTAGACAACCAGGCACCAATCTTTGTTGACTGTCCAGCAGATATAACTATTTCTAACGATCCAGGTTTATGTGAAGCAGCAACACTTCTTGGTTCTCCAACTGTAACTGACAATTGTTCTGTTGCTTCGGTTACACCATCATTCACTGGACCTTTCCCAGTTGGAACAACAGTCGTTACTTGGACGGCAATTGACGGTTCTGGTAACTCGTCGATTTGTACGCAAAATGTAATCGTGATTGATGACGAAGCGCCAATTGCTTTGTGTCAAAATATTACAGTTCAATTAGATGCAACAGGAAATACTTCAATTGTTGCTGGTGATATCGATAATGGTTCTTCAGATAATTGTGGTATTGCAACCCTTACAGCTTCTCAAACAACATTTGATTGTTCAAACATAGGAGCAAATACAGTGACATTAACAGTTGAAGATATTCATGGCAATACTTCTACGTGCACTGCAACAGTAACGGTAGAGGATAACGTTGCACCAGTAGCATTGTGTCAAGACATTATAGTTCAACTAGACGCTGCGGGCAATGCAACCATAACAGGAAACGATATTGACAATGGATCTAGCGATGCATGTGGAATTGCTTCGGTTACCGTTGCTCCAAATTCATTCACATGTGGAAACATCGGTGCAAATGCAGTGGTCTTGACAGTAACAGATAACAACGGAAATGTATCTACATGTAATGCAACTGTAACGGTTGAAGACAATGTTGCACCAACAGCAGTTTGTCAAGATATTACTGTACAATTAGATGCTGCAGGAAACGCTTCGATTGTTGCTTCTGATATTGATGGAGGTTCTACAGATGCATGTGGAATCCTTTCATTGTCAGCAGATATTACCAACTTTACTTGTGTTGACCTAGGGGCAAATACTGTGACATTAACCGTGACAGATCTTTATGGTAATTCCTCAACATGTACAGCGACTGTAACTGTTGAAGACAACGTTGCACCAGTTGCAGTTTGTCAAGATATTACAGTTCAATTGGATGCAACGGGTAATGTGAGCATTGCAGGAGTTGATGTGAACGGAGGTTCAACAGACGCCTGTGGAGGGTTAACATATTCAGTGGCACCGAATGCATTTACTTGTGCTGAAGTTGGAGTGAACACGGTTACTTTAACGGTAACGGATGGTTCAGGAAATTCTTCTACATGTACAGCTGACGTAACAGTTGAAGATAATATAGCACCGGTAGTAACTTGTCAAGACATCGTTATTGATTTAGATGCTGCTGGAAATGCGACCATTACAGCTGATGACGTTGTGAATATGAGTCCAGGTGGTTACATTGTAGACCAAACAGGAACATTTGCGCCGATAGCGGGTTCTGGAACACCTGTGTTCTTATCGGATGATGTAACATCTGGAGCATTGCCGATCGGATTTAATTTTGACTTTTTCGGAACAAATTATTCCAATTTCTATATTTCTTCTAACGGGTTCCTAGCCTTTACACCTGAACCAAACGGTTGTTGTTCTGGACAGAATTTACCAGATCCAAATGCTCCGAACAATTTAATTGCTTTTGCATGGGAGGATATTAATCCTGCAACAGGAGGAACAATTGAATACTTTACAACTGGAATTGCACCAAATCGTCAGTTGGTTGTGAATTTCAACAATGTTCCGCATTATTTTAACAGCAATCCTATTACAGTTCAAACGGTTCTTTTTGAGTCGACAAACGTAATAGAAGTTCATACAAGTGGAATGCCTTCAGATGGAGGATGGCATACCCAAGGAATTGAGAATATTGATGGAACAATTGCTTATACAACACCTGGAAGAAATCAGTCGAATTGGTCAGCGTTTAATGACTACGTAGCCTTTATTCCAGTTCCTGCTTCTGGAGCAATAGATGCATGTGGTATTGCAACAACGACAGTTGATATTTCTTCATTTGATTGTACGAACGTAGGTCCGAACACGGTTACAGTTACAGCAACAGATGTTAATGGAAACTCTGCATCATGTACAGCAACAGTGACAGTTGAAGATAATGTAGCACCTGTTGCTGTTTGTCAAGATTTCACAGTTCAGCTGGATGCTCTAGGTTTTGCATCGATTCTTGCTTCTGATATTGATGCTGGATCGACTGATGCTTGTGGTATTGCTTCAGTAACAGTTGCACCAAATACATTTGGATGCGATGATTTGGGTACAAACATGGTAACATTAACGGTTACTGATGTAAATGGAAATGTTTCTACATGTACAGCTACGGTTACGGTAGAAGACGTAATCGCACCAACAATTACATGTCCTGGTGATATTGCAGTTGTTAACGATCCAGGAGATTGTGGAGCGGTAGTCACTTTTGCAGACCCAACAGTAACCGATAACTGTGCGATATCACCAAACCTTATTATTAATGGTGGTGCAGAAACAAATGATTTCACAGGATGGACAATTACAAGCAATGGTGGAAACGGTTGGATTCCAACAGGTGCATATGGCGAATCACATTCAGGCAATTCAGCATTTACAGGTTCATTCGCTTGGGGTGTAAAACAACAAGTTGTTGATCTTGTAGCGAATGGATTCCCTGCGGCATTCCTTGATGGTGCTCCAGATATTCTTGTTAGTGAGTGGTACAAAGCAAGTGCTTGCTGTTCAGCAACGGATCATTACTTCTTCAGAGCAGAACTTCTTGATGCTTCTTTAGCTGTTGTGTCTACATTTAACTTAGGAACTCAAGCTATACCACATAATTCAACAAATGCCTGGCAAAACGTTGCGCATACCTTTACTGGTTTTGGAGCGGGTGTTAGGTATGTAAGAATTATCCATGGATCAAAAGACACTGAGTTTTGGGCTGGACATTATGGATCTCTAATTGATGATACAGAAGTAAGAGTTGCGGCACTGCCTTTAACTCAAACAGCAGGTCTTCCTTCAGGTGCTACTTATCCTGTTGGAACAACAACAAATACATATGAAGTAACTGATGCAGCTGGAAACACATCAACTTGCTCTTTCGATGTAACAGTCACAGATGGCGAAGCACCAATTGCTTTGTGTAACAATATTACTGTGCAGCTAGATGCTACCGGAAATGCAATAATCACGGCTGGAGATATCGACGGTGGTTCAACTGATAATTGTGCAATTGCAACAACTTCAATTGATGTAACAACATTTGATTGTACAACTATTGGTGCAAACACAGTGACATTAACAGTAGAAGATATCTACGGAAATGTTTCGACTTGTACATCAACGGTAACAGTTGAAGATAACATTGCACCAGTTGCATTGTGTCAAGACATTACAGTTCAGTTGGATGCAGCAGGAGTTGCTTCAATTACAACGGGTGATATTGACAACGGATCAAACGATGCGTGTGGAATCGCTTCATTGGCATTGGATGTAACAAACTTCGATTGTACCAATGTTGGTGCAAACACAGTGACGTTGACAGTAACAGATAATAATGGAAATGTTTCGACATGTACATCGACGGTAACAGTTGAAGACAACATTGCACCAGTTGCAATATGTCAAGATATCACGGTTCAGTTGGATGCAGCAGGAGTTGCTTCAATTACAACGGGTGATATTGACAACGGATCAAACGATGCGTGTGGAATTGCTTCATTGTCATTGGATGTCACAAACTTCGATTGTTCGGATGTTGGTGCAAACACAGTGACATTGACAGTAACAGATAACAACGGAAACGTTTCGACATGTACATCAACAGTAACAGTTGAAGACAACATTGCACCAGTTGCATTGTGTCAAGACATTACAGTTCAATTGGATGCTGCAGGATTGGTTTCTATCACTTCAGGTGATATCGATAACGGATCAAACGATGCGTGTGGAATTGCTTCAATGACGGTGGATGTAACTGATTTCGATTGTACGAATATTGGTGCAAACACAGTGACATTGACAGTAACAGATAACAACGGAAACGTTTCGACATGTACTTCAACAGTAACAGTGGAAGACAACATTCCGCCAGTAATAACTTGCCCTGTAGATATTACGGTATCTGCCGATCCAGGAGTTTGTGATGCAAGCTTCGTAGCATTTGGAACTGCAACTGCGGTTGACAATTGTTCAGCTTCAGTAGTTATTGCAAACGACGCACCTGCTGTATTCCCATTGGGTAATACGACAGTGACGTGGACAGCAACAGACGGATTCGGAAACAGCGCAACGTGTGCTCAAATTGTAACAGTAATCGATTCTGAAAACCCAGTAATTACTTGTCCTGCGGATGTGATTGTAAGCACTAATGCTGGTACTTGCGATGCAACAGGTGTTGTATTAGGTATGGCAGTCGCAACAGATAACTGTGGTGTCGTTACTATAACAAATGATGCACCTGCAACATTCCCATTGGGTGTTACAAACGTAACTTGGACAGCGACAGATAACGCTGGCAACGATATAACATGTGTTCAAACAGTAACAGTAATGGATACTGAAGCTCCAGTAGTTACTTGTCCTGCCGATGTAACGGTAGATACAGACGGTGGTGGATGCTTCGCAACAGGTGTAGCACTAGGTTCTCCAGTAGCAACTGATAACTGTACAATCGCTTCAATCAC
The DNA here is from genome assembly GCA_964643345.1 of uncultured Fluviicola sp. GTDB lineage: Bacteria > Bacteroidota > Bacteroidia > Flavobacteriales_D > Crocinitomicaceae > UBA4466. The sequence continues at coordinate 53,984 of CAZXRU010000001.1, forward strand.
AAACGATGCTCCACTAAGCTATGCTATTGGAACAACTGTAGTAACTTGGACAATAACAGATTTAGCTGGAAATTCATCAACTTGTACACAGAATGTAGTGGTTGAAGATAATGAGGCTCCGATGATCTTTTGCCCAGCAAACCAGACAGTAAGTGCGGACGCTGGAACATGCGATGCTTCAACGGTTGCACTTGGAACACCATTAACATTTGATAACTGTACTGTGGTAAGTGTAGTAAATGATGCTCCGGCTTCATTCCCACTTGGTGCAACAACAGTAACTTGGACAGTTACCGACGCAGCTGGAAACTCATCTAACTGTACTCAAATCATTACAGTTGTAGATACAGAAGTACCGACAATTGTGTGTGATGGTCCAGTGACTATCAGCGCTGACTTTGGTTCTTGTGCATCAACTGCGGTTGTATTGAATGCACCAGTTGCAAATGATAACTGTGGTGTTGCCTCGGTAACAAACAACGCACCTGCATCATTCCCATTAGGGACGACAAACGTAACATGGACTGTAACTGACAACGCTGGTAACACAGCGACATGTGTTCAAACAGTAACAGTAGAAGATAACGAAGTACCAACAATTACGTGTCCTGCTGATGTTACCATCGGAACTGCAGGTGGTGCATGTGATGTATCATTCGTAGCTCTTGGTTCGCCGGTAACAAATGATAACTGTTCTGTTGCTTCAGTCACAAATGATGCGCCTATAACGTATCCACTTGGAACTACTGTAGTGACATGGACAGTGACTGATGCCGCTGGAAACAGTGCAACATGTACACAAAATGTAATTGTAATAGACAATGAAGCACCTCAAATCAACTGTCCTGCCGACATACTTATAACGGCTGACGCTGGGGCGTGTGAAGCAACAGGAGTAGTTATTGGAATGGCGACAGGATCAGACAACTGTACCTTAGCTTCAATTACAAATGATGCACCTGTGGTATTCCCACTTGGTGTAACAACGATTACTTGGACAGCAACGGATGGTGCTGGAAATACAGCAACATGTACCCAAACTGTAAATGTTACGGATAATGAGCTACCAACAATTTTATGTCCTGCAGATGTTACAATTACAGCAGATGCTGGAGTATGTGCCGCGACAGGTGTAGTTCTTGGATCTCCAATGACAGCGGATAACTGTTCAGTAGCTTCTGTAACAAACGATGCTCCTGCGACATTCTCTCTTGGAATGACGACGGTCACTTGGACAGTAGTTGATGGTTCTGGAAACACTGCAACTTGTCAGCAATTGGTGACAGTAACGGATAATGAGTTACCAGTAATTGCATGTTCAGCAGATATCACTATCGGTACTATCCCTGGATTATGCGAAGGAACAACAACCTTGATTGCACCAGTTACTTCTGATAACTGTTCAGTAGCAAGCGTATTAAATGATGCACCAGCGTTCTACCCATTGGGAACAACAACGGTAACGTGGATTGTGACAGATGGTTCTGGAAATAGTGCAACATGTATTCAATTGGTAACCGTAGAAGATACAGAAGCACCAACAATCTTCTGTCCTGCTGATATTACAGCATCTACAGATCCTGGTATGTGTGAGGCAATTATTGCGCTTGGTTCTCCAATCGTAGATGATAACTGTAACATTGCTTCAGTAACGAATGACGCTCCTGCTTCATTCCCACTTGGAACAACAGTGGTGACATGGACAATTGTAGATGACTTCGGAAATACAGCAACATGTGCACAAACAATAACTGTTGAAGATAGCGAAGCTCCAATGATTGTTTGCCCTAGTGATATTGTAGTGAACAATGTACCTGGAAACTGTGGAAGAAACGTTAGTTATACAGTTCCATCATTCATGGACAACTGTAACGTAACAGCGATGACACAAACAGATGGAACAGGTCTTACTTCTGGTAGCTGGTTCCCAATTGGAACTACGTTGCAAGAATTCACAGTAGTAGATGAAGCTGGAAACACGTTCTCTTGTTCATTTACTATAACGGTGGAAGACAACGAGGCACCATTGATTACCGATTGCCCATCTGATATCACTGTTTACTCAACGGCAAATACGTGCGATGTACTTGTAAACTACGGAACTCCAGTTATTTCTGATAACTGTTCTGGAACAACATACACCGCAACGCACTTCTCAGGTCAAATGTTCCCTGTAGGAATGACAACTGTGACTTATACAGCAATTGATAACTCAGGTAATACGGCAAGTTGTTCATTCAACATTGAAGTGATTGATAACATCAGTCCAGTAGTTCCTGTTCTTGCTTCGGTTCAAGGAGGATGTGAAGTGACATTGGATACACCAGTCGCGACAGACAACTGTTCAGGTGAGATTATGGGTACAACAACAACGGTATTCCCAGTAACAGCAATAGGTATTACGGCGGTGACGTGGACGTTTACTGATGCAAACGGAAATACATCTTCAGTTGATCAGTACATCAGTATAGATGGAGTTGTGGATGCAACAGTAAGTTATGCAAATGACATCACATTGATTTCAAACAACACAACACCAGGTGCTACGTACCAATGGATTGATTGTAACACTGGATTGCCATTGGCAGGTGCAAACGATATATCCTATACTGCTCCAGTAAACGGAACCTACGCAGTTGAAGTAACTGAACCTGGATGTGCTCCGGTAACATCGATCTGTTACACAATTGATCGTGTTGCATTGGCTGATATCACTATCGAGGACTTGATCATATATCCTAACCCATCTACCGACGGTATCTTCACAATTAAGTACGAAGGAACCATCGAGAAAGTAGAAGTAATAGATATGCTTGGAAGATTCATTACCGTTCCAATGGCGTATGATAACAAATACGTTGACGCTTCGGAAATGGCAACAGGAAAATACATGCTTCGAATCTACACTGAGAGCAGTGTTGTGACGAAAGAGGTAATAATAATTAATAAATAAAAAATAGAGGGGGACCTTTTGGTCCCCCATTTACTACTTGAATTATGTTTCTAAAAACATCAAAACCAAACAGTATGAGATCAATATTCACTATGAAAATGTGTAAGAATTTTTCATTTACAATTTTCTCAGTTCTATCAGTATTACTGGGTTATGCTCAAACCACTTATAATTATACAGGTGCGGTACAGACATATACGGTTCCTGCGGGGGTTACCAGCATTCAGATAGAAGCTTGGGGAGCTCAAGGGGGAAATGCGCCTGCTGATTTTAGAATTGGAGGTCTGGGGGCATATGTTAGTGGAGAATTTGCAGTTACGCCTGGTCAGGTTCTTTCAATAGTTGTGGGAGGTCAAGGAAATACTAAACCGAATGATGGTGGTACGAATTACGGTGGCGGCGGCGGCGGCGGTTCCTTTGTTTGGTTAAATCCTAGTACTCCACTCATTATTGGCGGCGGCGGCGGTGGTGCGCACGAAACTGGAAATGGTGGTCCTGGCTTGGATGGTACCACTGGTGGTAATGCTCCGTTAGGCGGTGGTGCTGGTGGTGTTGGTGGTAACGGTGGTGGTGCAGCTCCTGGCAATTGGTGTGATGCTGCTGGAGGTGGAGGCTGGTTTAGCGCAGGAGGAAACAGCAGTTGTTCAACTTACGCACCGGTGCTTGAAGGTGGTGGTACATTTAGTTCTTTTTTTGCTGGGCTTTGCACTGCGCCATGTTCAGCTGGTGTATCAAATTATGGCACGGCAGGAGGCTACGGTGGTGGTGGTGCCTGTTGGCATGGCGGCGGTGGCGGTGGCGGCTATTCTGGCGGCGGTGGTGGCAACAATTCAGCGAGTTCAGGCGGTGGAGGTGGATCGTATAATGGAGGACTGAACCCAACTGCAATTTCAGGGAATCGATCTGGTAACGGACTTGTGGTAATCACTCCTAATATGATTCTATGTACACCAACAATATTAACTCCGGACGTAGCATCATTGGCAATTATTAGCGCAGAGTGTTCAGCTAGTCCTGTTGCACCAACGGCGACCAATGATTGTGTTACATCAGTAATTGGCACACCAGATGTAACCTTACCAGTTACCGCACAAGGTACTACGACTATAACTTGGACGTACGATGATGGTGTAAATACTGTAACACAAACCCAAGATGTCATCTTGACGGATATAACAGATCCAGTAATCACATGTCCAGCTGACATTACAGTGAACAATGATCCTGGAGTGTGTGGAGCTACGGTAACGTACGCAGATCCAACTGCAACGGATAATTGTGGTGCATCTGGTATTCCACTATTAACGGATGTGTTAACTGATTTGAATACCGATTTCGCCAATGTGTTTGCATTAATTCCTAACCCATATGTTTTTGCAATGGATGGAACTGGAGGAGTGAACTCGACAAATATTATGGATGGAGGAAATGATATGTATGATGGAGGAAATATTTTGAATACTAATTTCCAGACAACTATTCAGTATTCGGATAACACTATTATACCTTCTGCAGCTTTTGGTGCGACAGGTCAATATTTTACTCGCTACCTGGCTGGTGGTGCTAGTTATTCAAATAATCCATCATTGTTTGTCATGGCAGCAGATTTGGATAATGTAAACCAATTTTATATTTCAGGAAACAATGGTGCTGATGGAGGTGGACTTCTGGATGGTTCACAATTCCAAGTAACGGTGAATACAATTGTATATGATGTTTTTGTAAAAAGAGTGTACAGCGCTGGTGATCCGTCGATAAATCATGTATATATCATTCCTGAAAACCCAGCAGCTGGACATACATATCCTGTTAGTACAGACAATGATCTTCACCAATTGAACAATATTGATGCCACTCAGCGTTTGTATTATTTATTGTATGCAGGAATCGGAGGTAGCTATATTAATGATGCTCAAACACAGGCTATTGTTGAAGAATTTTTATTAATGTCAACTGGTACAGGTGCTGTTGCAGTCACCCAAACAGACGCAACAGGTCTCACTTCTGGTGATGTTTTCCCTGTTGGAACAACGACATTAGAATACACAGCAACAGATGATGCTGGAAATACAGATGTGTGCACATTTACTGTAACGGTGGATGATACAGAAGCACCGACAATTACCTGTGCAACACCAGCTGCTACATACAACGCAGATGCGGGTGTATGTAATTATACACATGCAGGATCTTCATTGGATCCAACGGCTTTTGGTGACAATTGTCTGGGAACAACAGTGACAAATGATTTTACGGGAACGGCAACCTTAGACGGTGCAACTTTCCCACTTGGAACAACAACGGTTGTTTGGACAGCGATAGATGCTGCTTTGAACACAATTACATGTCAATATGATGTAACTGTTATTGATGTGGAAGCACCAACAATTACATGTGCAACACCTGCTGCTTCTTACAATACTGATGCAGGAACATGTACACATACGTTTGCAGGTACAGGACTAGATCCAGTTGCAACAGGAGACAATTGCTCTGTAGCATCTATCGTAAATAATTTTACGGGAACCGCAACATTAAATGGTGCAACATTCCCACTTGGATCAACGTCAGTGCTTTGGACAGTGACCGATGGTTCAGGAAATGTTTCAACATGTACTTACTCAGTTGTAGTAGTTGACAATGAAGCACCAGTGGCAGTTTGTCAAAATATTACATTGCCATTAGGCGCTGGAGGTACAGCAACGATAGTTCCTGCGGACATTGATGGTGGTTCAACAGACAACTGTAGTTTCGGAGGTCTAAGTGTTGTAGCAAATACATTTAGTTGTGGACAACTTGGAGCAAATAACGTAACACTTACCGTATTAGACAATGCTGGTAACAGTGCAACATGTGTTGCCGTTGTTACAGTGATTGATAACATTGCTCCAACAGCAATTTGTCAAAACATTACAGTTCAATTGGACGCAACAGGAAATGCAACAATTACAGGAAATGACATCGATGGTGGTTCAACAGACAACTGTTTAATTACTTCCTTAGCAGCTTCACCTAGCGCATTTACATGCTTAGATGCTGGTAGTATTGTACCAGTTACACTTACTGTAACAGACCAGACAGGAAATGTTTCGACATGTATAGCAAACGTGACTGTTCAAGATCTGGTAGCACCTACAGCGCTTTGTCAAGATATTACAGTTCAATTGGATGCGGCTGGTTCAGCGACAATTGTAGCAGCCGATATCGATGGTGGCTCAACAGATAATTGTGGTATCGCTTCACTTGTAGCGTCAATCACAACTTTTGACTGCTCAATGACAGGACCTAATACGGTGACATTGACAGTTACAGATAACAGCGGAAATGTTTCAACTTGCGACGCAACAGTTATAGTAGAAGATAATATTGATCCAGTAATTACTTGTCCAGGTGATGTTACAGTAAGTAACGATCCAGGGATTTGTGGAGCAACGGTGACGTATGCAGACCCAACTACTACGGATAATTGTGGTTCGATGGTTGTGGGTTCGCAAACTTTCAATTTTACAGGTGGTGCGCAGACTTTTGTTGTTCCAGCTGGTGTAACTTCGATTAACATTGATGCCTATGGCGCAAGCGGCTGGACAGGATCAAATCAAGGAGGTCAAGGAGGTCATACTTATGGTGAACTATCCGTTACTCCAGGTCAAAATTTATATGTCTATGTAGGAGGTCAAGGAACAGTTGCTTCAGTTAATTTGGTCCCAGCCGGTGGAGGTTGGAATGGCGGTGGAAACGGACAAACTAATTTTGCCGGACCGAATTACGTTGGTGGAGGTGGAGGTGCTTCTGATGTTAGAACAGTGTTCAATGTCAACCCAATGGACGCTGCATCGCTCTCATCAAGAGTAATGGTCGCTGGAGGTGGTGGAGGTTCTACCAATAATACTGGTTGCTTTGGTGGCAGTGGTGGTGGTTTATCTGGTCAAACTGGTGGCGGTGGTGTAGATGCGGGAACTGGTGGTACGCAAATATTAGGAGGAAATGTTGGCGGAGCTTTAGGTCAAGGTGGAAATGCACTACCTGCTATGACACCTTGGAATGGTGGCGGTGGCGGCGGTTACTATGGAGGAGGTGTTTCACCAGCGCATCGCGGAGGAGGTGGTGGATCTTCTTATGTTGGTGGTGTTGTAAATAGCACAATTACTCAAGGTGGAAATGTAGGTAATGGAATGGTGAGTTTTTCATGGATAGGACTTTCAGGAGCTACCATCGCACAAACAGACGCAACAGGACTTACTTCTGGTGATGTATTCCCAATTGGAACAACAACTTTAGAATATACTGCTACAGATGATTCAGGTAACACAGACGTTTGTACGTTTAATGTAACAGTTACTGATAACGAAGCACCAGTTGCGGTTTGTCAACCAATTACAGTTCAATTGGACGCTTCTGGAAATGCAACAATCGCTGCAGCAGATGTAGACGGTGGTTCAACAGATAACTGTGGTATTGCTTCACTTTCAATCGATGTGACTGCATTTACATGTGCGAACATCGGACCGAACAACGTAACGTTGACAGTAGAAGATATTTACGGAAACAGTGCTACTTGTGTGGCAGTTGTGACAGTACAGGATAATGTGAACCCAACAGTAACATGCAACGACTTTACAGTGGTATTGGACGCTGCAGGAAACGCAACAATTACAACAGATGATATCGGAGGTCTTACGGCAGCTGATGTCTGTGGAATTGCAAGTGTAACTGCTTCTCAAACGACATTTACGTGTGGAGACGTTGGAACAGTTCCTGTGACATTGACAGTAACAGATAACAATGGTAATGTGACAAATTGCATTGCAAACGTTACGGTTGAAGATAATGTGGCTCCAACAGCAATTTGTGCAGCTGGACCAATTGTATTCGCTCTGGATGCTTCGGGTAACGTAACAATTACTGGAGCTGATATCGATGGTGGTTCAGCAGATGCATGCGGAATCGCATCACTTGTTGCTTCTCCAAGTACATTTACATGTGCAGAAATTGGAACGCAAAACGTAACATTGACCGTTACAGATGCAAATGGAAATGTTTCTACATGTAACACAACAGTTGAAATCGAAGATCAAACGGCACCAGTTATTACGTGTCCCGCAGATATTTCTGTAAATGCAATTTTGAACAACTGTGGTAGAACAGTGACGTACAACTTTAATGTTGTGGATGCTTGTGCTACTGTGACTCAAATTGATGGTTCAGGTTTGTCTTCAGGTTCATTGTTCCCAGTTGGAACAACAGTTCAAACGTATGAAGTAACTGATCAAACAGGTACATATACATGTTCATTTAACGTGACAGTGAACGATATTCAGGATCCAATTATTACGAATTGTCCTTCAGACATCGTTGTTAGCAATGATGCTGGTTCATGTGATGCAAGAGTATTATGGATTGAACCGATCGCTTCAGACAACTGTCCAGCGGTTAACTTTACTTCATCGCATACACCAGGTGATGTATTCCCATTAGGAACTACATTGGTAACGTATACAGCGACGGATGCTTCTGGAAACTCAGTAACTTGTTCGTTTAACGTAACAGTAAATGATACGGAAGCTCCAACAATTGTTGCTTGTACACCAGATGTAATTGCGTCAAATGATGCAGGAGACTGTGGAGCAATTGTAACTTTTACTGCGCCGACGTATACTGAAAATTGTACAATGGGAACCGAAGTGGCTTCTCAAGCTTCTGGGACATTCTTCCCAGTTGGTACTACAACGGTAACATGGACATTGACAGACAATGCTGGAAATGTTTCGACTTGTGATTTCGATGTAACAGTGGAAGATACAGAAGCACCGATAGTTGCTTGTACAGATATTACAGTTCAATTAGACGCTACTGGAAATGCGACAATCGTGCCAGGTGATATCAATGCTGGTTCTTCAGACAACTGTGGAATCGCTTCAATTACAGCTTCGCAAACGACATTCGATTGTTCGAATATTGGAGCCAATACAGTGACATTAACAGTTGAAGATATTCACGGAAATGTTTCAACATGTGATGCTACGGTAACTGTGGAAGACAATGTTGCTCCAGTAGCAGTTTGCGCACCATTTACGGTTCAACTAGATGCAACAGGAAATGCAATAATTACAGGAGCTGACATAGATGGTGGTTCAACAGATGCATGCGGAATAGCGTCACTTGTTGCTACTCCAAACGCATTTACATGCGCGAATGTTGGTGGAAACGTGGTTACATTAACTGTGACAGATGTGAACGGGAATGTTTCAACCTGTGTAACAACGGTAACAGTGCAAGACAACATTGCACCACTTGCAGTTTGTCAAGATATCACAGTTCAGCTAAACGCTGCAGGAACTTATACAATGGCTGCTTCAGAAATCGATGGTGGTTCAACGGATAATTGTGCTATTTCTTCAATTACAGCATCTCAAACAGCATTCTCTTGTTTAGATGTAGGTGCGAATACTGTGACTTTGACAGTAACAGATGTAAACGGAAATGTTTCTACGTGTAATGCCACCGTAACTGTAGAAGACAATGTTGCACCAGTTGCCGTTTGTCAAGACATCACAGTTCAGTTGGATGCAGCAGGAATGGCTTCAATCACAACAGGTGATATCGACAATGGATCAAACGATGCGTGTGGAATCGCTTCAATGACATTGGATGTAACAAATTTCGATTGTTCGGATGCTGGTCCAAACACAGTGACATTGACAGTAACAGATAACAACGGAAACGTTTCAACGTGTACATCGACTGTAACGGTTGAAGATAACATTGCACCAGTTGCAATTTGTCAAGACATCACAGTTCAGTTGGATGCAGCGGGAGTTGCGACAATCACAACAGGTGATATCGACAACGGATCAAACGATGCATGTGGAATTGCTTCAATGACATTGGATGTAACAAACTTCGATTGTTCGAATGTGGGTGCAAACACAGTGACATTGACAGTAACAGATAACAACGGAAATATTTCGACATGTACATCAACAGTAACAGTGGAAGATAACATTGCACCAGCCGCAATTTGTCAAAACATCGCAGTTCAGTTGGATGCGTTTGGAATGGTGTCTATCACCGCTAGTGATATTAACTTCGGATCAAATGATGCGTGTGGAATTGCTTCAATGACATTGGATGTAACTGATTTCGATTGTTCGGATATTGGTTTTAACCCTGTTGTGTTAACAGTAACAGATAACAACGGAAATGTTTCGACTTGTAATGCGACTGTTCAAGTGGAAGATAACATTGCACCAGTTGCATTGTGTCAAGACATCACGGTTCAGTTGGATGCAACAGGAGTTGCTTCAATCACAACAGGTGATATCGATAACGGATCAATCGATGCGTGTGGAATCGCTTCAATGACATTGGATGTAACAAACTTCGATTGTTCGGATGTTGGTGCAAACACAGTGACATTGACAGTAACAGATAACAACGGAAACGTTTCGACATGTACTTCAACGGTAACAGTTGAAGACAACGTTGCACCAGTTGCTCTTTGTCAAGACATCACAGTTCAGTTGGATGCAACAGGAGTCGCTTCAATTACAACAGGTGATATCGACAACGGATCAGGAGACGCGTGTGGAATAGCTTCAATGACTTTAGATGTAACAAACTTCGATTGTACGAATGTTGGTGCAAACACAGTGATATTGACAGTAACAGATAACAACGGAAACGTTTCGACATGTACTTCAACGGTAACAGTTGAAGACAACGTTGCACCAGTTGCAATGTGTCAAGACATCACAGTTCAGTTGGATGCAGCAGGAGTTGCTTCAATTACAACAGCTGATATCGATAATGGATCAAACGACGCATGTGGAATTGCTTCATTGGTAATTGATGTGACTGACTTCGATTGTTCGAATGTTGGCGCAAACACAGTGACGTTGACAGTAACAGATAACAACGGAAACGTTTCGACATGTACTTCAACGGTAACAGTTGAAGATAACGTTGCACCAGTTGCAATGTGTCAAGATATCACAGTTCAGTTGGATGCTTTAGGAATGGCTTCAATCACCACAGGTGATATCGATAACGGATCAAACGATGCGTGTGGAATTGCTTCATTGGCATTGGATGTAACAGATTTCGATTGTTCGAATGTTGGAGCAAACACAGTGACATTGACAGTAACAGATAACAACGGAAACGTTTCAACGTGTACATCGACCGTAACGGTTGAGGATAATGTAGCGCCAGTTGCAATCTGTCAAGACATCACGGTTCAATTGGATGCAGCGGGTGTTGCTTCAATCACAACAGGTGATATCGATAACGGATCAAACGATGCGTGTGGAATTGCTTCAATGACATTGGATGTAACTGATTTCGATTGTTCGAATATTGGTGCAAACACAGTGACATTGACAGTAACAGATAACAACGGAAACGTTTCGACATGTACAGCAACAGTAACTGTTGAGGACGTTGAAGCGCCAATTATCACATGTCCAGGAGATGTACTTGTTAGTAACGATCCAGGATTGTGTGAAGCAAGTAGCGTAGCTATCGGAATGGCAACTGCAACTGATAACTGTTCTGCTTTCGTAGTTATTGCGAATGATGCACCAGTTGTGTTCCCATTCGGTAATACAACAGTGACTTGGACGGCGACAGATGGAAATGGAAATGTTTCAACATGTACACAAATAGTAACTGTGGAGGATGTTGAAAACCCAATCATTACGTGTCCTGCTCCAGTAGTAGTTAGCACGGATGCGGGTACATGTGATGCGACAAGTGTAGCGTTAGGTACTCCAGTTACTTCTGACAACTGTTCAGTTGCTTCAGTGACAAACAATGCACCTTTGGTTTACCCAATTGGTGTAACGAATGTAACATGGACTGTAACAGATGTTCAAGGAAATACTGCAACATGTATTCAAACAGTAACTGTACAAGATACAGAAGCTCCAGTTATTACTTGTCCAGCTGATGTTACAGTTGGGACTAACCCTGGAGTATGTGCAGCGTCAGGTGTAACTCTTGGTTCGCCAGTAGTTTCTGACAACTGTTCAATCGCTTCGGTAACAAATAACGCTCCTGGTATTTTCGCACTAGGAAGTACAACTGTAACTTGGACTGTAACGGATGTAGCAGGAAATACAGCAACGTGTGCACAAATTGTGACAGTTGTTGACGATGTGGATCCTATCATTGCTTGTCCAGCTGATGTAATTGTAAACTCAACGGCAGGTATTTGTGGTGCGACAGGGGTTATCTTGTCATCACCTCTTACAAATGATAACTGTAGCATTGCTTCAGTGACAAACGATGCACCTGCAACGTTCCCATTGGGAGATACAGATGTAACATGGACAGTAACTGATGCAGCAGGAAATACAGCTGAATGTATTCAAGTGGTAACGGTGATTGATGTGGAAGCACCAGTCATTACTTGCCCAGCGGATGTTGTTGTGACTGCAGATGCAGGTTCTTGCAACGCAACGGGTGTAGCACTTGGTTCGCCAGTTACCTCTGATAACTGTAATGTGGCTTCAGTGACGAATGATGCACCTGCAACGTTCCCATTAGGAAATACAACAATAACATGGACAGTAACTGATGATGCTGGAAACACAGCAACGTGTGTTCAACAGGTAACTGTTACAGACAACGAAGCTCCTGTGATAGCTTGTCCTGCTGATCTTACGGTAAGTGCAAACGGTGGAACGTGTGAAGCGACTTTGGTTGCAATCGGTTCTCCAGTTGTTACGGATAACTGTTCAGTGGCAACAATTACAAATGATGCTCCAGCGATCTATCCTTTAGGAAACACAACAGTGACTTGGACAGCGATGGATGCTGCTGGAAACACTTCGACTTGTACTCAAGTAGTAACAGTGGTTGATACAGAAGCTCCAGCAATTGCTTGCCCTGCGGATGTAATTGTTTCAGCAGACGCTGGTTCGTGCGATGCGACAGGTGTAGTACTTGGTACTGCAGTAACATCTGATAACTGCTCTGTAGCATCAGTAACAAACGATGCGCCGGTTGCGTTCCCATTAGGAATGACAACGGTAACATGGACTGTAACAGATGCCGCAGGAAACACATCGACATGTACACAAATGGTGACTGTTAATGATGACGAGGCACCAGTAATTACCTGTCCAGCAGATCTTATAGTTTCTGCGGATGCAGGAACATGTGATGCAACAACAGTTGTGTTAGGTTCACCTGTTACAACTGATAACTGCTCAGTGGCACTGATTACAAACGATGCTCCTGGCGTTTATGGACTAGGAACAACGGTTGTTACTTGGACAGTAGTAGACGGATCTGGAAACACGTCAACATGCACACAAAATGTAACTGTTGAAGATTACGAAGCACCAACGATTGTATGTCCAATGGATGTGACAATTACAGCAGACGCAGGTGTGTGTGGTTCAACAGCAGTGGTACTTAATTCACCTATAACTAATGATAACTGTTCAGTTGCGACAATTGTGAATGATGCTCCGGCGTTCTTCCCAGTGGGTAACACAGCAGTGACATGGACAGTGATCGATGGTTCTGGTAATACAGCAACATGTACACAAATGGTGACAGTAACGGATGATGAATTGCCTGTTATTGTTTCATGTGCAGCTGACATCACAGTGAATGCTGACGCTGGTTCGTGCAATGCGACCGGAGTGACATTAACGCCTCCTTCTGCAACTGACAACTGTGCGATTGCTTCAATTACAAATGATGCACCAGCCATGTTTACAGCTGGAACGACAGCGGTAACATGGACAGTAACGGATCCTTCAGGAAACAGCACCTCGTGTGTACAACTTGTATCTGTTGTAGATGCAGAGGCACCCGTGATTACATGTCCTACAAATATCACAGCGAACAATACACCTGGATTCTGTGGTGCAAGCGTTAGCTACGGTACTCCAGTAATCTCTGATAACTGTGGAATCGCTGGAATGACGCAAACTGATGGTGTTGGTTACACAAGCGGAAACTTGTTCCCAATTGGTACAACAATGCAAGAATACACAGTAGTGGATATCTCTGGAAACACTTCAGTATGTTCATTCACAATAACGGTGATTGATGCGGAAGCACCAATGATTACTGGTTGTCCTGCTGATATGGTGATCTACACTTCTGAGCCGAACCAGTGTGAGGTGAAAGTAGATTGGACGCAACCACAAGCGACAGACAACTGCCCAGGAACGGTTCTTGTGCAAGACTACTTCTCGGGTGATGAATTCCCATTCGGAACTACAACGGTTACTTATACTGCGACAGATAACGCAGGAAACGTTTCAACGTGTAGCTTCAACATTACTGTGATTGATATGATCAACCCAACAGTATCTTTCGATACGGATGGAGTTACTTTGGTTGCTGACAATGTGGGATCAAGTTACCAGTGGATTGATTGTGCAACAGGTAACGCAATTCCAGGTGCAACAGGTGCAACATTTACACCTAGCTCAAATGGAAGTTACGCTGTCATAATTGACTTCAAAGGATGTATTGATACTTCTTCTTGTCAAACAGTTTCTTCTGTTGGAATTGAAGATATCACCTTCGAAGACCTAGTAGTTTATCCTAACCCTTCGATGACAGGAGTATTCAAAATTAAGTACACTGGTCAAATCACCGAAGTCGAAGTGTTTGATATGCTAGGTAGAGTGATTATGCTTCCAGTTAACTTAACTGAAAAAGTAATTGATGGAACGGAACTAGCAAGTGGTAAATACATGCTAAGATTCTATACGGATCAAGGAGTGACAGTTAAAGAAGTATTAATAAATAGATAGAATAAAAATGATGTCGGGCTGTCCACCTAATAGGGGGACAGCCTTCATTAAAAAACATAGTTATTGAAGTGAGAAGTAATACACAAATGAAATTTTAATTACATGAATCAACAAAACAAGATGAAAATTAGTTTTTTAAATGCGAGACAATTGTTCTTTCTTCTAGGTCTTTTGACTTTATCAGGGCATGCGCTTGCTAACAACCCGCCGACTCAAGGAAATGAAGCATTAACAATAAATGAAGACGCTGAACCAGTCACTATTACTAACCTATTGGTGAATAATTCTGACCCTGATGGGGATGCACTGAGTGTAACTACGGTAAATAGTAGTGTGCCTGGAACGTTTGTGTATAACAATGGTAATGGAACAATTATATATTATCCCGCTCCAGATTATTGCGGTATTGATACTGTGGTTTATGGTGTTTCAGATGGATTTGTTGTGGTGACTGATACATTGTTTCTCACTATCACTTGTATCAACGATGCCCCAACAGTAGGAAATGAAACGATGGTTATAAACGAGGATGATCCTGCAACTACAACACCAGATTTGTTGGCAAACAATTCTGATGTTGAAGGTGATCCGATTTCTCTAGGGGCAATTTTGGGTGGGCCGAACAATGGTACATTTACGAATAACGGAGATGGTACTTTTGATTATACACCAAATCCAAATTTTTGTGGTTCTGATACGGTTTACTATGAAGTTACAGATGGCTCGTTGGTGACAATAGATATGTTAATTATTATAGTCAATTGTATCAATGATGCTCCAACAAATGGGAATGAGTATCTAACGATGGACGAAGATAATTCTGGAACAACTGCAAACAATCTTCTTGCTAATAACAGTGATATAGAAGGAGATTTTTTAACTGTTGGCAACTTCTTCTACAATGGACCGAACACGTATGTGTACAACTCTAATGGAACAGTAACTTATACGCCAGCGCCAAACTGGTGCGGTCTGGACACTATCGTCTACGAAGTTTCTGATGGTACCGATGTTACACTAGACACCATTTTTGTAACGGTTGTATGCATTAATGATATCCCAACAAATGGAAATGAAACAGTTTATACAGATCCGAATGTGACTCTGAATAATATAGATATCCTTGCAAATAACACAGATGTTGAAACAACAGATTTGGTGGTTTCAAGTCCAGCATTTCCTTACACAACAGTTCAGGGAGGTACAGTAACAATCAACGGAGATCAGACGATTAATTATACACCTCCTGTTGATTTTGAAGGATTGGATTCAATGTACTACGAAGTATGTGATGACAATATTCCAGTCCCAGGATGTGTTACAGACCTAATCGTTTTCGTCGTTTCACCTGATACTGACGGCGACGGTGTTGTCAATTATTTTGATTTAGACGATGACAATGATGGTATTCCAGACCTCGTAGAAATGGCGACAGCACTCAACGGTGGGGATACCGATGGTGATGGAATTCCTGATCATTTAGATCTCGATTCAGACGGTGACGGTTTATGGGATGTTTTCGAAGCAGGCGGTGGCTTTTATGATCCAGACAATAACGGAACCTATGTGAATTGGTATGACGCGAATAACAATGGACTGGATGATTATATTGAATTGAATCCGCTTCCGCTTCCAGATACTGATGAGGATGGGTTGCCAGACTTCCAAGATGTGGATGATGATGGTGATGGAATATTAACCATTGAAGAGTACGATAACAATGAAGATGGCTATCCAGACGATTGTAATAATGATGGAATTCCAAATTATTTAGATCCTGAATCTTGTGAAGTAAAGGTGCCACAAGTGTTTTCTCCAAATTTTGATGGAGTGAACGATGTGCTAGTGATCAAAGGAATTTTTGATTATCCGAACAATGATCTCAAAATATTTAATCGTTGGGGAACTGTTGTGTATAAAACAAGAAATTATCAAAACGACTGGGATGGAGTTTCCATAGAGGAGGGAGTTATTCTAGACAACAGAGAATTACCTGTGGGAACGTATTATTATATTCTAGACTTGATGGACGGAAGCGATCCGTTAAAAGGATACATCTATCTAACTCGATAAACTGACAATCATGATGAAAATGAAACACATATTTTTACTTGTTGGTGGAATGCTGTTCACCCAAAGTGCAAACGCACAACAAGAACCAATGTATACCCACTATATGTTCAACACGCAAGCGGTGAACCCTGCATATGCGGGAAATAGAGGGATGACAACCATGACGCTGTTGCACAGAAGTCAGTGGATCGGAATAGAAGGGGCACCAATGTCGCAGACGTTTACGCTAAACACGCCAATTTTTAGAAATAAACTTGGATTGGGGGTGTCACTTCAAAACGATAAAATCGGTCCTACGAATATTTTTACAGGTAACATTGACCTGGCATACCGATTAAAAATCAACAAGCGTAACCGTTTGGCATTTGGTATAAAATCAGTCTTTAGCTACTACAATAGAAATTTGACAGCATTGTACGCGGATCAGTCTGGAGATATGGCGATTGAAAATGCCTCCAGAAATGATATGTTCTTCGATTTTGGTTTAGGGGTGCTCTATACAAATGAGCATTTCTATATCGGACTTTCTACACCTAAGTCACTGTTCTATCGTTTTTCGAGTAACGATGGTGGAAATGTTGCCGCTAAGGAGGTTCAGCATTTTTACTTCACTGCTGGTGGTGCAGTTGACATTGGTGCGAATGCTGTATGGAAACCATCAACCTTTGTAAGAGCTTCATACGGAGCTCCAATGACGCTTGATGTTTCGTCACTTTTTGAGTTTAACAAAAAACTGGAAGTGGGAGCAATGTGGAGATCAAATGATGCCATTGGTATTTTGCTAGGCTATACATTTAAGGAGAATCTAAGAATAGGTTATTCCTTTGATTGGTCTTATGGTCATAGAACTTTTCAGAACAACTTCGGTTCGCATGAAGTCATGCTTCGTTATGAATTATTTTACAAGGGTAATGACGACATTACTTCACCACGTTATTTTTAATAGAGTCAACATGAAATTTAAAATCATCCTTTTATTTTTAGTAGTTTCAAACGTAGTTTTTGCTGCTGACAATGATCGTTTCAAAGTGAGAAATCTTGAAATGAATTCAGAAGAATCGGACATTGCTCCAGTTTACTATAATGGTCGCGTTGTATATGCTTCTTCAAGAGATTTAAACACAGATGTAAAACGCGTTTGGTCACGAACCGGACTTGGGTATTATGATTTATATATCGGAGATCCAGGTGGTGCAGGTGAGTTAATCAAAACACGTTATTTTAATCGCAAGATTAACATGAAGTACAATGAGGGACCGGTGTCCTTTAACCGTGAAGGAGATTTCATGGCGTTTACTCAAAATTACTACGAGAGTAAGAAAATCATGAAGTTGAAAATCATGACTTCCTCAAATCAAGACGGTAACTGGGATGAGCCAATTCATGTTCCGTTCAATAATCCTGATTACAACGTTGGACATCCAGCTTTAAGTCATGATGCTACTGTGATGTATTTCGCTTCAGATATGCCAGGAGGATACGGTGGTACTGATATCTATAAGGTAACTAGAAATGATGATGGCACTTGGGGGCGTCCACAAAACATGGGGGACAAAATAAATACATCAGGAAATGAAGTGTTTCCTTTCATTCATAGAGATGGTTTATTGTTCTTTTCATCCGATGGACACCCTGGAATGGGAGGACTCGATGTTTTTGTTGCGCATGTTAGCAGAGGAGTAGGAGAAGTAGAACATCTGGATGCACCGGTCAATTCTTCCGCAGATGATTTTTCATTTATACTTTCATCTGATCAGTATTCAGGATACTTTTCTTCAAACAGAGAAGAGGGGAAGGGAAGCGATGATATCTATTCTTTTACGAACAATAAAAAATTCGTCAATATCGCCTTCTTGAAAGGTCTGGTAGCCGACAATAATGGAGCAATTGTTCAAAACGCAAAAGTGTCACTGATGGATGCTGAAGGTGCAGAAGTTGCTGTGCTTGATTCTGATGGCAACGGAGCATTTAACTTCGATATTGACCCAAATAAACCGTATCAGCTGGTGGTTCAAAAAGAGGGTTTCTTCCCAAAAATTCAAAACATTTCTGAATTAGCAGTTTCAGAAGAACGCAACCTGAATATAACACTGGATAAAGATCCTAGCATTTCACTACTTGGAGTTGTTACAGATAAAAAAACGGGTGCTCCAATCTCTAATGCTAAAGTTAAATTAATTGACATTGATAGTGGAAGTGAAGAAGTCATAACCGCAAACTCTAATGGAATTTTCTCTAAAAAGCTTCAAGAGAAACGTTTAAATGAAAAAATCAACTATAATCTTCGCGTCGAAGCCGAAGGATATCTGAGCGTTTCGGTAAATTATAACCGCTTGCTTGATAGAGAAGGCCAGTACGATTTAAACGTTGAAGTTGACTTAAAGCTAGAGAAAATTAAAATCGGAGAAACGAAACTGGAAGACATTGTTGAAGTAAATTCTATTTTTTGGGATTTGGGTTCATTCAAAGTTAGACCAGATGCGGCTGTGGAGTTGGATAAAATTGTGGAAGCAATGAATAACAATCCGAATGTACACATCGAATTA
Organism: uncultured Fluviicola sp.; assembly: GCA_964643345.1. Taxonomy (GTDB): domain Bacteria; phylum Bacteroidota; class Bacteroidia; order Flavobacteriales_D; family Crocinitomicaceae; genus UBA4466. The sequence continues at coordinate 73,336 of CAZXRU010000001.1, forward strand.
GGGTCTCACACTGACAGTAGAGGTAGTGATAAGCAGAATTTGGAACTTTCAGAAGCACGAGCAAAGGCATCTGCAGAGTACATAAAATCAAAGATTTCAAATCCAGAACGCATTACTTACAGAGGGTACGGAGAAACTCAATTGAAAAACAAGTGCAAAGACGGTGTTAAATGCTCAGAAGAAGAGCATCAGGAAAACCGAAGAACTGAGTTTAGAATAACGAAGTTCTAATCCGCTATTCACGGATGAAAAGGTCACCAGAAATGGTGACTTTTTTTATGCAGTTTTTGTTCAATTATAAAATCTATATTTGTAGTGAATCAATATTTCAGCTATCTAGCTGACACAATGAAAGAAAAACTGTTTATCATAATTTTTGGCACTGGCACAAAGGCAGGTAGGCAATTTGATGTCGCCTTGCTGATCCTAATCTTGATTTCAGTGCTAGTTGTTTTGATTGAAAGTGTGCCGTCGTGGCGAGCAGTTGCTGGTTACGAGTTACATATAATTGAATGGATTTTTACGGGACTTTTTTCGATAGAATACATCGTTAGAATTTTGGTACACCCCAGACCTTGGCGGTATATCTCTAGTAAATGGGGAATTATAGATTTAGTATCATTGCTTCCAACGTTTTTGATGTTGACCCCTATGTTCTCCTCGTATGCAACGCTCAGAATTATTCGTGCATTACGTTTGCTACGGATTTTTAGAATATTGAAACTAAGTCGTTTTTCTTCGGAATCTCAAGCATTAGCACACTCGTTGAAAGCGAGTTATTATAAAATCATGGTGTTTCTCTTTTTTGTGATCATGATGATTGTGATTGCAGGTACCTTAATGTATGTGATAGAAGGAGGAGAGCATGGTTTCGATTCAATTCCAGCTAGTATTTATTGGGCGATAGTTACGGTAACCACAGTTGGATTTGGGGACATTACACCGCACACAGATGTTGGGAAATTTTTAGCTTCGATTATGATGATTTTAGGCTACGCAATTATTGCAATACCAACAGGCTTAATCTCAGTCGAAATGTCTAAATACAAACCAGACGGTGAAAACGATAATCTTTGTGCTAAATGCAAGCACGATAATCCATTTGGATCTATTTACTGCAATCAATGTGGTAATGAGATGAAGAATGGGTAGAAATGAAAAACTCCCCGCATAAGCGGAGAGTTTTATTATAGTGTCGTTTCCATCTATCCGAATTGCTTCGGGAAGAAAGAACCGAGAAAAAGAACCGACAAGAGCCGATTCTTTATTTTTTGTTCTTTGCCTATGGAATCTGAGCTTCGGTCATTTAACTTCGGACACTGAGCCTGCCGAATGGTAGCTGAGCTTCGGTTCCTGAGCTTGTCGAAGGATCGAAGCTACATCATTCCTGGCATTCCACCACCATGTCCATGCATTCCACCAGCTGCAGATTCATCTACAGGCTCATCAGCAATAACACATTCAGTGGTTAACAACATCGAAGCAATAGACGCAGCATTTTCAATTGCAATACGTGTTACTTTCGTTGGATCAATGACACCTGCTTTGTATAAGTTCTCATAGACTTCAGTGCGGGCGTTGTATCCAAAATCGTTTTTCCCTTCTTTCACTTTTTGAACGACTACCGAACCTTCACCACCACAATTCGCAATGATTTGACGTAACGGCTCCTCAACAGCTCTTCGAACAATTGCAATACCTGTCGTTTCATCGTCATTCTCTCCAATTAGGTTCTCTAACGCATCCAATGAACGAATGAAGGCAATTCCACCACCTGGTACAATTCCTTCCTGTACAGCAGCTCTAGTTGCAGCTAATGCATCATCCACACGGTCTTTCTTTTCTTTCATTTCAATTTCTGATGCTGCTCCAACATAAAGAACTGCAACTCCACCAGCTAATTTAGCCAAGCGCTCTTGCATCTTCTCTTTGTCGTAATCAGAAGTAGACGACTCAATTTGTGCTTTAATCTGCCCAATTCGTGCCTTGATGTCTCCTTTCTTCCCAGCTCCGTTGACAATCGTTGTGTTATCCTTGTCAATTTCAATTTTCTCAGCAGTTCCTAACATATCAACGGTAGCGTTTTCCAACGTCAATCCACGTTCTTCAGAAATAACTTGACCTCCAGTCAGAATAGCGATATCTTCTAACATTGCTTTTCTTCTGTCACCAAATCCAGGTGCTTTTACAGCTGCAATTTTCAGAGATCCACGAATACGGTTGACAACCAAAGTTGCCAATGCTTCACCATCCACGTCTTCAGCGATAATTAGCAGCGCTTTCCCTGATTGAGCAACAGGCTCCAAGATTGGAAGTAATTCCTTCATGTTGGAAATCTTCTTGTCGTAGATAAGAATCATTGGATTCTCCATATCGGTAATCATCTTCTCAGCATTCGTAACGAAATAAGGAGATAAGTACCCTCTGTCGAATTGCATTCCTTCAACTGTTCTAACCTCAGTTTCCGTTCCTTTCGCTTCTTCAACAGTGATTACGCCATCGTTTCCAACAACTTTCATTGCTTGAGCAATCAACGCACCAATAGTTTCATCGTTGTTCGCTGAAATACTTGCAATTTGTTTGATTTTGTCATTGTCAGAACCTACTTCTTTCGAAATTTTCTTCAAATGTTTAACAACTTCAATCACCGCTTTGTCAATTCCACGTTTTAAATCCATTGGATTTGCTCCTGCAGCTACGTTTTTCAATCCCGCACCAATAATTGCTTGTGCAAGAACTGTTGCCGTAGTTGTGCCGTCACCTGCAATATCAGCAGTTTTGGAAGCCACTTCTTTTACCATTTGAGCTCCCATGTTCTCAACTGGGTCTTTTAATTCAATCTCTTTCGCCACTGAAACACCGTCTTTGGTGATTTGTGGTGAACCGAATTTTCTTCCAATTACAACATTTCTTCCTTTTGGTCCTAGTGTGACTTTTACTGCGTTTGCTAATGCGTCAACACCTCTTTTCAGCTTGTCTCTCGCTTCAACGTCAAAGTATATATCTTTTGCCATTTTAATTAATTTTTAATGAGTTTTTTAATTTAGAAATTCAAGAATTCAATTGTTGAATCTTTGAATTAAAAGATCCCGTAAATATCAGATTCACGCATAATCAAAAACGTTTTACCGTCCAATTTGATTTCTGTTCCTGAATACTGACCGTACAATACATCATCACCAACTTTTACCGTAATTGGTTCATCGGTTTTTCCATTACCTATCGCAATTACTTTTCCCTTCAAAGGTTTTTCCTTCGCTGAGTCTGGTATGATAATTCCACTTGCAGTCTTCTGTTCTGCTGGAGCTGGTTCAATTAGAACCCTATCCGCTAAAGGCTTAAATTTAGTTGACATATTTTGTAAAAATTTAATTTAATGAATACTGGTTGCGGTTGCACCAATTTTGTGCCACTGAAGATTAGTGGACAAATTTGCACTATATGGCATAAAAAAATGTCAGCATGCGTGACATACTGACATTTCAAATATTCTTAAAAGCGATTATTTACCTTTTCCTGCTGGAGCAGTGTTACCTGCAGGTTGTCCTTCACCTTGTTCAACTTGCGTAGGCTCTTGAACAACTGGTTCTGGGCTTTTCATTCTCAATGTTAGAATAATACTTAATACCGCTACAACACCAGCCAATGACCATGTCGCTTTATCGATGAAATCGTTTGTTTTTTGAACGCCACCCAACTGATGCGCCGATCCAAAGTCAGAACTAAGTCCACCACCTTTTGGATTTTGAATAAAAACTACAAATACCAATAAGATACTTGCGATCATAATAATGATTGAGAATAACGCTTCCATGCTAATTTATGTATTTAATTTTTTCTTTAATTCTTTGATTTGGTCTGCAAAGAAAATCTTTTTTTCTGGATAATTCAAACTTAATTGCTCATAAGCGTAAATTGCTTTGGGGAAATTGCCCTGAAGTGCATAAATTTTCGCCAATGTTTCACTCACGGGAATGGAAGTTTCATCCAAACTTTCCTTCGCTTTTTTACTAGGTGAAAAGAATTCTTTTTTAGGTTTTTCAACTTCACCAAAAAATTCATTCACCTCAAACACCATAGTCGATCGACCAACAATAGCTTCAATTGTCTCTTTGTCGTGTTTGTCTTCAGGAGCATAGTTTTTATTAGCACTTAACCACGATGTAAACGATTGTCGCGTGTCAATTTCTATTTCTTCTACCGCTGAAGGTAGGTCGAATTTAACTGGCGATTCTTTTTCTTCCAGTGACTTCTTTTTTTCTTCTAACGCAGCAAGTTCTTCTGCTGAAAGTTCAGGTAACTGATAATTCGCGGCAAATGAATGATGTAAAATGGATTCATCCAACGGGTCAACGGTCGGTGGATTTTCATCTTCAATAACCGTTTCTTCTTTTACTTCTTCGATTTCAACTGTCTCGACAGAAAGTACTATTTCTTCTTCTGGTTTTACTTCTTCTATTTCAATCGGTGTTTCAGCCACTGGTACTTCCTCCACAACTGTATTCAGCTGTACAATTGGTGTTTCTTTTTCAATCGCTTCTGGAACAGTAGTTTCCACAACAATTTCTTCTTGGTTTTCTTCAGGAACGAATGAATCAGATGTGATTTCAGACGGTTTTTCAGAAAAGTCTTTGATGAGTTTGTACAATCGTTCACGATCATTGATTCTGTACGAATGCTTTTTCAGTTCTTCCTCAAAGTGAATATCGTCCCAATCACTCAGTCCCTTCAAATATAAAATGGAATAGATCTGTGCAAACGGATGTTTGATAGAAAGTGCTTCCAAAGAGGCAAGATCTTCCTTTTTCACCAAACTAGGATTTTGAATCCTTTCCGCTATTTCCTTTGCATTCAACATTACCAGTTCGAAAGTAGTTTATTTATAACGTCCTGAACAATTTGTGTATTGATTTCTTCCAATAATTGCGCTTCGACACTTGCCAAATCAGCATTAGCGCTGTAATCGGCAAAACGTGTGCTAGTCACCGTCATTTCCTCTTCCTGAGGTGATTTGATAAAAATATCAAATCGAACCGAAATCGTGAGCCTATTTTGTGATGCATTGTCGCCTTCCTGCAAGGCAATTGGCATTACGCTGTAACTATTAACTACCCCTTCGATCTCTATTTGCGAATCTTCCAGAGAATTCGCCAGAAGTAAACGCGTGTTGTTTTGGACACCGTCTTTTACTGCTTCGGATAAATTTGGCGCATAACTGATCGGTGCATTTGGAGCGTTGTTATCTAAAGTTGTTACATAAAACTTCTTCCATTCGTCAGGCATTCGTCCATCTACAAACGAAACACTAGAAGGCCAACAACTGGTCAACAATACACTTAACGCTATTAAGGATATGATTTTCATTTGTTGACTAAGTTATACTCTTTTATTTTTCTGTACAATGTTCGCTCGCTGATTCCAAGTTCAGAAGCAGCATGTTTACGCTTTCCTTTGTGTTTTTCCAAGGCTTTTTGAATCAGCTCCTTTTCTCTATCTTCTAGCGAAAGTGATTCTTCCACTTCCTCATGTTCTTCGAACAAGTTATCATTTGGTTTCGCTTCATAATCTCCTACCGAATGCTCTGTTTCTGGTTTTGGAGAAGGTAGAATTTTAGGTGTGTTCGTGTTGGATTGAACATCGGTATAAAAACGATTGATCATACTCGTATGGTCGTTGTCCAAATCAATTTCTCCATTCTGAGCTACCATTTCAAGGACAATTTTTTTCAAATCCGTCAAGTCCTTCTTCATATCGAAGAGGAATTTATACATCAATTCGCGCTCGTTTATCGACGTATTACTTTCAGTTATAATCGCTGGAGTATTCGATTTCTCATCAGGTAAATAGTGCTTCAAAAGCAAGGCGTCAATATCACGAGAGGTTTCAATCACGGAGATTTGTTCCACCAAATTTTTTAACTGACGAATATTTCCGGGCCATGAATAACTGCTCAAAAGTTCAATAGCATCCTCTGAAAGCTTGATGGTCGGCATGCGGTATTTATCGGCAAAATCACTTGCAAATTTTCGAAACAATAAATGAACATCATCCTTTCTATCACGAAGCGAAGGCAATGAAATTGGAACGGTATTTAGTCGATAAAATAAATCTTCTCGAAATTTACCGCTGGAAATCGCCTGATGCATATTTTCATTCGTCGCAGCGACAACACGGACATTTGTTTTAATCGATTTGGAAGATCCAACGCGAATAAATTCTCCAGTTTCTAAAACTCTGAGCAAGCGGACTTGCGTTTGCATCGGAAGCTCCGCGACTTCATCCAAAAAAATAGTACCGCCGTCAGCGACTTCAAAATATCCCTTTCTGCTACCACTTGCTCCTGTAAATGAGCCTTTTTCGTGACCGAATAACTCAGAATCGATCGTACCTTCTGGAATTGCACCACAGTTCACAGCAATGTATTCGCCGTGTTTTCGAGCACTCAGTTGGTGAATGACTTGTGGAATGATTTCCTTTCCTGTTCCACTTTCTCCAGTTACCAAAACAGAAATATCTGTCGGAGCGACTTGAATGGCAACTTCAAGCGCACGGTTCAATAGTGGAGCATTTCCAATAATTCCAAATCGTTGTTTTACCTGTTGTATATCCATTGCTTATTTTTTTGCTGGAGGTAAAATTTCGACAATTTCACCCATCAGTGTCGCTGAAGTACACTCGTTAATTTTGACCTTCACGTAATCTCCCTTCTTCGCTTCTCCTTTCGGGAAAACAGTTTTTGTATTGTATTCATTGCGCCCGCTGAAAAAATCTTCAGATCGCTTCGACGGTCCTTCAACTAGTACTGTATGTATTTTACCTATTTGACGCTGATTTGCCGCTAAAGCATGAGACAATTGTAAATCAATTACCTCTGTTAATCGCGCACCTTTAATTTCTTCTGGAACGTTGTCCTCAAATCTTCTTTCCGCCAGTGTTTTTGGTCGCTCAGAATACTTGTACATATACGCAAAGTCGAATTGAACTTCACGCATGAGTGACAATGTATCTTGATGTTCCTCATCTGTTTCATCGCAAAAACCAGTAATGATATCTGTGGAAATTGCACAATCTGGCATGATGCGTCGAATAGCTTCAATGCGATTCAAGTACCATTCACGTGAATAACCGCGATTCATGCGCTGAAGCATTTCTGTATTTCCAGATTGAACTGGGAGGTGGATGTAGGGACAAATATTATCATGTTTTGCCATGACCTCAATCACTTCATCGGTCATGTCTTTCGGGTGGGAAGTCGAAAAACGCACACGTAGGTCAGGGGAGACCGCAGCCACGAGTTCCATCAACTGCGCAAAATTCGTTGTGCTTTGGGTATCATCTTTCACTTCACCTTTTGAAGTCATGTTCCAGCGGTACGAATCTACATTTTGTCCTAACAACGTTACTTCGCGATAACCAGCATTAAACAATTCGTGGCATTCTCTTACGATTGTTTCAGGACTTCTAGAACGTTCTCGTCCTCGTGTAAATGGAACGACGCAGAATGAGCACATATTATCGCACCCACGTGTAATGGAAACGAATCCAGAAATACCATTTTTATCTAAACGAACTGGAGAAATATCGGCGTAAGTTTCATCGCGTGACAGCAATACATTGACTGCTTTCTGTCCACCACCAACTTCATTGACAAGATTTGGAAGATCACGGTAGGAATCAGGTCCAGCGACAATGTCTACTAACTTTTCTTCTTCCAACAAATTTTGCTTTAAGCGCTCTGCCATGCAACCAAGCACACCAACGATTAATCCTGGTTGTCTCTTTTTTCTGTTCTTAAAATCACTTAAACGCTTTCGAATTCTATCCTCCGCATTTTCTCGGATCGAACACGTATTTATAAGTACGATGTCAGCTTCGTGAACATCAGAAGTAGTCGCGTATCCCTCACTATTCATAATGGAAGCGATCACTTCACTGTCCGCAAAGTTCATAGCACAACCATAACTTTCCAAGTACAGCTTTTTACCGTTCAATGGTTTGTCAGATTTTACTACTGTTGCACTTCCTTGTTGACTTTCGTCTATTTCCTTATTGATCTCCACAAATTATCTCTTAACGCTGACTACTTACTAAATAATGTGCGAAATTAATCAAAAACTAGAGGGTGTCAAAATGGCAGTCTTAAAAAAACTTAATATTCTGCTATTTCCTTTAACTATAGGTTAAAGCATATATATAGTATGTTGTTGAAATTAATTTTGTTTTGGGTTTTCATTGCGTTTTGAATTTAATTCACCTTAATTTGCACCGTATTTCGTAAGATGAATCAAGATTATGGCAAAAAATTTAGTAATTGTAGAGTCCCCCGCCAAAGCAAAAACGATAGAAGGATATTTAGGAAAAGATTTCGTTGTAAAGTCGAGTTTTGGTCACGTTCGTGACTTGGCAAAAAAGGGAGAAGCTATAGATGTTGCAAATGATTTTGCTCCACGATATGAGGTTTCGGCCGACAAGAAACAAGTAGTCGCTGATTTAAAGAAATCTGTAAAGGAGGCTGAAACAGTTTGGCTAGCGACGGATGAGGACCGCGAGGGAGAGGCTATTTCTTGGCACCTGTACGAAACGCTAAATCTTGAAAAAAAGATAACGAAGCGAATTACGTTTAACGAGATTACTAAGAATGCAATTCTTAAAGCGATTGAATCACCTCGTGAAATAAACAAACAACTCGTCGATGCACAACAAGCGCGAAGAGTATTGGATCGTTTGGTGGGATTTGAACTTTCACCTGTTTTATGGCGAAAAGTGCGACCAAGTTTATCCGCAGGACGTGTTCAGTCGGTAGCCGTTAAGCTAATCGTTGAAAAGGAAAAAGAAATTGAAGCGTTCAACAGTGAAACGTTTTATAAAGTCAATGGATTATTTTCTGCGGCAAAAGGAAAGATAAAAGCGGAAGTATCTCACCAATTAAAATCTGAAGCGGAAGTAGAGAAGTTATTGACAGCATGCAACGGTGCAGATTTCAGCGTGAGTGATGTCACCATGAAACCAGCAACGAAAAAACCAGTTGCTCCGTTTACGACGTCAACACTTCAACAAGAAGCCAGTCTAAAATTAGGGTTCTCTGTTTCAAGAACGATGAATGTTGCTCAGCGTTTGTATGAGGCAGGACATATCACCTACATGAGAACTGATTCTGTGAATCTTTCTGATACAGCGTTAGATGGTGCACAAAAAGAAATTGAACGCGCTTACGGAAAAGAATTTTCAAACCGCACAAAATATAGCACGAAGGACGCTGGAGCACAGGAAGCGCACGAAGCCATTCGTCCAACTGATTTTTCGGTGCATTCTATCGAAGGAGAAAGCGAACAAGAGCGTTTGTACGATTTAATTTGGAAACGAGCGATTTCTTCACAGATGTCGGATGCACAATTGGAGCGCACGACTATTAAGTTGAATGCGAAAGGTGTTGATGAAACATTTCAAGCCAAAGGCGAGGTCATCAAGTTTGAAGGATTTTTAAAGGTCTACCTTGAGAGCAACATTGACGATGAGGAAGACGAAGATTTGGAGGATGGATTATTGCCTGCTGTTGAAAAAGGAGATGCTGTAGAGACAGATGAGATAAAAATTACGCAACGTTTTTCACGTCCACCTTCGCGCTATGTGGAAGCATCTTTAGTTAAGAAATTGGAGAGCTTGGGAATAGGACGTCCATCTACGTATGCACCGACCATTACTACGATTCAAAAACGAGGGTACGTAGAGAAACCAGACAGAGAAGGAGTAGAGCGAAACTACGATCAGTGGATTTTGAGCAATGGCAAAGTTGACCGAAAAACATTGACTGAAATCACTGGAAAAGAAAAGAACAAATTATTTCCGACTGATATTGGAGTAGTTGTTACTGAATTTTTGTCGGAGCATTTCGTGAATATTATGGATTATAATTTCACAGCGAAGATTGAAAAGGAATTCGATGAGATTGCGAAAGGAATGCTCGATTGGACAAAAATGCTGAAAAGCTTTTACACGCCTTTCCATGAAAACGTTGAGGATACACTTGAGAACTCTGAAAGAGCGACTGGAGAGCGAGAGCTCGGAATCCACCCAGCTACAGGTAAGAAAATTATTGCTAGAATAGGACGTTTCGGTCCAATGATTCAAGTGGGCGATGAAAAAGAAGATGGGGAGAAACCTCAATTTGCATCACTAAGAAAGACACAGTCCATCAATTCAATCACCTTGGAGGATGCGCTGGAGTTGTTTAAATTGCCACGTACATTGGGTGAGTATGAAGGATTGGTTGTAAAAGCTAATGTCGGACGATTTGGACCTTATATTCAACATGGGAAAATCTTTGCTTCATTGCCAAAAGAGGACGATCCGATGGAAGTTGATTTGGATAGAGCGATAGAAATTATTCTTCAAAAGAGAGAAGATGATGCAAAGAAGATCATCAAAGAATTTCCTGAAAACGAGGAAGTGAAATTGTTGAATGGAAGATGGGGACCTTTCCTGAAAATTGGAAAGGACAACTTTAAACTTCCAAAGGACATTGATCCTGAAAAGCTTACATTGGAAGAGTGTATAGAGATTTCTGAGAATCAACCCAAACCAACAGGGCGATTTGCGAAGAAGAAAGCTCCAGCTAAAAAAGCACCTGCAAAAAAGAAAGCTAAAAAATAATAGCAGAGTTATTAACGGTTGATTATGCAAAGGTTTTTACCTGACGCATAGAATTTGAGTTGAAAAGAAATATTTTTACTCAAAATTAAGTCATGAAAGACATCTCGTTTTATTTTCAACCCGTTCAGATCGAAGGTCAAATCAAAGAGAATTCTCTCGGAGAAATCATTGAGTCCCACACGGAAGGAAATTTCCCAACGATTGAAAATAACGCGATAGCTATTTTTGAAGTTCCAGAATACCGTAATGCCAACGATATAGATTCAGCGGCAACATCCAATAATAATACCCGAGAAGCACTTTACAAATTGTACAAAGGTGATAACTGGACGCGCCAAGTATATGACCTCGGGGTAGTTATGCCCGGTGGAAATATAGAAGACACTTACTTTGCTGTTGCACAAATCGTTTCAGAATTAGTAAAGGCAGATGTGATCCCAGTTATTATTGGCGGTGGACAAGATCTCACGCTTTCGTGTTACAAAGGTTTTGAATCTTTGGAACGAATGATTAACATTTGCTCAGTGGATAGCCAGTTTGATTTGGGAGATCCCAACGAGAGCATCCACTCGAAAGGCTATGTAAGTCACCTACTGATGCAACGCCCGTGTTACCTGTTCAATTATTCAACGATTGGTGTACAACGCCCTTTTGTTGAAAAAAAGAGTCTGGAATTATTTGAAAACCTCTATTTCGATGTGTGTCGTTTAGGGGAGTTTACCGCAAATCCAAAAGTAGCTGAACCATTTTTGCGCAATTCGGATGTCCTTTCAATAGATTTCTCTTCCATTAAATCGTCGGAGACAGATCCAAACTGTTACAAGAATCCCAATGGGTTTTACGCAGAGCATATTTGTCAAATTGCAAAATATGCAGGTATCAGCGATAAAATGTCGTGCTTTGGAATCTTTGACATTCACCCAGACCAGAATGATATTGCATCAAATCTTTTAGCGCAAATCATTTGGTACTTTATGGATGGGGTTTCTCAGCGCGTTGGCGATTTTCCAATAGGTAGCAAAAAGTCATATACTAAGTTCCATGTGCAAATGGACGACTTTAGCGATGAACTTGTGTTTTACAAAAGCGATCGTTCTGGTCGCTGGTGGTTAGAAGTTAAATACCTCAATGAAGAGAACAAAAAGTACGAGCGCCATTGCATGGTGCCTTGCGACAAGACTGACTATGAAAATGCGGTCAAAAGTGTGATTCCAGATTTGTGGTGGCGCACACTTCAAAAATTGAGTTAGTACACGTGTAATAAAATTCAACACTCCTTTTATGTTTCCATGTTTTTTTTAACATTGGCAAATAAAAATTTCAATTATTAATAAAAATAGCTATTTTAGTCGCCTAATAGAATAACTTTGTTTTGTGTTTTTTTAACAGAACAGACTAAAATGAATTACTATTATATGAAAAGATTATTACTTGTATCGTCATTTTTTGCAGTGTTTTTGGGCAATGTAGCGACTGCGCAGCAGGATAAGTTGATAACACATTTTATGTATGATAAGATGAGTTTAAACCCTGGTGAAGCAGGAATCGATGAAGGGATTTGTGCTACTACGATGTACCGAAATCAATGGGACAAGGTAAATGGCGCTCCGAATTCGGCAGTTTTGAATGTTGCAGCAAATTTACAGCGATACATTCCTGTTAATGTTGGTGTTTCATTTTTTCACGATGCAATTGGATTTAACCGTCAAAACAACTTGTTGTTGAATGTTTCCTATCCACTAGAATTAGGTGCTGCAGGTACTTTAGGGATTGGAGTAGGAGTAGGTATGATCAATTTTGGTATGAATCCAGACTGGGTTCCACCAACAACAGATATTGACCCTACACTTCCTGTAGGATATTCTGCAATTAACTTGGACTTAAATTTCGGGTTGTACTTTAAAGGTGCTTCAGATTATTATGTAGGTGTTTCTTCGACGCACTTGACTCAATCAGTGGTTGGTTCTGCAACAATGCCTGGAGCATATAATACAGCAAGACATTACTACTTAATGGGTGGTAAGACGTTTAAGAATATCGGTCCTGGTGATATTGAAACGAATGTTTTGGTGAGAACAGATTTAGTCAAATTATCTGCAGATATCAATGCACGATATATTTGGAATCAAAGAGCATATGGAGGTTTAACGTATCGCGTTTCTGATGCCGTTGCCGTTATGTTGGGGTATAGACCAATTAATAATTTGACAATTGGTTATTCATATGATATTTCTTTAAATCGCCTTTCGACGATTTCAAGAGGTTCGCATGAGATCATGGTTAAGTATTGTTACTTCCTTCCACCAGTACCAATACAAAAATCAAAACACCCTAGATGGTTGTAAAAGTTAAATTAATTTAGAATATTTGTAACCATTTCGGCTATAGTACCGTTATATCGAAGAATTAAGATCCTGTAAGTTGTTAATTTGGTATCCGGTTGATTAAAATGAGGTAGAATGAAAAAACTTTTGTTATTTGCTATTGTCAGCGTAGTTCTGGCAGCGTGTAGTTCGAGAACTGGACACTTAACGGGTTCCTTGGGAAGACCGGTATATCATCCAGAGATTCCTATGGGAATGGTTTATATTCCAGCTGGTTCCTATCAGATGGGAGAGAATGATGGCGACATGCCCTTCCTGCATCAAACGCGTGCTAAAACAGTTTCTGTTCAGGCGTTTTATATGGATCAAACTGAAATCTCAAACAATGAGTACCGTCAGTTTGTGGAATGGGTAAGAGATTCTATCGCTCGTGATAAAATCTACATCGGGTTAGATGAAGATGATGACGCAAGTCGTTTTATCAATTATACAGATTTGTATTTTGATGAAGGTGGTCTGAGCTATGAAGAGTTTGACCCATCAGATCGTGAACTTAACCGAACAATCTTTAATTTAAATTGGGATAGACGTTTTGATTACAACGATCCTGAATTGGTTCCTATCTTGGCGGATATGTACTACCCACAACCTCAGCGTTTTTACAAACGAAGAGAGTTTGATGTGCGTAAACTAATGTTCAGATACTACTGGATCGATTTGGTTGAAGCTGCAAAAAGAGGTAGAATCAATATCACACCTAATGGTTACGATAACCAAGGGAATAAATTGGTAGACGAGCACAGAGAGCTTGAAACACCTCCGCACCCATTTACAGACGAACCGCAAGGTCAGGACTTGGATTTGAGTAATGGTATCAACAAGAAAGGTGGTAGCAATGCGATCAGAGGACATGCAAACCGTCAACGTTTTATTATAGATGAGATTATCAATGTCTATCCAGATACATTGTGCTGGGTACGTGATTTCACATACTCGTTCCACGATCCAATGACAAATATGTATTTCTGGCACCCAGCTTACGATAACTACCCAGTAGTTGGGGTGACTTGGACACAAGCGAAGGCATTTTCTGTATGGAGAACCCAATTATTAAATAACTGGTTGGTTTCAATGGGAGATTTGTTTGTGAACGACTTCCGATTACCAACAGAGTCTGAGTGGGAGAGAGCATCACGTGGAGATTTACAATTGTCGCAATACCCATGGGGTGGGCCGTACATTAGAAATGAGTCTGGATGTTTCTTAGGTAACTTTAAACCAATGCGTGGTAGGTATTTTGAAGATGGAGGTTTTCACACTGTAAAAGTATTTTCTTACAATCCAAATGGATGGGGATTATATTGTATGGCTGGAAACGTTTCAGAGTGGTGTGAAACTGCATACGATGAATCAATGTATGAATTCTCACACGATTTGAACTCCGATTACCGTTACGATGCAATGGATTGGGATCCACCATCAATGAAGCGTAAAGTATTGCGTGGAGGTTCATGGAAAGATATAGGATACTATTTAAGAAATTCAACGCGTACTTTCGAGTACCAAGATACTGCTAAGTCATACATTGGATACAGAAATGTTATGACACACCTCGGACGTGGAGGTAGAGATATCACGAAAGAGGGAGGTGAAGAAATTCGAAGCGACATTCAACTACGCTAAGAATAACAACAAACAAACAAATAATTTTTAAACCAAAAAACAAGGAAAACTATGAAACCAGGAAGTAAAGGATGGAAAAAATTTATGGCGAAACTATACGGTTGGGGAGCAGCTGTAGTAATTGTAGGAGCCTTATTTAAAATTCAACACTGGCCAGGATCTGGACCGATGCTTGTAGCAGGTCTAGGTGTTGAGGCATTTATCTTCTTCATGTCGGCATTTGAGCCAATACACGAAGATCCAAATTGGGAGTTAGTATACCCAGAATTAGCTTTAGGTCACTCTGATGATTTAGATCACGATGCAATTGCTAAAGGTGGTGGACGTGGAAACGGAATCACTGATCAATTGGATAAAATGCTTGAGGAAGCAAAAATCGACGGAGCGTTGTTAGAACGTTTAGGTGATGGCATGAGAGCATTAGGTGATAATGCGGCTCAGTTAAAAGGAGTTACCTCTGCAGCAGCAGCAACAGATTCATACGTAGACAGCTTACAAGCTGCTTCAACTAAAGTATCTGCTTTGTCTGAAGCTTACGAAAGAGCATCTGTATCTATCTCTGGAATGACATCTTCTCAAAAAGAAGGAGAATCATTTGGTGAGCAAATGCAAAAAGTTTCTAAAAACTTATCTGCATTGAACAATGTATACGAATTACAATTGAAAGGTTCTTCTGCACACTTAGAAGCTACTGAGAAATTCCAAGGTCAAGTGACTGATATGATGAAGAATTTATCCGATTCTGTAGAAGATACACGTTTATACAAAGAAAATATGTCTATGCTGTCTAAGAACTTAACTGATCTTAACGCAGTTTATGGAAATATGTTGAAAGCTATGACAATCACTAGAGGTTAATAGTTGTAAAACTGTTACTATTTAGTTATTTCATATTAAATAGATTGTAAACCAATTAAATTTAATTAATCATGGCAGGAGGAAAAGAAACACCAAGGCAAAAGATGATCGGTATGATGTACCTAGTACTTACCGCACTTTTGGCCTTAAATGTATCTAAATCTATTCTTGATGCTTTCGTAGCAATCGAGGAAAATATACAAAAAGCAAACATTGTTCAGGTTGATCGTGGGGATGGTTTTTATGGTGACGTAAAAGAAGAAATCCAAGCGGCAAAAGGACCAGACAATGCAGCGAAAAAGAAAAAGTTGGAGTACGTACTTGGCCAAATGGACAAGATTGATAAGGAAACTGCGGAGATGATTGCATTCATCGACAAGTTGAAAGTAGAGATTTTGGAAATGGCTGGAGAAAATACTGCAGCTTATAAGGACAAGGATTATACAAACATTCTTTGGAAGAAAACGGATAAAGTTAGACCTGCACGTATGTGGTTGGCAGCAGTCCAAGGGATGGATAAGTACGATGAGCCTATGAATGTTATGGGTATTGCGGACGACATCAAGAATCCAAAAGGTAATGGTGCAGAACTTTGGAAAAGGTATAACGATTACCGTTCTAAAATTGTTGAAATTGCTGGGACATATCAAATGCCTGGTTCTGAAGCAAAGTTTAGTATTACACCTAAGGCAATTAATGAATATCCAGACAATGCAAAGCTCAACAAAGATGTTGCAGCAATGGTTGATGGTTCAAAAGCTAACCTTAAAGAAGATCGTCAAGTATTGATTGATCTTTACATGGGATTGACCAAGTTGGAGCGCAACGAAGTACATGACATGAAAGGTGTTCACTGGATTGGAATGACGTTCGATCATTCACCTTTGGTAGCTGGTATTGCTGCGTTGTCTTCAATGCAACAAGATATACTTTCTGCACGTGCACTAGCTTTAGCGCACTACAAGTCGAAAGTATCTACGGGTGAATATAGCTTTAACAAGATTATGCCATTGGCGTATGGTCCTTCTGTTGCAAATGGAGGTGATGATGTCGAACTTCAAGTAATGATGGCGGCGTTTGACTCTGACAATCAACCAAAAGTAACTGTTAATGGTTACGATGGTGAAGGAGTTGTTACCTATCCAGGAAATGGACAAGGTATAGTTAAAGTGAAAGCTGGAGGAACAACAATGGAATTGTCAGGTACAGTTTCTATTAAGAACAAATCGGGTGTTCCAAAAACTGAAAAATGGGCGCACACGGTAATTATCATGAAACCGTCAGGTTCTATTGAATTACCTGAGTTGAATGTATTGTATAGAGGTTATAACAACATGGTTGAAGTAACAGCTTCAGGATACGATAAATCTATCTTAGGTGGAACGGGAGTTAGTATCAGTGGTTCAGGACCTTATGTAGTTAAACCTACTGGAAATGGTCGTGAGGCTTTCCTTACGGTTTCAGGTAAAAATACAGCAACTGGTCAAACAGTGCAGTTGAAAAGAGTAGCATACAGGGTTATGAATCTACCGGATCCTGAAATTTATTGGGGAGCGGCTAAAAATGGACAAACTGGATCTAAAGCGGAGACAAAATTATTCGCTAAATATGGTCCAGAAATTCCATTAAAGGCTGAATTTACTATTAAGAGTTGGGAATGTAGTGTTCCTGGTGCTTCGCGTCCTGTAATGGGAACTGGTAGCATGATTACTTCAGCTTCACCGCTGTTGAGAGCTGCTCCAGCAGGAAGCATGGTTAGTTTTATCTGTAAAGTTGTTGGTCCGGACGGGATTACCCGTACAAGAGCTGGTGCATTTAAAATTTAAAATTAAAATTGAGGGTTATGAAAAGTCTATTAATTGGTGCTGTTGGAATATTCTTTATTGGATCGACGGCAATCTGTCAAATCGAGCAAATAAACGGAGGGCCGGTAAACGTTCCTACGGAAGGAATTATTGATGGGGTTTTCATCCAGGAGCATATTCCTACAAAACGTATGATTCCTTACGAATACGTTCGTGAAGCGGACGCGATTTGGAGCAAACGTGTGTTTGAATATATCGACCTTCGAGAAAAAATCAATCATCCATTGTATTATCCTTTGGATAGAATTACGCCTTATGGAGCTTGGGAGAAAAATGCAAGAAGATGGAGTCTTTGGACAATCATCAGACAGCATGTTCTCGAAGGTGACTTGCGCGTGTTCTCTCCATACAATCCAATCAGTTTTGGTTTAGGTGAAAAAGACGGATACGAATTAAAGTATCCAATTGATCCACAACCAGGATTGAATTTCTATACAGATTCTATCTTCCGTGATGAAATGTTGTATTATATAGGTAAACTTGGTCCACAAAGTGATATTCCACTTACTGATGATTTCGGTGACCCTATTGTTATGACAATGCCAGATGGCTCAATGGAGTACAAATACCCTCCAAGAGATACAGTTTGGTTTACTTCTCAGGACATTGTGCAGTACCGTTTAAAAGAGGACTGGTTCTTTGATAAGGAGCGTTCTGTTTTAGATGTGCGTATTATTGCAATTGCTCCTGTGGTTTACAAAACAGAGGAAGATGCGAATGGATTGAAAAGTATCAGTGGAATGGAAGAGTGTTTTTGGTTGTATTTCCCACACTGTCGTTTCATCTTGAACAACTATTTTGTTTACAACGAGTCCAATGATTCACAATGGATGAGTTTTGATGACTTGTTCTGGAAGAGAAGATTCAACGGTGTGATCTACAGTGAAAGTAATTCGTACGATCGTAAGATTGAGACTTACAGAACTGGAGTGGATGCATTACACGAATCCGAACAAATTAAAAATGAGATTAGAAATATCGAACACGATGTTTGGTCGTTCTAATTGAAATTATAAATTGGAAGCCCTGTTCGACTTAGTTGGACAGGGCTTTTTTATTAGTATTGGTTTTAATCTTTCCTTTCTGTGAGTAGACAAGAAAACAGGATCTCGAGTATCGGTCATCGAGCTGACTCTGCTGAGCTGGTCGAAGTATGTCGAGATGCCGAGACATGAATCTCTTTACAAACCACTTCGTATTTCAGATTTGTACTCTATCTTTGCAGCATGATTAATTTGGAAAAGATTGGTGTCCACTTACCTCAAGGTTATTTGTTTAACGATATTAGTTTACAAATAAACAAAGGCGATAAGATTGGACTGGTAGGGAAGAATGGCGCTGGAAAATCCACACTGTTAAAATTGTTGGCGGGAGTTGACAAAGCTTCGGAAGGTAAAATTCACAAGCCAAACGACTGTTCCATTGGTTATTTGACGCAAGACATTGTCATTGATACCACGCAGTCTGTATTCGAATATTTAAAGACCTCCAATGCTTTGTTGACACGCTTAAATAACCGAATTGACAAAATCAATCACGACCTAGTGGAGCGCACCGATTACGAATCTGACGGTTACCTTGGGTTATTGGATGAACTAAATGATTTAAACTTAGAATTTTCCATCAACGATGGATTTCAATGGGAAGAGAAGATTACAACAACGCTGAAAGGACTCGGATTTCAAGATGCTGAATTGGAACAATCGCTCAATACCTTTTCTGGAGGTTGGAAAATGAGAGCAGAGCTCGCGAAGATTTTGGTCAACAATCCAGATGTCATTTTACTGGATGAGCCCACGAACCACTTGGATATTATTTCTATCAGCTGGCTAGAGAATTACCTGAAAATGTTTGAAGGAGTAGTAATTACTATTTCGCACGATAGATTGTTTTTGGATAACGTGACCAAACGTACGCTGGAGATTTCAAAAGGTAAAATATTGGATTTCGCACATTCTTATACGAAGTACAAGGAATTAAGAGCGGAAGAACTAGAACGTCTGGCAGGAGCCAAAAAACAGCAGGATAAGGACATTAAGCACACCGAAGAACTTATCAATAAGTTCCGAGCAAAAAAGAACAAAGCAGCGTTTGCTCAATCGTTAATCAAAAAGCTAGATAAAACAGAACGTATAGAAGTCGACAACGACGAGGTGGTAGGGATGAAAATTAGTTTCCCGTTAAGTGTGCATCCAGGGAAATGGGTCTTGCAAATGGATAACATGGGAAAATCTTATGGAGATAAGTTGCTGTTTCAACATGTAAACTTGACGGTTGGACGTGGAGAGAAGATTGCGCTTTTGGGTGCGAATGGTATGGGTAAATCAACCTTACTCAAGCGCATTATGAACAAAATAGATGGTGAAGGAGAAGTGACTTATGGTCATAATGTCAACATCACCTATTTTGCCCAAGACCAAGCAGAAGCACTGAAGAAGGACCTGACCGTGTATGAAACAGTAGATGCGATTGCCAAAGATGAAATTCGAAAGAGTCTCCGTTCGGTATTGGGAGCATTTTTGTTCAGAGGTGAGGACGTTGATAAAAAAGTTGCTGTGCTATCTGGAGGAGAACGTACCCGTTTGGCTTTATGCCAATTACTGCTTAGTCCATCAAACTTTTTGATTCTGGATGAGCCGACCAATCACCTAGATATCCAAAGTAAAGAAGTGTTGAAAAGTGCCCTTCAGAATTACGAGGGAACATTTATCGTCGTTTCGCACGACAGGGAGTTCTTGGATGGGTTAACGAATCGAATTTGGGACATTGAAGATAAAGCACTAAAAATTCACCACTTTGGCGTAAAAGATTTCTTGAAACGAAAAATGGAGCAACTTCAACCAGCTTCCAATAAGGCGATTTCGCTCGAAAACAGGAGCGTTAATTCAAGTTCAGACCAACAAGAAGAGCCCTCAGAAAGTCAGTTATCGTACGAAGAGAAGAAAGAACTCAAACGGATGAAGAACAAGTACCAGAACCAGGTCACGCGTTCCGAACAGCGAATTACTGAATTAGAGAAAGAAATCAAGCAGATGGATGAATTAATGTTAGACATTGATTTTTCAAACGAAGCAAAGGCATCAAAAGCGCTGAAAGAATACGAGGCATTAAAGAACGAGCTCGAGCAGCAAATGCAATTATGGGAAGAAGGAACAGAGCAACTAATGCTAATTGACTAGGATTGAGTGTAGAATTTAGAGTTTAGAATTGCTCCTAACTCTAAATTCTAAACTCAAAATTCTAAACTCTTATTTCTTTCTCTGTTTAGCAATTTTTTTCTGACGTTTTAAATTCTTTTTCACCGATTTCTTCGTCTCTTTCGACTGCATGTCCCAGTAGCGCTTATCAGCTTCCTTTTTCCCCTTTTTCGCTGCTTTTCCTTCTTTTTTTCGCTTTTTTGCAAGCGCAGCTTCCGCTTCTTCTACACTAGCAGGATTTTTTCCAGCCTTTGAACTTGCACAATCAGTCAAACTAAAGGAAATCAACAATAAAAAGGCACTAAGAATCGTTTTAATCTTCATAACTTTGATACTTATTCAACAAACGTAATGAAAGTACTATTTATTTTTCTTTTACTGGCTGGAGCTTTTTTTTCATGTAGGAAAAACAATAATCATCCGGTTCCTAATATTCCATTCGATAAGACAATCAATATTACTCTGCCAAGTTATTCCGCTTTAATGGGCGTTGGTGGCTGGTGCTATGTTACAGGTGGTTCAAAGGGATTGATCGTTTACCGAAGAGGAGTGGAGGACTTCATTGCTTTTGATCGCCATTCGCCAGCCGACATAAACGGTGATTGCGCAACTCCATTAACTCCAGATGAGGACAATTACCTCGTTTTAAATGATGTGTGCAATGATGCCTCTTTTTCCATGTACGACGGGTCGCCTATTTCCAATTCTGATTTTGGACTGCGACAATACCAAACCCAATGGAACGGAAATGAAATGCTCCGAATATTCAATTGATTGCGTATTTTTGCATGAATTAATTTAGCATGGAAGATATAAAAGTAACGATCATTGACCGCGAAGGAGTTGCTCACGATTTGATGGGGCCTACCGATATGAACATGAATATCATGGAGTTGTGTAAAGCCTATGAATTGCCTGTTTTGGGTGAGTGCGGTGGAATGGCAATGTGCGCGACGTGTCAGTGTTACCTAGAATCTGACACCGATTTACCCGAACAAAGCGACGATGAATTGGATATGTTGGATCAAGCATTTTTCGTCAAAGAAAACAGCCGATTGGGATGCCAAATTCAACTATCGGATGAAATTGACGGGATTGTACTCAGGTTAGCACCTGAATAGTTCAAAGTTAGAAGGTTCAAAAAAGTTTAAGGATAGAATATAAGATGTTTCAAAGGCAATAGGTCTGACTCTTTGAACTTTTCACTTTGAACTCTATAAGAATCAAAGTAGAATTATGATAACAAATCCTTAGGGATGACACACACTGGAATTTCCTGCATTTTATGTCGATTTGCCCGATGAAGCCTCCGGTAAATTGCCAATACTTCCTGTTCGCGCACAGACAACTTGGTTTCATCTCCACTAAATTCCATCGCCCACTCTAATTCAGGGTAAGACGCACCAATTTGATCCTCATCGCTTCGTCCATCTGCCCAAAGTCCGTCTGTAGGTTTTGCATCAATGATTTCTTGAATGACACCAATTTCGCGTGCAACAGCCCAAACATCCGTTTTCGTCAAGTCAGCAATTGGATTTAGATCCACGCCACCATCACCATATTTTGTGAAAAATCCAATACCGAAATCTTCAATTTTATTACCCGTCCCTGCGACCAAACAACGATTGGCTTGACCAACGGCGTACAAGGTCGTCATTCTCAAACGTGCCCGAGCATTCGCCATGGATAAATGATTTTCCTCCAGCGAGAACGGCATTTTTTCTTCAAACGATGTAAAGGTTGAAGTCAAATCAATCTCATAAGAAATCACGTTGGAAAAGCGGGATTTTAAATCACTGATATGATTTGTTGCTCGTGTGTATTCAGCTTCTGTCTGTCGAATGGGCATGCTCAACAGAATAACTTTTTTACCAGTGAGTGCACACAACGTAGACGTCACCGCGGAATCAACTCCACCAGAGATTCCAATGATAAACCCCTGTTGTCCTGATTGCTCAGAATAAGCACGGAGCCATTGGGTTATAAATTCGGCTACTTCTTTGCTTTTCAAGATGGCTTAAAACAAGATCGATACTTTTAACATCAGTTGACTCTGACGCGCACTGTTGTTGATATTTTCTCCGCTTGAAGTTCTCAAATAACGCTTGTCGAAGTCTTTGTTAAAGTACAAAGGGACAAAACCATAGTAATAACCCAACTCAGCAACTAAACATGTTGAACCTACAAAATTCCATTCAGCACCACCAGCTAAACCAACGGCAGACTTTAAAAAGACCATTTCGCTTTTTGCCGTCATGTTTTCGTTTTCAACAACTGTTAAAGCTGGCGTTAGAGTTGATAAATCATACCCCTCGTCCGTTATCTTGTTTCCCAATAAAACACTTGTTCTCAAGCCAAATTTCCCGAAATATCGGAAGTAACCGATAAATTTAGTACGGAAAAGGAACATCGTTGGTATGGTCAAATAAATTGGTTTTTGTTTGCGCTCAAGAAGTTGAAACATACTTTGAGATCCATTGTATTCATTGAAAGGAATGATTTCAGTATCGTTGTATGCATAACGAAGGCCCTCTGTTCCCTGCTTATATTTTAGCGTTTCGAAATCAAACTCAATACCCAGATTTAGACCAAGATTATCGTTAAATGCGTAGTTCATATTCGCACCAATGGTAAAATCACTCCCCACTCCATTTGAAGCGATGTACTTAGTTCCCATTTTTTGAAAATTCATTCCAGCACCAAATACAAGTCCCGCTTGAACTTTTTTCCCTTCCGCTTCTTGCGCTTGAGCCACAATAAAGGCACTCATTAATACAATTACTAGTCCTATTCTTTTCATTTTCTTCCGTTTAAAATACTCTGATTAATTTCAGAACTTTTCTTTTGTTTTAAGTACTTTTGACTACGAAATTAAAGAATATAAATGATTCTAAGAAAAATATCTTTTTCATTCTTATTGTTTGCGTTGCTTGTTGGCTGTACGCAGAATCCGCTGGATGTCGATGCTACAAGTATCCAAGTAGAATTGAACTTTTTAAATGTCGATTCTACCCTGTTTTATTCGGATTCGGCGACATTAATTCAGAGTCATCAGACATACAAAAAGGAGATTGAAGATATTTACGCCTATCAAATTGGATACTGCATGCGAATTGGTGATGTAGTAGATTCAGCATTTTACAACAGCATCATCCAGTTTCGCGCCGACACAATGATTCAGAAGTTGGAAAATGGTATTCAATCGAGGTTTAGAGATAAATCCAAAATGAACGAGAAAATCACCGAAGGATTTAAACACCTGAAGTATCATTTCCCAGATGGAAAGCAGCCAAAGAATATTGTTTACATGAATATGTTGTTCAATTCAGGTGTGTTTTGCACCGAAAACGAGATTGGTATTGGCTTGGATCGATTTTTAGGTGCGGAAAATGAAGTCGTTAAGCAGTTGAATCCAGCGTATTATTTTGACTGGATGAAAAAGGCGATGGATGCACAATATTTAGAACGAGATGTCCTTACTGGATGGATCGAGACACATTACTTGGAAGAAGTTGACGGCACGCTGGCTGAACACATGGTTCGAGCTGGAAAGGTACTTTATCTTACTGAAGCGGCTTTTCCTCATGAGGATCCTGCGCTCATTTTACGTTATTCGAAAGAAGACTATGAATGGGCGTTAGAGAACGAGTATGCATTCTGGAAATATTTGACGGACGAGAAGTTACTTTTCACTATCAATGAGAAAACGACTGCCAATATGATAGGCGAGGGGCCATTTACGCCAGGTTTGCCAAATCAAGAAGGTCCTGATCGTTTGGGACAGTTTATTGGTTGGAGAATGATTCACTCGTACATGAAGCAATATGATATTACGGTAAAGGAATTGATTGAATTACCGTACAACGAAATTTTACAAGCCTACGAAATAGATTGATATGGAAGATAAAATTGTAAAAACCTCTGAGATTTCAGTAAAAGTGGGGTTGAATTCAAATAATTTACCAGTTCGAATGAATTGGACAGCGCCAGATGGTTCGGTGACAAATGCAGAAGCCAGTGCTTTGCTGATGTCCATTTGGGATCCAAAAGAGAAAAACACGTTAAAAATTGACCTTTGGACTAAAGATCTGTCCGTCGAAGAAATGAAACAATTTTTTCATCAGACCTTGCTTACGATGGCGGATACCTTTGAAAGGGCTACAGGTGAAGCAAATATCAGTGAAGATTTACGCGATTATTGTTACCACTTCGCAGAGAAGATGAACATTTTGCCAGAAGAGTAGAGGATTATGGTGAGTGGGAATTTATCGAAGATGTCGGCACAACTGGAAGATCAAGTGCATTACTTTTTGCAGCTTTCGGAGATTGTCGACATGAACGCACTGATAGGGAACAAAATTTCATTGAATTGGAACGGAGATATTCATTGTTGCGCGTGTGGTAAGAAGACCAAGAACTCATTTGGACAAGGGTTTTGCTACAACTGTTTTATGAATGCTCCTGAATCATCGGAGTGCATTTTGCGTCCAGAACTCTGTCGCGCCCATTTAGGTGAGGGCAGAGATCCTGAATGGGAAGAAAAGCATCACAATCAACCTCATATAGTTTATTTGGCTGCATCGAGTGCTGTGAAAGTTGGAATTACACGGAGCAAACAAGTTCCAACACGTTGGATTGACCAAGGAGCAACGCGCGCAATTCGTTTGGCAGAAACAGCAAATCGCTATGAGGCAGGAAGAATTGAAATGGCGCTAAAGGAATTCTTTACCGACAAAACGAACTGGCAAAAAATGCTGAAGAATGACTTAGACGATTCGATTGATTTAGTTGAAGAGAAATGGGCATTGGAGGAGCATTTACCCAATGATATACTTGATCAGTTTTCGGAAAACGATGAAATTATTGAATTGAATTATCCAGTACTCCGCTATCCAGAGAAGATTATCAGTCGCTCGTTTGATAAAACGGCGTTAATAGAAGGCGTACTTGAAGGAATTAAGGGACAATACTTGCTATTTGAGGGAGGTGAAGTGGTGAATATTCGTAAGCATACGAGCTACCACATTGATTTGAGTTTTTAGTATGGGAAAAGATAAGATAAGAAGATTTGCAGCTGTAAAATCGTTTGACAATTTTTTTGAACCTGTCATTGGTGAGCCTTTTCACATGAAGGGAAATTGGAGAAAGGATCATTTCAAGAATGATCATCCTATTGTCTTGGAGTTAGGTTGTGGAAAGGGCGAGTATTCAGTTGGATTAGGGAATTTTTATCCAGAAAAGAACTTCATTGGTGTCGACATTAAAGGAGCGCGAATGTTCATTGGTGCAGAACAAGCCCTGAATTCAAAAATGGAAAATGTTGCGTTTTTACGGACACGAATAGATTTTATTGCCGACTGCTTTGAAGAAGGAGAAGTGGATGAGATTTGGTTGACTTTTTCTGACCCACAACCAAAAAAAGAAAATAAACGCTTGTCGTCTCCACCTTTTATTGAGCGGTACAGAAAAATATTAAAGCCGGGTGGAATCATTCACATGAAAACGGACAGCGATTTACTGTTTGAATACACCGAAGAGCAGATCAAACTAAACAATTATGAGTGTTTGGAGCTAACGTGGGATTTATATGGTGAATTACCAGAAAATATAGATCCTGTTACACGCGAAATATTTCATATAAAAACACACTACGAACAGCTGTTCACGGCAAAAGGATCGGTAATAAAGTACTGTAAGTTCAGAATCGACTGATATTAACGGTGTATTTTGTCATAACAGGAAACCTGATGGTATCTAAATCCACCATATTCTCGATTTTCAAGCATTTTTAACCATGGAAGTTTCGTCTTATCCAACCTCGATGATTCAATCGCATACTTAAGTTTCTCAAAGTCTACCCATACAACGGCGTGCAGTCCGTCATACTCTTCTGAAAAGAAGGAAAGCTTAGAAAGAGTCATCCTTGGTTGACCAACCTCTCCAACATTGGTCTCTATAATTCGTGCTTCGAAGAGATTGGTAAAGGAAATAGTGACAGTGTCCATGGAGTAGTATTTGTATACCACATTCCCTACCGAGTCATACTCGAAATGTTCGATGAATTCTTGGTAGTCTTCATTCCATTCTACAATTGGCACTTGAGATTTCTCATAATCTACAAATCGATAGATATGAACGTCACGCATCATTTCGACATCATAAAATGCATGTAAGCTGGAGTCTTGTTTCATTTGTTCAAGTGAATAGGTATAATCTAGACAACAAGACACTTTTACTTCTTGGTAATATTCTAACGGCAAGAGCTGTAGACGGTTTAGCTGATAAACCACCTGAAACAAGCTGTTGGGATTGTTCATGTCGAAAAGCGAACCATGCAGGGAATCATTAGGAATGGCAATAGAAACTTGATGGTAACAAGTGGTATCACTTTTCCAATTCATCTGAGCGAAACAGATTGATGGAATCAACGTTATCAGTAGCAAGCAAGCCTTCATAAATGAAAGTTAGGTAATTTACTGATAATAAGAAAATTAATTGACAGAAAAATTATGCAACCCTCAGTTTTGCAATTTTAGAACCTGAGAATTGTCTACGTGCGTAATCTAATGTAACTCGGAATGATGTTTCGTTTTGAGAAGGAAGATCAAACATTGCATTGTTTAGAATCGCCTCACAAATGGAACGCAATCCTCTTGCACCCAGTTTGAACTCAAGCGCCTTTTCTACGATAAAATCTAAGACATCTTTGTCCATTTTTAAATCAATCCCATCGATTTCGAATAGTCGCACGTATTGCTTCACCAGAGCATTTTTAGGCTCCGTGAGGATTAATCGTAGTGCATCTGCATCAAGTGGCTCTAAGTACGTTAATACTGGAAAACGACCGATCAATTCGGGTATAAGTCCAAATGTTTTAATGTCCGTTGGATTGATATATTTCAACAAAGATTCTTGATCGATGCGTTTTTCATCTGACGACGAGAAACCAATTGTTTGTCGATTAACGCGATTAGCAATAATTCGCTCTACTCCGTCAAACGCTCCTCCGCAGACAAACAGAATGTTTTTCGTGTCTATGGAAATCATTTTTTGCTCAGGATGCTTTCTTCCTCCTTGCGGTGGAACACTTACAACTGCACCTTCCAATAACTTTAAAAGCGCTTGTTGAACACCTTCTCCTGAAACATCTCTGGTAATTGAGGGATTATCGCTTTTACGTGCAATTTTATCTATTTCATCGACAAAAACAATTCCTCTTTCCGCTGCGGAAACATTAAAATCTGCAGCCTGTAGCAAGCGAGAGAGGATGCTTTCAACATCTTCACCAACGTATCCTGCTTCTGTCAATACCGTTGCATCGGCAATACAGAAAGGAACGTTTAACATTTTAGCAATGGTTTTCGCAAGTAACGTTTTTCCTGTTCCTGTGCGACCGACCAAGATCACGTTTGATTTCTCAATCTCAACATCATCTTTTAAAACTGGTTGGTTTAATCGTTTGTAGTGATTATAAACAGCAACCGAAAGTACTTTTTTGGCATCATTTTGACCGATCACATACTCGTCCAACTTCGCTTTGATCTCTGCTGGTTTAAGTACATTGATGACAACGTCGTTTTTCTCAACTTGGATATCTTCCTCCTTCACAATCGAGTGTGCTTGCGTTACGCAATTCTCACATATATGTCCCGATACTCCCGCAATCAGCATTCCGACCTCGTCTCGAGATCTACCACAAAATGAACAACCTGTTTCTTTCTTCGCCATGTTAATTAATGTTGACAAAAAAGCCCATCCGCACAAGGCGAATAGGGCTCTCTGTAGTACAAAAGTATGTTATTTAGGGTTACGAAGCAAAACTTCGTCCACCATTCCGTAATCTTTAGCTTCTCCAGAAGTCATCCAGTAATCTCTGTCAGAATCTGCCCAAACTTTTTCGTAATCTTGTTTTGAGTGATAAGCAATAATATCGTATAACTCTTTTTTCAATTTTTGAATCTCACGCGCCGTAATTTCGATATCTGATGCTTGTCCTTGCGCTCCTCCAAGCGGTTGGTGAATCATCACGCGTGAATGCTTTAATGCAGAACGTTTTCCATCCGCACCAGCGCATAGTAAAACAGCTCCCATAGAAGCAGCAATACCCGTACAAATCGTAGCGACATCTGGATTGATGTATTGCATCGTATCATAAATCCCCAATCCTGCATAAACAGAACCTCCTGGTGAATTTAAATAGATTTGAATGTCTTTTTTATTATCAACCGATTCCAAAAACAATAATTGTGCGTTGATGATATTTGCAACGTAATCATTGATTCCTGTTCCTAAAAAGATAATTCTATCCATCATCAGACGCGAAAAAACGTCCATTTGCGTCATGTTCAATTGACGCTCTTCAATAATATATGGTGTTATCGAAGATTCAATATAGCTGTCCACATGCATGCTGTTAAGCCCCATATGCTTAGTGGCGTATTTTCTAAATTCGTTGTTGTCAAACATACTAAAAATGTGTTTCGTTGTTATGAACGTTAAAGATAAAAGCAAAGTTGGGATTGACAATCAAAAAAAAACTAAAATTGGTTAAATCGGTATCCAATTAGATGTTTGTATATTTACACCACACATGATTCCAGCAGAAATAACAGAGCAAAGAATTTTAGTTTCGGTACTCAACTGGGGCATGGGTCATGTGTCTCGTTCAATAGGGTTGATTCATCAGTTGACGACTCAAAGCAATACCATTATTATTGCCTGCGATGAACATCAACGTAAAATTTTCAAGCAGTATTTTGAGGGTTTAGAATACATTGAACATCAAGGATACCCTTTCAAGTTTGGTGGAAATGGAAATTTTGGTTGGGATTTGGTCAAACGGTTCCGGTCACTGTACAGGCATGTGCGGTTAGAATCAGATCGTGTAGAGAGGTATGTTTCAGATTATAGCATAGATGTAGTTTTATCGGATCATCGTTATGGATTCCGTTCGACAAAAGTCCCTTCTATTTTTATAACGCATCAAGTACACCTTCCTGTAAAGTGGTATACTGCTCTTGCTGGAGCATTGCACAAAAAATGGCTAAAGCAATTTGATTTTATTTGGGTATTTGATGTTGAAAATAACAGATTGGCGGGAGAGCTGAGTGCAATTGGAGACTTGAAAAACGCCTACTACATTGGATGGTATTCGCGCTTTTCACTCTATACAGATGATCTCGAAAAAACGCATACCAATGTATTAGTCGTTAGTGGTCCGTTAGTTTATGGCCAGCAATTGGTAGATGAAGTTATTAAAAACTGGGACAGGAGCAAGGAACTAGTCGTCCTGTGCGATCCAGCAATCACGGTGCCGTCTGCATTTAGAAAAGTTTCAGGCGATTGGAAACAGCAGGATGAATTAATCTTAAGGGCACAACATATTATTTCACGCTCAGGTTATTCTACGTTAATGGATCTAGCTCAACTGAAGTGTAATGCGACATTGATTCCGACACCTGGTCAAGCGGAGCAAGAATACCTGGCAGCGATCAATAAATAACAATTCTCTGTACTGTTCCCGATTGAACTTCGCGAATTAGAAAAACACCTTTTTGAGCAAATGGAATCTGTGTTTTTTCAGTCGAACTTAACACCAGTTGCCCCTGTAAGTTATACACTTCAACATCAAATGCAGAACTCAAAACGATATTCATTGTTGAGGAATTGTAATAAGCATAGTCCAATTCTACATTTAGTGCAATCGTAGCGTGATTCCGGATGGTTCCGTCAATATCAACAGCTTTTAAATTGTAGTAATTCACACCTAACGCCGGAGTAGGGTGTATCATTCTGTAATCTTGAGTAGATTCTGAATTGCCCGGAGCATTCACCTTTCCTACTTCTTTGAAGTCTAGTTTACTCGTTGCATGATAGATCAAGAAGTGTGAGAAATTGTACTCGCTTAAGGTCGTCCAATACAAATAAGATTGGTTGTGTTGAATTTCACCAGTGAATGAATACAGATCAACAGGCAACACAATAGGAGTCAAATTACAGTCATCGTCTCCATAGAGAATTGGAGCACCGCCATTTGAGTCATAGGTAACATATACCCCGTCTGAATTTGCATAATTGTTAGAATTGAAATTGTAATCAATATCAAAGACATCACCTGATGATGTTGTAATGGTGGTATTGAGGTACCTCATTCCACTACTGCTATTCACAAAATTGCCATTTGTATTCCAATTCGGATCATCTTGAAAAATCACGTAGATTGGACCTGAGCCACAAAGACCCGTCCAGTCGAGTGCTTCTTCGCAAATATCTGTATAGGCCATGAGCCAGCTTGCATTTGCCGGAATCGTTGTACCTACAGCATCGACAAAAAGTCCTGGGCAACCTGCGGCTGCATTCAGTTCATTTATTCTTGTAGTGTTATTTACAAGGACATCAGTATAGTTGGTATTACTGCTCGGTGGTGCATTGCTACCATATTCAAAGTTGAAGTTTGCCTCATTTACAAAAAAGGAATAATCTCCAGAATTACCAAAAATTATTTCGTTAAAACCTTCTGCACATGTAGGATTGCACGAATTTATAATGACAGATGTCATATAAGGTGGAGTGCAGCTGCCCGTTAGTGAAACTGTAATATCGCTTCCGTTATCCGGAGACACTACTGATGGAGCACTCGCCGTGACACGAATTCTGTAACCATTTCCTGAAGGTGTTCCAGCAGGAATGGTAAAATTAATTGTTTCACTATTGCTTGTGGAAGCAATGGAGCCAATTGAGACAGGTGTTGCAAAACTTCCTGACGCATCTGAAAGTTCAACAGTATAGACGTTACCTAGTAGAAAGGTTTCTGTGCTTGTGATGTCGACAGTGCCTGTCGTACCAGTTGAACAATCTATAGAAAAGTTAAGACTCGAAACGTTGTCAATTGTGATGGTGTTTGTTACGGGGGTTCCGCATACACCACAATTGCTTGTGTGACTACCAAGTGTAGCTCCAGACATACCTACGGAGGTCCAATTACTTGGTGTAAATGTGGTAAAGCTTCCTGGACCAGTTCCTGTAGGATCAGTTGTTACTCCGTCACAGTAGTCCGGGTTTCGAATAAAGCCATCATCGGCGGTTCCATTTCCAACACCAGTCCATTCTGTACCTGGATCATTCCCTATGTTTCCGAATAAGTCTAAAAGCGTGGTACCATTGTAAAGGCCTACCGCATCATCTCCGTTAAATGAAAGTCCACCACTGGTTTGATCTGCCGAACCAGCCTGTGTTGCTGCAGAGTTACAAACTACAAAGGTACCGCAAGAGGCAATGGAACCAACGAGATTAATGGTTCCTCCAACAGTGGAACTTCCGTTAAAAATAAAGCTTAATATTATATCCAGTGAGGTCTATTGCGCTTCCTGTCGTATTGTATACTTCTATGCATTTATCATTACTTGTTCCTTCCAAATATTCAGAAATAATAAGTTGTGCAGAGGAATAACTGCATATAAGAAAAGTTGCACTAAACAAGAAAAATTTTATCGACTTAATCATAGTATATTCAAAAGAGATATAATTCAAATGTATCACTGATTAAGGCAGTAAACAAATATAGCAGAGGTTAGTTTTTAACACGATAACCGCTTTCCACCTATGTTTCGGGAATATTAACATGAAATACGAAAGGTAAAACCGTTTAGTAGTAGGAAGGTGTTTTTTGGACTTATGAACAATCCACTTTTTGGTAATGAAAAAATAACATAAAAAAAGTCCGTGCACTTAGTGCACGGACTTTTTAAGAAATAGAAATATTTATTTTGTTATTTCACTAAAGCAGTGAAAGAAGCATTTTCAAAATATTTTACAAACTCACGATCTCTTGCAGCTTTCGCTTTCAAAGAAGCATCTTTAGAAAAAGCTGTAGTTAAGTTACCTACAATTCCTTGTAAGTTATCTTGACGTGCAGCAGCTACAGCTTTCAAGTATGCACCTTCAGCAGTATCAGCATCGTCAGATCCGTCAATAATTCCATCAACAGAAGCAGCAGATCCGTTTAACATTTCAGCTAACGCCTTGTTAAAAGAAGCCTCTGAACCTAAGTTAGAAACAGCATCACCGTAGTCTCCATCTAAGATATTAAGAATACCTTTGTTGTAGCTAACTTCAGATCCTGCACCATTTGCTTGGTTCAACAATTCCATAGATTTAGTTCTGTCACCTTCAACACCAGCAATAGCGCCTAAGTTGTTTTTAGAAACTGGGTTATCTTGGATTCCGTTTGCTTTTTCAAATTGAGATTTAGCTTCAGACATTTTGTTTTGCATGTACAATACAGCACCAACGTTGTTTGAAGTTCTGTAATCTTCTGGGAATCTAGTCTCAGCGATTTTGTAAATTCTCAATTGCTCATTCAAATCCGAAGTTAATGTAGCTGTAAACAACAATTCTTCAAGATTCAACGTATCAGGATTAGAAACAGACAATGCTGTTAACTCCTCATCAGAATATCCAGTTTTATCGTAAACGATAACTAGTTCAGCACGACGTAAAGCTGGGAAGATGTTTTTATCTAGGTAAGTAAATGTTTTACCCATATCTCTCATAGCTTGCTCACGTTCAGCAGAACCAGAAATTGTTTCAAGAACACGAAGAACTAGGTTCTTATCGTCTTCATTCATCTTAGTATCTTCTTTTAACATAGTTTTGAAACCAGGGTAATCTTCACCACTTCCAGTCTGCTTGTATATATCTCCAGATGCAACTTCGTTTTTAGCTGTTTTCGCAACTTTCATTCCTGCTTCAGTTCCTGTTTTTGCTCTATCTGTAGATAACGTATTGTTTTTATCTTCTTCACCTTCTGGAGAAGCAAAACCAGTTACGTTAATTGATTTGATAGCGATTTTTGGATTGCTTTGTGCACCTTCCAAGAATGCTTGGTAAGCTTTGATATCCGCATCTTTCATTTCAGAAGACTTCACTTCAGAGCGACCTTTATCATAATTAATTTGTGCGCCAAATGTTTCTTCAGTAACTCTTCTGAATTCATCTTTCGCAATAATTACTTTAAAATCTTTGTGTACCAAGTAAGGAGTGATAATCGTTGCATCAGCAATTTTCTCTTTCTCTAATTGATCTTTTTCTTTTACACCTTTTAAAACTCTTCCTTCTACGAATAGACCAGAAGCTTCCATTGAAGGGTTGTAAGCAACAACATCAGTGTAAGTAACACTTCCACCTGGCTTGTACTGAATAACATTTCCGTTACCAGTTGCTTTTTCACCTTGAACAGTGATAGATTTAAGCATTACATCTCCAATCGAAGGATTGATTTCAACAACTGCTTTCTTGTTCAATGATTTTTCAGGAAAAGTAATATCTACTTTCACTCTTACTGAATCTCCGTGCATCTCTAATGGATCAGGAGTTACCGTATAGTCAACGTCTTTTAAGAGTTGACATCCTGTAGCCAATGTACCAGTAATGGCTAAAAGGGCTAAAACTTTAATGTTATTCTTTTTCATAGGATGTTTTAAATAAATTCTATTTCAGGTTTGTGATGCAATATTACTAAAAAAATGGATAATAAATGAATTTACAATCATTTAATATGATGATTTAGATCAAATACGCCGTGACAGATATTTTTGAACTATCCTCACATTGACTGATTTTCATTTGAATGGTGTCACCTGTAACTGGATCGATATGGCTAGGGATAAGGTCATTCAAAGGAAGCAAAACAAATTTGCGCGATGAATAGAAAGGGTGCGGAATTATTAATTCAGGAAGGTCGATGACTTGCGCATCAAAGAAAATTAGGTCAATGTCAATTTCACGTGATGCATAACCATCTGTGCTTTTGGTTTTTCGACCGACCAGTTTTTCTATTTCTTGAGTATTTTTTAACACTTGCTCTGGCGATTGAGTAGTTTGAACTAGAACACATAGGTTTAAGAAATCTGTTGTCGCTTCAAAACCGATTGCTTCTGATTCGTAAATTGGAGAGATCTTCTCAACTGTTCCAATTCGATTTGAAATTTCGCTTATTGCTCTTCTTAAGTATTCTAGTCGATTTTCAATATTGCTCCCAAGACTTAAAACAACCGAACTCAATTTTTCCATTCAAACGTTTCGATTAAATGTTGCAGATCGACTTTTAAATATTCCAGCGAAGGTCTAATTGAATCGTAATTGGGCTTGGAATTGAAATAAACGACACCACTGACAAAACGTGACACTGAATCAGTTAAATAAAATTGAAAAGGTGATGCCACGTCTCCTTTCAGCTCGAAGAGCGTGCAAAAAACGTCTTTATCAGAGAAGATGAACTGTTTATCCTCGATTGCAGTCGCCTTCACTTTGTGTTCATCGACTTTATCATTGGCATAGTTGACATACGCAGAAAGTGGTTCCTCCATGTCAATATATGATAAATGGATGGTTCCGTTTAACTTTCCAAGGTTGATGTCTTTATGACAGGTCAGTCCGAATTGATCAGAAACAGGTTTTACGTTATAACTATCTGCTATTTCAAGGACATAGGGACAGTCATCCTCATAGGAATTGTAGCTATGATCAGGAAGTTCTAGTCGTAAATAGGAAGGAGGTTTAGGGATGTTTAACTCCTCTTTGCAAGAAGCGAGAAAAACAAGTCCAATAATTCCTAGCCAGTAATAGTTCATCTTAATCATTTAATTGTATTGCTTTCACCATTTTAATTCGCTTTTTATCGCTCGACTCGACAACAAGCTTTAGTTTTCCAACATGGATAAATTCATTGTTCTTCAATATTCTACCAGCTTGTTCAACGATAAATCCTCCTAAAGTTTCAGTCATTCTGCTATCAAATTCCATTTCCTTTTCGTCAATATCTAACACCTTGCAAAAGTCAATAATGGTCGTTTTTCCTTCAAAAAGATAGGTGTTCTCATTGATTTTTGTGTAGACAACTTCATCTTCGTCGAACTCATCCGTAATGTCACCAACAATTTCTTCAAGGACATCTTCTAAGGTCACAATCCCACTGGTACCACCGTATTCATCGACCACTAATGCAATATGTACTTTCTTTTCTTGGAATTCTTTGAGCAGATCATCAATTTTTTTATTCTCTGGCACAAAGAAAGGTTTTCGAATGAATTCTTTCCAATCGCTTTTGTCCGTTTTATTGATTACAGGAAGTAAATCTTTGATAAAGAGAACCCCTTGAATTTTATCAAAATTATCTTCGTATACGGGAATTCTAGAGTGACCGCTATCTAGAATAATTGACATTACTTCATCAAATGAAGAGCTGTGTTCGATGGCGTACACATCCACACGCGGCTTCATAATCTGGCGCACTTCGGTATTTCCAAATTTCACAATGCCTTCTAAGATGCGGTGATCTTCCTCGGAGGTGCTCGATTCTTTGGTTAATGCTAATGCTTGCTCTAATTCGTCCGACGATATATTCACTTTACCCCGTCGTGCACTTCGCTGAATAATTGTTGTCCCTTTCACCAAACCTAGTCTAATCCATGATAATGGTGGCATTTTGTTCAGGTAGTGCAACGGCATGCCCATCATTAATGAAAACCGCAGTGCGTTTTTTGATGCGTAAATTTTGGGAATCACTTCGCCAAGTAGTAGAAGCACCAAGGTGATAAGAACAACTTCAATTAAAAAATAGGCAAGTTCGTATGCGTCCGATGGTGGAAAAAAGGATTTTAGGAGTGCACTAGAAAGAATAATGATCCCAACGTTGACAAAATTATTGGTAATTAAAATTGTGGCTAGCAAACTTTTTGGTCGATCCAATAAGCCGAGTACAAAAGTTGCATTTTTTTGTTCTCGATTCTTTAGTTCTGCTTTATCACTTGGACTCAAGGAGAAGAATGCTGCCTCTGATCCAGAAATCAGGGCTGAGCATATCAGTAAAGCAATTAAAACTAAAAGAAAAATAATTTCTATTGTGCCTAATCCGGCATAGGATGCCCCCTCAAAGGGCGAGAGACTCGGAGGTTCTGCTAAGTTCATGGGATGTAGTTAAAACGGTAAATCGCTTTTATCATTGTTAATAATATCGTCCACTTTCGATGGATGCTCTGGTGTTCCTTCTTTGGTGTACGGAGCAGATGGAGCGTCTGATTTTTCTGGTCGAGAAAGAATGGTCAACTCATCGGCAACGACTTCCGTGGTGTAACGTGTGTTTCCATCTTTGTCCTGCCAAGAACGTTTTTTTAGTTTTCCTTCAACATATACTTTTTGTCCTTTCCGAACATACTTATCGACCACATCAGCCAAGCCTCTCCATACAACAACATCATGCCAATCGGTATTTTCGACTTTTTGCCCTGTATTTTTATCGGTGTAACTTTCAGATGTGGCGATAGGAAAATTCGCAACAGTCGTTCCGTTTTCTAAATGTCGAACTTCTGGGTCTTTCCCCAAATTACCGATTAAAATCACCTTATTCACACTTCCTGCCATACGGGTACTTTCTAAATTTGAATATAAATGTACAAATTTCTTTTTTTAAAGAAGAGTCTTTTCGAGATATCTGTCAATTAATCGTGGAAGAGGATAGTTTTGAATATCAGTTCTATTGATTCGAATCCAGTTTTCATTTAAGTTTTTAGGTATGAAATCAAAATGATGAAATTGAGCTACGATACGCTGATGTGATAAAATATGTGTGACTTGAACAGATTCAAATTGCTGATTTTTTATGTGCTCGCTTATATCAGCATCTTGCTGTTCAACTTCTACAAGCGGGAACTGATACATGTTTTCCCAAATATCCTTGGAAGCACGTTTTTCTAAGAGAATTTCTGTTGACGTAGCGTAAATCAAAAAGTGAAAGTAGCGCGTTCTGACTTTTGTCTTTTTTGATTTCACAGGTCGCTGCGCAATGGTTGAACGTTCATTTGCCAAGCATATTACGTTTAGCGGACAATTACCACAGTCGGGATTCGTAGGCGTACAAACCATAGCCCCAACTTCCATAATTGCTTGGTTATGCATCGCTGGATTTTTCGGATCGAGGAGCTCGTCGGCGAGTGCTTGAAAGTATTTTACTCCTTTAGTGGAATCAATAGGGGTGTCAATGTCAAAAACGCGACTTAGCAAGCGATAAACGTTCCCATCCACTACAGCATGAGGGAGGTTGAAAGCAAAAGAAGAAATCGCCGCCGCAGTATAATTCCCGACTCCTTTGAGTTTTTTGATGTCTTCAAAACTCTGAGGAAAAACACCTTCAAATTGTTCTTTCACAATTTTAGCCGAAAAATGTAAATTTCTGGCCCGACTGTAATAGCCTAATCCTTGCCAATTGTTTAGAATATCCATTTCGTCTGCATTGGCAAGATCAATTACTGTTGGATAATTTTTTTTGAACTTTAAAAAGTAACTTAATCCTTGTTCGACACGTGTTTGTTGAAGGATAATCTCAGATATCCAGATCAAATAGGGGTCAGTTGTTTCTCTCCAAGGAAGCGCTCTTTTATTTAGTCGATACCAATCGGTAATTAATCGGGAAAAATCACTCATTTGGGGAAATTCTCTTTTTTTTGTTTCAAAAGTAAGCTTTAAATAAAAAGAGAACTCTATTTTTGCACTCAATTATTATTATATATCAAAAAATCAAATAGATATGACTAAGGCAGATATCGTTTCGAATATTGTTGAAGAAACAGGACTAGAGAGAGTTGAGGCATTAAAGGCAGTTGAGGCTTTTATGACATCAATTAAATCATCATTAGCAGATGGACAAAACGTCTATTTGAGAGGTTTTGGGAGCTTTATTGTGAAAGAAAGAGCAGAGAAGACGGGGAGAAACATTTCAAAAAACACTGCCATCATCATTCCAGCGCATAACATTCCTTCGTTTAAACCAGCTAAGACGTTCGTTGAAGAGGTTAAAACGAATGTTAAAGTGAAATAAAGAAAGATTAAATTAGGTATTCGTATTTAATTTGAATTTACTATCTTTGCACTCTCGTAAATTTTACGGGAGTGTTTTTTTTAAAGGAAAACAATAGTATAGCAAGTAAAAAAGTTTAACATAAATAAAAAGTATTATGCCAAGCGGTAAAAAAAGAAAAAGACATAAAATGTCTACCCACAAACGTAAGAAGAGACTTAGAAAAAATCGTCACAAGAAGAAAAAATAGACTTCTTCCTTACAAGAACATAAAACTTAGTGGAGTCCCCGCTAAGTTTTTTATGTATTTATTAATTAAATTAGGCTTTCATGAGTTTAGAATTAGTAGTCGACGCCAGAAAAAATGGTGTTTGGCTTGCTTTGCTCAAAGACGGGAAGCTTATTGAGTTGCATGAAGAACAAGGGAACAACGAATTCTCTGTAGGTGATATTTACCTCGGAAAAGTTCGCAAAGTAGTTCCAAGTTTGAATGCATCGTTTGTGGATGTTGGATATGAAAAAGATGCATTTTTGCATTATTTAGATTTAGGACCACAGTATAATTCACTTAATAAGTTTTCACGTGATACTTTGCGTGGCAAGCAGAATGTTTCCGATCTTCAGTATTTTAAGATGGAGCAGGACATTCCGAAAGAAGGAAAAATATCCGATATTATTTCTTCCTCGGCACCTATTTTGGTTCAGGTGGCAAAAGAACCTATTTCATCCAAAGGACCTAGACTATGTGCAGAAATCACATTAGCAGGTCGATTTTTGGTATTAGTACCTTTTTCGAATAAAGTTTCCATTTCACAAAAAATCAAGGATCAAGGAGAACGCGATCGTTTGAAAGATGTGATGAAGACGATAAAACCAAAGAATTTTGGAGTTATTATTCGAACGGTTGCAGAAGGAAAACCACTTGAACAACTGGATCAAGATTTAAAAAATCTAGTTGAAAAGTGGAGAAAAATGCACGAGAATTTAAAAGGTGCAAAACCTCCAATGCGAATTTTGGGAGAAATCGATAAAACATCATCGATTCTAAGAGATTTACTTAATGCAGACTTTACACATATTCACGTCAACGACGAGGATTTGTACTATTCTGTAAAAGATTATGTTGCTGATATTGCACCGGGTCGTGAGAAGATCATCAAACATTACGATGGAAAGCTTGATATTTTTGAGCGTTTCGGAGTAAGCAAACAGATTAAGGCACTTTTCGGAAAGAAAGTTCCATTATCGAACGGTGGTTATTTGATCATTGAGCACACTGAAGCGATGCACGTTGTGGATGTGAACAGTGGAAACAGAAAAGGATCTGACGGTCAGGAAAGCAATGCCCTGGCAACAAACCTTGAAGCTGCTGAAGAAATTGCCCGCGTTCTTCAATTGAGAGATATGGGTGGAATTATCTGTATCGATTTTATCGATATGCACGATAAGGCCAATAACAAAGATCTCTTCAATACGCTGAAAAACGCGATGGCACGGGATCGTGCAAAGCACAATATTATTCCTCCTTCAAAATTTGGAGTAGTTGAGATTACACGTCAGCGTGTTCGACCGCAGACAGATATTATTACTTCTGAAACGTGTCCAACCTGCAAAGGTACAGGAGAAGTGCAGGCTTCAATTTTGTTTGCTGAGGAGATTGAGAACAACATCAACTATTTGTTGAAGAATAAAAAAGACGATGGATTTGCATTACTTGTGCATCCTTACCTAGAGGCATATTTCAAAAAAGGACTTGTTTCGCGACAAGTGAAATGGTTCTTGAAATACAAAAAATGGGTTCCCGTACGTGGAATGTCTTCCCAAAATTTATTACAATATTCATTTGTGAATAAGAACAACGAGGAAATTACACTCTGACATGAAGTCGGAGTGTAAATACTCTTTTCTTGAAGCGAAAACCAAGCTAGAAGCATTGTGTGCTTATCAGGAACGATGTTCGTTCGAGCTTGAACAGAAACTAATTTCGTGGGGAATCCACA
Source organism: uncultured Fluviicola sp. (assembly GCA_964643345.1). Taxonomy (GTDB): domain Bacteria; phylum Bacteroidota; class Bacteroidia; order Flavobacteriales_D; family Crocinitomicaceae; genus UBA4466. The sequence continues at coordinate 113,764 of CAZXRU010000001.1, forward strand.
TTGAAGATAGAAATCGTCTGCTCGCTGAATTGATTACCACAAATTTCCTCAACGAAGAGCGTTTTGCTTCAGCCTTTACTTCCGGTAAGGTAAATATCAAGAAATGGGGACGGATCAAAATTCGAACGCAACTCAAACAAAAACATATTTCTGACTACTCAATAAAAAAGGCATTTTCAGAAATCGACGAAGATCTCTATCTTAACAATCTAAAACACTTGGCAGAGCGAAAACTCGAAATGCTTCCGCAAGAAAAAAATGCATACAACCGAAAAATGAAAGTCTATCGTTTTCTGTCTTCAAAGGGATATGAAACCGATTTGATCCGTGAAGTTGTGGGAGAGATTGAGTCTAACAACGACTAATCTTGGAGTAAAAACTCAATGTCCTTTTTCAGTTTTTCAGGTCGAGTGGTTGGACTATATCGTTTGTAAGGAACTCCGTTTGCATCAATCAGAAATTTGGTAAAATTCCACTTAATCATCGGAATCAGAAATCCTCCTAATTCGTGTTTCAAATAACGGAACACTGGATGTGTGTTTTTACCATTGACCTTGATAATTTCTGTCAATTGAAAGCTTACACCAAAATTGGTTTGACAATGTTCCTCAATTGTTTCATTTGTTTCTGGTTCCTGTCTAGCAAACTGATTGCACGGAAAACCAATGACCACAAGTCCACGATCTTTATATGTTTCATGCAGTTGCTCAAGCTCAGTAAATTGAGGGGCAAGTCCACACTTCGTGGCTGTATTGACAATGAGCACCACTTTGCCCTTAAAATCACTCATTTTTAAGAGATTTCCGTCAGGAGTGTTTACAGTTAGATCATAAAATTCCATTTTGAGTAAATTAGGTGTGGTGATTTAGTAAACAGTGATTTTTGATTTTTCCTTCACTGGTTCGCCAAGGTAATTATCATAAGTTACTTCAACAAAGTACAATCCTTGTCCGGCAGGAGCAGTCATTTTCGCATAGCTCGCGTCAAAAATGGTCTGGCTGTCAATTTTTCGTCCTTTTAAATCCATCACTTCGACGTGAAAAGTTGAAACATCTGGGAGGGAAATGTGAACAACGAATTCTGTGTTTCGTTGCAGCGGATTTGGATAAATGCTGACAGCTCCAGTTGATGTGTTGGAAAGAATTTTATCTTCGAAATTGAAAAGAAATAAGCCATTTTGTCGATCCGATACGACAATGTTGCCAGAAGAGTACCCAGCGTAAACACCCCAGGCACCATTCATATTGAAAAAATGATCGGTAGGATACGTGTCGTAGTGGGCAATTTCAACTGGAGTTTGCGGGTGGAGATCGAAAATTCGCAATCCCTCGTTGTAATAGGCGACGTAAGCGAAATTGTCATCTATCCAAACATTGTGAGGTACGGAGTTGTTTTCAACGTTAGTTCCAAAAAACGATTTTACAGTTACTTCGTGATTGAGATCAACGTTACATTTTTTTAATCGCTTTCCGCTTGTCTCATCCGCAAAAACATAGGTGTTTCCATTAGGTGAAAGCCAACCCTGGTGATTGTATCCTTGCTCTTGATAAACGGTCAAATTCTGGACAAAAACGGGACTGCTTGGATTTGTGAAGTCATAAACTCTTAATCCATCAAAGCCACAATTCAAATAAGCTATGTTGTTTCGAACAAAGGCATCATGCACTGCTGGAATGTCATTTGGCCCCTCATAAACAAGTACTGGATTTTCAGGATTTGCCAGTGAATATACCTGCATGGATTTTTGTCCAACAAGCATTTCGCCTACTTTTGGCGTCACCGAACACACGTACATGAGCGCATTTTCTTCATCAATAAAGAGGTTGTGTACGCGCGCGAAATTTGTATCGTCTTCCGCAACAACATGTACTGAATCTGGTAGATAACTCAAATCAATGATCTGTAAACTGCTTTCTCCTTCATCGCAGACGGTGTATGCATAATTCTGGTAGACTTTAATATCTCTGTGAATCACCATGGTCGAAACGAACCTGCCTTGCACAAAATCAATTTCTTCGAGTCTATTGTTTGTGACTCTAAAAAAATGTGTTCCTTCGGTCGAGCCTATGATTGCGTATTCCGTTCCGTTCTTGGTGAATCCCCAGCAGTCGTTGTAGCGAACTAGAGAAGTGTTACTCATCAGACTTTCATCGTGCCAGTTGTCCAAAAATTGGATGTTCTTTTTTAGTTGACCAATGGTAAGTATTGGAAACAACGCAAAGAACAAATAACAGAACCACAGACGCATTTGACTAAATAATGTTAACGTAAAGGTAAAACATTGTGAGGATTTCACTTCGGGTAATTTGTGATAAGTTATTATTACCTATTTTAGCGAGACTATTGAGCAAGGAAGTGTCAGATACTATTATTATTATACCAACGTACAATGAAATCGAGAATATCGAGAACATGACGCGCACTGTGATGTCGTTGGAAAAAGAGTACCACATTCTTTTTGTAGATGATTCATCACCAGACGGTACAGCAGATAAAATCCGAAAATTGCAGGAAGAATTTCCAGGTAGAGTTCATCTACAAGAACGACAGGGGAAACTCGGTCTTGGTACAGCATACATTCACGGTTTCAAATGGGCAATTTCCAGAAAATACGATTATGTTGTGGAAATGGATTGTGATTTTTCCCACAACCCAGATGATTTAATTCGACTCTATACCGAATGTACTAAAGGAGCAGATTTGAGCATCGGTTCGCGCTATTGCAAAGGTGGGAAGGTAAAAAATTGGCCACTGAAACGCGTTTTGATGTCGTATTTTGCTAGCGTGTATGTAAGATTGATTTTATGGATGAACATCAAGGATACCACTGCTGGATTTAAGTGTTATAAGCGAAAGGTTTTGGAAACAATTAATTTGGATGGCGTTACGTTTAAGGGATACGCTTTTCAAGTGTGTATGAAATATGCCGCAAAAAAGCATGGATTTAAAATCGTAGAAGTACCGATTACTTTTATTGATAGAGAGTTTGGAGTTTCGAAAATGAGTACAGGAATATTTAAAGAAGCGTTTTTTGGAGTTTGGAAAATGCGAAAAATGGATTTATGAGTGATTCAATTGTATTAAAATCAGGAACGATTGTAAATGAAGGGCAACACTTTGTCGCTGACATTTTAATCAAAAATGGACGAATTGAGAAAATCGCATTGACGATTAATCCCGATGAAAATTGTGAAGTAATTGATGTTGCGGGCAAACTCATTCTCCCAGGCTGTATTGATGATCAAGTACATTTTCGTGAACCTGGTTTAACGCACAAGGCGAATATTTTTTCAGAATCTCGAGCAGCTGTGGCAGGCGGAATTACTTCTTTCATGGAAATGCCGAACACCACTCCCAATACATTAACGCAAGAATTACTCGAAGATAAATACACGATTGCTGCAAAAAGTTCCATTGCCAATTATTCTTTTTTCATGGGTGCGTCCAATGAAAATATAGAAGAAGTAGTGAAGACCAATGAACGAAACGTGTGCGGAATTAAAGTTTTTATGGGATCTTCCACAGGAAATATGCTGGTCGACAATGAACAAACACTTGACAGTTTATTTTCTAAAGTCCCTATGCTAATTGCTACGCACTGTGAAGACGAAGCAACCATCCGTAAAAACAGCGAGGCAGCGAAAGCAAAATACGGCGAAAATGTTCCAATTGAACAGCATCCGCTTATTCGAAGTGAGGAAGCATGTTACATTTCGTCTTCAATGGCGGTTCGTCTGGCAAAAAAACATGGAACCCGCTTACACGTATTGCATATTTCAACGGCAAAGGAGCTGGAGCTTTTTGATAATACCATTCCGTTAATTGACAAGAAAATTACGGCCGAAGCATGTATTCACCACTTATGGTTTTGTGATGAGCAGTATGCAGAAAAAGGAACATTCATCAAATGGAACCCAGCTGTAAAAAGAGCGATTGACCGTGATGCAATTATGAAGGCTGTTTTAAATGATACAATTGATGTGATCGCTACGGATCATGCACCACACACATTGGAAGAAAAGAAGAACTCGTATTTCAATGCACCATCGGGTGGACCTTTGGTTCAACATGCGCTACTAGCTATGCTGGAAAAGGTAAAAGAAGGTAAAATTTCCATTGAGAAAGTAGTGGAGAAAATGGCACATGCACCTGCTGTTCTTTTTAGAATTGAAGATCGAGGGTATATTCGAGAAGGTTATTTTGCAGACATTGTGGTCGTGGATCCAGTTGAAAAGACAAACGTCACCAAAGAGTCACTTTTGTACAAATGTGGTTGGTCACCCTTTGAAGGTGTAACATTCTCCAATAAAATTTCAAAAACTTTTGTCAACGGAAAGCTGGTGTATTCCAATGGAATCATAAACGAAATTAGTGGCGGTTCCCGCTTGTTGTTCAATAGATGATTAAGTTTCTCCTTATATCGTTTGTTATTCTTTTGAGCGCTTGTTCAAGTGAGTTGAAGCGCGTAGCTGAACCGGACGATCTTATTCCAAAGGAGAAAATGGTGCAAATCATCACTGAAATGGTAAAATTGGAATCGTACTTGCAAGCGTCTTATCCTTCTGTAGCGGAATACAACAAGGTAATGATTAATTCAGGCAACAAAATATTGAAAAAGTTCGGGATTACTCATGAACAATTTGAGCGATCAATTGACTATTACGGAACTCATCAAAAAATGATGAAAGAAATTTACGATGAAGCTCTGGACAAATTAAACTCCGAATTAGGTGAGTTGGAAGCGCTCAAAGAAAAAGAATCAGTGAAGTGATTTATAGTTTTGAATCCAATCAGGATCGGTGACGTCATTTAGAATCATCCAGAAATTTGTATCCAGAAAATAGTCAGCATCTATGCGACGGACTCCGTAACGATTGTACAAGTATACTTCTTGTTTAGGTGAAGGTCGGTGGTATTTGTTTCCCCATCCTTTTTCAGAATTTGTTTGAAATGGATAAGTAGCAAAATGAATCTTCCACAAGGAATCGAAAGGAGCGCATCCCAGTGATGTCTTTCTTGTAATCGGATCTGTCAGAATGGAACAGTCGATGTTGTGTTCTTCAAAATAATCGATTCGTTTGGGATTGTAAATACTTGGCCAATGTCCCGATACAATTTTCACAAAAGATTCCTTGTCCACCATTTTCTTTTGTGTCAGGTATCGCCCGTCGTACAAATAACATACATACGATGTGACTTCTGAATTTGCACCAATCGAAATCTTCACCCCAAACACAGCTTTAGCTGATGAAGGCAGTATTATAGATACCGAAAGTACCCAACACATAAGAAGGAGTAGCAATCTCATAGACCAATTTAACGAAAATCATGTGAAAAGGTTTTCAAATCAACTATTTACTTAGTAGAAAGTGGACTAAGATCAAATGGAAGATTCAGTTCCGTCTAAACACTACGAAAATGATGGTAGCGGCAATCAGAAAGAAAATGGTTGGGGCAATCCAGTGATTGGAAAGAAAAAGCGTTACCAAAAATCCAGGAATCAATAAAATGGAAAGTAGGTGAAATTTACCTTGATGTTTACTCAAAACGATGAACCTTAGATGGTGTAATACAATAGTGCAGCGGGATGTCAGCTTTTGTAAGCTCGGGTATAACGTCTTCCATTTCGTCAAAGTGACTAACCCCAATAAATTTAGCGCGGGGAGAACATTTACTTAAAAATCGATCGTAAAAACCTTTGCCGTACCCGACGCGATTGCCCTTTTTATCGATGGTCAATAATGGAACTATAACAAAATCAAAATGTTCGGAAGCTATCACTTTTCCTGCGTGCGGTTCTGGGATTCCGTAGGACGAAATTTCTAGTTGATCGGTTGATTCAAACAAAATATGTTTTAAACTATTGGACTTGGAATCAACTTTTGGAACGGCGACTTTAGCATCAAATGAAAGTGCTTTTTCCCAAATGATATAGGTGTTAATCTCTTTCGTGCGCTCAATAGGAAGAAACAAACTGATTTTTTTACCTTCAACTTGAAAGTTTGAAAAGAACAAGTGACAGATACTCTCAGAGGCAACTTCCAACTCTCTTGGTGAAAGCGCCATTCGTTTTTCCATGTACTTTTTTCGAAGCTGTTTTTTGGTTATCATCGCTTAACTTAATCCATTGCAAAAATAGCAATATAGGTAAATTCACTAATATGACATGCTGATTTGGCGGGTAAATCTAAAATTGACTACCATGGTAATTGATTTTTATGTAAATTCGAAAAATAGAAATGCCCTGTCAATTTTGCTAGAAGGGAGCAGAGGATTTCTCGATGAACTTAAATACTGAACATGAAAACTATACTAAGACTAGTCGTATTGATGCCATTCATGTGCTTTGCACAAGAAGATGAAATTGTAGAAGATGGAGTTGTTGCACCCGATGAAATCGAGTACGTAGACGATGTATTTAGTTCAACGCGCGTCATTAATGGGCATTCTACAGAAATGCTCGACAAAAATGTCATGGAATTTCGTGTGGAACATCGATTTGGCGATTTGGCTGGATCAAACGGCGGAGTTCAGCAGATGTTTGGATTGGATAATGCCGCGGATATCCGTTTGGCGTTTGAATATGGAATTACCGATAATATTAACGTAGGATTAGGTAGAAGCAAAGGGAACGGGACACCGTATCGTTCGCTAATCGATGGCTATGCTAAATACCGATTTTTGCGCCAGAAAACGGGGGGAATGCCGATTTCCATGGCACTGGTAGGAACTGCTTCCTTCACATACATGAAAGCTTCAAGTGATATTTCATTGGTCAGCGCTTTCCCAAATTGGCAACATCGATTGGCGTACTGTGCACAGTTAAATATTTCCAAAAAGTTTGGTTCTTGGTTTAGTTTGAATTTAGCTCCGACCCTTGTTCACCGTAACTACGTAGCTTCAGACGATCAAAATACGCTTTTTGCATTAGGTGGAGCAACGCGTTTTGCGATTACGAAAACAGTTGGAATTGTAATTGAATACTACCATGTATTCGATGACCCAAACTTGAGAACAACAAACACGAACAGTTTGGGAGTCGCAGTAGAATTTGAAACGTTTGGACACAATTTCACAATAAACTTTACGAATTCGACTGGATTTGGAGAAACACAATTCATTCCACATACCTATTCTGACTGGCTTCAAGGTCAATTTAGACTTGGTTTTACGATAGGTAGAAAATTTGAGTTTTGAGAAAAAAAATAAATTTTTGTTCATTTGAACCAAGCGAAAACTAGATTTCTTCGTTAGTATTAAATAGAAGGGCTTGATAATTGAACTAACAAAAAAAATACACCATGATGAAAAAACTGATTTATCCATTTTTAGCAGCACTGATTTTACTTACATCGGCAACGATGGCGATTTCGGTACGCGAATACAAAGTAGCAGAAGGATTTTCTATCGCATTCGACAGTAAAGATCCATCCGGAATTTTTCAAAAATTGACAGGAAACGTCAAATTCGACGAGTCTGATCTTGAAAATTCTGAGTTTAACTTCACTATTGATGTTGCTTCCATCAGCACAGGTAACGGAATGAAGAATAAAAAGGCCATGACGGAAGAATGGTTTGATCAGGCAAAATATCCGAACATCAAATTTCAGTCAAGTAAAGTTGAAAAAACCGAGAAGGGATATTACATCCATGGACAACTAAACATGAAAGGAGTTGACAAGTTTCGCAAAATCCCAGCGGAAATCAAAAGCACTAGCGATGGATTGAAAGTATCAGGTGAGTTTTGGGTCGAAAGAACACATTATAAAATCGGTAAACCTGGTGGAGCTGTTCCGGAGAAGTTAAAAATCACTTATTCAATTCCACTGTCAAAAAAATAGAGCTATGATGTTTAAGAAAACTCTTTTTTTAGGAGTAACAGCAGGAATTTTGTCTGGAGTGGCGTGTGTTGTTTACGCGGAAGTTTTTTCCATGGCGAACGCCGGAATGCTTGATTTTTCGTCAGTTGTCACAGTTCCGATGTATTTTGGTACTTGCATTTTTGCCTGTGTTTTGGCAGGAATCGGTTACTGGTTACTCGATAAACTGTTCAAATCAAAAGGAAGAATTATTTTTAATTTTCTCTTTACGCTGATATCATTTGGGATGATCATTTTTCCATTTATGGCGACTCTTCCATTGGATCTTGAGTTTCCAGAAATGTTCCCAGGGCTGGTAGTTCCAATGCACTTTTTCCCAGCACTAATTTGGTATACCATTCAACCACTATTTATAAAATCATAATGAGAAGATTATTAGTTGCGATAGTTGTTTTGGGCGTTTTCATCTTTTCCTGTAAAAAGGATAAAACACTTGAAGTGAATTGCTTTGAAGAAGTGTCATATGCGCAGGAAATTCAACCGTTGATAGAAATGAACTGCACAGTGAGTGGTTGTCATGACGTTGCTGAGGAAGGCGGGTACAATTTTACCTCTTACGAAAGCGTATTCGAACATGCAGATTTAATTTTAGCTTCTATCACTCACGGATCTGGTGTTACACCGATGCCTCTGGGAGAACCAAAACTTGCAGATTCACTCATCGTGAAGTTCATATGCTGGAAGAACAGCGGTAAATTAGAGAATTAATACAAATGAGGTATTTAGTACTTTGTATATTGGTAGTTGGAGCGTATGTGATGTTCGCAGTTCAAACCATAAGCGGGAAACAGGATGCATACATCGCTGAATTTCGTTATTCATCAGGGGCTCCTGCGGGGAAAACCGGCGCTCCTGGTGAAAGTGCTTTTAGTTGTACCGAATGTCATGCTGGTGCTGTGAATGATGGAAGGTATCAAAATATACTCACAGTGTACGATGACGGTATGGAAGTGATGGGTTACGTGCCTGGTGAAATTTATACAGTTTCTTTGGTCCTTGACAATGAAAACGTAAAAGAGGGATTTCAGGCTACTGTGCTTGACAATACTAACAATGAAATGGCAGGGACTTTTCTAACGTCTGGGTCTGTTGGAACACAAATTATTACTGAAATGGGTCGTGATTATGCCACGCACAAATCGGCTAGTTCCAATGCTGGAAATGTTTCATGGGATTGGGAGTGGCAAGCTCCGGCGGTTGAATCGGGACAGGTAACCTTTTATGTAGCTTCCAATATTGCGAACGGAAACGGAACTGCCTCGGGAGACGCTATTTATTTATCTCGCCATGTTATTTATAGTGTACTAAACACCGCTGACGAAATGATGGATCATCATTCATTTAAAGCGGGATATCATCAAGCAACGAATGCTGTACATTTTCAGTTCAATTCGATGACTGTAGAACCGATGTTTATGAAAGTTGTTGATCTATCTGGTAAATCGGTGTTCAGTTCAAACATGGGTCATTCTTCTATTGGAGCGAACAAGGCAAAAGTCCAGCTTCCAGAAACGATAAAAAATGGAATGTACGTGGTTCAATTTTTCTTAGGAAATAAACCGATGTCAACCAAAATCAGCGTCGATTAGGCGATACCCAACCGTTCTTCGACGATTTCAGTCACTTTCTCAACCAATTGATGAGGCAAATAGGTACGCCAGTCCAACATGTCCATTTCACCACCCAGTACAAAGTAATGATCAATTCCAACTTCCTGCATTTCCCTTGAAACGTGTTCATGGAAATTGACAAGCGCTACCCAGCCATCATCGATGTCGTCAATCCACTCTTCGTAATAACAATCGTCCGATGCGTGAAAATTCAGGACATTCTCACCAATGAGCACATATTTAGAAATGCCGAGTTTTATTAAGTCGTCTATAACATCGCGCTTTAAAGTCATGATATCATTTTCAATGGCATCGTTCCATTCACCCATCATCTCAATAATTGCGCAACTGGAATCATAGTCGACGTAAATAATTTTAATGAAAAGCGTAGACGAACCGATCGTGTCCCATTGCGGATGAATGTAAAAATTGTATACACGATTTTCAAATTCAAACTCACTATATTCCCTTCCAAAAAATGGTGAAGCTTCATCGTCTGATGCGATGTATAAATTTCTCCAATGATAATATGGTTCGACAATATGCATACTGCAAATGTATCAATTCATTAAAAAAGAATTGGCATAATAAATGCAATGATTTTATCGTTAATTTTGAACAATTATAAAAACCATTTTACCACAATGAAAAACGTTAACTTCCTTCTAAAAATAGCTTTCGCTGGATTATTTGTAATTATCCTCAGTGCTTGCGGAAAATCAAATTCTGGAACAGCAAAAGATGCGGCGTCTGCATTCATCGGCGCGACTGAAAATATCGTTGCTTTCGGAAACACAGATCTAAAAGGAATTTTAACCAAGAGCGATTATGCCAATGTCCCAAAGCTAGGAAAACTGCTGAGTACAGAGTTTACAACACTTGAGAAAGTAATTGATTTTAAATCACCTGTTTATTATGCCATTGAAGGACCATTGGACAACGACGGAAATCCTACCGCAACTTATGCTTTTATCACATTGAAGGATAAGGATAAGTTTATTGCAGAAATGACCGGAAGAGGATTTGATATGTATGAAAAGGGAGATTTACATTACAGCGAGGATGGTGATTTTGCCATTGGTATAAAAGACAAGATCGCTATTGTAGTGGTGCAAAAAGCAGATTACGAAGTGGAAAGTTTAATGCTTAGCGTGTTTGAAAAAGCAGAGAGTGATGTCAGTGGAGGAACAACTGATGATATTTTAGGGCAAAAGGGTGACTTGGTTTTGGGAATGAACGTATCTTCCTTATATAACTCATCAAATACGGATTTATCTAATTTGAGCGCTGAAAAACAAAAGAGCCTGAAGGAATTGGTGAAAGATTCCTACATCCAAACGGTTGTCAAGTTTGAGAACGGTGCAGCTATCATTGAAACAAAGAATTTCTTTTCAGATCAACTTAAGGAGAAAATGTTTTTCAATTCCGTTGGTGGCGATTTAGTCATTGCAAAATTAGGAAAAGGAAATGCTCGCGCTGGTTTTTCGATGAACATAGATATGGTTAAACTACAAGCATTGGTAGACGAGTATTCTCCAGAAGCGATTAACGACTTAGCTCGTTCAATGGGAGGAACGGCTCAGTTCGCACTCGCGACAACTGGTTCGGATATGTCAAAAATATTCTCGGGAAAATTGGGCGTGGTGATGCTGGGAGATCTAGGAGGAAATGGTGCGATGGTACCTGATTTTAATGTGTTTTTAGGGTTACAACCGAAAGGAAGAGATATTGGAGAGATGGCAAAAGAAATGATGTCATTTGGCATGGATGAGGTACAACTGGACAGTGATGGTTTAAGCATGTACAGCAGCTCAGCGAATGTTTCCAAAAGCGGTGGATTGAATTTACCAAAGGGATGTGAAAATTTCGCGAAGTCAGGAATTAATGCGTTTTTAAATTTGGAGGGTGTCAATTTTGATGATTTGGATTTAGAAGGTGAAGCAAACGTTATTCGTGTCATCAAATATATCACCTTTGAGTATAATAACGATGGTGGAAGAATTTACATCAAAGCGAAAGAAGGAAAAGAGAATATCTTAAAACAAGCAATGGACGTTTTAGTTGAGGAATTAGCGACTGAAATTAACAACATGGCAATCTAAAAATGGGCGACTCAAAATTCAATGCATTAACAAGTGAAGAAGAACGCGTAATCATCCGAAAAGGAACAGAAGCTCCGTTTGTTGGTGAGTACACTGATCATTTTGTGAAAGGCACGTACATTTGTCGACAGTGCAACGCACCGTTGTATACCTCTGAATCGAAATTTCATTCAGGATGTGGCTGGCCTTCGTTTGACGATGAAATCGAGGGTGCGGTAAAACGGTATGTTGATGCAGATGGTAGAAGAACTGAAATAGTTTGCGCCAATTGTGACGGTCACCTTGGACACGTATTTACAGGTGAGAAATTCACCCAGAAGAATACACGTCACTGTGTAAACTCAATCTCCATGAAATTTATCGCTGAATAACTCCTAATTAGAGTTTTTACAATCTAGAATATAGTCCGATTCTACATGTACTTTCTCGTGCAAAATAAGCTGAGAAGCAAGTGCTAATTGCGAATAGTTCTGTGAGTTGTTTCCAAAACTTGCAGCAGTTGTTTGCCACATCGACTGAATCAATTCCTTGCTTCCTTGAGTCGGTGCAATTTTAGAGACAACAGCCGCAACATTTCCAGCACCAGCGTGATACACGTGCAAGACAAAAAGTCGAAACCAGATATCATCTTCTTTGTACGATAAGCCGTGCGTGTCTAGAATGCGTTTGGCTTCTGGAATACAAACCCGTGCTAATAATCGAGATGCACCATAAGCACTTCGCTGAAAATCTTCTCTTTCATCGCTGTATTTGTTTACGGTTAATCCCTGCGCCCGTGCAACAGCAGGCATAAGTTGAAATGCACCATAGGCACCAGCACGTGACTTTTTCAGTTGTCCTGGACTCTCAATCAATAAAATGGCTTGCGCATACCAAGGATCAACTCCGTATGCTTCGAATGCTTCAACTCCTTCAGATAAACTTGGATACACAGCATCGAACTTATAAAAATCATTTTTTCCGGAAGTAACAAAAATACGCGCATCTTCTGTCAGTGCATACGATTGACGAATACTGTCGCGGTAGCTATTTTTTAGCTCGTCGGATTGACTGTTCCAATCGGCAAGACTCATTTTGGCTACAATAACGCGAGACTCAGCAATATTTACCAAACATGAATCTGGAGAAAGCTCCATGATCTGTTTCCAAAAAATCGGTTGTGGAAGTTCGTTCCACCTTTCGGAAAGAATCGCATTTGCACTTAAAATAGTCGATAAGTCGCTGCCTTTTTTGACTTCAATTTTTTCCTCGTCCCAGGAGTCAGAAGGTTGGCCAATCACGTTGAATCCAACGAAGCTTAAAATGAAAAATACGTACCGCATAGCTTATACCGATTAATAGAGAGTTCCCTAAAATAACGTTTTTATGTTAGATCTGGTTACAATTTTCAGAATACCTTACACATTCAGTCGTTGAAAAAGGCTAATTTCGCTTTAAATGAAGTTGTTCTGGAGTATTCTAAGTTTTCCCTTTATCGTCTTAGTCAAGGTGTATCAATGGATTATTAGCCCTATTTTCCCTCAAACCTGTCGTTTTACACCTACTTGTTCAACGTATATGATTGAAGCGCTGAAAAAGAGAGGACCAATTGTTGGGCTGTACTTGGGAATTAAACGCATCATTCGCTGCAATCCTTGGGGTGGACATGGACATGATCCAGTTCCATAGTTAGACAAAATTAATTCAATGTTAACGGTTGTCGAGCTCGTCGAGACAATAGTTCATAGATGAAATAGCCAATCACTAGGAGATATTCCATATTCACGACAAAACGCACCCAGTATTCACTGCTGTCATTGTATGCATAGAAAATGTACGAGAAGAAGACCGCAAACGACCATACCACAGTAAAGCGATAATCCGTAAAGACTGAAAGCGCCAGAAGAGGAAGAATGTACCAAGGATGCAAGGTGCTACTCAAGAGTAAGTAGACGAAGAACGCCAATGTTATTCGTTTAAATAATTTTTGCCAATCGTTGATTTGTCCATAAAGTGCAAGGGTGAGAATTATTCCGATAGCAATTCTGGAAAGTTGGGGACCGTAATACCGCGTCATGTTCCAGCCAGTTTCAACTATTCCCAATTGAAGGTAGTGATAGAGAACAAAGGAGTTGAATTCGAATACTTGAAAGTACAAGCGGAGACTTTCGAGGAAGTTCTCTATGTTGTCTGAATTGAGCTGAATAAATCCACTTCCTAGTGCGATGGCAATTGTCAAGCTATAAAAGAACAACGATTTTTTAATGCCGAGGAAACGGTAAAAGAAGGGGAGGAGTATCAGCGGAATCAACTTGATTTGAATAGCGATTCCATAAAACACACTTGCAATGCTCAGTTTTGATTGAAAGATGTAGTAAAACGCGATGAACAGGAATGATAGCATGACGCCTTCAAAGTGAGCATTTCCTGTACATTCTATAATCCACAGTGGATTTAGAAATAGCAACCACATGCGATTGATATCGATTGAAAACAGTTTCAGCAAACGCATCAGATAAATCCCACCAATGATTTCTGTCCCCACGATGAGCAATTTGAGGATGATTGTATTGACGATTACGGAATCTGAAAAAACAGTCGCTACAAAAAAGTAAAGTTGACTTAAAGGAGGATAACACGAATAGTTTTGTTGTGACATTTCACCAATTCCAGCATAGATTTCCTGCATGTACTGACTAGATTGCACCGTTTTGTGGTGAAGCAATTCAGAAGGTCTGAAATCAAATGGATTGATGCCACGAGTTGTTAATTCCCCATCCCATAAAAAGCGGTAGAAATCGTTGGAGAGATGAGGTATGAAAATCATCGAAGCTACATGAGCGACAATGACGAGATATAGAAACGATTGAAATGAAATCTCTTTGCGAAGAGCAATTAATCCAAGGTATGCTGCAAATGCAAGTGTATAAAAACTACTGATGAAGAGAAAATCGGTACGATCTACTTGCCAGTTAACTGCGAAAATGGAAACGAGGAAGATGACGCTTAACGAAGCTATTTTCCACGATTTCCAAAGCATCTCTACGCGTTAGAAGATTTTAATTCTTTAATCGAATAGAAGAACACCAATCCATAACCAAACGCCAGCATCAAGTGGAAAGGAACCATTCCTAAATCACCATAGATAGCTCGATTAACAGCAGTAAATGTAAATAGCAACATCAATAAACCTTCTCCAATGTTCAAAATAGAAAGACTTTTCTTGTCGTATTTATTTCCTTTGAATTCGCTTTTCACATTCACATTGAACTTTGGAGTACGTACAAATGAACTTTTGATTCCCATGTAACCTTCAAGTACAGCCACCGTGTTGTTTAGCGCCAATCCCATGGATACCATTAGAAATAAAAAGAAACGTCCAGTAAATTTGAAGAATGATTTGAATAAGTTGTCGGTTTTATCACGGTAAGAGTTCCAATAATAGTACATTAAGAAAACGGTACTGATTAAGAAGATAACCCCGTACTGGATAACATAGTTCAAATCTGAAAAGCTATCCTTGATGTGCAAAATAGGCAGACTCAACAAGGAAATCACCAAAATAAAAATAAATACAGAAGAGTTGAACAAGTGCGACAATCCATGAATTCGATCTCCAAGTTTCACTCCTTTTGAACGAATCATACGCTTACGCATTTTGATGAAACATTCCGCTCCTCCCTTCATCCAACGGTGTTGTTGACTTTTCAGTGCCGACATCGTAATTGGTAATTCTGCTGGAGCAATCACGTCCTCCAAATACTGGAAACGCCATCCTTTCAACTGCGCACGGTAACTCAAATCTAAATCTTCAGTCAGCGTATCGTGTTCCCAACCACCAGCGTCTTCAATGCATTTTTTTCTCCAGATTCCGCCTGTACCATTGAAGTTTATGAAATGTCCCGATGCATTTCTACCGCCTTGCTCAATAGCGAAGTGGCCGTTTAATCCAAATGCTTGTAATTCGGTAAGAATTGAATATTCTTTATTGATATGTCCCCAACGCGTTTGCACAACACCAACATTTTCATCTTGGAAATAAGGCATTGTACGGATAAGGAAATCGCTTTCTGGAACAAAATCAGCATCAAAGATCGCGATGAAATCACCTTCCACTTGATCCATTGCTGCATCGAGCGCTCCGGCTTTGTAACCTGTTCTATCCGTACGGTGAACATGTTGAATATTGATTCCGCGCGCTGCGACTTCAGCCACTTTCTTTGCAATGACATCTTTGGTTTCATCCGTAGAATCATCCAAAACTTGTATTTGTAATTTATCCAGTGGGTATTCAAATCGTGCTGCTTGTTCAATGATTCTGTCCGCCACATACAATTCGTTGTACATAGGTAATTGCACAGTTACTTTAGGCGTAGTAGCTGGATCGTAAATAGGTTTCTTTTGCTCTTTCCCTTTTTTATTTCGT
Source organism: uncultured Fluviicola sp. (assembly GCA_964643345.1). Lineage (GTDB taxonomy): Bacteria > Bacteroidota > Bacteroidia > Flavobacteriales_D > Crocinitomicaceae > UBA4466. The sequence continues at coordinate 129,761 of CAZXRU010000001.1, forward strand.
TTGTCTTTCACGTAAGCAATTGCAAGTGATAACTGCAGAATACTGTAGAAAAGCACCAAAATCAGACACAAGAAATAAATCCATAGAATAATCTTGCTCATGAAGTGTGACCAATAATGCTCTTGGCCGTAGGCATCGCCCCAGTTCATCATCCAGGATACTTTCAGGTTTACGGCAAAATTTAAATCTGGAATATGTGTTTCGGTCACCTCAAATTTGAAGGCGTCCTTGTTATAATCTTTATCTACTATCGTTAATTCATACTTACCAACTGGAACTTTGTCAAAGGTAAAAACCCCCTCATCGTTGGTCGTTGCATTGTATTTTTTTTGACTTTCCAAATGCTGAATGGTCAACTCCAATTTTTCAACAGTTCTCTCTGTTTTTTCATCTATGATAGTTCCACCAAAGCTTTGCACACCCTGCGCATTACTGAATATCGTTGCAAAAAGGATGATAAAAACAAAAAGTAACCTCATGATGGCCATAGTTGAAATTTTATTAGTCAAATTGATTGTGTGCATTTTAAATTTTAAAAACGGTACTTAAAGATGGCAAATATAATCTTTATTCCCGCAAGTACACTACCTTTTACCGTGCCACTTACTTTAGATTTACCAATTCTTCTTTTGTAGTTCACAGGGACTTCGCAGTGCGTCATTTTGCTTTTCACAGCTTTTATCTGCATTTCAATCGTCCAGCCGTAGGTTTTATCTGCCATTTTTAATTGTTGGAGTGATTCAAATTTCATTGCACGAAAAGGACCTAAATCGGTGAATTTTGCGCCGTAAAAAATTCGAATTAAGCGGGTTGCTAACCAATTTCCAAATACCTGCTGTGGGGTCAATGAACCTTTTTCTCGTTGTCCCAACACCCGTGATCCGATGACCAAATCCATGTCGTTTTCTAGAATCGGAGCAATCACTTGAGGAATTTCTTGTGGGTAATCGGAATAATCGCCGTCTAAAAAAACAATAATCTCGGTATTCAACTCTTTGCATTTTTCAATGCCTTTCAAACACGCCCAACCGTATCCTTTTCGTGTTTCGTTTAAAACGATTGCACCAGCATTTCGGGCTACATTGACGGTGTTATCTGTTGAATTGTTATTCACAACAATAATGTACTGAACGATATCCTTGGGAATATCTGCAACAACTTTTCCGATGGATTGCTCTTCATTAAATGCGGGAATTACAACTGATACAATGGGTTTTTGCATGTGCGAAATTAAGAAAATGATGGAACTAAAACGCAGTGGTGAAAAATGCTGGTTGATGTTAAGAATTGTTGAACATGGAGTAATATGGCAATATCGAAATATTGCGATATTGCAAATTGTGATAAATATTAATACATTGTAAATGAGCGTGTTGTTAATTTGTATATCGCAATATTTCGATATGTCAAGACTAAAAAAAGCTACCAATTCTCCAACGTCAAGCTCCAGTCATAAGGAGTATATTTAATTTTTGGTGAAGCATCTTTTGGTAGAATCTCATACCGAACCATTAATTCTAAAATCCCTTTTCTACCTCCAAAATCATCTTCAAACCATTTAAAAATTTCACTGATTTCAAGTGTATTCGTTTCTGGTGTATAGATAGAACTGCTTTGAACAAAGGAAGCTTCTGCCAACGAAAGTTGTTCGTCCAGTTGGTTGTCCGAGTAAAAAGCAATAGGGGGACAAGAAGTCGCGCCGCAGTTCAGTGCAAAATGAATCCGAGGATCTAATTTTTCCAAACGAAATTGGGAAATGAAGTCTTCTTTTTTCTCCACTTTTTCACCACGTAGAATTCCGTTTTCAATATCGTCTAGGCTGATGAATTGACCACCGATTTCTAGATCACGTTCTTTGAAAAAGATCGAAGCATCGCGATATGTCGATGTGTCTTCTTTGATTTTTTGTTGCACCAACGTGTTGTACGTATTGATCCAAAATGCGAGTTGCTTTTCTTTGGTATTCAGCTCATCTACCAGTTTCGTCACATCGATGGTCGCCAAGGTATCGCTGTATTTCTCGTGCGACTTGCCTGTTTTCAGTGCCATTAGATAATCCTGTGAAAATTGAATGGGATCCCTAGGAGAAAGTTGATGCCTAGGATTTTCACAACTCACGAAAAGTCCAGTAGCAAGAAATGGAATTAAAAACAGTACAATTTTCATGGTTGTTTGTTTATCAAAAACTAGTTTGTTGGACGATCAGTATTCAATTCGCTTACAAACAAAAAATCCGTCCGCCTTAGGCGGACGGATTTTTTCAAATTCAATTTTATTTACTTCCAAACACCTCGCTTTGAGAATGCTTCAATACGATCGTTGATTCGTTTCGTCGGGTCAACATCTTTTAAGTCGGCGATGTATTTGGTAATTGCTTTTTTGACCAATTTGAATGCTTCTTCGTGATTTCTGTGTGCACCGTTGGTTGGTTCTTTGATTACGTCGTCTACCAGACCTAGTTTTTTCATGTCCGTCGAAGTCAACTTTAGTGCATCCGCCGCTTGTTCTTTGTATTCCCAAGAACGCCAAAGAATAGATGAACACGATTCTGGTGAAATTACCGAATACCATGTGTTTTCCATCATCACCACTTTATCACCCACACCAATTCCCAATGCACCACCAGAAGCTCCTTCTCCAACAATCACACAAATCACAGGGACTTTCAAGCGCATCATTTCGTAAATATTTCGAGCAATTGCTTCTCCTTGTCCTCTTTCTTCTGCTTCCAAACCAGGAAATGCACCCGGAGTATCGATAAACGTCACAATTGGTTTGTTGAATTTCTCCGCCAATTTCATTAAACGCAACGCTTTTCTATATCCTTCAGGATTCGGCATTCCGAAATTTCTGAATTGACGCATCTTTGTGTTAATGCCTTTTTGCTGACCGATAAACATCACTGTTTCTCCATTCATCAAGCCAAATCCACCCACCATGGCTTTATCATCTTTCACGCTGCGATCGCCATGTAATTCTTGAAATTGTCCATCGGTCATCGCGTTAATGTATGCCAATGTATACGGACGATCTGGATGTCGAGATAACTGAACACGCTGCCAAGGAGTCAAATTTGAAAAAATTTCTTTGGTCTTAGATTTCAGCTTTTTCTCCAGCTCATTGATCTTATCCTGCATATCAACCTCGGTATTCTCACCAATTTCTTGCGTTTGAATAATTTGGTCTTCTAATTCCTTGATCGGTTCTTCAAAATCTAAATATGTTGCCATTTTCATTCTAATTTGAGAGGCGAAAGTTACAAAAATTGTTTACTTCTTCTAACTTTGTTGCATGATACTTTTTCCACCGGCAAAGATAAACTTAGGTTTAAATGTACTTCGCAAAAGGGCAGACGGTTACCACGAAATAGAAACTGTGATGATGCACATTCCTTTGACGGATGTATTGGAAATCTTGCCTGCGAAAGAATTTACCTTTCATCAAAGTGGATTGGAAATTGAAGGAACGACTTCTGACAATCTCGTCGTTCGGGCGTATGAATTGCTGAACGATAAATACAATCTTCCTCCAGTTTATATTCATTTACTCAAAAACATCCCCATGGGAGCAGGATTGGGTGGAGGATCAGCAGATGCGACGTACACATTGATTGGGTTGAATAAACTATTTGATCTTGGATTAAGCAAGGATGAACTGAGAAACTACGCTGCGACTTTGGGAAGTGATTGCCCATTTTTTGTCGATAATGAAACTCAATTGGCACGTGGTCGTGGTGAAATTTTATCAGCGATTCACGTCGATTTGAAAGGATACTACATCAAACTTATTCATCTAGGACTACACATTGGGACAAAAGAAGCGTATGCGCATGTGATGTTAAGTGAAAATCAATCTTCCATTGAAGAAATCATCAGTCGACCTATTGACAACTGGAAAAATGAACTGACCAACGCGTTTGAAAGATCTGCATTTCTATTGTATCCAGAAATCGAGCAGATAAAAGAAAATTTGTACTCGGAAGGCGCAATTTACGCCAGCATGACAGGCAGCGGTTCTGCGTTGTATGGAATTTTCAAAGAAGAACCAAAGGCTTCAAATAGCAGTTATTTTGAGCGAATACTGCTTATATAATCACGAGTTTCGGTCATCGATTTTCGGTCATCGAGCTTGTCGAGATGCCGAGATGCCGAATCTCGCTCAAGATCCACACCCCACACAATCAAAATGAGTGTCCATCGGTTTGACTCCTTTCAACTTCATTTCTAGGTTGTGAATTTGGTCTTTGATGTCCATATCACTAAACATATCTCCGGTCAATTGGCCGTTTAATTGGTCTATTTCTTCTTGAATGGTTGCTTCTGTTTGCATGGCGCGTCATTTTTGGTTTAGTTTCCTAAAATTGCGACTTTTCAGTGTCTTTTCATATCGAAATACTGTTTTTCTCTCAAAAAGTTATTCACCACTGGACGGTTAAAAACGTATTTTTTTACGTTCTTTATGGCTCAAAAGAAGGAACATGCATCAAATATTGGAAGATTTGACCTGGCGTTATGCAACGAAGAAATTTGATTCGGAAAAAATAGTTTCTGAAGAAGATTTTGAGGTGATCAAAGAATCACTGCGACTTACGCCAAGTTCTTATGGTTTGCAACCGCTTCAATTTGTTGTCGTGGAGAATAAATCCATCAGAAATTTATTGGTTGCTGCTTCCTTCGGACAAAGTCAGGTGCAAGATGCTTCGCACTTAATTGTCATTTGTATCGAAGACCAGATTGACGATGCACTTATTGATTCTTATGTTTCATCGGTGGTAGACACACGAAATATCGACCCAGAAAGAATCGCCAACTATGCCAATTACATGAAGAAAATTATTGGTGAAATGTCACACGATGAAAGAATTACGTGGGCGAGTAAACAGGCGTACATCGCGCTTGGACAATTACTTCACACCTGTGCAACAATGCGTATTGATGCGACACCAATGGAAGGGTTTGATGCTGCCCGCTACTCTGAAATTTTGGATTTGAGAACAAAGAAATTGCGTCCTGTGCTCGTTTGTCCAATTGGTTATCGTCACGAAAGCGACAGCATGCAGCACGAGAAAAAGGTACGTCGTGATTCAGATAAACTGTTCAAGAAAATATAGGGGATTCACCAAACTGATGAACCCCCGTAAATTTTCTACTCTTCAATTTGAGTTGAATTCCCGCCAATACTGAACCAGTCGACTTTTCGAGAAAAGTACATGGTCACTGCGAGAATCAAGAAGACACCTAAACTTCCAACAAGTAATGCGTAATCTTGAATTTGAATCAGCACAAAGATAAATCCGTACAATATGGTGAGTATCGCTCCAGTCATTGCTGCCAGTCCCCATGATTTTAGAATTGAACGGCAATAGAGAAAGACGATTCCAATGGTCATAATCGCTGCGATGATGTAAGCGAGATCAAAGTAAATTTGTTCACTGAACGCAAGCATTAAAACATAAAACAGGACAAGTGCAATTCCCACCAAGATGTATTGAATTGGGTGAATTAAGATTTTGTTCAGAATCTCGACAAAGAAGAAAATCAAGTAGGTTAATACGATGAACAACAATGCATATTTTGCCACACGCATCGATTTTTGGTACACGTCAACGGGCAATTTTAGATTGACCCCGAATTGAGAATCATGAATGGAATGTTTATCGCCTGACCAGCTTTGTGGATAGTTTCTATTCAAGTGCAAGACTTTCCATGTCGCGTTGAATCCTTTATCGCTCACTTTTCTTTTCGCTGGCAAAAACGATCCATCAAAACTGGGTTCTGTCCATTTTGAGTCAAGCGTTACGGATGTTTCCTTTCCAATCGGTGTAAAATTCAGTTTTTCGCTTCCATTCAAATCAAGGTCGTACGTAAAATCAAGTTTTCCTGGAAGTTCGGTCAACGGATAGCGAATATGAAGTCCCGAAGAAATAACATCGTCAGAAAGCAATCCAGGATTACACATGATCGATGAATCCTTAATTTTTATCTGTACCTGACTGGTGATTCCCTTTAAATCGGAAATCCCTATGCTTATAAATGCTTTGTCGAGTTCTAGATTTTCCAACGGAATACCTTCGTCTTCGATTCCATAATTGTTAAATGATCCGCTGATTTTCAATTGAGATTCATAGACCACAACTTCGAAAATTCCTCTTTTTCTTTTCTCGGGGTTGACTTCACCCGTTATGTTGAGCGCTTCAGGTAAAACATGGTAAAGTCGACGTTCCATAATTTCCTTGTAGGTTCCGTCAGTGTTTTTCACTTGTTTCGGCATCAGGTAAGGAATGGTAAGAATCGGACCAGAAACCAATTGATCGCTTGCATGTTTGGAGCTTACTTCGGCAATTGCTTCGTCTTGCCTCAGCATTCGTTCGTGGATGAGGTCTTGCACCATCACGGCAGGGATTAGTAAAATCAGGATTAAAACGAGAATGACTCCCATCTTAAAAAAGACATTCTGAAATAAATTTTTCATAGGATTTGGTTTTTGAGTTTTGTTCAAAACGTCATCCGTCAATGCTTCGTATTTTGAGCTGTGCATTTTAACTTGAATTAACATTTTGAGTGTCAGTCTTTTTTGGACACTGTTGATCTTTTACCGCAGAGGAGAAAAAGCAAAGCTTTTGAAGACCGAACGTTAGTGAAGGGAGGTAAAGAGATAATGATGTCGGGAAAAAGAGCTCAAACACTAATTGGTGTTGTTTGTCGATAGTAATCTCCTCTTGACTCTTGCCACCATTTCTATGCGGCTCTGCGGTAAAAATTCAACCATGTGAGCATTACCGTTAATTCACAGTTTTCCCTTTCACAATTTATTTCCGATATTTATACTTTACTTCACTAACGAATCAATACAACATTCGTCTTTAACTAGTAAACGACCAAGCGTGAAATATTACAAGTACCTTATCCTATTTTTTGGTGGATTAATTTCCACACAAAGTTCTGCGCAGTTCAGTTTTGAATACAATCCTGATTTACCTGTCTATATTGGAGCGGATTCCATGGATATGCCTTGGGCAGGTGGATTGAACTATGCTCAGATATCTGATTTTGATTTTGATTTCGACGGAAATCTTGATTTGTTCATGTTTGATCGCAGTTCTAACAACATTCGCGTATACACACAAGAAGGAACAGGCGCAGATCGACATTATCAACTTGCTTACAACGCAGCGCAGTATTTTCCAGAAGACATTCGATACAGGGCAACACTCGTTGATTACGACAACGACGGTAGAAAGGATTTATTCACCTATGGTGTTGGTGGACTTATGGTTTACAGAAATACGGGTAATGTTACTGATGGTCTCCAATGGGAATTGGTCACCGATTTGGTCTATTCTCAATATCCCAACAATTATATTAATTTGTACGTAAGTTCTGCAGATATTCCAGCCATTGTTGATGTGGATTTCGACGGGGATATGGACATTCTCACCTTTAATATAGGAGGTCAGCACATGGAATACCATCAGAATCAGTCCATGGAATTGTATGGAATACCCGATTCATTGGTGTTTGTGCTTAAAAACCAGTGCTGGGGAAAGTTCAGCGAAGAATTTATTAATAACTCCATTATCCTCAACGATCCCAATCACCCTTGTGTTGGCGGTGACATTGTAAATCCGCGCAGCGATGATGCAGATCTCCATATGGAGATTACAGATCCCCACAATGAGGCTGCGTTTCGACCTAAACATTCAGGATCAACGGTTTTGGCGCTGGATTACGACAATTCAGGTGTGATGGATTTAGTGCTTGGTGATGTCGCTTATACGAATTTGGTACTCCTGATCAATGGAGGTGCCGCTCCGAATACAGATTCACCGATGATCAGTGTAGATAATTCTTTTCCTTCAAACACCACGCCGGCTAACATGCAGTTGTTTCCTGCAGCATTTTTTGTGGATGTCGATTTTGACGGGATTAAAGATTTGTTGGTGTGTCCAAACGCGCGCAATGTGTCGCATAACCAGAAAAGTATCCATTTCTACAAGAACACAGGAACGAACGCACTGCCCAATTTTGTTTACGTGATGGATAACTTTTTGCAAAGCGAAATGATTGAGCACGGAACTGGCTCTATACCAGTTTTTGCCGACATCAACGAAGATGGATTGGAAGATCTAATTGTGGCGAATTTCTTCAAATACAAAGAACCCCTCGACAAAGAAAGTACGCTGGCATATTACCGAAATACTGGAACTGCCAACGATCCCGTTTTCACCTTGATTGATGAAAATTATTTGGATCTGAACCTAGAAAATTACGGTTATCGCTCTGTCCCCACGTTTGGTGATATCGACGGGGATGGCGACAAAGATTTGTTGCTTGGAATGGAAGATGGAACGCTCGTGTACTACGAAAACCAATCCATCGGAAGTGGATCAGTCTACACCAATGGAATCATCAATTTTAAGGATAATAACAACGTAACTATTAGTGCTGGTGGTTACTGTTTTCCGCAACTATTCGATTTAAACAACGATGGATTGCTCGATTTAATCCTTGGACGAAAATCAGGAGAAATCATGTATTACCAAAATATAGGAACCGTAAACAATCCTTCCTTTCAGCTTCAAAATTCAGTACTTGGCAACATTGATGTTTCGACAGACAATCCAGACGGATACGCTTCTCCACATTTTTTCCGTCACGAAGGTGAAACCTATTTGTTTGTGGGTGATTTGGCTGGCCGCTGTCACTTCTACTCCGACATTGACGGAAACCTCGCTCCTGGAAATGGATTTACATTGATTTCGAACAATTACGCAGGCATTGAAATGCAAGCCTACAGCTCTTTTTGGGTGAACGATCTCAATACAAACCTCAACTTGGAATTGTATGCCGGTCAAGATTTAGGAGGAATTTACCGCTTTGAACACGATCCAAACAGTAGCATTTCAGTCGAAGAAATTGATTTGGGAGAAACACTTATCGTATATCCAAATCCATCTCACGGCAAAGTCACGATTCAGTCAGACCGATTGCGCATGAAGAAAGTCGAGCTGTATACCATAAACGGAAAAATTATGCACTCCGCTGTTGCAAATGGTTTTACTTCCACGCTGGATATGCAAGATCTACCTGCTGGAATTTACTTTTTACACATTCATTTGGAGAATGGAGTGGTGGAGGTGAAGAAGGTTTCTCTTGCGCATCGTTGATTAAGGTCCCGTTGCCTTCGACTGCGCTCAGTCAGCGGGAGTCACAATCGTTGTTGGTGACTGAGCGGAGTTGAAGGCACAACAAGTGAGAAGTCGAAGGCAACGCATCAAAATATTCACTATATTTCCACATGCTCAACACGCTACCACTTGCTCTTGATCGCGTTACCAACATTCCACAGTATGTTGTTGCGCTTTTTTTCTTTGGTCCAATTGTGGTTGGTATAATTTGGGTATTGTACAACCGACGCTTCGACCGACTTTGGAAAGCTGGGATTTTCCCTGAGAAATATAAATTTACGCGTGATCATTTACTCGAAGCCTATTTAGCACTTGCCGCGTTAATTATTCAACTGCAGCGCACCGAAGCTGGAAAGAAAATTGTCTTCGTCAATACGTATTTCAACCGTTATTTTCCAGGAAGCAATTACAATTTTACCGATTCATTGCTGTATTCGTTCAAGCATCCAATAAAACTGGAGACCGTCACGCACTGGATAAAAATGCACCTCACCGATGAAATTGAACGCACGCACATCGTTTATTTTTTGGTGGGAATTACCATGGTCGAAGGCAAAATTTCTGAGCGAGAATTGAAACTCCTCGCGATTATCAATGCGGACCTTGGGTTGTCTTCCCACACCTTCGAGCGAATTATTGCGATGTACCAAGAATACCAGAAGGAAAAAGAGCGAGAAGACAACAAAGAAAGCGCAACCAAGAAAGGAAGCTACGACCAGAAAAAGCGTTTTGCACTAATTCTTGGAATAAACGAAAATGCAAATCTGGCAGAAATCAAAGCGGCGTATCGGACAATGGTGAAACTTCACCATCCAGATCGTTTTCAAAATTCAGGTTCAGAACAAATTAAAATTGCAGAAGAAAAATTCATTCAGATTCAACGGGCGTATGAATATTTGAAGGGGCAGTTGGAGAAAGGAGGAAGTAACCACAGACACACGCGATGAAATCGCGCGGTAGCTGTGGTACAAAATTATATGTTAATCAATATAATTTAATGGTTAAACTCCAATTTATATCTTATTGCATATAGTTTTAGATGTGTTATATCAGGAAACTATTATTTTACTACAGCTACCGCGCGATTTCATCGCGTGTGTCTGTAGTAAAATAATTACCTAAAAAAATTCAATATTTTTATTTTGTAAGCCTCATTTTTTTCTAACTTAAATAAGAAAGAACAAATAAATGAGTAGAAATTACAAATTCCACAATCCTGAAGCAGCCTATTTTGTCAGTTTTGCCGTAGTCGAATGGCTGGATGTTTTCACACGAAGTGAATACAAAAATATATTGATTGATTGCCTAAAATATTGCCAAAAGAATAAAGGAATGGAAATTTATGCGTGGTGTATCATGACTAATCATGTTCATCTTGTTTTTAGGAGTACTGGAGAAAGAAAACCTCAAGATTTGCTTGGCGACTTTAAACGCTTCACAAGTAAGGCTGTTGTCGAGGCAATTAAATCAAATCCAAAGGAAAGTAGAAAAACCAATCTACTTCAGCAATTTCGGTTAGCTGGAGAAAAAGCATCTAATGTTAGAACATATCAGTTTTGGAGACATGATAATCATCCTATCGAACTGTGGAGTAACAAAGTCATTTATCAAAAGATCAACTATGTTCATAATAATCCTGTTGATGCTGGATTAGTTTTTAGACCTGAGAACTACATCTATAGCAGTGCTCTTGATTATTCTGGAGAAAAAGGTTTGATAGATGGAGTTGTGGTGGTTAGATAGTGTTTGCTTATTTATACAGACACACGCGATTACCTTCCCTGTCTATCGCCAGGTAGAGGTGCTACTACGTGGTGAATCGCGCGGTAACTTGGGATTCTAATCCTTCCAATTAGATAAGGCTGTTGGATTTTTTCCAATTTTCGCCTTATACATAATACAGAAATCCTTAAGTCCCTGATCGAACTCATTTGTCGATTTACTGTATTTAAATTTCAGCATTTTCTTATCAGTCAAGACCAATTCTATTTCTCTCTCGTTTTTGTTATAAACAATATCCGCTATTTCATAAAAAGCGATTGCAAATTGATATGATTTAAAAGTCTTTCTCAGTTCAATCGCTAAACCGTTTTCATACCCTTTTAATTCAGTCCGCAACTTAGTTAAATTCTCCGACAGGTCAATTTCATCAAAACCTCCAGTATAATTAAGTACTTCAAAATCAATCTTATGATTGGAAGTCAGCTTTTTAGTTATTTGTGAATTACCTAATAAATATTCTCCTGTAAATGTATAGTAGAGGTCTAATTTTATTTGGGCTTTTTCACTTTTTTGTTCTATCGCTTTTTGCCAAAAAGAAATTGCCTTTTCTCTATTAAGTTTTTGAATCTCAATATTTCCCAAATAATAGAAGGCCTCTGAAAAAAATGCCTTAGAATTTATAAGCATTTCAAAATCACTTTTTGCACTGTCAAGATTTTTTAGGTGATAATGTGCAAGTCCTCTTAACCTAATACAATCAAGGTTTTTATTATCAATCTCAATAGCTTTGTTAAGCACTTCAATACATTCAGAATATCTTGCGCTTGAAAATAGTCGATTGGCTTTTTCAAGTAAAATATTAATTTGACTACTAATGGTTAAACTTCCATCAAGTTCAATTTTAAGTCTAAGTTTCTTTAAGAGACCAATAATAATTAAAGCTATTGAAGGAAAGAAGAAAGCAAACCAACCCCAACCTATTGAATTTCGATTTTGTCGTGTAGCAATATTGATTACAACAATTGTAACTATTATTCTTAGAATTAATGCTACAACAGCAAGTGTAGTTCTTTCCAATGTGATTGCTCCAGTTAAATTTAGAATAATAGGTATTATTAAGAGGATAAACCCAAATACAGTTGCTTCGGTTTCTTTTTTGTATGTAGGATCAAACTTTGTATTTCCTTTTGACGTGGGTTCCTGCTTAACCTTAACTTTTTCGTTTGGTTGTGATAAATAGTTCTTTTTAGGAAGTGGTGGTGGTTCGGACACCAATATTTCTTTAAGTTCGGATATACTTTCAGCAGTAGCCCAATCTTTCATTCCGTCGGTCCAAACTAATGTTGATTTTTTTAGTCTCTTTGTTTTTAATTCTTCAATTGTAAATGGACCAAGTTGAAGGTCATTTTCTGCGTAATAAAAATGCTTCATAGTTTACGGATAGATTTAGCTTTGAAAAATACCTTCATAAGGACAGAACAGTTAATTTATCAAAAGTAACAGGTTTTTGTTCTGATTGTTATTACAATTCTACAATTCATCCTTTTCGTTCTCTAATTATATCAATGAAAATCAATGCAATTCCGATAGCGCCGAACAATACTGAGTTTGCCATTAATCTCCCCGTAGTATCCCATAAAAACCATGTTTTTTCTCCATACATAATTGCTACAAACAGATACTGCATTATCAAACCACAAATGACTAAAACTGGAGCAGCGAAAAGAGCGAATATAATTTCCGACTTCTCTATTTTTCTTACTAAAATAACAAGGCTACTTAGAACGGTAGTTCCAAACAATAGCACAAATATGTTGTCTTCAACTCCACCTTTTTGGAAAACACACGGTAGATACAGAGCTCCGAGGACTAACACTGTTAATCCGATGATATATTGAGCTATGATCTGTATTCTTTTCATTTGTATAAAAAACAGGTAAAAATGGGTGTAGTACCATACGGTTTACTGAGTGTTACCTGCCGGTTTTACTTTTTCCAATTTTTTCAATTTCGCTTCAATATCAATAATTGGATTGAAATTATACTCACACCAATTATTGGAAATTTTACTCTTACTTCCATAACCCAATTCATTAATGATTGAATTTAAATCTTTTCTTGTTGGAACATTATGAATGAGCAATTCCATGATTACTTTGGACACAATAGCCTTTAAGCACGGTAAATAGGTGTTAATTGCTTCATAATTAAAGTTTTCCCCATGTATTATTTTGCTTCTTAGTTCATAGAGCTTATTTAGATTATCAAAAATAACTCGACAAGAATCAATATCATCTCCTAATAATACAGCTATAGATCTACGAAGTCTAAATGATAGTTCAATACTTCCGTCCAAAATGGACTCCAAGGACATCATTAATTGTAAATATTGATGTTGCGTGTGCGAGCTATAGTAACTAGTGGTATAACTCTCTGTTGCCAACCTTAGATATCCATTGTCTGATAGATTGCAAAAATAATCTAAAATAAACTTATTAATGTCAGGTAAAAATGAATCCATAAAGAAAAGGGGTTCACCTGGATATTCTCCGGTACTCCTTTCTTCATAAGTTATGTACGATGATATCTGATAATATTCATCTTCTGTATTTACATGTAGCTCATATAACACATTCAAATCTGAAGGGAAAAGTATTAGAAGAAATTTCCAAACATCATAGATACGTGACAACTGAAAAGCATCAGTTGAATCAAAATGGACAATAGCAAAATTCTTAGTTGATTTGTGCTTGTTATCTTCAATTATTTCATTCACAAACCTGAGGTTATAATCAATTGCGTCAGGATTAAGTTTTGTGATGTAGTTTTTGAATTCATTTGACTCAATATCAAGTATTTTTATTTGATACGGAGTGAAATCAAATTTTGAAATATCATTTGAAGCCCCCGCGAGAATGGGTATTTTCATCATTATTGACTACATTTTGTATTATTACTACTGCTGTTCTCGAGTGTAATTTTACCTGATTTGGCATCCAGCATGGAATTGTGATTCTAATAAGGTATAAATCAGTTATAATAAGTGATTTCTCTCTCAATTATATAGATTGGTTTAGGAAGCTCGTCTTCAAAACCTAAGCTATATATCATCTTTGTCCAATTGTTATGAGAGTCCAATGTATAATCACAAGTAACATTTCCGACAAGTTTATTACCCCGATATACTTTTTTCGTTTTAAGAAGATTATTTTCATCATAAAAATATTCGTATTTATAGTAGCGAGTGCTTTCATTTTTTTTATTTCTACTACGAGATCGAGTACATACTATTTTAATAACTCGATCATCCTTATACTTATAGTGGAATTTTATTGTTTCAAGTATGTTATCTCCATCCCATAAATCATTTGAGTAGCAATTAGATGTGAGAAGATTACCATTTTTGTCATATGTATAATCGCCACCAAATGTCATTTTATTTTGAACTCCTTTAACTTTTATTAAATTCCCATTAGAGTCGTAGTTGAAATCACGTTTTGTAAGAATTTCATGGGTTTCTGACTGGTAAATAGATTGTTCTGGTCGTTCTTGTGAATCTAAATCATAAGTTGTTTTTCCTATTAAGACCCCATCCTGAGAGTAGATATTAACCAAAACATCTCTTTCAATTCCATATTTATAAATCATTTTAGATATTAAGTCTCCCTGTTTATCATAATAACTAATGTTTTCAAGCTTTCCAAGGTCGTGATAATTGTATTTTACTTTCAGTTGAAGCGAGCCATTGCTATAGTAATTGTACTCTTCCAAATCCTGAATACTATTAAAAGTCATTTTGTGTTTTAATCTCTCATTACCTTTCCATCCACTAAAATTTTCATATGATTTCAATGAATTAACAGTACCATCTTTATTAAAGTAAATGTCAAATTCATCATTTCGAATAGTACTTAAAAGATCACTTAATCTACATATTTTATTCCTTGAAATCGGATCCTCAATAAACTTCGAGTTCGTCTCAATCCAATATTTAAATTCTCCATCATCCAAAAATTCATCATGTACATCAGCTCTTTCCGCCTTTAAAATCTCACCGAATTTTTGCTCAACCTCGTAGTGCCGTTCTTTTATACTTTGAACGTTCCCTGTTAATCCAAGTTCTCGATACAAGAGGTTATCATTCTGATCACATGAAATAAAAAATGTTGCAATAAAAATTATTAATAGATGTTTCATCGTACTTTTTTTAAAGTAGTTATTTTCCTCAAATGTTGTTACTAATGTCTAAATAAACAATATACAGTTTATTTAGAATCCATACTTCGTCAACCAAAATAGTAAAAAACCATCACTGCGTAAACGCATACATCAAAATATTTGCCCCCATCTTCAACGCTAGTTGTCGTTTACTTTCTGAGTTTCCGTGGACTTCTGCGTTTTCCCAACCATCGCCGAGGTCGGTTTCGTAAGTGTAGAGAAGCACCAGTCTACCGTCGATGATAATTCCAAAGGCTTGTGGTCGCTTTTCATCGTGTTCGTGGATTTTTGGCAAGCCGTTGAAATCGTATTTCTGATGGAAAATGGGGTGATTGAAAGGCAATTCCACCATCTCGTTGTTGGGAAAGAGTTTTTTCAGTTCCACGCGAATGAATTCGTCCATGCCGTAGTTGTCGTCGATGTGTAAAAACCCACCGCCCAACAAATAAGTTCTCAAGTTGTCCGCTTCCGCAGCAGAAAAAACAACGTTTCCGTGTCCCGTCATGTGAATGAAAGGGTAGAGAAAGAGGTCGGGACTTCCCACTTCAACGTAAGGCACATCTTTGGAAATGCTCGTTCCCAAGTTGGTATTGCAGAAATTGACAAGGTTTGGAACAGCCGTGGGATTTGCGTAATAGTCGCCCCCACCGTTGTATTTGAGCACCGCCAATTGATACGTTCCCTGACTCCAGCCAGTAAGCGTGAGGCAAACAAATGCCAGAAGTGTACTAAATTTTATCATGGGATCAATAGTTTTGCTTGCATACATGCGTACAAGGCTGCAGTTTCTGTTCTTAAACGGTTCGGACCCAGCGAAATTGCTTTGTAGCCGTGTTGCACCGCTTTTTCGACTTCTTGGGTGGAAAAATCACCTTCGGGACCAATCAATATTGGACAGTTCACTGAAGTGAAGACGGTGTTGAAATCGTTTTTTTCTTCTTCGTAACAATGTGCTATCAGTCCGTTTGGGTGCTTGGCGATAAAATCCGTGAGCTTTTGCAATTCATTGATTTTCGGTAAAAATCTTCTGTGTGATTGCTTCATGGCAGAAACCGCTTTTTTCACCAATCGGTCCATATTGACCTTGGCGCGTTCGCCGTTGTCGCAATCGATTAATGAAATTTCTGTAATGCCAATTTCCGTCGCTTTTTCGATGAACCATTCAATACGTTCCATTTGTTTCGTAGGGCCAACCGCGATGTGTATTTCATGTCCCAATGGTTCGGCTTGTTCGTTGGAGATTACGTTCAATGCACATTTTTTTGGATGCGCTTCAGAAATTTCGCAAGTAAAATATCCACCTTTTCCGTTCAATAATCCAAGTTGATCGCCTTTTTCCATGCGCAATACACGCACAATGTGTTTCGATTCCTCTTCGGATAAAACGTGCGTTTTTGCACCAGCTGCGATATGTTCGTCGTAAAATAAGCGCATCAGTGCATCAAACGGTAAATAAGTTCCTTCATCAATTGCCCTTCCGTAAACGAAGAGTTACCAATTCCTTTCGATTTTAAATCGTATTCATGCAAGATGGCGATGTTCGCTGCGACCTTCTTGGCGTTGTAAATTTTTGCGGTGTTAATCAACTGACCAGCAACGAAAGGATGAACTCCAATCGCTTTTGCAAGGTTTTCACGCGATTGATTTCCCAAAAAGTGAATTTTCATTACCCGCGCAAAGAGGTTGAATAAATTCGAAACTACTGGAACGAGCGAGGTCGCTTTTGGGTTGTGATCGAAATAATCGACAATCACGTTTGCTTTTAAAACATCACGCGTTCCAATAGCGTTCGCCAATTCAAAAATATTGTAGTCCTTCGAAATTCCAATGTTTTCTTCAATGTGAATCTCGTTGATGTTCGTTCCTTTTTCGAGAAGAATTTCCAGTTTCTCTAATTCATTGGCGATGCGCGACAAATCATTTCCTAAAAATTCAGCCAGGAGCATCGTCGCTTTTGGCGTGATGGAATAGCCTTTCGTTTTCACAAAACCATTGATCCACTCCACCAATTTATATTCAGGGACTTTCTCAGAATTGAACAACAATCCATTTTTTTGCGCTGCTTTGATCGATTTTTTGCGGGAATCGAACTTTTTGTACTTGTAATTCACCACAAACACCGTCTGTTCCGAAGGCGATTCAAAGTAAGGCGTCAATTCCTCCATGCCTTTGAAATCTTGCGCTTCCTTGATGACAATTAACTTGCGTTGTGCCATCATCGGATATTCCTTCGCTTGCGACATAATCGACAGCGCATCGGCGTCCTTTCCGTAAGTAATGAACTGATTGAAATCGCGCTCGTGTTCTTCCAGTGCGTTTTCGATGATTGCATCCGTGATCGCATCAATGTAATACGCTTCCTCTCCGTGAAGAAAATAAATCTTCTCGAATTTCTTGGCCTCGATATCTTTGATGATGCTTAAATGATTCATCTAGCTGTGTTTTGTCCAAATTTGAACGAGTTCCGTCAATGTTACAACGCCTTTTTCCATGTCCTGCACACTTACGTACTCATGACGTGAGTGAATCGCCATTTCTCCCGTAAAAATATTCGGGCAAGGCAATCCCATAAACGACAAACGCGATCCATCCGTTCCACCACGAATAATCGTCGGAAGCGGTTTTACGTTGGCTTGCTCCATCGCTTGAATGGCGTAATCAGTCACAAAAGGAACATCTTTGATGATCTCTTTCATGTTGCGGTATTGCTCCGTCACTTCAAATGAATACGCCAATTTTGGATAGTTGGAAAGTGTTTGCTTCAACAAATCTTCTAGTCGCGTTTCGTATTCTTTCAATTTTGTTGTAATATGATCTCGAATGATAAAATTGACCGTCGTTTGCTCCATTCCACCATTGATGGCAACTGGATGTACAAATCCTTCTCGGTCTTTCGTCGTTTCAGGTGACCAACTGTCTTTCGGCAAAGAAGCCACAAATTCAGCAGCGACTTTCAACGAATTGACCATTTTTCCTTTGGCGTAACCTGGATGAGCGCTGATTCCGTTGATGGTAATTTTTACAGCGTCTGCGGAAAAACTTTCATCTTCCAAGGAACCAAGAACACCTCCATCAAGTGTATATCCGTAATCGGCATTTAATTTTTTCATGTCCAAATGATCCACTCCGCGACCAACTTCTTCATCGGGTGTAAACAAAATTCGAATCGTTGGATGAGGAATCTCTGGATTATTGATGAGGTGATGTGCAAAATCCATAATGATTGCAATTCCTGCTTTATCATCTGCTCCGAGCAATGTCAATCCGCTTGCAGTAATTAAATCATCGCCAATTTTCTCATTCAAGTACGAATGTTTTTCTGTCGTAATGATTTGCGTTGGATCATCTGGAAGCGTGATTGGATTTCCATCGTACTTGCGGTGGACAATTGGTTTCACGTTCGTACCACTGCAATCAGGCGCTGTATCCATGTGTGAGCAAAAACAAATCGTCGGTAGTTGCGCATTGTCGGTATTGTTTGGAATGGTTGCAAATACATATCCCCATTCGTCCATTTCCGCATCGTTGATTCCCATCGCATGCAGTTCATTCACCAATTCTCGTCCTAAGTCCTTTTGAATTTCAGAGGATGGAAAAGAAGTGGAATTCGGATCTGCCGTGGTGTCAATTTTGGCATATTTTATAAAGCGTTCTTCTACCGTTGAAGTGTAATTATTCATGTGATTTTTGTTTGAATTCAAATGTAATCATTTCTAGCAAAAAAAATGCTCCACCCGAATGTTCGAATGGAGCGTTTAAGATATAAAATGAGTAACGTAAAGTTAACCGCCAAGTGCGCAAAGGAATTTTAAAAGTTCTACTGGCAAAAAGAGGCGCAAAGAATAAGGCAATAGTCATTGCCTTTGTCACACGAAGAAATTTTAATGAACCATCCAACATCAACGCAGTTGATATCTTTGTGTGCTTTCTTCGCCAATCTTTTTCCCTTTAACTTAGCGCCCTTTGCGGTAAAACTAACCGCTATGTGCGCAAAGGAATTTTGTAATGTGCTACTGGTAAAAGAGGCGCAAGGAATAAGGCAATAGTCATTGCCTTTGTCACGAAGAAATTTTAATGAACCATCGAACATCAACGCAGTTGATCTCTTTCCTGCCAGTCGCAGACAGGGTGTCCTTTCTTCGCCAATGGCTTCAATTTTACTTTGCGCGCCTTGCGATAAAACTAAACGCAAACAATCTGTGTTAAATCTGTCGAATTAAAATATCTCCGAAGCAGAAAAGTGAAATTCACCTTCAATTTGTGCGTTTTCGTCTGAATCAGAACCGTGAACAGCATTTTTCGCTTTTGATTCTGCATAATTCTTACGAATCGTACCTTCTGCAGCCTCTGCTGGATCTGTTGCACCAATCAATGCTCTAAAGTCAGCAACTGCGTTGTCTTTCTCCAAAATAGCAGCAACGATAGGACCTGAAGTCATGTACTCAACTAATTCCATGTAAAATGGACGTTCTGCGTGTACTTCGTAAAATTTCTTTGCTTGATCTTCTGATAAACGCGTGTATTTCATCGCTTTGATTGTAAAACCAGCGTCGGTAATCATTTGGATAATATTTCCCATGTGCCCGTTTTCAATTGCATCAGGCTTAAGCATTGTGAATGTTCTGTTCGTTGCCATTTTCGTGTGTTTGTTTTCTAAAATTTGGCGCAAAGTTAACCATTTAAGTTGGATTGATTTCAAGGATTTTGGTTTTCTTCTGGATATTAATTGAGGGGTATTTTATTTATACAGATCCTCCCCCTGCGCCCCCTCCAAAGGGGGAAACGAGTCGCACCTAATTTTTCTTTAGGTTTTCTAGGTGGTATTATTAAAAACACTGAAAGGATTACATTTTTCGAAGTTCGATTTAAATTCCCTCTTTGGAGGGGGCGCAGGGGGAGGACCTTGAAGCGAATTTTTTTGCTATGGATAAAATTTAAGCCGCGTTTATTTATTCTTTTCCAAAAATTGTTAGATTTGTCTAACTTATTTCAAAGTGGACGAATTATGATGCAATCAATAGTTGAATTTTTCGAATCGATTGACCCGGTGTTAGCGGCTTTTTACGCGACGACATTTACATGGTTATTGACAGCATCTGGTGCTGCGCTGGTATTTTTATTCAAAACGCTTCACCGAGGAGTGCTAGATGGCATGCTAGGTTTTACAGGTGGTGTCATGGTCGCAGCGAGTTTTTGGTCGTTGTTGAATCCTGCGATTGAAATGTCCGAAACGATGTACCCAACAATGTCATGGATGCCAGCAGCAGTCGGATTTTTCTTGGGCGCTATTTTCTTGTTCGGATTGGATAAAGTAATGCCTCACTTGCACATTAACTTTAAGGAAGAAGAAAAAGAAGGAGTAAAAACCCAGTTGCACAGAAGTACGTTGCTGGTATTGGCGATCACTTTGCACAACATTCCAGAGGGATTGGCTGTCGGAGTTTTATTTGGTGCGGCAAGTTTAGGAATGGATGGTGCTACTATCGCAGGAGCGGTTGCCTTAGCAATTGGTATCGGAATTCAAAACTTTCCAGAAGGATTTGCTGTCGCGATGCCATTGAGACGACACGGAGTCAGCCGACGAAAAAGTTTCTTTTACGGACAACTTTCTGCCATCGTTGAACCCATTTTTGGAGTTCTGGGAGCAATTGCGGTTATCTACATGCAACCAATTTTACCATTCGCATTGGCATTCGCAGCAGGAGCAATGATTTACGTTGTTGTCGAAGAGGTAATTCCCGAAACTCAGCGCGATAAATACACAGACGTCGCCGTACTCGGATTCATCGGCGGATTTTTGATCATGATGATTTTGGATGTTTCTTTGAGTGATATACAGATTTAAGATTGTAAGACTGCAAGAGTCAAGATTTTAAGACTTAGTCAATTGATGTTTAAAAATCTTTCATACAAAATTATGATTTAACGAAGGAGTTAAGACAGTTCAGAAGAACAAGTCTTGGCTCTTGCAGTCTTGACTCTTAAAGTCTACCACAAAACTTTAACATTTTTTTTACATTTAATCTTGCACCAGAATAATAAATACTATTAAATTTGTACCCATAAGGACAGTGGAGTAGTTTACCATTGTTTCTAGTTTTATAGTTTTAGCATGGTTTAGCAGAAAGAGGAACAAGTTTTTAGATTTGTTCCTCTTTTTGATTTTAAATAAATCCTTTTATCTTTAGTACCGTTAAATAAAACGCTACTTTATGAAAACTACAATCCCCTTTTTGATTTTTGGTTGTTTACTTTTTCAAGTGAACTTATTTGCTCAAACGCAAGGCGTAGCCTATCCTGCTGTTGGAAAGGGAGTTGCAACGACGTTTGTCACGGATTACCATAGCAACGGTATCAACAGTTCGATGCTCGGTTGGGGTACTGGATATGAAGGAAAACGTTTTACCATGGGAACTACGGAATTCAGTTTAGGAATCTATTCCGATCAGTTGGATTCAGAAAAATTAGGAAAACTTTTCACCGGTATCCGAAATGATATGATGGGG
Organism: uncultured Fluviicola sp.; assembly: GCA_964643345.1. Lineage (GTDB taxonomy): Bacteria > Bacteroidota > Bacteroidia > Flavobacteriales_D > Crocinitomicaceae > UBA4466. The sequence goes on from CAZXRU010000001.1 coordinate 151,394, forward strand.
AAGGAGCAAGGAGGAGCAAATTGGCAAGAACAAAAAGAGTACGCTTCTGAATACTCAAGAGCTGGAATTTCAATTGATTTCTCCTACAACTGGCTAGGATTTTCATTTCAAAGTGAAAAATTTGGGGGAATTGCATTCAACATACAAGAAAGCATGCACTGGTATTCCAAAACAAGCGACCAAACGACAGACTTAATCTTTAACGGAAGAGCTTCTCAGTACTTTGATCAACTAACCGTTGTTTATGGAAATGATACAACTGTTATTAATAACAACGGAAATGTTTCGCAAGATACATTAGATCACGTTATTTATGGTACCGCGTCAGTTCCTTTACATTTAAGTACATTGACGAGTGGTTCTGAAATTCAATACGCATGGAACCGTTATTACAATTTTGGCTACGGAAAGAAGTTGTTTGGTGATTCAACATTTGCTTTGTCTGCCGGAATTGGAGGTCGTTTTATTCAGTCTACAGCGCTTTTCAGTATGACATCTGATAATGACGGCATTCGCATGTATTCGTCGATTTCACCAAATTCGGGAATTGATTACGGTGCAATTGCTCAATCGAACAGTTCAACATACACGCAGACAGGAAGTATTCCAAAGACCGTTGGGAATGGCTATGGAGTGGATGTGTCATTGAGCGCACGTTTATTCAATAAACTAACAGTTGGACTGGCAGTAAATAACCTTGGTTCTGTTACCTATAAACGAAATGTCTACCGAGTACGCGACACGTTGATTACGAATATGAGTATGGAAGGATTAACAAATTACAACATCACAGGATCTTTGAATCAGTTTTTAGAAGATGGAGGATTGTTGGTGCTAGAAGGTGAGGAAAAAGTGACGATAAATAATGCCGCTAACATCCGACTCGGTGCGACTATGGCCATCGGTAAAATTGCAAATGTAGGAGTTGACTTCGTTGCGCCATTTAATACAGAGAACCCAGGCGGAATTCAAAATCCCGTTTATTCCATTGGTGGAGATATACGTCCCGTCAAATGGTTAGTGTTGAGTGCGGGTTACTTTGGAGGTGGAATTTACGAGCACAACATTCCGTTGGGAATTAACTTTGTGTTGAAAGGAGGAACGTATGAATTTGGAATTTCATCCAGAGATGCCTTGTCCTTTTTCACAAAAGGTTCCAACAGTATTTCATCAGCATTCGGAGTGGGAAGATTTAGATTCTAATCCAGTTTGAGTAGAATTTCTTTCAGTTCGGACAACATCATTGCTGTTGCTCCCCAGACTTTGTAATCCTCAATTGAAAAATAAGGAACGTCTTTGCGTCGCAGAGATTCGCCAATGCGTATGTCACCTTTTTGAAGAATCTCTTCTTGCTTCAGAATCGATACATCAAAGTGAATGATTTCCGCAACTTCTCGTTCTTCTGCTCTCAATTCTGGGAGTTCTTCTACGAAAAACAGATAGGGTTGCACGAGAAAATTACTCACAGGAATAAAGACTTGACTTAATGCACCAATCAGGTGAGTTTCCTGCAATTGCAAATTAATCTCCTCGGAACATTCGCGACAAGCTGTGAAGACAAGGTTGGGGTCGCTCGATTCCATTTTGCCACCAGGAAAACTGACCTGTGAGCTATGCACCCCTTCGTAACTACTTCGTTGAATTAGGATACTCGAAAAGTAATCTTCGCTGGGAGAAAGCACAATCGCCACAGCTGATTTTCGGTAGTCATCAACATTTTGAAGTGATTCACTGGTGTACGGGCGATTGATAGGCATAAGTGATGCGTGCGCTTTCTCTCCCGGCAATGATGTGATTTGTTCTTTAAGTTGATGGATGAATTTGAGATGGTTCATTATTTTTCAACAGAAGAAAGGAGGTCAATAAAGTCATCGTACAAGTAACCCATATTTTTATGTGTACCGATCATCTGAAAAACGAAATACTCACCTTCTATTTCTAATGTTGCCAAAAAATAGGCGGATGGGTTTTCATTCGAATAAGGAGAACCACTCACCACTTGAATGTATCCTGGGTATTTTACTGATTTAGGTGTAGGTTTTTTAATGGAGGTCGTTGGTTCATCCAAGGAATTCTGACGTTGAATAATATAATTATCGTGCACTGCATCCAATGGTGAAATGTCTTGATCAAATGCGTACTGAATGGTTTCTACATCTTGCGAACCAAAGGTTTCCACGCTGAAATTTAAATCCATCGTATAGATAATTTTAGTTTCAGCATTTTCCATCAGCGTATAGTTATCAGAATAATCGTTGGTAAACAAATCTGAAATCATAAAGTGAATTCCATTGTAGTACATCTTCCTCAGATCAGGAAAATCCATTCCATTTTGTTGTATCGCTTTTAGCTGATTGTTGTTGTACGTCGATCCGGGACAAGCAGTGGTAACTGCGGCTACGACAATTAGCAATATGATAGTTTTCAACTTCACGTTTACGAATATAAGCTTTGTTCTTGAATAATAGTATCAAATTACATTATCTTTAAGCCGAATTCTAAAACGAAAAAAAGTGGTTTTTGCAATAAATTGGTCCATGGACTCAGAATTAATAGAAGGGTATAAAACACCTAATCTGTACGGATTACTTTTTGTTTCAGGCCTTATTATAGGCTACTTTGTAGTGAAACGCATGTTCAAAAAGGAAGGGGTCAAAGAAGAACTTCTGGACAAATTAGTGCTCTATATGGTGCTTGCCACTATTATTGGTGCTCGTTTGGGACATGTCCTTTTTTATGGACCTTATTTCGATCAGTTTACTCCAGATGGAATTCTAATGGAACGCGGTTATTTCTCCCACCCAATTGATATTTTAAAGATTTGGGAAGGAGGATTGGCAAGTCATGGTGGTGCATTTGCGATCATTGTCGCGCTTTACTTTTATTCAAAACGCGTAGTTAAGATGCCACTCATGTGGATCCTTGATCGTATTGCTGCTCCGATCACAATTGCGGGAACATTTATTCGCTTTGGTAATTTGGCAAACCATGAGATGGTAGGAGAGATGACGAATCTTCCGTGGGGATTCCGCTTTTTGCATCACGACTGTTACCCACCCTATGATTGTCCTTGGGACATGATTCCTGTGCGTCACCCTGCTCAATTGTACGAGGCGCTTGCTTATCTGTTAATTTTCGCAATACTCATGTACATGTATTGGAAACGTCATGCGTGGAAGAAACAAGGACTGATCTTTGGAACGTTTTTAGTCTTGCTATTCGGAGCGCGATTTATCATTGAGTTTGTAAAACTTGGTCAGACTGAACGTGATGATCTCTGGGCGATTAATACAGGTCAACTATTAAGTATTCCGTTTATTCTTGCGGGAGTTTACATCATTTGGAAAGCGCTGAAAAAGAAACCTTCAGACCCTTTGGCGTAGATTTTTCTTTTTTAGATCTTTCAACCAGGTTTCAGCCTCCTGCACACTTGCTGTGATTTTTGTGGGGTAAGATGGTTTGTAAAAGTTAATGAAAAACTTTGCTAGCAAGCGATTTGGCAAATTTGTCACCACAATTGCTGATCCAGCCAACAGATTTGCTTGAACAAACGGCGCTGTTCGAGCCAAATACTCTTGAGCATCCTTAGAAAAATTATTGAACGATTGAGCAGAACTTAGAATAGAATATACAGGCGAATTATTCGCTAGTTTTTCATAGGCAGCATTGATTTCGATGGCGTCAACCAGCTCAATATCGAAATCATCTTTGTTCTCTAAATAAATAATATCGTCTGCGATTTTCCGGATCGTAGCGCATTCAATCTCAATCATGAAATTGTCGAATTAATAGGTTAATTAGTGCGTTAAAGAAAGTAATAAACTTTATTGAGTCAAAGAAAAAAATAGAAAATTGACAACCATTTTTCGCAACGATCGGTACGTCAGATAGTTCTGCTAGAAAGTTTACTCGCATTGTTATTAATTGATTTGGAGATGAAGTGAAACAACCATATCGCTGCTCTATTAAAAAAAGGTTAACTAACTATTAATTAAATATAAAACATAAACGACTAAACCTGTTCAAATATTAACAACTCGAATGTATTAATTTTCTAACCGACTTAAGTGTTGTATATTAGCGCAACAAAAAACACATTTCACTACAGAAATGACGCTAAACTAACAATCTATGCGACTACGTCTATCTATTGCATTTTTGCTTTGCACAACTTTCTCGTTTGCGCAGTCTAACTCAAACCATCAGACTGATTTGAATCGAGTAATCGTAAGACATTACAACCCCACCCATTGGGAACATATTTGGAATTATGCTCCAGACATGTACACAGCTATCAATTATTATTTTAAGCAATCATTTGAAATTGAAATGTCTAATTGTAACGAGTGCGAAGTTGATTACAACACTCTTTTCAATAGGGATTTATTTGATGTATATGCGTACGAGTCGCAGCGCTTAGATGATTCAGATTTCACTTTTGATTTTAAGGAGTACAGAATTACCTTGCTTCCAAAGAATATTGTGTATCCGCAGTTACAGGGCTTGCTGCCTACTGAATTAGTGAAGTATATCGCTCCGAGAGACTTTCCTATGTTTGAGTTAACCAATAATGATTACGCTCATTTTTTGGAGTATACTGAAAAGGTTGATGCCTGGGCAAAGGATTTTCCAGAGCAATATAGAGCAATGACTAATTCAGAAAGTTTATTAAAAATTTCAATCAAGGAATTTTCTGAGTTGCCAGATGCGAAAAAAGTCACAGTCTTGAGTCATCCAACGGGTTATTTAATCATTAATTAAGAAGTATGAAAGGAATTTACTTTACTAAGAATTTTAATTGTTTGTTGGGTGTGCTCGTCGCATCGTGTTTTTTATTTGCAAACAGTCCTATCGTAGCGCAGTGTACAAATGCGACACCATTTGGTACCGCTAATGCACCTGTTTCCGGAACAACTACAATCGCTTCTTGTGCTTTTAACGGTGAGTATAGTACTGTCAATAACGCGGTAGCAGGTACTACTTATTCAATCAGTGCAACAAATGCTGGATGCATAACAATTCATCAAGGAACTCCTGGAGGACCTGTTGTTGCTTTTGGTAGCTCTCCAATTTCTTGGACAGCTCCTGCAAACGGAACTTATTATGTCCATTACAACTCGGACTGCGCAGGATGTGGTACTGTTGCAGGATGTGTAAATGCATCGATTACATACGTTTCAGGTGGCGGCGGTGGTGGCGGTGCGCCATGTGACGATATACTGAGTATTATCGGTTGTGGTACGAGCGTTAGTTCAACTATGACGGGTACTGGAGACTGGAATTTAACTGGATGCTGGGTTGGCGGTACCCCAGGTGTTGAATCTATTTTTAGTTTTACTCCTACAACCTCTGGAATTCATTCAATAGATGTCACGAGCGGTCCAGGTGGCTATGTGGATTTTTTCTGGAAGCCGGCATCGGCTGGGTGTAACAATACTGGCTGGACTTGTATTGATGATATTGGGTTTACTGGTAACTATGGATCGATGAACTGGACAGCTGGTGAAACATACTATATCCTACTCGACCCAGAAGATACTGGTGCAAATAGTGTTACCTTTGATATCAATTGTCCCAACCCCACTGGTCCAGTGGTTGCTGGTGACTGCGATAATTCGCATTCAATTTGTACGGATGTTGATTTTGAAATTGATCCGAGTGGTTATGGAAATGTGGATGAGTTATGTACGAACTGTACATCGAACCCAAGTACAAACCCCGCAAGCGGTAATGACGGGTGTTTAGCATCTGGTGAGTTAAATAGCACATGGTTTCTCGTGAATGTTCTAACAGCGGGTACATTAGAGTTTAGTTTTGGTGAAGTACCAGGAGCATTTCCTCCATTTCGTTGCTATGATTGGATTATGTGGCCGTATGATGAGAATACATGTGATAATATACTCGGCAATTCGATAGCGCCTGTGCGATGTAACTGGAATGCCCCTTGTGAAGGATTTACGGGGATAGGTACGCCGGTTCCGGCAGGAGGTGATGCAGGAAACTTCGAGCCTGAATTGAATGTAGCAGCAAATACGCAGTATATAATTTGCTTTTCCAACTATAGTAGTGTTGAAACTACGCTCCCGCTGAACTTCTTTGGGACAGCAGACATCAGTTGTACACCGCTTCCAGTTGAACTTATGAGCTTTTACGGAGTCGACTTGGGTGGACGCAATGAGTTAACCTGGATGACTGGATCTGAATTTAATTCTTCCTATTTTGACGTTGAACGTAGTTATGATGCAGTGAATTACACAAAAATAGGTACGGTTGAGGGTGCAGGTACTACTCTGGAAGAATCTACCTATCGATTTATTGATTATGAAGTTGGGGAAGAGTATACTTATTATAGATTAAAACAATACGATTTTGATGGTCAATCTAAGTCTTCAAATGTTATCGTTATTGCGCAAGATAAAAACAGTCAGTTTAGAATTGTGAATGCATTCCCTAATCCTACGAATAACATATTCAACGTTCATTTGTTGCTTCCTGAAAGCGATAATGTGCAATTGGTTGTAACAGATATGAATGGAAGACAGTTGGTTTCAATGGATACTAAATTTGAAAAGGGAGTCAATGAAATTGAAATTCCAGTGATTGGCTTTGAAAGTGGACTTTATATGGTAACAGTGATTAACGAAAGAACGAAAGAATCTGAAGTTATTAAGTTGACTGTCCGATAAACCTTAAAAAATATGTTTTTAGGAAAGACCGTTTCAATTGAGACGGTCTTTTTGGTTTATTAGATTTTGGTGTCCATCCCGGGCAAGAAAAACCGAAAGGTTTTAATGATCCCCCTGAATAGTTGCTGTTTTGTATAGACCTTTGGGCTCAAGAGTGAAAAACCTATTCTTGTGGAAGAAGCTTAAACGACTCAATATAAAATACTCCGTGTTTTATTTCTCCAGTTACTTCTGCTTTTCGAACCGCGTTGCAAAATCCATCAGCTGCGTGTGAATCGCCGTGCTCATCAATCCCACTGCCCACAGTGTAATAGTATTTTCCATTGATTTCAACAGCGAGGTCGCATTCATCTCCCGTCATATCAAAATGACAAATACCACAAGAAGCATTGACGACTTGAGCAATGTGCTTCGTTTCCTTCACTGAACCACAAGAAGCTACAATTATAATTCCCAAAATGGCAGTCAATGTTTTCATCTTATTTGTTTTTAATTGAATTCCAAGTAACATATAAATTTTCCTGAGTCGGTCTATTGGGTTCAATTTCAGTCAACGGTTCACATTCAACAAGTGTGCCGTGACATTCCTTCGGAAGCGCTTGATATAATTCCGTTCCTTTCGTTTTCCATTGAATCATTTCATCAGAAACGCGTTTGATTACTTTCGCAGGATTTCCAACGATTAAGCTTCTCTCAGGAAAATGAGATTTTGCAGGAATAAAGGATAAAGCACCCACTATCGATTCTTTTTCAATAATTGTATCATCCATTACCACGCTGTTCATTCCAATGAGGCAATTTTCGCCAATGGTACCTCCATGAATGATTGCGCCATGTCCAATATGCGCTCCAGTCTTTAACGTAACTGTTGTACCCGGAAACATGTGAATGGTACAGTTTTCCTGTACATTACAGCCATCTTCAATAACAATCATTCCCCAATCACCCCGAATGGCAGCACCAGGCCCTATGTAAACATTTTTCCCAATAATGACATTACCAGTAACACTCGCTTTTGGGTGAATGAAACTTGACGGATGAACAACGGGAATAAAACCATTAAACGCGTAAACTGACATTTTTTTAATTTTAGTACGATATAAAGGTAACAAAGATGGGGTGATTAGCGTCTAACAGAGGATGAGAATTATCTCTATCAAAAAAATATACTGAGAAGTGCAAACCAAAGAATAAACAGAAACGTTTGTAGAAAAGATGAGTTAATTTGAGCAGTGTACAAGGTGTGATTCGCAATTGATTAAACGTAAATGTAGCGATACATAATGCACAACGAATTATGCAGATTAAGAAAGAATTTGGTACATTTAAACAATGGTTGGACAATAATCAACTTTTATCGAGATTGAAAGGACTAAATTATTTAAAAAGACGTTTAAATTTGTAGACGGAGAGATTGTCAATGAGTTTTTGATGAGTACGGGTTACTTATTTGAATCTCATCTAGAAAGTTGTCTAATTTTTGATAAAGTAAAGAGTTTGAAACCTAATTTGAAAGAAGTATGAAAAATATAGTTTTAATAGCTTTTCTTATCGCGACAAGCGGATTGTTTGCGCAGGTAAGTGTTAATGGCGGAGGAAGTATGTTACTTGGATTTGGAGCTGGAAAGCCTTGGGGAGGAATGCATATTGGTATTGAAATACCACGAGATGATGCAGTTTCATTTTTTGGAAGGTATACCTACCACTTTAAAAACACGGAACGCGATTCCTCAACGTATGAATTAGAGGTAACAGATCCAGAATATGGATATGTATCTTTTGAAAACACCCAAGGAAAGACAAGTATGAACTACCATATTTTAGAAGGTGGTACACGTTATTACATTGGAAACGGATTCGATTATGGATGGGGAGCATACGGAGGTAGTTCCATCATGATAATTTTCAACACGATTAAAGTTGGTTTTGCGTCACCTTATGAATCTAATACGTTCAGGGATGGTTCTGTTTTTAGTGTTGGACTTGGACTTGGTGGAGGAATTAAATACTCTATGGCGACTGTTGGAACCATTTATCTAGATGCGAGTTTAAATTATAAAATTTTAAATCAGGCAAGTCAACCATATGTTTCCGATAATCTTTTCACGAATTTAATCTTCAATTTTAACTTGGGAATTCGAAGAGATATTATTTGGTAAGAACATTTCTTGATGAAACAACCACTTTTAATTGCCGATAGCGGCGGTACAAAAACAGATTGGTGTTTTGTCGATGAGTTAGGGAATAAGGACTATTTCACATCCGAGAGTTATCATCCATCCAATTGGACTTCTGAATTTATTGAGCAAATTTCTATCTTTTGGGAGCAACGTGCGCAACTAAAAGAAGCGCAATTACATTTTTTTTGTGCTGGGTGCTTGAATCCAGAAAAAGCAAAGCAACTGGAATTAATTTTCCACTCACTCGGGTTTAAAGAAGTCACAGTAAAGTCAGATTTGCATGCCGCCGGATTAGCTCTGTTTGGAAATAAACAGGGTACATTCGCCATTTTAGGTACGGGTTCAGTCTTGGTAGACTGGAACCAAGGAGACGTGGTAAACGTTTTCGGTGGAAAGGGCCATCTTCAAGGAGATGAAGGCAGCGGATTCTATTTCGGAAAACTGGTTTATGAGGCTTATCTAACTAGAGCATTGTCCAGCGAACAAGAGCATATTTTTGAAGGCGCAGCTGACCTCACCCTACTCGCTGAAAAATATAAGCAAGGCGATACGAAGTATGTGCTAGCAGAACTCGCAAATACCCTCAAAAATGAGCAACATCAATTTCTCGATTTTCACATAAAAAACATCAGGGCCTTTTATGATTCAGTGCTCGAACGAAGGGTTCCAATTGATCTTCAGGTTGTTGGCGGTTATTTTTTCTATAATAGTGCTATTTTAAAGCCAATATTCCATGATTTAAAGGTTCATGTAACTGATTTTCAGCATCGACCGATCTACGCGCTCGTTGATTATATGATAGCTTCTGTTGAGTAAAGACACCTTTTTGATGATTAAACAGATTTTTGTAGTTCGATTAAAACTGTTTATCTATAAAAAATTGGCATTGGTAGAAAAGTTGAACGTTGTGTCGAAAAATATTGGCAAATTGCGTTAACAAATTTTAAGAATACTATGGAAAAGTTATCAATTGAGGCTACAGCTTTAACACCTTCGATTTCATTTGATTCGTTGACTGGAAGAATGGAAATTCAAGGAAGATCTATTCCTGATAATCCAGATGATTTTTGGATGCCAGTACTGAATTGGTTTGAGTCTTATGTGATAGCCCCAAGTCAAAGCACATTAGTTTCTATTAATTTGGAATACTTCAATATTTCATCGTCAAAGCGCATTTTGTTTTTGTTGTATAAACTGAATGAATTGGTTGACAAAGGATGTGATGTTAAGGTAGAATGGAATTACCGAAAAGAAGATGAAGACATGTTCGAAGTAGGTCAGGATTATGCCTACATGGTAAAAGTTCCGTTTGAATTCAGAGAAAACTCAGAAATGGATTTGGCAGTAGCCTAATTTATTTACCATAGATTTTTTAAAGCGTCTTCCTTAGGTCGACGCTTTTTTTGTTTATCAATGGCAGAATTCTGTTATTTTTGTAGAAAAAGCACGTGAGATTAGTTAAGGATATTCCACATGAGCGGTATAAAATCCAATTGTTTCAATACAATGGAAAATACATTGCCAAAATTGAATTGGGTCAGTTTGAACAAACCTATAAAATTGGAGAGACCGACGTATACGGCGTGGAAGATGTTGAAAAGATGATCACACCCCAGTTGTTATCAAATGCATTAAAACGATTTGTCGAAATGCGAGAAGATTGGGGAAACGCATTTAATGAAAAGAACAATGATGAAAAGTAGTATTGCAATAGCATTTTTAGCACTGGTTATGGTGGTTGGTGCTTGTGGAGGTGATAGTAAAGAAGCACCTAAGGAAAAAAAGAACGTCGAAGCACGAGCTATGGGTGATTTGAAAATTGCGTTCTACAACCAAGATAGCTTAAAGCTACATTTCGAGTATTACCGAGAGCAGGATTCTCTCGTGACAAAAAAACAGTTAGCGTTTCAAAATGAAGTACAGCGAAGAACTACTGAACTTCAAAATTACCTCATCAGCAACGATGAAAAGGCACGTAGTGGACTGCTAAGTCAGAATGAGATTATGCAGGTGCAGCAAGCGGCACAGCAGAAAGAAGCAACCCTCATGCAGTTTCAGCAGACGGAAGGAGCCAAAATTGAAGAAGAAGTCTACAATAAACTAGAATCTATCGGAAACAAGATTGAGCATTTTGCCAAAAAGTATTGCGAGGAGAATGGGATTGACATCTTATTAATTTACGCGAAAGGTGGGCAAATCAATTTCATCAACGAATCGATGGATGTTACAGAAGATTTTACAACATATTTGAATGAACAGCAAGCAGCTTTAGAGGCGGAAATTGCTAAATAGGGGGATTGATTGATGCAAATTGCAAAACAGAAACTTGAAGAGAATATTGCGGAGTACATTTTATACATGTACCAAGTGGAGGATGTCATTCGTGCATACAACTTTGATGTGGATGCAATCATGGAAAATTATGTTCAACCTCAGTTGCCCGATGAATCGTTTTCGAATCAATACCGGTCATGGTACAACGATCTAGTGCGTCAAATGAAGTTGCAAAAGATTGAAAAGTCTGGACATTTAGTTTCCTTGCAGGAAATTATAATAGAGCTTTCTTATTTGCACAATACCTTACTGAACATGACAAAAGACCATAAGTATGTGGGAGTGTTTGAAACGGCAAATAAATTCATTGAAGAATTTAAACTGAAATCGAATCTAAAGGATAAAAATCACTTAGAACTGGCATTTCATGCGATGTACATGAAGCTATTGCTTAAGTTACAGCAAAAGGAAATTAGTGCAGCCACGGAAGAAGCGTTCGATGCAATGCGTGTAATGCTGGCATACTTAAGTCAAGCCTACCGTCGAATGAAGGCGGGGGACATGAATTTCTTGAATAATTAAATCACTTTCCCTGGATTTAAAATCCCATTTGGATCAAAGACATTTTTAATCGACTTCATCAACGAAAGACTTTTTTCGTCGAAAGCGATATCCATGTACGATTTTTGGACTAATCCAATTCCGTGTTCACCAGATAGTGTTCCTCCTAGCTTCACAACTTCGGTAAAAAGTTCACGAATCGCGATTGGAAGCTCATTTTCCCAGACATCATCGGTTAAATCACCTTTAATGATATTTATGTGCAAGTTTCCATCTCCCGCGTGACCGTAGCAAACAGAGGTAAAACCGTACTTTTCTCCAATTCTTTTCACGTGATGTAACAACCGTGGAAGCTCATATCGTGGAACAACTGTATCTTCTTCTTTGTAAATTGTATTTGACTTCACAGCTTCACCCACCGATCTGCGCAGTCGCCACAATGCGTTTTTCTGTGCTTCATTTTCTGCAAAAAGAATTTCGTCTGTTTCAAAATTGGAGAGCACATCCATAATGCGTGTGCAGTCGTCCATGAGCACATCTGGATTAAAGCCGTCAACTTCAATCAGTAAATGTGCAGCGTGATTTTCACCAATAATTATCGAATCGTCTTTTAGAAAATCACGGGTCCAAATCAAGGCATCGCGCTCCATGAACTCAAGTCCGCTTGGTGTTATTCCTGCTTTAAATAGTTCAGCAACCGCTTCGCAGGCACTTTCTGCATTGTAAAAGGGGACAAGCATCAATAAATTGTGCGTCGGATGTGGAATTAGTTTAAGCACAATTTTAGTGACAATACCCAGCGTTCCTTCCGAGCCGACGATAAGTTGCGTCAAATTGTAGCCAGTCGCATTTTTAAGCACGTTGGCGCCCGTCCAAATGATCTCTCCAGTGGCAAGTACGACTTCTAAATTCAAAACGTAGTCACTCGTTACACCGTATTTCACTGCTTTTGGGCCACCTGAATTTTCCGCCACATTACCACCAATAAAACAACTTCCGCGACTCGCTGGGTCAGGAGGGTAGAAGAGCCCTTTTTCTTTAACGGCATCTTGTAATACTTGTGTAATGACGCCTGGTTCAACAGTGACTTGATGATTGTTCTCATCAATTGATATAATTTTGTTGAATTTTTCGAGTGATAAAGCTACGCCTCCGTGAAGTGGAATTGCTCCTCCGCTCAGTCCTGTTCGAGCTCCAGAAGGCGTGACAGGGATTTTATGTTCATTACAATAGGAAAGTATAGATGCAATTTCTTGGGGCGACTGAGGTTTTAGAACGATTTCAGGTAAAACAGAGATATCTTCCGTTTCGTCGTGGCTGTATTTGTATTTATTTTCATCATCGACAAAGGTGTTATTTCCAAGCAATTCTTGAAAAAAGGCAATGTCAGATGCAGTCAATTTATTCAGCATAGTTAGGACAATGTGTATTCGCTGTTCATCAATGGGACTTCACACGTCCAACCCAATACATCTTGAATTTTTACTCGAAACGCGTTTGATTGGTGCAGTTCGCCGTGATTGAGAAATATTTTCTTCACAGGTGTTTTGATGTTTTTCAACCATTCAATCATTTCTTCTTGATCGGCATGTGCGGATAAAGAGCCGATGGAGCGAACATCACACAAAACTTTATGGTATTCACCGAAAAATTTGATTTCCGAACTTCCCTTTAAAATTGCTCTACCACGCGTACCTTCTCCTTGGTAACCTACAAACAACAATGTGTTTTTCTTGTTTGCCATATGGTTATGTAAATAGTGAATAATTCTTCCGCCTTCAATCATTCCGCTTCCAGCCAATACAATTTTGGGTTTACCATCCAAACATACCGCCTTGGAATATTGCGCATCGCTAATGAACTTCACATCGTCATACATGCGATTTATTTCAAAATGTGAAATGTTCTGCAACTCATGGTAGCGATCGTACACATTGGTAGCATTTATCCCCATTGGTGAATCCAGATACACCGGTACGGGTGGGAGTTTGTCTTCCTGGCGCAACTGATAAATTAGGTACAGAATTTCTTGGGTTCGTTCTACGGCAAAAGATGGAATCATGAGAATTCCGCCTTTATCAAAGGTTTCTTCAATCACTTTTAACAGTGAAGCTTTTATGTTCTCTTCCCCATGAATTCGATCTCCATACGTTGATTCCATGATAACGTAATCAGCCTCTTTGATTTTCTTAGGTGGATAAAGCAACATTGGCTCAAGTCGACCTATATCTCCCGAAAAGACAACTTTAGAATCGTTCACTTCCATGTTGACAAAGCCAGATCCAAGGATGTGTCCATTGTTTAGAAATTGAAATTTGATGGAAGAATCAAGAATCACCCATTCAGAAAAATCATGTGCGACAAATAGTTGCATCGCTTTCTCCACATCTTTTTGCGTATAAAGAGGTTCCGCTTTGGAATGCTTGGTGTAATTGTAGCGGTTTGCTCGTTCCGCATCTTCTTCTTGGATCTTTGCACTATCCTTAAGTATGATTTCAGCTAGTTCGAGTGTTGGTGCTGTACAGTGAATTGGACCTTTAAACCCATTTTTCACCAGTAAAGGAATATACCCGCAGTGATCCAAATGCGCATGAGTTAAAACAAGTGCATCAATTCTTGAGGCTTGCACAATTAATGGCAGTCTGTTGAGTTCCCGTAGATGTTTTAACCCTTGAAAAAGACCACAATCCACTAATACCTTAAAGCTACTCGTTTCAAGCAATGTTTTTGAACCCGTGACTGTCCCGGCGCCACCTAAAAATGTTAGTTTAAAACTGGGAGAGGCCTTTTTTGTTTCCATGTGGGTGATTTTTGAATAATACTATAAAAAAAAGCGTCATCCACATTATCTGGATGACGCCCTGAAATTTTAATTTCCTTTGATTTCGAATTCGGTTCGTCTATTTTCTTGACGACCAGATGAACTGTCATTTGATGCAATGGGTTTGGAAGAACCATATCCTTTTGCTGTCATTCTGCCCGCTGCGACACCTTTGCCGGTCAAGTAATTAACAACTGCCGCTGCTCTGTCTTGAGAAAGCGTATTGTTCAACGAGGCAGAACCAGTGTTGTCTGTGTGACCAGAAATTTCAATTTTCAGCGACGGTACGTCCTTCATCAATTTCACCAATCGTTCTAACTCAGAATTAGATTCTGGGCGCAAGGTTGATTTACCTGTATCGAAGAAAATATTTCTTAAGGCGATTTTACTTCCTACTGCAATGTTTTTCAACTCGATGATTTTATTTACGAGGTTGTCCGCACTTCCCATCGGAATGTCAAAGTTCTCGGAGTGGAAAAGGTAACCTTCTGCTTTTACAGCAATTCCATAGTTTTTACCTGATGCCAATGTGATAATGAATTTACCTGTCGCACTGTTCGTCGTGAAAGTCTCAATGATTTTACCCGTTGCATTATCAGTAATTTCAATTTCAGCTTGAACCGCTTTTTTGGTCATTGCATCAATTGTCATTCCTTTAAAGACGGTGAATGATTTCTTATTTACATCAACCGTTGCTTCAATAGAATTATCTTTCACTGGATTAGCAATTGATGCCAATAAGTAATCTTCCGTCGCAGAAACTGGTGCTTTCTCTGGACCAAAGAATGTTACTTTGTAAATATCATGTCCCCCTTTTCCTTCAGGTCGATTCGATGCAATGTATGCGAACTTACCATTTGCAGTTGTCGCGAAAAAGAAGTCATCGTAAGGTGTATTGATTGGATATCCCATATTTACTGGTTTGGACCATGATCCTTGTGATTTTTTTGAGACAAAAATATCATATCCACCTAGCGATCCATTTCCTTCAGAACAAATGTACATGGTTTCACCATCGATGGCGATGTACACAGGTCCCTCGTTGAATTTACTGTTCACCGTTGAAATCATTTGAGCCGCCATGTAGTTCTTTTGGATTTTACTCTGCATACTGCTGTACACGATGTCATAACCATTTTCTCTATTCGCATTGTCTCTCGCAAAGTAAATACTCCAACCATCCGCACTATAAGAAGCGTACACATCGTTGGATTTATCAGACGAGATTTGAAAAGGCATAACAGTAGGTGCAGTCCAGTTAGCTCCATTCAGTGTGCTTTCAAAAATATCAAATTGCCCATTTATTGACCGATGTAATAGCATTTTAGTTCCATCGTAACTCAAGTTATTTGATACATCATCTTCTGTTGTATTTACTCCACCTTTTAATTGTTGTGGTGCTGACCATTTTCTATCTGTGAGCGTAGAAGAGTAGATATCTTTATCATAACTCCCTGCTTCATTCGGTGTATGTCCGTTTGGACGATCTGAAGTAAAGATAATTTCTCCCCCATCAGTTGTAATGGAAGGTGCATAATCGTTAAATTCAGTGTTTAGTTCACCAACGTTATCAACCCATGCACGAACAGGATTCTGCACAGCACCTTGTGCCGTTCTGCACTCGTTTTTATACTGTGTAACAAATTTCGAAAAGTTATCTGCTTTTTTATACTGAGCTTCGAACGCATCGTACGCCTTGATGGCCTCCGAAAACTTATGATCTAACTGCAGTGCTTTACCATAATAAAATTGCATGAAGTTATCACAAGCGGGATCTAATTCATGCGCTTTGTAGATATGACTTATACCTTTAGCCGAGTAGGTTGAATTGATGTAACAAACGCCAATTTTAAAATTTAACTCTGCATTGTTCGGGTTGAACTTTTGTGCTTTGAGGTAATTATTAAGTGCTAGTTCATAATTAAGACCAGGGCTTTTGATTATGAAAACAGCCTCGTTGGCTACTTTAAAGTACTCGTCACCTTTTTTAATTGCGTCTGTTGCTGCCTTTAATCCGTCCTTGTCATCTTTGAAGTTGGCTGCTTTGAATTCTACGTTTTGTGCGCTTAAGGTACAAATGAACGACAAGAATAGGGTTGTTAATAATGCTTTCATCATTGTTTCAATTTTTAGTTTGCGCAATTTCCTGCGTAATAATTACTACCAGTTTCATCTCCTAATTCTTTGGCTTTTTTCCAGTCCTCACAAGCTCCGTTTAAATCGCGCAGCATTTCTTTTGCCATACCTCTATTGACATATGCAGCAGCATTATTTTTATCATGCTCTATTGCTTTATTCGCCATATCTAATGCCTTCTGATACTCTTTTTGCTTAAAATAAGCACCACTCAGGTTGGATTCAGCCGCTGAGTAATCAGCTTTTAGAGTAAGGGCTTTTGTAAAGTCTTTTACTGCATCATCCAATCTTCCTTGATCCATTTGTGCAACTCCTCTGTTGTTATAGGTTAAATGAAAATTCGCATCGACAGATACAGCTCTGTTATAAGCCTCCATAGCACCTTTATAATCTTTCATTTTTGTTTTTGTCGTTCCAATGTTATTCAGAACAAACGCCAAATTTGGGTTTTTCCGAATCGCCGCCTCATAATCAGCAATGGCTTTTGGATATTCTCCCTTCATTCGGTAAGAAGAACCGCGATCGTTTAATGCGTTCACAAACTCAGGATCAAGCTGAATCGTTTTGGTGAAATAAGTAATTGCACCATCGTAATCACTTTGTAAAAAGCGCAACGTACCATAATTGTAATATGCTTTTGGATTCGTTGCATCCAACGCAATGGATTGCTCATAGTCCTTTTCCGCTTTTAAGTAATCATTTAACCCTTGATAAGAACGACCGCGTTGAAAAAATGCTTTCGAGTAGGATGGTTTCAACTCAATCAGCTTATCTAATGTTTTAACTGCGTCTGCGTATTTTCCGACTTCATTTTCGGCAACACCTTTATTGTAATAAGCGGCAGTGAAATTTGGGTCGAACTCAACAGATTTTCTAAACTGTTCTATCGATGCTGAGTAATTTTTTTCAGCAAAAAGTGAAATTCCTTTGTTATAAGCTTCTTGACTGTTCGCAATCGCCGCATTTTCTATGTTCAATGCAGTAATTGAGTCGCGATAGGCTTGTTCTTCTGGTGTTAATTCCTCGATTTGGGCATACAGAGAGGTACTTATACTGACCAGCAGTAGTAGGTACAGATGTTTAAATTTCATCACGGTTTAGAGTTTTTTGATTTAGGAACCCTAAGATACAAACTTTGTACCTAACTGGGTCTGATAAGTTATTAACAATGGTAAAATTGTTAATTTAGCCATTTAAAGTAGTAAAGTAGTAGTATGGCAAAGGAAGTATTTATTGTAGATGGTATCCGTACACCGATTGGAAATTTCGGAGGAACATTAGCTCCAGTTCGAACAGACGATTTAGGAGCCATAGTTATTAGCGAATTGTTAAAGCGAAATGCACAGCTTGATCCGCTGCTGATTGAAGATGTCATTTTTGGTTGCGCAAATCAAGCCGGAGAAGATAATCGAAATGTGGCGCGAATGTCAGGTTTATTGGCAGGACTTCCATACCAAGTAGGTGGTGAAACAATCAATCGTTTGTGCGCTTCTGGAATGGCTGCCACAATAAATGCCGCTCGTGCTATTAAAGATGGGGCTGGTGAGATCTATATTTCTGGTGGTGTGGAGCACATGACGAGAGGACCTTGGGTGATTTCAAAAACATCACAGGCTTTTGGCAGAGATGCTCAAATGTTTGATTCTTCGTTTGGCTGGAGATTTATCAACCCGAAAATGGAAGAACTTTATGGAACAGATGGCATGGGAAATACTGCTGAGAATTTGGTGGAATTGTATGGCATTGAACGCGAAGCTCAGGATCAATTTTCACTCTGGTCACAACAAAAAGCGACCAAAGCAATTCAATCTGGACGATTAGCACAGGAGATTGTTGCCGTCAACATTCCACAGCGTAAAAAGGATCCTATCATTTTTGATACGGATGAATTTGTACGTTCAAACACAACACTTGAAACCTTAAGTGGTTTAAGACCTGCATTTAAGAAGGATGGAACGGTAACGGCTGGAAATGCTTCTGGATTGAACGACGGAGCAGCCGCATTACTCATTGCTTCTGAAAGTGCTGTGAATAAGAATAATTTGAAGCCATTGGCGCGAATCGTCGGAGCAGCAATTGCTGGTGTTGAACCTAGAATCATGGGAATTGGTCCCGTTTACGCTTCTCAAAAAGTATTGGAAAGAACTGGTTTAACTTTAGATCAGATGGATATACTAGAACTGAATGAGGCTTTTGCAGCGCAGGTATTGGCATGTACGCGAAAAATGGGGATAGCGGATAACGATCCACGAATTAACCCAAATGGAGGAGCAATTGCACTTGGTCACCCATTAGGTGTTACAGGAGCGCGAATTTTACATTCAGCAGCGATCGAATTGCAGAAATCCAATAAACGTTATGCACTTGTTAGCATGTGTATAGGTGTTGGACAAGGGTACGCAACAATACTAGAAAGTGCATAAAGAAGCCAACTGAAAGGGTAGTTTTTACGTTACTATAAACGAAATGAGATATTTGGTTGTTATAATCGGGGTTGCTGTCTTAGCAGTCGGATGTAAAAAAGAAAAGACGTCATGGGACACGGACTGGAGCGCTCCGTTAATTAATGATACGCTGTCACTTAAGAATTTGGTCAATGACTCAACTCTGTCAGAAGTAGGTGGATTTTACGCCCTTGATTTGAACCGAGAAATTTTCAACCTAAATCTTTCAGAATTAATTGATATTCCAGATACTACGATTATTGAGCAATTTACCTTTGGAACCAACCTAAATATTTTTCCCGGACTAAGTTTTATCAATTCTGTAGAAGAACATGAACTTGACCTTGAGGAAATTCAGTTAAAGGAGATTTATTTGAACAACGGATTTATCGACATTAAGGTGACAAATCCATTGCCTACGACAGCAATTTTCAATGTACAACTGCCAGGTGTTTCGAAAAATGGAGTAACTTTTAATAACACCTATTCAGCTCCTCCTGGAACACAAGCCAACCCTGGAGTGGTTAATAAATCGATTAGTTTGGCAGGATACACTATGGATCTAACAGGGATTTCAGGTGGCGATTTCAACATGATTAAATCACAGATCACAGTAAGTTCAGACCCAAACGGTCCCGATGTAGTTGTTACACCAGCTCATATTATGAATTTTGAAGCTACTTTTCGCGATGTCAACGTCAGTTATGCCAGAGGATATTTCGGAAGTAGAATCATTCATGATACCACAGATGTGTTCATCGATGCGCTCGCTGGTATTGCAGAGGGCACAATCGATATCCCAAATACGGCACTTGAGTTTAGGGTTGAAAACGGGATTAAAGTCAGTGCCTCTGGAACGATACTGAGTTTTGTGAATCAAAATAGTTCTGGTACAAGTGTAAATTTGGTAAGCCCATATGTTGGGTCAGCGTTTAATATAAGTCCTGCAATGGGCAGCTGGTCTACATTAACACCTTCAGTGAAATCGCTTTATTTTAATGGTGGCAATAGTAATGTTGAAAGCTATATTGGTAATTTGGGTGCCAAGCAGTTATTGGCTTATAAGTTTCAAATCAATCCATGGGGAAATGCTTCCGGAGGATATGATGAACTCTTTCCAACGAGTAGACTAAAAGTTAACCTCAAAGCGACCATGCCCTTGGCAATTGGTGTCAATGATTTATTGATTCGCGACACGTTTGATTTGAAGTTAAATCAGGACCCTGAAAAAACGAGAATCACTTCTGGGGAACTAACGCTTAATGCGAGCAACAGTTTTCCTATTGGTGGAACGGTTAAGTTATATTTGTTAAGTGAATCGGGTGCTGTTTTACATACGATCATTGCTTCACAACCCCTCAAGTCTGCGCAATTTGGGAGTTTCAACGCTAGCCATAATTTTAACGTGGCAGATTCTGAATTGAAATTCTATTTGTCTGAAGAAGGATTTAGCAAGATAAACGATGTTAAAAGGGTGATCGTGGAAGCTCGTTTTGCTACGGAAAACCCTGTAACGAATGCCAACGAGCCAATGCAAATTCCTGTTGGAGCATTTTTAGCAGTGAAGCTAAGAGCCAAGTTGACCACTGAAATGAAATTTTAAGGATGTATAGATCTGTTCAACTTCTTGTTTGCTGTACTGCGATAATGTCAGGTGTTGCAAACGCTCAATTAATGCCCATCAATTACGATACGCTGGAACTGAACCATGAAATCATCCTTGACGGCGGAGCTGATTATTATGGAACTTCCATTCAAAATGATATGCTCTCAAAATTTGTAAGAGGTGGACATATCACAGAAGACATCAAGGATAACTCATTCGATCGACATGGTGCGATTAACCGTATTGGAGCTGTTTTAGGGAGTGAAATTGAATACAGAAATTATACGAAACGCATTTTTAAATCGAAAGATTGGGGATTTAATGTGAAGGTTGGCTATAACACATTTGGTGGGGCAATTTATTCCAAAGATTTGTTCGGTGCTATTTTCTATGGCAATGAACGTTATTTAGGTGACACCATGGATTTTTCAGGCTCTAGATTTTCAACGATGACTTACCAAAAGGTAGGATTTGGGTTAATAAGCGCCAAATCTAAATCCAGCGTTTCCCTAAATTTTTACAACATTAGTAACCGCATTTCTTCTGAACTAAGAAAGGCAGAGTTTTACCAGCACGGAGATGGCGAAACTATTGACCTACTGCTGCAAGGGAGTTTCGAACAAACCAACTCAAAGAAGTTCAATCAGGGAATAGGCATTGGGGTCGATATTGATCTCAAAACTTCGGTGAACTGGCTCAAAGACCGTACAGCCGTTATTCAGTTGAAGGCAAGTAATTTAGGCGTTGCGTACATGTATGAAAAGCAGAAAGTGTATGAGTTTGACACGACGCTCACGTTTAGCGGTTTGACCTTCGATGATTTGATGGGAGAGACATCTATTTTCCAGGATACGACCTTCAGTTTCTTAGATACTTTGGGAATCCGCTCAACTGAAAAGAACCGTACACAGATGTTGCCTGGCTTCATACAAATTGCCAAAATTGTCGATCATATGCAACAAGAGAAATGGCAATCGTTTTTTGGAATCCGCTTGTATACAACACTTTTATACAGTCCGTATGTGTTCGGCGGAGTAGATTTCAAAGCAGCGAAGTGGCTTAACGTTGGTGCAAATTTATCCTATGGTGGTTTTGGAAAACTGCGAGGTGGCATATACGCTGGAGCACGATTCAACAACTATTCTGTGGGATTGAGTTCAGAGAATGTGGCTGGATGGGTGACAAAGAATTCAAGTGGACAATCATTTTTTATTCGATTATCATGCGCATTTTAATTAGTTTAATCATAGTACTCACTGGTAGCACGCTCTGCTACGGACAGATACAGTTTTTCAACCTATATACGAACAATGGTTCAGATCAAGGCCAGGATATTGTGCAGTTGGAGGATAGCAGTTACGTAATTACTGGTTCATCAAGTAGTTTCAGTGGTTCCGCTCAAGCATTTTTAATGAAAATTGACAGCTTGGGAAATTATATTTGGTCGAACCATTACGGCGGTGCTGAGTCTGAATCTGGAAGGCGTGTTTTGTACAAGGAGGATTTCGGCTTTTTCATTTGCGGATATACGAACTCGTTTGGAACGGGTGATTTTGACTATTATTTGGTTAAAGTCGATGAAGATGGACTCATTGAGTGGGAAAGATCGTACGGCGGAACTGGCTGGGAGCGGGTTCATGACGCTGCATTGACGAGAGATACTGGAACGATTATGGTTGGGGAGACGAGTTCGAATGAAACCGATAATCAGAATATTTATATTGTTCGAACGGATATTGATGGCGATACGCTTTGGACAAAAACGTTTGGTGGTCCAGGTCCTGATTTCGCAACATGTATTAAGGCTTATGACGATTCAACGTTTGTTATTGGTGGTCATACCTATATAGAGGATTCGCTAATGACCAAAGGATTTCTCTTATTCCTGCACGAAGATGGAACCGTTTATTGGCAAGATACTGTAGGTAATACAGGAGATCACTGGATCAATGATTTTGTATTTGACGGACCTAGCAGTTTGCTCGGTGTAGGGGGGGCAGAAGGTGATGGTATGGATGGAATCGATCCCTATTATTTTATACACTATATGAATAACGTGCACGGTGGTGGTTATCATATTGTCGCTGAAGGGGATGCTGACAACATAAGTATTACACAACATGGAGTAGATGATGATTATTATATTGGACTTCATGTGGTTACTTCATTGACCTACCCAGTAGGAAACGACATTAACATCACCAAACAACTTCAAGCTGGATTTATATGGGACGGTACCTATGCCTTGGGCTATGAGAATCCTGATGTTATAGGGAATCT
Organism: uncultured Fluviicola sp.; assembly: GCA_964643345.1. Lineage (GTDB taxonomy): Bacteria > Bacteroidota > Bacteroidia > Flavobacteriales_D > Crocinitomicaceae > UBA4466. Next base: position 174,382 of record CAZXRU010000001.1, read on the forward strand.
TATACGCACAAGTGATGGTGGAGCTGTAATGGTAGGCTACACAACTGGAGTGATTTCTGGGGGAAATGAGATTTTTGTTTATAAAATAGGTCCAAATGATGGCTTTCCAGCAATGGGAGATTCTTCAGTGAATAATGTTGTTGCATTGAACGAAGTCGAATTTCTGAATGATGTTGTTGTGTATCCGAACCCAAGCAACAACGTCGTAAACATTTCTACTGAAAACGGAAATTATAGTTATTTCAGGTTGTATAATTCCCTTGGACAAGTAGTAGCTACTGAAACGTTCTCGATGAAATCGAAAATTGATGTTTCTCGTTTCAATTCTGGGATGTATGTGCTAGAAATAGGCGGTGAGAATTTAACCCCTGTTCGCAGTCAGATTAGAGTGGTGAGGTAGTTCTTACCATTCAAACGCCAAATCGGAAAACCATTTGCCCTGTACACGTAATGTCTGCTCAATTATATCACGAACACAACGGTTTCCACCTACAAACGGTGATTGATAGTGACAAATGACTTTCACTTCAACTGCTGCATCTTGTGGACAAGTCGCGACACCCGCTCTCTTTAATACTTGATAATCGGGAATGTCATCACCCATGTAAACGACTTGCTCATCGCTAAAATGATATTTATCCTGCAATTTTTGGTAATCAACTAACTTATTTTCTGAGGATAACACAACCTCTTCACAGCCTAAAAGAAGCAATCTTTTTTTTAGCGATTCCGATGTTCCTCCTGTGATAACGAGTATCCTATATCCCATTTTTTTGGCGTACTGAATGGCATACCCATCGCGCGAATTTAACGATCGAACGACTTCGTCGTTGTACAAAAGGACTTCACCGTTGGTAAGCACTCCGTCCACATCGAAAATGAAAGTGGTCACCTTTGTTAATCGCTCTTTATAACTTATCATCGGGTTTGTAGGTTTGTTGAATGCTCTTGGTCAACAAGGCATAAAGTTCTTTTTCGATTCCGTTTAATAGCTTTAGGTGCTCATCAATCGTTTTTTTGTCACCTCTGCGTGCAGGTCCCGTCTGTACATTGTACGGCAAATCTTTTTCAATTTTTCGCAATGTCTCAGCAATCAGCGGTTTTAAATCGTTGAAATCTAGTGCTTGACTTTCTAAATAAGAATTTGCAATATGAAACAAATGATTGGAGAAATTGTTGACAAACACAGCCGCTACGTGTAGTTTCATGCGCTCATCAGAAGTGGCACGTTTCACATTGCAACTTATCACTGATGCTAGATCGGAAAGCTGCGTTTCAAATTCTGCGTTATTGGCTTCGATGAAAAAGGGTACTTTGGATAGGTCTACATCAATTCCTTTCGTAAAGGACTGCAAGGGGTAAAACACACCTAAGTTAGCACGTTCTGGTAAGGAAGTTATTGCTGTCGCCCCCGACGTGTAAGCCACTGAACAATTCGCTGGAATGGAAGCAATGACCTCACTTATTTGGTCATCAGGGACACAAACAAGCACAAATGGTTCAGCCGTAAGATCTTGAAAATTTGTGATAAAATTAGCGCTACCATTTGAAGGAAGTTTTCGTACAAGAACATTACTCACCTCAACACCATTCGCTTCAAACGCTTTAACGAGATGAGAACCTACATTCCCATATCCAACAATTGAAACTTTTCGAATGGAATTTTTCACAACGCTAGTTCAATGCTACTTCCCGTGGCACTGCTTGTATTTTTTACCACTGCCACAAGGACAAGGATCATTTCTCCCGACGGTTTTTTCAGCAACTACAGGTTGCTGTTTCACAGGTTCTCGATTTCCAGAATTTTGAATTGCCTCACTGTATCCTTCTCTTCCAGCGATTTCTTTGCTAGGAGCAGAAGTTGCTTGCGCTTGTGCATAATTGTTCTGGGGTGTGACAGCTCTATTGGTACTTTCAATTTCTTGAGAGACTTTTAAGTTCAACTTCATCAACAATTCAATTGACTCACCATTTAATCTACCCAACATTGATTTAAACAATTCGAACGACTCAAGTTTGTACACTAGTAATGGATCTTTTTGTTCGTACTGGGCGTTATTTACCGCAGAACGCAAGTCGTCCATTTCTCGTAAATGCTCTTTCCACTCATTGTCAATCATTCCAAGAATAATATTTTTTTCGAATGACTTTGAAATCTCTTTCCCACCACTTTTCACTGCACTTTCTAGGTTGATCACCAAAGGCATCTCTTTTTTACCATCTGTCAACGGCAAGACAATGTTTTGGTATTTATCTGACATCGTTTCGAAAACATGCTTAATTTGTGGTAAAGCCATTTCGGCGATTCGCTCATTTTTACGATCGTAATGGGTTCTCATTGCATCATACACCTTGTCTACCAATGTTCGATCGTCAATAGATGCATACTCAGATTCACTGACAGGTGATTGAATCCCAACAACGCGTAATAAGTCCAGTTCAAATGCTTCAAAATTGCTTTTATCATGTGCATAAACGATGGATTCACTTGTATCGTAGAACATGTTGTCGATGTCTAAATCCAAACGATCTCCAAACAATGCGTGTTTACGTTTCTTGTAAATTGCTTTACGTTGAGCGTTCATAACGTCATCATACTCGAGCAAACGCTTACGAATACCGAAGTTATTTTCCTCTACCTTTTTCTGCGCGCGCTCGATGGATTTCGAAACCATGCTGTGTGTAATAACTTCGCCTTCCTTCAATCCCATTCTATCCATTAATTTGGCAATTCTCTCAGAACCAAATTTACGCATCAAGTCGTCTTCCAAAGAAACGAAGAACTGAGAAGATCCTGGATCTCCTTGACGTCCAGAACGACCTCTCAACTGACGGTCAACACGTCTCGAATCGTGACGTTCCGTACCGATGATAGCCAAACCTCCCGCTTCTTTTACACCTTCACCTAATTTAATATCCGTTCCACGTCCAGCCATGTTGGTAGCAATTGTAACTGCTTTTGGTTTCCCCGCTTCAGCAACAATTTCCGCCTCTTTTTGGTGGTACTTCGCATTCAATACTTGGTGATTGATTCCTTTCATTTTAAGCATTCGACTTAAAAGTTCGGAAATCTCTACAGTTGTTGTTCCGACCAAAACCGGACGATTAGCTTCAACCAATTCCTCTATTTTTTCAATGACAGCATTGTATTTTTCACGCGCTGTTTTGAATACAAAATCATGTTGGTCTTTTCGTTGAATTGGACGATTTGTTGGAATAACGACAACATCTAGTTTGTAGATGTCCCAAAATTCTTTCGCTTCCGTTTCCGCTGTACCCGTCATACCCGAAAGTTTGTGGTACATTCTGAAATAGTTCTGAAGAGTAATCGATGCGTAGGTTTGTGTTGCCGCTTCGACTTGTACATCTTCCTTCGCTTCAATCGCTTGGTGCAATCCATCGGAGTAACGACGACCTTCCATGATACGACCCGTTTGTTCATCGACGATTTTCACCTTACCTTCTAGGATTACATATTCGACTTCTTTTTCAAAAAGCGTGTATGCTTTCAATAACTGATTGATGGAGTGAATTCGTTCCGATTTAATGCTGTAATCGCGAATCAATGCATCTTTTTTCTCTAGAAATTTATCTTGAGCTAATTTTTCTTTTTCCAATTGAGCAATTTCAGAACCGATGTCTGGCATCACGAAGAATTCTCTGTCTTCATTCCCCGAAATCAAATCAATTCCTTTGTCTGTAAGTTCAATCGTATTGTTTTTCTCGTCAATTACAAAGAAAAGCTCTTTGTCAATTTTCTTCATATGCTTTCCTTGCTCTTGCATATAGAAGTTCTCCGTTTTTTGGAGATGTGCTTTAATTCCAGGCTCAGAAAGGTATTTAATCAATGCTTTATTTCTTGGGAGACCTCTAAATGCGCGAAGCAGGGCAATTCCACCTTCTTCCAACATTTGTTTGGCATCTTTCCCATTTTCGACGTTACCATTGATAACTGTCAATAATTTTTTAGCTTCAGCTAGGCAGTGCGTCACAAATTTTCGTTGCTCCGTTACAATGTTTTCTACACGCGGCTTCAGTTGATGAAACTCATGCTCATCTCCACGAGGAGTTGGTCCTGAAATAATCAAAGGTGTTCTCGCGTCGTCAATCAATACCGAATCGACCTCATCAATAATTGCGAAGTGATGTTTTTGTTGAACAAGGTCATCTGGACTTGCTGCCATATTGTCTCGCAGGTAGTCAAATCCGAACTCATTGTTGGTTCCGAAAATAATGTCACACAAATATGCTTTTTTACGTTCTGGAGAATTTGGTCTGTGCTTGTCAATACAATCAACTGACAATCCATGAAATTGGTACAATGGTCCCATCCATTCCGAGTCACGTTTCGCCAAATAATCATTGACAGTAACCACGTGAACTCCTTTACCTGAAAGCGCATTCAAGTAAACTGGCAATGTTGCAACCAATGTTTTCCCTTCACCCGTTTGCATCTCAGCAATATTTCCACGGTGCAAAACACCACCACCCATCAGTTGGACATCGTAATGCACCATGTTCCAAGTCGTCTGAGCACCTGCTGCACTCCATGTGTTGCTCCAAATGGCTTTGTCACCTTCTATGATAATTCCATCTTTTGAAGCTGCTAAATCTTTATCAAATTGTTGCGCAGTGACTTCTAACTTCCCGTTTTCTGACCAACGTCTGGCAGTTTCTTTCACTACCGCAAAAGCTTCTGGGCGAATTTCTTCTAATACTTCTTCGATCTTTTCGTCAATCGTTTTTCCTAATTTATCAATGGATTCGAACAGCACTTCTTTGTCCTGCACTGGAGTAGAAATATCAGAGGCAGTTGCTTTAAGTTGACTTAACTCATCTTCCAATGGTTGAATTGCTTTTTGAATCAGTTCCTTAAAAGTGGCAGTTTTACCCCTTAGTGCATCGTCTGAAATGGAGCGAAGTGCTGCCTGAAATTCATTTGCTTTATCAATAGATGGTTGGTACTCTTTACGGTCTTTTGCAGACTTATCACCAAGGATTTTTTTGAATATGTTGAATGCCATTTTATTAGATTAAAATCGAGAGGTAAAATTAATGAAATATACGTACTCGAAGAAGTTTATAGTCTATTAATATTGCTGTGTGTTGTCACAAATTATTCCAAAGAGTGATTTCATGACAAATTGTCTATTTATGCGACAGATAGCTGCGACTAGCCTAATTTATTTGTAACCAGAACGAACCTCCGTGCTTTTCGACACCTTTCAGATTTGAATGTTCCCATACCGGGGCAATTATTCCAGCGAGTTCTGAATCTTCGCTGATAAAGAAGTTAGGAAGAACCGTTTTGAATTTCTCTGGATTGGCAAGAATAAAAGCTGCTAATAAATACTGTTCGTTGTAAAACCTGTCACACATAAATTGAGGGTAATCGTACGGCAAATAAACATCGTGAATATGAACGATTACACCTTTTTTTAGACGTGGAAGAATTTCTAGAAAGCAAATCATCGCATCAGAATTCGGGAAAACACGGTGTGAATTGTCAATGAACAAAATGTCATTCTCACCTAAACTGTCTATAATAAACTGATTTTCCTTTAAGTTTTCAAACGGCGATCGAATAACTGTATCTGCTAAATGATCAATGTTTGCTCTAGGAAAAGGATCAATCGACGTGATTTTCGTTGCAAGATTATTTTCGGTAATTGCTTTTCGAGCAACTTTGGTTGAATTGCCTGATCCTATTTCGATGTATGTCGATGGTTTTGATGTCGCAATCATTCCATAGATCCCAACGATGTCCAATCCAGGTAGAAAGTGATTGTTCCAAGTTGGATTATTCTCATCTTTTTCAATAGTAGTATCTTGAATCGACTGAATCTTGTCACGGTACTGTAAAAAATCCGTTAACCTTGACGCGTACTGCGCTCTATTCGCATTGATGAGTTCATAGAGTCCTGCATGCGGAGGTTTTCCATGTCCATACCTTGGCGTAGGATTTACTGGGTAATCCAGATGGATCGTTTGAAATTTATTAGATAAAAATCGATACAGCGATTTAATTTTATTTGACATAGTTTTCATTACTTAAACCGAGTGCGCTTGCCATCAGCTCGAAGTTTTTCCATTTTAAATTAATTAAACGCAGTTAGGTGCGCTGTTTCAATTCAATCTTCAAAATTGAAATAGGCTGTAAATATATCTTAAATCTTTTAATCACTTAAAAATACACGAACTAAAAAAACACATATTTAATGGCAGTAAATAACACGATTCAGATTATCTTTGCCGCATGCATGAAAAAATAATAATACTTGACTTTGGATCGCAGTACACTCAATTGATTGCACGTAGAGTCCGTGAACTGAATATTTACTGTGAAATTCACCCTTGGAACAAGTGTCCTGAGCTCACTGATAACACCAAAGGCGTTATTCTTTCAGGAAGTCCATTTTCAGTTAGAGATGCAGCGTCTCCTAAACCTGATTTGACTAAAATAAAGGGAAAATTGCCTTTATTGGGCGTGTGTTTTGGAGCACAATACTTAGCAAGTAATTTTGGAGGCGAAGTACTTCCTTCAACCATTAGAGAATACGGTCGCGCAAATTTATCTTTTGTAGACCAAGAGAATATATTAACCAAAGGAATGACTGAAGGATCGCAGGTGTGGATGTCGCACGGTGATACGATAAAAAAAGTTCCAGCGGGTTACAAAGTAATAGCTAGTACGAAAGATGTAGAATTTGCTGGTTTTGAAATTGAGAACGAACAAACATTTGGAATTCAGTTTCACCCAGAAGTATATCATTCGACGGAAGGAACAATTTTGTTGAAGAACTTTTTAGTGAATGTTTGTGGTTGTGCGCAAGATTGGACGCCAGATTCATTCGTGGAAGAAACCGTTGCACGTTTGAAAGAGCAGATCGGTGATGATAGCGTAATTTTAGGATTATCTGGAGGCGTTGATTCATCTGTAGCTGCGGTGTTATTGCACAAAGCGATTGGAAAGAACCTGCACTGTATTTTTGTCGATAACGGATTGTTGCGCAAGAATGAATTTGCTTCTGTACTAGAATCCTACAAAGGAATGGGACTGAATGTGAAAGGTGTTGATGCTTCGTCAAAGTTCTATGCTGAATTAAAAGGCTTAACCGATCCTGAAGCGAAGCGAAAAGCAATTGGAAAGGTGTTTATCGATGTGTTTGACGAAGAGTCGAAACTGGTGAAAGATGCTAAATGGTTGGGACAAGGAACAATTTATCCTGATGTGATTGAATCGGTTTCGTCATCAGGTGGACCGAGTGCAACTATAAAATCACACCACAATGTAGGCGGACTTCCAGACTACATGAAACTAAAAGTGATTGAACCGTTGAGGTTATTGTTCAAAGACGAAGTAAGAAGAATCGGTCGTTCCATGAATATCGATGAAAACATTTTGGGGAGACATCCATTCCCAGGTCCTGGACTTGGAATCAGAATTTTAGGAGATATCACACCAGAGAAAGTCGCGATTTTACAAGATGTTGATCATATTTTTATTTCTTCATTAAAAGAAGATGGATTGTACGATGATGTTTGGCAGGCTGGAGCAATATTTCTTCCAATTCAGTCGGTAGGAGTGATGGGAGATGAAAGAACTTATGAAAATGCTGTAGCTTTGCGTGCAGTGAGTTCGACAGATGGAATGACAGCAGATTGGTGTCATTTACCGTATGAGTTTTTAGCGAAGGTTTCCAACAGAATTATCAATCAAGTGAAAGGTATAAATAGAGTCACTTATGATATCAGCTCAAAACCACCTGCGACTATTGAGTGGGAATAACCGCTTCTTGGCATAAGGATTGTAAATTCAATTATATATATTTGAACTATGCGTTTATTACTTTTAACCCTCATTACATTTTGTTCTTTGTCCGTTTTTGCGCAACCTGGTGTTGCCAAAGAAGTCGTTAAAGACGGTAAGAAATACTACGAACACAAAGTGGAGGCGGGCAACACGCTGTGGGGACTCCAACAGATGTATGGAGTTTCTGTAGAAACGATTGTCGCCGAGAATCCTTCGCTTACCGACGGGTTAAAAGTAGATCAGAGCGTATTCATTCCAAAAATTGAAGTTGCTGAAACTAAAGTCGAAACAATCTCGGACTATAAAGTTCAGAAAGGTGAAACGCTTTATGGAATCTCTAAAAAATTCAATACAACAATAGATCGCTTGATTGAGTTAAATCCTGAGTTAGCTGAAGGCCTGCAAAAAGGTCAAGTGATTAAAGTACCAGGGACGCATACGCAAACAGAAGAAGTGGAAACAGTCGAGATCGTTGAAGAGCCGATTGAAGAAATTCCGAATCCTTTTATTGTTGAAACAAGTGATGAAGAAGGTAATGTAGAAGAGGTTCAAATTACCTTTAGTGATTCAACTGTTCGTCACGTCGTTTTGGCACATGAAACAATGTATTCCATTTCAAAGCGATTTATGGTTTCTATTGACGAGATCATGAAGGTGAATGGACTGAAGAATTCTACGGTGAAGGCGGGACAAGTGCTTATCATTCCTGTAACCAGCGAAAGAATTGACAAGGTGGGAATTAAGGATGTACCAGATCATTTAAAGACCAATACCGATGGTCAGACGCCGTTGCTGAAAAAGGATGAATATACGATTGCCGTGTTACTTCCATTATTTTTAGAATATGGCAAAGGATACTCCGAATATGTAGCAGATTTGTCTACGCAATTTTATATGGGAATGCAGTTGGCTATTGATTCACTAGAGGCGAAAGGACTGAATGCTAAGGTGCATATATTTGACACGCGAAATGATTCACTTACCATTCAAAATTTGCTTAGAAAGGAGATTTTTAATGAAGTGGATATGATCATCGGACCACTGATCGGTGACAACATTAATCAAGTTGCACAATTTTGCAAGGAGCGAAAAATTAGAATGGTTTGTCCCGTTGCGAGTGATTCAGAAGCATTGGAGGGTAATCCTTACTTCTATGCGGCGGTACCATCCAACATAACGCTCATCAATGGGCTAGCTATGTATTTAGCTACCAATCATGTGAAAGACAACATCGTACTTGTCAAACCAAATGACAAGAAAAGTTTACCCTTGTATGAAGCGTTTCGAAAAACATTCAACGAGGCAAAAGTTCCCGGAAATCGTTCTCAATTAATAGAAACTACTATAGATGGATTTAACACTTACATTAAAAGAGGTGTAAACACGCGTTTTGTTGTACCGTCGGTAGACAAATCCACTGCCATGAAGTTTATGAACAATCTGAATCGATCTGCATTTAGATCAAATTCCGACGATTTGTTTGTTTACGGAACGAAGGAATGGGTAAACTTTACAGATGTCAATAACATTTATAAAAATAAATATAATTTTCATTACCCAAGTCCTAATTATCTGCACTACTACCAAGAAGATGTTGTTGCTTTAAACCGAGTTTACCGATCGAAATACAAGACCGATTTGACGAAAATGGCTGTTCAAGGATACGATGTAATGCTTTATTTCTGCAATCATTTTTTCATGGAAAGAGACGATGTTAACCTTATTATGAATGATTTCGTAATGAAGCAATTAGCAAAAGGCGATGGATTTGAAAATTCGAATGTGTTCATAATTGAACAAGAAGACTTCGATCTCTTGTATGTAGGGCAATTCAATTGATTGCCAGTCGGCTAGTTGAGACACGGATTATTTAAAAGTATAGGTTTTTTCATTTTTTTTCTTACTTTTAGGCTACTCTGTTAAATATTTTACGTTTAGCAGGTGAACGCTAAAACTATAAAAATGAAAAAACTCTCCATGTTTGTTCTGGCTTGTTCTTTTTGCACCGCTCTAAATGCACAAGAAGAAAAACCAGAAAGAGCAATATTGGTTGCTCAACCCGAATCCCTTGTCGCAACACCACAAGGTGGTAGCAAAACAATCACCGAAAAAACCACCACTATTTCAGTTAGGGCTGGCGAATCTCAAGTTACGCATGATAATCAGTATTATCAAAATGAAATCACCAAAATCGACCGTCATATTGAGATGATTGATCAGAAAATTGCTTTCGTTAATAGTTCTCCTGAAGAGAAACAGAAAGCAATAGATTCTGGTTGGTTTGATCAAATGGATGAGACGAAGGCAGATTTAAATGCGAAGAAGACCGCTTTACAAGCTAAACTAAATTAATAAGGTGATGAAACAATTACTACTACTTAGTTTAGTTCTTTTCCCCACTATTCTATTTTCTCAAGGTGCAACATGCGCTGCTATGGATCCTATCTGTACGGATGTGGGGGCTAATTTCACTGCGAATACAGGGACAACTGCGGAACCAGGAAATAATTATGGATGTTTGGCTACTCAACCAAATCCGAGCTGGTATTATTTTGAGATTGCCACCAATGGTAACATTGATATGAACTTGTTTGCGCCTTCCGATATTGATTTTATCATTTGGGGGCCATACCCGAATTTAGCTGCAGCGCAAGCAAACTGTGGTACGCTTGGAGCTGGAAATCAAGTTGATTGTAGCTACTCTTCGACGAACAATGAATCACCATCTATTCCGAATGCTCAGGTCGGAGAAGTGTACATCATGCTGATTACCAATTACGCCAGCGTAGTTCAGGATGTAACATTAACGCAGGTTGGTGGGACAGGTTCTACTGATTGCGACATTGTCAATAATCCACCATGTTTTATGGATTATTTTGACGCGACCATCAGTGCATGTGATCCTGCAAATGATACCTATTCTGTTTCAGGACAAATCGATTTTGATGATCCACCAACAACAGGTGATTTAATAGTTGTCGACTGCAACGGAAACCAAGTGGTTGTTGCAAGTGCGCCCTTTGCGGTAAATGCTTCGAACGAAGGAACATACATGTATAATCTCACCGGGTCTGATGCCAATGGATTGGCGTGTGATATAACGGCCTACTTCTCAGCGGATCCAAGTTGTGCTCTTGATTTATCGTACACCGCACCAGAATGTTTATGCGCATTTACATATATGTCAATTCAACAGCATGCATGTGATCCTGTTCCAGGAACTTTTTTGGTGGATGGATTTGTGGAGTTTCAAAGTCCACCAACAACGGGTACATTAACATTCACAAACAGCTGCACAGGGGCAACAGACGTTTATAATGCCCCATTTACAAGCCCGCAGACATACTCGTTTCCGGGAATTGTACCAGCAGGCGGAACGAATTGTACGGTAACTGCGGTGTTTTCAGATAATCCTGGTTGCTCTATGCAATCTCTTTCTTATAATGACCCAGCCAACTGCGAATGCCCTGTTGACATTGGAACCTTTACTGAGACAACTACAGGGGATCCTTCAGCACCATATGAAATGTGTTTTGGAGAAGTATTTACTGTAACACCAAATGGTAATTTTATTCCACACGATGATTTTTCTTTCCCTGGTGTACCATACAATCCAGCTATAGGAATGGGGATGTTTTCCTGCCCACCTTCGGTGAATCCTCCCTTTGATTTGAATTCAGATCCATGTTTCTTAGGATTTGTTGATATGGATATCTCAGGAGGCTGGACAGAAACCAATATATTCGGAGATTGTGGTACGTATTGGTACGCACCAATTTCAATCTATTCATATGTTGCGCCAAGTGTTTATTATGCTATTCAATACATGCCTAGCGGATTCATTTGTTATGATATTGGTCCAGCATGGCCACTTACTTCATTGGCACCAGTCAACGCTGTAACAACCCAAGATTGTTTCGCGGGAACAGCAACAGCGACACTGACAGGAGGTTCACCTCAGTGTAATGGATCTACCTTTAATATTGTTCCATTTACTTTGGTACCAAATAATGCTTCGTTTGTCAATACGTCTGCAGGAAATGGCGGAACGATTACCATTCAAGGTTTACTTGATGGGGATGCTTATTCCTACGATGTTACAGATGAAAGTGGCTGTGTAATAACTGTTTCTGGAGTTTTTACTGGACTTCAGGATGCTTCATTTTCGTATAATTTTAAGTATTGCCAAGATGAACCAAACCCGCTTCCGGTAATCACCGGTGTTGCAGGAGGTTCTTTTTCGGCTACACCAGCAGGAATAGTCATTAATCCTGCTACAGGATTGATAAATTTGGCGGCATCCACTCCTGGAACATATACAATTCAGTATGAGTCGCCTGCTGCAACATGTTGGGGAACAGAAACCTTTGCATTGTCGATAAATCCATTGCCTCTAGTGGTTCCAACTGAAGACAGTCCAATTTGTGATGACGGTGTTTCAACAATTCAACTTGGAGAAACTGGTGGTGAGGCAACTGAATGGCTTTGGTCTAGCAATGGCGGTTCTACAATAACAAACACAACAGATCAAAATCCAGTTGTTTCAAATGCGACGAATGGTGAGATCTTTACTGTTGATGTAACGAATGTTAATACAGGATGCTCTAACTCTGCAACAATTGCAGTGACAGTTACACCTTTAGAAGATGCCACATTTTCGCTAACTGATTTCTGTGCTGGTGCAGCGAATTCTGCTACTGTTACAGGAACAGCTGGTGGAACATTTACTTTCAACCCAGCGCCTGGAGATGGAGCAACGATCAATGGTGCAACTGGTGAGATTTCCAATGAGGTTGGAGGAACTACCTATAGTATCGAGTATACAACACCTGGTGTTTGTTTCGATTCATCAATAGAAACAGTAACTGTCAATCCTACACCAACAGTTGATCCAATTGCTGACATAGCAGAATGTGCTGGAACCCCAATTTCAGCGTCTTTCACAGGCACTGTAGGTGGAACACAATACAATTGGACAAATACAAATACTGGAATAGGTCTAGCTGCGAATGGCACAGGAGATATAGCATCGTTTAACGGTGTCAATGCAGGGGCTACTCCAATTGTAGGAACGGTTACGGTTACTCCAACCGCAAACGGTTGTACTGGGATTTCAGAAAACTTTACAATAACGATCAACCCATTAGAAGATGCCACATTCACGTTAACAGATTTTTGTGAAGGTGCAGCGAACTCAGCAACGATTACTGGAACAACAGGAGGAACATTTACCTTCAATCCAGCACCAGGAGATGGAGCGACGATCAATCCAACTACTGGAGAGATTTCCAACGAAGTTGGAGGGACAACCTACACTGTAGAGTACACAACGGCAGGTGTTTGTTTTGATGTAACAACAGAGACAGTGACAGTTAATCCAACTCCAACAGTGGATCCAATTGCTGACATCGAAGAATGTGCTGGAACGGCAATTTCAGTAACTTTCACAGGAGCAGTTGGTGGAACACAGTACGATTGGACAAACACAAATACAGGAATTGGTCTAGCTGCGAATGGCACAGGAAATATAGCATCCTTCAACGGTGTCAATGCTGGCGCTACTCCGATTGTTGGAACAGTTACTGTCACTCCAACCGCAAATGGTTGTGTAGGAGTTTCAGAAGACTTTACAATTACAATCAATCCATTAGAAGATGCAACATTTACCTTAACTGATTATTGTGAAGGCGCAGCGAACTCAGCGACGATTGTCGGTTCAGTTGGAGGAACGTTTGCATTTAATCCAGCACCTGGAGATGGAGCAACCATTAATGGAACAACTGGAGAAATCACGAATGGAGTAGGAGGAACAACCTATACGGTCGAATACACCACAGCAGGTGTTTGTTTTGATGTAACAACAGAAACGGTTACAGTTAATCCAACTCCAACAGTGGATCCAATTGCTGACATCGAAGAATGTGCTGGAACGGCAATTTCAGTAACTTTCACAGGAGCAGTTGGTGGAACACAGTACGATTGGACAAACACAAATACAGGAATTGGTCTAGCTGCGAATGGCACAGGAAATATAGCATCCTTCAACGGTGTCAATGCTGGCGCTACTCCGATTGTTGGAACAGTTACTGTCACTCCAACCGCAAATGGTTGTGTAGGAGTTTCAGAAGACTTTACAATTACAATCAATCCATTAGAAGATGCAACATTTACCTTAACTGATTATTGTGAAGGCGCAGCGAACTCAGCGACGATTGTCGGTTCAGTTGGAGGAACGTTTGCATTTAATCCAGCACCTGGAGATGGAGCAACCATTAATGGAACAACTGGAGAAATCACGAATGGAGTAGGAGGAACAACCTATACGGTCGAATACACCACAGCAGGTGTTTGTTTTGATGTAACAACAGAAACGGTTACAGTCAATCCAACTCCAACAGTGGATCCAATTACTGACATCGAAGAATGTGCTGGAACGGCAATTTCAGTGACTTTCACTGGAGCCGTTGGTGGAACACAATACGATTGGACAAACACAAATACTGGGATTGGTCTAGGTGCGAATGGCACAGGAAACATTGCATCGTTTAACGGTGTCAATGCGGGTGCTGCTCCAATTGTTGGAACCGTGACTGTCACTCCAACCGCAAATGGTTGTGTGGGAGCTTCAGAGGACTTTACAATTACAATCAACCCATTAGAAGATGCAACATTTACCTTAACTGATTATTGTGAAGGTGCAGCGAACTCAGCAACAATTGTTGGTTCAGCAGGTGGAACATTTACGTTTAATCCAGCACCTGGAGATGGAGCTACTATCAATGTTGGAACAGGAGAGATAACTAATGGAGTAGGAGGTACGACGTATACCGTTGAGTATACAACGGCAGGTGTGTGTTTCGATGCAACAACAGAAACTGTTACAGTCAATCCGCTTGATGATGCGTCTTTTACGTTAACTGATTTTTGTGAGAGTGCTGCGAACAGTGCGACAGGTATTGTAACTGCTGGAGGTACGTTTACTTTCAATCCCGCACCAGGAGATGGAGCAACAGTAAATGGAGGAACGGGAGAAATTACGAATGGAGTAGGTGGTACTAGTTACTCAATTGAATATACCACCGCAGGTATTTGCCCGCAATCGACTATTGAAAATGTAACAGTGAATCCGCTTGGAGATCCGTCCTTTTTATTGACAGATTTCTGTGAGGGTGCGACAAATGTTGCGAATGTCACAGGAGATCTTGGTGGATCATTTGTTTTCAACCCAGTTCCTGGAGATGGAGCAACAGTAAATGGAGCAACAGGAGAAATTTCAAATGAAGTTGGTGGAACAACTTATACAGTTGAATATACAACCACAGGCATTTGTCCGCAGTCTTCTACAGAAAATGTGACGGTTAATCCAAATCCAACTCCGTTCATTGATGGTGACACTGAGTATTGTCAAGGAACTAGTGCTACAGTTTCCTCGGATGCGACTTATGCATCTTACAACTGGTCGACGGGTGATAATACGCAAAACATTACTGTAACTGTTGCGGACAATCCAATTACCCTAGAGGTGACAAATGGATTCGGTTGTACGGGTATCTCACCAGCATATAACGTTGCTGAGAATAACGTACTGGTATACAATTCTTCCATTGAAATTTGTCAAGGAGAGTCAATTAATATCCACGGAAACATGGAATCAACTGCGGGAGTGTATACTGCTACTTTCCCACTTCCAAATGGTTGTGACAGTACAGCAAATGTCACCTTGGTTGTAAATCCGCTTCCTGTGGTGAACGCTGGTGCTGATGTAACGTTGTGTAACGGCGAATCCACTGTACTTCAAGGAACAGGAGCTGATAGCTATGCATGGGACAATGGACTCGGAATCGGTAATAACTTTAATGTTTCGCCAACTGTGACTACAACGTATGAAGTTACAGGAACAGATGCAAATGGTTGCTCAAATACAGATGAGGTGGAAATTACAGTCAACCCATTACCAACAGCAACAATTGCTGGAACAACAGCAATTTGTGACAATGATCCTTCACCAGATGTTACCATTACTGGTGCAAACGGTACGGCACCGTATACATATACATACAACATCAATGGAGGTGCAGATATCGTCGTGGTGTCAGTAGGAAATGATGCGGTGATATCAGTGCCCAATTCTCCTTCAGGGACATACACGTATAATTTGGTAAGCGTCGAAGATGCAAGTGCAACGAACTGTTCACAGTCGCAAGTCGGTTCAGCAACAATTACAATTAATCCAAATCCAACACCTTCTATCACTGGAGATGTTGATTACTGTGAAGGATTTACTGCAACAATTTCAGCGGATGCCGTTTATACAACGTATGACTGGTCAACAGGTGATAATACACAGTCGATTGATGTGACTGCTGCTGACAATCCAATCACCTTAACTGTGACAAACGGCTTCGGTTGTTCGGGAACTTCAGTGGCTTACAACGTGACTGAAAATCCAACACCGATTGTTGATGCAGGAAATGATGTCACAATCTGTTTAGGCGATGAAACCACTTTGACGGCATCAGGCGCCACTACTTATTCGTGGGACAATGGATTGGGAGCTGGAAATAATTTTGATGTTTCTCCGGTTGTGAATACAATTTATACGGTTACTGGAACGGATGCCAATGGTTGTGTTGGAACAGATGATATGGAAGTTACCGTGAATGATCCACCAACGGCTAATATCACTGGAACAGCAACTATTTGTGTCAACGATGTTTCTCCAGAAGTTACCTTTACTGGAGCAAACGGGACTGCACCTTATATATTCACTTATACGATCAACGGTGGTACTGATTTGACAGTCAGCTCAGGAGCAGGTAACGATGCCGTGGTAGTTGTACCAAACAATCCGGCGGGGACGTATGTGTACGACCTAGTACATGTAGAGGAGTCCAGTGCAAATAATTGTGGTCAGGATCAAGTTGGTTCGGTGACAATTACAATTAATCCAAATCCAACACCTTCTATCACTGGAGATGTTGATTACTGCGAAGGATTTACTGCTACGATTTCAGCGGACGCTGTTTATACTACTTACGACTGGTCAACAGGCGACAATACACAGTCGATTGATGTGACTGCTGCTGACAATCCAATTACCTTAACTGTGACAAACGGCTTCGGTTGTTCGGGAACTTCAGCTACTTACAATGTGACTGAGAACCCAACACCGATTGTTGATGCAGGAAATGATGTGACGATTTGCATAGGTGCTGAAACGACATTAAGCGCGTCAGGTGCCGTAAACTATTCATGGGACAATGGTCTTGGGGTAGGAAACAATTTTGATGTTTCTCCTTTGGTCAACACGACCTATACTGTTGTTGGAACAGATGCGAATGGTTGTATTGGAACGGATAATATGGAAGTTTTTGTGAACGATCCACCAACGGCTACCATCACAGGAACCGCAACTATTTGTGAGAACGATGTAGCTCCTCAGATTACCTTTACAGGGGCTGATGGCACTGCGCCTTATACTTTCACGTACAATATTAATGGTGGTCCAGATTTGACCGCAAATTCTGGTGCAGGAAACACGGCAGTAGTGACTGCACCAAACAGTCCTGCTGGAACCTATGTCTACAACTTGTTACATGTAGAGGAATCAAGCGTGAACAATTGTGGACAGGACCAAGTTGGATCAGTGACAATAACCGTAAATGGTTTACCAAACGTGAATGCAGGAGCTGACATCACAGCGTGTGATGGAGATGACGTTACGCTTAACGCTTCGGGTGCGGTTGACTATGTTTGGGACAACGGTGTTACTGACGGCGTTGCGTTTACGCCAACAAATGGTGTTTACACAGTGATTGGAACCGATGCGAATGGGTGTGAAAACAGCGATAACCTGTTAATCACAGTTTCACCCATCCCCGTTCCTTCTTTTACGGTGGATGCTCCTATCTGTGAACCATTCATCGTTACTTTGACAAATACGACGCCTGGAGTCAGTGCGAACTGCGTTTGGCAATTGTCAGGAATGGCTCCAATCAATGGATGTGGTCCTATCACAATGACATTATCAGATTATGGAAGTTACAATGTTACGTTGACAACGACTAATGCAGGGGGATGTACAGCTTCAACTACAGTAGTTGATGCCTTTACGTTGGAAGAAAGTCCAAATGCTGCTTTTACACCACCTTATTCTGATATCTCGTCGTTAAATACAGAAGTACATTTCTTCAATAATTCTACGGGAGCATCTTCTTATGAATGGCACTTTGGAGATGGTACAGCAAGTTCCAGTGCAACTAACCCATCACACACCTACCCAGATGAATCAGGAAATTATACGGTGATGCTAATTGCCTCTTCGGACGCAGGATGCGCTGACACGGCGTACGGACATGTAAGAGTGCGATTAGAAGTAATCTATTATGTACCGAATACATTTACGCCAGATAATGACAGTTACAACCAGTTCTTCAAACCTGTCTTCACCTCGGGATATGATCCATACGATTATTCATTACTTATTTTCAATCGTTGGGGAGAAATTATTTTTGAATCACACGATGTGGATAAAGGATGGGATGGAACCTACGCTGGAAACTATGTAGTTCAGGACGGAACGTACACGTGGAAGATTGAATTTAAGACCATTGAAACCGATGAACGAATTATGGACATTGGACACGTGAATGTATTAAGATAACTAATCACTTAACATAAAAAAAAAACGCTGGGAACTCCCAGCGTTTTTTTTTATCATCGATTAGCTATTTCTTTCTTCGTTCCCGTTCTTTCATGATTAGGGAAAGCTCTCTTGTCGTTTGTCCAGCGACAGAAGTATTCTCATCAGCTCTTCGTAAAAGATATGGCAATACCTCTCTAATTGGTCCGTAAGGAACATATTTTGAAACTTGATATCCTTCGTGAGCCAAATTAAACGAAATATGGTCACTCATTCCTAACAATTGCGCAAAATACACCCGTGGATCATCTTTAGAGATCTTGAACTCAGTCATTAACTCGCTTAGAAGTAGTGAACTTTCCTCGTTGTGCGTTCCCGCGCAAATGGAAACAACTTCACTATTTTCCAGTGCCAAGCGTAAAGCACGATTAAAATCCTCATCACAGGCTGCCTTGTTAGGTTGAATAGGCGATGGATATCCTTTCTGTGCTGCACGCTCACGTTCTTTTTCCATGTAGGCACCACGGACAATCTTCATTCCCAATTTGTAGTTTTCAGCTCTTGCTTGTTCAATTTCGCTCTTAAAAAACGCCAAGCGATCATGACGGTACATTTGTAATGTATTGTAGACAATCGCTTTTTCTTGGTTGTATGTTTGACTCATTCGTCGCGCGATCCGGTCAATTCCATCTTGAATCCACGATTCTTCCGCATCAATAAAAACAGGCACATTAGCATCTTTGGCAGCCGAACAAATCCGATCGATGCGTTCGATTAATTTTGCATAGTGTTCTTGTTGATCTTCGGAAAGGATTGCGCTCGAATCATTTGTTTGTGCGAGTAGATCAAAGCGACAAATTCCGGTCACTTTGAAAACGGCAAATGGAATGTTTTTATTCTTCGCACCTTCTTTGATCGTGGCAATGATTTCATCTACTGTACTGTCAAAATCTTCTTCTGAAGTCTTCCCTTCAATGCTGTAATCTAGAATTGTCTGTACGTTGAATTTAGCAAGTTCATTGGAAGTCTTCAGCGACTCAGCGATGGATTCCCCACCACAAAATTGCTTAAAAATGGTTCTTTTTATCAGTCCTTTGATCGGCAAACGCAATTTAAGCGCAAGCGGTGTGATCCATTTTCCAAACTTAACGATGCTTGGACTAGCAACGATTCTAAACAACCAATAGGCGCGTTTTAAATCTCTGGAAGACTTGCCGCTAAAAGCAATCTCGGTATTTTCAAATGAAATCATATCGACAAAATTAATTCCTTTTAGGTATTTACAGATCGAAGCCTACTTCTTTTTGTATTTTTACCTAGAAATAATTTCGGAGGCACATGAAAAGTATTGACGCACAAGGGTATAAACTAGAGATTGGGAGTTTGGTGAATTCATCGTTTGAGCAGCTGCTTGCCGAAAAATATACTACATCCAAGAAGATCATTTTAGTGGATGATAATACCTATGAGTTTTGCTTGGATGCGCTGATCACCAATTTTGAAGCACTCAAGGAAGCGGAAGTTATCATAATCCCAGAGGGAGAGGAAAACAAACAATTGTCCATTGCCCAGAATGTATGGGAAGCGTTGA
This sequence comes from uncultured Fluviicola sp., assembly GCA_964643345.1. GTDB lineage: Bacteria > Bacteroidota > Bacteroidia > Flavobacteriales_D > Crocinitomicaceae > UBA4466. Next base: position 194,428 of record CAZXRU010000001.1, read on the forward strand.
CGGATTACAAAGTCGGTCGACACGATGTGATCATCAATCTAGGTGGAGGTATAATTACCGATATGGGTGGATTTATCGCTTCGTGTTACAAGCGCGGCTGTGATTTCATCAATATTCCGACATCCCTTTTGGCGATGGTAGACGCAGCCATTGGAGGCAAGACAGGTGTCAATTTAGATCAGTACAAAAATCAAATCGGTGTGTTTGCGCAACCAACAGCGTTGTACATCGATCCATCGTTTTTGGAAACATTACCTGATGACGAATATTTGAGTGGATACGCTGAAATGATCAAACACGGAATCATCAAAGATGAACAACTTTTTCAAGATGTCATCAGCTGCATGAACGGAAATTTTGAATTCAACGAAGATTTGTTGGTGCGTTGCATAGAGATAAAGAACGACATCGTTGAAGAAGATCCAAAAGAAGAAAACGTGCGCAAGATCCTCAATTTTGGACATACCATCGGACATGTCATCGAAGGACATTATATGGAAAGTGGGATTTCTCACGGACACTGCGTAGCTATCGGAATGGTGATGGAAGCGTATTTGTCCTTGAAGTTAAACGGATTGCCCGAAGAAACCTATGCGTTTATTGAGTCGTCGCTTCTGAGTTTTTACGATGTACCAAATTTCACAGATGAGGACATTCAAGCAATGATAGAAATGTTAAGCAACGACAAGAAGAATGAAGCAAGTGAAATTCGTTGCTGTCTGCTCAAGAAAATCGGTGAATGTACGTATGATCATGCAGTTGAAGAAGCATTGTTCTTAGAAACGTTTATGCACTTTAAGAACCATCAGATTAATATGAACTGAGACTTAAAGATTAAAGACTTGATTCACTCGAGCGTCTTCATTTAACGCTGTTTCAAACGAAGCAACTTACTTTTTACTACTTCTAGTCGGTTTATCAAGTCGTCTGTTGAATTTTCTTCGGAGGCATGGTCTTCTTCAAGGGTTGATTTTAGCGCTTTTTTCGCGCCATCTAAGGTGTAACCGTTCACTTTTACCAGGTGGTAAATGGCATCAATTTTTATGATTTCTTTTGGAGTAAACAGACGATTTCCTTTTTTGTTCTTTTTGGGTTTGATAGAAGTGAATTCTTTCTCCCAAAAGCGAATCAGCGAAGTGTTGACATCGAACATATCGGCGACCTCTCCAATCGAGTAGTACAATTTCGATAATTCGGCTTCTTTGACTTTAAACAAAATGTAATTGATTTGGAATCTAAGATAGGGATTATTTTACATTTCAGTAGTGGAGCAATCTTTTTTTGTTAATTTGCCAGCATGCAGACAAGGAATGAATTAGAAGATCTCCGGATTCAGCGAAGACGTGAATGGACGTTTTTGTTGCTGGCTGGAATATTTCTGGGCTCCTTGACGATGCTCAACATCCTCGGTGTTTCACGCTTTATTGACCTTTCCAGCTACGTTGGAATTTCTCCTGAAAGCGATATCCGTTTTGTCGTTGCGGTGGGAGTTTTGCCGTATCCGATTACGTTTCTGTGTACCGATATTATCTCCGAGATTTATGGAAGAAAGCGAGCTAACATGCTTGTTTGGGTGGGATTGGTGCTCAATCTTTGGGTCTTGCTCGTACTTTGGTTTGGAGGTTGGCTGGAAGCACCATCGAATTTAGATCGTCTGGGCAGATTACCCCTGGAGGTGGTGAACGGTGAAGTCGCTGTGCCACACGGATATGCTTTTTACGAAATTCGGACATTGACGTTCGGTGCGACATTCGCATCGATGATTGCTTACATTACAGCGCAGTTCGTGGACGTGCATATTTTCCACTACCTCAAGGTGAAAACGAAAGGAAAATTATTGTGGTTGCGGAACAATGTTTCAACACTCGTTAGTCAGTTAATAGACTCAGTGGCTGTGATTCTTATTACACATTTCTATGCGAATGCCTTACCGATTGAAGCGGGTGTGTCTATTTCTTCCGCGCTGATGATGTTTATTGTGAGCAGCTATCTGTTTAAACTAGTTTTCGCTTTACTCGATACCATTCCCATCTACATTTCTGTAAAATTCCTCCGATCCTATCTTAAAATTGAAGACGAACTACGTTACTGATTGTCGGTATTTCAAGTGCCAAAAGAGGTAGATAATCGCCAAAACCGACATGGTTATTACAGGAATAAACGCATACGCAATCGACTCAAAGGTATTATCGTAGGTTAGTAAACTGCTTGATGCCCCTGCCATAATTCCTAGCTCCAATGCAATAAACAAAGTACCAGCTCCAATTCCCCTGCGTTCTGGATGTGATAAATCTGCCATCCATGCAAAGATGCTTGGACTCGTAACCCCTGTTGCTAACCCAAAAACAATAGCCGAGGCAGTATAATAGATAACCGTAGTCGCAGTTGCGAGCATAATCATACTGATTACAAGTAAAAACAAGCCGAATAACAGTGTTTTTCTTCTACCAAAGGTATCGGAAACACTGCTCGCGAATAAGCGGACAAATATGGTTGAAAACACATAAAAGACAAAAAACCAACCCTTGTTTTCAATATGCAGATATCCCGACATGTCAGGAGTAATCATTAATGCCAAACCTGAAGCAGCGGCGGACAGAAACATCACAATCGCGGCAGGAAGCACGTGTGGATCGAACACATCTTGCCATGTAATTTTGAGAAGTGACCATTTAAATTTCACAGGATGCGGCAACGTTTCTTTTAGAAATAAAATCATGATCAGCGCTGCGACTGCTGTCACCGCAGAAGTGTAAAACAAGGTAGTCATTCCAAATGCTGTTGCGACCATGGATCCAAGACCTTGACCAATTCCCATTCCAACAGAAATGAACACCCCCCAAATCCCCATTCCTTGACCACGCTTTGTTTCAGGTAAAATATCGGTAATGAGCGCTGTTGCACCAGTAGGCATAAATCCAGCACTAAATCCATGTAGAAATCGGAAGAGTAGGAAAACGCCAACCACACTAAAAAGCGGGTATAAAATCGTTATGATGAATGCCATAATCACCCCCAAAATAATTACCTTCTTCCGTCCGATGGTGTCAGCTAATTTCCCAGAAAATGGTCGCGAAATAGCGGCTGAAATTGTAAAAAGCGTGATGATCAATCCCTTTTGGTGAGCTCCACCCATTGCGGTGATAAAATCATTTAACTCAGGTAAAATAAGGTTGAAACTGATCATAAAAAGCAGCAACGCAATACAGATGACCCAAAAATTTCGAGGATAGTTAAATTTCACTGTACAAAAATACTTCTTAATCCGTCTAAACGAATATTAATTGTATGATTTATGAAGTTATTTAGTGGAATTATTGGAGTTGTATTGTTAGCCGTTGCGTGCAGTGCAGATTACTCAGCTGGCGAAGTTGCTGAAGTTGAGAAAGTATCAGATAATTATCAAGATGGTTCAAAGTACAAAAAGACCAAAGCTGAATGGAAAAAAATATTGACACCTGAACAATACCGTATAACCAGAGAAGCAGGAACCGAGCGTGCATTTACGGGTGAATACTGGGATTACAAAAAAGCGGGAACCTACCACTGTGTTTGTTGCGATAATCCATTGTTCTCAAGTACGACTAAATTCGATTCTGGAACTGGTTGGCCAAGTTTCTATAAGCCGATTAATGCGAAGAGTGTGACAGATAAAATCGATCGATCGCTGGGAATTGCACGAAGTGAAGTGGTGTGCGCTCGATGTGATGCACATCTAGGTCACGTGTTTGACGACGGACCAAAACCGACCGGTTTGAGGTACTGCATGAATTCAGCAGCGTTAAAATTCAAAAACAAGTGATGGGAATCGAAATTTCTTGCTTTATTTGAGACATGAAGAAGGAAACAACATTTGGCGCAGGATGCTTTTGGTGTATTGAGGCGTGTTTTAGAGATATTGAGGGAGTCATTGAAGTGTTGCCAGGTTATTCTGGAGGAAGTGAGACGACGGCAAATTATAAAGATGTGTGTTCGGGTTCAACTGGACATGCTGAAGTTGCGCGAATCGTGTACGATGAAACGAAAATTTCGTTTGAGAAGTTACTAGAAATGTTTTGGTTTGTGCATGATCCAACCCAATTGAACAGACAAGGAAATGATATCGGCTCTCAATATCGATCGGTGATTTTTTACCACGACGAACAACAACAAGCAACAGCCGAGGCGTATAAGAAAAGATTGACGGAGGAAAAAGTGTGGGATCAACCCATTGTTACAGAAATTTCACCGCTGTCTAACTTTTTCCCAGCGGAAGATTACCACCACAATTATTTAGCGAATAATCCGCAGAATCCGTATTGTCAATCTGTGGTGCGACCGAAAGTGGAGAAATTCAAAAAGGTATTTGCGGAGCGCGTGAAGTGACTTTAACCACAAAGCACGCAGAGGAATGTGTGAATGTGAAATGGGCGAATAAAGAGCGCAAAGGTGGTAATAGTCATTGCCTGTGCCCCATGAAGAATTTACTCCCAACATCAACGGAGTTGATGTCTTAGCGTACTTTTTTCGCCAAACCATTCCCTTTACTTTAGCGCCTTTGCGGTAAAAGCTGTTTTAGCCGATTTAATTACAGATGAACCCTTTGAAGTTCTTCGTTCTTACGTAAAAATTGCTTCACGATCATGCGTGCGTCACGGTCTTCATTCATGAAATCAATAAAGTTCTCCCATTTCGAATGCGGTTGGCGATTGAAATGAAAGGGTGCGTAACCGAATCCTTCAAAGGAACCGTTTTTGATTAGAATTAAGCTTTTTTCTTTACGCTCACGACCTTTGTCAACTATGTAAAAAGATGCACGGTTCAATTCCATGTCATTGATGAACTGCTGACAACGTTGATTGTATATTTCGGCAGATTCTTCTTTGTTGCACGCACCATTACACGCCTTGATCTGATAGTGAAAACAGAACGCATCCGTTTTATACAAATCACATAATTTTTGACAAAGTCTATATTTCGTTACTTGATTTGCCAAAAAATCGACTCCTTCCTTTCTTGTCGTAAAACTCATGATCGGATCTTCCGAAAGTTTGGAAGTCGGTCCAACAAAAAAGCGAATGTATCCAGCTTCATCGGTGTAGTGAAAAATGCCGAAGGGAAACTTGCTACGTTTCAATTGGCGATTGTGCATGGGTGCATATTGCTTTATCAACTGTGACTCTAATAAAAGTGCAATCAGTTCTGATCCCGTCAAAATAAACTCAATGCGCGCGATTTCCTCTTGCAACTGTATCTCTTTCTTCGTTTTACGATTCCGTAGGTGCTGTTCGATGCGCTTCTTGAGGTAGAGACTTTTCCCAATATATATCAACTGATTGTTCTCGTTGAAAAATTTATACACACCGGTTCGGTTTGGAATATCATCCAACACATTCACGTCCAAATTGGGGTGCAAACGTTTCGGGTTGACCTCTTCGTTGATGAGCGAGTGAATCAGGGTATCGTTTGTTGAATAAAGGAGTGTAAATAATTTCGCCGTTGCCAATGCATCGCCGCCAGCTCTATGTCGACCAGTTAATTCGATGCCTAGTTTTCGCGTTAATTTCCCTAAACTGTACGATTCATGTCCAGGAATAATCTGTCGCGCCGATTTTACCGTACACAGATGAGGTAAACGATAATCAAACCCGAGGGATCTAAATTCTGCACGTAAAATGCCGTAATCAAAAGCCACGTTATGTGCCACAAAAACACAGTCACTAGTAAACTCAACGATGTCCTTGGCTACTTCACAAAAACGTGGGGAATGCTCCACCATTTGGTCAGTGATTCCAGTCAAATTAGCTATAAAAATCGGGATGTGCATTTCTGGATTAATCAACGTTTCATACGAGTCGATGATTTCAGTTCCGTTGTGCTTATAGATAGCAATTTCCGTTATTTTGGAGTCTTTTGGACTGCCCCCGGTTGTTTCAATATCTACAATTGCAAAATTCACAGGTGCAAAGATACGGAATCCGATTTGTTGTACCGCTTAATTTTGTATCTTTCCGTTTCATAGAAAAAGTATGGATAACAAAACACAATTTATGTACAAATTGATCTTCGGTGTCATCATTATTGGTGGCGTGGTTTTTTTGTCATTTCGTTACCTAATGAAAGGTTCTCCCTTCATTAAAGTGATGGCGATTGGTTTAATTGCCGGAACAGCCTATTTAGTAGTTGATTATTTAAAAAAACAAAGTAAAAACAAGTAAAGTATGAATGATTTTAGACAGCAAATGCCAAAACTGAACATCGACCCAAAGAAAATCGGTCGATACATTGTTATTGGTGTGTTTGTATTAATAGCGATAATTATGTTTTTAATGTCTTGGCAGGATGTTGAACCAGGTGAACAAGGAATTGTGTACCGTCCATATGGAGGTGGTATTGATTTTAATGAAGTTCCAGTAGATGAGGGAACGTATTTCATTGCTCCTTGGAACGAGATGATTACTTATAGCGTTCGTCAGGAAACGGCAAAATATGTTTCAACGGTTATGGATATCAATGGAACAAACATCGAGGTAGATGTTGCTGTGCGTTTTGCAGTGATGAAAGGGAAATGTGGACAGTTGCACAAGCAACACGGTAGAAGTTACATTACGTTTGTTGATGATAAATCGAAAGGTGCGATTAAGGATGTAATTGGACGTTATACCTACGAGCAAGTTTACAGCTCAAAGCGTGAAGCGTTGGAAGGTGAAATTGAAGATTTGTTGCGTCAGGATATGACCAATAACTTCATTACATTGGCTTATGTGGAAATAGCAGATGTTAATTTACCAGACAACATTGCGCAGGAAATCACCAACAAGGAAACGCAAAAGCAACGTAACCTTACTGCGAAAGAAAAGCAAAAAGAGCAAGAGTACCTGGCGAATGCACGGATCGAAAAGGCACGTGGAGATTCCTCGTTGGTTGTATCTGCGCGATTTAAAGCAGAGGCGATTGAGTTGGAGGCACAGCAAATTGCACGTCACCCAGCCTACATTGAGTTGAAAAAATGGGAAAAATGGGATGGAATCGGTTCGCCATACGGTGAAGGAAACGTTTTTGGTTCTGGAACTGGTGTTACTATTTTAAGACAACAATAAGTAAAAGGAAATAAGTGAAGCGTTCGTCATCGGCGGACGCTTTTTTTTGTTGCCTATACTTTCGTCAGTTTTACAGCCAACTTCATTTTTTTATTTTTTTTTGCGAATATCGCAACTCACCATATCTGGGTTGTTGACTTCAATAATACATTTTCGTTTAACGCATGTACATTTGGACTAAGATATAAACTTAGAACGATGAAAAATGTATTAAAATCACTTTGTCTCATGTGTTTAATGAACTTTTCAACTTGTGCACAAGACATTATAAAACTTCGAAGTGGCGAAATGATCTATGCGACCATTATTGAGTTAACAACATTAAATGTGCGCTACCGCAGAACAGACGAGCCAGATGGACCGATTAGAAATGTTGAGTTCACGAAGGTAGAAATGATAGCATACGAAAATGGAAGTACGGAGCGGTTTGTTCTAGTTGAAAACAAAGAGGTTGCTTACGAGAGAAAAAGTAAAGAACGCCCTTCTTACCCCAAAAGACGTGGTCCAGACAGAATTCCGATAGACAAGGACAGAATTCTTGAGGGAGGATTGTTTGTAGACATGTTACCAGGATATGCAACGAATAGCTCTTTTTCTACCAGTTTAATGGGGTTGGGAGCGCGACTTGGGAGGAAGTGGTATTTCGGTAAAAATGTAAAACGACGACATGGGTTGCAAGTTACGTTTGTAAGATTCAATCTCTATCCGATAAATGATGAACAGCACTTCACATATAAAGTACCGGGCGTTTTTTCTCCATTGGGGATAGGTTCGACGAATGCCTTTAAAATCAAAGACAAACGCGGTGTAGAGGTAAATGCATCTGTTGCTCCTGTTATTTTGAATGTTTCTGTGAACCATCCGAGTTCGAGTAAGGTAAGCGCCATGTATGGTGTTGAAGTCAAGTACAGACACCATCGTTTTGCTATAGGACTTGATATTTCACGGGCTTATCTTCATAATTCTAACAACCTAAACATGTTGAGTCTTACGACTGGGTTTAAATTTTAATGGTCAGCAACAACAGTTTGTGTACTATTCACAATAAATTGGATTCCATTTTTGAAAAATAATTTTCAAAATGAAAATAAAATCAATCCATATTCCAACTGCTGTATTTGCATTCGATTTCATGCAGCCTAGCAAAAAAGGGCAATTACGTGATTTTCTTACTTAACTTTTATGGTTTGGAATTCTTCTTGTTTCCATAAAACCAATATTAACTAAAACGTAGAAATTATGAAAGCGATTAAAGCAATAGTAGTTGGATTTTGTTTAATAGGAACTGGGACGATACATGCACAGACAATAGTGGACGGCAGGGATCAATTGACTTTTGGTCTTAAGGCTGGTGCAAACTATTCCAATGTGTACGATGAGCGAAGACAAAACTTTCAAGCGAACGGAAAAGCAGGATTTGCCGGTGGTGCATTTTTATCAATTCCATTTGGAACCTACTTGGGAGTTCAACCTGAGATTTTAGTTTCACAAAAAGGATATCAAGGTTCCGGCAGGTTTTTCACAACTCCGTACACGTATTCAAGTACCACAACCTTTATTGATCTCCCATTGTTGGCTGCATTTAAGCCTAGCCCACATATTACCCTTTTGGCAGGACCTCAGTATAGTTTCTTAGTGAGTGAACGAAATTATTTTCACTCCGACTTCTATACTTATGAAGAATTTCGGGAGGAAGAAATAAGTAACGTCAGGGCGAACACGTTGGGTTTTCAAGTAGGTGCGGATTTTAACATTGAGCATATTGTGATATCACCAAGAGCCGGATGGGACTTTCAAACCAATCATCCTGATGGTACTTCCTCATCGCCGAGGTATAGAAATCAATGGTTGCAACTTACCCTCGGTTATCGATTCTAGTAGTTTGTTAAATGCTTTTGGAGTGGCATTGACTAACTAGCAAAAAGCCTCGAGAATATTTTCTTGAGGCTTTTTTTAAGTGTAATTATCTTCTAAACCTTGGTTTCAAAATCAGCAACTAACACTGCTAATTTTTCAGCTTCTTCTTCGTTGTTGAAATTCCCTGTTTCCACATCCATATTTTCATTGAAGTTGGGCAGACTGTACGTCCCAGCAATTTTTCCGCCCCATCGAGGCATTAAGCTTTCCGCGGAGGCAAGGTTTGTCATTGCACCACGCTTACCAGCCGATGTACTCAATAATAAAACAGGTTTATCTTTAAAAATTGGTAGCTCAATGCGTGAGATCCAATCGATGGTGTTCTTGAATACTGGAGTGATCGAACTATTGTACTCAGGCAACGAAATGATAAAACCATCGTGTTCCTTAAACAAGTCGTTGAGTTCTTTCATTGTTTCAGGAAAACCATCATTTTTTTCAATGTCGGCGCTATAAACTGGCGCTGGATATTCCAGTAATTCTATAATCGTAGCTTCGCACGTTTCGAGCAAAGTCGCAGCGTAATTCGCCAATTTCTGATTGATTGAAGTCGAGCTGTTACTTCCAGCAAAAACAAGTATTTTTTTCATTTTAATTAGTTCAAAGTTAGAAAGTTAGAAAGTTCAAAGAGATATTAAGACGGTTCAAAAGAACAAGTCTTAATATCTTTGCTCTTAAAGTCTTAACGTCTAGTTTCTCCTCGGTGCGCCCATGCGCTTCCCCTTATTGTTCCCACTATTACCAGCATTTCCACGAGGCGTTCTATCACCTCTACCGCGTTGTTGCTGCTTTGGTTTTTCAAACACTTCCGTTCCATCGTCTGGAAAAGGATGCTCGTCAATAACAGGAATCGTTTGGCTGATTAATTTCTGAATGTCTTTCAAATACGCTTTTTCCTCACCATTACAGAAGGATAAGGCAATTCCACTTGCAGCAGCACGACCAGTTCGACCAATACGGTGAACATATGTTTCAGGTACATTTGGCAAATCGAAATTAATAACGAGTGCCAAATCTTCTACGTCAATTCCACGCGCGGCGATGTCTGTAGCAATCAAAATTCCTAGTTTACCGTCTTTAAAATCGTTCAGCGCTTTTTGGCGTTGGTTCTGTGATTTATTTCCATGAATTGCTGCAGCATTAATATTTGCCCGTTGCAATACACGTACAATTTTGTCGGCACCATGCTTGGTTCTCGAGAAAACAAGCGTTGAACTGTTTGGATTCGCTTCTAAAATGTGAATCAACAATTTTGGTTTGTCATTTTTTTGGACAAAATAAACCGCTTGTTCCACCTTTTCAGCAGTTGTCTTTTTAGGTTCGATCGTAACTCGCTCAGGAGAACCTGACAATATTTTCCCTGCCAATTCAACAATTTCTTTCGCCATCGTCGCTGAGAAAAACAAGGATTGTCTTTCCGTTGGAAGTTTCGCAATGATTTTTTTGATGTCGTGGATAAATCCCATGTCCAACATTTGATCTGCCTCATCCAAGATGAAGTACTCAACGTCTCTCAATGTGATAAATCCTTGTTGAATTAAATCCAACAAACGACCTGGTGTCGCCACAAGTACATCAACTCCACCACGCAGTGCGTTGGTTTGAGATCCTTGTTTTACGCCACCAAAAATAACAGCGTTTCTAATATCTGTGTGCTTTGAATATGCTTTGAAGCTGTCGCCAATTTGAAGGGCTAACTCACGCGTTGGTGTAACAACCAGCGCTTTTACTTTTTTCTTTCCTTTCTCACCAGTTCCTGCATTGTGCAACTGTTGAATAATCGGAATGGCGAATGCCGCAGTCTTTCCTGTTCCTGTTTGTGCGCAACCTAATAAATCGCGTCCTTGTAATAAAATGGGAATGGATTGTTCTTGTATTGGGGTTGGTTGTGTGTATCCTTCTGCTTCTAATGCTCTCAGGATTGGTTCTATAATTCCTAAATCTTTAAATGTCATAAATGTTTATAAGTTGCAAAGGTACGCTAATTGTTGGGATATCCGCGCATTGTGGTAGATTCGATAAGAATTTGCACAAGTTGAACACAACGAATGATAAAGCAAAAGATGACTGAACAAAGATAATTAAGGCTGATATTCAGGATTATTCAAAAAAGTATAATCGGTGAGTGTTTTTAGAAAATTCACCAAATCTATTTTTTCCTGTGCATCCAACATCAGTCCAGTACTGGTTGTGCCTAATAATGCAGGGTCAACCGTAGAGGAATTTTGAACACCGTTGTTGTAGTGTTCAACGACTTCCTCCAGTGTTGAGAAACGTCCATCGTGCATGTAAGGTCCTGTTACTTCGATGTTTCGAAGGGTTGGGATTTTGAATTTCGCTCTGTCGTTCACGTTTTCGGTGGCATTTTCTCTGCCGAAATCAATGAATTGAGCATCTGTATCCAAACCATTGTTCATGTACAAATCATTTTCAAAGTTGTTGCCAGCATGACAGTGAGCACAATCAGCTCCAGAGAGCTCAGGGAAAAATGGGTTGTACTCTGCAAAAAACAAAACCCTTCCACGTTCTTCACTTTCGGTGAGTGTTGCTGTTCCTGCTAAGTATCTATCGTATTTTGAATTATCTGAAACGATGGAAAACATAAAACTCTCCAACGCTAAAGATATTCTTTCAGAAGTTATTTCACTTGTCCCAAATGCGCGAATGAACTGATTACGATAAATTTCCATCTCGTTCAACTTTTCAATCACGTTTGGTAAACTTTCCTTCATTTCCAATGGATCTTGAATCGGCAACAGCGCTTGGTGACGCAACAACTGTGCTCTTCCGTCCCAGAAAAATCCGTTTGAGTTCCAAGCCATATTCACAATAGCCATCGATTGACGCGTTCCCATTGCGCCTCCAACTCCCTCAGAAAACTGGTTGGGATCTGAAAAACCAGCGGATTGGTCGTGGCAACTTGCGCAATTGATACTGTTGTCCAAGGATAACGCCTTTTCAAAAAATAACATTTTGCCCAGCTTGACTTTTTGAACGGTCATTGGATTGTCCCCAGGTAAATTTACCGGAGGCAAAGTGCTATTCATGAGTTGAAGCTCGTAGGGCGTATCATCGTAGGCCACGACTTCGGTGTAAGGCACTACTTCTTTTTTGCACGCAATCAGCGCAATAGCTAAAACGATGAAAGAAAGAAATAATCTAAAATACATGTTCACTGTTTTCTAGTAGACAACGACTTTTTTAGTTCCCACAATCACACCTGCGCTTTTCAACTGGACAAAATAAATTCCACTTTCGTTGAGACTGATTTGAGATTGATTTGACAATGCAAAGGACTCAATAATTCGACCTCGGCTATCAGTTACGGTAGCATCTACATCATCAAAATTAGCAGGATATTGAATAAAAACTTCGGACTGGTTGGAAGGGTTTGGGTAGACATTCCAGTTCACCTCAGTAATCTCATCAATACCGACACTACTAGATGCAGCCGTAAACACCCGATCTCTAAAGTTAATGAGTGCATCGAGGTCTTGTAAATCTACACCGTGCGCAACGACACCACTATTCATATCAATTCCGTACAATCCCTCTTCATAGTTTCCGTCGATGGCAATGTACTGTGCACCTAGATAATCTTGTCCAGTCACTGTGATTTCAGTCTCAAAGTAATTGGCATCACCTAAACCGTGCAACTGAAACATTTGCGCAAAATTGGCTCCGCTGTTTCCTTCGTAGACTAAAAATCGGTATCCTGCAGCCCAACCCCAGTGCATGGAAGGTGCTTGTGGGGCTAATGGATGATCGCTTGGATGCAGTGATGGATCTGCTGTATTCATTGGAGAATAAACCCCGATGTGAAACTTAACACCTTCAATTGCAGTTACATTTAGATTTCCAAGTGGAACGTCGGTGAATGCGTCGACTCCTGCTGTAATCAGTGCCACTGTGTCGTCGGTAATAGCGAGTTCTTGACCACCATCATGTACAACAGTAATGCGCGTAATGTAATATTGAAGACGCGTTGCTCTGAACTGGTGTGCAAGATTGTTTTGCGATTCAACGTTCAACAAAAAAGTTGAATTATCCAATTTGTGGTTGATTCTCAGTACAACGTCCGTTTGAGCGTTTATAGTAAAGCAGCTGAAGGCAACAGAGAACAAGGTAATTATTAGTTTCATAAGTAATGGATTAAAAAGTTACAATGAAATTGTACACAGTTGCACAGATTCATCAGGTAAATTTATCATAATATCTTGAGGTTTGAAAGGAAATAAGCAGCGCAAACTTGATTTCCTAAAACATCGGTCGTTGTTAAACGAGATTAAATGAAGTGATTTCTGCGTAAGAAGAATCCTTCGATCTCTTAGTTTGGGAGGTAAATTTCAATTATCTTTGTACGAAATTATTTGGTTTTATGATTCAACGCATTCAAACGCTTTACCTAGCAATTGCTATTATTTTTCTCTCCATTGTTACATTTGGTAGTACGTTGTTCAGTTTCGTGAATGAAACGCATCGTTTTTCATTCAGTTCGTATGGAATTATTAAATACGATCTTGCAACTGGAGCAATCGTGAATCAACAAAATTTCCCCTTTTATTTGGGAACGATCGCATTGATTTTGTTAAGCTTCGTTGCCATCATGTCCTATAAAAATATAAACCGTCAATTTAAACTGGGACGAACAGTGTTTTTTCTTTATTTCTTAATGCTCATCACCGTGTTCTTGTTGAGCATGTTAGGTGATTCATTGTTAGACGTTCCAGCGGAAAAACGCGAAATGGGACTAGGATTTTTATTATTTGTTGTTGGATTTCCATTCACCTTCCTTGCCAACACGGGAATTAAACGAGACAAGAAGTTACTCGATTCCTTAGATCGACTTCGTTAGGATTATATGAACTATTTATCGGTAGAAAACCTCACCAAGTCATTTGGTGATCGCATTATATTTGAAGATTTGACCTTTGGCATTGACCAAGGACAAAAAGTTGCCATTGTTGCAAAAAACGGCAGTGGAAAAACGACGTTGCTACGTGCATTGATGGGCAAGGAGCAAATCGACAGTGGACGCATCGTTTTTAGAAATGATATTCGTGTAGCGTTCATGGAACAGAGTGAAAACTTGGATCCAAAGAATTCGATCATGGAAGAAGTTTTCTCGCACGATCTTCCAGAATTACAAGCCGTGAAAGCTTACAATATTGCGATGTCTTCGGGGAATGATAAATTGGTAGAAGATTCGTTTGGTGCAATGACAGAGTTGAATGCGTGGGACATCGAAGTGAAGGTGAGTCAAATACTTTCGGTACTGAAACTTGACGATACCAGCAAACTGATTGATACACTTTCTGGTGGACAGAAAAAACGCGTGGCACTGGCAAAAGTATTGGTTGCAGAACCCGACTTTTTGATTCTCGATGAGCCGACGAATCACCTGGATCTCGACATGATTGAATGGTTGGAAGAATTTTTATCGAAATCGAAATCAACACTGTTGATGGTGACGCACGACCGTTACTTCTTGGAAGTTGTCTGCGATACGATTCTCGAAATGGAAGATCAAACTATTTACAAATACAAAGGAAATTTCTCGTATTACCTTGAAAAAAAGGCAGAGCGACAAGAGCAATTGGAATCGACCATCGGGAAAGCGCAAAACCATTTTAAGAAGGAATTAGAATGGATGCGCCGTCAACCCAAGGCACGTGGAACCAAGCAAAAAGCGCGAATTGAATCCTTTCATGAGGTGAAGAAAGTCGCTTCGCAACGCATCGACAAGGAGGAAATTGATATTCCAGTTCTTATGGAACGTTTGGGGACGAAGATTTTGGAGATGCACAACGTGACAAAAGCATTTGGTGATTTGAAGATTTTGAACAAACTCAGCTATTCCTTCCAACGCCAGGAGCGTATGGGAATTGTTGGGAACAATGGAACGGGAAAATCGACATTTTTAAATATGTTGATGGGACTAGAACCTGTTGATTCAGGTAAAGTCGTTGTAGGTGAAACGGTCGTTTTTGGCTATTACAATCAAGAGTTATTGAAGTGCGACGAAGATCAGAAAGTGATTGACGTTATTCGCGACATCGCCGAGTACATTCCCTTGGAGAAAGGTCGCCAAATGACGGCTGCACATTTCTTGGAGAAATTTCTCTTTCCACGAAGCATGCACTACAATTTTGTGCACAAGCTGAGTGGGGGAGAGAAGCGCCGTTTGAAGTTGATGACGGTCTTGATGAAAAATCCCAATTTCTTAATTCTTGATGAGCCAACAAACGATTTGGACATCTTCGTGATGAGTGTACTCGAAGATTACCTACGAAATTTCCAAGGCTGCCTGATTGTTGTATCCCACGACAGGTACTTCATGGATAAAATGGTGGATCATCTCCTCGTATTCGAAGGCAACGGTGAAGTCAAAGACATTCTAGGAAACTACACGATCTACCGGAAATCACAAAAGGACAAAGAACGCGCATTCAAACAAGACGGGATTGTAGACGATACACCTACAAAAGTGATTACTGAAGTCACCCAAGAAGCACCGAAAGAAAAGAAGAAACTTTCCTACAAAGAAAAAGCTGAATTTGATGCCCTCGAAGCGGAAATGGAGGCTTTGGAAGCAGAAAAAGAACGATTGACACTGTTACTTTCAAGCGCAGAAGCATCGAACGATGAATTGATGGAGGCTGGAACGAAGATTGGGCAGGTTGTGGCGGAACTAGAGGAGAAGTCGGATCGTTGGTTGGAGTTGTCGGAGTTTGTATAGATTTGGTGTACATTGTTACATGTCCTCCCCTTTTACCATCAGAATCCTCCCCCTGCGCCCCCTCCAAAGGGGGAATCTAAATCCTTCATCGATAAGTTGTGTATTCAGCTTATTAAACAGTATAATCTCGGAAGTAAAAAAGTAAATGAACACGGCTCGTTTCCCCCTTCGGAGGGGGCGCAGGGGGAGGACACCAGTAAACCATAGAAAAAAAATCACAGATTAAATTTTATACTTAAAGTATTAATCCAAATGCAGAAGCCCTGCGCATTCGATCCAATTGAATGGAGGTAAACGTATCAAACTAAAATTTAAATTTTATCTTTAACCCTCAATCAACAATTCTAATTGAAAAGATTTGAAAAAGATTCTAATCATAGAAGATGATCCTCATGTTTGTGCTTTTGTAAAGAAAGGACTGAGCGAAGAGGGTTTTGATGTGGAAGTCGCGCATGATGGAATCATTGGAATTGAGCTTTTCACAAAAAATCGCCACCATTTAATTTTGTTGGACATTATGCTTCCCTCAATTAGCGGTTTGGAGGTGTGTTCTAAAATCAGAGAATTTAGTCAGGTCCCCATTATTCTTTTGACAGCGTTGGGGACAGCTGAAAACGTTGCATTGGGTTTAAATACAGGTGCCGACGATTATTTAGTGAAGCCATTCAAATTTATCGAATTAACGGCAAGAATAAAATCTATACTTAGAAGAGCAGATCCTAAGAACGGGAATGAAAGTGCAGATGAGGTGATTTATCGTTTTGCGAACATCGAACTAAACGACACCACTAAAACCGTAAAGCGAGATGATGAGGAAGTTGCGTTGACCTCCACCGAGTTTAAATTGCTTAAAATGTTTGTTCAGAATCCACGTAGAGTGCTTACACGCATGGAAATGTTGGAAGAAGTTTGGGGTGTGGATTTTGATTTGGGTACCAATGTGGTCGATGTTTATGTCAACTACCTTCGAAGAAAACTAAGCGCTGGAACTGAATCAAAACTTATTCATACCGTCATCGGAATGGGATATGTATTAAAAGAGTAATGAAAACAAGATCACGCATAATTTTACTTATTTCATCAGTTATTTTCGGATTGATTGTCGCGTTTGTAAGTGTGATTTACATTTTTATCTCCGATTATTCATTTACCGATTTTTACAAGCGATTAGAAATTCGTTCATTCTCTACAGCGCGAAGTGAACTGGACGCTGATAGGTCCGGCGATTTAATCAGAGAGTTTAAAGGAGCGTATTTAGAAGAATTGGTGGATGAAAAACAATTCATCATTCAACTAGAACCTGGGAAAACACGTAAAGAATTAGCTCAGGAAAATAATTTACCAGAAAGCTTACTAGAGAATATTTCGAGAAATGCTCCAGGGACGTACCAAAAGGACAATATTTTTTATTGCGGGATTTACTTTTTATCAGAAAACAATGTTCCCTATTTGGTTATAACGTCAGCGCATAATTATTACTACGAGCACCACATGAATTATTTGCGCTCTGTTATTTTTATCTCACTCTTGATAAGTATCGTAGTTATTGTTCTTCTCTCTTACTGGCTTTCACGACGCATGATCATTCCAATTAAAAACATCACGCAGCAAGTGGCGACGATTGGATCTGACAATCTACATCTCCGACTTGAGCACAAAGACAAGGACGATGAGATGAGTGAACTGGCAAATGCATTTAATACGATGTTAGATCGCTTAGAGACAAGTTTCGAAACCCAAAGTAATTTCATTAGCAATGCATCACATGAATTAAACACGCCGCTGACTTCCATTATTGGTGAAGCGGATGTTACACTGACACGCATTCGAAGCACAGAAGAGTACGTGGAAGCATTGAATAGTATTTTGATGGAAGCCGAAAAGTTGAATAAGAAAACGAAAGCGTTATTGTTCCTAGCACAGACAGCATTCAACGGAAAGGCGCTTGTTTTTAAATTAGTTCGGGTGGATCAGTTGATCCTTGATGTAAAGGAAACAATGAACCGACTGCATCCTGACAACAACGTGCACATCGATTTTTCGCTGCTTCCAGACAGTCCGATGAAGTTGAAAATTTCAGGAAACGAACAATTGTTGCACTTGGCGCTTTCTAACATTGTTTTGAATGCGTACAAATATTCGAACAATCAACCAGTGACTATTTCACTTGGGATGTCTTCCGATATGTTGATCATTTTTGTGACCGATACAGGAATTGGTATTCCAGCAGATGAAATCAAGTTTATCTACGATCCCTTCTTTAGAGCGTCAAACACAACGAACTTCGAAGGGTATGGAATTGGACTTCCGCTCACCAGAAATATCATCAAAATTCACAACGGTGAACTAAAAGTGAGTTCTGTCGTCGACAAAGGTACCGTTATTGAAATTCGTCTCCCTAAGAAATTCGCAGGAGATAATTAATTGAAAAACAATTAATTAAATTCATCGTGTAGCTCCCTGTTTATGGGCTTCTAATCTCATTCTAATCTCGTTCATATTTTCTAATGACATTCTAATTCCGTTCTTATCCCCCTCTTATCTGTCGGCCATAACTTCGTCAAAAAATTTAAAACAAACGTTATGAAAGATTCTATTTTAATCCCAACAGATTTTACAGTTGCATCGCTTAACTTGTTAAAACATGCACTAAAAGACCACAAAGACGAAAAGCGAAACTATGTTTTGGTATTTGAATGCAATTTAGGCGATTCGATTACCGACTTGTTGTTTTTGTCTAAATCAACTTTGGTTTCTTCTTATGCAAGTGAAACGTTTAATGAAGGATTAGATATTTTAAAAAGCCGTTTTTCCGACGGAATTGATTCGATTAGAATTGAGCCATTTTATGGATTTACAAAGGCAGCATTCAGAAATTTCACGGATGCTAATCATGTAGAAAAAGCTTATTTACCATCAAAAGAGATTGTCTTTGGAAGTCATAAGGAAATGAAATTCATCTATACAAACATTCTTAAACTGAAAATGGAAACTGTTCAAGTTTACTGGAATGAGGTAGAAGAAGAATACTCTCCAAATACCATTTTACAATTGTTTAACGCGTAAGTCATGAGGTTTCTTCGATTTGTATATATTTCTTCTTTATCCTCTATTGGGCTTTTGATCCTGTTTATCGTGTTATCTGCATTTACAGGAAAAGTGAAGCATCCAGAGCGTTTAATCACTGGAACGTGGAAGGAGGTTGCGTGGAAATATGACAAGCTCGATAAAAGTGATACGACGATAGAAATTCCCGCTGTGTTGAATGATGAACTAAAGGAGAGTATCTCCCAAGGACTTCACTTTCACCAGTCCGAAACATGGATTTTTGACGAAAACGCAAACCTGAAACTGGAGAAAAAAAACAAAGAAACGGTTGAGTTGAACTGGAGAATGAAAGGACGTGGTCATATTTTGAAGCTCCACTACGACAACCAGGACAAGGAATTTTACCAGATTCGAAAAATTACAAATGACGAAATGATTTTGCATTTCGAGAATGATACGCACGCTAGAGGTATTGTTCAAATAGTATTAAGAAAAATAAAATAACACAAGATGCTTAGAAAATATAGTAATAGTAGAAGTTTTTTAGACAACCTAAAGTTGGGAACACTAACAGCGTTCACTGCTGGAATGGTCAATGTGTCAGCACTTGTACTGTTTTTTTCTTTCGCATCGAACGTAACAGGTCATTACGCCATTTTAGCAGAGGAAATTGCAAATGGGAAGTGGTTTCAAGTATTGGTTGTTTTTAGTTGGATTTTCTTATTCTTCTTTGGAAGCTTTATTGCAAACAATATTGTGATCAATGGAAATAAGAAACGTTTGTTTTTAAACCACTCAATTCCCATTATTCTTGAGATCCTCTGCTTTTTAGCGGTCGGCGTATATGGACACTATTTTTATACTGAAACACTCATGGAAACAGAGGTATTAGTAGCGATACTTTTGTTTTCCATGGGGTTGCAGAACGGACTGACAGCAAGTATTTCCAATTTCGCGATTAAAACCACCCACTTGACAGGTCTTACCACTGATTTGGCAATTCACCTGTCGCTACTCACAAAAGCGAAATACCGAAGTAAACCTGAGGTGGTTCAAAAATTCAAATTGCTGCTTGGAATCGCAGTTGCGTACACAGGAGGTGGTATTTTAGCGGGAAGCATCATCAACTATTATGAGTTTAAGGTGTTCTTTTATGTGTCTTTCTTTATGATCTTCATCTTGCTGTACGATTATTCCAAAATTTACCTAACTGAAAAAACGAGACAACGTCGTAACAGCAAAAAAGAGATCAGGTACTCGACGGAGAAGACGTTTCAGGAGGGGTAGGGGTTTAGTTTATCTATTTTTTCTTTTTCGACACTTTGCCCGAGGCCGCAAAGTGTCCAAAGGTCCTTTTGCCAATTTTCAAGGTATTTCTCTCCACTTCGTTCCGAGAAACGTTTTAATTTTGCACCGTTCGCGCTGATGCGCTCATCTCTTGCAAACATTAAAACTTACCTCAAGCCCATCGTTCTTCCCGAACGGGCTTTCGTCTTCAAACGCAGTGCGTTCTCTACTGCGAAAATTGGCTTCCTTCTTCGCTTGTATATTTTATTGTAATCTCATAATATTTCGGATCGAAACAGGAAGCCTATGCAATAAATGATCACCTTTTCTTACAATTAATTTCCCGAAGCAGAATTAAGTTCCCCCTTTGGAGGGGGGGCAGGGGGAGGACCTTACATTCTGTAGTCAAATAGCCTTAGAACCATAAAAAACCAATATTCGCTTAGAGTTGTTCATTTTTTATTCTTACCTTAAAGTAACGAAACCTAACCTAACCTAACCTAACTAAAATGAACAATCACTATAACCCTCGATTAACAAAATATGCGCATGAATTGCGTCATGAATCAGTATCAATAGCTGAAAAGCACCTTTGGAAGAACGCTTTGAGCAGGTCAAAATGTGGTGCAAAGTTTAAGAGGCAAAGACCAATAGATTCTTTTATTGTCGATTTTTTCTCACCAGAAATAGGTCTGATCATAGAAGTTGATGGTAGTTCACATTTTTCTAAAAGTAAGTACGATAAATACCGTCAAAATAAACTCGAGTCTTTTGGATATACGCTTTTACGAGGGCGAGGTGATGCAAAACTTTGGAGATGTACTAACTCAGATACAACATGCCGTATATTGTTTGAAGGAGAAGAAGGGATCTATTTGATTGTTTTCTCGATAAGAGGTGTCCTCCTACGGTTCTCTGGTTTTGGTATAGAATCCTCCCCCTGCACCCCCTCCAAAGGGGGAATCCTTAATCCTACTTCGTGAAACCAAGTGTTCAGCTTATTGGTTAATTGAGAGGATTATCTATAAAATTCATTATAGAATTGGCACAGCTTGTTTCCCCCTTTGGAGGAGAAGAAGCGAGATCTTCTGATGGTAAAAGGGGGAGGACTGCATATCCCCTACAACCCCCACAAAAACAACCCAATTCCCTACCACGGTGAATATTCATTTAGCAAAAATTAACTTGTTTCTTCGAGCAAATTGGCGTAAATTACAAAACAATCCCAAAAACTACGGTCATGTATTTTGATAAGAGAGAGCTCACGTTACTGTACAACAGTCACCGAGAATTAGACAGAAAAACGCTAGCGATGGCGCACACGTTAGGTGTAAAAATTAACCGACAAGATTTAACTTCCGTACGACTTTCTGAAACCCTTTTTATAATGTTTTTGAATAAACTGGCGGTTGAACCATGTGCAATCGTAGATAAATCAAATCCTTACTACCAACGCGAATTGAAAGGGCGTGGATATACAGCACCAGAATGGTATGAAATCATCTTGCATAAACCTGAATTATTGCGTGCACCCATCGCGATGTACAGGGATAAAGCGATCATGTGTACTTCTCCGAATGATATGCTGAGGATTCAGTGATGAAAGTATTTTTTTCTTTGATACTTTTTTTCCTTGATACTTTGCCCGAGGCCGCAAAGTATCCAAAAGTCCTTTTGCTGATTTTTGAATAAATTTCTCTTCATTTCATTACGAGAAACGTTTTAATTTCACATCGCTCATTCCGCTTCGCTTCATTCGTCTCTAGTGAACATTAAAACTATTTCGCAAAAATCAGCGTCCTTCTTCGTATTTACGTTTCATTGCGATCTCATACTATTTCCGACCGAAGAAAGAAGCTCATGGATAAATGATCACTTTTCAAATTATTAATTTCCCGAAGCGAGATTAAGGACCGCGCCTAGTGATAGACAATGAAGTTAATACGATCTACCTCACGTGCATCGGTCATCGGTCATCGAGCTTGTCGAGATGCGAGATGCCGTGCCGATCTTCCCTCACTTTTGCGCAAACTACGCAAGCAACATGAATTTCACGTACTTATACGCAATCTGCACCCAAAATTTTAAAATCCCATTTGCTTTTTATACATTTCCAAAACCAAAACTGCTATAATGGCTAAACTACTAATTATCATTTCCTTGCTGGGCTTTACAGTCCAAGAAAATCCCCTTGTCTTTATCTGTGATTCACCCGCCTCTGAGGTCTACCATTTGGACGAAAACTGCCAAGGATTACAAAAATGCAAACACGACATACTTAAAATATCCAAGGAAGAAGCCATAGCTAGGAAACGGCGCTTGTGCGGATTTGAAGATTAATTTTAGTAAATATTGATTAAATTAGGCAGCGGATAGTGTTGACTTCGGTAATCGAGCTTCGGATGTTGAGTCTGTCGAAATGTCGAAATGCCGAGATGTCGAAGGCAAGTTGAAAAGAAGAATAACTATAAAAAACAAAAAAATGAAAACAAAACTATTTTTAGCTCTAGCGCTAGTAACATTCGGAGTAGTAACCACCGCATGCGAAGGAGGAAATGATAACTGCGTGGAACACCACATGGAAGAAGGCTTGAACCAACCCGAAGCAGAGGACAAATGCAATGAGGAGTTGATGGAGACAGTGGAAGTTCTTTAAAGAAAACAATGAAAACACTACTTACCACATTAACAGTAATCCTCGCATTGGGTGCATCCGCACAAGACAGTCACACCTGTGCACCAGAGGAATTACGTGCAGCGGTAATGAACTTGCTCAAAGGTATTGATTCAACAAAGTTTGAAACATACAATGCGCTCTTTATGACGGAAAAGGAGTATGAACTATTGATTGCAGATGCCGACTTAAACGAAGGTGAGAAACAAATCTTTTTAGAAGATGCCGAGCAAAAATCACTCAATGCAGAACAGCGAAGAGAATTTTTCCAACTGATACTCGATGGAAGAAGAACCGATCTGAACTGGAAGAACATCGAATACACAGATTTTCTGTACAAGTTGAGACGCGTGGATGGAGAGAAAATGCTCACTGGAACAATTTACTTTACGGATGGCGAAGACGAGTACGAAATAAACCTGCGCTCCTATTTTGTGAACAATACGTACCGGTTGACGGAACTGGGATTTTGAGCGGCGATTGAAAAACACACATTGAATAAATGAAATTGAAAACAAAACAATGAAAACACTACTTACCATACTAACCCTTACCCTAGCATTTGGCACATTTGCGCAGGAAGATCCTGTTGTGATTACGCCACCACCGCTAGAAGAAGGGTACGAAGACAAGGACCATGGTTATATTGTTAGATCTCCCGATGTGCAAGCGCAATTTGAAGGAGGGACAGAGGCACTAAATCAGTTCGTTGCTAATGAAGTGAATTATCCTGAACAGGCGAAAAAGGACAAAATTGCAGGCAGGGTGTACTTGTATTTTATCGTGAAGAAAAATGGAGATGTAGTAGCTGTGAAGGTACAACGAGGAGCTCATCCTTTACTAGATCAAGAAGCCGTTCGAGTCGCAGAAGCTATGCCGAAATGGATCCCTGGTGAGAAAGATGGAGAAAAAGTGAACTCAGTTTGCCGTTTGCCAATAAATTTTGTTTTGAATTAGAATGTTGCCTTCGACTGCGCTCAGTCAACGAATACAACCCGCTGACTGAGCGCAGTCGAAGGCACGGGATAACATCGAAACTAGATATGATAGTGGTGCGTTTTGAGGTGAGGGAAGTGAAAGAAGAAAATTAAACAATGTTAAAAACAGACAGCGAATTCTTTGATGAAAAAATGAAACGTTTGAAAGATAGGATCATGGAACAGTTTGAAAAAGGAGAGGAGTTGAAGAGGAAGATTATTGAGAATTTTAAGAAGATATGAGATTATTACTATTGCTAGTCTTTCTTATTCAGTTTTCAGCTTTTGCCGAAGTGGATTCACTTTCCATTGAAGATAAAACAGTGTTGGAAATTGTAAACGGAAAAGAAATTTTTCAATCGGAACCTGATTTCTGGGATAAATACTCTTCGGGATTAATAGCTATGGTTACTGTTATTCTTTCACTCTTGATTTCATATTATCAAGCAAAGAAATCAATAAAAGCAACTCGAGCAAATTCAATTTCTGAAGCTAGACTTCAGTGGATTAAAGAAGTTCGACCTTTGATGAGTAGATTAATGACCTTAGTGTATGAAGTGGAGTTTGAAGTTAATGAGATTGCAAAAGTTATTGATTTAAATACAAATCAACTAAAAAGAAAGATAAATGAGTACGAGCAAGGAAAACTATTAAAGACTGTAGATAGATTTAAGCAAATGCAGTACGAATCTGCGGAAGTATTATTTAGCCTTAAATTAATGTTGAATCCAAATGAGCAAGAGCATAAGAGTTTTATAACTTTGATTGAGACCTATTTGTCAGAAATTGAAATAAAATCTAAAGATGAAAATTACACTATTGAAACACCAAGTGTTGATATTGTCAATGCTGGTAATCGCATTATAAAAAATGCTTGGGAGCAATCGAAGAACGAAGGAAACAAGAAGAAGTGAAATTAATGACCCAAAAAAACGAAAAGATAGAAACCAATAGGCAGAAGAAAGTTAGAGAAATAAAGATGATTCTCGGTGACTTTTCTATGTGGAAACATTTGTTGTTTTCTATGTCTAGTGTGTTTATTGCTTTTTTAATCGGAGGAATAATTAATGCTTATTTTCCAAAGATTCTTTTCATAGATTATAAAGTATCTCAAAATGAATTAATCAAATTTCCAGTAAGTTTAATTGAAATATTGTTTGTTGTTGCATTTATAATCTTCCAAAGAAGATATAAATATAGATTTAGTACGATTCAATACTACGTTGCATTCTATGCGATAGCAGTTTATTGTTATATGCGATTTGGAGCCTATGAAACAAAACTAGATTTCCATAATTTAATTGGACAAATTAAATACTTTGACGCACCTTTTGTGTTGCTTGCGCTGTCTTTTTTGTTTTCCGCTATCCGTGATCTTTTTAAGAAAAAGAAAGAACCAATTAAAAATACCTTCCTCGAAGACAATCCACTTTGTGAAAAAGAAGATTTATCCCAATTCGATAACCTCGTAAAACAAATTGAACCTGCTATTTTTGATGATACATACAACCGTGCTTTCTCTATTGGTATTATTGGTTCATGGGGTTCAGGAAAATCTTCTTTTGTTGAGGCAGTAAAAGAAAGAATTAAGGGTCATACGGATTATGAAAGGAAAGTACTTTACCTTTCATTTTCTCCCTTTTTGAATCACAATGAAGACAGAGTAATACATGAGTTTTTTAAGCAGTTAAGTAATGAATTAAAAAAACGTAGCGGTAAACTATCCAATCTATTATTAAGTTATTCTTCAAAACTATCTAATGCGATAAAAGATGGAAACCCACTTTCCTTTTTAAAACCTTCGGAAATAAGCAATGAAAGTGATTCTGTTGGTGAGTTGTATCACGATATTAAAAAGGCTATTATATCCTTGAATTTAAAAATTATAGTTTCAATTGATGATTTAGACCGATTAAATTCAAATGAAATTCTTCAGATATTGAAGTTAATTCGCAATACTTCCAATTTTCCTAATGTTGTTTTTTTAGTCGCTATGGATAAGGAGTACATTGTTAATTCGATTGCAGAAAACAATGAAAAGCAAAGGAAATTTATTGATAAGTTTTTTCAATTAGAAGTGCATGTGTCACGCCCTCCTTTTGATAAAGTTAAGGATTACGCCATTAGTAATGTTCTCAATGGATTGAGAAATAATGGGTTAAATGATTTTAATATAATTGAATTGAATAATTCATTTAAGATACAGGAGTTGAATCTACATAAATTTATAGTAAATTATAGAGATGCAAAACGTTTTGTTAATCAATTTATTTATGATTTTCGCTTAATGCATGAAAATGACATTAACATAAAGGAGATAGAATATTTTGATTTTTGTGTCTTAACATTATTTAAAATCTTTTGTCAAGATGAATTTTACAGTATTAAAGAAGGCAAAGAAAATTTATTAAAAAGATCTGAAAGATATGCAGATATACTTTTTTATGATTTTGAATTAAATAGAGAGAAAACTGTAGACCATATAAATGAAATTTTACAAAAAATTTTCCCTAGAAATGGGAGTTCAGAGTTTATAGATTTGAACAGAACACCTTCTCGATCAATTGCTTTTGAAAAAGTGCTAAGACTTTACTTTGAAAGAACATTACCTCAGGATGAATTGAATGAATTTGAATTTAGCCAGATTTATGATGTTGAAGATTTAGACAGTGTGTTAATTAAAGTTATTGATTTATCGAGAACACCTAAAAGGTTAGATTCATTTATTAAAATATTACTTAACCGAAATCATGATACAAATGGATGGAAATACTATAAAATTAGAGTTTTAATGCATTCGATTAATTTTAAAGAGCATTTTGATTTGTCACTTTATAATCAATTTTTTACGTTTTTAATAGGGCTTTATGATGGTGCAGAGACAAAGTTTCAATTAGATATAATTAATAAAGCGTTTAGCACAGAAGAATATTCATCGTTGTTTAAGGCAAATTTATTGGTAGGCTTAAGTAATATTGAAGATTATGAGAGAAAGACGAAGCGCAAAATATTAGATGATGCAGGGAACATATTACACAAATTTTCAAGTATTAACTCGGATCATCAATTTTACTTAAGTTACGATGAATTTAAGGAAACGTTTAATACTTTATGGAATATTAAATCTATTCATGAAGATTTGGTTGAGTATACAACTGAAGAAATTGTAAAACCAAATGCATTAAGCTTTATTAATTGTGTCATTGTAAAAGATGAAGATAATATTCATTGGAAGTTCGACCCAATTGCGCTTAAGGTATTTAAAAACTATGAATTAATTCAAGCTTTTGGTAAGCAAAGTATTGATGATTTTGAAGATGGTTTAAATGAGTTTTTAGATTTTATTGAGTTAAATGCTATAGTTGACAATCGTTCTATTGTATATGATTTTAAATATTTAAAACCAATGTCATTGTTGGATAATGACATTAAGCATGGAACTGAATTTGGTGAGATTATTTTTGAATGTAGAGATGGCTTTAAAGACAAGATTAAAGACACTGCAATCTTTTTTAATTTTTGTTCAAAGTATATGAATGCTCAATACTACTATCGTTTTGGAAATAAGGATTATTGGTTGTTAAAATTTAATACTAACAAAAGACATAAACTTGATGCATTAGTCAAGGATTTCATAGATTTATGTGATGTATATGAAAATATACATGTGAGATCAATAGTAAATATTGGAGAAATTGTTCAAGATACTAAGTATGGAGAAACGATCATTAGTATTCGGTCAATACAACCTTTCGTTGATTTGAATGAACCATTTCCATTCTAAAATAAAATAATTTATAAACGTCACAAAACTGGAAAACATATATGCCTGATCGATATAAAACCAAGTTTCAGAAGAGATTACATAAGGAAAGTGAACACTTAAAATTTGATGGAAAATGACACCAGCAGAGACAATAGTACTATATTTTACAGCAGCCTCAAGTTTAGGGGGATTAATAATTGGATATCGTTTAGAACTGCACAACCGTAGAAATTCGATGCGCGAATTGGTTTATGCGAAACAGTTTGAGTTTTATTTGGAATTTAATCGATTAACGGCATCGATTGATGATGTGTTTTTTGAGTGTCAAAATTTAATAAATGATAAGAAACCAACAGTGTCAATAGCTGAAAGGCTTGAAAAAAGAATCGATAAGCTTGATAATCATTTTAGTGCACATGAAATTTTAGTGACAGATGCGCTGTTTGAAATGATGAACAATTACATAAAACAATCATATGTTATTCTAAAAATGATAAAGGAAAACAATTCTAGTTTAGACAAGAAGGTTGTAGATGTTATTCTTACAGGATCAACAGAACTCCATATTGAAGTAATGGATTGTTGCGGAATAGAGAAACTAAGTAAAGAAAACACGAATTTAGCAAATAGATCAAAATCCAAAATTGAAAGGCAAATGAAGATATACTAAAAGTACATTTTTTTACCAAAAAATTATAAATTGATTTTTAGCAATGTCCCACCTCCAGCGTTTTAAATTCCTAGCCCTTCCATTTATCATGTGGACAGGCATTGGTATGATCGCTGTTTTGTTTCTTCGTTGGTTTTTGGAGTATTTCACAGGACTTGTACAGATCAATCAATCCATTTGGAATTATTGGATTCCATTTGCAGTAGCGGTACTCATCTGGTTTTTAGTCTTGCGTAAGCGTTTCAAACTGTTTTACAATCCAAAGTGGAATAACAATCAAGAAATGCTCATTTTTATGGGCATAAATGCATTCATGGCGGTGACCATTATGTTCAGCGAATTTGTCATGGAATACGCTTATTTGTCGAAGCAAGAAATTTCTCGTGTCGAAGAAATAGATGTTGCGGACTGGAATACGTGTTATGACATTGAGCACCTAGCATGGGACACCAATTTCACCCATGCATATAACATTGCGGAAGTAACTGGAAGGCACAATGACAGGATGCACTACTACGCCTATTTTGTCGCCCCTTTGAACAGCTCTGGCTATTCGAGCACGATGTTGTGGATTGGAAAAGAATACCATATCTCATTTTCAAATGGAGAAAGTAGCAGTTTTAAAAACCGGCGGTGGGAAGAGTTTCATGAAGAGAGTTTAGCAGAATTTGAGAAATTGGAGAAAGGAGAGAATGAATTTCTGATGCCTGTGCAAAAAAGTGCAGAGTTGAACCATTTTAATTCTGCTATTGAGAGAAGTCCTGGTTTAAAAAGCAAGCACCATCGTATCTTTGAATTCTCGTCAAAAGACATCCATCAATCGGTTAACAAGAATTTGAAGGTCGTAGTGATCAGCATCCTTCTAGGCCTTTCAGTCTGCTTTTTCACCAGTTTATTAGCCATTTCAGATAAACGAGGATTAAAGAGCTGTTTGGAAGGAAAGTACACCATAACCCCAGACGAAAGAGAAATAAGAGACATCATTTTGCTTCGTGGAGATTACAAAGTAATGGCAGTGATAAGTTATTTAATCCTGTTCATGTATATCCTCACCAGTGCACGGGATGGGAATTTGTTTACCATTCAAACCGCTACAAATTTTGATTATGGCGCCATGCAAAAACTGGCATTCAGTGAGGGCGAATACTGGAGATTAATTACAGGCATGTTTTTACATACTGGGTTTTTGCATATTTTCGGAAACTTAATGCTCTTTGTAATTTTCGGATTAGTAATGGAACCCAGAATCGGGCATTTACGGTTTTTGGCGCTCATTCTTCTTAGCGGATTGGGAGCAGAACTGGTCAGTTACCAAGTGCTGGATGACGAAACAATTTCGCTAGGGGCAAGTGGAATTGTATTTGGCTTGTTTGGATGGTATAGTATTGCTACTTGGCGCTATAAACTTCCCGAAGAACACAGGACTTACCTGATGTTTCTAGCGCCTATCATGTTGTTTAACTTCTTTTACGGATTAGCTACATCCAACGTCAACAACGCGGCTCACATTGGAGGATTTGTCACAGGAGCGGTTTTGGCGTTTTTAATAAAACCGAATTCGGAAAAGTAGAGGATATGAAAATCAAACTTTTATTTCTTATCGTGCTTTTTTCGTCCTGCAGTTCGAATGAGCTTCCTGTTAGTGAAAATGATGAATACGATACGATAGTTGTAGAAGAAATTCAACCCTACCAACTCCAAGAAACAGATAAGATCCACATCGATTACGTCCAATACTTAGAAGAAACAGATGAGTATGCCCTTCCGTTAATATGGAAGAAGGGAGTTGATATTTTAACTTGGTATGAATCAGTTGTTGGCTCCATCAGAGATACAATTTACTCCAATGATTCGGATTACACCCGTTACAAGATTCCCGATTCATTAATTCCTCAATTTTTCGATGTGAGCACCTTTAAAAATGTAAAGTTGTACAATCGAGAAAACGCGTATTGTGGTGCTGGTGAGTTTCAACGCTTTGAGCACATTGATCAAAACATAGACCCCATTCCTGTTGCAGTGTATAAATTAAAGAAAATTAATAAAGAAGCCAGCTATGCGGTTGCAGGTTTAGACACTATACTACCAGCAATTTCTTCCGAAGAAGCGCCAGAAGTGCGTTTAAAGCAACTGATTGATTTTAAACTTCCAAAAAAATACAAGGAGGCATATAGTTTAAGAAACGGATTTATGGGAAAGCAATTTTATTCCATTCAAGGTTATAGTGAGAATGAGTTTACTGTCTTTTCTGAGATCTATTTAGAGGAAAACGGAAAGCTAACAAAAGTTCATAAAAACGATGAATTCTGGTATTATTTTGATGTTCATCCCATCCCAATTTACAACGAACAACAACCAGTGCTTTTATGCAATTTCTGTAAATCGGAATCAGATTGGTTTAGGAGCAACGTGTTGATTTTTGAGGATGGGAAGTATGTTGGTTTGCGCTAAAGACAATAAATCCAATTCACTGACTACGGTCTACTTATCGACGAATCCAGCATTTTCTTCTGTGAATATCTTTATGAGTGATGTTAAGAAATCCGTTAGCCATTGTTTTTAAAGGGATACAGGAAGCAAATGTTAATAACGTAAAGGAAATGTGAATTTCTTTAGTTGGAAGCGGATAAATGAACCCTTACTTTTGAATAGTCCATTGGGGCGAATGTTTGGGTCCAAACCAAACATTCTAGCGTCCAAAGTGAATCTCTGTTGCCGCAGAGACCCATGTAAGCGACGTTGATAAAGGAAGCTCCATTGACGAATGGGGCTTTTTTTATAAATCTTTTAATAAAGTTTTATAAGTACGAAACTATGAATTTTTGCCTTATACCAAAAATAAAACCCGCACATATTTGAAACATGGTTTAACCAACAGCCTAATTTTTTGGCTATGTTCTAGCAGTCACGCGCTTTTCTAGTGCTGATAAATTTATCCACATTATAGGGCCTCATTTTCCCCTCAAATGTTCATAAAGTGTATATGAAATGACTACACATTGTATTTCAAATGACTACACAATGTATAACAAATGTATAGAGGATGAGGTATTCTAAAGCTCCAACTAAAAAGGGGAAGCTCATTCATCGAAAGCAGTGCTTTACCTTCTTTTGAGATTTGAGATATTGTCCTTAATTCGATGATTTTAGTGAGATAAATTTATAACGAGTAAAAACTGCGAGATTTTGCGAGAATCTCGCAGTTTTTATATAAATTTGATTTTAAGAAAAATGGAGACATGGAAAACCCGCCAAAAATTGAAGACGAATTTGGAGCACTTGACATTATGGTCGAAATGCAAAACAATGGAGAATTAAAGAAAATTCAAGACGATTATCTTTATTGGAGTAAAGTAAAATATAGAACAGAATACGAGAATAAGGAAAGTGTTTGGGCAGCTGTAAAATTGCATCGAAGAATTAATAGTAGCAGTGTTTTCTTTGGAAAGTATAAGTTCACATATACGAATACGGATTTTATTCAACGCACTTTACATTTATTTGATTTGAACATTGGGGGAACCTTGGGCAGTAATATCGGCATTGCGGAAACGGATAAAACCAAGTTTATACTGAGTTCTATCATGGAAGAGGCAATTAGCAGTAGCCAGATGGAAGGTGCTAACACAACTCGTAAGAAGGCAAAGGAGATGATTCAAAAAGAGCAAAAACCAATGACTAAGTCTGAGCAAATGATCATGAACAATTTTGCAACCATGCATCATATTACAAAGTGTAAACATGAGGATTTAACACCCGAAAAATTACTCAAAGTGCATAAATTAATTGCTTCAAAAACGCTTGACAATCATGAGGAAGAAGGACAGTTCCGTACAAATGATGATGTATTTGTTCAAGACGTAATGAAAGGTGAAAATATTCATCAACCGCCACCGCATGAGGAATTAGATCAATTAATAAAAGATTTATGTTTGTTTTTTAATACCGATAGTAAAGATTTTATTCACCCTATCATTAAAGGTTGCATTATTCATTTCATGATTGGTTGGATACATCCTTTTTCTGATGGAAACGGAAGAACTGCCCGTGCACTATTTTATTGGTATATGTTAAAAAATGGATATTGGCTAACAGAATATCTTTCCATATCTCGAATTATTAAGGATACGAAAAATCAATACGAAAAAGCCTATTTATATACGGAAAAGGATGATAATGATTTAGGTTATTTTATTACATATAATGTAAAAACAATGATTAAAGCTTTCGAAGCACTTAAAGAATATATTGGTAGAAAGCAAAGAGAAGTTGTACAAGCTGCAAAGTTTATGACAATTGCAGGTGTGAATGATCGCATGGCGCAAATTTTAAAAATCATTAACGACGATGCCGACCGTGTGTTGAATAGCAAAGAAATTGAAAAACGATTTAGTGTTTCAAATTTTACTGCACGTCAGGATTTAAAAGGACTTGTAGAATTAGGATTTCTTGAAATAGTACAAGTAAATAAGGTAAAACAAAACTTTATTAAATCTAAAGCATTTGAACAAAAATTAAAAATTCTAAATAAATAATGCGAGATTTTGCGAGAATCTCGCAGTTTATATCTGTTTTTGTTCATGGTCGTCTCGGCATCGGTCATCGCATCTCGACATTTCGACAGGCTCAATGTCCGATGCTCGATGACCGAGGATGAGACTCTCAATTAGACTTTATATCGAAGAGAGATTTCATGCAGTAAATGAACAACCCCCAACAATTAATAATCCGAAGAAGGAAACCCGCGCCTTATTTTGTTTTGCAAGAAAACAAGTTGAAAAAGAGAACGCACTGCGTTCGATAGTGTTCGGGAAGAACACCTCATATATATTGAGCTCAGCCGTCAAAGCTCAGCTTTGGTAACGGCGTTGGCGAGTTTGGGTGAGAAGAAAAAGCGATAGCTTTTGATTATCTGAAATGTAAGTTTTTCAAAAAAACAAAATGCAGCGCTAGACTTTTTTGCTTACTTTTTGGGGCAATGCCAAAAAGTAAGGTAAGAATCGTAATAGCCTAGACATCGTGCAATGCCAGGAAAGAAAAGAAATAACCTTACCTTCCCCCCATTAAAACAACAATCATTTTAGGAACAACAAGATTAATTGGAAATTCGTCCTAGAAAAACCAACGCCACGAACAGGGATTTCTCACAAAACGAAAGGGATAAGGAGACATTTCTCCGAAAGATAGTTTAAAAACTTATCAACAGCGCAAAGCCATATTTTGACTGCATCTACACATTGAAATGCGAATGGACGTTCATTGTACGCGTTGTACAACTTGGAAAATATCCATAGGTTTACACTCAATATCTAAAACACACTAAATGAAGTTAACCACTACAACAATGCTCTTTTTTCTGAGCGCCTCGGTTATGGCACAAGAAAGAACCAATGCTTCAGGAAACGAAGCCAGTGGGGCAGGAGGAACTGTCTCCTATTCCGTAGGACTTATTGATTACACTTCAAGCACAGGCGCTGGAGGATCAGTAAGCGAAGGGGTTCAACAATCGTATAAAATTTCGGGAGTCGGAATTGAAGAATGGGATATGTCTATTGACCTATCGTTATTCCCAAATCCAGCTGTTGATTATTTTACAGTTGCATTACCCGAACAAATTGAAGGATTGAGCTATTACCTTACTGACGATAAAGGTCGTTTGGTGGCTCGTGGAGAGTTGAGTGCTACTGAAAATGCAATTTCAATTGCAGAATTTGCGCCTGCTACCTATTACTTCAATGTGCGCAAAGCGGATAAAAACATACGTACCTACAAAATCATTAAATCAAACTAATTAAAAAATCTATTATGTTAAAGAAATTATTATTCATTGCAGCAATTGCGTTCACCTCAGCTACTTTTGCTCAGGCACCGCAAAAAATGTCATATCAAGCGGTTGTTAGAGACGCATCAAACGATTTAGTTGCGAGCTCACCAGTTGGAATGCGCATCAGTATTCACGAAGGGACTGCAGCTGGAACTGTTGTATATTCGGAAACACAAACAATAACATCAAATGCAAATGGACTTGTTTCATTAGTAATTGGAGATGGAGCGGTTGTCTCTGGAGATTTATCAACTATTGATTGGTCGACAGGAATGTATTTTATTGAATCTGAAACAGATGTTACCGGTGGAACTAATTACACGATTACTGGTACAAGTCAACTGTTGAGCGTGCCTTATGCACTTTATGCAGAGAATGCAGGTGTGCCTGGCGTACCTGGTCCACAAGGTCCAGCGGGCGCTGATGGAGCAGACGGTGTTGACGGTGCAACAGGCCCAATGGGACCACAAGGTCCAGCAGGAGCAGACGGTGTCGACGGTGCAACAGGTCCAATGGGACCACAAGGTCCAGCAGGAGCAGACGGTGCAACAGGTCCAGCAGGTTCGGCAAATATCACCGGTACAACGAATTATGTTGTGAAATTTACAGGTGCTACAACTGGCGGTAACTCTTCTATTCAGGATAACGGAACGTCAGTAGCGATTAATGGGTTCCCTTCCAATTCATATCAATTGTATACGTACAAACAGCAATTAACAGCTGATGGA
This sequence comes from uncultured Fluviicola sp., assembly GCA_964643345.1. Taxonomy (GTDB): domain Bacteria; phylum Bacteroidota; class Bacteroidia; order Flavobacteriales_D; family Crocinitomicaceae; genus UBA4466. The sequence continues at coordinate 229,137 of CAZXRU010000001.1, forward strand.
GATGGTCAGGCAACGATTTATGGTTACCGAACAAGAGATTCCCAAAATGATGGAACTGGTTATAGCACGTTTGCTGCTAACAGTGGCATTCTAGGTTACAACTTCTGGGGAGATCTTTATACTTTTGGTGTAACTGGAACAAGCTACAATGATTACACACGAACTGGTGGTGTAATGGGAGCTCAAACAAGTGGCACATACTGGGGATCTTTAGGGTATAAAAACAGTGGGTCTGCAACGTATGGTGTGTACGGTTCTGCAGGTTATGCATCTGGAGCTGGATTATTGCCAACAACTGAATTCGAAGGAATCGGTGGTGGTTTCTACGGTGGAGTAGTTGGTTCGATTTCAAAAGGAGCTATTATTGGCCAGTTAAATTCTGGTGAGTTATTTTCTAGCTACAATTCTGGTAATACCTATACAAAAGGAAAAAATGTTGAAATGGTTGAGAGCAATGGATCTACAACTCCAATGTATGCGGTAACAAGCGCAGAAGTAACCATGTATGCAAAAGGATCGGCACAGTTAGTAAACGGTGAAGCGTATATTTCTTTTGAAAACAGTTATGCAAGCTTATTGGGTGAAAATCCAATCGTTACTGTATCTCCTAATGGAAATTGTAATGGCGTTTACATCGCAAGTGTTGACAAGAAAGGATTTACTGTGAAAGAAATGAATGGTGGAACAAGTAATGTTCAAATTTCATGGATTTCTGTTGGAAATAGAGTTGATAACCGTTTGGATGCAGCAACTGAATTAGTAAGCAGCCCTAACTTTGACCGTAATGTTCAACAAGTATTGTTCGATGACGGAAACAAAGAAGGTGTAGCAAAAGGAATCTGGTGGGATGGAACAACAGTTCAATTCGGAGTACTTCCAGAAAGCTTGTCTAAAGTTGTTAGAAACTAAAAGTAAGCAATTAAAAAATACTATTTTTAGAGGGGTGGAGCAATTCACCCCTTTTTTAATGAAGTAATCCAATGAATCAATTTCTAGTAATTCTTTTCTTTTTAGTATTCACTTTCTTCTCTTTTGGGCAAGATGAAATAGAACAGTACATCTGCTCGCATGTTTCTGTTTTGGCGAGCGATGAAATGAAAGGGCGTTCTACTGGTTCTATTCAGGAAAAAGAAGCGAATAATTACGTAGAATCGCAATGGTGCAAATCTAAAAAAACGAAAATAGTGCGTTGGTCATTTTCGATCAATCTAAGCGATTCAACCATCCAATCTGAAATGATCGGTAGCTTTATCAATAACAAAATGGACAGCACCATCCTTATCGGAGCGCACATTGATCACATTGGTTACGGTGGACCTTTATCGAAATCACTGAGTTCGAATGAAATTCATAACGGTGCAGATGATAATGCTTCTGGAGTTGCATTGCTCATTGAATTGCAAAAATCAATCACCCGTTTGTCACTCAACTACAATGTTTTACTGGTGGCATATACAGGGCATGAAATCGGCACATATGGTTCCAAATACCTTTCAGAACATTTACCAAAAAGGGCAAAAAAACTTTCCATGGTTATCAACTACGATATGGTTGGAAGAATGAATGAGCAGCAGGACGTTTACGTTTCATCATCGCCAGGATTGGAACACTATCTTCAATCCAATCTATTCAATCTAAAGGTGGGAAGTGAATCAAAATTAGAATTGTTAGATACAAAGCATTTTTACCCACACATTCCTTGCGTAACGATCACCACAGGTATGCACAACGACTATCACAAAACGACGGATGATAGTGAGTATATTAATTGTCACGGAATTATGTTAATTCATACGTTTACAATTCAAGTGTTGAAATCGTTGTAGTTCTTCAAGAACCCACCAACCGAAGAAAGAATCCCATGGCGTACATGATCATTTTTTAAATAATTAATTTTTCGAAGTGAGATTAAGGACAGCGCCTAGTGATCGCAGGCTGGGACCCGAAGCTTAAGGAACGCCAGAAATTGGAGCTGTTTGACCGAAGGGAGTTCTTCAATTTCAAGAGACGAAAGCAATTCGGGTAGCCTAAGATTACAGCGCTAGACCTTCTTTGTTTCTTTCTTGGGGCAATGCCAAGAAAGAAAATAAATAACCCTACCTTCCCCCTATGAAAACAGCAATCATTTTAGGAGCAACAGGATTGACAGGAAGTCTAGTTCTAGAAAAACTACTGGCAAATAACAACTATTCAAAAATCAAACTCTTTTCAAGAAGTCCTGCCGAAGTCAAACACCCTAAAATCGAAGAACACCTCGTTGATTTATTGAATTTAGAAGCATCAAAGGCAGATTTTACAGCAGATGAGGTCTATTGCTGTATTGGAACAACCAAAAAGAAAACCCCAGACCAATCAACCTACCGAGCGATTGACTATGGAATTCCAGCAGCTGCAGCGCAATTGTGCAAAGAGAACGGAATTGAAACCATAGTCGTTGTCTCCGCAATTGGCGCCAATGCAAAGAGTCGAATTTTCTACAACCGCACAAAAGGAGAGATGGAGCAGGCAATACTCGCCGCAAAAATTCCAAGAACATACATTCTACGACCAAGTTTCATCGGTGGAAATCGACAAGAAAAACGAATAGCTGAGAAGATTGGCTTGGCCATATTCAACTTCCTAAAACCATTGTTCATCGGAAAGTTGAAAAAGTACGCCGTCATCGATGCAAGTGCAATCGCCGAACGCATGATTCAATTGGCGAATTCTAACGCACCGAGTTGTGTGGTGGAGTCGGATGAGATTGGTGGGTAGTTGTTAGTGACTAGTTTATAGTTATTAGAAGAGGTGTCCTCCCCCTGCGCCCCCTCCAAAGGGGGAAACGAGCCAAGTCCATTTCCTCTTTAACTTACTAGCTTAACTTATTAAAGAAATTGTCAACGTAGTTTTACGAAGCAGAATTAAGATTCCCCCTTTGGAGGGGGCGCAGGGGGAGGACATGTTAAAAATGAACAACTACTAAAGATTAATCATCCGAAGAAGAAAGCCAGTTTTCGCAGAATAGTTTTAATGTTTGCGGGAGATGAGCGCATCTGCGCGAACGGTGCAAAATTAAAACGGTTCGCGGCGCGTAGCAGAGCGAAATTTCTTGAAAATTGGCAAAAGGTGTTTTGGATACTTTGAGACCTCGGTCAAAGTATCAAAGAAAATAAATTCTCAAAATCCCCTTTAATTCCCTATATTGTTCTCAAATAAAAAAAAACAATTATTATGAAAGGATTAATCATATCCCTATTTATGTTGACGAGTATTTCGTTGATTGCTCAGGACTGGAGTACAGATGTTTACAAATATGGGGAAGAGTACCCAGGATATATCATTGAGGCTGACGGGAAGAAAACCGAAGGGTTTATCGAATACCGCAATCGTTACAGTATGCAGAACGAAGTTGTTTTCTTTAAAACGAAAGGAGATAAGAAATCGAAAGTAAAGTACAAGACCGGAGATTTAAAAGAATATAGGGTAGCGGACAAGGTATACCATTGTATTAATTATTCAGGTGGTTTGTTGGCGAAACCAATCAAAGCAAACCTCTTAGTACAAGACGGATGTATCAGAGAGTATGTGTGGTACAATAGAGCTGATAACTACAGCACGATGCAAAAACTTCCTGGAGAATCTGATGAAGACTTTAACACTCGAATGTACCCTCCAACGACAATTTACTACAAAGAAGGAGACGAAAAGCCTGTAGAAACGAGTTATTTTGCACTAAAATTTGCGAGTAAAATGGCTGATTATGTTGCAAAGGACAAAGAGCTAGCAGCGAAGGTTGCTGCAGGTGAAAAAGGATATAAACTCCTGAATATTTTGGACATTATTGAAGAATACAATAAAAATTGTGAATCAAAATAAGATGAGAAAAACAGCATTAGTATTAGTGGCCTGCACCTTAGGTGTAGGTCATTTTGTTTGGGGTCAAGAGCCTGGGTACAAATGGGGCGAGCCTTCAACAAATGATAATGTCGAACGCGAAATCGATCAGTTATTGTCCTACGGCGATAAGGGCTTTGTACTGTTGAGAAAACAACGAGAAGCAACAGGCGTGTATAATTATTGGATTGAGTCATACGACACGGATTTAAAACTGAAAGAAATCAACAAGGTTCCTTTCTCTCAAGGCGTGATGGGAAATTCGTATGATATCGAGGAGATTAAGGTGGCAAATGGAACGATTTACGCATTTATTTCACATTGGGACAAAGCGGCAGCAGAAAATACGATTTCGGTGAAGACATTGAGCGAAAGCGGAGAAATGACAGATTTAGCCAATTTAGATGTTGTGGATGCTCAAAAAATGGGGAATCGTGGATTATACGATTTCTCTTTTTCGGATGACGGTTCTAAATTGCTCTTACTCTCAACACTTCCATTTGAGAAAAATACAAATGAAAAAGTACGGTTGAGCTGCTTTGACGTTCCTTCGATGAAGATCCTATGGTCGCACAACGAAGAATTAGCTTGGGCTTCTGGTCGAGCGGCAAACAACGACATTGCAGTAGATAATAAAGGACGTGCATACATGTTCAAACGAATTTGGGAAAAGCCGGCATGGCATTACAATGTGTATACAACCAATGAAAGTGGCAAATGGGAAACACACAGGGTGTTGATGAACAAAGAGGTGGTTGATTACAAACTCACCTTTGATAACAATAATGAATTTCTCATCTATGCTACCTTCACTGAAGACGCCTCAGCCTTTGAAAAACGTCCGCACGGTTATTTGTTTCTTAAGTTTGATGCTGACCAAAAGATAAAGGACAATCATGAAAAACTATGGGCGCCCGAAGTCATTGAAAATATTGCAGGAAGTTCAGCACTAAAGAATCCCGCAAAGGCGTATCTAAGTAATTACGGACTCAAAGATGTATTGTTTAGAAATGATGGTGATGTACTCATTTTACTGGAACAAATGTCCGAAGAAAAGGATGGAATTCCAGGTACTCAGCCAGTTCAATATTCATACACATTTAAATACGGCAATTTCTTGGCGTTATGCTTAAACGGCGCAAACGGCGAGATGAAATGGTGGAAATCATTCGACAAGAAACAGGAGGTAAAGGTGAACGAAAGTACAGACCCATTCGGATCATTTGTTTATTTCCTGAAAGAAGATCGCTTGTATGTCTTGTGGAACAACACACCGTTGTCTGTTTCATCCATTCCACCAGCAAGTTGGACAGAACCCGATGGGACAAAATACATGAAGCACAAAGTGTTTAATGAAAAAACAATGCACGGCACATTTATGCACGTTGTGGAGCCCGATGGATCACTAGCTTACGCGAACCGTAAATATGGATTACCATTACTCGATCTACATGCAGGAGCAGTTTTTGAAATGAGCATGGCATCCTCCATATTCTTTGAGATGAATGGGGAATTGGTCATAATGGCCCTCATGCATAATGGAGGAAAGCGCTACCGATTTGGATTTATAAATCTGTAATCTGTATTGGCGATTATTGTGAACGCAGTCGAAGGCAAGAGGAAGGATCGTTCATCGCATCTCGGCATTTCGACATACTTGGACGGATTCAGCAGAGTCAGCTCGATGACCGAGACGCGCGAGTTAGATAGTATTACGAACTTGAATTTCATGCGGTAAATGAACAACTCCTAAAGATTAATCATCCGAAGAACAAAGCCAATTTTCGCAAAATAGTTTTAATGTTTGCAGGAGATGAGCGCATTTGCGCGAACGGTGCAAAATTAAAACGGTTCGCGGCGCATAGCAGAGCGAAATTTCTTGAAAATTGGCAAAGGGTCTTTTGGATACTTTGAGACCCTGGTCAAAGTATCAAAGAAAAAAGGATAAAATATCTAAATCAACCCCGCTATATTCAACGGCTTATTCTGAATATTAAACTTCAGCGTAAATCGGATGCGGTGCGCGTAATTTTTAGAGGCGTAAGAACTCTCCAACTGCTGACTCATCCAAACCGGGAAATACACCCCAAACACATTCCCAAGGCGCAAGGCTAACCCCGTGTTGATGGCAGAATTAAAAGTCACCCCATTGTCGAACGTCCCGAAATCGGCGAAAACTCCAAAAATTCCAGGTTTGATGGGGAGTTGTGCATACACATTCGCCGTTGCAACGGTGTGAATGCTCGTTCCGTAAGCGCTCGTACTCTTAAATCCACCCATGTTTTCATTGCGCTGTTGCGACCACATTCCTGTAGCGGCATTTCGCCCGAAGTAGTACTCGTCCACAAAAAGATCCTGCGTTCCGTCAGCGCCAGCGAGTGACATCCCATAACGGTAATTGTTCGCAGGTGCGAAATCGTTGAGGTACATGTGACCGATGAATCCGCGAAGCTCGATCCAACGCTCCATTTTGTTGCGTAAATACCTGAATTTGTACGTTGACTCGACTAAGATTCGACCCAATTCATCAGCAGTGTTAACGTTGGAAAAGTACTCGTGGCGCACGTTAAAATTGATGCGGTGATCAGGTCTTTTGAAATCAACATTGTACTCGATGTACGCCCCTGCATGCTCAATGTGCGTCGGTCCGAATTTATCCTTGTTGTAAATCGTTTGCACTTTGATGTACTGACTGAACGGTGATGCATCTCCACGGTTCCCAATTTTCGCCATCCAATACGGAGCCACGGCAATGTAATGCGATTCATTGTGACGGTAAGTTGAATCATGCTTGAAAGATTTTATTGATGCCCCAAAGCGCGATGTCTTGAAAGTGCGCTTCGGCAAAAACGTATAGTTGAAATCCGCCATTCCAGAGACAAATTGACGACCAAACGAATAAAACGGTGCGACGATAAAATTGAATGGATTCGTAGGCGCACCGTAATTGTGTAGTGCTGCTCCGATCATGAATTTATCGTACATATTTCCCCCGATGATCGGCGTCCAAAAGAGATTGGTGCGGTCCGCTTCGTGATCTCCAGTCAAAAATTCTAGTTTCAGTGGTTCGTACTTTTTGAACATCCATTCTCGGTTCCACGAATTGTTCTGACGGTTCATGTCAGGAATGTCCTTGGAAGCATCAAGCACCACGCGGTCGGGTAAACTTCCAATGATGTGAACCGTGCTTTTTTTCGCGCCTGGCTCGACCCAAACGGTTTCAACGAGTGAATCGTTTTTGAAAACATTAATCTCAATCGGACCGTCGACTTGTCCTTTGTTTTTTACGGTAACTAGCGAACCTGTTTTGGAACGTTTTACACTTTTGAGTTTGTAATCAATGTGATTGGTGGTGTTGATGAGGTCGTCAAATAACCATCCGAGATCCTTGCCCGACGTCTTTTCAAGCGATGCACGCAAGTCTTCTGGTTGTGGATGCTTAAACTCCCATTCACGGTAATACGCGCGCATGCATTCGTCGAATAACTCATCTCCGAGGTAATCCTTTAAGTAATAAAAAACCAGTCCCGTCTTTTGGTACATCACAATGCCGTAATTCGTATTCGTGAATCGGCATGAATGCGTTTGAATCGGTTGATCTTCTCCCAGTCCTGCGATGGCGCGGTAGGAGATATCAGCCATGTCGTGGTGACTTAAATCGTTCATATGCATTGCTCCACCGAACAACATGTCAGAAAGCGCTTTGTTTTCAGGATATTTCGTTTGCATGTAGCGAATTTCATTCATTGTATTAATCCCTTCATCCATCCAACCGTGCACGCGTTCATTCGTTCCTAGCTGTCCGTAAAACCAGTTGTGACCGACTTCGTGTACAATCACTACTTCCAAATCGTACGCCGAATTTGCATTGCCAATCACCGTCACATTCGGGTATTCCATCCCTCCACCAGCACTGATCGTTCCATCGACAGCCGTCACTTGATCGTAGGGATAATCGCCGTTCCATTTCGAGTAGTAAAACGTAGCATCGTTGAGGTATTCAATCGATTTCGACCATAATCCTGCATTACGCGGGGTAAACATCGCCCAAGAAGTCACCATTCGTTTCGAATGAGGCAATTCGACTTCACCTTTTAATACCATGTAGCGTTTATCTGCAAACCAGGCAAAATCGTGCACATTTTTTTGTGTGTAGCGAATTGTTTTCATCGTTTCGCTGGATGCAGGAAATTTATTTGTTCCTTGGGGATAACTCTTTTTTGTTGGCTCGATATCCTTCAGTTCTTCCGCTGTTTTTGTAGCCAATTCATCTAAAAATGCCAGTTCGCTTGCCGTTTGTAAATCACCCGTTGCGCCGACCACATAATTTTCTGGTAGGGTAATCGAAACATCAAAAGAACCGTATTCAGAATAAAATTCTCCTTGCGTAACGTACGGCATGTGGTGCCACCCGTTTTTATCATATACGGCTGGTTTTGGGTACCATTGCGTAATTTGGTACGATTGTCCAATGTGCCCCAGACGAGAAATTTTTCCCGAAGGAACTTGTACCACAAAAGGCGTTGAAACAGTGATTTTACCTCCTGGCATGAGTGGTTCAGTTAATTGCACTATGCAAATATCGCGATGATGTGGTTCATAGTCCCACTTCACGGGAACATCATTCACTTTAAAATCCAATCCTGTAATATTTCCTTTGAGTGAATCCGGTCCGACTTTTAGATCATTGTGTCCCATCTCGTACAGTTGCTCAGCCAGTGCCGTTTCTCCGTTAGCGTATGCATTTGGCCAGAGGTGGATGTAGATTTCATTCAGTTGATGCGGTGAATTATTGATGTATTCGAAGCGTTCATCGCCTGTGAGGGTATGTTTTTTATCATCCAGTTGCACCGAAATCGTATAGTTGACTTCTTGTTGCCAATAGTCTTGGGCATTCAGCAGTGAGATCGAAAACACGAAGAAAAGAAGAAGAAGACGTTTTATGCTCATAGTTTTGAGTTAAGAATTTAGAGTTTTGAGTTGAAAATTACGAATTAGAAATTACAAAGTTAGATTAAATCAATCTGTAATTCACAAATTCGTACATTAGTAGTCCCTAATTAAAAACTCTAAATTCTTAACTCAAAACTATGTCTGAGCAAACCACCCACCAAGTCCTTATGATTCGCCCGACCAATTTTGGTTTCAACGAAGAGGCGTTTCTTTCCAACTCTTTCCAGAACAAACCGACGGAACAAGAGGAAGGAAGTATTCAATCTTTGGCGTTGGGTGAATTTGATGCGTTTGTAGATCAATTGAAGTCGGTAGGAGTTGACGTTCTTGTGTTTGAAGATATTCCCAATTCTCAATCGCCTGATTCTATTTTTCCGAACAACTGGATTTCAACGCATGAGAACGGGCTGCTGTTTACTTATCCAATGACTGTTTCTAATCGAAGAAAAGAGCGCCGACAGGACATCATCGATTTTCTAGTTGCGAAAAACAACTACAGCTGGATTGATTTATCGCTGAGTGAAAATCACCAACCACCACAATTTTTGGAAGGAACGGGGAGTATGATTTTCGATCATCGTACCAAGAAGATTTATGCGGCACTTTCTCCAAGAACGGACGAAATGCTTCTTCACCTATTTGCGAAGCAATTGGGCTATTCAGTCGTTTCGTTTACAGCGTATGGCAAGGCACAGGAGAAAATTTACCACACGAACGTGATGCTCTGTATAGGAGAAACATTTGCCATTCTTGGTGCAGATACGATTGACGAAAAAGACCGACTAGCGGTTGTCGAATCCATAGAAAAGGACGGAAAAACCATTGTCTATCTAACCAACGATCAAGTGTACAATCACTTTGCTGGAAATATGTTGCAGTTGCGAAATAGTAAAAACGAGCGTGTCCTGGTGATGTCCAACAGCGCATTCACCGCACTTACAGAAGAGCAACTAGAACTGATCAGAAAACATAATGAACATATCGTTCACGCTTCAATTCCAACCATTGAGCGGATTGGAGGAGGTAGCGCACGTTGCATGATTGCGGAAGTTTTTAATTAATTTAAAGAACACAGAGGTTAAACAGATGTATACGGAGTTCACAGAGGCTGAACACGAACCATCACTAATTCCTCTGTGTTGAAAGGCTATTACACTAATTTCCTTTGTGACCTCACTAACTCTGTCCCTCTGTGTTGATAACAAAAAAGGCTACCCTCTTAGGGCAGCCTCTTTGAAATGTGTTTAAAGAAAGATTACTTCACACTAATTCTTTCTGTGGTAACCATTCCATTTACCGTTAAGTTCAACAAGTAAGTTCCAGCATTCAACTCTGACAAATCAATTGAATCATTTGATCCAATTGTTGCTACCAAAGCAGTTTTTCCTGCAAGATCAGTCAATTCAACTGTTCCTTCTGTTCCATTGAAACGAATATTCAACACACCACTTGTTGGGTTTGGATACACTACCAATCCGATTGCATTCAACTCATTTAAGTTCGATGTATCGATCGTAATCATTTCACAAACAGAAGTATCAGAACATTCTGCGTTAGAAACGATCACAGCATATTCTCCATCTGCAGTTGCAGTGTAAGACATTCCTGTTTCTCCGTTGATTTCAGAATTATCAGAACAATCAATCCATTGGTAACTAACACCAGTAGCAACAGCAGTAATTGTCTCATCAACAACAGTTACAGCATTGTTTGGAGTATTCGTACCATCACATACTGTTTCAAAACTGCTCGTTCCGCATGGGAAAATTTGGTACCCACTTGTGTAAGGAGAAGAGTTATCGAACTGTCCACCAACACCTGTTAAGTTAAACGTTCCAATTGGTGCAGCTGATCCAGGGATGTCCGTGTCACCATCGATGCGCATAGTAAATGTGTTTGTTCCGTCTGTTACATCAATGTTGTTAGTTCCAGTAGGGAATGTAGCGATTGGCGTAACTAATGTCAATCCCATTATAGTGATGTATTGAGATTCAGTACTTTCATCCAATGTTGTTACGACAGTTGGAGCCATCGTTGTAGCACCCACGGCCAATAAACTCACAAAATTAACGTCTACTTGCAGCAGTCCATTGAATTGTGCAATTACGCCACGAATAGTGATTGAGTCACCTGCCATTGGAGCTGTGTAACCAGAAACATCGTTGAAATTAAACATGTTGATCCCATCATTATTTTCGTCAATTAAAGTGATACTATATCCTGCATCTCCGTCAAAGTCCATACAGTGAACAATACCTGTTAATTCAACAAGTACACCTAATGAATCAGCAACACCGTTCGCATCTACCGTAGAAATTTCTCCGATTGTGTAAACGAGGTAATCATTTGCGAAACCTTCCAAATCAACAGTTGCATTAGTAGCACCTGTAGAGGTTCCTGTAATCGTTTCGTTGATTGTTCCATAAGCACTTGCGTTGGCACGAACAAAAATTGTTGTAGCATTTACAACTCCTCCAGTTTGAGTAAGTACAATTGAATTTGTAAATCCTAAACCTGAAGTCAATGAAATTTCATAGTTAGCCGGAGCGGTAAGTGTAATATCGTCAACAAGTCCAATTCCTGAAGCTGTAAATTGTTGTTCAGCTGAAGGTGTTCCAACGATTTGCGTGAATCCTGTCAATGAAGTTGGATTTAAAGTGATCACTGGAATAGCAGAAGAACAAACACCTGGATCTGTAATCACTACTTCTAGTGAACAAGCTGGATCTGTATCATCGGTGATTGTTACAGTCACATTTCCTGCTCCAGCGGAACCATCTTGCAATTGAAAAACAGTTACAGCTCCGTAAGTTGCAGTTAATGGAGTAATCGTTCCACTTGAAACAGAAACCGTATAATCAGTTCCTAAATCAGCACCTGTCGGGTTTAACGAAAAAGAAACGTAATCGTCAGTATCAATCGCTGGAGTTCCGTTGTCGTTGCACGAAATTGCAGTAAGTCCAGCTCCGGTAATGTTGCAACCTGCAACCGCAAGATCAACACTTCCTCCAAATGCCAATCCGTACGTACCTGCAGAAGCACTGTTATAACCCCAACCTCCAGTTGGAGTTTGACCACTTGCGTAAAAACGAATGGTTACTGTTACATTGTCTGGTACATTCTGCAAATCCGAAATACCTGATAAATCAATTTGAGGCATGTTTCCATTTCCTATTTGAACAAATGGGCTGCCTATCAGTGTAAACGTTGACCCGTCTATACTATACGCATACTGCATAGTAACACCTGGTGCATTTGAATAGGTTCCTGTTCCTGCGAAACGAGCATCAATCGTTGATAACGATAAAGTATATCCTGTTGCTGCTGTGAACGTGTTTTCAAAGTAATCGTTGTTTGTTGTGGAAATACCATCATTTTGAAAACCCTGCGTTCGAAATGAGTTTGATGCTGTGGACTCTGCGGCACCGCTTCCTCTTGTTAGCAAAGCTGAACCTGCTAAATTTGCGTCAAACACTTCTGCGGTACTTGTCGGGGAGGCTGGCTCACCTGTAAAATCCCAAGCAGCAATTTGCCCAAAACTAAAAATTGGAATTAGAAATAATAAAATAGTAAAAATTCTCATATCTGTTTTTTTTTAGATTATATCCACAAAAGTACGGGATTCAGAACGGAATCAATGTAACCAAATCGTTAAGTTATAAACAAGAAAGGCGCCAATTGGCGCCTTTTTCTGTACTAAACGGATTTAGTGTTTTTAATGCATTTGCTCTTCTTCGACATTTTCGTCTGGTGGAAAGATTTTAGGTAGGTCACCCTTCCCTTGAATTCGATCAATCATGTCTTCCAACTGGGAGATGGTGAGACTTTTAGCAATAATTTTCTTGTCTTTGTCCAATACAAACACTTTCGGAGTCGAATAGATGTCATACGTTTGCTGGTAATTCAGCGATTCGATGGTCGTGTATTTGGGAACGAACATCCGTGCATCTGTGAGGGCTGCCTTGTACAATTGGTCAGTTACCGCAACATTGATGAATTCCATGTTGTTGTCACGAATGAATTTTTTCCATTTGCCAAAGTCATCATCAATGGCTTTACCTACCGCAAAGATTTCTACATTTCGATCTTTAAACTTTTCTTCGTACAGCGTCTGTAACTTGGGAGTAATCTTTTTACAATGTCCGCATTCAGGATCCCAGAAATAAAGTACCGTGTATTCAGCATCTACCGCATGCAATCCCACCCAGTTGACATCTGTGGTGTCTCTCAAGATGATATTCGGAGCAGTTGCTCCCATTACTAAACGTTTTTGTGTGTTGACCTTTTCACACAGTGTCTCCAATTTGTCTTCGGGCATCCAGAATCCAAGCGATTCACCATTTGCGTCTTTTGGACAGTAATAACGATCTCCCATCATTACGAATACCTTGTCCATTCCCATGATTTTGCTTTGCTCGTACGTACTCGTAATCCATGAAACAGTGTATTGGTACATGTCGGATCTTTTCTCCAACTGATCGCACAATTGAAACGCATAGTAAATCACCGTATCCCAGTGTTGAATCATCATGTTTTTACTAAAGTAATTCTCTAGTTTGTTGTGAAAAACGGGTGTTCTAACCAAACGATCATCTTTTAAATCAATGTTATCGAAGTAATGTGCTCTGTAGTATTTAAACTTAAAATTAGAATCGATGATATTTCCTGCTTCGTCCTTGGGGGGCTCTGGAATCTCAACGTCCATCGACATTTTTACAATTTTAGCCACCAATTTTCCTTGATGATTGTCGACAATATTTTGCTGGTAGGTTTTAACATTCGCATTGGTTTCATCAATTTGCTTTGTCAGATCTTCATACATCTTACTTTTAACGTCATGCTCTTTACGTTGCTCCACCAGACGGTTAGCGAGCGTACGCTCCTGACTGATGTATTTTATGTAATCCAAAAAGATTCGACTTTCTTCTGATTTTTTTACCACCGCTTTTCCAACCAAATCTTGGGTTGACGTTTCGATGTAAACCTCTTCGTTATTGTAGACAAACTCAATCATTTTTTGTCCCGGTAAGAACAATGCTAAAATTCCGGCCTGCTGCTTTGAACCGTCGAATTCAACAATTCCTTTTTTAATGAAAGCCGTGTCAGCGTAGTACAATTTTGACCCAAAGTAACGCACCAAATTAACGGTGGTATCTTGCTGTCCATCGACTTTGAATTTAATTTTTTGCGAAAATGCTGATGTACACAAGAGTGTAAAAGAAAGTACAGTTAAAAATCTCATAATAATTCGGTTAATTCCGTTAAATGTATTTCTATTCAAGTTCATAATTAAATTTCTATTCGTGATTAACATTTCTTTAACGTCTAGTATTCTCGAAAGATGCCTTTTTTTGCTGTTCGAAAGCTTGCAAAAATAAAAATTATGTAGGTGAAAGCGAGGGCACCGATGCTCCCAAAAGTGATACCCGTGTCGATGTATAGACCTCCCGAAGCAAACATTTCATCCAAGAAGTATTTGAAAATGAAGAAGATTGCTACTCCCATCACAGCGATGATTCCAAAGATTTTTACAAAATAAACGAAGAATTTCTGAATGATTTCTTTCGGTGGATATCCGATACGTAACAAAGTTCGGACTTCATACGCATTTCGTGTCATCAACAATTGCATGTATTGAATGAGCACCAATCCTGATACAAACACAGCAATGACAGAAATCCCCAAAACGACCAAAAACAGTGTTCCGACCATACTTTTAAGTCGACCTACCACCATTTGCGCATTCTTCGATTCTAAGCCACGTGCTTCCAATAGTTCTTCTACACGCCCAAACTCGCTTTCTTTTCCTGAGATCATGACCTGCGTGATTTTCTGTTCAGTTCCATCCGAAAAATTATCATTTCCATAAGCCATAAATGATTCTGGAACAAGTATCGATGAAACTTCGTTCGTAAAACCAATGATGCGCGCATCTACCCATTCTTTTTTGGAATTGTCATCGTTCGACAAAGTGAATTTGAAGTTGATATCCATGGCAAGGTCATCTGATACTTGGGGAATTCCACTCGCACTCATAAATGTGTTCAACATGACTAAAAATTCGCGCGGCATGATGATTGGAACAATCGTGTCTGTTGCGTCCCACTTCCAGCGCACGTCTTTGACATCTAAAAATTTCGGGTCAACAGTTTGGATAAAGACATCGGAACGAAAGCGTGGAACCAATGGATCATCTGTTTCAAAGGAAACATCAAAATTGTTAGACACCACTGGTTTTACATCAAGAATGAACGACTCACTTTTGATTTTCTCCAATTCTTTGAGACTAAAGTCGGTTCGTGTTAATTTCAACGTGCTGGAATTGGACACCTTCTTTTGTACCATGATGGTATTTGGACCGAGAATATCGGCACCTTCGCCAAACTCGTTGACTTTTATCAGGTAGTGAATAGAAGTAATGAGAAAGGTAATTCCCATAAACGCACCAATCATTGCGATAATCAGTTGTTTTCTATCTTGATTCTTGAAAAGCAGTTTATTCAACATGGCGTTAGAGTTTTAGTTCTTGGTCAAATGTATACCCGTGGTCCTCACCCAAGGTGGTGAGCACAAATCCGGCACCTTGATCTACTGTACGCTGGTGAATTAAATTCAGGCAGCGTTCCGTGTTTTCTTTGTCTAGGTGCGAAAATGGTTCGTCCATGATTAACCATTCATACGGTTGCGCCAAAGAGCGGATAATTGCGACACGTTGTTGCTGTCCCATAGAAAGAATGCCACAGTGCTGTTTCCACTTGTTGTCGATTTCTAGTGCTTCCAACTGTTGAATGAGCTCCATTTCAGAATAGGTATCAGTCAAACTATTCTTTAGCAATAAATTTTCCTGCACAGTGAGCTTTGGAAATAATTGTAAATCTTGAAAAACAACCGAAACTTTGCGTTGGCGAATGTTTGCCCATTCTTCAGGTGAGAATGTCGAAATGTCACGGTCATCGTATAAAATACTGCCGTCGTAATCGTTGCGCAATCCAATTGTCACAGTGGTGAACGTCGATTTGCCTTTTCCGCTGGATGCGTTGAGCATTATTTTTTTACCACTGTTTAATTCAATATGATTTCCCCAAATGCTTTGCGGTCCGTGTTGAATGGACGCCAGTGGGGTAGGAAGAACATTGTTGAGTATTATTTGCATGGGTGAAAGTTTGGTAAGCTATTTTCAATAATCATTCCAAAATGATAAAGCGCTAAGCTAGTGAATATTGTCAGTAAAGTGCTGCAGAATTTTTGTCGCCATTTCTTCTGTGCTTGAGTAATTGATCCAAACTGATTCAGGATGTCTTTTAAACCATGTCAACTGGCGCTTTGCGTAGTGACGTGTGTTTTGTTTGATGTAATGAATGGCAGATTCTAAGTCGCAATTCCCATCCAGATAGTTGAACAATTCTTTGTATCCAACAGTATTAAGTGAAGATAAATCACGAAACTGAATCACTGATTTCACTTCTTCCAGCAGTCCATTCGCTATCATTTGGTCGACACGTGAATTAATTCGTTCGTACAATTGTTCTCGTGGATGGTCAATCACAAAGCGATGCACCTTGAAATTCCGTTTCGTTGGATTGGCTTTTCGAAATTCCGAAAATGGTTTTCCCGTCAAGCGAATGACTTCAATGGCACGGATTATTCGCATCGGATTGTATTGATCGACTGAGTTGAAATAGGTAGGATCTTTCTGTTCCAACTCTTCTAAGAGTGACTTCAGTCCATTTCCTTCAAATTCCTCGGTAATCTGAGTTCGCAGTTCTGCTGAAGTCGGTATTGGATCCAATCCAATGCACAGCGCATCAATGAACATGCCCGATCCACCAGTCAGAATGATTGTGTCTTTTGTAGTGAATTCGCGTTCAAGAATTGCCAGTGCTTCACGTTCAAATTTTGCCGCGGTGACTTCTTCGGTTATAGCATGTGAGTCAATTAAAAAGTGAGGAATTCCATCTTGTTCGTCCAACGTAGGTTTTGCCGTACCGATCGAGAGTTCTTTGTAAAATTGACGAGAATCGGCAGAAATTACACAGGTGTTTAGTCGCTTTGCAAGTTCGATGCTCAAACCCGTTTTACCACTGGCAGTGGGGCCTTCTATGACAATGAGATGTTTGATGTTTTTCTTACAAAAATAAGAACTATCAGTCATAAACGGCTACCCATTCATAGTATCTTTTTGTGACTTCCTTAATGTAACGGTACGTAATTTTACTTCGCATCATTCCGTGTCGCACGACTTCGTCTTGATAATATTCCTGTTTTGACAAGTTGAGTAGCATTTTTTCCACATTATCATCCCATACATGGGGGTTTAACCCGTGTTTTTTAGCCAGTCGCTGAGCATCTTTAATGTGACCACGCCCAGCGTTATAGGAAGCCATGGCAAATTTCTTACGTTCAAAATCATCTGGCACATCTTCCCAGAACTTCTCATCGGATTTTAGTTTTTTAGCTCCTCCCATAATCTGAACTTCTGGAGGAGAATCTGGGTATACACCATAGGTGGGACCAGTATTGGGCATAAACTGCATCATACCGTAGGCACCACCAAAGGAAAGCGCATTCGGGTTGAATTTTGATTCTTGGTAAGAAACAGCAGCCAATAGACGCCAATCCCAGCCACTTTGTTCAGCGGCTTTTTTAAAGAAGGCATCGAACTGCGAAATAGATTTACCATTCAAGCTTGTGTAGTCTACCCGTGCTTGTTGAGAATATTTGGGAAGTTCAAAATACTTCCGTTTAATGTGTTTATAGGTTGATTTACCCTTGAAATCATTCAACCATTCGTCCATTTTAGCTTTGAGTAGGTGACTTGATTTTCTTAATCCGAATGCCAATTTTTGTTCTACTGACAATACCAATTCGGTATACAAATTGTCAAAAAACTGCTCGTTGACTTTAGCGATGTTATCCTCAGTAATTGTGTAATCAATGATTCCTTCAGAAACCATTTCGATAAGTTCTTCACCGCCAATGTTTCCTTGGAGTCCCTCAAAATGTATGGTATCTCCGATTTCCTCTTGCAGATGCGTCAAGCGTTGGTAGTAACTCGAGTTTTGCCACACAGGGATTGATTTTTTAGCAAGTTGGGTAGGATTGGTTAACATTTGAGCACGCCATTCCTCTTCTTTCATAGATTCCCAACCGTCGGGCTTGCGTTGGACAAGTACTTGGTGCGATTCTAAGATCGGACTAGAGAAACTAATGACTTTATTTCGATCTCTGGTCACGGTATAATTACATGCAATCACGTCACCTTCACCACGGTTCAGCATGGAGATTAGGCTGTCCAAATTTCGCACGACTTTTATCTCTAATTCAACACCAATTTCTTCAGCGAAGAGTTTTAGGAGTTCGTATTCAAATCCCATCTTCTTGCCTTTATAGATGAAATAAGATGTAGAGCTGTTTTCCGCCAAGACGGTAAGTTTTCCTTTTTGTAATATTTCAGGGAGATCTATATCAACACTGGGTCGCGTAAATGTCTCATTATTTGTATCATCATCTCCACCACACCCCATCATAAGGAAGATTAGTCCACAACAAACGGATGCTATTTTGAGGTGATTTATTTTCAAAATGTAGAATTTAGAGTTGAATGTTATACTGTAAATTAAGTATATTTCTTCTACATCTCTCAAAAAAAAGCGGATTACTTTTCCACATCTTCTTTACAATTCGCCTGTAGTCGATAGAAATTCTTTTTCAAAGTAGGGCAGTGCATCGTTCATGAAAAGGGTAAATGCTTCCTCAATTTCAGCTTGATACGTATTAAAAACTTCTGGGGCATTCCATAATTGATTAGAAAATGAAATGCGATTGGAAAGCCCTTTACATGCAAATTCTAGACCGCTTAAAAACTGATAATTGTACAGCCAATCATCCTTTTTCATTAGTTCAAGGACAAAATGAAAGTTTGGATTGGGGTAAAGAGATTTGTCGTACGGATAAGAATGAAAGGAATCGATAAATTCTCTAAGAGGTACTGAATGAAACTGGCTCCAGTTCTTGGATAATAAATGATCAAAATAAAGATCTATGGCAATTCCTGCGACTTTTGGTAATTCCTCACTTAAGAGGTGTTTAAGTTTAAGTACGCTAGGGTGGTTATCGATGTAAAAGTCAATTTTACGGTGAAGGTAAGCCCCTCGTTGCACAATTTCGGGTAATTTATCGAGGTGACTGCCTTTTACAAAATCACCGTACATATTTGCGTACATCAATTCGAGATCGTTATTGGAAAAGAAAAGATGTCCTAAAAAATTCATGCATTAAAAGTAGTAAAAAAGAGGCTAAAAAAAATCCCGTTGGCAATTAGCGAACGGGATTTTTTTAATACTCATCTTCGTTGAAGAGAAAATCTTCTCTTGACGGATAATCAGGCCAAATTTCTTCGATGTTTTCGTAGGTTTCTCCTTCGTCCTCTAATGCTTGAAGATTTTCAACTACTTCAAGTGGCGCACCAGCTCTAATCGCATAATCAACCAGCTCATCTTTCGCGGCTGGCCACGGTGCATCCTCCAAATAAGATGCTAATTCTAAAGTCCAGTACATAGTGCCTCCTTTTTTATTGCTGTTATTTCCGCAAAAGTAATTTTAATTTGATATATTCCAAATTTTTACGGCAAAACTTTTACCAAAACACCGATAATTCTACATTCTGGGCTTCCAAGGCTGCTCTTTTGCACCTAAATCGAGTGTTAATTTTCTGCTGAGCACAAAAAGATAATCACTTAATCTATTGACATACGCCAAAATAATTGCGGAGACTTCTTCACTTTCAGCCAGTTCAGAAATAGCGCGTTCGGCTCTTCTGCAAACACAACGTGCAACATGCGTATACGACACAGTTGTATGTCCACCAGGAAGCACGAAGCTTGTCATTGGCGTTAATTGCTCTTCCATGGCATCGATCCATTGTTCGAGGTTGGTGATATCTTCTTCTTTTAGTTCTGGCAGTTTCATTTTTTGCTTTTTTGGATCTTGTGCTAGCAGTGACCCAAGCGTAAAAAGGCGGTCTTGAATTTCTAAAAGTTGGTCGATGTATAATTGATCAATCGATTGATCGCGAATTAACCCGATAAACGAATTTAGTTCATCGATGGTTCCGTATGTTTCAATCCGCAAAGAATTTTTTGGGACACGTGTTCCTCCAATCAGTTGAGTTGTTCCAGTATCCCCTTTTTTTGTGTAAACTTTCATTCGTTCAGTGTTTTTGACAGCGTTCTGAGCTGCTTTTTTAATTCGAGAATCCGCGCCGTTTTACTCAGTAATCGAATATTGTTCGCTGTTTCGGTATAATAATGGTGCTGATGCTCTAGGAAATCGAGTTGAAACTGAATCCATTCAGCCTCGTCAAACGTTTGCTCGTAAATAGCGAGTTCTTCCCGTAATTTTTTGGCGACAATGTGGTACTCAGGTCGACCGAGGTAATCGTGGTCAGCATCGCACATAATTTTTTCCAGTAAACTTGTTGGCTCCACACTTCTCCTTGTCGCATTGATAATGGCGCAAATCTGTTCAATTTGTTCAGCGGAATATCCGTACTTTGGAAGCGCGTGCTTCACCATACCAATACTTAGGCCCTCATTTTTGTGGTAGCGGAGCATAAACCCTGCATCATGATAAAGGGCAGCGGTGCGCAGCAATAACTGGTCTGTTTTATTAACGCCCTCCAAATTGGCATAACGAATCACTGATTTTTCTACATCCAGGGTGTGAGACAACGTGTGATAAGTCAAGTCGTGTGGTAGCAGTGACTTCAACTGATTGACGATATGCGTTCGTAAATTTTGAAAATCAACGGGTGTTAAACCGCACTTGGCTCTAAATTCAGTACAGGGAGCGTTTCCTTCGCTGTACATTCCGAATTCGCGTTTAATTGATTTTAGGTAGAACATATCAATCGTTCCTCCTCTTTTCAGAATATCAATGGTGCCTCGCGGATTTAGTTCAAAATACGGCTCTATTTCTTTGAATATTGGTTTGGTAATTGAAATCGATCCACTTTTCGTTGATGATTCTGCTCTGGCAGCAATGTTTACCGTATCTCCCCAGACATCAAAGTTGTACTTCGATGAGCCAATGATACCAGCAACCAACGGTCCCATGTGCATTCCAATGCGGATCTCCCAAAAATCAGATTTTGTGGCTAAAGCAATATCAATTTCTGTTTTAATATAATCTCTGATTTCCAATGCGGCGAGACAGGCACGAATTGCTGGTTCAGGGTGGTTTTCTGTAACCCCAGCTAAAGCCATATAAGCATCACCAATCGTTTTTATTTTCTCCAGTTTATACTTGGCAATTATTTCATCGAATTTGATAAAATACTTCTCAAGTTGGTGAATCAATCGAAGGGGTTTCATTGTTTTTGACTTCAACGAGAAATCAACAAAGTCGGTAAACAAGACGATTCCTTTTTCAATTCTTTTTGGAGAGAACTTCCCATTCGTTGAAAGCTCAGCCAATACATTTTCAGGGAAAATATTATTCAGCAGTTGTCCAATTCGCTGATCTTTTAAATAAAGCGTTTTAAAAACGTCAATCTTACTCTTAATTAAGTTGGTTTGGAACGGATAAGTGATAAAATCAACCGCACCTTGATGCATTCCCTTGACCAGGTTGACAGAATTACTGTTTTCCTTGGTGAGTAATAGAATGTAATGATGAATGTATAAACTTCGTTCTTTGATCGTCTCTAGACTCGTTTCACCGTTGATGGTATCGTCAATATCGACCAAGTAAATACCAATTTCTCGTTTGTCAATAATCGGCAATGCTTCTGTGATCGATGTCGCTGTAAGTACGTTATTCCCTTTCCCAAGAAGGATGTCTCGTAAGTGTGTGCGAATCTTATCGTCTCGCTCAATAATTAATATGTTGACGAAGCGTTCCATCAGGAAATTATCATTTCTTCATTGATTGATTTACCTAACACTTCCAATACCTTCTGCATTACTTTGTCAACAGCTGAATCGGGACAAGAAGCACCAGATGTAATGATAATTCTATAATTCTCTTTTTCTGCCAGAAACGTTTTGTGATGTTCGATGGATTTTGTGTGAATATTGAATGAGTAAATACTGTCCTTTGAAACAATTTCACCCGAATTTTTAATGAAATACGTTGGGAATTTTGTTTCCAGTAATTCTACCAAATGAGAAGTATTACTGCTGTTGTAACCGCCAACAACAATCGCTAAATCAGCAGGACTGTTAAGAAGTTCAAGCGTTGCGGACTGGTTATCATTGGTAGCATAACATAACGTATCTCGCGTGTCTGCAAAATGAGACTTTAAATCTGATTCACCATACTTTTCAATCATTGTCGCTTTAAGAAGATCGGCAATTTCTTGCGTTTCAGATGCCAACATGGTGGTTTGATTCACGACACCGATCCGGGCTAAATCCGTTTCAGGATTGAAGTTTTCTGAATACCGTCCCTCAAAACATTTAAGGAGTAGTTCACTTGAAATCTTACCTACTATAAAGTCTGTAATGATTCTTGTTTCTGCCAGGTCACGTACAATTATCGCTGGTGCATTTTTCTGACTGTGCGAGAATGTGGCTTTTGTCTCTTCGTGATTGTGTTTTCCATGGATGATAATCGTATAGTCAGTATCACCCAATTTTATAGAACGATTCCACACCTTCTCCACAAATGGACAGGTGGTATTATACGTTGTTGCGTCAATTCCCTTTTGTTCGAGAATAGCCGAAGTTTCCAACGTAGTTCCAAATGCTGGAATGATGACAATATCATCTGATGTGATGACATCCCAAGAAATTAATTGGTTCCCTTCAGTATCTTGAATAAAACGCACACCTTGACTCATCAAATCATTGTTTACCTCAGGATTGTGAATCATTTGGCTGAGCAAATAAATTGTTTTGTCAGGATTGTTTTGAATTGCTTCGTACGATTTTTCGATGGCATTTTCAACGCCGTAGCAAAACCCAAAATGGCGACTGATGATAAATTCCACGTTATCGAACACGAGCGAGGAAGGTGAAAAATCCTTTTTACGAGGGTCATCCAACCTTCGCTGATTCTTCACTTTGCTAATGATCGGTGACTTGTAATATTCGGGAATTTGAAATTTTTTCATCGTAATATCAAAAATAGCAAAAAGAACCGTAGCATATTACTTCTTTCGGTGCGAGAATGCGTATAAAAAAAGAGGCAAAGGAGCAAGACGTTGTTTCTTTAGAAGAATTGTCCTGCTCCTTTGCCTCGATTTGAGGTGATTTTGCTTATTGCGGCTCGTCTCTCTTAATTCAGCGGAAGGTTTTTATCTTTGTCATGTGACACTTTGTAACTGAAAAGAATGTCTTTTAATCCTTTTGGTTTTAAATTAAATTCCCATTCAATCAAGCCAGTTCGTTCGTTGATTTTCCCTTTTCCAAGATCCATTTTTTCAATGGTGATATCAGCGTTTTGAGTGATTGGCAACTGATCTTGAACTACAATGTCAATCGAAGTTGACTTCAAGTTCTTCACCTCGATGCTGTAGGCAAACGTGCGCTCTTTTTTGGAACCAACGATTTTCTCTTTTTGGTCCTTTTTAAGGAAGGTGCGTTTTACAATGATGTTTGGATCTTTACCTAGACTTAGCATTAACGTATCTTCCATGGTGGTAGGGTCGATGTACGTTTCTCCCATGTATGTTCCTTCAAAGAAGATGTTCGCTTTTGCTGGAACCAATTGAAGTTCATCTAGCTTAAATAATTGTGCAACGAGGTAAACCGATTGATCGTACTTCGGAACGGTGTAATACTTGTAATTTGCGTCTAAGTCAACGTTTTTCACTAAAACCATGTGTTTTTCGTTGTTTGACTTGATAGAATAAGGTAAATCAATTCTAAATTCAGCGGAAATCATGTGTTCTACCACTTCAACAAACTGATCTGAGAAAGTAGCGAGTTGTTCATCCATAGCTGCCCCTGCTGCGCTTGGCGCTTTTTCACTAGCCGATAGCTTTCGTGTTTCGGCATATCCAGTAGAAACGGGTGCATTTCGATTGTAGTCATTGTACGCATAGTAGTCGATGTACCAAGGGTGCAAAGTTGGTTTTGTCTTGTTGTGGTAAGGGTTGTTGGTGGAGATATTCAATCGAACATTGTCCCAATCTATGCCTGTATTTTGATACACCTGCGCTTTGTAATTCAAATTGATTTTCCCCGAAGTAGATTCACTTCTTAAATCGTAGATCGGTGTCCAACCAGCATTGTTTACGAGGTAGGAGATATCCAATTTCCCTTTTGCGATGTCGTCTGCTTTTAAAGTGATTGTGATTCGTTGAACTGGTCCTTTAGGAACATTTTTATCGATGCTTCCCTGGTGATTTCTAAAATCCACTAGTCGTTGATGCATGTCTTTTCTTTTTTCGTCGAGTGTCGATTTTGAACGATTTAACTTTTGCAATTTTTTATTGATTTCCATCATTTTGACAGTGTAATAATCGACAGCTTGCTTTAGTAGGTTGATTGAATCATTTACTTTTCCTTGACCGCGAATCGCACCGTTGTTGGCAAGAATATTTTTTGTCGCAACGAGCACATCAATTTCATCTTGGAATTCCTCAATTTCATAGTTGATGTTTTTCAGCGAATCTTCTAATAATGCAATGCTGTTTCTAATTTTCAGCGGCAATCCTTCAAGTGGAACTATACTTGGTGAAGGGTAGAAAGTGCTGTATTTGGAATCTAAAATGATAACACTCCCTGTCGCATTGATTTGTAAACTGTTTGCATCGATGTAAGGACTTACGCCTTCAATGATGACTTCGGTAACTCCCTTTGAAATACTGTAGGTGGCAGATCTGTAAATTTGCGCGCCTTGTGAATATACGGTGACGGAAGAAATTGTCGACGGAACAATTTTTTCATCTGTAGCTTTTGCATTCATCGCAAAAAGTACAATACTGATTAAGCTAATTATTTTTTTCATGTGACTGATTTTTTTCTTTCAGTACATGAGGAAGAAATTTTGGTTCAAACGGAGAAAGATTTTTGAATTATTTTATTCTGATCATAAAAAAATAGATCATTGCATTGAAAATTCATTACATTTGAAGTAGTGGCTTTGAAGTCAATGAGTTAAGATTTATTCGCTTCTGCTGCTATTAATTTAATCACTAAACCATGAAAACGAACCTCTTGATTGTTCTATTTCTTTCCTTTATTTCATTGACATCCTTCGCTCAAAAATCCATAACGGAAGAAGACAAGGCGTTTATGATATCAGTTGTTGAAAAAGGACTTGAAGCAAAACCAAAATCCTTTTTCAACAAGGGCACAAGTTATGATTACAAAACAAACGTCGTGGTGCATGAAATTACGATTCCAACAGATCAAACCTATACGGGTATAGAAGGTCGAACAGCGACTACTTTCTTTTGTAAACTTCGTTATTCCATAGAAGGAGTAGAAACTGTAACAGCCTACAAAATTCTAATACGTAAGAATTCTGAAACGCAAGAAATGGATTTTTACTCGGCCAATCAGTGGGATGACGGAGCTTGGTAGGGACTGGTGAAGTTATGTTGAAGTTAAATAATTGACTTTATCTCCTCAATTATTCTTTCAGCAAGCTCATTCGCCTTTTGCTCATTTTCGCTTTCAGAATAGATACGAATGATAGGCTCAGTATTGCTTTTACGCAAATGCACCCATTCTTTTTCAATGTAGATTTTGACACCATCCGTGGTATCCACTTCTTCGTGGGCGTAGTTGGCTGCCATCGTGGCAAGCACATTGTCCACATCGATTTCTGGCGTTAACTGAATTTTGTTTTTCGAAATGGTATACCTTGGGTAGCTATCTCTCAAAGCTGATACTGTTCCTTTTCGCTCCGCAAGTAGGGATAGAAACAAAGCAATTCCAACAAGTGAGTCACGTCCGTAATGCGATGCAGGGTAAATAACACCTCCGTTTCCTTCACCTCCAATGACCGCATTTTCGGCTTTCATTTTTGCAACCACGTTGACTTCTCCAACTGCTGAAGCGAAATATTTTTGTCCGCGCGCTTCTGTGATGTCACGCAAGGCACGTGTGGAGGAAAGATTTGAAACCGTTGCACCTGGTGTTTTTGAAACAACGTAATCAGCTACAGCGACGAGTGTGTATTCTTCACCAAACATCGTCCCGTCTTCGCACACCAATGCCAAGCGATCAACATCTGGGTCGACGGTAATTCCGACATCTGCTCCAACTTCCTTTATTTTATCTGATAAATCGGTCAAATGTTCAGGAAGCGGTTCTGGATTGTGTGGAAAATGTCCTGTCGGTTCGCAATAAAGTTCTGTAATCTGGTTGACTCCCAATGCTTTTAACAAAGCGGGAATGAAAATACCTCCTGTCGAATTCACAGCATCGACAACAACTGAAAAATTAGCTGCTTGAATTGCGTCTTTGTTCACCAACGGTAAATCCAATACGGCTTGAATGTGTTTTTGAAGGTAGGTATCATTTTTAGTGACAGTTCCTAACTGATCGACTTCTGCAAATGAAAACGTCTCTTGTTCAGCAATTTCAAGTACTTTGTTTCCCTCGTCTCCCGAAATAAATTCGCCTTTTTCGTTCAACAGCTTAAGAGCATTCCATTCCTTTGGGTTGTGACTGGCAGTAAGGATAATTCCACCTTGCGCATTTTCCAATGGAACGGCGATTTCTACTGTCGGAGTTGTGGAAAGTCCTAAATCAATTACGTCTATTCCCAAACCAACTAAGGTTGATGAAACAAGGTCCGAAATCATTTGTCCCGAAATGCGTGCATCTCTTCCAATGACTACTTTTATTTCGTTTCTTCCTTTATTCCGATCAATGATCCAAGTTCCATATGCGGCTGCAAATTTAACAGCATCGAGTGGGGTCAGTCCTTCGTTGACTTTTCCACCGATTGTTCCTCGGATACCTGAGATTGATTTGATTAAAGTCATTTATAAGGTATTTTTTAAATGAATCATTTTGAGACAAGCGATGGCGCATTCAATTCCTTTGTTGCCATGTTTTCCTCCAGAACGGTCGATTGATTGTTGTTCGTTATTATCGGTTAAAACGCAATAGGAAATAGGTGTGCTGTATTTCAAGGTCACGTCTTTAATTCCCAAGGTAGCGCCTTCGCATACAAAATCGAAATGACGTGTTTCTCCCTGAATAACAACACCGATAGCAACTATTCCATCCACGTCCGTTCGTTCGCACATCAATTGACAGCCTAATGGGAGTTCAAACGTTCCAGGGACAAAGCGAATTTTGATGTTGTGCTCTTCAACTCCATTATCTATCAACGCTTGTTTAGCACCCGCTAACAAGTTCAATGTAATTTTATCATTCCATTCAGAAACAACAATGCCGATTTTGAAATCGGCACCATCAGGAATTAATTCCTTATTATATTCTGACAAGTTGCGATTCGCAGTAGCCATTATTTTGTCGTTTTATTCTTCGCTCTAGCAATGTATTTATCTATTGCTTTCTGTGAGGCATAAGAAGAGTAATTATCTTTAATTTTTTGGTAGCATTCAGTCGCTTTGTCAAAGTTTTTCAATTCCTCAGCAACCAATCCAGCTTTCATCAAGTACATTGGCGTTGTGAATTCATTGTCACTTTTCTCAGCAGCTTTCAAATAAAGATCGTAGGCTTTGCCATAGTTTTTCTCTCCTTTAAGCTCAGAATAGCAGTCACCCTGCAATCCAATCGACATGACAGAAACATAAGCGTCATCAACGTTAACTGATTCTAATTCTTTCAATGCAGCTTCAAACTCACCTTTTGCCATGTATTGACGTGCAAGAACAAACTGTGCAACTTCACCACCAACTTTCCCATCAAATTTCTTCACTTGAAGTTCAAGTTCTTCAATTGCTAAATCTGTTGAATCCACTGCTACGTGATTTAAACCAACCCAGTAGCTGTCTTTCGATTTTTCATTGTCTGGTAGCCAGATAAATTGGCGGTAAGCAAAATAACCAAGAATAATTACAACAAGTCCTCCCACAATAAGTGTGATAAGGCGTAATTTATTGTTCGATTTAAACTGTTCTTTAATTTTTTCTCCTGAGATATTGTCTAACATTGTTATCTATAATTATAAGCGGAGCAAAAATAGTTTTTTTTTCCATAAAAGAAGTGTAAAGAATCGGAGAAGTTCAATCAATTTCAACTAAATTTGTTCAGATGCATTTAAAATCGCTACATCTTGTCAATTTTAAGAACTATACGGAGGCAGAAATTGCGTTATCTCCGCAGATTAATTGTTTTGTTGGCAGTAACGGTGCAGGTAAGACAAATATATTAGATGCAGTGCACTATTTGAGCATGTGCAAGTCGTACATGAACGTCGTAGATCGCCAGAATATTCAATTTGAACAGCCATTTTTTGTGGTACAAGGAGATTGGGAAAAGGACGGAGATAAAATCAATATTCACTGCGCTGTCAAGACGGGAGTAAAGAAGGTTTTTCGAAGAAATAAAAAGGAATACGAAAAGTTGGCGGATCACATTGGTCAGTTTCCAGCGGTAATGATTTCACCTTACGACCGCGATTTAATTTCAGACGGTAGCGAATTGCGCAGAAAATGGATGGATGGGATTATTTCTCAATTTGACCGACATTACTTAGATGTGATTCAGAAGTACACCAAGGTAATAGTTCAACGCAATGCACTATTGAAAAATATGGGAGAACATCGCTTATTCGATCGTGATTCAATTGAGGTTTGGAACGAACAGATGATTGTGTTGGCAAATGAAATCTACGCAAAGCGAGTCAAATTTTTAGAAGAATTTATACCAGTTTTTCAGCGACACTACGACGCGATTGGTACGAAGAACGAAGAAGTGCATCTAGTGTACAAATCGCAATTAAACGATGCTCCGTTGGATCAGCTGCTTAAAGAGTATGAGCGAAAGGATGCGTACACACGTTTTTCAAATGCAGGAACACACAAAGACGATTTGATTTTTGAAATCAAGGGTCACCCTGTCAAGAAATTCGGCTCCCAGGGACAACAAAAATCGTTCATCATCGCATTGCGTTTGGCGCAGTATGAATGGTTGAAAAATCACCTCGGAGTTGCTCCCGTGTTGCTTTTGGACGATATTTTTGATAAATTAGACCACACCCGAGTAGAGCGCTTGATGAAATTGGTAGCTGATAATTTTTTTGGACAAGTATTGGTCACCGATACCGATTTACAACGCGTAAAAACAATTTTTGCTGAAAGTGATTTGGAAGCTAAATTGTTTTTGGTAGAAGAGGGGAAGGTAGAAGTATTAACACAGGAGGTAGTGGCATGAGTGATTTAAAAAGAACATCGAATGAAGCTCCGTTGAAGGAAGTGATTGACCGTTGGTTGAAAGCATACCGTTTGGATGGGAAAATGAAGGAGTTGGATGTAATCAACGCGTGGCCTGAAATGATGGGAACAGCAGTTGCTCATCGGACAAAAGAAATCAGCATAAAGAACAAAACACTTTACCTAAAAATGGATTCTTCTGTGATGCGTGACGAACTCGCACATGGAAAACAGGTGATTATCCAACGTATCAATGAAACTGCTGGATGTGAGTTGATTACGGATGTTTGGTTTGGCTGATTTTTCTTTGATACATGTCCTCCCCCTGCGCCCCCTCCAAAGGGGGAATTTTAAATTCCACTCCGCAAGCAAAAATCATTCATCGGTTGTGGCAATACTACTAGAAAAATTCAAAAGAATAAAATAGTCTCGACTCGTTTCCCCCTTTGGAGGGGGCGCAGGGGGAGGATAACTCTAAGCGTCTAGTTCGCTTGTCGAGATGTCAATCCTCAATCACCACTTCTTTTCTACTGTTGCTGTACGCTGAAAAATAACCTAACGCATCATTGTCCCAGTTAGTCGCCGGATTTGAAGGAGCCGCAGAAGTTTGACCACCAGCAATGGAGAAAATTTCATAGAAATACTGGTACGTGACTTTGTCAATGGAGCGCATCTCCATACCAACCGTATCGCCGACTTGATTAAACTCGTCTTTAAAAAGTGGACGTTTAATTAAATTTCCATCCGAAAAAGCATCGTTGTGTAGGAAAAGCGAAGTCAGTTTAGTGTCTGCCACGCCATTTAAACTTAGCGCTATGATGTAGTAGTTTTCAACGCCCGGTGGATCGTAAAAATTTAGATCACAGACATAGCCTGGATCAAGTCCAAAGAATCCTGGGTAGTACTCGTACGTAATGTCTTCAAGTTGCACAGGAGCGTGCATGGTTGAAACCGCTGTATAGGTCACTCCGCCGTGAGAAACGGTAAGTGTATAGTCTGTTTCAAATGTCGGAATGTAATTGGTTAATTCATACATGCCGTCGCCAATGGAAATGACAGGAACACTTACACCTAAATGATCTGTGATAATTACCGTGGCATTGTCAACCGTTGTCGGAGTACTTGCGTCGAAGTAGTTGGAGGTAAGTGATACCTTCACGCGCACAGTGCTATCTTCTGCCGTGTAATTGGCTTCAATGACAAATTTAGGGTCTGCTTCGTTCAGGTCGACGTCAATGACTTTTTGACAAGAACTGATAATGACGATACATCCAAAAAGGTAGATTAAATTCTTCATCTTATTTGAAATTAAAATTATACGTAATAGAAGGAACCAGTTTGAACAACGTTGTTTGAACGGCCTGCGTTACATCAGGGTTGTCTGGGTCTTCTTGGAAAGAAATAGCGAATGCGTTTTCACGTGCATAAAGATTGTACACGGAAACATTCAAATTATGTTCAAATTTCTTGCGTTCTTTCATGTACCATGTCAATCCTATATCCATTCGGTGGTAATCAGGCATTCGATAACCATTTCGCTCAGTATAGTAGGGTACATACGTTCCTGCAATTTCATATTTTCCAGATGGGAATGTCACAGCGTCACCTGTATAATACAACCAGTTGGCAGAAACGGCTAACGCATTGTTGATTTTGTACATCGCTACAATCGAGATGTCGTGAATTCTATCCTGACGCGCCGAAAACTCTTTTCCATCGTTGATATCATCAAACTGGCGCAATGAACGCGACAATGTATAGCTGATCCAACCAGTGAACTTTCCTTTTTTCTTTTCAATTTGAAGTTCAAAGCCATATGCCCTACCAATTCCATACACCAAATCTCCTTCGACTTCGTTGTTCAGGAATAAGTCAGCACCATTTCTATAATCAATCTGATTTTGCAAATGCTTGTAGTATATTTCCGTTGAAATGCGAAACATGTTCTTGTTCAGGTTTTGGTAATAACCCAGCGCAATTTGATCCGCGATTTGTGGTTTCACGTTGTTTGAACTAGGAACCCAGTTATCCGTTGGACTGCTTGTTGTAGAGTTCGAAAGTTGGTGCAAGTATTGAAAGATTCGGTTGTATCCCAGTTTGATTGAGTTATTCTCCGAAATGATAAAGCTTCCCGAAAGTCGTGGCTCAAGTCCATGGTAATAGGTTACCGTTTTCCAGCGTTCTGTTTTTTCAGAAGAGAGTGTTGTTCCATCTTCATCGAACTCATATTTATTCGGACCGCCTAAATAACTGAAGCCTGAGTAACGCAATCCATACATAAAGTTCCAACGTGTTCCAAGTTTGGTTTCATTTTGGATGTAAGCCCCAAGTTCAATCGCGTAGCGTGATTCTAATATAATTTCGTTAAACGACTCATTGTCGCCAGTCAGAGCACCTGGTTTAAAAGTGTGGTGGATTCCATTCACACCCATTTTTAGCGTGTTGTTACTGTTGATGTAGTAAGAAAAATCCTGCTTCAAGTTCCAATCTTGGATAGAAGATCGAACCCCAAAACCTTCATCGCCTTCACCAATGGTGAACTCGTAATCAAAATTACTGAAGACCAATGTCGTGTTAGAAAATAACTTTTGATTGATGATACGGTTCCAGCGCAATGTCCCTGTTGCATTTCCCCAGTTGAATCCAAAGGCATCGCCGAGTCCAAATTTATCGCGACCGAAATAACCTGACAAATAAATTCTGTCTTTTTCCGAAATACGGTAATTGGCTTTTGCGTTTAAATCGTAGAAAAACAGTTTGGTGTCATCTGGAATATCTTCGTTTTTCGACAATCCTAAAAATAAATCGGCGTAACTTCTACGACCTGAAATGATGAAAGATCCTTTGTCCTTAACGATTGGAGCTTCCAGCGTTAAACGAGAAGAGATAAGACCAATTCCTCCAGATGCATTGAATTTCTTGTTGTTTCCATCTCGCATTTTGACATCCACAACGGAAGAAGCACGTCCACCGTATTCTGGCGCAATCCCCGATTTGTACAGCGAAACATCTTTGATGGCATCAGAATTAAACACGGAGAAAAAACCAAGTAAGTGAGAAGCATTGTAAACGGGTGCTTCGTCCAATAGAATTAAGTTTTGGTCAGCACCACCACCACGAACATAAAATCCTGAATTTCCTTCTCCTGCCGTTTTAATTCCAGGTGTCAACTGAAGGGTTTTCATAATGTCCTTTTCACCAAATAACACAGGAATTGTCTCTATACTTTTAGGATCGAAGCGGGTAACATTCATTTCTGATGAGGTGATATTGTCATTTTCTTTGACAGCATTCACTTTCATTTCTTCAATTTCCTGCACATCATCAGGTATTTTTAATTCGATGTTGTAGTTTAAGTCCTGGGTCAGCGATATTTTGACCTCTTGATTTTCAAAACCTGTAGAACGATAAATCAGTGTGTATTCACCTTGGTCAAGCGTGATGGAATAAAAGCCATACGCATTAGAAGTTGTTCCCACGTTGGAAAGTTCTTTTACAATGACACTCGCGCCATATATATCTTCCCCGTTGGTAGCATCTTTGATACTTCCACTAATGGTGAATTTCTGACTAAAAGAAACTGAAAATAAAAACGCAAACAGAATAGTTAAAACAAATTTCATGTACCTCATTTTGTGGATACAAAAATAAGCGAATAATAAATGATATGGGAAAAATAATGTTAAATGGTGATGAACTTAAATGGATGGTTAGAAGAACGTAGTTCTAGCCATTTTCATTCTGTGTGATAAGGAGGTAAATCGGTTGGAACTTTCGTTACACGATCGTGTAAAACAATACTGCCTGTCACACCTACATTTAATGAGCTATTTCCTGGAAGTTTGATCAGAAAATGACATTTTTCACGCACTTCTTCTGGTAAACCTGTGTCTTCAGCACCTAATAGA
Source organism: uncultured Fluviicola sp. (assembly GCA_964643345.1). Lineage (GTDB taxonomy): Bacteria > Bacteroidota > Bacteroidia > Flavobacteriales_D > Crocinitomicaceae > UBA4466. Next base: position 262,176 of record CAZXRU010000001.1, read on the forward strand.
TAAATTGCTCTTTTGGGGTGTTGAAATTCGTGCAACATTTCCGCACGATCATCGATTTCTACTCCGACCAAACGACAGTCGTGGGGAATATTGTTGAGCAAATCGTCGAAAGATTTATAGTGAAAAAGAGGGATCCTCGACCATGCACGTACGACATCCGAAGCCTGTTTTTTGTATTTATTTTCGACGGTAAAAATGTACGCAGCTCCTAAAATGAAGGCAGATCTCCACAATGTTCCGATGTTATGTGTGGTTTTTCCTCTAAAAACTCCGATGGCGCAATAGCCCTTTTTATTTACTGTTTGCATGGTGCAAAGGTCGTTTTTTATGAACGATCTCAATCATTAAAAATGAAAAAACCAATATTTCCTGAATCAGAAAGAATGATATTATCGACCTTGCCTTCCTTGTTAAAGTGAGTAATTTCTTCAGTGATGGAAATGCCTGTGGCACGAATTTTTTCAATTATGGCTGGATTTCCCGCACCGTTGAAATACGAAATTGAAGGATTTAAGAAAAGGTGAGGACAACAATTTGGGACCATTAAACTAAGGCTGTTTCCGTCATCGTCTGAAAGCGAAATCCAGCCCTGTTCAGATGAGCCTTGCGTGGTAGAAAACCCCAATAAATTCCAAATTTTTTGAGCGAATCCAATGTCGATAGTTTCGATGCTGATCCCAAAATTAGTTCCTAAAAGAGATGTTGGACAATCAGCTGGGATTTCAGGAAATTCTGATGTTTCAATCAAATAAATCCATGTTCCGCTTCCGTCGCCAAGTAAATAGCCCTCATCTAATTTTTTTACGTGGGTAAACGACTGGAGTTGTTCTGCAACATTTTTCCATGAAGAAGAGAGTAGTTTTATTCCTGGTCGCGCAAAACGATTTTCGTTTATTTCAATAATCGATTTACCATCTGTAAATAGTGGTTTTTCTCCCAATTGGGTGAATTGCAGTTGGGTGTAGAACTTAATACTCTCTTGTAAATCTGGCGTTGGAGTTTGGATAATGACTTTCATTGGATGCAATCAATTTAATGAATTGGAAAATTAACATATTTGTGCGAAATTGACACGTTGTGCGTTAAAAGGAAAGGCCACAAAAAGAAAATGAGGTGAGCGACTCATCGTTTTTCCATTAATTTACGTTACTTTTAAAACAGGTATGAGAATAAACGATCAAGATTGGAGCTTTATAGATGTGATAAGGGCATTTTTCCCCTTTCGATTGTTCATTGCCCATTTAAAACTCAATCTGTTCTCGCTGGTATTTTGGTTGATTCTCTTTTTAATTGTTGGAGATAAATTTGGTTCCTCTTTTGGAATTACCTTTTTGTTTCTTTCACCAGAATACCTAGGTGAGGTATCGGGACTTTCATTTAGTTTATTGGGATTTGCACTCGGTGGATTCATAATTGGGTTTAATACCTACAGCTACATTAAAATTGGGGCTCACTATCCATTTCTCACCACCATTTCGAAACCGTTCTATAAATTCTGTGTGAACAATTCATTGATTCCGCTCGCTTTTGTCATTTTTTACCTGTATCGAATGATTCAGTTTCAAAAAGCGGAAGAGTTTGCTGAAACGAGTACCTTGTTTTACTATTCGCTTTCTTTTATAGCAGGATTGATTTTGTTTTTCATTTTTTCATTTTTCTATTTTTTTCCAATATCTCAGCGCAACAGAAAATACGTTGACCAAACCATTAAACCCATCAGTTCACCTCTTCACAAAAGAGAAAAATGGTACGATTTATTTCGATCGCAAAAGGACAGAACGTATATCTACATCGGAAGGAGATTCCGTTTAATTGCCAGCAGGAGTTCTAAGCATTTTGATAAGAAATTGGTTCAGGAGGTCTACGCAAAGAATAGAATTAGTTCTACAATATTTGAATTATTGACCATCGTTATTTTTTTTAGTCTAAGTCTTTTCAGTGGTTATGACATTATGGAAGTTCCAGCTGCAACGAGTATTATTCTCTTGCTGACCATTTCATCGATGATCTTTAGCGCCTTACATTCATGGTTAAAGGGGTGGGTGTATCCATTGCTAGTCGTTGGGGTGTTACTGATGAACTTTATTAGTAAAGAAACCAGCGTTTTTCGCTACACAAGTTATGCGTTTGGATTGGATTACAGTAAGAAGGATACCTATTCAATTGGTGCTATCAGAGCGCTGGCAGCGAATGAAACCATGAATAACGACTCCAAGGAAACCTACATTCAAATGTTGGAGAACTGGAAAGCCACTACCAACGAAAGCAAACCTAAGCTGGTCATTGTTAATTCTTCCGGGGGAGGTTCGAGAAGCGCACTTTGGACAATGGTCGTATTCCAGCAAATCGATAAAACGCTAAACAATAAGTTGACAAAACATACCCAAATGATAACAGGAGCGTCAGGGGGTATGGTAGGAGCAGCGTATTACCGAGAATTGATACTCAGAAGAGAAATAGGGGAGATTAAAGATGTTACAAGTAAAACTTTTGCGCAGAACATAAGTAAGGATATGTTGAATAAGTTGTCATTCATGGCATCGACCAATGATATCCTTATTCGTTCTCAGAAATGTGAATTTAACGGATACAAGTACACCATTGAAAGAGGATATGCTTTTGAGCGACAGTTACATAAAAATACAGATTTTGTATTGGATCACTCGCTTGGTTATTATAAAAAATACGAGCAGAAAGGATTGATTCCCACAATGATTTTCAGTCCAACCATTATTAACGATGGACGACGATTGTTAATAAGCTCCCAATCGCTGAGTTTCTTAACACAGACAAAAGATAATTTGCAGAATTCCTATGAGAACATTGATATTCACGCATTGTTATCCAATCAGAATACGGGCGACTTACGATTTTCTTCGGTTCTGAGAGCAAGTGCCACCTTTCCCTTTGTAATGCCGATGGTGACTATTCCTACGGAGCCTGAAATTCAGCTAATGGATGCTGGAATTCGCGATAATTATGGAGGAAAGACGACCTTAGAATTCATCGATGCGCTGAAGGATTGGATCAAGGAAAACACATCGGGAGTCATTATTGTTCAAATTCGAGACCTTAAGAAAGTGTTCAGTGATGAAACGTACAAGCAGATTTCCTTTTTGGATAAATTGACGCTTCCTTTCGGAAATATGTATAAAAATTTCCCTAGGGTTCAGGATTTTAACCAGGAGGGAATGTATCGCATCAGCTCAGGAGCGTTTGAATTTCCAATCGATCAAATAAGTTTCAATCTCCTGGAGAAAAAATCAGATCGCATTTCCTTGTCGTGGCATTTAACCAAACAAGAGAAAGCTAAAATTCATGAGGCATTTTACAGTACTGAAAATCAAGCGTCACTGCAACGATTGAGTGAATTGCTCTACACGAAGAAGTAACAAGGTCTTTCGAATTGAATAATCAGGGCAAATTGACTTTATTTTTAGCTTCAAAATCCTTATTTTCGCACAGCTCAAAAGCGACAATAATTCATCTTTATGGAAAAAATAGCACCTTACAAGCCTGTAAATAAAGTACGTATCGTAACGGCAGCATCGTTGTTCGATGGTCACGATGCCGCAATTAACATCATGCGACGAATCATTCAATCGACCGGTTGTGAAGTAATTCACTTGGGACATGATAGATCGGTGGAAGAGGTCGTGGATTGTGCTATTCAAGAGGATGCACAGGCAATTGCGATGACATCTTATCAAGGTGGACACAATGAGTATTTTAAGTACATGTATGATTTATTGCAGGAAAAAGGTGCACCCAACATCAAAATTTTTGGTGGTGGAGGTGGAACCATTTTGCCTTCGGAGATAGCAGAATTACAAGCGTATGGAATTGAGCGCATTTATCACCCAGACGATGGTCGTGAAATGGGATTGCAGGGAATGATCAATGACCTGATTCAACGTTGCGATTTTCCAGTTGGAAATAAGTTGAACGGCGATTTAAGTGATATCAAGGAAAAAAATGCTCCAACGATTGCGCGCATTATTTCAGCTGCAGAGAATTTTCCAGAAGAAGCAAAAACAATTTTTGATGAAATAAATAAAATTGCTGAAGCATCAAAGGTGCCAGTTTTAGGAATTACTGGAACAGGTGGTGCTGGAAAATCATCACTGGTGGACGAATTGGTGCGTCGTTTTTTAATTGATTTTTCTGATAAAACGATTGCTGTTGTTTCTGTCGATCCGTCCAAACGAAAAACAGGAGGCGCATTACTAGGCGATAGAATTCGCATGAATTCGATTAAAAACAATCGTGTGTACATGCGTTCGTTGGCAACGCGTCAATCGAATTTGGCATTGTCAAAACACGTTGCTGAGGCAATAAATGTGTTGAAAGCTGCGGCGTATGATTTAATCATTTTGGAAACTTCTGGAATCGGTCAGTCCGATACAGAAATTCTGGATCATTCTGACATGTCACTATACGTAATGACGCCCGAATACGGAGCAGCAACGCAACTAGAGAAAATCGATATGCTTGATTTTGCAGATGTCATTGCCTTGAATAAATTTGACAAACGCGGAGCATTAGACGCATTACGTGATGTTCGTAAACAATACCAGCGCAACCACAACATGTGGGAGGCAAATGTCGACGATATGCCTGTTTTTGGAACTATCGCATCTCAATTCAACGATCCTGGAATGAACTCACTCTACAAAGTGATCATGGATAAATTGGTAGAGAAAACAAATTGTGATCTAGTATCGACGTTTGAAATTACCCGTGAAATGTCAGAGAAGATTTTTGTCATTCCACCAGAAAGAATACGTTATCTATCCGAAATTTCTGAAAACAACCGCTCGTTTGATAAATGGGTGGAAGAGCAGGTGAAAGTCGCAGATACGCTATACGGATTGCAGAAATCATTAGATACGCTGAAAGCTTCCAGCTTAGACGACAAAGATCGATTGATCAAAGGCATCCAAGAGCTTTTTGAAAAGGAAAAATTGAATTTCGACCCGAAAAATTGGGAATTGTTGCAAAATTGGGAAACCAAAAGAGCGACATACAAAGCACCAGAATTTAAATTTAAGGTGCGTGATAAAGAATTGGCGATTCAAACACATTCAGAATCCTTGTCGCATTCGCAAATTCCAAAAGTTGTCACACCAAAATATTTAGGTTGGGGAGATATTCTTCGCTGGAGTCTGCAAGAGAATGTTCCGGGAGAATTTCCATACACTGCAGGATTATTTCCATTCAAACGTGAAGGAGAAGATCCAACCCGAATGTTTGCAGGAGAAGGTGGGCCAGAGCGTACGAATAAGCGTTTTCACTACGTAAGTTTGGGAATGCCAGCGAAACGTTTGTCAACGGCATTTGATTCGGTGACACTTTACGGTAACGATCCAGATCTTCGACCAGATATCTATGGGAAAATTGGAAATTCAGGAGTTTCGATCTGCTGTCTAGACGATGCGAAGAAATTGTACTCTGGATTTGATTTATCTGATCCAAAGACATCTGTTTCTATGACAATTAACGGTCCCGCTCCAATGTTGTTGGGATTCTTTATGAATGCTGCGATTGATCAAAATTGCGAGAAGTACATCAAAGAAAACGGACTTGAAAAAGAGATTGAAGCGAAAATAGCCGAGATCTACAAGAAAAAAGGTGTCAATCGACCTGAGTACCAGGGAGATTTACCAGAAGGAAACGATGGATTGGGATTGATGTTGTTGGGAGTTACAGGAGATCAAGTACTTCCTGTTGACGTTTATGCGAAAATCAAAACCGAAACATTAAAGCAAGTGCGTGGAACAGTGCAAGCAGACATCTTGAAAGAAGATCAGGCACAAAACACCTGTATTTTCTCGACTGAATTTGCGTTGCGTTTGATGGGTGATGTGCAAGAATATTTCATTGAAAACGGGGTTAGAAACTTCTATTCCGTATCGATTTCTGGTTACCACATCGCGGAGGCTGGAGCAAATCCAATTACGCAATTAGCATTTACATTAGCGAACGGATTCACGTACGTGGAATACTATTTAAGCAGAGGAATGAGTATCGATGATTTCGGTCCGAATTTATCGTTCTTCTTCTCGAATGGAATTGATCCTGAATATGCTGTTATCGGTCGTGTTGCACGAAGAATTTGGGCAAAGGCACTCGCAAAGAAATACGGAGCGAACGCACGAGCACAAATGTTGAAATATCATATTCAAACTTCGGGACGTTCATTGCACGCGCAAGAAATTGATTTCAACGATATCCGAACAACACTTCAGGCATTGTACGCGATTTACGATAATTGTAATTCATTACACACCAATGCTTACGACGAAGCAATCACGACTCCAACCGAAGAATCGGTGCGTAGAGCGATGGCAATTCAATTGATTATCAACAGGGAACTTGGATTGGCGAAGAACGAGAATCCACTGCAAGGTTCGTTCATCATAGAAGAGCTGACCGACTTGGTTGAAGAAGCAGTATTGACAGAATTCGATCGAATTACAGAAAGAGGAGGTGTGCTTGGTGCGATGGAAACAATGTACCAACGTTCAAAAATACAAGAGGAATCGTTGTACTACGAAACGTTGAAACATACGGGTGAATTCCCAATTATCGGGGTGAATACATTTTTAAGTTCAAAAGGCTCACCGACTATGCTTCCGAAAGAGGTCATCCGAGCGACAGAGGAGGAGAAACAATACCAAATCAACATGCTGAAAGAATTGCATAACGGAAACGTTGAGCAATCGGAAGCGGGAATCAGTTTGGTACAAGAAGCTGCAGTTCAAAACAAAAATATGTTCGAACAATTGATGGAAACGTGCAAATATGCTTCGTTGGGTCAAATTACCAATGCGTTGTTTGAGGTAGGAGGACAATACCGAAGAAATATGTAATTCACCTAGTTCAAAGCAATGAGCATAAGAAATATTTTGAGTGCAATTTTTGGTGGTGGTATTGGAGCCATTTTACTAAATCTGTTTCAATATGTTCACTATTTCAACTTAGGTAATTTCGGTGGATACGTGATTTTACTCGTTTTAATTTTATCTATGATTTTAGCACTGGTGTTTGATTATAAATGGAATAAGAAGTCAACTTTCGTAGGAAGAATATCAATTGGTTTCATCGCGTTCATGATTTTATTACTATCTACTAGCTATTCAGATTTTAAAACGATTGAACTTGGCGCAGTCGCTATGATTTTATTACTTGGATTAGGTATGAGTGTGTTAATTGCACAAATATTTAAATACTAGGTCAAGTTTTGAAGAACGGAATGAATCATTCTTTTGAGCCTTAAACTCAGAACTAATAGATAAAAAAATGAAAAACATTTTCACGTTCAGTTTTGCTGTATTGTTGTCGACACTTTCATGGTCATGTACCACGTTTGTGATTCAAGATGAAGAGAACCTAGTTTTTGGAAGGAACCTGGATTGGGTTTCTGATAACGGCGTTGTTGTGGTGAATAAACGTAATCTTCAAAAAACAGCGTTGGTTTTTTCCCCAGAAGTTGGAACACGTTGGACGTCTAAATACGGTAGCGTTACCTTTAATCAGTTTGGTAAAGAGTTTCCATTTGGTGGAATCAATGAAAAGGGATTGGTGGTTGAAGTGATGGTGGTTCCAGGGAAATATCCAGATGTTGATGAGCGTACCGCTTTGAATGAATTACAGTGGGTGCAATACCAGTTGGACAATGCTAGTTCAATAGATGAGGTAATCAACAGCGATAAGCAAATTAGAATCAGCGGAGTTAGTCAAAATCTTCATTTTTTGGTATGTGACAAAAATGGAAATGTTGCTGTAATCGAATTTACAAGTCGCGGAATATTGGTGTACCGAGGAGATGATTTACCATTTCCTGTATTGGAGAACGATCCGTATGCTTCATCTTTGGCGAAACGACAAAAAGGAAAGTCATCACGTTTTTCGACGGCGTCTAAATTGGTAGAACAATATTCATCTGAAAAGAATCTCTCTGTCGTTGATTATTCATTTTCAATTTTGGATAAAGTCGCGCTGGATGGTTCATGGTCGATTGTCTACGACATAAAAAACATGAAAATCCACTTCAAAACTACCTCGAATAGAAAATTGAGAAGCATCGATGTGCTTAGTTTCGACTTCGATTGCAAGCGTTCGAGTCTTTTGTATGATTTGCGAAGTAAGGATGTCAGCCTTATCAATGACAAGTTCAATCCTTTCACATTCGATCTGAACAAGCTAAAAATGGAGGATGCAATCAGAACAAATCGAATTAATCTACCGAATGAAGTATTGCAGCAGTTTTATGGCTATGCAACGAAATGTCCCTGTGCGAATTGAGCGTCAAGATGGAAAGAGCCAAGACCTCAAGACTTGTTTTTTAGAACCGTCTTAATATCTCCTTCTCTGCCGTTTATTGTAAAGATTGACATTCAATGAAAGAGCTCAGAAGTTTCAATGGATCAAGTCTTTACTCTTGCAGTCTTGACTCTTAAGGTCTAGCGTAGCTTAAAACCGAACAATCAACTTCAAATTAAACCTCCGTTGCGTCAAGTAATTTGGGATTGAGTAATATTTCCCTTCGACATCTTGAATCCATTGCTTTGAAAGTACATTGTTGACCCCGAGAAGATTAAACACTTCAAATGAAATGATGGCGTCGGTGAAGTTACGAGTGATGAAATTCTCCTTTTCTTTTTTCTTGTACAAAAAATCGTACGACATTCCCACATCTACTCTAAAATAAGACTTCATACGTAGGGTATCTTTGTAACGATTTTCATCCGGTGGACCGTACGGTAATCTAGAACCAAACTGCAATCCCATTTGAACACTGAAACTCTCGTAGTTTGGCATTCTGTCTTGAATCAGTGCGCCTAATGTCAACATTTGATCTGTTGGTCGTGGGATATATCCCGGCTCAATACGCGCACTATCTGCAACCGTTTGATCTTCCAATGTGCTATTGATAACCTCGCCATTTGCGTTGTAAAATTCGTAATAGAAATCACCAAGAATGTCTTCTTTTGTCGAAAGTAAACCGATCTTAAAAAACGACTCAATACCTTCCACAAACTCACCGTGAACGTTCATGTCCACGCCATACGCATAAGCCACAGCATCGTTATTTGCATAGTAGCGTGTTCTTACATTTTCGACTTGGTAAGGGTTGACATCCCACATATATTTGTAATACACTTCTGCGGTGAATTTAAACGGTGCTTCACGGTTCCACATTCTAAAATAAACGTCGGATCCAATCACTGCATGAAACGATTTCTGCGCTTTTACGTCAAGGTTAAGATTTCCATCAAACGTTCTAAACTCCCTGTAAAAAGGTGGTTGATAGTACATTCCTGTTGAAAAGTGGATGTTTAAATCGCGTCGGATAACCTTGTCGTCTTTGACCATGTAGGCGCGTGGATAGTATTTTACAGAAGCTCTTGGCGTGAGGTAAAACTCGTTATTTGCTGTGGTATATCCCGAACGTAAACCTGCACTCAAAGCCCATTTGGAAGGTGATTCAACAATCGTATCAGCATAGGTGCGCAAGGTCGTTGTTTTCTTTTTGGTGATGCTATCTTTCTTCTTCTCTTTTCTAGTGAGACTAACAACCTTGTTCCGTTCATTGTTCGACCAAAGTGAATTGAATTGCAAAAACCCAGTATAGCGCTGTGCTTGTAGATTCAAATCACCTTTGATGGTTTCGAAAAGCAGAATTTGTCCATCGTTACTTTGTGGAATTGAATATCCAGCCGAGTCGATGAGTTTCCATTCACTTAATTTGTCGGTAAAGTCATCCATTTGGTAGTTAACTCCCCACTTTATGCCGTGACTTTGGAAGCGATTGCGGTAATCGTCCTTGTATCCTTTGAAGAAATTATGATCACCATGATGGTAAATATTGATAATTGTAGCGTGCAATTTATTTCGTGCATGTTCCAAAAATCCGCCAACGCCAAGAACTGCGATAGAATCCCCAAACTCTTCTTTTGAAGGATCAGTCTCCAATTCATTGATGTAGTATTCACCCAAAACATCAAAAGCTTCGGCTTCTACAGAATTGAAAATCGTGGCGTAAAAATCAATGTTGGTACGTTTGCTTGCACGCCATTTCACCGAAGTTCCACCTGTCATTGTGGTGAATTTGGTGTTTTCTTGTCCTTCGTAATAGACTTTAAACGAGTAGGCTTCATTGGCGGTTCCGAAATCTGTTTCCTGAGATTCAGGAGCAAAGCGATAATTGTTCGAAGAAAAATGACCAATTACCGACCATGTAACATTTTCGTTGATTGCGAAATTTGTCAATAACTGCGCATCCCAGAACACAGGATTGTACCCACCTTTTACTGGCAGAGAATTCAATAAGTAACCATTGGATTGATACCTAGCTCCGACCAAATAATTGAACCGAGAACTTACTTCTTGTTCAACGTGTGCTTCTGTGCTTAGCAAGGAAGCCATCACAGAACCGTGAAATTTCGTCGGTGTTTTGTAGGTGATATCTAAAACCGAACTCAATTTATCCCCGTATTCTGCATCGAACCCACCTGCAGAAAACTGAATTGATTCAACCAGCGCAGAATTAATAAAACTCATTCCTTCTTGCTGACCTGAACGCGTTAGGAAGGGGCGGTAAATATTGAATCCATTGACGTACACCAAGTTTTCGTCGTAATTACCACCACGAACGTTGTAATTTGAGGTCAATTCGTTATTGGATGTCGCTGCGGTCGTATAGATGAGGTAGCGTTCAATGCGTCCCATGGGTAAGTTTTGAACGTCAGCAACTCTTAAATGTGGCAATTCAAACGGACTTTCTTGATCCACATGGACTCTGACTTCATCTTCCTGCTGAAAATTGAACCTTACAGGCTTAGCTCGTGTGTATTCCTCTGTTAAAACGAAGGTCTGTACTTCTATCACGTCATTGAGAACACGGTATTCAACGGTAACAGTATCTTGTGTAGAAAATTGTAAATCGTAGATTCCGTTTTCATCGGTATAGACAATAGGGGTAATTGCCGTTTTTGAGATGACTTTAACATTAAAGATGGGAGCTCCTTTCTTATCGACACATTTACCCGACAAGTTGTAGACTTGTGCAGTGGCAGTTGTGGTAAGGATAACAAACAAGAAAAGCGTTAAAATTCTCGACATCGTGCAAAATTAGTCTTACAAACGAGATAATGGATCGATTATTATCTAAAAATTAAATTCGGCGTTGTCAATTTAGTTTTCGACGATGATACAAAAATCGTTGCTGCTCGGATCGATGTGTTTGTAAAGCTCCAACAAGCGACTTCGGTAATTTCCGTCAGGTGAAAACGAAAAGAAATTCGTCGAACGTTCTTGCAGATTTCCATTTGGGAATAAACGTTCTTTGAGTTGCTCAATGTGCATCATCGCCGATTCATTCTTTGATTTTGATCGTTTGATCAATTTATCTTGAATGGACGCCAATTGTTTTTCTAGTCGCGCGATTTCAGCCTGTGCATACTGTTGCATCGATGGGTCTACCGCTTGAACATGCTTTTCAATCAAAGCGCTGATGGAATGTTGCAATTGATTGAACTCCGAAAAATCCAGTTCCTCTCCAGCGTTCATTTTCACAAAGTTCTTTTTCAGCGCATCAACAGATTCAAATAAATCGTTCACTGAAAACCCTAGTGCTTCCATTTTCTTTGATGAAGCTGTATCCACCCAAAGCATTGAATTTCGGACATTGATCATCGGGTAGGTGAGTTGAATCGCATCGAAAACACCTTTTAATTGTAGCCAATAAGAAATCTCACCAGCACCACCAATGTATGCTAGATTTGGCAATGAAAACTCTTGGTAGACAGGTCGCAACACAACATTAGGTGAAAATCGCTCAGGATGGTGATCCAATTCAGCTAATATTTCGACTTCATTCATCGATTTACTCTCAGAAAGTTGATATTTATCCCCCATTTTCTGAATCCGTGTTCTGGAACCTTCGTCCAAATAGAATAAGTTTAGTTCGCGCACATGAACGGGAGTTTTTAGTCCGTTTTCATCGAGTAATTTATTGATTTTTTCTACTGCTGCAGCTGAAAACTCTTCCAACAATTCCTTTTTTAAGATGGGAGCAAATTGCTTTTTTAACTCAGGATCATCTCCGTCAATAATGATCAATCCATAACCATTAAATAGGCGATTGACCAAATTACGTGTGGCATCTGCTAGATTTTCACCGCTATAACTTTGCAGCAATTCGTGTATTTCGCTTTCAGGGTGATTTGCGAACAGCGCTTTTATTTTCTCTTTCAGCTCTTCAAAACCGTCCAATTTAAATCGCCCAACTGCACCTGATTGATCACTTTCCCACGTTAGTTTTTCATTGAAAACGGTGGTCGATTGAATTTCTTCAAAATCGTGATCTTCACTAGCCATCCAAAACACAGGAACAAAATTGAATTCTGAAAACTGTGCGTTCAATGCTTCCGTTTGTTTAATGACTTGAAGAATTTTTAGTACAAAAAACAGTGGACCAGTGAACAGTGAAAGTTGATGTCCTGTGGTGATGGTAAACGTATTTTGATTTGCTAACCGTTCGATGTTTTCTAATGATTTCGGATCGGCGTGATTCACTTTTTCATACTGCCTTTTCAATGCATCGACCAAAACAGTGCGTTGCGTCGCAGAAAAATTAGACTTCTTTTCGTCGATTTGCTTTGGAAAATTGGACACTTCAAACGGTCGATTGATAAAGTCGACTAAACTAGATTGATCATACACCAATCGAATGTGATCTTTTCCAAACGCTGGGACTTGATTTCGATGAAACCTGAATTCTTGCATACTACAAATGTAATTAAGCTATTTAAAAATGGGATAAATAATCTTCAGAACGTATCTTTGCGGAAAAGAATTTTTATGGAAGCGATAATTAAGACCAACAAAGGAGAAATGAAGGTTAATTTTTACGATGTGGATGCACCAAAGACGGTAGCGAACTTCGTGAAATTGGCAAAAGAAGGATATTACAATGGATTGAAATGGCACCGTGTGTTACCTGATTTCGTGATTCAAGGTGGTTGCCCAAATTCAAGAGATGGCGCAAGTGGAATGGCTGGAACTGGTGGTCCTGGTTACAAAATCGATTGTGAATTGACTGGAGGAAACCAATACCACGACCGTGGAGTACTTTCGATGGCGCACGCTGGAAGAAATACAGGTGGATCTCAATTTTTTGTTTGTCACTCAAGAAACAATACGGCGCATTTAGATGGCGCTCATACGTGCTTTGGAAAAGTAATTGAAGGTGTTGACGTTGTTGATTTGATCAAAGAAGGAGACAGCATTGATTCAATTACGATCATCGACTAAATTTAATGCAGAAGAAAGCAGTTGTAATTGGCGCAGGTGTTGCTGGATTAGCGACTGCTATTCGTTTGGCGAATAAAGGAATTGAAACGCACGTTTTTGAAGCTAATAGTTTTCCTGGAGGAAAAATCAACAGTCGGAATGTAAACGGTTATAGATTCGATCAGGGTCCTTCTTTGTTGACCTGTCCCGAATACCTAGAAGACCTGTACAACTTGTGCGACAAGGATTTTTCTTCGTTTGAAATGGCGGAACTCGAGCTTTCGTTCAAATATTTTTTCAACGACGGAACGCAATTGGAATTGGGCAGTGATCGCTCCAAAGTTATTGCAGAAATTGTTGAGAAACTGGGTGAAGATCCCAAATCAATTGAAAAATACTTAAAGAAAGCGGAGAAAAACTATCAGTTAATTTCTCCGCTTTTTATTGAGAAATCGTTGCACCGCTGGACGGGGTTGTTTGGAAAGAAATTAGTCAAGGCGTTGGCACATTTACCGAGCTACAAACTATTCAGTACCATGAATTCGGAAAATGCTAAGGCATTCAGAAATCCTCGTACCGTTCAAATTTTCAATCGTTTTGCTCAGTACAACGGAAGTCACCCGTTTAAAGCGCCAGCCATGTTGAACATGATTTCTCATTTAGAAGTCAACAAAGCACCCTTTTTGCCGAAGAACGGAATGATACAGATCACCGACGCACTTTTTGAATTAGCAAAGGAACAAGGTGTTCAATTTCATTTTGAGGAGAAAGTAGAAGAAATTATCGTTTCAGAAAAAACAATAAAGGGAGTAAGAACAGCGAATCAAACCATGGAGTGCGACTTTGTTGTTTCGAACATGGACGTTTCGTTTACCTATCAGCGCTTGTTGAAAAACGAAAAGCATCCTGAAAAGATCTTGAACCAAGAGAAATCGAGTTCAGTCTTGGCATTTCATTGGGGTATAAAGAAAACCTTCGATCAATTACAGGTGCACAATATGTTTTTTTCTGACAATGACCAAGGCGAATTTGACAAGGTTTTTGACTCCAAAACAATTGCGGACGATCCATCTTTTTATGTCTATATCTCATCGAAAGCCGTTCCAAGCGATGCACCAAATGGATCGGAGAATTGGTTCGTGCTCATCAATGCACCAGTTGAAAACGGACAAAATTGGGACGAAGAAATCAACAAGAAAAGAGCGTTTGTTCTTCAGAAAATGAGTGCTGTCTTGGGAGAAGATATTGTATCGCTTATTGAAGTTGAAGAAACACTTGATCCACGTGATATTGAACAGCGTTATTTGGGAATGCAAGGTTCCATTTACGGAAATGCGTCTAACAATCGTTTTTCGGCGTTTTACCGTCATCCAAATTACAGCAAATACATCAAGGGACTTTATTTTGCGGGCGTTTCAGTGCATCCAGGTGGTGGAATTCCGCTTGCGTTGAACAGTGCGAAAATAGCGTGTGATTGTTTGTTTGAAGATTATAAAATTAGAGTCAAGACTTAAAGAGTCAAGAGTCAAGACTTGTTTTTTTGAACCGTCAAATCCCTATATAACCATTTAACTAGTTACACCTTGTAGTTAATATGTGTGTTAGGCGGTATTCGTGGCTTGACTCTTGAAATCTTGACTCTTGTAGTCTAACCTCATAACAACTTATCAACAATCGCACTTTTCACTTTTATTAATTCCAGCAAAAAACTAAATTTGTTACATGAGTGAATTTGTAGTTTCCGCACGAAAATATAGACCCCAGACGTTTGACACTGTTGTCGGGCAAAAGTCTATTACTTCAACGTTGCGAAATGCAATAAAAAATGATCATTTAGCACAAGCCTTTTTATTCTGTGGATCGCGAGGAGTCGGTAAAACATCGACAGCTCGAATTCTAGCGAAGACAATCAATTGTTTCAACAGAACCGAGAATATTGAAGCGTGTGACAAGTGTGAATCATGCGAATCGTTTAATTCCGGTGCATCTTTGAATGTGTACGAATTGGATGGTGCTTCGAACAACTCCGTCGAGGAAATTAGAAACCTTATTGATAAAGTGCGTGTCGCTCCACAGTTGGGAACGCACAAAATCTATATCATCGATGAGGTACACATGTTGTCGTCATCGGCGTTCAACGCGTTTCTAAAAACGTTAGAGGAACCGCCCAAACACGCTATTTTTATTTTAGCGACGACGGAAAAGCACAAAATCATCCCAACGATATTATCGCGCTGTCAGATCTTTGATTTTGCGCGAATCAAAGTCAAAGACATTGCAGAGCATTTAGCATTTATTGCCCAACAAGAAGGAATTACAGCTGAACCTGATGCGTTGCATATCATTGCACAAAAAGCAGATGGTGCTTTGCGTGATTCGCTTTCCATTTTTGATCAAATCGTTACGTTTTCTGGAAATACGATCACGTACGACAATGTGATTCAGAACCTAAACATTCTGGATTACGATTATTATTTCAGAATTGTTGACAGCGCATTGAAGGAAGATATTCCAACAGCGCTATTGCTGCTAAATGATATTGTCGAGAAAGGATTTGATATGCACAATTGCATTGTTGGATTGGCAGATCATTATCGAAATTTATTGGTGTGCAAAGATGTCCGCACCGCAAAATTGCTGGAAGTAGGGGAGAATATCCAAGAAAAATACGTCGAGCAATCGAAACAGATAGAAGGAAATTACTTGCTGAGAGCATTGGGCGTTTTGAGTCGCGCAGATGTTGAATACAAAGCCTCAAAGAACCAACGATTACTGGTCGAGATGGCCTTGATGCAATTGTGTTCCATTTCTCAGGAGCTCGAAAAAAAAAATCCTTAACGTCACCAGTTAAGATCATTCCTTTTCCAAATCAGAATCTTCGTTCAATTGCACCAAAAAAGGTGGTGAACAAACCTGAGTCAAAACCTGAACCTGTTCAACATATAGCGCATAAACCGCAACCCAAGGTGATGTCTTCTCCGTCTGGAAAATTGAATTCGAGTTCACTTTCCATTAAGCAAATGATGGAAAAGAAGGAAGAGAAATTTGCGGGAGCTGGTATTGTGATGGACAACATGCCCAAAGAATCTTTCTCCACCGATGATTTAAAAATGTTGTGGCGTCGTTATGCTTTTCAGATGAAAGATGAAGGGAAGGATACGTTTTACAATGCGATGATCAAGCGCGATCCAAAGCCGACGTCGGACACCAGCTTTATTCTGGAAGTGGATAACCAAGTGCAAATCGATTACATTCAACCTTCGTTATCAGACTTACTCGGATATTTGCGAAAGGAATTAAAAAATTACGATTTATCGGTAGAACTTGCACTGACGAGTAATCCCGACGAAGAAGTGAAATTTCAAACAGGAAAAGACAAGTTTGCTTCTTTGGCAAGGAAAAATCCTTACCTGCACACGCTAAAAACGACCTTCAACCTAGATATTGAATACTAGATCGTAAGATCGCTATTTCGTCATATTGCGATTTGGGTTATTCTTGATAAACGAACCCCAGCTTGAGTTTTTTGATTTGTTATGTTCACCAATTCCTTTGGAATAATGGTGACAAACAGCAACCGCTAATCCATCCGTTGCATCCAAGTACTTTGGTAAATCATCGAAATTAAGAAGTTGTTGCAACATAATCGCAACTTGTTCTTTCGATGACGCACCAGATCCAGTAATCGCTTGTTTAATGCGACGTGGTGAATATTCTTCAAAGGGAACATTGTGACTGATTGCGGCTGCAATCGCGACTCCCTGCGCTCGACCGAGTTTCAACATTGATTGTACGTTCTTTCCAAAAAATGGTGCTTCAATCGCCATTTCATCCGGTTTATATTCTTTGATAATGCCATCTAAACGTTCAAAAATGCGTTTTAGTTTATCAGGGTGAGAAGGCAATTTATTGAGTTGAATAATACCAAAATTGAGCATCTTCATTTTTTTACCTTGTAAATGAATAATACCGTATCCCATGACAGTTGTTCCGGGGTCAATTCCAAGAATTATTTTATCTTCAACCATTAAAATCGATTCATTGCTTAAAACTAAACAAAATAAGAGGAAAATCTTCAACTTCATCAAGTTGTTTCTTTTTCTTTTGGTGAGTTTTGTCGTCTACAAACAAATATCGGCATTTGACCGAAATGCGTGGAGCGAAGTAGAATTTACCTCACCAATTTCTTTCGCAACTGCTGTGGTTCTCGTTTACTTCAATATTTGGATCGTTTATTACCAATGGAGCATTACCCTAAACGTTCTGGTGCCTGCAACATCGAAGCAAATAAAACACCATTCATTTTTTGCAGGATTGGTCACAGGGATGTTAACACCAAACATGATCGGCAATTTTATAGGACGGTTTTATTATTTCGAGCGAGTTCATCGTGTTCCTGTAATCCTCTTCACCTTGCTCTGCAATTACGCCCAGTTTTTAGCAAGTATTATCTTCGGTTGGCTAGCAATTGTCCTCGCAGGTGAACTTTATGTGATCCCTGATTCAAATCTGCTTATTCCAATTTTAGGTGTAATAGCAATTGTCGCCATTGCACTGTATTTCTTCATTGACTCACTCTTACCAAAGTTGCGGAAGAAAAGTTATTTCTACTCGTTTAAGGAGGTGTTAGCCAAAAATCCGTCCTACCGATGGAAAATAGTTGGACTGAGTTTACTGCGATTCATGGTGTTTACCTCTCAATTTTCGTTGGTATTGCATGCGTTTGGAGTCGAAATAACTGGAGTAATAATTTTAGGAATTTGGCAAGTGTATTTAATCACTATGTTTGCGCCTTCGTTGATTTTGGGTAAAATTGGTGTAAAGGAATCCATTGCCTTACTTGTACTTGTTGGTCTCGGTGTTAATGAATACGCCATATTGTTCACCTCACTGATTATTTGGTTTATCAATTCATTGTCACCCGCTTTGGTTGGATTGGCAATTTGTAAAAATGAGGTACGAAATGATTGAATTGATCCTTGGCTATTTCGCATGTTATTTCGCTGGAACGTTTTGCATTGTCACCCTTGGGTTTTACCGACAAAAAAGAAAGGAGTCCAGTTATATAGCTTCTTCGTGTGAGATCGACTTAAATGAATTGGTTGTTCTGATTCCATTTCGAAACGAGTCCCACCGGATTGACGTATTGCTCGCAAGTTTAAATAAATTGACGTTGAAGCCAAAAGAGTTTGTGTTTATCAATGATCATTCGACGGATGATTCAAAAGAACTGATTGAACAACGTTTGGAGAATATCACCTATCGAATTATTGATCTGCCCGACGGTTTACAAGGAAAAAAAATGGCATTGCGTTATGGAATTGACAACTCTAACTCAACCTATCTCCTAACTGTTGATGCAGATTGTGCATTTCTACCAAACTATTTTGAGTTGATCTCCTCGTTGCAGTCAACAGATATGTATGTACTTCCGGTGATGATGAAAGCGAAAAATCTCGTCGAACAGTTGTATGAAATAGATTTAATATTGGTGAACGCCGCAAACGTTGGACTAGCCGGATTGAAACGCCCGATTATGGTAAGTGGAGCCAATTTGCTGTTTAAGCGAGAGGTGATGAACGAAGTCGATTCTATTGAGACACATCGTCATATATCGAGTGGGGACGACATGTATTTGTTGCGAGATTTTAGAGAAGAACAGAAGGAAGTGCGTTTAGTTGCAAATTCTTCATACAGAGTCGAAACGGAAACGCCACAATCGTTCAAAGAATTCATCGATCAGCGTTTGCGTTGGTTGGGAAAAACGGCTGATTTAAGGGACGGATTGAGCAACAAGTTAACCATCGTTCAATCTGCACTGACGGTTATTTTTCTGCTGTTGTTGGTGTATTTCATCAAGATTCAAGAGTGGGAAATGCTCATTTATTTTTTCAGTTCTAAAGTCATTATCGACCTTGTGCTATTTGCACCATACTTCTTAAGCATGAAAAAATGGGTAGCTTGGTTATTAATTCCGCTCTATGAGTTGCTGTTTCCATTGTATGTCGTGGTGATCTTCAGTCTTATTTTTGTGTACAAACCCAAGTGGAAGGGGAGAGAGATTTATAATAAATTGTAGCCCGGAGGGCTATACAATGTATTTGCTTTGTGAAGTAGTGTACCGCACTCTGTGCGGAAGAATTAGTAGAGGCAAATAACCCAAAGCTAAAGGCTTTGGGTTATTTGATGTATAGCGCTCCGCGCTAATTATGGAATAAAATTTAGTTGATTTTGCCGAAATCAATACTGTCAAGAAATTATAGGGTGTTTCAGCGAGTTGTTCTATTAAGGTCGTATCTCCCCTTTTTTCTATATCAATTACTACACATAGCCTATTCTAGTTGTAGCACGGAGTGCTATACTACTTTAACCGATAGCCCTTGGCTATCGGTTATGTAATCTCCCATACAACTTAGCCCGGAGGGCTATACAATGTGTTTACTTAGTGATGTAATGTACCGCACTCTGTGCGGAAGAACTGGTAGATGCAAATAACCCAAAGCTAATGGCTTTGGGTTATTTGGTGTGTAGCGCTCCGCGCTAATATAAGAAACAAATGGAAGTGGATTTTATTGAAATTAACCCATGCCAGTTGTCTCAGTGTATTACAAAATATTAAAACGGTAAATCGTCGTCCTCGTCGCTTTGTGTGTTTACTTGTGGTGCTGACGATGGTGTCGAATCTAAATTCATATCAGAAGGTCCACCTTGAGGCATTCCTTGTCCTACTTTTTCAATTCTCCACGCATCCAACGTATTGAAGTACTTCACTTCACCTTGTGGACTTGTCCATTCGCGACCTCTTAGGTTGAATGAAACTTCTACTTGATCGTTTTCAGTGAAACCATCTAGCATTGAGCATTTGTCTTGCGCAGCTTGAAAGATAATATCTTGAGGGTACATGCTTGAATTTTCACTAACTACAAATTCTCTTTTAGAAAATTTCTCAGTGACTTGCACCGTGTCTTTAATCACTTTTAGTGTTCCTGTTAATTTGAACATAATTGTTGTTTAATTTATTATTAGTTGTTGTTGTTTATTCTTTTTAACCGTTGTTAAAAGCAAGTAATGTCATCCATGCTTCTGCTAACTTATCTTGTTTTAAAAGTTCCTTTGCCAGTGTGTGCAATGCCACTTCTAACTGATCAGGATCATCCTCCAAAGATACAAATAAATCACTGAGTTCGATTAGTTTATACTCATTTACGTCTGTTTCGTTGGGCAATTCTTCAATTCCCGCAAGTTGACCTAAGTCGTTTCCTGTGAGTACAGTACTTCTCAAAATATCCGTGGGAAGCTGGTCAAATCCTACTCCAATCGTAGTAATTGGCTTGGAAATTTCGAACATCGATTTTTCATCCGCTCGACAGTACCAATTTCCTCCCATGCGTGCAACCAAGTCAATTTTCAGTTGATCTATTTGTTGATTTTCATCCAACACACTTTCTGAAATGTGAATCCGTTGAACTTCGCAAATCACCAAATTTCCTGCACCACCTTGATCACCTAATTCTTTTACTTCAATGACTTTGCATTCCAGCTGAACAGGAGATTCTGCAACACGTTTTGGTTTGATTGTTTCCGAAGCTAGCGCTGTAAAACCAGCTTTTTCAAATTCACTTACCTCTGGAGCAAACGGTGAACTCGCCAAACTCATTTGATGCACAATGGCATGGTTGACAATATTGATTACCACTTCTGGAACCACTTTTACATTGTTGTATGTGTCCTTTGTTTCGTTCGTTCTTCCACTTCTAGCGGGAGAAAAAATCAAAATGGGTGGATTTGCACTAAAAACATTGAAAAAACTAAACGGCGCAAGGTTGTCGTTTCCTTCAGCGTCAACTGTCGAAGCAAAAGCAATTGGTCGCGGTCCAATCGCACCTAACAAATAGTGATGCAATTTCGGTACTGGAATTTCTTTTGGGTCTATTGTTAACATTTCGATTTGTTCTTCAAGGGAACAAAGGTACAAGGAATTGTATGGAAGCGCTTTATTTCATCATAAGTTTTATTCACATTTTTGAAGAGATGTTAACGAAACGAACGACTTCATCCAAAAGGAGCATTCTAGCCAAGTAGAATTGTATATGAATTACGCGAAAACATCAAATTTTCTCTATTTTGCCACGAAAATTTTTCCCTGAGGATGTTTGGATTATATAAATGTAGATTCCCCGACTTAAATAAGTAAGGTTGGTATTTATAATATTGCCCTGAAAATTTTGATTCAGAACTTCTTGCCCTATAGAATTGATTAATTTGAAGGTGAGTTGTTCGTCTGAGCTACTTTGTGGCAGATGAATGAGTAAATCTTTTACAACAGGATTTCCCAGAACTATTATTTCTTCCGAACTCGGAGGAATACAAGATTGATTGCTCCATTCTACATTTCCCATGCAGTCTGTTTTAACGACATAAAAATCATAGCCAGATGGTTGAAGCCATCTGAAAAAACGTCCACATACAAGAATGCCCCCATCAGAAGTAGCGGTTGAAACATTGTAGAATTCATTTTGATCATAGCCAAAGTGGTTTAACCAGATTAAGTTGAGTTCCGAATCAAACTTTGCTGCCATAACATCAAAAAAACAATTGTCTCCACATGATATATTTCCAGTTAGAAATACTTCATTATTTTCATTTAGTTCTAACTTTTTTGGATCCACATCAATTCCTTCAAAGAAAGATTTTACAAACAAAAAGTTTCCGTTTTCATCATATTCAGCAAGCAATGTTCGTTGAGATTCGGCTCCAATGTATTCTTCAACACAAATGGCGACTATGTAATTTCCATTACTCAAGGAAGTTAGACAATATGGGGTGTTTACTTTACCTGGAATATCAAATTCAGGAAAGGAGGTGTTGGTAACATCTTTTCTCCACAGTTCGTTGCCAAATTCGTCTAACTTAAATATGTTATGTGCTGTTCCGCTGGCATCTTCACTTTTAACTAGTACTAAATAACCGTCGCTTATTTTAGCAGAACTAATGGGTAAATCATTTTCATAAGCACCTAATTGATTTTGAAACAAGCGATGGACTAAAACAGTACCACCTGAGCTAATCAATGTAAAATCCGCATCCGTGCTGTGATCACCGCTAAAGTTTGTTCCAATGATCGCAATATTTCCATTTGAATGGAATGCATTTTGAATGTAATTATCTCCGTAAAAATGAGAGGTATCTCCAAACTCTTTGTCCCAAAGAACTTGACCGTCTTGCGTTGATTTGCGCAGAAATTTGGTTTGATTAGAAAACAGGGTGTTTGATTTAAATCCAGCATAATAGACGAATTCTGCGTCATTTGCAGATGAGAAATAAATCATATCATTGTATGTAGAATCTATTTTAGAATTCTTTATTTCTCCATTATTGTTGATATTCATTACAAATCCATTTCTCTGGGAACTTGTGTATACATATCCTACCAAAGAATACCCATTGTCAATTTTTCTGATTGATCTTATATCGGCAGAACGGTAATTTCCAAACGTTTCACGACCAAAATGATTAAAAAATGCTGATTGCCCCAACAGTAGTGTTGGAGCAATACAAGCAATTAAAATCAATAGTTTAGTCATTTTAGTAATTTTTCTGTCCCAAGAAGTCTACTACTGTTTAGTAGTTTTAAAAAATACATCCCGTTGGAGTAGTATAATATATGAGGCACAATTTAAATCTTTAGGACGAGTATTCCAAGTTTATTCGGGTTCAGAAGTTTAATGAATCCGAAGCCTAAACCAAAAAAAATGATGAATGTATTTCCCAATTCGAAATAAATGAATAAATTTGCACTCCATTTTGGAAACAAATGGAAGAACGGTTAAACGAAACTGTTAGAGATTGAAAGTTATTGCGGATGTGGTGAAATTGGTAGACACGCTAGACTTAGGATCTAGTGCCGCGAGGTGTGTGGGTTCGAGTCCCTCCATCCGCACAACAAGTGATGGTATTCGCCAAAAGCGAATGCCATTTTTTTTTAGAAAAATTTAAATTCAGTAAAGGATGAATGTAGTTCGCGAAAATGTGGATGCGTTAAACGCAGTTATAAAGGTGCAAATTGCTCCTTCAGATTATGAAGGGAAAGTGAAAGAAACCTTGAACAAGTATCGTAAAACGGCTAAAATACCAGGATTTAGACCAGGAAATGTTCCAATGGGATTGATTCAAAAGCAATACGGTAGATCAGTGTTGTCTGAAGAACTAAACAAATTGGTCAACAATTCACTGCAAAACTACATTCGAGATAACAAGATTGAGATTTTAGGGAATCCGATTCCTGCAAAGGACAGTCAGTTTGAAGGAGATTTTGAAAATCCATCTGATTTCGCGTTTAAATTCGAAATAGGTTTGGCTCCAACATTTGAAGTGCCATTGTCTCCAAAAAGCAAATTCACTTACAACAAAGTGAAGGTGGATAAAAAACTCATCGACAAACAAATAAACGATTTGCGTCGTCGTTACGGAAAACTTGTTTCATCAGAAGAAGTAGGTGAATCGGATATGATTTTAGCTCAATTTGTTGAGTTAAATGCCGACGGATCGATCAAAGAAGGTGGAATTTTGCACTCTTCAACAATTTCTATGGAGTTTGTTGAGGATAAAAAAGTGAAGAAGGAATTGACTGGAAAGAAAATCGGAGATAAGGTGATTGTGAACCCAACTACAGTTTCTAGAGGTGGCAAAGATACCGCAGCAATGTTGGGTATTACTGAAGACGCTTTAGCAACGACGTCTGATAAGTTCGAAATGAAAATCACCGAGATCAAAGCGATGGAATTGGCTGATTTGAATACGGAATTGTTTGATAAACTATTCGGAGAAGGAGAAGTTAAAACAGAGAAAGAATTGGAAGAAAGAATCAAGTCTGACTTGTCTAACATGTTTATCAATGATTCTGACCGTGTTCTTACGAGAGATGTTTACGAGAACTTAGTTGAAAAAACGAAAATCTCTTTACCTGATACATTCCTAAAGCGTTGGATTAAGTTGTCAAACGAAAAAGAAATTTCGGACGAACAGATTGAGAAAGAATACGACGGTTATGCAAAAGGTCTAAAATGGCAATTGATTCAAGGAGCTATTTTCAAGAACAACAACATCAAGTTGGATAACCAAGAAGTAATGGACTTCACAAAAGGATTGCTAGTAAATAACTATGCGCAATACGGAATGCCAGCTCCAGAGGATAAAGAATTGACAGCTTCTGCGATGCAGGTGTTACAAAACCAAGAGGAAGCAGGTCGTATTTACGATATGTTAGCGGAACAAAAGTTGACTACTTTCTTCAAGGAAACGGTTAAGTTGAGCGAGAAAGAAGTTTCTTACGATGATTTCGTGAAGTTAGCTGAGCGAAAGTAAATCTCTGAGATTACATTCTAAATCATTCGTGTATTAGCTCTTGCATTTTCAGCGAGATACTATCACCATACAGTAGTGGACCGAAAACGTGTCTTCCATCGATCGTGTACAGGGTCTTTGGCTCGTTAGCCAGTTCGTACAACCGCTCTGCATGTTTGTAGGGAATCGTCTTGTCTTCCGTACTGTGAATAATCAACAATGGTTTCGTATAGTTTTTAATGTTTTTCTCGGCACTGTACATTTCACGGACAAAAATTCGACTAAGGAAAGGAACGCGATCGTTTGCAACATCTTTGTGCGAGGAAAAGGCACCTTCAATGATCAATCCGTCAATTAAGTGTTGATTTCTCGGTCCGACCACGGCAGCTAAATGTCCACCAAGCGATTGACCGTACATCAGCATTTTGTGGTAGTGGATGTTATCCTGTTTCAAGAGGTAATTCAATCCATCTTGTGCATCTCTAAGTACATTTTTTCGCTTGGATTTCCCTTGAGAGAATCCAAAGCCACTGTAATCAATCATAAAAACTTGAAACCCATTATTCATAAACGGTTCCATGAGCGGGTAGTTGTAGACGATATTTCCTGCGTTTCCGTGTAAAAAATAGATGGTTGTTCCGTTATAATTTTCTTTGGGTTTAGCCAACCATGCATTCAAGGTGTCGCCTTTTGAGTTTTCAAAAAAGTGATTCGTCAGCTCATAGGATAAATCTGCCACTTCATTCGTTGAATGCTTGATGACTGGTGAATAATCGTCCTTGAAAGACAGTGTCAGCGTATCATCAAATTTCTCCACGTAATCCGAATAGGTATCCGTTTTAGTCAATGGGAAAGGGTGTAAAAAGAGTTTGTTGAATGCACACGATGAAACGAAAAGTGCGACAAAAGAAACGAATAGAAGTTTCATAGATAAAATTTGTTCTGAATGAGCTTAAAAATAGATAAAGATAGTGAATGGCGTGAATGAAGTAAAAAAAAACTGCCAACCCATTTGAAGCGGATTGGCAGTTTCTTCTTTATACAAAACAATTACTCAATCGTAATCTCGTACGGCATACGCATTTGGATGCCTTGGTACGATTCTATTGCTTTTAATTGGTTATAATACTTCATCAACGATGCTGGAATTTCAGGAACGTTAGCAGATGCTTCAATTTCTTCACTTTCTTCCATTTGTTCGATAAATTCAGCGAACTTATCTTGTTTTATCAATGGGTAATAGAGAACTTTCTGATCTTTAATTCCAGCTTTCTTCGCAGCGTAAGCGATGGCATCATTCAATCCTCCAAGCTCATCTACCAGTCCAACGTTCAACGCATCACGTCCAGTCCATACACGTCCACGTCCAACCACATTCACTTCTTCGACTGTCATTCCACGACCTTCAGCAACACGTTGCTTGAACTGCTCGTAAATATCATCCACACCTTTTTGAATAATCACCATTTCTTCTTCGGTCAATTTTCTGTTCGTTGTCATGATGGCATGCTTGTTTGTCGAAGCTCTATCGAAAGTAATTCCTAGTTTGTTTTCAAGCATTTTTCCAGTATAAGGAATCACACCAAACACACCAATAGAACCTGTGATTGTATTCGCGTCAGCAAAAATTCGATCTGCTGGAGCGGCAATGTAGTAACCTCCTGAAGCAGCAACATCTCCCATAGAAACGATGACTTTTTTGGTCTTGTTCGTCTGTTGTACTTCTCTCCAGATTTCGTCACTCGCGAGAGCACTTCCACCAGGACTGTTGATTCTAAATACAATTGTTTTCACAGATTCGTTTTCACGCGCATCTTTAAACAACTTGCAGATTTCATCAGAAGTTAAACCTTCACCCGATTTTGCAACGCCTCCTTCTGCAACGATAACGGCAATGTTTGGTTTGTCATTTTTCATCAGCGCTTGATCTTGGTAGAAACGTTTTTTAGCATACTTGCTAAAATTCATAAGTTCCAATTTCTCCTCTTTCACGTTCACTTTTTCAGCGAGAATTGTCATCACTTCATCTCTGTACTTTGTTGCATCAATCAGTTTGTAGTTCACTGCATCCTCTACATTTTGAACCAAAGCATTTTCCGCAATTCGATCCAATTCTTCAATGGTTGTCTTTCTGTCTTTCGCAATGTCCATTCGGTATTCCTTCCAAAATTCGGACATGTAACGCTCAATTTGAACACGCGAAGAATCACTCATGTCATTTCTAAAGAATGGTTCCACTGCACTTTTGAAATCGTTGTCAGAACCTCGAATGACTTGCATTTCAACGTCTAATTTGTCCAGAGTAGTTTTAAAGAATGATAACTCAGCTCCAAGTCCCAAAAACTGCATCATTGAAGATGGAAAACCATAGCTTTCGTTCGCGGCAGATGCGATGTAGTATTCCTTTTGCGTCACAACTTCACCGCTGTTGTAGGCAACAACAAACTTTCCAGATTCTTCAAAATCGTTGATCGCATCTCTGATCTCTTTAGCCGTTGCAAAACCACAACTTAAGTTGTCAATTTCTATGAAAATCCCTTTTATTTTCTTGTCTTCTTTTGCAGCTTCAAGTCCATGTAAAATATCAGACAAACCAGCTACGTGACTCATAGAAAAACTCATTGGATCAAATTCGCTGCTTCCTTTTTCACCAATCGGACCGTTTAATTGCATGTGAAGTATCGTTTTGTCTTTTACTTCAAAACCTTTCTCTGCAGTGAAGCTACTAATAATACCCCCGATCACTAATAACCAGATAATTAATCCAAGCACTGATACGATAAGCGCTGCCCATAAACTCGGCCAAAAGATTCTTCCAAATGTTACTTTTTTCTCTGACATGATAATTCTATTTAAGTTGAATTTCAAAAGTAGGTGATAAACGCGCAAAGATTATTAGTTATAGTACAGGTGGTAAATTCAATTGGTTGAGTGAATAGATTTTATGGATGGATGATGATGATTGTTATTCAATCGCCAATAAATAAGTGGGTTAAATCCTACCATTTTCTCATCATTTATCACTAAATTGCGGCTAAACTAGAATGCTATGAAACTATTATTATCTCTTGTGGTGCTATGTGGCATCCAACTTACTTTTGCTCAAAACTACTCAAAAGTCAAAATTTACACAGATCAAGAAGGATTACAACGGCTTGCCGAACTTGGCGTTGGAGTTGATCACGGAACGTACAAACAAAACACGTTTTTTATCAGTGACTTTTCGGAAGGTGAAGTCGAAATTATGGCGAGCAACGGTTATATGTTTGAGGTGCTCATTGATGACGTAAAGGCGTATTACAAAGAACGCAACGAAACACAGCAGTTCGGAGTGAAAAACGCAACATGCTCAACTGGGGGTGTTGGAAATAGCTTGCCACTTGTACCAGTAAACTTTGAAACGGATCCAGGTTCTTATGCAGGATTTTATCAATACCAAGAAATGTTGGATGAACTAGACGCTATGGCTGCTCAGTACCCAAATTTAATTACAGTAAAGGCACCAATATCTACATTTCAAACATGGGAAGGAAGACCAATTTACCACGTGAAAATTTCGGACAATCCGAACACAGATGAAGCAACAGAGCCAAAAGTATTGTATTCTGCCATTCACCATGCGCGTGAACCGATGAGTATGTCACAAACCATTTTTTACATGTGGTACTTGTTGGAAAATTATGCTACCAATGAGGAAGTACAATTTTTAGTCGATAACACGGAAATGTATTTTGTTCCATGTTTGAATCCAGATGGATACATTCACAATGAAGCTGAGGATCCGAGTGGTTTTGGAATGCACAGAAAAAACAAACGTCCAGTTGGTACAACAAACCCAGGAGTTGATTTGAATAGAAATTACTCGTATGGGTGGAATACGACAGGAGTCAGTGGTGATTTGAACAGCGATGTATACCCTGGAACAAGCGAATTTTCTGAACCAGAAACTCAGGCGATGAAATGGTTGGTGGAGAACGTAGGATTTACATCGGCATTCAATGCGCACACGTACGGAAACACGTTACTTTACCCAATTGGAACAACAGAAGCAGAATTTGCAGATCACCACGATTATTTCGCAGATCTTTCTGGACACATGTGTTCACAAAATGGCTATTTCCCTCAGAAAAGTTCAGGATTGTATCCTGCTTCAGGAGATTCTGACGATTACATGTACAAAATGGACATTGGTGTTGGAATGAAAGATACCATTTTTGCCATTACTCCTGAAATTGGAACTGGATTTTGGCCAGCAGCCTCCGAGGTTATTCCTACGTGTCAAGAAATGGTATTTCCAAATTTGGTTTTATCACACATGACGCATCAATATTACGAAGCCGAAGAAACCGATCCTTCTACGATTGCTACATTGACGGGTGATTTTAATCACGAAGTACTTCGTTTGGGTCTAGTTGATGGTGATGTGACGATTTCCATTGAACCTTTATTGAACATTCAATCGGTAGGAGCAGATGTATTGTACAACCTAGATTTGCGTCAATCATCGACAGGTACAATATCCTATGTACTCGATCCAGCGATTCAATTTGGGGATGAAGTACACTACATTCTTAAAACCGAATATGTAGGCTGGACGCGCAGAGATACGATCGTAAAAACCTATGGAGCAATTACACTGCAAGAGTTTGACAATGCTTCTAACACGATAAACTGGTCAGGAAATTGGGGGTCAACGACTTCTACTTTCTACTCATCACCATCTTGTTTTGCGGATAGTCCAGTGGGAAATTATCAGAACAATACAAATCGTACTTACGAGTACAACAACGCTATTGATTTGACCAATGTAACTGCTGCATCGATTTCATTCTATGCAAAATGGGAAATTGAAGCTGATTATGATTACTGTCAGTTTCAAGTATCAACAGATGGTGGAAATAGTTGGATTGGACAATGTGGAAATTACACGGTCGAAGGAACAGACGCAAACGGAAGCGTTCAACCAGATGGAGAGCCTGTTTATGAAGGATTTCAAACGTCGTGGGTGTTAGAAGAAATCTCGTTGAGCGATTATATTGGACAAACGATTAATGTACGTTTTCAGTTAGAATCTGATGGTGGAGTGAGAGAGGATGGTTTTTTCTTTGATGATTTCAGCATCATGTACAACATAGACGATGCAGGAATTGAAGAGAATGTCATCGAAATGAAAATGTTCCCAAATCCTGCAACGGATGTGGTGACGATTAGCCTTTCGAAAGTAATTTCAACTGGAGAATTAAAGGTTTTTGATCAATCAGGTAAAGTCGTACTTACGAAAAAGGTGGATGAACAAACGAACAAGATTGAGCTATCCGTAGATGGGTTGAAGCAAGGAATTTACACGGTTCATTTAGGTGAATTTGCACAACCAGCGAAATTGGTGGTGATGCACTAGGAGTGTGCCGCACTCCATGCGGAGTTTATAGGATTTCTAAATAACCCAAAGCCAAGAGCTTTGGGTTATTTTTGTTTAGCCCGCATAAGGCGGGCTAAACAAAACTCACTACTTTTTACTTTCTAGAAATTAACAGGCACTTTAGGTCTTTTACGTAATACAAGATGAGTAGTAGATTGACCAGTAGGTAAATTCCTGTCTCAATATTCTCATCCATGCGGTTATCCATGAATAGGTGCAGTAGAAAAATATTGGCAGTAATCGGGAGTAAAATCCCCAACCCGATTAGTCGTGTTCGCGGTAAAATCATGAGTAATCCTGCTAGAATTTGAATAACCCCCACTACTTTTAGGAATCCTGATTTTTTCATCGATTTCATGGTCAATTTGAATGTGTCTGGTTTTTCAAACACATCACTCGACACAGCTTGTCCAAGCTCCACTTGAGCTTGTTCATTAGCAGGTCGATCTTTTGGAATGAATTTCTTTACTCCAGCATAGATGAAAAATGCACCAAACAACAGTACAACTATTGCGTGCGAATAACTTAAGATTTGCTTTTTCATTTTTGTGTAATGTGTTCGTTGATCAATTGTTCTACCGAAGCTTTTACTTTCTTCTCATTAAAGTTCTTTTCTTCAGCAACTTCATCACACAGACTAAACAAGCGCATATAAATAACATCGTTGCTTGCAACAAGCTCAATATGAATTGTTCCTTTGGCTAGCTTTTCAGTCCACACTTCTCGCACGACTTCCCAGTATTTGCTGTTCTTTTCCCAGTACTCAATTGCCGCTTTACAGTTATAATCACCGTGATAAAAACGCTCAATTCCTTTCTCTGAGCAAATGATTTTATCACCTTCATTAGAACGAACGATTTTGTCGTTGTCCTGTTCCAATACCCAACCATCTTCAAAAACTTCAATGTGAGAGAACCTTCCCATTACATTGTAATCGTCACGTTTGGTATGTTCTCGTCGAGGTAGAGGCGCATCTGCATTTGCTTCCCAGAAGTGTCTCCCGTCGACATGGATCCAAGTACCAAAACCCTCATAGCGTGGACTGTCGTCGACTTGAAAGACTTTTTGTGTCCATGTCCCTTTTGCTTGATCCTCGGAAATTTTAATGTTTTTCCATGTATTGTCATGGTCATAGACCAATAAGTCTCTATTTTCATACACCCAATCTTGACGCCAGTGTTTGATTACCATGGTATCGTTGACAATAAGCAAATGCTGGAATACCAACTTTGTGTCAGTTTCTTCAATAAGCTTCACGTATTCAATTCCCCAATCAAATTTTTTGTCATGGTATTCATAGCCTTCAATTGGCGAAAAGGTTTCCGAAAAGGAAAACGTCACCTTGTAACAGCCTTCCAGTTGACGAAGAGCTGCTTTGTCTTGGTCGATTTTTGATTGTTGTGCGAATACGATTGGTGTAAATGCCATTAAGAATAAAACGATGCTTTTTTTCATTGTTGTTTTTTTAGTTATGTACTTCTTACTTGTTATTCTTATTTAGAATAAATAAAAATAAGGTCAAAAGTAGGGTGGTGGAATTAGTTTGACAATACCCTAAAATGGGTATATTGAAAAAAAAGCGATTAAAAATAGTTTGACTAAAGTTCGAATAGTTGTGATGTTAGATTCCTGTAAACGTTCGAGGGATCCTACTCAAAAAGTTGAGAAACTCCAAAATAAATGGCAATCCACACCAATCCCTTTATCAAAAAGAAGAGAAATGCTGCCCATCCAATTTTCTTAATCCAATTTCCAAATTTGCTCATTCAATGGATTATGTTTCTATTATATTCTCGCCGATAAAATTAGTTTTCATGTCGCAACAAGCGTCAAAGTTGGGTTAGTTTTCATCCTAAAAACATCAAAATACCCTTTTCGTGGTATCCGTTTTTAGAAGAAATACCCTCTTTGTGGTATTGCCTTGACTTTAATTCACCAATACATTTGCCTCGTTATTTATAATTAATCTAAATAAAAATAGACATGAAAAAAATAGTATTTTTAACGCTGTGTTTCCCAACACTAACATTCGCACAAACCGCTGACATGGTAAGTTTAGGAGCAGGTTATGCTAATGAATCTTATTACAGTTTTGAAAATGGTGAAGAAGCCAATGTGGACAATTACAATTGGGATTTAGCATTTGAAATTAACCCTTATGGTGCGGCTGTTCGTTTAAATAGAAAGAATTGCACACTTTGGTTGTATCCAGGAACTATTGCAGATTGGAGCACGTTAGACACAACGGGAATGGCTGCAACCTGGGATCAATACATCAATGGTTACGAAGCTTGGGAACAAGGTGCCTTCAATATGCCTGCCGATCCCGCTGATGGATTCGATTTAGGTTGGGGAGAATATAATTCTGTTACGCATGTAATTACAGGAAACAAAATCTTTGTAGTCAAATTAGCGGATGACTCTTACCGTAAAGTAATCATTGATAATGTTTCTGGTGGTGCTTTCAATTTTACATATGATCAATTGGATAATTCTGATGAGGTGGTTGCGTCCATTACAAAATCGACTTACGCGGGTAAAAACTTTGTTTATTACGATCTTGCTTCTTCTACAGTTATCGATCGTGAGCCAACAAGTACCGAATGGGATGTGGTTTTTACAAATTATATTCTTGAACTAGCGCCGGGCTACTTTTCTGGAACAACTGGTGCACTTCACAATATAGGTGCAACAACTTCTCAGGTAGACGGTGTACCGACCTCATCTTCTACTTATGGAAGTTTTGAAGACGAAATAAATACCATTGGCTACGACTGGAAAACATTTGACATGGGAACTTTTTCGTATAGCATGGTGGATGATTTATCATACTTTGTACTCACAGCAACAGGAGATGTTTGGAAATTAGTGTTCACTGATTTTGAAGGAAGCTCAAACGGAAATATTCACTTTACCAAAGAGAAAGTTGAAACGGCTGGAATACCAACCTATGAAGGAGCAAACATCGAAGTATATCCAAACCCTGCAAACGATGTTCTAACCATTTCAACAACTCAGAAACTACAAAAGTTAACGATTGTTGATCTTTCTGGACAAGTTGTAAAAGAGTTAAATACCCTCGGATTTTCAAGTACACAAATTTCAACTGTCGAGTTGAAAAATGGTGTTTATTTCATTCAAACACTTGATGAACTCAATAGAACTGGAACCAAGCGAATTGTTATCCAGCACTAAAAAAGTAGATAACCAATTAATGACAGTGGCTGCAAATGGTAGTCACTGTTCTTTGGAATAACTGGTTAGACTGATACAAAGATAAAACTCGAAAAGTACAATTCAATAAAACCAACGTGCATGAATGATTGTGGGAACTTTCAAAATCTACACAAAAATCCTAGTGGATCAATTAGTTACTGTGCAGGTTGCTGCTCATTTCACCTAACAATTAAGGGAGTTTTAACTATTCTAACTTACAATCAGCTCATGAATGTAGAGCGAAACTTAAATCAAATGAAAGTGGATTTAGTAGGCAATCACAGTAATGACCTAGTTCAAGCAGGTGTCCAAATTAAGCTGTCTAAAAATTTATTCCTGTGTTTAAACTTTGATGAGGTTTCCGAAGCGATTGAGTTAATCGAAATGGGCAGTTATGTGCAACAGATTCAAGACATTGTTAATTCATGAAATTCACACTCTATTTTCTTTTCATCTGCTCTTACCTAAATTTCTCGTTTAGTCAAACAAAATTGACGGTGACAAATGAAAGAGGCGAGGGCATACCCGGTGCAAAACTAGAAGCGCAAAATAATGTATATCCCGAGGATCAAATCAAATTGATTTCAACCATCAATGGTGAATTTACCGTTCCGACATCCAAAACGTTGTATGCAGTTAAAATAACATCTTTTGGGTACGATGTATTTTATGACACGCTTTCGTTCGACTCCAATCAGACCATCGTGCTGATTGCTGTCCAAAATTTAGAAGAAATGTGTGTCACTGCGCAGTACCAACCGACGAGTGTCGAGAATGCGGTTCAAAAGATCACTATCATTGGTGAAAATCAAATCAAAACATCAGGAGCAAATAACCTCGCTGACATTTTAACGTATCAAACAGGGATTCGTCTTTCTCAAGATAACATTTTGGGAACTTCCATGGATTTAGCAGGCATTTCTGGGCAAAATGTTAAAATCCTCATCGACGGAGTTCCAATGATTGGTCGCCAGAATGGAAATTTAGATGTATCTCAAATCAACCTCAACAATGTTGAACGAATTGAAATAGTTGAGGGTCCACTTTCAGTAAATTATGGCACAGATGCCCTTGCTGGAACGATTAATATTATTACAAAAAAACCAAAGAGTAAAGGGGTAACAGTTGAGCTAAATCCGTATTACGAAACAATTGGTAACTATAATTTGAGCGGTTCTGTTGCGTTTCAATTGTCCAAACATGCTGTCACCTTCGATGGTGGTAGAAACTTTTTTGATGGTTGGACGTCCAACGATCCATTTATTGAGTTTCCCAAAGAAAAGCCTGCCGATACGAATCGGGTAAAAACATGGAAACCAAAGGAACAATACTTTGCAGGATTGCGCTATCAATTTGTAACAGAGAAGTTGAATTTGGGAATTTCAGGAAAGTATTTCAATGAAATGATTTTTAATCGTGGTATGCCATCTGCGCCCTATTTCAAAAATGCGTTTGACGATTACTATCACACGCAACGCATCGATGGAAACGTTACAATTCAGAACAATTTCAAAAAGGGAAACCTGAACACACTTCTTGCCTACAACGATTTCAAACGAATTAAGAACACCTATTATGTTGATCTCACCACCTTAGATCAAGTTCTATCACAAACAGACGGTGCACAAGACACTTCCAGATTTGACCAGTTTACTGGGCGATTAATTTATAGCTCCAATTTATTGAAATCAATTGAATATCAGCTTGGTGCAGATGTCAACTATTCTACAGGGACAGGTCGACGGATTCAAAACGGGCAACAAAGCATTGGCGATTTCGCAGGATTCATATCGTTTGAGTGGAAAGTTAAATCGGCTTTGATCGTTAAACCAGGTCTTCGGTACGCTTATAATACAGTGTACAAATCACCGCTCATTCCATCTTTAAATCTACTTTATCGCGTGAAAAAATTCTCCTTTCGTACATCAGCAGCAAGAGGTTTTAGATCGCCTGATTTGAAGGAGTTGTACATGGACTTTGTGGATATCAACCACAACATTACTGGAAACCCCGATCTGCTCGCAGAAAACAGTTGGAATTATTTATTCTTTGCCAATTGGATTAAAAACACAGCCAAGAATCGCATGTTCAAAATTGAATACGGTGCTTACTATAACGATATAACAAACCTGATCACATTGGGCATAACTGCTGACAATTCATACACCCACATCAACATTGGTGACTATAGTACGATTGGACAGCAACTTTCTTTTCATTTTAAAACGAAGAAGTTAAGTGCCAATATCAACGCAACCTATATTGGACGGTACAATCCTGAATCTGAAACAAGAGATGTAGATACATATTCTTTTTCTCCAGAAGTCGGGGCAAAAGTGAATTATTCGTTCTACAAAAATCGATTGCATGCGAATGTGTTTTATAAATTCAATGGTCAGTTGCAGAGCTTTTTTATCGATGAGAATGATGAAGTCAGTACTTCCTTACAATCGTCTTACAACATTCTTGATGCGAGTATCACCGCCGATTTGTTCGCTAAAAAGCAGCTTTCAATTACCCTCGGCGCGAAAAATATACTCAACGTTCAACAGGTAAATATTACTGGACAAACGGGTGGTGTTCACTCCAGTTCTTCCAATATGAACGCAGGCCGCGGGACTTCAATATTCCTTTCGCTTCGCTATATGTTTCATTCAAACTTACGATCAGATGAAAAATAAATTGCTTTTTCCAATTGCTGCACTACTGTTTGTTGCCTGTCACAAAGATGAAATTCCAATTCCACCGCACGAAGCGGGTGATGCAATCGAGGTAGAAATACCAATGGGGCAAACGTACAAAAATCAACTCTTCTATAGTTTAGAAAATAATACTATCGTTTCTTCCAATGAAAAAACCATTTGGGATCTTGCCTTTGAATCTTCTTCATCTGGTTGGCACATTCGCTTGAACACCTCCAAGGGTATGACAGTACACCGTAGCGATTTTAGCTTTGCCGAAGTTACCGATGAAACTGGGTTGACATGGACTTGGGACTCCCACACAGGAAATATGGATTCAACCGCCGTTGGAGATTGGCAAACGGAAGACAAATTGTACGTCATAGACCTTGGATACAATGACATAGGTTCGCACTTAGGTTTTATGAAAATGAACATCGATCAAGTGACCTCTACGGAGTATCAAATTTCTTATGGAAATTTAAGCGACGTTACCCCACAAAACCATACTATTACAAAAAACACAGCTAATCTTTATACCTATTTTAGTTTTCAGTCGGGTGTGGTTACGGTTGCTCCGCCTAACGAATCGTGGGATTTAAAATTCACCCAATACACGCATTTGTTTACCGACCCAGAGGAAGCATACATCGTCGTTGGAGTTCTGTTGAATCGTTTCAATACGACTGCCGCAAAAATAACCGACAAACCATTCACGGAAATAACCTACTCGGATGTCGTTGGTTTAGACTACAGTTCACGACTAGATATTATTGGTTACGACTGGAAAACATTTGATTTTGAAAGCTCACTTTATGTTGTTGACCCAACTATCACTTATGTTATCAAAAGTCATCAAGGTATTTTCTACAAGTTACATTTTATTAGTTTCTACAATTCACTGGGCGTAAAAGGGTATCCTGCGTTCGAAATCCAGGCTTTGTGAGGGTTGAAGTAAGGGATATACACAGTTCATTTGGGTGAATTTGCACAACCAGCGAAACTGGTGGTGATGCACTAGGAGTGTGCCGCGCTCCGCGCTAGGATCTATGCGCTGAAAAGAAATGGGGAAATCCGTGGATCAAGTTTCTGCAAAGTGTTGTGATGTAGCTATAAATATACATAGCACGGAGTGCTACACACTAGTTAACCGTCAGCCATCGCTGACGGTTAACTGCCAACGCATATCTCAGCCCGCCTTAGGCGGGCTGTACAAAACTCCCATCTAACGATTAGTTTAACAAAACCTTAAAATAGGTATATCGAAAAAAAACTAACTTTGAGTAAAAATTCCAAACAATGAGAATACTCCTTAGCACTGCCATTTTATTTACATGCATTTCAGTCAGTTATAGTCAACAAGCCAAGTCGCCAAAATTGGTTGTCGGAATTGTGGTGGATCAAATGTGCTACGAGTATTTGTACCGTTATTACGATCGCTTTGGAGATGGTGGATTCAAATTACTCATGAACCAAGGGGCGAACTGTCGAAATACCAATTTTAACTACATTCCAACGTATACTGGTCCAGGTCACGCTTCCATTTACACAGGAACAACTCCCAATAATCATGGAATTGTAGGAAACGATTGGTACGATAGAACCGTTGGTGCTCCAGTTAATTGCGTCGACGATTCATTGGTTTCATCTGTTGGGACGGATTCTAACTATGGAAAATATTCTCCGAAACAGCTAAAGTCGCAAACAATTACCGATCAACTGAAATTAACGTATCCAAAGGCAAAAGTCATTGCCATGTCGATTAAAAACAGAGGCGCCATTTTACCGGGTGGACATTTAAGTGACGGTTCGTATTGGTATGATTATGCAACGGGAAAATTTATTACGAGTTCTTTTTATGGCGATCAACTTCCTGCTTGGGTAGAAAAGTTTAATGGAAAGAATGAAGTTGAGAATTATTTAAAACAAGATTGGAAAACCTATTATCCGATCGAGAGTTATGTGGCAAGTGGACCTGACGATTCACCGTACGAGCATTTGTTGGGCGGAAAATCGACTCCGACATTCCCATATAAATTAAGTGAAATGCTGAACGGTGGAAATGGCTACAGCTTGTTCACCTACACTCCCTTTGCGAATACCTATTTGACTGATTTTGCGATTGCTTCCATTGACAGCGAACAACTCGGAAAGGACAATCAAACGGATATGCTGTGCATTAGCTATTCAACACCAGACATGATCGGTCACGCGTTTGGACCACAATCCGTGGAGATTGAAGATACCTACATTCGTTTGGATCAGGATTTAAAGAAATTGATTGCAGCTTTGGAACAAAAAGTAGGGAAGGGTGAGTTTACACTTTTCATTACGGCAGATCATGCGGTGGTGCCTGTTCCTCAATTGTTAATCGATAAAAAACTTCCAGGAGGTTATTTTTTCATGGGAGACAACATGGCGAAGTTGCGTGAACGGAGCATGGACGAGTACGACGCGGACTTGATCTTAACCGAAGAAAATTTAAACATCTACTTGAACCACGAGCGAATCGATTCACTCGGATTGACAGTTGATGAGGTCGCTAAATTTGTCGCCCATGAAATTCAACAATGGGAAAATGTGAAACGTGTATTCACAGCAGAGGAACTTTATCATTCATTCATGGATGATGAATGGACGGACATGGTACGCAAAGGATATCACCATGCAGAAAGCGGTGATGTCGTTTTTATTACTGAACCAGGCTACTTGCCAACTTCTGCGGATTCTGAATCTGCTAGAAAGGGGACAAGTCACGGTTCTGCATTCAGTTACGATACACACGTTCCATTGATTTGGTATGGAAAGAATGTCAAAGCTCAAGAAATCTACAGAAATGTCATGATTACAGACATAGTAGCGACGTTAACACATATGTTGTATGTCCAGAATCCAAGTGTGATGACAGGAAAACCGATTGTGGAGGTGCTTGGAAATTAGTCAATAACGTCCTTCATAATTTTTCCGTACATTAGAACGTGAAAATGGATAAAAGTAAACCATGAAAAAGTACTTGACACTATTATTTATTATTATCCAGATTACGGTATTCTCACAAATGGAGTTATTACGTTATGATGCTATTAGACTATGTGATAGTGTACATGTCGTAGATTACAAAATTCGACCGCATATTCATGACCTTTCTAACTATAAGGATAGTTTAAAGATAAAAGTAAGGTTGTATGAAAATTGTGGACTAGACTTAAAGCAAGGTGCGCTTATGGTTGAAAATGACACATTAATTTTAATGTGGACAGAAAACAATACTCCAATAGAAAAGGAAGGTGTTGTTTATGAAAAAGGAACTTGGTTCAATAAGGATTCTCTGCAAGTTAGATCTTATCTCGCTTGTGATTGTTATATGGAATTAACGTACGTCATTAAAGGTCTTGACATTATAAAACCTTTAAAAATATTTAACCGTAATGTGTTCCAGAGAGATTCAATGTATCGACTTTTCAATCCCACTTTTCAAATTTATGAAGGCGACACGATCAACTACACTGATTCAATAGGAGTTCAAAAGGGTAAATGGATTGAGTTTGATTCTCTTGGAAGAGTAGCTATGATCGAAATCATTATAGATGAACTTTTTACAGAGGAGTTTGAAAATTTTGAGTATCATGAAAACGGCGAAATTGCTACTCACTTTTTAGCCAGAAGAACCAAAAATGGTTTTGTTATGGAGGAAAAGTATTACCAGAATGGTCAACTAAAAGAAAGGTTTTTCTCTAGCGATATTATTTTGGATCACGAACATGATTATTTTAATGTGAGCTACAAAGAATATTTTGATGAGGAAGGTGAATTAATAAAAAGAGAGCTCCTAGATGTAGATAATAACTTGTACGAATACGGTTACTTTTATGAATAACAAGGTACAACAACCATCACAACACGATGTAATCTAATGATTTAGCTTTAGAAGGAGTGTATAACCAACAAATGGTAACAATTGATTCTTACTGATTAGTTTTTGAGTTATTAATGAGATTTTCCGTACATTAGAACGTGAAAATAAATAATGGGAATAAACCAGTTGTTGTTTATTCGCATGTTATGGTTAATTCACATTTAATGAAATATCTTGTGGCTTATTTAACAATTGGACTGATGGCTCTCAGTTGCGCAAGTCATAAGATTCTACGTAACATTCCATTCACAAGGAGATGGATATGGTTTCTGTAGCGCACTTAAACTATTGTTTCATCAATTTTACAAAATGCTGCTCGTCGATTAGAAAATAATACAGACCAGAGGGTAAGTCACCCATTTGAACTACACTTCCGTCCACGATTTCATCTTCATGAATCGTTATCCCAATTGATGAAATGAGTTTTAAAGAATGCCTTTCGTTATCGTCTATTCTAAAAGTTACTTGAGATTGCGTAGGATTTGGAAAAACCATATATAGCACCTCATCCAATGCATACAACCCAACATTATCAGCCGTTATACACGGTATGTCATTCGTAAATGTTGTTGTTGCCGTATTCGTTATTATAGGATCGTTAAAATCGAAAAAGATATGCACTTTGTTCCTCGCGATTGTGTTAAACCCTATTCCTTGCTTCGGCCTGATTTTGAAAATGACATAACCACAACTTCCGACAGGGTCAGACAAGCTATCCGGTAAGTGAATATTCTGAAAATTGAATTGCAATTGACTGCCTCCCATGTAGTTGATTCCCAAATTAGGATGGCTTTGCCCTAACAATTCGAAAGTAGTCAAATCTAGATTCGTATCAATTGTGTCAATAATATTCACATGAAGGGCCTCGAAGTTTCCTGTATTTTGGAATCGTACCGTATATGTGAGTGGCTGATCCATATATACATTATCATCACATATTCCAATTGGATATACCTTCTTATCGTTAGGATCGTAACTCGCCAATACGGGTACACAATAATTCTTCACGTTGTTACTCGTGTCAACATCACCAGCGAAAGGAGTAATTCCCACACTTAAACAAACTGTATCTCCTGTCACCGCATTTTGACTTGTCGTTACAAAGATTATAGGCATGAAGTGTGTCGAATCATAATTCCAATTAGTGAAATTCCAGATCAACGTATCCCCAATGATAGTATTCGGAGCGACCGTTGCTGAATCGTATTGAATTAATGCATCCAAAACCAATTGTAACTGACCTGAAGCATTTTGACAGGTTCCGTTATAGGCGTCTAGCCAGATCATTGCTGACTGGCCCTGAATGAAATTTGATGAAACCATGTTTACATCAAAGTCAAATCCAGCAT
Source organism: uncultured Fluviicola sp. (assembly GCA_964643345.1). GTDB lineage: Bacteria > Bacteroidota > Bacteroidia > Flavobacteriales_D > Crocinitomicaceae > UBA4466. Next base: position 303,399 of record CAZXRU010000001.1, read on the forward strand.
TGGTTGATGGACCTTCAATATAAATGGCACTCGTGTCCACACATCCTAATGCGTCTTGTAGTTCAATAAAAAACAATCCCGCTGTATCAGTGACAATTGTACCTCCGCTTAGTGGAGGATTGGTTAACCAGTTGAAGGAGTATGGAGGAATCCCATTTATCCCAATGGCGCTGACCCCACCGACAGTCGTACAGTTTGCATCAGTATAATTAGACAAATTCGATGCAAGTGGTGCACAAGGATCTTCATGATAACCAACAAAATAGGTTGTTGTCCCAGGGTTATGACTCAATTGAGCGACACCAGCTCCGGGATCCATGTCTACATTACCATTCATTTGACCGACCATGAAAATATCATCGTTTTGATCAAAACCAAGCCCTCTAATAGTCATTGAACTTGAACATTCAAATTTTTGATACCAAAGAACATTTGCGTCTCCGTCCAATTTCATCAAATAGGGTATTGAACCAATTCCTGGATCGTTGATATAAATTACACTTGGATTTGGGTCGATTTCTAAATCATTGGCCGACGAATTTCCAATGATTAATTCATTGTCATCCATGAATAATAACCCTACGCCGTTTGTTCCTTCGCCATGCACGGGTTTTGCCCATTGAAGAACTCCAGCATCGTTGAATTTCATTAGGTGACCGTCCGTTCCATATGACTCTAATATGTTCGGCGGTCCACCAGGGTTGAAGTCTAGAGAACTGTTGTACGATCCGCCAACATATCTGTTTCCATTTTGGTCCTCCACGATATTGGTATTTCTTTCAGTGCCATACCCTTTAATTGTGTGTCGCCACAGTGTCAAACCTGAAGTGTCTATGACATGTGTGAACATATCATAATTCACTAAAGCAGTGTCGTTATCAATTCCGGCATTTAAGTTAAAATCGATGATACCTGAGTATTCACCAACAATGGTTAATTCAGCATCTGTGTTGTAATCGATGTCATGAATGACAACGGACCCTGTTCCCTCATACTGTTTTGCCCAGATCAACTCGAAGTTAGAGTCGTATTTCGCTAAGAAATGTCCATTTCCACTTGGATCAGTGAGAGTTGAGACACCGGGTCCTGGATCCATGTCTAAACTCGTTCCGTAATAGCCACTCATGTAAAAGTTTCCATCGTTGTCTATTAGCATATTATAGATTCCGTCGCCATCGTTACTAGTCCACGTTTTGATCCATTCGAACTGACCATTAGGCGCCAACTTGTGCACATAACAATCTTTGTACCACCATGTCGAGGATACATTATCCCACAATGAATTTTGTGGGTCATAAAACAAATTACTTTCAAAGTTTCCATATGTATAGACTGCGCCCAAATCATCAATTACCAGTCCGTAATTCACTACGCCATTTCCGGTTGTTCCATACGAATTCACCCAAAGTAGGTTATTATTCGAGTCCAGTTTCATAATATATATATCCCTACCACTGGAAAACGGTTCAACCACACCTGGACCGGGATCAAAATCGTGTGTTCCCGTAAACCTCCCACAGATATATTTATTCCCTTCATCATCCACGACCAAACCAGTAGGCCATTGATTTTCGTTGGCTACAGGGGTTCCTACAGTGGCTGACCACAAATGGTCTACTACCTGCCCAAAAGCGGTTCCTGAAATTAGTACGCCGAATAAAAGGATGTTACGTAAACTCATAGTGAATAGCTTGATTTTAATTTTTCACAAAAATATTAAATATTATCCCGGATACCTATAATTACTGTCCAAAAAGTACGTTCACCAAACATTTGCAAAATACTTATTACTTTATTATTCGAAAAACAATCCATTTTAAGACCGAAACTGAGTATAGAACTAGATACAACTTCAATAAGACCTTAAATATTGGAGGTTTATTGGGTATAATTTTTGAAGAGTAACCATGGCATCACCTAACAACACAGCCTTAAAAGTAGTATATTCGAGAGACGGCTCAGTTGTTAGCCGCAAACCGCTTCCACCTCAACCCACAGTTACCTTCACCTTCTTTTTAGAATCCGCTCCGCTGGATTTGTAATCCTGCGGAATATGTTCTTTTTTCTATAATATGCTTTTCATTTTTTAGGCTACATTTAATAAATCACTTTTATATTAGGAAATGATTTTGGCCGCAGGATTACAAATCCAGCGGAGCCCGTGCGACGACACACAACATTCCGCTCCGTAGCTACGACCATTAAACTCCCTAATCACCCCAAAACCCTCACCTTCACCTTCTTTTTAGAATCCACCGTGGCAATTGCCTTTCTTCCAATTTTCAGTCCCACACACCAGTGAATGTCTTCATCATCGTGAAGAACATGGATGTCATTTTTAGCATCGGCTGTAATTCGAGCATCGGCAATAATTTCCGAAATCAATTTTGAACCTTTCATTCCAATCGGGTGCATTCGATCGCCGATTTTCCATTCACGCAAGACAAGTTGCCCTGAAATTTTTTGAGCATCGAGGTAAATTTCATTTTTGGAAAATGTGCTGGGAAGTTCGTTTACCTGCTCAATCGTTAAACTGAAATTTGCTTTTTTTTGATTCAGAGGAATAAAGCTTACCATTTTATCTTCTTTCACAATTGATTGAAAAAACTGTGTTGGATCTGAAATGAAATCTACTTTTTTTCCTTTTTGCGCTTGACAAATGGTTCTGAGTTCCGTCGCTTTTTGGTGCGGTTGACCGAATTGGCGCATAAATTCGACTAGTTCAAAATCATCTAAGGTGTTGATGCGATCAATTGAAATTGCTTTTGTCTCCTTCACTTCTTCAACGATAGGAGTTATCTTTTCTTCCAATTCACGCTGTTTTTGTTGAAAATGAGCAATGAGCAACAACACACTTTCGTTGATGGAAGGAAGTTCTGTTTCCAGGAAGGGGAGGATTTCGTTTCGCAACAAATTTCGGCGGTATTTGTTGGATGCATTCGAAACATCTTCGCGCCAAGAGATGTTTTCAGAAAGTGTATATTCTTTCAATTCGTCCTTTGAAAAAGTAAGCAATGGACGCACAATTCGATCTCGCTCTTCAGGCATGCATGCAAGTCCCATTACGCCAGATTTCCGCGCAAGGTTCAGAAAAAACGTTTCGACTTGATCGTTCTGATGGTGCGCTAAAAATACGTTTGATTTAGGGTTCTCCTTTTTAATCTCAAAAAACCAATCATAGCGAATCTCACGTGCGATTTGTTGAAGGTTCCCACCATTTTCCAATCGTTCAGAAATTGATTCAGAGCGAATTTCGACTGGAATTTTTCGTTCGGTGCAAAAAGCTTGAACGAATGCAGCGTCTTTGTCAGAATCATCTCCGCGCAAGTGGTAGTTGACATGCATACAACGGACATCAAATTTAAGTTTGTGAAGTACGTACAGCAAAACGGTTGAGTCGAGTCCACCACTGCACGCCACAACAGCAGGGTTTGATTTTAGATGTCCCCAATGTGCTTCAATATGCTGTTCCAGCTTATGCATTCATCGCATTTAGAATTCGCTTGACCTTCACGTTGCACTCTTCGTACTCATTTTCTGGAATTGAATTAATGGTAATCGCTCCACCAACGGAACACGAAAGGTACTGCGTTTGCTTGTTGTAAATGAGTGAACGGATTATTACGTTGAAATCGAAATCGCCATTCGGTGCAATCATTCCAATACTTCCGGAATACAGTCCTCGTTTAAAATCTTCGTGTTGCTCAATCAATTGCATAGCGCTAATTTTCGGAGCACCTGTCATTGATCCCATGGGGAAGGTCGCCTTAAGAATATCTGTAAAACTTGTCGCTGGATCGACTTGACAGGAAATCGTGGAAATCATCTGATGCACGGTTTCGAAGGTGTAAATTCCAAACAGTTCGTCTACCTGAACGCTGTTTTTCGTTGCGAGTTTCGACAAGTCGTTTCTTACCAAGTCAACAATCATCACATTTTCGGAACGTTCTTTTGGATCATTCAACAATTGATTTTTCAGTAATTCATCTTCTTCTGCTGTATTTCCTCGTTTGCTCGTTCCTTTGATTGGGGAGGAGGTCAATTTATTCCCACTACGTCCGATGTACAGCTCTGGACTTCCGCACATCAGTGCAAAATCGTCGATATTGAAGTAGGCAGAGTACGGTGCCTTAGTAATACTGTTCAATTTGAAATACGCGTTCAATGGTTCGGGAATCTCTACGTTTTCAGCAAAAAACTCCTGACAATAATTGACTTCATAAATATTTCCCAACTGAATTTCCTCTTTCAAATGAGCGACATGGGACAAGTACTCTTCCTTCGTCGTTCTAGGTTCTAGTTGAATGGAATAGCTTTCATGTTCTGTAGTTTGTTGCACCTTCAAAAAGTCTTCAACAAAGGATTTACTTTCTGCAGTTACTTCGCCCTGGATGAATTCAACATCGGAATTGTCAATTTCAACAACATATTTGGGTACCCAAAGTAGCGCTTTTGGAAATTGAACGCCATCGAAATTTTGAGAACTCAAGTCTTCGATGTCATTTTTTAAATCATAGCTCAAGCAGGTAAAAATGAATTTTTCTTTATTGCGATCGATAAAAGCTTGAATTTGCTCGAAAGGGTTTTCAGCTTCTAGAATCAGTTGTTCACCTTCTCCAAATGCGAGCAGCGAAGTGCCGTCATTACTATTTAAATATGCAGTTGGAAAGCTGTTCATGGCACGAATTTAAGGAAAATAGGAAATTCAAAGATTTAAAGATTCAATTATTCAAGAATTGGGGTGCTGGCTTTGTTGTTAGAAGATGGATATATCGCAATATTGCGAAATGCGAATCTTTTGAATAAGTCGACAGTGCGCTGAAGAACTCCATTGGTCATCCGAATTTTAAGAGTTAAAATAGCAACTTGATACGAGGCAAATTGTAATATCGCAATATTTAGATATATCGACTGGCTCAATGTCCGATGCTCTATGACCGAAGTTTTACATATCGCAATATTTCGAAATAGCGATCTAATATAACATCATGAAATAAACTTAATGCCAATATCGACATATTGCGATTTTACTTTTCTTATCTTTCGCCGAGATTTCTGCTATGATTTACAAATTATTGAAAATAATAATTGGATTGGGCATTCGGTTTTACTACCGTGAAATCCGTGTGAAGAATATCAAACAATTGCACACTTCTGCACCAAGAATCATTATCGTCAATCACCCAAACACCATGATGGACGGATGGTTGATCAGTTACATCAGTAAGGATCCGATTTATTTCATGGCAAAAGGCACTTTTTTCAATTCACCGTTGAAGAAATGGTTGCTGAAGGGATTGGGATTAATTCCAATCAATCGAGCGACGGATGCTTCGACAAAAGGCATTAGTAACACGGATTCTTTTGAAGCTTGTTATCGTTTGCTCGAAGAGGGGAAAACAGTCGTCATTTTTCCAGAAGGAAATAGTTTCAAGGAACATCAATTGCGTGAGTTAAAGTCAGGAACGGCAAGAATTGCATTGGAAGTCGAACGAAGAGGACTGTTGAAATCGAACTTGGAAATTGTTCCTGTCGGTTTGGTCTATTCGAAAGCTGAAAAATTCAGAAGTTCTGTACTGGTTTCTGTCGGAGAACCGATTTCTGCAAAACCTCACCTCGAGTTATTCAAGGAAAACAGTTCAAAGGCTGCCCGCGAGTTGACGGCGGTGTTCAAAGAAAAATTATCGGTGTTGTTGGTGAATGCTACGACAAACAACTACGATGAACTTGTAGATGATTTAGTGGCATTGTTTGGAACTCGAAAAATGCGACTTAGACGCAAGGGGATGGAGAACAATGTGACGTTTTTGCGTGAGATCAATTCGATCATCAATGAGATGAGAACATCTGATCCAAATCGACTAGAGCAGATTAAAACTACAACTGCTGAACTGAAAGTAAAACTTGAAGCGCTTCAAATTGTCCCCGCATTTTTGGATCGAACGTACAGATCAACGATGTTCATTCGCCAGTTGATTCAATCGACATTGGCGCTTGTTGTGGGATTGCCATTTTTCTTGTTTGGCTTTGTTCACAACATAGTTCCCTACAAAGTGATGGATATACTGGTATTGAAATTGGTCAAGGACGTGGAATATTACGCTCCAGTTTCTGTGCTAATGGGACTCGTTTTTTATCCCTTGAATTACTTCGGATTTTTGTATTTGATTGATTTTGCTGTCGATCTCAGTTTTTGGCAGAAGTTGATTTATTTCTTTTCAATGCCGATCTTCGGACTGTTCGCGTTTCAGTTTTATCTCTATTATCATCACATTTCTGTCAAAACGAATTTTGTGATTCTCATGAAAACGGAGCGTGGTGAAATAGAAAAATTGAAAAAAGAAAAAGAGGCGCTAGGAGAATTGTTATTTGAGAGCTAAAGTCATATTTATTTAATTTTTTGGAAATACGTATTAAATAATTTGAATAACAGACCTACTTATCCTTCAGTAATTTATCCTTTAATAACACTATTTCTTCCAAATTCTTAATGCGTTCTTTTAACTGAAAAATGACTTCGCAGTATAATTCTTCTTTTTGGATTTCCTTGATATTATACGTGTTGTATTGTCCTGATTGTGAACAAGAATTAAATATTAGAGCATCAGAGAAACCTTCAATTATTTCTGGTGTGACCTCCAATACGTTTGCGATTTCTTGCAATTTTTTTTCTGTAACTCGAATTTTTCCGTTTTCTAGATCCGAATAAGCGCTTTGACTTACCGATAATTTATCGGCAACATAACTTTGGTTGAAATTTTTGATTTCTCTCACTTTACGTATCTTTAGACCAATTGATTTATCCATTACCAAATAATTTATCGCATAAAAGTAATAAATTATTGGAATAAGAATTGGGATTGCTAGAAATTAAGTTTATAAATTGTTTTGCCGAATAAAGGATTGGCACTTTGAATATTTATAACTTAAATTACAGATTATGAAGAAAATTAGTTTATTTAATGTTGTTGATGGTTTCAACAACGTTGACTTTTGGTTCCTGCGATAAGGCAGAATTGAATGGACCATCAATGGATGAAATGTTGTGGCGCGCACCAAATGGGATTGTAATGCTATATGGTGATAGAGACAACTGGGAAGCAATTTCAATGCAGAAAGCACCACAATATGTTTCGTCATTTTGTACAACATCAACTGGTGCCTGTGGATTAACTTGTGTTCAAGGGAAAAATGGTGATTGCTCGAATGGCTTCCCTTGTACAGTCTGCATGAATTGTTGTGTAGGCTAGATAGCGATACAATAGAATTTTTTACGTAGGAAAACCGTTATATCATTAACGGTTTTCTATTTTTAGTATAACCTTCAACACTATGAATAATAAAAGAAAGCCCGTACTTATAATATTTATTGGACCATTGCTTTTGTTAGCTAACCAATGTGGAATCCAAAATACAGATGTTGAATTTAACAGTAAATTCACATATATTTATGATACAATTTCGAGAACCTATACAGAAGATTTCACTGGAGCGAATACAGGGGGTATAGATCAAATTTATTTGGATTCGATGGTTTTTATAGCCTATAATTACTGTGGTGACAACACAATCAAAATTGTCAATCACACTAATGACGGAGAAATGAAAATCCTTAACTATACAAATCCTCATTGTGCCCAACATTTTGTTGCCCTAAAGAATAGTGATGTTTATCTTACAACTGCGGATAATAAAGTTTATAGGTATTGTAATGATAAAAGTGAACCAGAATTGGTGGTGGACTTAATGTCAATTGATAAATTCAAGGAATCAGGATTGACAGTAGAATGGAACAAACAAGGAAGTGATCAATATGTTAGAGTACCAGAGAATTTTTTATATTTCCGTGTTAACCAGAATTTTGATAGAAAGGATGGAAAGTACTCAAATGTATATGCTGGGTATCCAGTTTTTGCAAAATTGAATATAGAAACCAAGGAAATTGATTTTTTTGGAAAAATGCCTAAATTTTCAGTTGACAATGATTACGGACTGATTGGAAGTTATTTGGATTTGTTTATTGGAGATTCAATCTTCACAAGCCTTGAAATTAGTGGGGAAATTGAAATTATAAACACAAAGCTGAATTCTGTTTCAAAAAAAATGATCAAGAGCAAGTATGATACGGTTGACGTGAAAAAGTTGAAATACAATAATTTGATGGAAGATTCTAAAAACAGAAAGTTGGATCATGCGCTTTATTCTGCGCATTATCGCCCATTATTTTACAATCCATATAACAGAAGGTTTTACAGAATCTTCAATCCAGCGATGAACGAGTTTGATGAGGATGGACTGAAGAACACGACTTCAGATAGTAAATGCATATTAATGGTCTTTAATGAAAATCTGGAAGTGATTGATGAAGTTTTACTCCCAATAAGAAGTTCTAGGGTACTGAAATTGTTCCCTACAATCAAAGGTATTGATATATACCTTCCCGATCTTTTTAGTTTCACCAAGGAAAGAGCGGAATACAAATTTCTAAGAATTGAGCATGACTAAGTATATTTATATTTGCATAACGATTCTGACTTTCATTGCTTCGTTTGTTTCCTGTAAAAGCAATAACATTTCCTTATCAAAAGGCGAGTCGATGTTTCTAGAAAGTTTATTGAGCGATGAAAAGGAACTTAATAGAGGATATCAACTGATTTTCATTTTGAATCAGTCCTATTGTCAACCTTGTGAGGAAGAAGTTGTTAAACTTTATTCTTCTGAGAAGTTGGAGGAGTTGAAAAAAACATATATTGTCCCAGATAATCGAAAGCCAATAGAAATAGAAGCCAATCGATTTATTTACTTCTCATATCAAGATTTGTCAAAATATGGATTGATTAGAGCAAATGGAACGGTTGTTTTAATCCGTGACGGTAGTTGTGTTTTGTTGGAATCGATTGATGTAAATAGAATTTCCGATTTGGAACAAAAAATTGTTGATGCTGTGAAAGTAAAATAGGTTATATTCTTTAAGTTTTTGAGAACTGATTTCTGTCAAAACGAATTTTGTCATTCTTATGAAAACGGAGCGTGGTGAAATCGAAAAATTGAAAAAGGAAAAGGAAGCGCTCGGAGAATTGTTGTTTACTTCGAATATTTCAAAATCTTGATTTTGTAATTCGACCAATTATCACTCAATAATTCATTCTTCTACCCACTATTATTATTATTGCTCTGGTTTATGGTTTTACCAATATAATAGAACTCACTCCACTGGATTTGTAAGCTATTGAATTATCTTAATGCCCCATAAATTGCTTCGGCAATTTCCGACTGGCCTTTTTCGCTTGTCAGATATGCTCTGTCGCTATCATTGGTTAAAAAACCGAGTTCAATTAGAGTTGCAGGACAATTTACATTTCTAAGAATTGTAAAATTTGCATGTTTGATTTCAGTTTTAGCATCTCCTTTTTCCAAAACCTGTTGAATGTTCTTTGCAAAATCGGTTGACTTCTCTTTTAAATCCTCTTTCAAAGAAACATAAAACTCTGCTCCGGTTTTTTCTGGATTGCTATGCCAATTAGCATGAAGGGAGATAACATAAGCAGGATTTAAATCATTGATAAATTTAACTCTATCGTCCAAAGAAGAAAAATTATCTGAATCCCGAGTTAGAACAATTTCAATGTTCGAATTGATATTCAACTCTTTAATTTTTTTTGCAACAGCTAATGTAATTTCCTTTTCCGCAGTCCCATCAAATGAAGCTCCTTTATCGTCTCCACCGTGACCAACATCAATCACAACAATCTTTTTTTCGATATTGGTAAACGACAACGTAATTGTTAATAGTGAAAGTCCTAAAATTCCGAATAGCTTTTTCATACTGTTTTTTGTTAGTGTACCACGCAAGTTAAAACAATCTGTTCTTGGTTTCAGAGGTGGAAATGATTTGTTCTTAACAGCTTGCTGTGGGTAAGGTGCTGATTAGCTGTATTATTTACTTCGAATACTCCAAGCTAATTTTCCCGGTCATTTTGTAGATTTCCAAATACGTGTCAAGTTTGTTGTACAAGTTTTCATAGTGCTGAATCATTGTATTTTGGTACGATTGCTGAAAACTTGCTAAGTCGATTGAATTTAAACTTCCCAACTCAAATCGTTTTTCTGCCAGTTCAAACGCTTTTTCCGCATATACGAGGTTTTCCTCAGAAATACTCGTTAATTGCGAACGCACTTGATACAGTTCAATCATATTCTGAAGAGAATTTGTCAAAGTGAGTTTCATACTCTCGATGTTCAAACTACTAATCTCTTCCTGAATTTTTGAAACTTCCACTGCGCGCTTGTCTTTCCAATTGTTGAAAATGTTGTAGCGCAAGGTGAAATTTCCGTAATAGGAGAGATTCGTCACTTTTGCTTCAAAAAGATCGTCCTTAATTTCTCGCACTGTCGACCAGCTCGGACTTGCGCCAATTTGAAAACTCAAGGTCGGATACAAAAATGATTTTTGGAAGGAAGTTGTTGTTTTCTGCAACTCCAACGCGAGGTGCTGATTTTTTAAATTTTGGTTGTTTGAAAGCATATCGTCTTTCGCAGCTTCGAAGTCAACAATTCCAATAGCGACATCCAATTTATCAGTCAGTTCGATATCCCTGTTGAATTCTGTCGTATCGTTCATCATGATTTTTAGGTTACGAATCGAATTGACGTACGAAATTTCTTGCATGATGTAATTCGTGCTGTCCGTGAGGTATTGATTTCTAAACTGCAATGCTTCCAGCGAATTTGAACTGCTGTATTTTTCTTTTAATTCATAATATTGATTCCGTCTTCTGGAAAGCGACATGATATCCTCAAACAATTTCATGCGTTCGTATTGCAGTTGCGCTTGATAGTATGTTTTGAGCACATCTTGAATGGTCGTTTCTATCACCGCAATGACGTTGTTTCCGCTTTGCATTTCCAATTGCTCCAGTCGCTGTTTTGACATTCGCACCTGAAAACCACTGAAAATATTCCAATTGGCACTCAAAGTCGGCGCAATCGATTGATTGAGAATAATTCCCGGTGTAAACGTAAACGGGTTGTTGGTGTTGTCTTGAATTGCGTTGTTTTGTCCCACAGTCAAGGTAACCGTAGGAAACAATCCCGCCTCCGACCAAGTATTATTTTTCTCGTTGATTTCGTGTTGTTTTTCTGAAATCAAAACCTGATAATTATTCTCCAACGCCATAAATACTGCCTGCGATGCCGACAGTTTTTCTTGACCAATGCTGTAGGAAGCAATAAAAAAAAGTAGGATGAGACTATTCGTTTTCAAATTCATGTTTGTTTGCTGCTAATTTTAATACAGGTTCGACTTTCCGTGGGTCGATATTTTTCTCTCCTGTCCAAATGCGTCTTCCTGTTCTGCGCGAAGCATTCCAGAAAATAATTGCGGCAGGGTAGAAGAAGAGGATGAAAATCGTTCCGAATAATACACCAAATGCGATAGATGCTGCCATTGGAATGAGGAATTGTGCCTGCATACTCGTTTCAGAAATGATAGGTAACAATCCTGCTACAGTTGTCAACGATGTCAAGATAATCGGTCGAAAACGTGATGAAGCTGCTTCCAAAACGGCGGTTTTGATGTCATAGCCTTCTTCCAACAACTGATTATAGCGATCAAGGAAAACAATCGCATCGTTGATCAATACACCAATCAGTGCAATCATTCCGAAGATGGAGAGAATGGAAACAGGAATCCCGATCAGTCCATGTCCCAAAAACGCACCTGCAACTCCAGCAGGAATTACTAACATGATAAGGAAGGCACTACTCAAACTGTTGAAGTGTAAGGTCAAAATAATGAACATGATGGCAATTCCGATCAAACTCACGTACTGCATCGAATTTCCAGTTTTTTGACTTCGTTCAAACTGACCTAAGCGCTTGAATTGAACATCAGGATACGCCTGTTGCACTTTTGGAATCACGTTATCCGTAATTTTCTCATTGATTTTCGCTACGGCATCAGGATCAAGGCATTCAGCATCCACTTTGATGATTTGTTGTCCGTCTCTTCGCTTCAAGCTTTCTGCTGCTCTTCCAAGCGTGAAGTCGCACAATTGTTCGAGTGGAATCGCAATCCCCGAAGCTGTTTTAATCTTCATGTGTTCTAAATCAGACAGCGAACTTCTTTCATCTTTCGGGTACCTCACCCAGATTTTGACTTCGTCTGTTCCAATAATGACACGTTGCGCTTCTTGACCAAAGAATCCTCGTCGAATCTGCGCTAAGACTTCATTTTCGCTAATTCCATAGATTTCAGCTTCAGGTTTCATATCGAGGTAGACTTCCGTCTTTCCGGGAGGCATATTATCTTTAATGTTGAACACTCCGCTGATGTTCGCCAATTCCTTTTTGAATAATTCGCGCGCACCTTGCAAACTAGCTTCATTGGCAGAAGTCAATCCAACTTCAACTTCCTTTCCAAATCGATTAAACCCTCCAACGTAGGTATCTTGCGCTAATTTTCCTTCGGGAGATGCATTTAACCGTTCTATGATACGATTCATCAATGTATCGACAGGAGTTTTAGAATTTTCTCCATTGAAAAACACTTGCACCATGGAGGCGTGATTTCCCGCTTGAGAAATATTCATAGCAAACCCAACGTTACTCGAGTAATAGGTCAATAATGAATCGCCTGATTCGTCAATAATGCGTTGATTTTCTTCAAACAAAATCTGCGTCGCTGTCTCCACGAATTTTTCTGATTTCTCCTTTGTATCACCAGGTTTGTACGCTGCTTCAATGGTAAAGAAATCAGGTTGAATATCAGGAAAGAAGGTAAACGAAATCACTCCCTTTGCAAAGAGCGTGAAGATCATAATCGTAAACAACAATGGAAACGCAAATCCAAGTCGGTACCACTTGCGTTTTGTCCCAACAATCATTTCTACGGCTTTGTTGAACCAATTGTCTCGGACATATTTAATTCCTTTGTCCGCTCCTGATCGAACACCATTCTCCATGGGTGATTTTACAAATCCACCGTAAATGAGCATTGCTCCCAAAATGAATAAGCAGAATGGGAAGAGGAGGAGTCCGAAACTTGGTTCGGAAGGAATCAATCTAGTGCCAATGAAAATTACAACAATCCCACCAAGCATGAACAGGATTCCCTTCATGTAACTGTAAGAAAATGTCTTTTGTTCCGCCAGTACTGATTTATGACCAAGGTGAGCTGGCAATACGATAAACGCTTCAAAGAGCGAGAATGCAAGGCAGGAAATTACGACGAACGCCATTTCACGCATCATTTCTAGTCCTTCAACGAAAAGAAGAATAGAGAAAGCGACTATTGTTGTCAATACAGAACTAAACACAGATCCGAGAACTTCCATTGTTCCGTCCAGTGCAGCCTTGTGAGCAGGTTTGCCTTTCTCAAAATGTGCGTAGATGTTTTCGGCAATTACAATACCATCATCGACTAGAATTCCTACGACTAAGATCATCCCAAAGAGTGAAATCATGTTGATGGAAATGCCGTACATCAGTCCAAAAATGAACATTCCAAGAAATGAGAACGGAATACCGAACGCTACCCAAGCCGATAGTTTGATATTGAGGAAAAGTCCGAGAAATATCAGAACTAAAATCAATCCCATTAATCCGTTGGAGGTAAGCAAATCGATGCGTTCATTCAACATACTGTTGAATTCGTAGAAGATATTGAAATTGTACTCTTGATTTTTCTTTTCAAACTCTTCTTTGTAGTCGTAAAGTGCCTCAGTTATTTCGGTGATATCCTGTTCAGGCGTTTTTTCAATTTGAAATGAAACGGCAGGTTTCCCATTGTATTTAGCCTCTTGTGAACCTTCTGAATAACCCAGTTGGACATCGGCCACATCTCCAATCGTTATCTTCTCACCAGTTGGGGTCGTACGCACTAAAATCTTGGAAATATCATCTACTGACGTGCTGCGCTGGTTGGAACGAATGTTCATTTCTTCCAGTCCGCCTCGAATCATTCCTGTCGTAATGTCGACGTTCTTAGATCCAACGACTAGTGCAATTTCTTGCATTGAAATGTTGAAGCGCAACAAATCTTGCTCACGCACATTGATCGTTATCTCCTTCTCAGGAAAACCATTTTTGACAATTTGGCTGATGACTTTTGTGTTGAGCAGGTCACGCTCCACCTCTGAAGCCATGTCGGTCAATTGCGTCGTTGAAGCATCGTCTTTTTTCGCTGAAATCCCGACAAATGCCACAACGCTTCCCATTCCACCCGATTTTAAACGCTTGATCAGCGGGCGTTCTGCACCTTGGGGAAATGAGTTGATGGAGTTGATGCTATTTTCAACTTCACTCAACAATTCGTCCATGTCCGTATCGACGTAAGCTTTGATATTGATTTGAGCGAAGTTTTCTGAAGATGTACTATTCACTTCTTCAATTCCATCCAGTCCATTGATAGACTGTTCAACTTTAATCGTAACTCCTTCCTGCATTTCGCTAGGAGATGCACCAGGGTAAAATACGGTGACAACAATTTGATTCGGATCAAGTTCGGGAAAAAACGACCTTTTCATCGTGAAAACCGAAAACAAACCAAACATCAAGATAAGTGCAATGGCTGCATTCCCCCAAATGGGGCGATTAATAAAAAACTGAATGACTTTTCTCATGTCCCTTTATTATCTTACAACTCCGCTGTACGTTACTTTCCCTTTGACTTCTTCCACTTGTTCGAGCACTGCTTGTTGACCGTCTGAAAGTCCTGTGACATACACAGAGTCAGGTTTGGAACTCACGATGACCACTTCTACAGGTACAAGTTTTGAATCTTTAAGCACTTTAACAACGCCATCTTTCACAGCAGATCGAGGAAGGGTAACCGTTTCTTTTTGTGCTTTTTTGTTGATGGAAACATTCAAGAACATTCCGTTGTAAATGTTTTTATCTTTCAAAGATTTTACTGAATAGTACACATCGGCAGATTGCGTTTGTTGGTTGATTACATCTGAAATACGAATGATTTTCCCGGTCGCAATTTTTTCATTTTTTGAATCATAGAATTCAGCAGCGCTATTTTCCTTGTACAATTGTAAATCGTCCATGGATATCGGGACTTTGACTTCAAAATCACCTGTTTTAGCAATTTTTGCTATCTGTCCACCTGGATTTGCAATCGCTCCTGGTTCAGAATAGACAGCAATCACCGTCCCGTTGAAAGGAGCAAGGTAGAAGTACTTTTCCATCCGCACTTCGAGACTTTTTAAGTTGTAGTATTCTGTCAGAATATTTCTGCTTGTCAAAAACATACGTTCTTTGTCGGAATTAATCTCTGGCAAAGTAGGTAGCATCTTATCTGGTTGTAACGCATTTAGGAAAGTCGTCCATTTTTGTTTTTGAGCTGGGAAATCCAATTCAATATCCGGCATCATGTTGATGATCAAATTGCTTAATCCTGTTTTTCTAGCCGTTAATGTATAGAAGGCTTCCCTGTTGTTAACGCGGTAGAGCGTTTGTCCAGCTCGAAAGTTTGTCCCAGGTTTCATGGAGACATCTCCTTTTTGCAATTCGCCTTGTACTTCAACCGAGATTATGACTTCAGAATTTGGCAGGATTTGTCCGTATGAAGTCAGTACCAACATTTTCAACTCATTTTTCACCTTCGTCACTGGAACGAAAACGGTCGTATTTTCCTGTTTAACATCTTTATCGAATTCCTTTTTGTTCGAGGAAAGTACCACATAAATTAATGCAGTGAGCACTAAAAAAATGGTAAGTAATATGAGTTGACTTTTTTTCATATAAAACAGGATTGAATGAATACAACAAAAATACACTTTAAGAGTGAAAACGTTTAAATTAAATAGGATGAATGGTGCTACATTCGTGTGAGAAGAAAATAGGATGGATAATTACTCCGAAAGCTTTAAAAAGATCGGTTTTGACTACTAAAATGAGTTAACAATGTGAGAGGTTGATTTGAGCGACATATCGCAATATTTCGATATTGAAATAAATCAAAACAACCTGTTTTTCAAGCAAATAAACCAATCGATCGCCAATTCTAAATTTCGAAATATTGCGATATGTCGATGAGTAGCACTGCACTAGTAATCGCCTAGAACCTTGATTATCATCATGCAAATAAACAAAACATGAACAAAATGTTAATAACTGTGGAAAAGTTTGTTGAAAACCAAAAAATAGGTGGCTGAAATCACGTTTTCAGTTCCTTACCTTTGTATAGAACAATAAATCTCAACCTCAGAGCAATGTTTGGAACTATTTTACGGAAAAAGATAAGCGACGATAAATTGGCAAATATATTTATCAATAGTTTATTCAATACAATCGATACTGGATTTCCAGTCGTGGCAGAATTTATCAACGATGATCCAGCATTTGTTCGTTCGCCTAATATTCAGCCAACTGATAATTATGAGTTCGCATTAATTCTGATTGTTGGAAATATGTCCTTTTTAGAAAGCGCATTTGATCCAGAGCAAGCAGATAAGGTCGAAAAATTGGTGTACGAAAAATTAGCGAAGGTTTACGATATGCCTGTCGCTGAGTTTAAATCGTTGTTGAAAGATTACAAAACGCTTATCTCTCGTTTGAATAATCCATCAAAGAATATGATTTACGGAATGTCAAAAGCCATTTTTGACAAGTACACTTTGTATAATTTTCAAGACGAGTATTTCAAACGTATGCAGTCACCAAATCCATTATTTTTAAAACGTATGGATGAAGTCGTTGAGAACTTTGTGTGGGACTGGGACGCGTTTTTCAAGAAGTATAAGTTGGATTAATCTCTTTTTTCAGTAGACGACCTCAATTATTTTAGAACTTGAATCTGTGTAACAAGCGCAGAATGTAATTTCGCAATATTGCGATATGTAGAGCTCGGTCATCGAGCCTGCCGAGATGCCGGGTCTGTATAGTTGAATTTCTAATGCAGATAAACCACCTTCTTCGTTTCGAAAAATTCTTCTTTGAAAAAATCACTGATGTTCGTGTAGCGAATGTGACCTCGAATTCCAGCCATTTCCTCGCGTAAATCACCGCCTTTTAAGTATAAAATCCCGTTTTTCAACTGATTTTTATTCTCCTTCAGTAGTTTTCCTTTTGTCCATTTCATAAACGTTGGCATGGCTGTAACGGCGCGACTAACAATGAAGTCGAACTGCTCGTTAATGTTCTCTGCGCGTTCATGCAAGGTGCGGACATTGGTTAATTCTAATGCTTGTGCAACTTCATTAACGACTTTGATTTTCTTACCAATCGAATCCACCAACAAGAAATCACACTCAGGGAATAGAATTGCGAGTGGAATTCCAGGGAAACCTCCACCAGTTCCAATGTCTAGAATTCGAGTTCCAGGTTTGAATTGTATGACTTTCGCAATTGCTAATGAATGGAGAACGTGACGTTCATAGAAGTTATCCGTATCTTTTCTAGAGATCACATTGATTTGACTGTTCCATTCAGCGTACAACTCTCCAAGCGCATCGAATTTTTGTTGCTGATCCTCAGTTAAATTGGGGAAGTAATGTGCGATGAGATCAATGTCTTGCATGACTTAGAAATTATCTTTCGTCTTTTCCATCATGTTTGCGAGGAAATCACGTGCTCTAAAGAGTTGAGCTTTCACAGTTCCCAATGGAAGATTTAATTCTTCGGAGATTTCTTCGTAGCTCAATTCTTCAAAGTAGCGTTTTTCGACGAGAATTCGGTAGCGAGGCTTTAATTTGTTAACCAGTTCACGCATGTGCACTACCTTTTGCTTGTGCATGATAGTTTCTTCTGGGTCGAGGGTATTGCTCTCTGCATCGAAGAAAAGTACTTCTCCGTCATCGGTTGTTACGCCTGAATCCATGGAAGTCACTTTGATACGCTTTTTGCGAATAAAATCGATACAATTGTTTGAGGCAATTTTGAAAAGCCAAGTAGAAAATGCGTAATTGGGGGTGTATTGTTCTAATCGATTGAATGCTTTTCCAAACGCTTCGATGGTCAAGTCGTCTGCATCGTCCGTATTGTTTACCATTTTGAGCATGGTAAAATAAATGGATTCACGGTATTTGCCCATTAATTCAGCATAAGCGGATTGATCACCCTTGATAGCAGCATCGATGAGGATTAAATCCCGCTGCGCCTTATCTGATAAATGACTATTGTCTACCATTTGTTTTTGTCCGTTTTATCAATTGCATAATACAAAGCAGGTGCAAAAAACGCATACGCAATGTCCAGTAGAGGAAGTAATGCAATAAATGTTGGCTCATTCAATTTCTTAAAGGCTTTCCCCAGCACAATCCATTTTATCGCTAACACGAAGATGAAAATAGCCAAAGTCAACCAAATGAAATTGGAGTCAAACAACAAAGTAACAAAGGAAATAAGCATTAACAACAGGGTGAGCGGATAGATTCCTAACATTAACTTTTTGATAACCTTGTAGCGATCAGTCGTAGTGAAGTGTCGCGACTTCTGGCGAACCCATTTTTCCCACGTTGAAGCTGGCTCTGAGTGACAATAAGCGTCTGGTTCAATGTTGATCGTGTAGTTTCTCTTTTTCGCTGCTTCTTGCACAAATAAATCATCATCTCCAGAAGATAAGGAGTAATGTGATTTGAATCCTGAAACACTATTGAAAACAGATTTGGTGTATGCCATGTTCCGACCGATTCCCATGTAGGGGAGACCAGCTTTGGCAAACGAAAAGTAGTTCAACGCAATCCACGCTGTATCGAACCTAATAATTCTGTTGAGCAATCCTTTTTTCTTTTTGTAGGGACCGTAGCCAAGAACGATTTCGTGTTTTTCACTGAATGAATTACTCATACTTCTCAACCATTGGTTGCTAGCAGGTCGACAGTCGGCATCGGTAAACACGAGATGCTCATATTTTGCACCTTTAATGCCAATTGTCAAGGGAAGTTTCTTGCCGTATTTGAGGTGTTCACTTCGCTCAACGGTAATTACCTTCATGTTGGGAAACTCGTGCTCGTAGGCGTCTAAGATGTATTTGGAATCATCCATGGATTGATGGTTGATGACTACAACTTCAAAATTTGGATAATCTTGATCAAAAATGAAAGGTAGGTTCTTGAATAAATTATCGGCCTCGTTTCTTGCTGCGATAATGATGGACACCCCTGGAAGATCGTTACTTTTTTGCTTCGTTTTATGGAAGGCTAATCGACTATAAATCAATGCGACAATCAGGAGTTGAATTGCGGAGAAAATAGCAAAACATACAAACAAGTAGGTTCCTAGGGAGTCATCAAATTCAGGAAGATATTCCAACATTGCTTTTGCTTTGTACAAATATGGCACGCTTTGTCAAATACATTTATCTTTGTCGCGTTTACTTATTAACAATTTATGCACTTTACACTCGAACATACTGATAGTGAATCCAAGGCGAGAGCTGGGGTATTACATACAGATCATGGAATTATTGAAACACCAATATTTATGCCTGTTGGAACAGCAGGAACAGTGAAGGGAGTGCATCAACATGAGTTGGAGGAAGATATAAAAGCCCAAATCATTTTGGGAAACACCTATCACCTTTTTTTGCGTCCAGGATTGGATGTCATTGAACCTGCTGGTGGATTGCACAAGTTTATCAATTGGGAGAAACCGATTTTGACAGACAGTGGTGGTTATCAGGTTTATTCACTTTCAGGAGCAAGAAAGATTAAAGAAGAAGGAGTGACGTTTCAATCGCACATTGATGGAAGTTATCATTTTTTCTCTCCAGAACGAGCAATTGACATTCAACGATCCATTGGTGCGGACATCATCATGGCGTTTGATGAATGTACACCTTATCCGTGCGATTATGATTACGCAAAGCGCTCTATGCACATGACCCATCGTTGGCTGAAAAGATGTTTCAATCAAATGGATGCGACTGAGTCAAAATATGGTCACGAACAAGCGCTGTTTCCAATTATTCAAGGAAGTACGTACGATGATTTGAGAAAGGAATCTGCTGAAACTATTGCTTCCTATGATGCAGTTGGAAATGCAATTGGAGGCTTATCTGTCGGAGAACCTGATGAAGAGTTGTACAAAACTACGGATTTGGTCTGCGCTATTTTACCTCAAGATAAACCACGTTATTTGATGGGGGTTGGGACGCCAGTAAACTTGTTGGAATGTATTTCCATGGGAATTGATATGTTTGATTGTGTTATGCCGTCAAGGAATGCGCGTCACGGAATGTTGTTTACTTCTGAAGGGATCATGAACATCAAGAATAAAAAGTGGGAAAAAGACTTTTCTCCGCTAGATCCAAACGGGACGTCATACGTTGATAGTACATACAGCAAGGCCTATTTGCGACATTTAATGCATTCGAAGGAACATTTGGCGATGCAGATAGCGACAATTCATAATCTTGCGTTTTATTTGTGGTTGGTGACAGAGGCACGGAAACAAATCAAAGCAGGCACTTTTGTTGCATGGAAAAATAACATGATCCCCAAATTAGGTAATCGTTTGTAGATGTTAAAAATCATAGATCGATATATCATTCGCAAGTTCTTAAGTACCTTCTTCTTCATGTTGGCGGTGATTATGATCTTGGCTACGGTGTTCGATTTGTCGGATAAATTAGGTGAATTTATCGATAACCGAGCTTCTGCAAAAGAAGTGATTTTTGAATATTACGTCAACTTCATATTGTTCTACAGCAATATGTTCTCGTCCATGATCATTTTTATTTCAGTGATTTGGTTCACGGCGAAAATGGCGCAGGATACGGAAATCATTCCAATTTGGAACAGCGGTCGCAAATTCAGTCGATTTGTTCGTCCTTACATGATTGCTGCCACATTTTTAATGATTATTTCATTGATTTTTAACCACTTCATTATTCCTCCTTCGAACAGCACGCGACTGGAGTTTGAAGAACGATTTTATCGAAGAGCGATGACTGTGTTGAATTACCATGCAGAATTCCCTGGAAATGAAGTTGTTTACTTCACCAGTTACACTGCCGAAACGGACTTGATCAATAATTTTGTAGTGGAGAAGTGGGACGGAAAGGGAAATCTTTTGGGATTTGTGAAAGCGGGGACTGCACGAAATATTTATGGAACAAAAGACTGGAAACTTTTCAATTACTACTCCCGAAAAGTAGGTTATCCAAATGATATCATTGAAGAAGGAGCTGAGAAGGATACCATTTTTCAGTTTGATATTGGCGAAATGGCCACCCGAGATAATATTGCCGAGGCGATGAATTATTTCGAATTAAAGAAATTCATTGAACGGGAACGAAAAAAGGGATCGCCCATGGTTTCGACCTATGAAATCGAATTGTACCAGCGAACGTCCTATCCATTTGCAACGTACGTATTGACAATCATAGGAATTGCTGTCGCGAGTAGAAAGAAACGGGGCGGAGTAGGCATCAATATTGCGATTGGACTGGCTATCATCTTCATCTACATTTTTGCGATGAAAGTCACCACCGTTGCTGCCATAAATTTGGGATTCCCCGCAATGATAGCGGTTTGGGTGCCCAATGTGTTGTTCGGAGGCGTTGCATACATACTTTATCGCAAAGCGATGAGGTAATTTCGGCGTGACTTTTATATCTTTACCTCAACAAAAAACTTCTAGAATGCAGATACTTTCCTTCAATGTAAATGGAATCCGTGCGATTGCTCAAAAAGATTTTTTCAGTGACATAAAGCGTTTGGACGCAGATATTGTTTGTCTTCAGGAAACTAAGGCAACGGTGGAGCAGGTGAAAGAAACGTTACTGGATCAATTGCCAGGTTATTATGTTTTCGCAAACGAAGCGGAACGCAAGGGTTATTCTGGAACAGCAATTTTATCAAAGACGGCACCAGTTTCGGTGACGTATGATATTGGTATTTTCGAACATGATCAAGAGGGTAGGGTTATTTGTGCTGAATACTCAGATTTTTATGTAATCACAGTCTACGTACCGAATTCGGGAAGTGATTTGCGTCGATTGGAATACCGACAAACGTGGGACAATGACTTTTTGAACTATATCAAATCGTTGGAAGCTAAAAAACCAGTGATTGTATGCGGCGATTTTAACGTAGCACACAAGGAGATTGATTTGGCGCGTCCAAAGGCAAATTACAACAAGTCAGCTGGATTTATGCAAGAAGAAATTGATGGCATGGACCGCTACACCTCTAATGGACTAGTGGACACCTTTCGTTTAAAGCAAGGTGATGCTGTTAAATACTCATGGTGGAGCTACCGTGGTGGAGCACGTGGTAAGAACGTTGGCTGGAGGATTGATTATTTTTTAGTGTCAGAAAATCTTACCAGCAAAATTGCCGACGCATTCATTTTAAACGATATTCACGGCTCGGATCATTGTCCCGTTGGTGTGAAACTCGCCTAAAACTATTGTTTTACAATGTTAAATTGCTGGTTTGAATTGTTGCTTTTAACCGCCACAATATAAACACCATTTTCTAAGTCATCCGTTTCAAGATTCAACGTATTCACTTGCGGATTATTGACGTGCATTACAATTCTCCCTGTGTGATCAAAAAGTGTGATTTCCTGTATTTCATATTCGTTTGAACTTATTGAAATCACATCACTGAAAGGGTTTGGGTAGACCGAAATCGAAGCGTTTAATTGTTCATTGTCAATTGTATTTGCTGTACAATTGATTGCCGTGCTGTTAGATTCTAAAAGCGTTCCATTATCAACGTACCAATTTTGCCATACGCCACCATTTCCCGTTTGCCAATCGTTTAAATCGAAGGTGTTTGTCCCGGCTAGTGTTCCTTTTACTGCATATACTTTTAATGCTTCGCCTCCTAAGTTCCAATTCAGAGGTGTATTGTTTGTGCACGTTTCAGGAAGTCGATTCGCTAATTCACAATTCGTTTGAATGAAATAGGCATTGTCATCATAAGTCGGAAATTGCCCATATACGCGTGCAATTCCATTTTCATCAATACAGACAGCGGTATATTCATCGCATGCAATTCCTTTTATTTCGATTCCATCATCTGTGAAGGTTCTCGCAATAAATGTAACCTGTCGACCTTTTCGATCAGGATTATCGTAGTGTGTGTCGGTAATTACATTGGACATGTACGGAGCATGCAGAAAATCTTCTGAATCAACAGTCACGTTATTATTGTATGGATTAGCAAGTGCTGTCGCAGAAGTCACCGTCCCATTCTCCGCTGAAAAATAATATCCCCCTAGAATTGCCATTCCTGCGCTAGTTCCCCCAACAACGATCGATCGGTTTTCAATTCCGTCATTAATTAAATCCGAAATCGTATTTCCTCTCCAATACGAAATATAATTCCATTGATCTCCACCGGCAAACCAAATCGCTTCAGCGTTCATGATTTTTTGATGAATATAGGTTTCACTGCTTGCTGTGGCGTCATTAAACACGATTGTTTCAACGGAGTTTACTGTCACACCGAGATCAGTGTAGAAATAATCATTATAACCGTCGGAACCACTAGCTCGAAGTACTAAAACATCACCGCCATTCGCGCGCTGTAGAAACCATTTCATCGCCTCATCTTCCTCGGTTGCTCCACCCATAAGGCACACTCCACCTACAGGAGTTGAAACAAGGTCGGTTGCGTTTCCCGTAAAATAGGAGGTGTAATTCTGAGCGTATGCAGAACTCAGTACTAATCCACAAATGAGTAAGGTGATTGATTTCATCTTTAGTTTTATTTCAAACTTAGCTAAAAACGATCAAACCTTACCAAGAACCAGTTGCGTGAATGTGTTAATTTCTTAAAAGTTCACTTGAAGCTGCAAACGCACTAAGCTTCCAGTTTGATAATTATCGCGTAGAATAAAATCTTCATATCGTCTATTTGAAAACGTGTACATAGCGACAATTTCAAAGTTTTTGTATGGCAACCATTCTATCCCAAATTCATATTCATTCATGTGATAGCTACGTGTGTCTCGCTCATGTTTCTTTCCACCTTTATAATACTGCATGCGCACAAAAGGGTAGATCAACTGATTTTTCACGGGAATTCGTGCATTCACCGTTACATATCCACCTAAAAGCGGTTTTGTTTCAATGGTATTTGTCTCCTTGTTGAACTCAGGACCGACACCTAAATTATATTCTGCTTGAAAACCAATAGGTCGTGGATAAAGAACTGTTGTAAACGCTAAACGCTGATCGAGGTACGTTAAATTCTCTTTGAGAATTACACCCGGCGTCACATTTTTCGGATCGATCGTATATGTTCCGGTGTAGGCCTGTACTCCAGGCTCAAAAATTTGACTTCCAATTTGAAAAGGGTAAGTGATTCGTGATACCACATGCACATCCTTGTTTAATTCTGGTCTGCTGGCTGTCTGCCCGTTGTACACACCAAGTCCAAAAACTCCATAATCACCTGTTCCTTTGTACCCTTCTCTAACGAGCATAGAAAATCTTTTTCTTATCTTCTCAGGAGCCCAATAGAAAAACACACCAATGTCTCGCTCATTTGAAACGGCGCTATTTAAGGCATCATTTCTATCGAGTGGTAAGCGGTTCTGGCTCGACTGCAAGTTTTCAAATCCAAACGGGACTTTACTCTGACCAATTCTGAATCGGAACTCATTTTTTTTGTCGAGTCCTACATCAAAATAGGCATCTCTAATCTGAGCGAAATTCATTGCTCCACTGCTTGGTGAGCTGGCAAAATCTGGCTGGATATAGAAATAGACACGCGGGTGAATTTGTCCAAACAGAATTACTCGAATACGACGAAAGAAGAAGCCTCCATTTCCACCCCAGGATTTGTCACATTGTTCGCATCCTAAATTAGGGTTTGTTTCCAAAAGACCGTTGTATCGTAATTGGGCATAGCCTCTTATTTGTATGGATTCATACCATTTTTTTGTTGCTGGAACTGGTGCAAGTGTGTCTTTTTGGCTATACCCATTAAAATTGGCTAATAGGAGTAGAGTAAAAAATAGAAGTAATTTTCTTTTCATTTCATCGCTTTTTTGCTGCGACAAATGTTGTGAGTTAATATTAATTTAAAAAATAAGAAATAGATACTTAATTATAATGTAACATTAAATTGAGGTTGTTTGAGGATTCAATTTGTTTGTAAAATGCTTTTAATGAGTAGGTTGTGTTTAATTCGTAATGAAAATATTCAAATACAACGAGTAACACTGAGTTAACATTAAGTTAACATTGGTTAAGGTTGAGTTAGATTTGTTCAAAGTGAGATTTCGATTCAGTTGGATAATTTTCCGAGATGTAATGTTGCAACTGCATAGCAAGCACAGAACGTAATTTCGTGATTTCGAAATATTGCGATATTTCGAAATATGAATATTTGAAACAGTGATGCTTTACAACTCAGTCCATCAAGAAGATTAAATCGTATTTAAACGCTTAGCTCAACTCCTTGCAGTTCTACTAAGTTAGAATAGATTCCTTTCCTAGCAATTAATTCGTCATGTGTTCCTGTTTCTGCTATTTCTCCTTTGTCGAGAACGAAAATATGGTTGGCATTGCGAATTGTTGAGAGTCGATGTGCGATTACGAAAGAAGTCCGTCCTTTCATCAATTTGTTCAAGGCATCTTGCACCAATTTTTCAGATTCGGAATCGAGTGCGGAAGTCGCTTCATCGAGAATTAGTATAGCTGGATTTCTAAGTATTGCTCTAGCAATGGCAATTCGTTGTTTTTGTCCTCCAGAAAGTTGAATTCCGCGATCACCCACCTGTGTTTCCATTTTTTCTGGAAAGGAACTGATAAACTCCCATGCATTTGCTTGTTTTGCGGCTAGTTCAATAGCTTCATCGCTGGCCTCTAGATCACCAAATGCAATATTTTCTTTTATGCTTCCACCAAACAGAATTACTTCTTGCGGTACGATTGCCATGTGAGAACGGAGGTGATTGAGTTCAATTTCATTGATATTCACCCCATCAAATAGAATTTCCCCTCCTGAGGCGCTGTAGTAATTGAGCAACAAAGAAGCAATGGTTGATTTCCCTGCCCCTGATGACCCTACAAGTGCAATGGTTTCATTTTGGGTGACGTTGAAGGTAATATTATTTAGCACAGGTAAATCCTTACGTTGTGGATAACTGAAAGAAACCTGCTTGAAAGATACATGTCCCGTTATTGTTGGTTTTAACTCACCTTTTTGAATTTCGTTTTCATTTTCTTGTTCGATGATTTTCATCAAATTTTCTGTCGCTCCAATTGCTTTTTGAATGCTCGCGTACATATCGGGAATTGAGCCGAAGGATGCTCCCATCATAATTGTAAACATAATGAACGAGAAGAAATCACCACGTGACAATTCTGGGTTTGGTCCTTGTGTCATCAATAGGCCTTGCCAAACGATAAAGACAATTGCGCCGGACATGCAAAGAATCAAAAAGGAGACAAAAACACCGCGCCATAATCCACTTTTGATATTGAGTGCGCGAATCGCTGTAACAGCTTTCATGTACTTTCCGAGCATAAACTTCTCGTTGGTAAATGATTTTACATTTGTTATTCCCATAAGCGATTCTTCAATCACTGAATTAGATGCTGCGGCCTCGTCTTGAGCTGTTTTAGACAGTTTTCGGATGAATCGTCCAAAGAAGACTGCTACGATTGCCATTACTGGGACAGTAGCAAGCATGATTAGCGCTAGTTTCCCAGAAATAATCACCAAAAATGTTATTCCACCAACAATGATTACAATTTGACGGAAGAATTCGGCTACTGTGGTCCGTAGGGTTTCCTGAATTTTTTCAATGTCCGAGGAAATACGACTTGTCAATTCCCCCACCTTATTTTGATTGAAGAAATCCATTGGCATGTAGATTAATCTACTGAAGGCATCCTTTCGAATATCTCTTAACGCATTCTCTGTCACGTTTGTGAAAATTACGATACGGAAAAAGGAAAAGAACGACTGAACTGCAAACATCACAAACAATGCAATGGCAAATGTATTTATCGTATCTGCAGAAATTAAATCGAGCATTCCCTGCATCGAACTCGGTTGATCCGAACCAGCACCTAGTAATTGTCCCATAAATAGCGGGAACAATAATCCAATAGAACTCGATAGCACTAAAAATACCCAACCAATGATGAAAACACTACGGTATGGGCGTAAATAGGAAAATATTTTTTTCGCTTTTACAATACTCTCCTTAGATAGTTTTACACGTTTTTCTTTCTGCTTTTTGGGTCTAAACATTGAATTTCATTGCTAATTGCGCATCACAAAACTACATAAGAAATAAGCCATCACCAACAAAGTTGAAGAAAATAAAAATAATATTAATCGCGATTCACTAGGTGCACGTTTTATGTTGCAGATGTCAGTTAAAGAAGAAGTTAAGAAAAGATGAAAACAATAAATAATTCTTTTTTTGATAAATTTGTTGATTCTTTTTGGAGAATAGAAAAAAACACTATCTTTGCAGTCCAATTTTTTGACAACGCAGAGTAAAGAATATAGATCATGAAAAGAACGTTTCAACCATCAGTAAGAAAAAGAAGAAACAAACACGGTTTCCGTAGTCGTATGGCAACAAAGAACGGAAGAAGAGTGTTGGCATCACGCCGTCGTAAAGGAAGAAAGAAACTTACAGTTTCTGATGAAGGTATGCACAAACGTTAATCTTTTCTAATAGAAAATTGAACCGTCTACTTCTGTGGACGGTTTTTTTGTGCCTATAATTTTGGTTTCTTTTGCAGGAAGGACGTTTGTTTTTAGAATACTTTTTAGTTGATTTGACTTTATTTTATGGGTTTTCAAGTTTCGAAATATTGCGACATTTCGAAATTTGAAACTATCCTGTTAACTTGATTTCATAGTCCACAAAGAACCTTAGATTATTTATATATCGCAATATTTCGAAATTTCAAAACCCAATTTCTATTCATTTTTCTTTCAAATTCCTTTCTCAGATCTAAACTTTTTCACTATCTTAATAAAACAAACACATTATTAACCATCAAAACCACCTAACATGGGAGCTACCAAAAGAGAGTTCTACACTGAAGATCAAATTCAAATGGCAAATATGTTTAAGGCGTTGGGACATCCAGCACGTATAGCCATTCTCGAGAAATTATCAGAAGATGAGAATCTGAATTGCACTAATTTACATGCCTTAATTCCATTAGCAAAATCAACAATTTCCTACCATTTAAAAGAATTATTTGAAAATGGGATACTTGGTTACGCTGTGCATGGCAGTAGTTCTTACTATCAGCCTCAGGTAACAACATTGAAGCTAATATCTGACTACATTTCTACTATTTGCGAAGCTGTACAGAAGAAATGCAAATTAATACCGCCAGGATATTCCAAACCTCGATTAATTCACAAAATTGGCTTCTTTCTACGCCTGTAGAAAACGAGTGAGCGTTACTTCAAGCCACTGAAAATGTATTCGTAAATTTCACTGTTGTTTTCCACACGAGGCTTCACAAAACTTTGAGTAATGAAAGCTGGTTGTTGTAACATTTCACGCTCTATCATTTCTTCAATAGTAGAATAAAAATCAAGTGAAGTTTTACCTATTAGCAATGGCGTTAAGCTGTGACCTTTTTCCCAGAAGCGTAGTATTTTGACAAATCCACTGAGGTACAAATGATCTTTTGTGAACCCACCTCCACGAAAAATTCGGGTCACGATGCTCCACGCCTCATTTGGGTCAGCAACGTAATTGGAGTGCAGAAACTGAAAGCATTCCATGAAGTTGGCACCACTACACATCATATCAACGATGATAACTCTGTGGGCTAATTTCTTTAATCGCTTAATTGAAATGTTACCACTTAGGTATTCTGAAAGAATTGCTAATCCTTCTTGAGTCATTGTGTTGACAGGAAGGCCAAGGTTAAAAATGCGTAAATCTTGAGCGTTTGAGTTCATCGTGGTGACCATGTGAACGCCAATTTCATGCTCAACAAGAGCATTGATTTCTGAGCGAGTAAACTTCGCATCGGGACGGAAAAGAATGGTTTTTTTTGCATTTAATACCATTACTTGAGCAATAACCTTGTTGCTCGTTTCAATCTTACCTTCTAATCCATAACTCGCAAGACCTTCCTTGAACGCGTGAATAGCCTGATCTGTTCCAAGTGTTGGGGATCGTTTGGGCTCTCCAGGAATCGATGGTAGGTGAAGAATGTACTGTGCATTTTGAATGTCTGTTTTCGACGGTCTTCCAAAATAGCGAAGTGAATTGTATAAAAACTTTGGTGAATCTAATGTTGACAGCAAATCAATCTTATCAAAATAACTATTGATAGTCGATTCGTAGAGATTACGAATGGAAATATCAGAGATATCCTGCACTCTAAGCTGACTTAACTCCTGCTTTAGTTCATAGGAGTTAATGCGAATTGGACCATACTTAAAGTTCGGCTGTTCAGTAAATTTGTGTTTATAGAATCTTTTTTTCTCAGTTGAGCTATTTATCGGATTGACATACGCTAACAATTCAAAGTTTCGAAGGAGTTTTGACATTCCCTTGTCGACTTTTAGAATAGCAGGATCAACTGTCTTATCCAGTAGTTTGACAGCACTTTGATGCTTCCAATTGGTGTTATCCTTACTGAAAAAGTTCGCGTTGTTTAGAATAGCAGTTTTGAGCTTTTCTTGAAGGATTTTGATGATTTTAGGGTAAGCCGCACCAGTCAATTCATTGCAGTATACTTTTTTGACTTCGGTAGCCAGTACCAGCGTTTTTGAAAAATTAGTTGTTATGAACTCTAGGTTGTATCCTCTTCCTTGAAACACATCATTGATCGCGGTAACGTTTTCTACTCCCGGTATCTCAATCGAAGACAATTCATTTTTCCAATTTTCAATGACTGGACCAAATTTTTTCGTATCAACGTTTTCGGTTCCTATATTGAAGAGCGGTACTTTGCGATCCCAACGTTCAAAATTGTACGAATGAAAATCATAGACTACACATCCATCGTATAACTCTTCGAGTTTTTTCACGAGTGCATGCGTGACTTTGTAATAATTGGTATGTTTCTCCTTGCTTAACTGAATTTCTTTCGGCGTAAGCGATTTATTCCACACTTTTTTACCCCACGCTTCTTTGTATACTGAAGCGTCTGTAGTTCTATTTAGATCGTATTCAAATCGAGAATCATGTCCAATCAGTGTAATTGGCATAGATGCAATAAATGCTCCCGTGAACGGATCTTCTTCGAACCATCTGTTGTACTCGTCCAACGCAATCTTAGTGCGTAAATCGCTTCTTAAGTTGCTGCCATCGTGTATTGCAGTACAGCAGTACGGTAAATAACGATTGATCTTTATAGAAAATGAGCCATCTTTTGCAGTAGCTTCAAATGTTTTTTGAGCTTGGATTAATTGAATAATCTCATTGATTTCAAGAAGTTGCATTGCGTTTCTTCGTATTAATGATTTGCTACTTTTTTGGCTTCAATATCTGCGACAACACCTTCTAGGTAGTCGGCGATTTTGCGTTGTAACTTCACGTTATTAAGTTTATTGATATCCTTGATTGTTCCAGGACTCAATACATTCACTTCAATAAGTTTACCACCAATGATGTCTAATCCAGCATAGTAAATACCATCGCGAACAAGTTTTTCTCCTACTTTTTTGCAGAGACTAATATCTTGTCTAGTCAATTTGTATTTTTCCACACTTCCGCCTGCTGAAATATTCGAACGAGCATCTCCCTTGGCAGGTACTCTGCGCAAAGCACCAATTGGTTCTCCGTTAAGCATCAGAACACGGACATCTCCTTTTTCAGCACCTTCTACATATTCTTGCAAAATAACGTAGTTAGAGCGTTCCTTGTTTCCATTGATATAGAAATCAAGCAGGGATTTAATATTGTGCATCGCCGATTTTTCAATAACAATAACGCCACTTCCTCCAAAACCATCCAGAGGTTTCATGATCATTTTGTCATTTTCAGATTCTTCGATAATTCGCAATAAATAGTCGATGTTCTTTGATACATGCGTTGCAGGAATCAATTCGCGCTCCGGATCGTAATAGGCTGCCGTATAGATTTTATTGTTTGCTTCTCTCAACCCATCTACTGCGTTTAAAATGAATACATCATCTTTAATCGAATCTAAGAAGTTGAGTACAAGAGCATCTAAAGGTGGATTGTCACGCATGAAAATTACGTCAAAATCTTTCAATGGACGCATTTCTTCCTTGAACTTCACAGAATGATAAAAAGAAGGAATACTATTTGAAACCTTGTCTGCTCTAATTATAGTCTTACATAAACTAAGCGTGACCGAGTCCCGAATCGTTAGATTAGAAGGGTGAGTAATAGCTACTTCGTGACCGCGCAACACCATTTCATGAATGATACGGATAGAAGAGTCTTGTTTCGGATTAATCCTAGTCCAAGGATACATGATAAAGCAAATTTTCATCGAATTTTTGGTCTTAATTTATTTATGTAAGGGCGGTATGTTAATGTCTATCATTTATACAGGATAAAAGTAGAAATTGTTTTTATTCCACAATGCAATGCGTGCGTTAATTTCAGTAACAATCGATTTTGATATTTTCAAGTATTTAGTGGGATTGAGCAATCCCCGATTTGTACACTTCGATTGCTCTTTTGCGTGCAAATGAATGTTCTATTATTGGAGTCGGGTAAGCCTCCGTTCCAAATTCAGGAATCCATTTTTTAACGTAAAGCAATTCCTTATCGAATTTCTTTTGTTGCTCCTGCGGATTGAATATACGAAAGTAAGGCGCTGCATCACATCCTGTACCAGCCGCCCATTGCCAGTTTCCATTGTTTGCTGATAGATCATAATCAAGTAACTTTTCAGCGAAATAAGCTTCTCCCCATCGCCAGTCAATAAGTAAATGTTTGCATAAAAATCCAGCAGTTATCATTCTAACGCGGTTGTGCATATATCCTGTTTGGTTCAGTTGACGCATACCAGCATCTACCATTGGGTAGCCCGTTTTCCCTTCGCACCATTTAGCGAAATCATCTTCATTATTGATCCACTGAATTCCATCGTACGCTGGTTTGAAATTGTGTTGAACTACTCTTGGGTGATGAAACAAGATATGCATAAAGAATTCACGCCAGATTAATTCACTTAAAAATGTGGAATCACTTGGTTTTAACTGAGCAATTATTTGTCGCGGACTAACAGTTCCGAACCTAAGGTGTGGACTGAGATAACTTGTCCCGTCGATGGAAGGAACATCTCTGGTCGTAGCGTAATTTTCTATATTTAGAGAGAACGGATGAACTTGAATACTTGACTTTTGAAAGCCCAATGATTCTAACGATGGAAACTTAAATAATCGCTCTATTAGTGGTGAAAATGAAGGTTGAACTAAGGGACGAGTATCTGCCAACTGAAATAACTCAAGCCATTTATTCTTGTAGGGTGTGTAAATCGAGTAGGGGAGTCCATCTGGTTTCACAATCTCACTTTCTTCAAAGATCACTTGGTCTTTAAACGAATGAACCGAGATATTTTGATCCTTGAGAAAATTGGAAACCTTGCCATCTCGCTCTCTCGCATAAGGTTCGTAATCTTTGTTGAAATATACGTCCTGAATATCATATTCCTTGATCAGTCCCTTCCAAACCTCAAGTGGATTTCCTTTCAGAACTAACAGTGACCGACCATGTTTTAGCAAACGTTGATTGATCGCGTCTAACGTTGAGTAGATGAACGTCAATCGTGCGTCATCGGGAGCCAATTCATCAAGAATATTTGTGTCGAAAATAAAGATAGGAAGGACGGTTTTACAATTTTTCAGTGCCTGAAAGAGACCAACGTTATCCTCCAATCTTAAATCACGACGAAACCAAAAAATGGACAGTTGTGGTTTACTAATTGAAGTCACTAATCCTTTCCGTTAATCATTTTTGAAACAATTCCCTTCATGTGACCAAATTCGGCGATAAGAATTCCCGCAAAGTGAACAAAGATGAACGCCAACAACCAGTAGAGTGCTTGCACATGTATGCTTTCCATTGAATCTTTGTATTCTTTTGGACCGAGGACAATGATCAGTCCGGTGATTAAAGTAAGGCCAAGAAGCACATAAAAAGTGATGTATACCCACGATTGAAATCTTTCTCGAATACTGTTTAATTTATTGAATGGATTCTTGAATTGTGGACCTGCAACCATCATATAAATAAGTCGGAGAATATACAATCCAGTCAATACGTAGCCGATATAAATGTGCCAATTCCACATTGGTTTCCGAATGGCTTTACCAATTTTCACAGCTTCCTCACCATCAAGTGCAATATCACGTTCGCCCAGTTCCTTTACAAGAATATCTGCAATATTGTTTTTATTCATCCAGTTGAGACGAAGAAAAATAGTGAGTAATAAAAATAACATCGAGAACGCGATTGCCCAATGCAACAACCTGTGAATTCGCGGAAACTTCTTATCCATACTATTTTATTTTGTCGGCTTCGGCTCGAGCTCGAGCCATGACACCATCCGCTTGTTTTTTTCCTTCTGCCTGAATTTGTGTGGACTTCTTTTCAGCTTCGGATTTTAATTTTTTAGCACCTTCCTCAGCCACCTTTTTCTTTAAAGGATTTGAGCCAGCTTCCTTGATCAATTGGTTCCCTTGTTTTACCGATTCTGCGACAACGGCATCACCAGCTTTTTTAGCTTCAGCAACAATTTTATCAGCTTCTTTCTGCGCATCAGCTAGAATTTTCTGCTTTTGCTTTTCAATCTCCTCCTTTGCATTACCAACCTGCTCTTTGATAACGTTCGTAATGGTGTCTTTGATCGTTTCTTTGATGTTGTCTTTGAAATTTCCAGTTGCTTTCATGACAGCCTCTTTGAAGTCGGTAGTGATTTTAGGATCTTTCACATCGCCAATCATCTTTACTTTTACAGGAATAAATGCAGGCAAATCGGCTAACTTTAATTGAGGAACCATTGCATTGATTTGTTTCATTGCTTTTTCAACCTCATTGATAATCCCGGCTGGAATTTGATCTTTAGGGACATTCATTTTTAAATCGTAATCCATTTTTTGATCAAGCGTCGTGTAACCAGAAACGTCAGTGCCAATTTTCCCAAGATTTACGTTGAACGGAGTCAAGGAAATTTTCCCGTCTTGAATTTTAAATTTCGTCTTAAAATTGTTGATCGTTTGGTTCGAAATATTCTTCAATTTGGTCACAGATTCTAATTTCTCCAAGTTCTTAAATCCTTTTACCGTAAGACTATTTGAACTAAGATCTCCCAGACAATTGATGGACGATAATATTGGTTCAAATGACGCTGTGAGGTCGGTGTTCATATTGAAATTTGCTGAGATATTTCCAAAAGCATGTTTCGTAATTGGTGCTAATTTCTCTATTGTCAAGAAATTTGTTGCCAGTTGGTTGATATCAACTTCCTTCAAAGAGAATCCAATGTCCATTTTTGGTTTCGCATGATTCTTAGTGTTGTAATTTCCTTTAAGTCCAACAGTTCCACCCATTGTATTCATGGTCAAGTTGTCTAAAGTCGCCACTTCTTCTCTAAGTGTAACACCACCTTTGACATTTTTAATGTCCATGCCATTGTAACGAAGCGTTTTGATATCTGTAAGTAGATTAAAGTCAATATTCGCAGGAATCAAAACTGGTTCCGTTGCTTCAGTCGCGGCTGTTTCTGTTTCAGCTTCTGTTGTTTCCGAAGCTGGAACAAGTTTATCTAGATCAAGGTAATTACTATTAAAACTGAAGTTTCCTTTTAGTACTTCATCTCGCAAGAAATAGCCGAAATAATTATCAATCGCTCCACTCATTGCAAAGTCCGATTTCCCCATCGTTGCATTCAATTCATTCAATGCGAGGTTTTTTGGGGAAAATGTAAATTTCATTTTCTCAATAGCAACATCGTCTGGAAGATCTGGAGATTTGTACAACATTTTGGATAGGGTAAAGAATCCTTCAGCAGTAAACGCCTCAAAATCTTCTTTCTCTAGACTACTCATGCGACCTTTGATGTTCACATCAGCATCCAAAATCCCAGAATAAGATTCACCTTCAGCCATTGGGATGTAATTTTTCAATGATGCTAAATTGATGTTAGCCAGAATTTTGGACTGAATGAAAGGATCCGTCATAAGGTTGCGCAGACTAAGATTTGCGTCCAAGGTATTCTGATCGAATTTCGCATAAAACTTAGTAACATCAACTGTCATTTTATCTAGATTTTCTCCTCCCGGGAAT
Organism: uncultured Fluviicola sp.; assembly: GCA_964643345.1. Taxonomy (GTDB): domain Bacteria; phylum Bacteroidota; class Bacteroidia; order Flavobacteriales_D; family Crocinitomicaceae; genus UBA4466. The sequence goes on from CAZXRU010000001.1 coordinate 338,577, forward strand.
TTCGATCCTGCTTTCATCTGAATGTTCGAAATTTTCCCTGGTAGGTCTGGGTACTTTATCGAAGCATTACTTACCGCCATGTTTGCATCCCAACCAGGAGTATTTTTATCATCTAACTCACCTTTAACATGAGCATCTAACGTTAAATTCCCTGAAGTCACCATACTTTCATAGCCTGATTGGTAAAAGGTAGGGATTAATGAAAGGAAGTCTTTGAATGTCGCTTTTGAAGCATCCAACTTCAAATCCATATTATCCTTGTTTTCTAACATTTCATAAAATCCATTGATAGAAAATGCAAGCGCGTTTAATTTAATCTCGTTGTCTTTTAAGGTGTATTTAGAACTGTTCTCTTTAAATTCCATCAAGAGATTCACAACAGCATCCGTTTTGACAGCAGCCAAGTAAGAAATCCCGTCCATGTCGAACGTCAATTCATCCATGCTGGTATTCGTTTTGAAATCGATAACATCAGCTGTTAAATCGCCATAACCTGAGTGGTTCAAATTCACAATTTTTGCGTGCATGTTAGAAGCATCATCGCTGTAGTTAATTGTTCCATTGGTAATACTGTACTCGTGCAAAGCGAGCGAGAAATTAGAAGGTTCTTCCAGTTCTTCCGGCGTCATTTCTTCTTCGGATTTAACAATATCATAATTCGCCAATCCTGATTGCAGCACACGCACATCAAATTTAGGTTCCGTGATGTGAATTTCATCTATTTCCAAATCACTACCCGAAACAACATCCCAAAATCCAACATGCGCACGAACTGATTTGATATCGGCCAATGTGACTCCCTTAAATTCATTTAAACCAATCAATTTAGTGTCAATTAGTTCAATCGTCATGTTCGGAAACGTACTGATAAATGTTAAATCAAAGTCCCCAACACTTAATTCAGCTTTCAGCGATTTATTCACCTCTTTTATCACCATTTCCTTGATCTCATCTTTGAATATGATCGGGATGATGATTAGTAGAATAATGATCAAAAGCAGACTTATTCCTGTCCATTTAAGTGTCTTTTTTAGGATTTTCTTTAACATGGTAAATTACTTTTTTGATGGAACTGAAAATATCAATTGAAGGTACACATTATTTGTTAGATGGAAAGGATGGCAGTGAGAATTATTAGAAATTTTGTTAAAATCGGAGTATTGGGATGAGGTTGGCTTATTTCAATTTCGCAATATTGCGATATGTTCAATGCTAATTAAATCAATATATTGCAGTGGATTTGGGATGAATCGAAATAAAAGGATCCAGATGACAAGACGTTAATCTCCATGTCAAAAATCGGTACAAATCGTATATCTAATTATCTTTGTGACACTTTTAGTTGAACACCTATGGAAAAATTTGCCCGAATACTCTTTTCAATGCGAATGATGGCACTTGGAATGTTGATTTTTTTAGTCGCTATCGCAATAGGCACTTTTCTAGAATCTGCATACGATATTCAAACGGCGAAGATTATTGTCTATAATGCTCTTTGGTTCGAATTATTATTGATTTTCCTGGGATTAAACTTAATCGCCAACATGGTTCGTTATAGCATGTGGAAACGTGAGAAAATCGCCATGTTTATGTTTCATATTTCGTTTTTGGTCATTCTAATTGGGGCAGGAGTAACGCGTTACTTTAGTTTTGAGGGACTGATGTTGATTCGTGAAAATGCCCAAACAGATTTTATCTATTCTTCCGATCCTCATTTATGGTTTAAAATTAATGACGGCAAGTTGCAATATACGCAAAGTGAAAAAATGTTTATGTCTGAGGTTACGTCAAACCATTTCTCTATTGATGTAGATTTTCCAAATCACAAGACACCGGTTACAATTGAGTATGTAGATTTTCAGAAGAAAATGATTGATTCGCTTGTTGTGAACGATTCCATTCAAAGTGCTTCTTTGGATATTGTTACAGGAGGAATGTCATCCAATTACCTTTCAAAAGGAGAGTTTTTAATGGTGGGTGATGTCGCACTTTCGTTCGAGAAAAAAAATGCAATGCCTGGCGTTGAAGTATTTCAACAAGGACGAAAAATGTTGATGAAGACGAGTATTCCGATGCGCTATTTACCCATGGCTGAGATGCAAAAAGCACGTCAATCAGGACAGGAAATAGCCGATTCGTTGTACAAAGAAGTTCCGTTAGATACGTTAGTTCCTTTTCAAATTACGACACTTTATCAAGTAGGAAGTGAGCAATTCGTATTTAAACAAATCATCGAAAATTCCAAAATGATGAAAGTAGCTTCAGGCAGAAGGGATGTCGGAGAAGATGTGTTAACGGTGAAAATTACCGATGGTGACCAATCAAAGATTGTTGAGTTACCTGGAGGGATTTCAATGATTCCAGACCATGTGGTGTTTGAATTCAACGGGTTAGTCTATGAAATGGAATATGGTTCTATGAAAATTCCATTGCCATTTTCGATTGCTTGTAGAGATTTTCAATTGGATAAATACCCTGGGTCTGATGTTGCATCTTCGTTTGCAAGTGAAGTGACTATTATTGATGAAGCAAATAATTATACCAGAGATCAGCGGATCTTCATGAACAATGTTATGGATTATGGTGGATACCGGTTTTTTCAGTCGAGTTACGATCCAGATGAAAAGGGGACACGTTTGAGCGTCAATCACGATTGGTGGGGAACAAACATCTCTTATTTAGGTTATTTATTGATGAGTATAGGCATGCTTTTGTCACTGATTGCTCCGGCGGGACGTTTCAGAGAATTAAATCAATTACTTAAAAAATCTAGAGAGAAGCGCGAAAAATTACTTTCAGTATTTATTGGGGTATTGCTTTTCTCTTCAGTCGGATTTGCGCAAGATCATAATCACGATCACCACGAGGGAGATGGGCACGATCACGAGCATTATGAAGGTGACGGACATGATCATAGTGAACCTGAACCAGCGAAGAAATCGGATGCTATTTACAGAGTTATGTCAAAAGAACACTCTGATGAGGTGGCATCACTGTTAGTTCAAGATTATCAAGGGAGAACCATTCCATTTCACACGTTAGCAGATCAGTTTCTTCGAAAGATTCATCGTTCCAACACCTACAAGGATTACAATGCCGTGCAAACGATAATGAGTATGCACATGTACCCATCCTATTGGGTAGATCAGGACATCATTTACGTTTCTTCGAAATCTGAATTACGCGAAAAATTAAAGACGAAAGATGGATTAATTTCCTACAATTCATTGACCGATGATCAAGGCAATTTTGTTTTGCTGGACGATTACAATAAAGCGCATCAGACACTGGAATCGAAGCGAGGTGAGTACGAAAAGCAGTTGATTAAACTGGTGGAGAAATACCAAGTTGTTCAATCAATTTTCTCATGGTCTGATATGAAAATCATTCCCGCCAAAAATGACCCAGCTCAGAAATGGCATGTCCCATTGAGTATGGAGTTGATGCAACGAGATTCATTATCTTCTAAACTTGCTTTGAGCTATCTAACAGCATTGGATAAAGCCTGTGAAACGAATAAATACGGGGAGGCAAACGACCTATTGACAGATTTAAAGGCATTTCAACTTGAGGTTGGTAAAGATGTTGTTCCAAGCCAAAAGCAGGTTAGGATGGAGATTAGTTACAACAAAATGCATGTCTTCAAGAGTGCTTATCAGTCGTACCTAGTAATTGGTTTGTTCTTATTGATTTTATTCTTCATTAAAATTTTCATACGACCTAGTGCAAGTAGTAGAAAGATATTCAAGTGGATTTCCCTCGGTTTAACTGTTTTTACAGCAATTGTATTTGTATACCACGGTTATGGATTGTACATGCGTTGGTACATTTCAGGGCATGCACCTTGGAGTAACGCATACGAAGCAATCGTATTTATAGCCTGGGTATCAATTTTGTTTGGGTTACTCTTTTCTAAAAAGAACATCGTGATATTAGCAGGAGCAGCAATTTTGGCTACACTTATGCTTGTCGTCTCAGAAATGAATTTGCTTGATCCGGAAATTACATCTTTACAGCCGGTATTGAAATCATATTGGTTAATGATTCATGTTGCCATTATTACAGGAAGTTACGCACCCTTGGGATTATCATGCATCTTAGCTTTATTAAATTTATTCTTGTACATATTTAGAAGAAAGCGGAATGGTGCTATTGTTACACTTAATATTAATGAGTTAACGTATGTTTCAGAAATGACAATGACGATAGGTGTTTTCATGCTGACGATAGGTACATTTCTGGGAGGAATTTGGGCGAATGAATCTTGGGGGAGATATTGGGGATGGGATCCAAAAGAAACGTGGGCACTGGTTGCCGTTTTAGTGTATGCCGTGATTTTGCACTTGCGATATATCCCGAGTTTGAAGAACAAGTTTACATTTAATGTTGCTAGTTTTTGGGGTTATTCTTCAATTTTGTTTACGTTCTTTGGAGTTAATTTCTACTTAGTAGGATTACACTCATACGCGCAAGGAGAGGGACTAGGTGAAATTCCACAATGGATATATTGGACGGTATTAGGACTTTATATAATTACAGAGTTGGCTTCTGTTCGAAATAAAATTTTCAAATTAGAAAATGAGAAGGTAAAACTTAGCTTCTTCGCTAAAAAGGTGATTTATCTGAGTTCATTTATTTTAATAATTATGTTGTTATTTATATCTTTAGGATTAATGGATTTTGAAAAAATAATGAGTTATGGTTTTATTGCAATTTCTGTAATTATTACTGTGAATTTAATTATGTTCATTTATTCAAGATTGATATATAGCAAAGTAATGATAAGTGAATAATGATTGATACTCTCGACATATTAGCTTTTGGAGCTCATCCTGACGATGTAGAGTTGTCGTGTGCGGGAACGCTTATGAAGCATATCGAAGCTGGAATGAGTGTGGGAATTGTTGACTTAACGCAGGGTGAATTAGGTTCTAGAGGAACAATTGATACACGTTATGAAGAAGCTGAAGCCGCTTCTAAAATTATGGGAATAACTACACGCGTCAATTTAAAAATGGCAGATGGTTTTTTCGAGAATAACGAAGCCAATCAACGTTTGATTATTGAACAAATCCGAAAGTATCGTCCGAAAATTGTGTTGATGAATGCTGTTTCAGATCGCCATCCAGATCATGGTAAGGGCAGTCAGTTGGTTTCAACAGCATGCTATTTGGCAGGTTTAATGAAGATTGAGACGTCAATCGGTGGTATTCAACAGGAGGCTTATCGTCCTGAAGCGGTTTATCATTATATCCAAGATTACTACATTCAACCAGATTTTGTGGTCGATATTACATCTTTTTACGATAGAAAAATTGAAGCCATTAAAGCGTATAAAACACAATTCTTCGATCCAAATTCAAATGAACCGCAGACGCCAATTTCTGGTGAGGATTTCTTTCATTTTATCTCTTCTCGGATGCGTGAGTTCGGTCGCCCAATAGGAGCAACTTACGCTGAGGGATTTACCATCGAACGATTTATAGGTGTCAATTTATTGACTGATCTCAGCTAGTTTCAAGAAATTCTAACGAATACTAATTCCTCATGGAATAGGGCAAATGAAGCCTAGTCTTAGGCTTGAAATAGACCATGTCATAATTAGTAGGTTGACGTGTGCTTATGCGAATATGAGTGAGGTAATCCACAACCTGTTGTACTGTCTCGGTATTTATGTGATAAAAACTATTGTTGCCAACGACTTTAAATCCAAGAATATTCACTTCGTGTAATTCCTTCAGATGCCGTGAAATTGTCGATTGTGCGAGGGGAATGTAATACCGTAAATCTGTACAATTTAAATTATCTTCCTCAATAAGTTTTTCTACGATTGCAATTCTAGCTGGGTGTCCCATAGCTTTACATAGTTTTGCCATCTCAATTTGATGGTCTTTGTACAAGTGCATTTTTGTTGCTCCCATGGTGAATAGTGGTTATAATTAGTATTAATTTCTTGTATTAAGTTAGTGAAAAAATTGAGTTTGGGAAAAGAGATTGATAAAATATTTTCAATTTTTCAATTTCGCAATATTGCAATAATCAAATTTTTGAATCGCCACTAATAAACTACTGATATACACCTAAAAGACTTCTTGGATGGTGAAACTGTTCCCATTGAACTGAATAATATCTCCAGATTTTCTTCTGAGAAACAACTGTCCAACAGGACTAGAAGGAGAGATGCAAAAAACGGATTGAGCAGCAATTTCAATTTTGCCTAATCCAATTGAGATAAAGAAGATACCATTTGAAGTAATAATCAAGCTACCGAACTGTATCTGTTTATGATTAGTGGTATCAATTTTTGAAAGCGTTTCTTTTTGTTGTTGGAACTGGCTTAAATGATTGGACAGCTTTTCTTGTTCGAGTTGCGTCATTGCCCGACTCGTTTCATGTTTGTCACCAGCGCTACTTTTGTGCTCTGATCCTAAATCACTTTTTAAATCATCGAATCGTTTTTGCAGTTCTAGCGTTTTTTGATCTAATTGTTGATGAATGTAATCCAGAATTATTGCTTTTGTGATTTGCACAAGTAAATGGTTTAAAAATCGAGTGCGAAGATAGGGTGAATTTTGAGAAACCTTTTCACAAAGAGCAATTTCGCAATATTGCGAAATTGCAATTTTTAAATCAAAATGTAACTATCTGAAAAACATCGACATTAACCCTTATTAATTCCCTCAAGAGAACCATTTCCTGCATCTCAATCCAGATACTGTCCAATCAATTTCTCCCATTTTTCTAATGTCTCAACTGCGCTGAATTGTTGTCCGAAATTAGAAATGACTATTCCATCAAACTCAACTTCTTTTTTTACAATTTTCAACATAGCTTCGGCAAGACTTTGTGGGTTGTTTTGCTCGACTTGTATTCCTAGCTCTGAAGGCATTTTAGTAGCGATACCGACTTCAGTTGTTAATGTTGGAGTTCCTGTTGCCCAAGCTTCTGCCAGAACAACAGAGAATGATTCATACACAGAAAACAAGATAAAAGCGTCCGATTCTTGATAAAACTTCGGCAGGTCTAGCCAGGATTGTGGACCGATGAAATTAATCACATCTAGCATTTCATTTTCTTTACACCATTTTTTCCAGTGATCAGTATTTTCGTCGCAAATAATTGTGAGTGTAAACTGATCGGTGGATTTTTTAAGTAGTTTGCACGCTTCAAGTATTCCCGTCGGATTTTTAGTGTTTGGGTCGAGCGTTGAAATATGTAAAAACGATGTTTTTTTGTGGTGTTTTTTTCGAGCAAAACAAAATGCCTCTGTGTCAATGTGATTTCCAATAACAGTATGCACCTTCAAAGGGAAATCAGGGAGAAGATCATCTTTTAAAAAATGTGAAACTGGAACGATATGGTCTATGTGTCTTCTGACACTTTGTAGTATCAATTTATCTTTAAACGACCAAGTTGACCTTATTTCTTTTCGAAAGTAAGAACCCTGTTCAGTATAAATTAGTGGACATTTAAAGTGTTTTTTTGCTTGAATGAATTGTGTGCCTTTCGATAAAAGGATTGCCCCGATGATGAGGTCAACCTCTTTTATTTCCCTAAATGCTTTGTTCAACGCTTTTCGTTGATGGAGAAGTTTTTGAACTGGATGCCTTCCGGTTGGATGAAATACTCGAATCTCAGTAATAGTATCTACATTGACCTTCTGAATTTCAATAGAAGTCAATTCTTTGATCGCCTCCGTGTTGACCACAGTCACTTCATAGTGCGTTCCTAAAAGAATGGCTTGACGTTGAATGAAATTCCCAAGAAAAGGATGATCTTCCGTTGGATACCATGAACTTAAAATGAGAATATGCGCTTTTCGTTTCGACATTTTGTTGTAAAATACGAATATTAAGCCAAGGTCTTTTCAAAAACGGATTTCACTTGTTCAAGTGCAAAGTCGATCTCTTCTTTGGTCGTGTATCTTGAAAATGAGAAACGTGCATTGGGTCGCGTCATGTCTGCGTTGATGGCTTCTAAAACGTGAGAGCCTTTAGTGGCACCAGATGAACAGGCACTTCCACCTGATACTGCGACTCCCTTCAAGTCTAACGTAAATAGCAACATTCCAGCTTTTTCTGTGCGAGGGAAACAAACATTGAGAACGGTATATAGCGATGTGTCAGGATCAATGTCTCCATGAAATTCAATATCGCCAAAATACGATCTAAGCTCAGTTATCATATACGTCTTTAACGATTGAACATGTTCCCGATGTCCTTCAACATCTTCGTAAGCTAAATCCATCGCTTTTGCTAACCCAACGATTCCATACACATTTTCCGTTCCTCCTCGATATCCTCTTTCTTGTGCACCACCGTGAATCAATGAACCTACTTTACGAGAACTGTTCACATACAAAAATCCTATTCCCTTTGGTCCATGAAATTTATGCGCTGCACAGGTGATAAAATCAATATCAAGCTGTTTTAGATCGAATGGATAATGTCCCATTGTTTGAACTGTATCCGAATGAAACAAGGCATTGTATTTTCGACACAGTTGACTGACTTTTTCCAGTGGAAGAAGTGTGGCAATTTCGTTATTGGCGTGCATCAGCGAAACCAATGTTTTATCTTCGGTTTGAAGTAATCGTTCCAAATCAGCTAAATCTACTTTACCCTTTGCATCAACTTTGACAAAAGAAATTCGTGCCTTTTTACTTCGCTCGATGGCTTCAGCAGTGTGACCAATCGCATGATGTTCCAGGCGAGAAGTAATGATATGAGTAACGCCCATTTCATTTACGCATGAATTTAACGCCATGTTATCAGCTTCCGTTCCCCCAGAAGTAAAAATAAGTTCAGATGGCTGGCAGTTCAAATGTTTAGCAATACTCCTGCGCGAAACTTCAAGCAACGCCTTGGCTTTTCGTCCAAACGAATGAGAGGAGGAGGGATTGCCAAAAGTCTCCATTAGAACTGGAATCATTGCTTCAACGACCTCAGGTGCAATTGGCGTTGTTGCCGCATTGTCTAAATAAACTGCCATAAAATAAAACTTTGATTACAAAGATAAACGATTAGGGCAATTCTTAATCGAAATGATGTTGCATTGTTTTTTTTTGATGTGTTCTCTTGCGCTTTTTAGGTTTTCAAGAGTGAATAGACTTTATTCATCATGTTCGTGGCTCGATTGGGTTATAAAACTCCTTTGAGTCTAAACCTAACATCTAATATTCCAAACTATAAAACACCACAAAAAAAGTCCATCCACCAGTGGTGAACGGACTTTTAACCATGAAACATACTATGCTATTGCTCCAAAGAAGCGTCTTTCTTAAACCCAATTTTTTCAGCCTTTTCCATGATGCTTTCGTTGACTGAAGTGCCAAAATCGTCTACTTGACCACCAGCATCAGCACGCTTTTTCATCTCTGTATCAATGTAATCTTGTCGTTCTTTGGCAAGCTCGTTGATTTTTGCCTGGTAGTTTTTGCGTTCTTCTCTTTTTTCATCTAGGAGCGCTTGCTTTTCTTCTTTCGTTTTTCCTTTGAATTCAGCAGGTAAATCCTCCTCTTTCATTGTTGTAATATCCTTTCCATCTTTATCAACGGCATCAATCAAATCCCAAGAAGAGTTATTATACACATGTCCCTTCGATTTTACAATAGAGCGTTCTGCCTTAACAGAAACCGACTCTTGTTCAGCGTTCGAATCTTCAGCGAGTTGCATTGATTTTTTTCGTTGACCTTCAATTCCATATCCGTAATACGTTTTGTTCAGGGAATCATTGTATTGATTTATTTTTTCATCATACGGTGTGTCAATATGTACAATCGCACGATCAGAATCGATGTTGAAATAATCGCCATTGGTGCAAGATGCGCCATCTTTCCAAAACTCACGCACACCTTGATCGTAGTTTCCACAATAAATTGTATTGATAAAAATGCCTCGTGATGCTGCTTTTTTACATTCTTCTTTATAACTGATTGGACCTTGTGCAAAGCTTTCGTTCCCTGCAATGTAGATCATTTTTAAATCAGATGGATTGGATGACCATTCTAAATCCGCTAATGATCTTCCAATTACGGCACCACAATATTCGCTACCTCCGTTGGTCGTCATACCAAATAACTTCTGAGAAACAGCATCTAAATCAGTGGTTAGACTTAATAATTGTTCAATGTAGTTTCCTGAAGCGCTTAATCGACTGTTTCCGTAATGGTACAGGGCAATTTCTATGGTTGGGCGATTCCCACTATATGAAAGTGAACTAATTTCGTTAACTATGTTCCAAATGCGCGATTTTGCCTGGTCAATAAGTCCATCCATACTGTTGGATGTATCAAAGAGTATTGCGACTTGAACTTTTCTGGGATTTTCTGGTGGTGTAATACGTTGAGATTGGGCAAACGACATACCAACCAAAAATGCTGCGATAAAATAGATTGACTTTTTCATGTTGTTGTTTTTTATTTTCTGTGTACAACAACATTTTTGATTGGTTCAATTAGTCACACTTTTCTTTGGAGTGGCAACAACTCATTTCGACTTCTGTTGAGCTGTTTTCGCCCTCTTCCATAACCGTTTGCATGTGCGTAGCTGCTGGACTTACGAAAGGTATTCCGAGATTTAATCCACGAAGAACGATGAGCAAACCGACGACCGTAAGCATGTATGGAACAGCTCGATTTAATTTTAACCGCATGGAAGCAGTAATCTTGTTTGCCATAAATATCACAGCAATCATTGAAGGCAGCGTTCCGACTCCAAAAGCTACCATCGCAAGTGAGCTTCCGATGATTTCTCCAGTCAAAATTGCATTGAGCAAGGCTACGAAAACCATTCCGCAGGGTAAAAGTCCATTGAGTCCACCAAGCATAAACAAGCGCAGGGGAGATTTCGAACGAATGACTTTACCCAATCCTTTGTTTAGAAAAGGTTGAATTGTAAGAAATGATCGTTGTCGTCCAAATAGTTGTGCAAAGTACTTTTTCCAGGCATAGAGAATTAACAAGACACCAGAAATGATGCTAAACCACTGTAATACGCCAATTGTTTGGATACTGATTCCAATTGAACCGACGATTGCTCCTAAAATTGCGTAGGTAAGAACTCGACCGCCATTGTACTGAAGTGCGCCGAGTAATATGGTTGTGTTGTTTTTACGATTTACTGGCACTGCGAGCGCAATCGGTCCGCACATTCCTATGCAGTGAAAGTTGGAAGTCAACCCCAATATAAGCCCGGTGACGATGAAGACGCTCATTTAAATGTAATACTCTATCTTTTGCAAGTAGGTTTTGTTTTCGTACGTGTAAGACAATTCCAATTTATAAACTCCTTTTTCCAATTCACTTCTGTTCAGCGTAAACATGGAGGTTCCAACGATACTGTACGAACGATCATCGGTTTCATCGTTTGGTCGTTTTAAGTTGAGTTGAGCTTCTGTAAAGGTTAAGCTTTCTGGAAACTGAACAATAATGTGCGTTTCGGTCAATGAAATGGTTGGCTTTGCCGTCAAGGCATGGGCGTTTTCCATTGAAGTTATTTCTTCTTGATAGGCAATATCCTTTTTGTAATAATCTTCTGTTTCTAGTTCAACATCTTGAGAAACCATTTTAACCACCAAAACGATGATAAATCCCATAAATAGTGCAAGTGCGATTGCGATTCCTTTTCCCCAGTTCATAATTTCATTCTTTAAATAACAGGACCAATAAATTTTGTTTTGACCCGCTGAATTTCTTTTCCGTTTCCATAAATAACTATGGTCACAATTTCTTTTCCTCCCTCCAGTTCATCGATAGGAAGTTTGATGATAAAACGCTCTTTCAGTTGTGCTTCTTTTTTCAACGTTAGGTTTTCAACTACTAAGTCAATGCTGGCGTCTGAATGCTCAAGTTCCAATGTGACTTCATAATCCTTTTTAGTTTTATTCGTCAGGTTGATCTCGAAAATATTGCTTATTTGACCGTCAGCCGTTATTTGATACGTCGATCCGCGCTGGCGCAAAACGGTAGCTTCAAAATCTTTTCGTGTCAACAATAAGATGGTAAGTACAACAAGTAAGCTGAATAAAAGAATGGTATAGGAGATGACACGTCTGGTCCACTGAAACTTAACTCCAGTTGTAATGCTTTTTTCAGACATGATGCCAATCAAGCCTTTTTCCAATCCAACGCCTTCCATCATGTGGTCACAAGCGTCGATGCACGCAGTACAATTGGTACACTCGAGTTGCGTGCCGTGACGAATATCTATGCCAGTTGGACAAACATTCACACATTGATTACAATCAATACAATCTCCTTTCCCAACGCTAGAGCGGTCCTCATTCTTTTTAAACTTGGCGCGATCTTCACCTCGTTTGTGGTTGTAGGCAACGACCATAGAATTTTCATCCAAGAGCACACCTTGTAATCTTCCGTAGGGACAGATTGTAGTACATACTTGTTCTCGTAGCAACGTAAAAACAAAATAGAAGGCAAACGTAAAAATGATGATGGCGATCAAGCCTCCGACATGGGATCCAATTGGACTTGTCTGAATTTCCCATAGCTCGTCTGCACCAATGATGTAGGCAAGAAAAGTATTTGCGATTAAAAAGGAAATACCCCAGAAAATAAAGTGCTTCAGACTTTTTTTGAGAATTTTTTGTCGATTCCAAGGTCCCTCGTTCAGTTTTCGTTGATGGGACCAATCACCTTCGATCCAGTACTCACTTCTACGTAACACCATTTCAATGAAGATGGTTTGAGGGCAGACCCAGCCACAAAATAAACGACCGTAAATAATGGTAAATAGGATAACAAAGACAATGGCGATAATTAACGTAATAGCGAATAAATACAAGTCCTGAGGCCAAAACACTTTACCCAAGATGACGAATTTTCGCTCTAGAACATTGAAGAGTAGAGACTGTTCACCGTTAATTTTCAGGTGAGGCGCACCAAAGAGTAAAATCAGCAGAATGTAGCTTACAATTTTTCGTTTTGTATAGTACTTTCCTGAAGGTTTCTTTGGATACACCCACTTTCGACTGCCATCCTCGTTAACAGTAGAAATTCGATCTCTGAATTCCTCTTCGTCGTCGTTAAACTTGTTATCCATCTCACTCATCTTCAATCAATTTATTTATGATTAACCGTTGGTCAATCACTATTTTCTTACAATCGTTCCTTCAGGAGCCTTCCCTTTAGCTGCAGGCAGTGACAACACAAATGAAGATACTTGTTGCAGTTGTATTGGGTTCAGTTTTGAGTTGTGTTCAGGCATCCCATTGGCTGTTCCGTTCTTAACAACTCCAAATACTTCTTTGATGTCAAAACCATAAACAGATACGTCATCTGTTAAATTCGGGCCAATATTTCCTTCTCCTTGGGGATTGTGACAAACAACACAGTTGGCTTCAAACAATACTTTTCCTGTACCCAAATCACTCGCTTCTGTCATCAATGTTGCATTGGTTTCATCGACATTCATTGCCATTTTATCCAAATATTCATTGACTTCCAGTTCGGCCTGTTTGATGGATTTATTATACTCATCAATTTGTAAATCACCTGTTTTAAAAACGTGGTAATTGAAAATATAGACCACCGAAAATACAATCGTTGCGTAGAACATCCACACCCACCATGGAGGAAGATTGTTGTCAAGCTCACGAATTCCATCGTATTCATGCTCCATCAAAATGGTGTGCTCTTTTTCAATTGGAACGGCATCCGTTAAAACATCTTGAAGTGTAGATTGAGCGGGTTTTGTCACTTTCTTCGCTTTCGGAGGTCGAACCATTGTTGCAACTTCCATGAATAAGCGTTTGAAATGAAGAATGACAAACAATAACGTGATGTTTAGAATAACCAACACAATAATGTCATTATTTTCAACGATCAACCATGGCGTTTTATCAGTTGATGCACCTGGACCAGTAAAGCTAAGTGCGTTCGCGTGAGTACTGAATCCAATCGCCCCAATAATAAGAGCAATTGTTTTTACCATATTCGATTTGTCCTTGAGCGTTTTTAATCGAATAAAACTCTTCAAAGAGCTGGAGATGGCAAATATCACCACGACTTGCACTCCAAGTAAGATAACTAGGAAGTAGAACAACGTAAGGTTCTTTTCATAATCGGCAACGTAAGTAACGACAGGCTCTCCAGAAGTAGCAGTAGTCACGGTTTCCACTGGTGGGACATAATTATCTATGTAACTTAGAATGGCATCAATTTCCTCATTGGAGACTTGTTGCGGTGTCATGTCGGTCGCACTAAAATCTTTTGCTTTTGCGGCCATTTGACTTTTTCCCGTAGCGATAAGTGTCGCTGGATTCTTCACCCAGTCATAGATATAGTCACCTTCACCAGCATCAATCCATTTTTGTTTTACACCGTTGAGATTCGGACCAGTCCCATCTTTACCAATCATATGGCAAGTGTTACATTTTGACTTAAATAATCCCTCTCCATCTTGAGCAGTGAGATTAAATCCTGTGGTGAGTAGCATCACCATTGCGCAGATATAATTTAAGAATTTCATCATTGTTAATTTTCTAGTGAATACACTTAGTTGATTTCAGTAATTGTAGAGCCATCTTCAAGTGGCATGTTACTTAATGATTCTACTTCCTTTTTCTTCATTCGAACGACATACCATAGAACTCCAGCAAAGAACAGTACGAATACTAGCAGAGAGAATATTGGGTAGATTTCTACACCGTCTATTCCTGTTAAATTGTGTTTGATGTATCTTAACATGGTTTCTATTTTTTAGTTGTGTTCGAAGTTTCTTTATTTTCCGAAGAAATATCTGTTCCTAGCCGCTGCATATATGCGATTAGAGCGATTATTTCTTTGGATTTGAGTTCACCAATTTTCTTTTCGATGTTCATCGTTTTCTTAATTTCCTCTGGCATATTGTTCACAATATCCTGAGCAATCTCTAAGGCTTGTGCTTCAGCGTCAGCTTTGGCTTTTTGATCATAACCTTCAGGATAGGGAACACCCAGCGTCTGCATTGCTCGAATTTTTCGATCGATGATAGACAAATCCAGTTCGTTTTCATTCAACCAAGGATATGCTGGCATGATAGATCCTGGGGAAATATCTTTCGGTCGAATAAAGTGATCGTAGTGCCAAGAATTGTTACGTTTTCCTCCTTCTCGCGCTAAATCAGGACCTGTTCGTTTTGACCCCCACTGGAACGGGTGATCGTACACAAATTCACCAGATTTGGAATATTCACCATAGCGAGCTGTTTCAAAACGCAACGGTCGGATCATCTGGGAGTGGCAGTTGTAGCATCCTTCTTTAATGTATAAATCTCGACCTTCTAACTCAAGTGGTGTGTAAGGTTTTACACTAGAAATAGTTGGCACATTGCTTTTTACAATCATAGTGGGGATAATTTCTACTAAACCACCAATAGCAATAACAATCAAACTAATCACTAAGAAGCGCATTGGTTTTTTCTCGACAGCGCGGTGCCAGTAGTGTTTCTCTTTACTTACCACTTTGACTAATCGCAAATCAGGTGCTTCAGCAGGTTCGTTAGCCATGAAGTTACCAGATTTCGCAGTTTTTATGAGGTTGTAGAACATCATGACTGTACCAATGATGAATAATAGTCCACCCAATGATCTCAGCGCATAGTAGGGTTTCAACTCTGTAACAGTTTTTAAGAAATCCGCATTAACGAGCGTTCCATCTGGGTTGAAATCTTGCCACATCAACCCTTGAACGAATCCAGCAATGTACATAGGGATAGCATAAAGGATAATTCCCAACGTCGCAATCCAGAAATGTTGATTTGCTAATTTTTTAGAGTACAATTGTACACGGAACATTTTTGGGAATAACCAGTACAGCATACCGAAGGTCAACATTCCGTTCCAACCTAATCCACCTACGTGTACGTGGGCAATCGTCCAATCGGTAAAATGCGATAATGTGTTGACACTTTTCAAAGACAGTAATGGTCCTTCAAACGTAACCATACCATAAGCAGTAAGCGCAACTACCATGAATTTTAAGGTTACATCATCACGCACTCTGTCCCACGCTCCTCTGAGTGTCAACAGACCATTCAACATACCACCCCAAGATGGTGCGATGAGCATTACCGAGAATACCACCCCTAAACTTTGTGCCCAGTCTGGCAACGATGTATAAAGTAAGTGGTGAGGTCCAGCCCAAATATATAGGAAAATAAGTGACCAAAAGTGAATAATTGATAAACGGTAAGAGTATACTGGTCGGTTCGCTGCTTTTGGAACGAAGTAGTACATCAGACCAAGATATGGGGTTGTTAAGAAAAACGCCACTGCATTGTGACCGTACCACCATTGAACCAAAGCATCTTGAACTCCGGCATACCAAGAGTAACTTTTGGTAAAGGAGACGGGTAACTCGAATGAATTAAAGATGTGAAGCACAGCAACTGTGACAAACGTACCTATATAGAACCAAATCGCTACATACATATGCTGTACACGACGCTTGAGAATAGTACCAAACATATTTACACCAAAAACTACCCATAAAATAGTAATCAGAATATCAATCCACCATTCAAGTTCCGCATATTCCTTACCAGAAGTGATTCCTAGTGGGAGTGTTATAACTGCGCAGAGAATAATGAATTGCCATCCCCAGAAGTTAATGTAACTCAGTTTATCACTCCACATACGTGCTTTGAGGAGTCGCTGTAACGAGTAGTAAACACCTGTAAAAATTCCGTTTCCAACAAAGGCGAAAATTACAGCATTCGTGTGAAGAGGTCGAATTCTACCAAAGGACAAAAAGCTGTACCCTAGGTAGTCGTTAAAAAACTCGGGAAATGCCAACTGCAGCGCTGCTGTGAGACCAACCACCATTCCAGTGATACCCCAAATGATTGTCGCGTAAGCGAAATACTTAACAACTTTATTGTCGTAACTAAACTTCTGTACTTCCATCACTTTCTGAATTACTATTGTTATTTATTTTTTCCTTTTCTTTTTCCTCATTATCAAAGAGGATTCGCACTGATGGGGTGTAATCATCTTCATACTGCCCATTCTTGATTGACCAGATAAATATAATTAAAAAAAATATTGCTATGATAAGACTTACTACCAACATTAAATAAATCACTCCCATAGTGCAAAGAAACAGACTTTCAGACTATTTGTAATGATGTGGTGTCATGAAAAAACATGATAAATATCATGTTTTTATCAAATCATTATAAATCAGTGATTTAAATCTTTTTTGATGATGTTAAAATTGTACTGATAAGCACTATGCTGATAGAACTTAATGGCATTAAAACTGCAGCAACCAAAGGAGTAAGGTGCCCTGTAATCGCAAAGCTGAGTCCAACTAAATTGTAAACAATCGAAAAGACATAACAGACCATCAATACAGTTTTAGAGTGCGCGGAGACTTTTAGTAATGAAGGTAATTTAGAAAGTTCATCCGCATCTAAAATTCCATCTGAACTCGGGGTGAAACGAAAAATATCTTCAGAAATGGCAATTCCAACATCAGCGCTGTCCAATGCGCCAGCATCGTTCAATCCATCACCTATCATCATAACGCTTTTGTGGTTCGCTTGAAGCTGTTGAATGTAGTTGAGTTTATCTTGTGGACTCTGGTTGAAATGCAGTTCTTTGAGCGTGTAAACCTCATTTACTAAATATTCTTTATCCTTATCCTTGTCACCAGACAGGATGTGAATTGTGTAGTTGTTTCCAAGCTCATCGAGCATTTCCGTAACACCATTTCTAAATTCTGAATGGAAAACAAATTTGCCTAAATATTTGCCATTTTCAGAAACATGAGATGCCGTTTCGTTTTCTTGAGATAAGGCCTCGGAGTGCACAAATTTGGACGCACCAATCCGGTAGTGGATTCCATTAATTTCACCTTTTATACCTTCACCTTCGTGTTCCTCAAAATTAACAAGTTCTTCAGTACTCGAAAACTCGTGTTGAAGCACGCGAACAATAGATTTGGATAGTGGATGGGTAGATGAATTGGCTAACAATAAAATCGCGCTCTTTTGCTCCAGCGAAAGATTGTTCCCGATAAACTCAATCTGATTGCTACTGCCTGTTGTAAGTGTTCCAGTCTTGTCAAAAACGATATCCGTAGTTTTATTTAAAGAAGGTATGACTTCCGTGTTTTTTAGGTACAACTTTTTACGACCTAGCGAACGCATGATGTTTCCATACGTAAATGGTTTGGACAATGCCAAAGCACAAGGACAAGCGACAATAAGCACCGCGACAACTATTTCAACACTGCGCTCAGGGTTGATAAAATACCAGGCTATTCCAGAAACAGTCGACACGAGCAATACACCAATTAAAAAATAGAGTGAAAATGAATCTGTTCCTGTTGCCTCAGCTTGATTCTTTTTTGTTGTTTCATTCCACAGCTGGGTGAGGTGGCTCCGATTGCTTTTTCGCTGCACATTAAAATCGCTCTTTTTGCCGATAAGTTTCCCGCCAGCATAGACAAGATCACCTTTCTTTTTGGTAATTGGAATCGATTCTCCCGTAACAAAACTGTAATCAACTTTAATGGAATCACTCAACAAAATGGCGTCACAGGGAAGGACTTCGTTATTGCGAATGGAGATGATATCGTTTACTTCAACTTTGTCAATTTCAATGATGTGTTCTTCGTCTCCAACTTTTTTGCTCACCGCGACGGGAAAGTAGGCTGTATAATCTCGTTCAAAAGAAAGTGATTGATACGTCTTGCTTTGAAACCATTTTCCAATCAACAAGAAGAAGACAAATCCAGCAAAGCTATCCATGTATCCACTGCCATTTCCTGAAAAAATGGTTGCACAACTTTGGAGGTAGAGCGCAACAATTCCAAGTGCAATTGGTACATCGAGATTTAAACTTTTGTAGCGAAGCGCTTTATACGCTGAAATGAAATATTCACTTGCCGAATAGACCAACACTGGTATGGAAACGATAAACGAAAGGTAGGACGTGAAGACTCTGAATTCGGAACTTTCACCGCCCATTCCACTGTGTTCGGGGACGCTCCACAGCATGATACTTCCAAACGCAAATCCTGCAACTCCCAGTTTATATAGGTACTGATAATTTCGTTTTTTTTGCTGTTGCTCTTTGTTCCCAAAGTTCGGTGCGTAGCCAATTTTATCGAGTATTGTCGCTAGTTCCGAGAGTGGAAGTACTTTTTCAATAATTAACGTAGCTTCTCGTTTGGCGAAATTGACCTGACAAGAAGTGATTCTCGGATCTAACTTATGAATGTGCTCCAACAAATAAATACACGATGAGCAATGAATTTGAGGTAAAAAGAGCGTGATGTGTAACGACTTGTCATCTTCAAAATGGATGTATTTCGATCGTATTGCTTCAACGTCTAAAAAACGATACTTGTGCTGGTCGTCTTTTTTTGGTTTCGTTCCAGCATTGTTCTCCATCGTGTAGAATGCCCCAAGGTCATTCGTCGACAATAATTCATACACACTCTTGCAACCATTGCAACAAAACGATTTATTATCGAAACTAATTTCTTTCCCAATAATCGAATCGCCACAGTGATAACAAGGCTTCTGGGTCATATCGTTTTTGAAAAGAGATTCTCCCGTTGCTGTTTATCGGCTAAGTCTTGGTCAAAGGCCATACAGCAGTTACGGACAAAAGGAATTCCACTTTCCGTAACACGCACCTTGTTTTCATCGATGACAACTAATCCATCTTTGACCATCTCAGCGAGTCTTGCTATGATAGCCATCTGCACATCTTTAAACGGAGAATCTGTTCGAAGTGTCGTTTCAAAGTGACACATCAGGTCTAAAATGTAACCGCGAATTTCAAGATCTAGATCACTTAAGACATGACCTCTAAAAATGGGGATTATGCCACTATTGACGATTTCCATGTATTTCTCAGTCGATTTCTCGTTTTGCGCAAAACCAAACCAGCTGTCAGAAATGGACGACATACCGAGTCCGAGTAAAAAATCGGTGTTTTGTGTCGTGTACCCCATGAAATTACGGTGCAAATTTTTCTGTTGAAATGCCTTTGCTAAATCGTCGTGGGGAAGGGCAAAATGATCCATTCCGATTTCAATATATCCTTCTGCTTCCAACATTGACTTCGCTTTTTCGTACAAGGAACGTTTTTCATTGTCCTGAGGTAGATCAGATTCATCATACCCGCGCTGACCGTTTCCTTTGATCCAAGGAACATGGGCATAACTGTAAAGTGCAATTCTATCTGGGCGAAGTTCCAATGTTTTTATAACCGTGTCGATGATATCGTTCATGCGTTGTTTCGGAAGTCCAAATACCAAATCGTGACTGATCGAAGTGTATCCAATTTGCTTGGCTTGTTCATGGACTTTCTTTACATCTTCAAAAGGTTGAATACGGTTAATCGCTTGTTGAACAGTTGGACTGTAGTCCTGAATTCCTAGGCTTAATCGTCGAAAGCCAAACGCGTGTAACTTTTCTAAGTGTTCCAGCGAAGTATTATTGGGATGTGCTTCAAAGCTCAATTCTGCTACATTCGGATCAATAGAATCAGCGTTAAAAATTGCTTGAACTAGTCGAACTAACTCATCTGGGGCAAAAAACGTGGGTGTTCCACCTCCAAAATGAAGTTCACGAATGACAGGAGTAAAATTAAACCGCTCGTTGTAAAGCTGCCATTCTTTGATCACCGCATCAATGTACGGACCTTCGACAGCGTGATTTTTCGTGATTCGTTTATGACAACCACAAAACGTACACAAGCTTTCACAATAGGGGAGGTGAATGTATAAGCTGATCTCATCTGTGGCAAAGGTATTCGAGTTTCGTTCAATCGTCTTTAACCAATCCGCAACCGATAAGGAATCATTTTTCCAAAAAGGAACAGTTGGATAAGAAGTATACCTTGGACCTGGAACGTTGTATTTTTCGACTAAACTCTGCACAGAATTGTGTTTTTAGATGAAGTAAAAATTTCTTAACAAAGATAATCTGAAAATTTGAAATTATTGACTTTGAAAGAATAAGTTAAAACACTAACTTTGAAAAAATGATCAACTAAATGCTGGATAAATCACACAAGCACATTACTTGCGAAAACTGTTTAGTGAAAAAGGACTCCTTGTTTAAGTCGTTTTGCGATGAGCAGGTGGGAGGATTAAATGCTGTCAAGACCTGTGCGTATTACAAAAAGAATCAACCTTTATTTTTGGAGGGAAGTCTACCCCGTGGTGTCTTTTGCCTCAATTCTGGGAAGGTGAAAGTCTTTGCCAGAGGTGAAGAGGGAAAGGAGCAGATTATACATGTCGCTAAGGAAGGAGAGATTGTTGGATTTAGAGCCATGTTCAGCGAAGAGCCGTATAAAGTGACAGCATCCACCTTAGAAGAAAGTAATATTTGTTTTATCAACAAGTCTGATTTTTTGAATTTGGTGGACACTAATATTACATTGCGAAATGGAATCATGAAGGAACTTTCTAGCGAATTAGCGAATAGAGTGACCTATATTACGAACATGGCACAAAAATCTGTGCGTGGACGATTGGCATTTGCACTGATTCTTTTGGAGGAAATTTATTCTGGAGAAATGATCAACTTGACACGAGAAGATTTAGCAAATTTTGTCGGAACTGCAACGGAAACGCTTATAAGATTACTAAAAGATTTCAAAGAAGAAGGTATTATTCAAACCCATGGAAGAAAAATTGAGGTGCTAGACAGAGAGGCTTTACTCAAGATTTCTGGCGCTTAACGTTAATTTTACTTAAAGGTGACTTAAGTCACTTTTTATATCAATAGTTCGTTTTACTTTTGTGTAAAATTGATCGATTATGTTTGGAAAAGGTTCAAAATTGTACAGTGTATTCAAACACAAATGTCCACGTTGTCACGAAGGAGAATTTTTTATTTCACACCCGTATGATCTCAAAAATGCTGGAAACATTCATGAGTACTGCAGTGAATGTAACTTAAAGTATTCAAAAGAACCAGGTTTCTATTACGGTGCGATGTACGTTTCGTATGCATTAGGTGTCGCTTTGTTTGTGACATTGTGGGTTTCGTTTAACCTGTTCTTCCCAACTGTTTCAATTGCTTTTCAAATAACTTCAATAATTGTTGCAACTGTTTTGTTGACACCTTATCTTTATGCGTTGTCTAAAATTATTTGGGCGAATTTATTTATAGCATATGATAAAACTAGCAAACCAGAAAGAACTCATCATTAATCGCATTGGATTTTTATTTGAAGAGGCATTAGTCGAAGAAATTCTTGAGGTTGGAAAAATAGAAGAGTTTAAAGGGGACTCCATTATTGTTGATGTGCAGGAGGAAATTAAGTTTATGCCCTTCATTCTTGATGGTTCGCTAAAAGTCACTAGAGAGAGTAAGGACGATCACGAAATTTTATTGTACTACATAGAAGCGGGAGAAACCTGCGCTATGACCCTTCAGTGCTGTGTAAGAGAAAGCAAAAGCGAAGTGAGAGCGACAACATTAGAAGACTCAACAGTTTTAATGGTTCCCACATTTAAAATGCTTGAATGGATGGATAAATACGCTTCATGGCGCAAGTTTATCTTAGAAAGTTATCACCTGAGAATGACAGAATTGATGGAAACCATTGATGCTATTGCATTTTTAAAACTTGATGAACGAATCGAAAAGTACCTGAAAGATCAAGCAAAATTATTGGGTTCTCTTGAATTAAATTATACGCACCAGCAGATTGCTGAGGATCTGCATTCGTCTAGAGTAGTGATATCAAGACTGTTGAAACAAATGGAAATCAAGGGGATAATCACGCAAAAGAGAAATAAAATAGTACTTGCGTCCATCTAAATAGTAATAATATTGTATTCCTAGTTACTTTACGATTAATTTTATATTTTTGGTGCATTATTATTAATAACATCTAAATTTAAAATTATGAAAAAAGTTTACTTTTTAGCAACATCTTTATTAATTGGTGTTGGAGCAATGGCTCAGACAATTACAAGTCATTTTGAAGGAGCGGTTTCTGACCCATCACCGCTGAATTGGGACATCGGAGTTTATACATGGAACGGTGGAGCTGGATACGTTTCAGGTTCCAATGCTTATGACGATCAGGCAATTCTCCAAAAATTCGATGCAGCTTACGGTATTTCTGGTCCAGGAACTATTGATGCGTTGAAAATATTTATTGCTGCTAAAGAAGATGCTGGCGCTGGAACTACAGTAACTGTAGGTATCTGGGAAGATAATGCTGGAGTACCTGGAGCACTTTTAGGATCTCAGGTTATAGCAATTTCAGCACTTGATACTGCTCAAGCAGCTACATTACCTATTCTAAATGGTACAACAGTTACAGGAATTTATAATCTAGATGTTGTATTTTCAACTGCAATTGACATTCCTGCAAATCTATCATTTTACGCTGGTATTACTGTTCCTGAAGGAGCTCAAACTGCAGCTGGAGACACGGTGGTTGTTTTAACTACGGCTATGCCAGGTTATGTATTTGCTGGTTCTGATACGCATGCTGGTTCGTTGGATGCTACTGATGCTTTCTATGCATATGGTGAATCATCGGTTGATGTTGCGAATGCTATTTTTCCGACTATCACACTTGATGCTGGATCACTTACTGAGAACTCAATTGAAGCTTCAGTTTATCCAAATCCAGCAAATGAATTATTGAACGTTAAAACAACTGGAGTTGCATCAAACGTATCAATTATTTCGTTAGATGGTAAAGTGATTTCTACCCAAGTAATGAACGGTACTTCTGCAGTTGTTAACGTTGCGGATTTACAAGCTGGTGCATATTTCTGCCAAGTAACTGCTGAAGATGGTTCAGTTGTAACAAACACATTTATGAAAAAATAAGATTTGATATAGCTCTATGCTATAGATATTCTTTAAAATATAAAAGCCCTCACTTAGAAATAAGCGAGGGCTTTTTAGTTGAGTTACTTTTCTGTGATAAGTACTTTGAATTGATCAAGCACTTCGTTAATCGATCCAAAGGTTTTTCCTCGCATTTTCATCATCTTTTCATAACTTTTCCATGCAACTTTGGTAATCCCTTCATCTTCCTGAGGAATTAACTCATCATTGCCCTCGTAATGCATGTAATACCAATGTGTTCTTTTTAGGACAGGATCGTTTTTGTACTTGTATGAGTGAATTGTTTTGCAGATAAAGGTATCAATCGTGGGTGACTTGATCCCACATTCTTCTTCGACTTCTCGAATAGCTCCCGCTTCAACAGTTTCCTTTTTTTTGTTGATTTTACCTTTTGGCAAATCCCACATTCCTTTTCGCTTTATTAACAAAAAACCGTCTTTACTTTCGACAATTCCTCCAGCAGCTGTGATTTTTTTAAAATCCTCAAAGCAATCTTTGTAGGCTGATTTAACATCTTCACATACAATTTGTAAGGGATTATCGATGTTAATTCCTTTGAGGTGCGTTTTTATTTCAGTAAAACTCGATACATCCTTTCCCCAATGCACACATCTGAACATTGTGGATAATTCTTCGGTGCTAATAAACAGCACAGGACGATGATCAATAAAAACTTTGTACATTTGCGCCATGATTTTGAACGAAAATAAAGCCCTAAAAGTAGCAGAATTTCTGTTACAAGTCAAAGCAATTAAATTAAAACCAAATGATCCTTTCACTTGGGCATCTGGAATTAAGTCACCCATCTACTGCGATAACCGCGTAACGCTATCATATCCTCAGATTAGAACGTACATCCGACAAGCTTATTCGGAAAGTGTACTCGATTATTTTGGAAAGCCAGATGTCATTGCAGGAGTTGCAACAGGAGGTATCGCACAAGGAGCCTTGGTTGCCGAAGAGCTGGGTATTCCATTTATTTACGTTCGAAGTGAAGCGAAATCCCATGGTATGGCCAATCAAATAGAAGGACATTTTGAAGCAGGTCAGAAAGTTGTCGTAATTGAAGATTTAATTTCGACGGGAGGAAGTAGCTTGAAAGCTGTTGCCGCGTTGCGAGAAGCAGGTTTAGAAGTGAAAGGACTAGTTGCTATTTTTACCTATGGATTCGATTTGGCGCACGCCAATTTTGCAAATGCGGAATGTCCGTATATTACCCTGACTGACTACGATACGATGTTAACTCAGGCACTTGATAACAATTTGATTTCGGAAGACGAACTTACTTCATTACGTCAATGGAGAATTGCCCCTAACGAATGGAGAAAATAACGAGACATGACAATTGACAGTAACAAAGTAACGGTAAACGCTTCACCAGAAGTTATTTGCACATTTTTACAGGATGCAACGAATCTAATTCATTTGTTACCTCAAGATAAGATTTCCGATTTTACAGCAACAACCAATGAATGTTCGTTCAAGGTCCAAGGTGGAGTGATTATTTCACTTGTACAAGACGGAAAAGAGAACTGCTCAAAGTTGTTTCTTAAATCTGGAGAAAAATCACCTTTCCCTTTTCGACTAACGATTCACTTAACTGATCTAAACGGAAGCTCAGAAGGCTACATCCATTTTGATGGTGAAGTAAACATGTTTCTGAAGATGATGGTGGAAAAACCGCTGACGAATCTTTTCAATTATATGTCGGATAAATTAATGGAACATTTCAAAGGATAAACTGAATCCCTTTAATGTCGTAGTTCTTAATTTCACTTCCTACCAAAAGTTCTAGCTGACCAGCTTCAGTTACTCCGGTAATCTTTCCTTCGAATTCACCCGTCTCATCAATGTATTTTGCGGTTTTTTCGTAATTCAATAGGTGAGTTAGGTATTCGTTTTTGATAACTTGTTTAGTTTCATTATTGAATGCCATCCAGTGCTCATTAAAGCTGTGAATAAAAGAAAAAAGCACCTCTTTAAGATGGAAAGATTGACCTAATTCTAACGTTAAACTTGTAGCGTTGAAGCCCTCAAATGATTGCTGATTTACATTCAATCCAATCCCGATTATCGATTTATTAACCATCCCGTTCGAAACTTGATTTTCAATGAGAACCCCTGCAATTTTACTTCCCTTGACATAGATGTCATTCGGCCACTTAATTTGTGCGGTCAGCTTCAATTTTTTCAACAGACTGATCAAGCTCAACGAAACAACTTGTGTCAAATAGAATTGCTGACTTACTGACAGGTTGACGTTCTCCAATAAAAACGAAAAAGTAAGATTTTCACCAGCGTTTACGTGCCATTCAGCACCTCTTTGTCCCTTCCCGGCAAATTGTTCGTCTGCCAATATTACCGTACCATGGGAGATTTCACTTCGTTGAATGAGATTGGCAACATAATTGTTCGTTGAATCGACAGATTCTAAATGAATGATCTTTTGTCCTATTTGCATAGAGTTTTTAACAATTGCTAGGATTAAAAGTAAAGTTTTATTTGAATTATAACGTTAGATTTGTAAGTAGTAAAGTAAAGACAGTAAATGGCAAAGAAATCAGCAAAGCAAAATTCAGAAATATTATGCGACGCTATCGTAGAAGGAATGCAAGAAAATAAGGCACAAGATATTGTTGTACTTGACTTGCGAGAAATAGCAAGTGCAGTAGCCGACTTCTTTGTTATTTGTTCAGGAGAATCATCCACACAAGTAGATGGTATTAGTTCAGCGGTGACACGATTTACCCGAAAGGAACTGTCCGAAAAACCATGGAACATAGAAGGTAAAAGTAACCGTGAGTGGATCTTATTGGATTATGTGAGCGTTGTTGCTCATGTTTTCTACAGAGATACCCGTGCGTTTTTTGACCTAGAAGATTTATGGGCTGACGCGAAAAGAACAAACATTCCAAATTTGAATTAAAAAGTAAAACATGTCTCAAAAAAAAGATACTAATAAGAAAAGTCCATTTTCCATTTATTGGATTTATGCCATTATTGGTGTTGCCATTATTGGATTTCAACTGTTCATGTCCAGTTCAACTGGAGGATCGATAAAATCAGAGAATACATTTATCGCACTTGCTAAAGAAGGGTATGTGGAAGATGTCGCTCTTGTAAATAAAGTGCGCGTTGATTTTAAACTCAACGAGGAAGGTGAGAAATACGTAAAAGGATCAAGCAAAGGGGAACTAAAACCAATCAAGGATATTTTATTGAAGGGGTCTCGAACCGGAGGGAAACCTACATTTACGGTAAAAATATTGGATGCCAGCGCATTTACCACGGAAATCAAACAACTGAATGAAGTATTAAAGGCTGAAAATAAACCAATTATTGAAATTTCTCCTGTGGAGGAAGTAAACTACATTGGACAGATCTTAAGCTTTCTTCTGCCAATCGCAATCCTTGTTGTCATCTGGCTTTTCGTTATGAGAAGAATGACTGGCGGCGGCGGTGGCGGCGGTGGTGGTCAAATATTTAACATCGGTAAATCGAAAGCCAAAATCTATGAGAAGGGTGAAACAACCAACGTTACATTTAACGATGTCGCTGGATTACAAGG
>CAZXRU010000002.1:0-35559 GCA_964643345.1 uncultured Fluviicola sp.
TTGAGATTTTACCCCATTTTCAGGCTGTAAACAATCGAATAGTTGACTTGAATTTCCCAAAGTCAGTTTTCATCGTGATGATTAAAAGAAACGGAGAATATATCCGCCCAGGTGGTTCAACTGAATTACAAGCAAAAGATGTATTAATGGTTCTCGCAGATCGACCTGAAGATTTTGAAAAAGTGAACGAATGCTTGTACCAACCGCGCGAGCTGTAGGGTAATAAGACAAAACAATCTAAAACGATTTACTTGTCTTTGGACCGAAGTGCCTTCTTCTTCAATTTATGAATTCGTTTTTTTGCTGGAGAAACAACCCACTTTATACTTCTTGAAAACCTTCCGTCTGTTGGATATTTCCGCTGTCCTGTGATGTTATTAAAAATAAGCGCAACAAGAAGTAAAATACTCACACCAGTCAATATAGGAGATAACACATACCAATAACCTAATGATGTAACATTTTCAGTCCCTACCACGGCAATCAAAGCGGTAGCTCCTCCTGGTGGATGCAGCGTTTTGGTGTATTGCATTGCAACGATGGAAAGCGAAACTGCTAAAGGAGCGCTCAACCAAATTGGATCAGGGATGAGTTTATAAATCGTAACTCCAATCACAGCGCTTATGAGATGTCCCCCAATTAAATTCCTTGGTTGTGCCAAAGGACTTTGAATAGCACCATAGATTAGTACTGCAGTTGCACCAAACGAACCAATTAAAAAAACATTTTCTAAGGGTGATAAATAAGTACTTTGGAGAAAACCAATAGCCGCAATACCAAGAAAAGATCCAACAAATGACCAAAACGTTTCCTTATAATCTACGAGTGTTTCTTTGTAGATAATGTACTTGCTGATTCTATAGCCCCTGGAAACCTTCTTCTTTATCATTCAATAGCCTTTGCTATGCAAAAATAGAATTCCTAACAACATGAAATGATAAATCATTTCACTTCTGGGATAATAGTGGTAACTACATCCACCACTTGAATTTCGAGCGATGCTGGATGTAGTTACCGTTTTTCTAGTGTCTAGACGCTCATCGCGTCGGAATTTTATTGAACAACCACTCGCGATACCGAAGTAAGGTTTTGATTCGTCACTTTCACGAGGTAAACACCTTTCTCCCATCCTGCAGCATCTATCATATGCGAACCGTTGAATGCGCTGTACTCGTAAACAAGTGCTCCAGTAGTTGTATAAACTCTAATATCTGAGTCAGACTCATTGTCGAGGTGAACCGTGAACATACCAGAAACTGGGTTCGGATAAATAGAAGGACCTTCCATACTGTTTTCGGTTATGGAAACGGTATTGATCACATCAAACTCTTGAGTTAAATCCGTTGAACCACATTCATTAATTAGAGTAACAGTTACATCGTACGTTCCACCTGCTGAATAACTGTGTGAAATGCTCGCTGGTGCGTTAGAAACACTGGTTCCATCGCCAAAATCCCAGTTATAGCTATTCGCATCGCTTGCGTTGAGCACCGTGAAGTTCATAGTTGGATATATTCCCTGCATGTAAATACCATCAGCTTCTGGCGCTTCCAGTACGTCCACGTTGATTGTTCCGATACCAATACACCCGTTCGCTGCAACAACGTAAGCGACATAAGCTCCCTCATTTTGAACTTCTATGCTTTGTGTTACTTCACTAGTATTACTCCATGTATATGTGGAACCTGGGTTTCCAGCATCCAGCACTAGTGTTTCTCCTTGACAAATAGTTGTGTCGCTTCCAAGTGTTACAATCGGATTGGTATTGAGAATTTCAACAGTCTGAATATTCTTACCACAAAGGGCATCAGTGTCTTTTGAAAGCCAAACGTGGTAAGTTCCCGGCGCAAGATCTGTAAAATCACCATGCTCCTGCCAGCTCGTCGGAACATCCAGGGCGGAACCACTAGAAATACCAAAATTCAACGTTTCACTGCTGATATTCAAGTTGGAAATCGCATGACGGAGTGCATCGCCTCCCGTTGCTGCTGAAAACAGGTGCTTCCATGAAGATACGTCTTCCGTTTGGTAGGACGCTGGCAACTGAACTTGTGAAAACACCGTAACTCCATCAACGATTACAGTTACTCGTCCTTCCGAATCTATGCTCATTTCCACAGGTACATCTGTTTTGTATTTCCACAGTGATGTGTTACTGCTATATTCAAGTGTTTGTGTACTCGCTGGACCGAATGCGTTACCCGCTGTCCATCCATATACAAGGTATATACCTGTCGCATTACCGTTTTCACTTCCGTTGTCCGCGGCATCAAAACAAAGACGTAATTTGGTTCCCTTTCCATTATGTCCGCTTCCGTTTGCAGCGGGTGTTGCATCATTAGCAAAAGAGTAAGTAAGTCCATCTGCACCACCTGTACCGAAGTTATTGATAGGCTGATCGGCTGTCATATTAAACGAGATGTTGAACGAGTTATTAAGTCCCGAAGTAAATGCTGGAACGTTAAGCTCCATGTACCCCGTTTGTCCAGTGGCAGAAGGAGTTAGTACCGCACGATTATCCGCAATATTTGCGCTTCCAGTCAAGGTAAGTGCCGTAAAATCGGCCGTTGGAGAAAAGTCATTCATATATAACTCTTCGGTTTCTACTTGACCGAAAACATCTGAAAGAATAATACTGCCTCCTAAGTTGTTACAGTCATAGTCAACCGTTGTTACCTGAGCACCGAAGCCTACAACAAAGTTAAAAGGAACTGAATCCAGCACTTCTCCCGGACAGAACGAGTTCTCTAACTGATAGTAGAACGTATAGGAAGCATCTTGGTTAGGAAGGTATGTAAAGGTATTGTTTGCACTCCAGTTTTGCGCTATCGTGATCCCGTCTTCCTCAAGAAAACGGTAATTCCACGTCCCCCCACTGGCATTCACTGGTAATCCTTCCACAGAAATCAAAACAGGTATTCCTGAATCGCAAATATCTTCTGGAGTAACGCTTAATTCTGCTACGACCTCTGACATTGGAATCACGGTGACTGCTGCAGTACCAATACATCCGTTCAGATCCGTACCCGTCACCGTATATACCGTTGATGAAGTTGGATTCGCGTTAACAGTAGCAGAAGTGGTGTTATCCAAACCTGTTGCTGGAGACCAAGAATAACTAGCTGCTCCAGACGCATTAACTGTGGCAATTTCACCAGTACAAATCGCAGCGTGAGGAAGATCTGCGGAAAGAACTGGATTCATGTTGATGACCATATTCTCTGCATCACTGATGGCTTCCATTCCTGAATTTTCACAACCTACCAATACTCTGTAACTGGTGTTTGCTGAAATTCCAGTGCTGGTGAACACATTAATAGTATCGTTAGTTAAATCGTTCCAAGTGATTCCGTCGAATTGCTGCCACTGATAGGTGATTCCTGAAAAGAAGTAGGATTCTTGCACTGAAAGTTCGAAAGGCGTACCTTCACAAATGGTATTGTTTGGAACAACCGCCAAAGTAGGCATTGCTGGAGTTCCCACACATGCTGGTGCAGGCGTCATTTCAAGTTGAATATTCGGAAAACTAGTAAGGGTACCTGTTCCAGATGGTGGTGAGGACGGATCTGGGTTGGTAGAATCGTTTCGATAGTAAATTGTTCTACTCCCGACAGCTGTTGTTGTCTGAAAATTCGCACCGCAACAAGCACTATAATTCGGCGCGTTTTCATCTACACCGATAACGAGGTTGCTGGTGCCGTCCCACTGGAAAGGCGTAGTTAGAGTAATTTCCAACCAGTTACCATTGGCAGGAAAAGTAACCGTCCCAGAAAATACCTGTGTCATGTTACCTGACGTTTCCCAGTCGGAGGTATTCGCAAACGTATTTTTATCTGTTGTTCCGATAAATACCGTCCAATTGTTACTATTGGCATAATCATTATTGACGTAGAAATAACGAAGGGTAGTAATCACTCCCATACTCCCACCGCCAGCTATGATGTCTGACGCATGATAAATGGATTCTGAATACGAATATCCATAATAAGATGAAATAGGTGCCGAAGTTGTAGAACCAGTTCCAGTTCCAACAGTAACAGTTTGTGCGTTAAGAGATGAGTAAATAAATACCAGTAAAACTGGTGCGATCATTTTTTGTAGAATAGAGGAAGTAGACTTTCCTAAATTCAGATTTTTTTTGAGTTTCATATGTCATAATGTATTAGATAAGCGAAAATAAAACAAGTTTTGAAAAAATGGTAGTTTTCACGTCAATAAAGACCTTACTAAGGCGTTTTTATTTTAACACGTGTCACCGTTTTCTTCAGTTTGCGGCTGATTAACAATGGCTTTATTGCTCAAAACATTTCACTACAACAGGTGTGAATTGGGTTCAAATCACCGCAAACTACCTATTAAAACAACGCCTCTATATCCATGGGCAAATCGTAGCCAAATTCCCGATGCTGTTCTATCAGACTATCACACAATGCTGGGATTAACGTATTTTCTTCAAAAAGTGCTTTACCAGTTCTTTTTTGCTTCATCAACTCCTCGAGTTTGGGATGTGACCGTAAATCATACTTAATTAATGAATACATCCTTTCTAGTTCCCGATCGATATCATCTATTTCTGTCTCCATCGCAAGCGCTTTGCTTTTGTAATAGATGATAAAACTCTGCTCAGTATACTGAATGAATCGATCCTTTTCTACCTCATCTTGCTTGAGCCATGCCAAGAACAAAAAGCAGAGTGTGAAGAAACTCAGCACAAAAAGCGAAGGTTTAGTTGGATCTGCGCTTCCGTTCTTTTTTGCAAATCGGTAGACAAGAATTCCCATTCCGAAAAAAACAATCCACATGGCTATTCCACCCATTATGAAACCCATCCTAAAACTCATGGAAGGTTCTCGTCCCCACCCAAGGTGAAAGTTTCCGCCAGCTACAAAACTCCAGACCGCAATTAATGCGATCCACAGTATATTTCTAATTAGATTTTTTTTCATGCGCTTCTCAATTTACTTTGATCAGGGAACTATTTATAACTTTAATAACACAACCAATTTGTTACCTAAAATAAGTGAGTTTACGATACTCGGCACGATCAGGACGCAATTTTTTTCCAGGTATCGCGGGATAGGTTAAGCGTATAATCCAGTTGCCATAATCATCATAGGTGTACTCATAAATAGTCTTGCTAACGTGATTTTGTTCTAAGTAAGTGGTGATTTCTTCAACAACATTCTTATGATCATCATATGAGAAATCCTGTACTTCAGAAATCTCATTCTTATCATACCTTGTTTTTTTCTTTAGTGTTCCATCAGGATTATATTCAAACACTTCATACCAATATGTAATACCGCCAAACATTCCATTCCCCATAACTGTTTTGATAAGATGACCTTTTTGATCGTAAGTATGCTCTTCTGAATCCCTTAGGGTTCCATCCTTTTTATAATGGATCTTTGAATAAAGCAACCCCGTATTCACGTCTGCTATTTTGACCCAGCTCTGCTCACCTTCCTTATAAAACGTTGTAGTTTTCCTGTTGTCCTTTATTGTTTCGACCACCTTTTCACAGTCAAAAACCGTACTATCATTCGACACCACACATTCGTTCACAAGCAACCCGTTTTTATACTGTTTAACAAGATAGGGCGACTGAACCATATTACCATTTTCCAGTTTAGGTTTGATCTGAGACAGTTTTCCATCCTGATTGTAAAAATAACGTTTGCCACTGTAAAGATTGCTGGTGTCACCAATGAACATGTCCTCTACAATGATGCGCTGCTCTCCATCATAATCGTAAATAGTGAATCGGATGGGATCATAAGTATAAGAAGTACTCAATGTTTTGCATCCGTGCGCATTAAACTCAAATCCATTGATTTTCTCCCAATTCAATGCATGAATGAGATCTAAGGGCAGAATGCTATCCTTGTATTTAAAGTCATAGACATACCTTGTTACTCCAGAAACCTCAGAACTCAGTTTCATCTCTTCTCTTTCCGACGACTGCTGCGCCCTACAAAAAAAACATACAGAGGTGGTTAAAATAATGCCAATAATGGACGCTTTTGTACATATCATACAGGTAGATTAATCTTTTAAAGATAAAAAAAACGGTTCACCGATACAAACCAAAGCTAGCAATGAAGCTAAATATCACCAACTTTTACTATATTTATCAGTAAAATCCACCCCATGAAAAAACGATTTCTTATCCCAATTCTATTCTTATCACTGCACATCAATGCGCAAACAGAAACGCCTCAACAAGTGATTGAACAATTTTTTGAAGCATTTCATAAGAAAGATACCTCTGCCCTACGCTCCCATTTCGACGAACATTGCGTCATACGAACAATTGTGAAAGGCAAAAATGTAGAGGGAATGATCACCAATGACGAATTGAATGATTTCATGAAACAGATGGGTGGTATTCCGAGTGATCTGCAATTCCTAGAAAAAATAGAAGAATACAAAGTAGAAGTCGATGGGTTACTGGCGCATGTGTGGACACCGTACTCGTTCTATGTCAATGACGAACTATCGCATACTGGAGTCAATTCGTTTGTACTAGCTTATTTAGATGGCTGGAAAATTGTTCACCTCATTGATACACGAATTACTCCTACAAAGTAAATTGCATCAGCGCAACAATAGCGTGAACCAACTTAAATATTTATCTTTGCCATACGTACTCAAAACATATGTACATGCATCGACAACTGCTCGCTATTTTTATTGCCTTTGCCCTCGTTTCCTGTTCTTCGGATTCAAACACGCAAGAAACTGAACTTTCTAACTCCGATGAATCAACGGTTAATTCCGATGAAACCAGTGACGAAGCTATTAACGAACAAGAAGAAACTAGTTCAACTCTAGAGTTCAAGGTATTTGAAGATTATGCCCAATTACGAACCAAACAAGAAATCATCGATGCATTTGGAAAAGAGAACGTCACCCATGGCTCTAGCTGGTACGCAGAAGGTACAGTTGAATTAAAACATACCATTATTCGAAATCCTGCGAACGGGCATCGCATCAAATACCTGTGGGATCAAGATAAACCGACAAAATTAAGTTCCATCGAAGTTTCCTACTTTGAATACGATGAAAACTACGAAGTGGTAAATAAACAGAAGGTACCGACAAATTGTGGACTTTTCACAGGGATGAAAATTAATGAACTAAGAAAATGGAACGGTGATGACTTCCATTTCTCAGGATTTGGCTGGGATTATGAAGGCGGAGTATTTATTACTCCTGGATCGAAATTAGACAAATGTCCTGTCCGTATTAAACTGACCATGGAGCACCACGACAATATGGTTCAATTTGAAAGCTTATATGGTGACAGTGAGCTTTCAACGACAAATGAATTGGTGAAAAAAGCGCCAATAGTAATTGACCTGATGGTCTATAATCTTGAAAAATAATAAAACCCCAAATGGAAAAACAACTAGCAACGAGAAGCGGAAATGCATGTGAATTGTGTACTTCGACAGAAAACCTATCGGCATATGTCGTACCACCCACAGCTGGTGTAAACAGTGACCAATGTGTATATGTATGTGCGACGTGTAAATCACAAATTAGTGGTGAAACTGAACCAGACAGCAATCACTGGAGATGCCTCAACGATAGCATGTGGAGCGAAGTTGAAGCCGTAAAGGTCGTTGCATGGCGCATGCTGAACAAACTGAAAAACGAAGGCTGGTCGCAAGATCTGCTCGATATGATGTACCTTGAAGACAGTACGTTGAACTGGGCAAAGGAAGGTCAGAATGAAACAAAAATAAAACACATCGACAGCAACGGTGTTGAACTTCAATCGGGTGATTCTGTTGTTCTTATCAAAGATTTAAAAGTCAAAGGTGGAGGTTTTACAGCAAAACGTGGGACAGCAGTGCGCAACATCACACTTGTTCACGATAATGCCGAACACATCGAAGGAAAGGTGGACGGTCAACGTATTGTCATTTTGACGCAGTACGTGAAGAAATAATCAGTATTAGATAATACTATACCTTCTTCTTGAAAGGGCGTTTATTTTTATTGAATGGACGTTTATGTGACGATGAACCTTCACTTCGTTCTCTCCAAACGGGTCCTTCTCCTAATTCTGCTGGCGGTTGAAACTTTGGAACGGTCATTTCTATTAGCTTCTCGATATTTTGCATGCGCGCCATATCTTTTAGGTTCACCATCGTGATCGCTTCTCCTTTCGTGTTCGCACGAGCAGTTCTTCCAACACGGTGAACATAATCTTCCGCATCATGAGGCACGTCGTAGTTGATGACCATGTTTATTTCCTTGATATCAATCCCACGACTCATTACGTCCGTTGCTACGAGAATACGAATGCGTTTCGAGCGAAAACCACGTAAGACTTCCTCACGTTGATCTTGTTCCAAATTGGAAGAAATTCCTTTCGACGCAAAACCTGAAACGCGCAGTGACTTCACAATTTCGGACACCTTGCTCTTTGTTGAAGTAAAAATGATAATGCTGTCGAAATGTTTCCGTTCTGCTAAAATATGCGCGACAACCTTCGCTTTCTGATCGTCGTGTGCCAAGTAGACCTTTTGATCGACACCTGCAGCAGGTTTTGAAATCGACAACGAAATTTCTGCTGGATTGTGCAAGATACTTTGCGCCAGTTGCGAAATACTTTTGGGCATAGTCGCGCTAAACAATAACGTCTGGTGCTTCTCTGGAAGGTAAGAGATAATCTTTTTCAAATCATCTATAAATCCCATGTCCAACATACGATCAGCCTCGTCAAGAACCAAGTGTTTCACCTTGTCAAACTTCACATAACCTAGCTTCAAATGCGAAAGCAGTTTTCCTGGTGTCGCAACGATAATATCCGTCCCTCCTACCAAGGCTTCTTTTTCCATCTGCCAATCTTTTCCGCCACCGCCACCATAAATGGCAACTGAACTTACGGAAACAAAATAAGCCAATCCTTGAATTTGCTGTTCGATCTGTATCGCCAACTCACGTGTTGGGACAATAATCAATGTATCTGTGCAGACTTCGGTCTTCCCTACCAATTTGTTCAAAATCGGCAAGACGAAAGCACCCGTTTTACCTGTACCTGTTTGGGCACATGCAATTAAGTCTCTGTTCTCTAATACGTATGGGATGGCTTTTTCTTGAATGGGCGTTGCATTTTCAAAACCCATGTATGAAATAGCCTCTAATAACCCTTCTTCAAGGTTCAGTTCTGTAAATTTC
The DNA here is from genome assembly GCA_964643345.1 of uncultured Fluviicola sp. Lineage (GTDB taxonomy): Bacteria > Bacteroidota > Bacteroidia > Flavobacteriales_D > Crocinitomicaceae > UBA4466. The sequence continues at coordinate 9,193 of CAZXRU010000002.1, forward strand.
ATCGAGGATGAATTTAGTGATAATTAATCAATTCGCTGGCAAAGATACAAAATTGAACCGATCACGTGTTCAAAAATCCGAGTCCAACAGGATTGTTCAACATCCAGCCAGTTAGACTGTAGCGATCTGCATTGGTTGTGAGTACTTCATGCTCCACACCTGCGCTTTTAAACAAGATCAACCGTGATTTGAAAGGTTCAATCTTTATCTCTTGGTTCTCTTTGTAAATGACCAATTCACCCCCATCCCCTTCTTTCCAATCCGGATTCAGATAAAGCACAAACGAAATGATGCGGTTACTTCGCTCCTTAAACTGATCGACGTGTTTCTTGTAGAAAGTTCCCGTGGGATAATAAGCAAGATGACATTCAACATCCGAAATTCCCAAAAAGCAAAGCCGTTTAATTTGCTCAACCAGTTCGTTTAGTTGCTGGTAAAAGACGTCCAGTTCAGTATCTCTCTTTTCATCCAACCAATACACATAGTCGCCACGAATTTTTTTATCAATCGTATGATCACCCAATGCTCCAATTCCCGCCTTGGCAAGATCATCTTCTTCCAGTCGTTGCTGGAAAAAGGAAAAAATCTGCGCGTGGAGATCGGGGGTAATAAAATCGTCAATGACAACAAAATCATCATCAGCCAAGCGATCTAACCACCCAATATATTCATCTTCCGTATTGAACTCCATACATCAAAAAAGTGGGTGAATCTACTCAATATTCATATACGGTGATTAAAAAACAATCTCTATCTTAGACCAAGAATTTATCTAAGCGTTTGATCATGAAATACCTAAATTACACCGTACTGTCTTTTTTAATCGTTCTCTTTTGTGGTTGCAGTGGACTTAAGATGGTGAGTCTCATGAAAAAGGGAGAAGTCGCACAAACCAATTTTTTATCTGAGTTCAACTATGAAGAGCGAATGGGACTCATAATTATTGAAGCCTCCGTAAATGGTCAGAATTTCAATTTTCTACTAGATACAGGCGCGCCGAATGTGCTATCAACCGAAGTAGCGACAGCGCTAAACCTCAAGGCTAAACTTAACAGAAACACAGGTGATTCACAAGGAAAAAAGAACAGTCTTGAGTATGTTCTGCTTGACAAAGTGACGATAGGAGGTATTGATTTTCTGAACACGGGCGCTGCAGTTGCTGATCTTACTCAGTCCAATGAAATTGCCTGTTTAGAAATTGATGGAATTATTGGAGCCAATTTAATGCGTCAGGCACTCTGGCAAATCGACTATAAGAACAAACAAATTCGTATTTCGAACACGTTAGATTCATTGCAGATAATAGACGGACAAGAGGTGTCATTTACGCCACAACTAACAGGTACTCCAAAAATAAACATTACGCTAGGGAATGTCCTGGTTGAAAATATTACAGTGGATTCAGGATCCAACCAAGGATTTTCGTTTTCGAAGAAATCGTACGAAGATGTTATAGCAAATGATTCAACACTGAAGATTCTGAAAGCGTTTGGTAATTCCATTTCAGGACTTTATGGCGCTGGCGAGAACGACACCACTTATATACTTGTATCTCCTACTGCGAAAATTGGTGATCTTTTAGTGCACAACCAGCTTGTAGCATTTCACGAAAATGGTGCTGTAACGCTGGGAAATGAATTCTTCGAAAATTATGTAGTCACCTATGATTGGGGACAAAATAAGATCACCTTTTCAAGCGCTCAAGAGTTTGACAATTCAACGTATGACTCCTTCGGTTTCAAATACTTCTTCAGGGATGGTAAATTGATCGTAAACGAAATAGTCAGTAACTCAGCAGCGATAAAAGCCGGACTGCAGATGGGAGATCAAATCATTGAACTGGCAGGCAAGAACTACAAAGACATGCAACTGAACGACTGGTGTGAACTTATCATATCAAAGCGCTTTCATGAAATTGAGGTGGTGGAACTAAAAGTGTTACGGGAAAATGAGGTCATCGACTTTAAATTTACGCGTTCCAACTTGTTTTTGGACTGATTTCCGCTTACCTGTCCGAGAGTAAACCATCAAATTTTAACTATCTTTCGGGCATTATTTTGACAATGCACAAAAAAATCACCATAGCAATTGACGGTTACTCTTCCTGCGGTAAGAGCACACTGGCTAAGGACGTCGCCAAAGAATTGGGATATGTATTTATCGATTCTGGTGCAATGTATCGCGCTGTGACTTATTTTGCACTTCAAAACGGAATCATTAGCGATGAAACCATTGATGTTCCCAAATTGATATCCGCATTACCTTCGATTAACTTGCATTTTGAAATCAACCCTGCTACTCAGCTTCCTGAGATGTACTTAAACAATAAAAACGTTGAAACTGAAATCAGAAAACCAGAAATTGCTGCACGCGTATCACGGATTGCTGAGATCAAAGAAGTGCGAGTCAAATTAGTCGACGAACAGCAAAAAATGGGACAAGGTGGTGGAATTGTAATGGATGGACGGGATATTGGATCCGTTGTTTTTCCCAATGCGGAACTTAAATTATTTGTCACTGCTTCCATTGAGGTCAGAACACAACGCAGGTTTGATGAGCTCGTTCAAAAAGGAATTAGCACCACTCGTCAAGAGGTTCAAGAAAATCTGCAGTCACGTGATTTAATTGACACAACTCGCGCGGAAAGTCCGCTTATTCAGACAGAAGACGCCATTGTTTTGGATAATACTTCGCTAACAAAAGAAGAACAACTGGAAAGCGTTTTAACGTTAGTAAACCAACTAATTTCCGGGAAATAGAGGTGAAATTATTTTTTTTGTTATTTTTTTAATCGCATTGTGATAATTTATTAAATTTGTCCCAGCTACTACTATAATACCAACATATGAGTTCAATAAGTAAAATAACTGAAGAAATTATAAACCGCAGTCCTTTCCTTAGAGAGGCAATGACGGAAAACTTAATCAATGTATCTGCGCTAGCACGCAAAATCATTCCTGAGGTCGAAAAAATGACCAACAAGGAAATTAAGGAAGGTGCTATTGTCATGGCTATTAAACGCATGACACCAGGCGTGTACCACAAGCTTGATATCAAAATCAAAAAGGTAATCGGTGGCATTGGAGATTTTCTTGTGCGTAGCGACTTGGTTGATTTTACTTTTGAAAATTCAGAATCATTACGTGATTGTCAAAACGAGCTGATTAAATATACCCAAAACGATAAAGACAGCTTTTTCGCATTGTGTAAAGGAATAACGGAAACTACCTATATTCTAAACACAAAATATGCGGATGAAGTAAAACGTATTTTTGCGAAAGAAAACTCAAAAGGACACAATACGGATTTATCTTCAATCACTGTAAAACTGCCAGAAACAAATACTGAAACGTTTGGAGTGTATTATTACATCATGAAGCATTTGGCATGGGATGGAATCAATATTGAACAAGTTGTATCTACAGCGAATGAGTTCACTGTTATTGTAGATTCTTCTGATATTGACGATGCATTTAAAATTCTAATGCAGCTGAAACGAAGTATTTAAGCTTCGTCGCTTTTACACTTTTCTTCTGGAAGCGCTCCGCACAATCCGCATGCCTCACCTTCTTTATTGAGAAATGGGTTATTGCTGGCACATGTTCCCGTAAATTTGCCGCCTTTTTTTGCCCAAATTTTTATTGCAATTCCCGCAAAGGCAAGTGCTAAAAGTCCGATTGAAATAAGAATTAACTCCATACTATTTGCTTTAGACAAAGGTACTAATTTTTATTGACCAGTGCACCTGAACCATATTGGTTGTGCTCCGTGCTGCTCGGCGTTCCTTTGTACCAGATATCACCAGATTGATTAATCTCCGTCAAAAGTGCACAATTGTCTGCGCGAATTTTCATTACACCAACAGTCGAAGAAATTGCAATTAACTCACTGTTAACCTGTAGGTTGTATGCGTCGCCAAAGCCGTTGCTATTCAGATTAAATTTGGCGAATTCCACACTACCAGAAACGGTGTAGTTACCCCAGCCGTGCGTAATTAATACATCTACAGAATTTCCTTCTACCATTAAATTAAAATGCCCGGCCCCATCTCGAATCGTTAGCGACAAATCTGTAACCGAAAGTGTATCTGCACAAATGACTTCCTGCGTTCCTTCAAAATTGATGTTAACGAGGTTGACAAAATGAATTTCAACTACCACAATTTCGTCGTATGGTCTTAGAAATGCGCATTTATTTTCATTGGTAATCAGGAGTCTATTTTCGTTATCCACAGTTAAACTAATCCCGTTTAATAAATACTCCCCTCCTTTTAATACCACCTTGTTTACTGTGTCTTGAACGAGCTCATATTTCAAGTGCGGTCCCATAAAAAGTTTGTCAAACGGTTCCAGTAGAATTTCCTTGGACGTTACTGGTCCTGTCGATTTTAGACAGGTTTTATCTTCCTTCTTCTTGCATCCGATGATAATAAAAGTCGCTATCAGTAGAGTTAAAATTCCTTTCATCGCTTCAACGTATAACCAATTCCGTATTCAATATAATCTGCTCTTGCCCAGTGTGATTTTAGCACCAAGTTGATATTTATCCCATTGTCAAACACATAGCGCATTCCAACTCGGTGATACATCGGATCATCGGGCTTGTACTTGTCACGCACATACACCCCCATTCCTACTAGCAAGTGAAACTTATCCATAGGTAAAATATATCCTGCAAAAACACCTAGTTGAATGATTTCCGCTTGCGTTTTTCGAATATCGCTGTGGTACCCCAAAACAGCTTGTTTAGAAAAGACATCAAACGATGCTTCCATTCCTACGCGTTGCCTGAAAAATCTTCGTCCAACAAGATTCAAGTTAAAGACGGGATATTTTCTTCCTCCTGTCGGATAGATTTCCTTCACTGATACAATTCCCATCAACCCAAACTGCCACGATTTCTTATAAGCCGCATGCACATAATTCGTATCTATCCCCTCACTAATTCGGTAACCATATCCCAAGCCTAAAAACGGCAGGTTAAGTCCTAAATTCGGCATTTTTGTTGCACCATTAGAGAAGTGGGTCATGTCAATTGAAACATTGATTGAATGGTCTCCAAGTAAAATCCTGTTCTCTAAACCAAGGCAAATATGCGCATTGACTGAAGAACCAATTGCCATTCCCAACTGATTATCTTCCTGATCGTAGTAATTTGTCGAATAAGCGATTCCACATCCTGCTTTACCGGACAAAACATAATGCTTTCTATTGATGAGCGGAAAACTAGAAAAACCAATAATTCCAACGGTTTCTCCCAATAATTCACGATTTCCAGTGGTACCGGCAAATAACGTTGCTCCAAAGAATGGATTTTTATAGGCCTCGTGCCATGGTTTTGCATTCTTTGATCGGAAATAAACACTTAGTTCTCCAGCGAACGCATGCTCAGTCGCTAAATGTCCCATTACACTTCTGTGCGCAGCTAAAAATCCAGCTTTTCCTTTCATTTCTACCCACACATCGTTCTTCAGCTGTGCGTAACAGGTAAACGAAAGTAGAACGTATATGACGAGGTAGAATGATTTCACAACGGCAAAATTAATAATTCGTCAGCAAAGTAAGAATAATATTAATTTTGAAATAAAAAAGATGGACAAACGACTAGAGGCCTTTGAACGCTTACTTACTATCATGGATGATTTACGTGAAAAATGTCCGTGGGATAAAAAGCAAACCCTTGAATCGCTACGTCATTTAACTATCGAAGAGACCTACGAACTTGCTGATGCTATTATTAAAAACGACCTAAGTGAGTTAGAGGGGGAAATCGGTGATCTTTTCCTTCACATGGTTTTTTACTGCAAAATTGGCGCTGAGAAAAATGCGTTTGACGTGACTTCCGTTCTAACAAAAATTTGTGATAAGTTAGTCCATCGACACCCTCACATTTATGGGGACGTAAAAGCGGAAACCGAAGAAGAAGTTAAATCAAATTGGGAGAAGCTTAAACTGAAAGAGGGAAAATCATCTGTTCTGGAGGGAGTACCAAGCTCACTTCCAGCAATGGTAAAAGCTGCACGGATTCAGGAAAAAGTGAAAGGTGTGGGATTTGAATGGGACAACCGCGCTGATGTTTGGCTTAAAGTCAAAGAAGAACTTGCTGAGTTTGAAGAAGAAGTTGAATCAAATCAATCGCCCGAGCGCATTGAAGAAGAATTTGGAGATTTGATGTTCTCGTTGATTAACTATGCCCGATTTATAGATATAAACCCAGAAAATGCATTGGCTAAGACAAACGTTAAATTCATTCGTCGATTCCAAAAAATGGAAGAACTAATGAAAAACGATGCTCAACCTATTGGGGAAAGTTCACTTGAAATCATGGATACTTACTGGGACAAAGCAAAACAAAGCGAGAGGTAGAATCTCCTATTGGATTACGATTAGATATTCGGGGTGGTATTCATCACTTTCCCAAACAATCAATAATCAGTACCGTTCATCATTTTTCAATTAATTATCCAATTGATATTCGTTCCTTTATCTTATCTTCGACGCCTGTTAAAACTAGATACTCAATGAACATGAAGCTTTTTTATACTACGCTCCTTACTTTATTTCTAACGCAATTAGCTTTTGCACAAGACTTTACCATTCGTGGATTTATCTATGACAAGAAGAACGGGGAACCTATGCCTTTTGAAAAAGTACGTCTTTTAGCTCTGGATAGCACCACCGTAACTGGAGATGTTACCGATGTCAACGGTTTCTATTCCATGTCGAAACTAAACGCTGGAGAGTATATTATAAAAGTTGAAAGTGCACTATACCAAACCATTACAAAAAAAGTTACTGCTGAAGCACAAGGTATTCTAGATGTTGAGTTTCTATTAGAAAAGAAAGAAAGCGTACAAAATTTAGGAGAAGTAGAAGTCAGCGCAGACGCTCAACGAAAAAACACGCAAGTCTTAATTTCGGAAATACGATTAGATAAAAAAGGGTTGGAACGAATTCCTAGTTTGGGTGGTGAAAACGATATCGTTGCAGCTTTTAGTATCACTCCAGGGGTTGTTACTACAGGAGATCAAGGTGGACAATTGTACGTGCGTGGAGGAACACCAATTCAAAATAAAATATTATTAGATGGAATGACCATCTACAATCCATTTCACTCCATTGGTTTTTTCTCAATTTTTGAAACTGAACTTATCCAGAATGCAAGTATCTACACCGGTGGATTTGATGCACGTTACGGTGGTAGAATCTCTTCCATCATGGATATTACTTATCGTGATGGGAACAGACAAAAATTCGGTGGTAAAGTTTCCGTTTCACCATTTATGGCAAAAGCTGTACTTGAAGGACCATTTGCCCGTCCTAAAGATGGAAAGCCGAGTGCTGCAACCTATATTCTTTCTGCAAAACACAGTTTAATTGATTACTCTGCTCAAGCGCTCTACCCAAGTATCAATAATGGATTGGGAATGCCTTTTAGCTTCACCGATTTGTACGGGAAAGTTACCTTCAAAGGTGATGGCGGATCTAAATTCAGTGCATTTGGTTTTCATAACGATGATAAAGTAGATTACGATATTGCTGAAATCAACTGGAAACAAAGCGGTGGTGGAATTAACTTCCTTTTGGTACCAAATAGTTCACCAATTTTTGTGCGTGGTCACGTAAATGGTAGCTCATACAGCACAACATTCAACGAACCAATTGGAGAAACTGAAGTACTTCCAAGAAGCAGTTCTATCGGTGGTTTTGACCTCGGTTTTGACTTCACCTACTTCTTAAAAAACAATGGAGAGTTAAACTACGGAATTAACTTAAGCGGTTTCAATACTAAGTTTGAAACGTACAACGAAGCAAAAAAGAAAATCACAGCTGATAACTTTACGACTGAAGTCGGCTTGTTCTTAAGTTATAATTTTGTTTCTACACGTTGGGTTGTTCAACCAAGTTTTAGAGCACAAATGTATGCTTCTTTGGGTACAATCTCTCCAGAGCCACGTTTAGGTGTTAAATTCAATGCAACTGAAAAACTACGTTTAAAAGCATCTGGTGGACGTTTCTCTCAAAACTTTACCTCTGCATCATCTGATAGAGATGTCATTAATTTGTTCAATGGGTTTTTATCAGCCCCAAGCAATGTGCAGGAAACATTCGTTACCGTTTTTCAAAATGAGAAAAACCCAAGAAACGGATTGCAGTACGCTTGGCATGCGATTGGTGGATTTGAATATGATCTTACCAATAAGATTTCATTTAACGTTGAAGGATACTACAAGTACTTCAGTCAGCTGAGTAACATCAACCAAAATAAACTCTACCCAGACGAAGCGGCATTCTCAACAATTGACGACGTTCTTAAAAAGGATTTTATTCTTGAAAATGGAGAATCGTACGGTGCAGATATCCTCGTAAAATATTCTGGAGATCGCTTGTTTCTTTGGGGGGTATACTCTTACGGACATTCTACGCGTTGGGATGGAGACACAACTTATTTCCCTGTATTCGACAGACGACATAGTGTTAACTTAGTTGGAACTTACCTTTTTGGAAAAAACAAAGGAGTTGAACTGAGTATTCGTTGGAACTTAGGTTCTGGTCTTCCTTACACTCCAACAGCTGGTAATTTCGAAGGACAAAACTTTACGACGGGCGTTACCACAGATTACACGACGGATAATTCAAACAACATAACAACGGTTTTGGGTGGATTTAACAGTGAGCGTTTGCCTTACTATCACCGATTGGATATTACTGTGAAAAAACGTATCACATTCAAAAATGAAACGATCATGGAGATCATTGCTTCTGTTACAAATACGTACAACAGAAAGAACATCTTCTATGTCAATCGTATTACGAACGAACAAATTCTTCAGTTCCCGATTATGCCTAGTTTAGGTGTAAGCTACAAGTTTTAAGGAGACGGTAAGACGGTAAGATATTAAGACTTTAGGACTCATTCGTTTGATGGCGAATCCATTTTTGACGAACAAAGATAATTTATCTTCTCATTCCAATCGATTAAGAACGTCTTAACAACTTAGGGTCTTAATATCTTGTAGTCTTAACGTCTTGCGGTCTTAATAATTCAGTACATTTGCGGTCGAAAAAGAAACGTACATGAGCAATGCCATTGAAATAGCGAAAAGAAGAACATTTGGGATCATTTCTCACCCGGATGCCGGTAAAACCACATTGACAGAAAAACTGTTGCTATTTGGTGGAGCAATTCAATCGGCTGGTGCGGTTAAGAACAATAAAATCAAGAAGACAGCGACCTCCGATTTCATGGAGATTGAGAAACAAAGAGGGATTTCTGTGGCGACGTCCGTCATGGCGTTTAACTACAATGGGAAACAAATCAATATTCTCGATACACCTGGACACAAGGATTTTGCCGAAGATACATTTAGAACACTTACGGCTGTAGATAGCGTTATACTTGTTATCGACGTCGCAAGCGGTGTTGAGTCGCAGACCGAGCGATTGATGGAAGTGTGTCGCATGCGTAACACACCCGTTATCATTTTCATCAATAAATTGGATAGAGACGGTAAGGAGGCTTTTGATCTGTTAGATGAGTTGGAAGACAAGTTGAAAATCAAGGTGCGTCCGCTTTCTTGGCCAATAGGCATGGGAGATCGCTTTAAGGGTGTTTACAATATTTACAAAAAGGAATTAAACCTGTTTTCTCCCAATAAAACAGGGATCTCAGATGACGTACAATCCATTTCTGACCTCAACTCTCCCGAAATAGATGAGATAATTGGTACAGATGAAGCTGCAGAATTGCGTGAAGAACTTGAAATCATTGACGGCGTTTACACTGAATTTGATCGTGAAACCTATCTATCAGGTGAAGTCGCACCCGTTTTCTTTGGTTCTGCCGTGAATAATTTTGGTGTACAAGAATTATTGAATGCCTTTTGCGAAATTTCTCCGTCACCAAGAGGAAGAGAAACGGATCTGAAAATGGTTGAACCAGACGATAGTAAATTCTCTGGATTCGTTTTTAAAATTCACGCCAACTTAGATCCAAAGCACAGAGATAGAATCGCCTTTTTGCGTATTGTCTCAGGAAAATTTGAACGAAACACCTTCTACAATCACGTGCGCTTAGGTAAGAAACTGAAATTCCCCAACCCTACTTCCTTCATGGCGCAAGATAAAAGTGTGATTGATGAAGCTTATCCAGGAGACGTAGTCGGTTTGTACGACTCTGGCAATTTCAAAATTGGCGACACTTTGAACGAAGGTGAACAATTTATGTTTAAAGGAATTCCGAGCTTTTCTCCAGAAATTTTCATGGAATTGGAGAACTTAGATCCAATGAAGTCTAAGCAATTGGACAAAGGAATTCGCCAGTTAATGGACGAAGGGGTTGCACAGTTGTTCATTCAGCAGCCGGGAAGTCGAAAAATCATTGGAACGGTTGGACAATTACAGTTTGAGGTCATCAGTTACCGACTGGAACACGAGTACGGTGCTAAATGTCGCTTTGTCCCACGTAATTTTCATAAAGCGTGTTGGATAACAACCGACAATATCGCTAAACTAGAAGAATTCAAAAGAGCAAAAGCACGCTACTTAGCGACTGACAAAGATGATAATTTGGTCTTTCTTGCAGAAACATCTTTTCTCCTACAAACAGCAGAACAGGATTATCCTGAGATCACTTTCCATAAGACATCAGCATTTAAGTTAGAGGTTGCGAAGTAGCGACAGTTTCTTTTCTAGGGATGATTGTTGTACAGCCCGCCTGAGGCGGGCTGGGAAGAATTAGACGCATTTAACCGTCAGCTGCAAGCTGACGGTTAGTAAAGTGTGGCACTCTGTGCCGTAATAAGAGATGATTTCTCAATAATCACCTTAGGCACTTTCCTTCAAAAACAAATATATGTATGTGTGTTGCAACTAGCGCTGAGTGCGGTACAAAACCAAACAACGAATTGGAGCTACGCACCACAAATCTCCGTCCTTCTAAATCTTTCCCTATCACAATCAGCGCGGAGCGCTACACATTCATAACCCAAAGCCATCAGCTTTGGGTTATGAAATCACCACATACCATTGCGCGCGGAGCGCGGCACAAAAAAAAGGCCACCCTTTCGGACAGCCCTTTTCCTATTTCCTTAAACGTACGTTTTAAAGCGAAAGAACTTTAAACTCTGTTCTTCTGTTCAGTTGACGTCCTTCTTTCGTTTCATTCGTCGCTATGGGTTGTGTCTCTCCATATCCCGCAGACACCAAACGACTTGCACTAATTCCGGCTTTCGTTACAAAGTCAACAACAGCTTGTGCTCTTCGCTCTGAAAGGCCCTGATTATAAGAATCAGAACCTTGTGAATCAGTGTGACCTGACAACTCAATTTTAAGGGTTGGTACATCATTCATTAACTTCACCAAACGGTTCAACTCAGCTGTCGATTCTGGTCTCAAAGTGGCTTTGTCAAGATCAAAGAAAATGTTTTTCAAAACGATCTTAGATCCTACTTTTAATCCTTTCAATTCGATGTCCTTCTCAACAGTTTGAAAAGCTGCTGTACTCGGAATATCAAAGTTTTCTGAGTGGAACAAATACCCTTCTTTCTTCACAGCAATACCATAGTTTTTACCTGCTGGTAAAGAAACCAAGTATTTTCCTGTTGCACTATTCGACTTGAAGGTAGCAATTACAACATTCGCTTGATTGTCCACAATCTCAATCTCTGCTTCCAACACATCCTTTGTAAGGGCATCCGTGATTACCCCTTTTAAAATAGTCAATTGAGCTTCTTTCACTTCAACGACAGGAGCAATGACAACTTCACTTACAGGAGCAGCAATACTTGCTAATAAATTATCTTCGTTGTTCAAGACCATTTCTTTCTCCGCTCCTAGGAACGTAACCATGTATAGATCACGTAATCCACGACTGTCCTCTCCCATCGAAGTATAGTAACCGTGACGTCCACTTGCCGAAATAACAAAGAAAACATCATCATCTGTTGTATTAACTGGATAGCCCAAATTTTCAGGCTTGCTCCACGTTTTTGTCTTTTCGTTGTAAATTGACTTAAAAATGTCAAATCCACCCATAGATGAATGTCCTTGCGAACTAAAGTACAGCGTTTTCCCATCAGGATGCATAAACACCCCTTCTTCAGAGTAAGGAGTATTAATAACTGCCCCTAAATTTTCGGCTGGTCCCCACTCTCCTTTTTCTGTCATATGTGACACATAAATATCGTGGTCACCAAACCCACCTTTCTTGTCGGAAACAAAGTACAGCGTATTTCCATCAGGAGAGTAACACGCAGATGACTCGTGGTAATCCTTCGTGTTAACGTTTTTCCCCATTGATTCAGGTTTTGTCCATACGTCTCCTATCAAGCGAGACTCGTACAAATCACCTGCGTTAGATTTCCCTAAGTAAATTCCAAACTTCTGTCCATCGTTAGAAATTCCAGTGTTCGCATCGTGGTCATTTGTATTAACTGGAGAACCAATGTTCTTCGCAAGTGACCATGAACCATCGTCTTGTTTGTATGAAATGTAGATATCTTCAAAATGTTCGTTCAACTGAGGATCAATTTTTCCACCTGTAGAATTAGGACGACGGGCAGTAAACACTAACACCGATTCATCGGCAGACACCACTGCGCCGTATTCATTGTATTGTGTATTAATGTTATCACCTAAGTTATCTACGAATACGCGAATTGGATTGTCCACCAATCGTTTTCCATTCGAACATTGCTCAATGCGCATCATGACATCCTGAATAATTGCAGGATCTGCTCCCCCCATCACTGAACGCTGAAATTTTCCGTACGCCGCAATTGCTTTGTCAAATTGCATATCCAAGTGGTATGCTTTTCCTAATAAATACTGTAGACGCGGATCAACTGTTGGATTTAACTTCTCTGCTTTCTCCAAATGAGGAAGTGCTTTGAACTTAAACATCGACGCCAAGTAACAGTCTCCCAATTTAAAATTCAACTCCGCATTGTTAGGGTTAAACGTATTTGCCGCTTCGTAAGGTGCAATGGCGTCCTTATAAAATCCTGGACCTTGGAAATACAAATCATCTCCGGCCTTAAGGTTGTCTTTCGCAGTTTTCAATCCATCCTTGTCGTCTTTAAAATTTGACTTATCAAATTCTATATTTTGTGCAAACAATCCACCCGTAAAAATCAGTGCAATTGCTAGTGTATATCTTTTCAACATAATTTCTAATTTTTTTAAACTGACTTATTCGCAAATTCCGATAAATGCATTGGCTCCTTCAGCTCCTAGATTCGCAGCTTTTCTCCAATCTTCACATGCTCCACGTTCATCTCGAAGCAATTCTTTCGCATTACCTCTGTTTAAATACGGATAAGCATAATTCGCATCTATGGCAATCGCTTTAGTGCAATCTTCCACACATCCTTTTAGATCATCCATTTTGAATTTCGCAGCTGCACGATTGTTCAACGCGTACACATATTTGTTATTCAGTTCAAATGCCTTGGTGAAATCCTCAATGGCTCCTTTGTAATCTCCATCATCGAACTTTGCACTTCCACGGTTGTTATAAGCGATATAACTCTTATCGTCCACCATAATGGCTTTGGTATATTCTTGAATGGCTCCTTTAAAATCTCCTTTCTTACGCTTTGCACTTCCAAGATTGTTGTAAGTAAACGTCATTTGTTTGTCCAACAAAATAGCCTTCTGATAATCTTTAATTGCACCATCCAAATCGTTTAATTGACGTTTAGCACTTCCTCTGTCGTTGTAGGCATAGGCATAGTCAGTCTTGATCGCAATCGCAGCATCAAAATCCTTCACGGCTCCTTCATAGTCTGCATTCTCAAACTTCACACCTCCACGGTAGTAAAATGCCTGTGCGTGCGACTTATCTGCACCAATCGCGTTTGAATAATCTTCAACAGCTAACTCCTTATTACCTAAGAAATAATTTGCTCGTCCTCTTGTAAAGTGGCTCTCTGGATTGTTGTTCAGTTTGATAGAATTATCAAAATCGATAATCGCATTTGCATAGTCTTCCATGGCGAATCGGGTCATGCCACGATTAAAATAAGCGAGTTCAAAGTCTGGTTTCAATGCAATGGCTTGATTGAAATCTTCGATCGCAGCTTTGTACTGCTTCTGAGAGAATTTCTGAACACCGCCGTTATAAAATCGAGCAGCATCTGTCGAATCACTTCCAAGAATTTTTGCTTGTACAACGGAATCCGCTTGTGCATACATGAGATTCGCAATGAATAGTGTAGTGCAGAAAAGGAAGAGCTTCCTTAATTGGTTGATTGGCATACTATTTTGTTTTTAGTTTGCTCTAAAGTAATAAAAAGAAAGAAACAAAAAACGCTGTTGACGAAAATATCAGTTAATCATAAGCGATTAACTTTGTAGATGCGACTGAAGAGCGACTCTACCTAACGCCAGGGTTCGCGTACAATTTCACCTCATCGCTCGTAATCACATCCCCACCCAATATAATTAAACGTTCAATGATGTTTCGCAATTCACGGATATTTCCGGACCAATTCGTCTTTTGAAGTTCATCCAAAGCTTTGGCGTCAAATGATTTGCGTGCGATTCCGTGCTCTGCGCACACCATGGACATAAAATGATTCGCCAGTAACGGAATATCGTCTCTTCGATCGTTGAGTTTTGGCACGTGTATTAGAATGACAGCCAATCGATGGTACAAATCCTCTCTGAAGTTTCCAGCTTCGATTTCCTTGCGGAGATCTTTGTTTGTTGCAGCGACAATTCGTGCGTCGACTCTGATGTCTTTCTCACCTCCAACACGTTGAATCATGTTCTCCTGCAATGCTCTCAATACTTTCGCCTGCGCACTGGCTGACATGTCTCCAATTTCATCTAAAAACAGGGTACCTCCAGATGCTAACTCAAACTTTCCTTTCTTTTGCTTGATCGCTGAAGTAAATGCACCTTTTTCGTGTCCAAACAACTCGCTTTCTATCAGTTCTGATGGAATTGCAGCACAATTGACTTCAATAAACGGCATATTTCGTCGATCACTGTTGTCGTGCAATGACTGTGCAACCAACTCCTTTCCTGTTCCGTTTTCACCAGTGATTAAGACGCGTGCATCAGACGGAGCAACTTTCTCAATCATCTCTTTGATCTTAATGATTCCCTCCGTTTCTCCGATGATAGAAGATCCTTTGAATTTCTTTACTGTTTTCTTCAGAACTTCCTTCTCTTCGATCAACACTGTTTTGTCCTTCGCATTGCGAATGGTGACCAAAATACGGTTCAAATCCAACGGTTTTTCGATGAAATCAAATGCTCCTTTTTTAATCGCCTGAACAGCAGTATCTATGTTTCCGTGACCGCTAATCATGATGACAGGCGTGTCAATTTTATCCGCTAAAATGGCATCAAGGACTTCCATCCCATCCATTTCAGGCATTTTAATGTCGCAAAAAATAATATCATACGCACCGACTTTAGCTTTTTCGTATCCTTCCTTCCCGTTTTCAGCTTCGTCTACTTCAAACTCTTCAAATTCAAGAATTTCACGCAAAGCACGTCGGATTGCTCTTTCATCATCGATCACTAAAATTTTGCTCATGGTATTTGTATTTTGGGTAAAGATAATAAGTCTATCAAAATATGTTCTCATCAAGAGATTTTATGTCGATTTTGCCTTCAACTCATTAAAAACAAACGATTAGTTCATGAAAAAATCACACAAATAATAGTTGGTCAGTACAAACAATGTCTATTTTTATGAGCATGAAAGTATACACTGCCGCTGCTTGGATGGTCATTGCTACCATCTTGTTTTTTGTACTGATCTACGCACAATCCATTATTATTCCATTCGTTATTGCGCTGTTGGTTTGGTTTGTGGTGAAAAAGACACGTGATCTATTTGATCATTCAGCGCTTCTTAAAAAGTACGTTCCAGCATGGATTAAAACAAGTGTGGCTTCCATAGTAATTATCGGAGTTATTGTGTTTATCGGTCAAATGCTCACCAAGAACATTGAATCACTTGCACTTTCATATGGTGAATATGCTTCCAATGTCGAGGACTTATCCCTTAAAATCAATGAAATCTTCCACATCAATTTAAATGATAAATTGGTGACATTTCTTCAGGAGTTTGACTTCTCTACCTACTTGCAATATCTGTTCAACTCAATTTCTGAGATTCTTGGAAACATGGTGATGATCGTATTTTACGTCGTGTTTCTATTCGTTGAAGAGGCGTTATTTCGAAATAAAATCAAGCTCATCTTCGCAACAAATGCTCAATACGAGAATGTCAGCAATATTCTTACCCGTATAGATAAGTCATTGTCGAGTTACGTCAGTTTAAAAACGTTGATCAGTCTATTAACAACAGTACTGAGCTATTTCATTTTACTTCTCATTGGCATTGATTCTCCACTTTTCTGGGCGTTTTTGATTTTCATGTTCAATTTTATTCCCTCGGTGGGTCCAATTATGGGAACACTACTTCCAGCGCTATTTTCGCTCATTCAATTTGGAGAATTTCTGCCTGCCATTATCATTCTTATCGGCGTTGGTGGTGTTGCAACGCTTGTAGGAAGTCTCGTTGAACCAAAACTGATGGGAAACACGTTGAATATAAGTCCACTAGTAGCTATTCTCGCCTTGGCACTTTGGGGAAGTATTTGGGGAATTATTGGGATGCTTTTGTGTGTTCCAATTACTGTAGCAATGATCATTATATTCTCGCAGTTTCCAAACACACGTGGAATTGCAATTTTGCTTTCGGAGAAGGGACGAGTGTGAGGACTAGGGGATGTTACAAAAAGTCCTCCCCCTGCGCCCCCTCCAAAGGGGGAAACACAGCGAAAACTATTTTCTCTTTAACTTGATAGCTAATAGTATTAAAAAAAACTGAAAATTTATCCTAACGGAGTGAAATTAAGAATTCCCCCTTTGGAGGGGGCGCAGGGGGAGGACAGTCTTAGAATCTTAATGTCTTACAACCCAAATTGCTCTTCCGCCTTAGCCACAATATACCCACCAATTGCCAACGATGCCGTAGCGGCTGGAGATGGAGCGTTCAATACGTGAATGGAATTCCCATGGTATTCAATCCTGAAATCGTCGCGGGTATCGCCGTCTTGACGCAACAACAATGCTCTGACGCCTGATCTTCCTGGTTTTAAATCATCCATGGTCAATGATGGAATCATGCGCTGAAGCGTTTTTAAAAACAATCTCTTAGAGAATGCTCTTCGGTACTCGTTGATTCCAAAACGCATATTTTTGAAAAACAATTTCCATGTTCCTTGATACGTCAACGCATCCCAAGCATCTCTCCAAGAAAAGTCGGTTTTACCGTATCCTTCTCTTTTAAACGTAAAGACAGCATTCGGTCCACATTCAATTTCTCCATCCGTCATGCGCGTAAAGTGCACTCCTAAAAATGGGAAATCTGGATTTGGAACAGGGTAGATTAAGTTTTTCACCTTGTGTTTTCCTTGCTCTGTCAACTCGTAGTAATCGCCTCTAAAACCAACGACTTTCTCCTTCAATTTCACACCGTCCTTTTTCGCCAATCGATCTGCTTGTAAACCTGCGCAGAACACTAAATAGTTTGCTTGGATCGATTGTTTAGATGTCACCAAGGTCGAAAAACCATCTTCTTTTTTAATATCAAGGACTTCTTCACTCAAAAACAAGCGACTTTCCGATTGAATAGCAAGTGCCAATTCAACCATTTTTGCTGTCGCAGCACGGAAATCGATAATACCAGTACATGGAACTAACAATCCTGCAATTCCTTCAACATGCGGTTCATGGATTTTTAATTCTTCGCCCGTTAGTTTTTGTAAGCCTTCGATTTTATTTTCTAAACCTGTTTGGTAGATCTTCTCCATGTTGGAAAGCTCTGATTCATCCGTAGCGACAACTATCTTCCCGCAAACGTCGTGTGCAATTCCATGTTCCTTCGCAAAGGCAACCAATTCATGTCGTCCTTCAATACAATTCTTTGCTTTCAGTGATCCTGGTTTGTAGTACAAGCCAGAGTGAATCACACCGGAATTATGTCCCGTTTGATGATCTGCCAAAATATCTTCTTTCTCAATCAACGCAATCTTCAGCGCTGGGTACTTCGATTGCAACTTATACAGGGTTGCTGCTCCAACAATTCCTCCTCCAACAATGGCAATATCAAACTTCATACTAGTATTTTTTACAGTGCAAAATTAATCAAACCCACAGATAATGGAAGGATTCCAAATCAATTATTCACCTTGTTGATACATCCCCTCAAATACAGGCAAAATATTGTGCGTCGGCTCGTAATAATCACTTTGTGTGTAGATATAGTACAATTGTCGCCACGAGGATTCTCTAAATTCTTGGTCAGTTTCTTTCATGGCATCCAACGCGACTTGAATTGCTGGGTTCTTCTTTACAATCTCCATTGCTTTATCCTCAAAGACGTAAGGCGAAAAATATTCTTTCTGCTGTAAATAGCTGTCAAAAAAGTTCCAAGCGAAATAGCTGTCGGGAGTATTTGCTTCGAGCAGGGAGACTAAAAATCGTTTGTTTTTCTGCGCTGTTGGAACGATGACGTCCCCTTTCCTGAATTTAATTACGGCCAGCTCAAGTTCAGAAGCAATCGCTGAATGCAAGTAATGTCCCTCGTAAGGCGATTTTGTCGTTTCGTAAAATTGAATTCTGCGCTTGCCTAATTGCATCGTTGTATCGCTTTTCAACTCGATCAATTCAAAATTATTGGCTTTTAGTCGCTCGAGAACTCTGGTACACTGTCCACCAATCACATAAAAATCGGGAATGTGTGATGTATCTTTTGGGATATACGTTCGGAACCAAGGAATGTATTTTTCGTAAGGCTTGTCTTGATGGTACTTGAGACGCTCCGTTCCTGTCAATTCGCTCATCGGTTTTGAAAATTCATATCCTTTGAACAAGATCGAATCCTTTTTGTCAGCCAGTTGATAGTTGTACGTGAACTTTTCAAGTGATTTCTCCCAATCTCTAGCTTCGGTTCGTGCTTTCTCAATGGCTTCTGCATTCACAGCCGTCCACAAAATGGCTTCTTTTATGAATATTTCCGTTGCTTTGACACGTTTAGGAAATGGTTTTAACATGTGCGTTTCCAAGGTAAAACTGATTGAATTCATCATGGAAGCGTAACCCATCGCATAGCGTGGTAAATCGTTGAAGGCGACAATTCCACTTTCAGGCGTCTCCCCTTTTGTTTCAACGTATGGAATCAACGGATAACCCGATTCCTTCGATTTTTTCTCTAGATGGGGAATCATCTCGCCGTACACTAAATCAGCCAACGGTGGCGCCATTCGTTCCCGCATGGACGCGATATAGGTCATGGTGTATTGATAATCTGCACCGTTCGAAACATGGGTGTCTAAAAAGACGTCTGGATCTAATCCATGAAAAATCTTGGCAAACGTAAACATGTTTTTGGAATCCATTTTGACGAAATCTCTGTTCAAATCTAGGTTTTGTGCGTTTCCTCTAAATCCATATTCCTCGGGACCGTCTTGGTTGGCACGGCTTGTTCCTGATCGATTCAACATTCCCCCAACATTGTAGGCTGGAATAATTCCAATGACTGGCATTCCCCTCGTTATTTTTCCACGCTTGATCCATTCAAAAATTCCGTTCAAACAGGCATTGACACCATCTGGTTCTCCAGGGTGAATGGCGTTGTTGATTAAAATCGTAGTGGAATTTTGCGCTTTCTCAAAAGTTTGGATCGAGTCACCAGAACCATTTAGGACGCACAGATAGATCGGCAATCCCGCATCTGAATCACCCATGGCGTACAATTCAATTTCTTTGTGCTTGCTCGCCAACGTTTTGTATACGCTGATTAATTCATCGTAATCTGGTGTGGTATTCCCACGAAATTGTCCAAAAAGTGCAACAGGAAGTGCAAATAACAGACAGAATAAGGTTTGCTTCATTTCTTTGATTTACTACTTGGCTAAAATACTTAATTTTGCGCTATGCGAATTGACATTCTTACCATCTTACCAGATTTATTGGTGAGTCCTTTTTCGGATTCCATCATGAAACGCGCTCAAACAAAAGGGCACCTCGAACTGGTATTGCACAACATTCGGGATTACTCGACGGACAAGCACAACAAAGTCGATGATTACCAATACGGCGGTGGCGCTGGAATGGTCATGTCGATTGAGCCGATTGCTATCTTGATTGAAAAATTAAAATCCGAACGTGACTATGACGAAATCATCTACATGACGCCTGACGGAGAATTGTTGGAGCAATCGATTTGCAATGATTTAAGTTTGCGCACTAACATTATGATCCTGTGCGGACATTACAAAGGTGTCGATGAGCGCATTCGTGAACATTACATCACCAAAGAAATTTCAATTGGATCGTACGTTTTATCAGGAGGAGAATTGGGTGCAGCAGTACTTGTGGATAGCATTGTTCGCTTGATTCCAGGTGTGTTGAACGATGAGACTTCTGCATTGACGGATAGTTTTCAAGATGGATTGTTGTCGCCACCAGTTTACACGCGACCAGAAGATTTTAATGGATGGAAAGTCCCAGAAGTATTGTTATCAGGAGATTTTGGAAAGATTGAAAAATGGCGTGAAGATCAAGCGTTAGCGCGGACAAAAGAACGTCGACCTGATTTATTGGAAGGAGAATGAAAGACATCATCGAAGGATTAAAGAAAGGAGCAACAGTCCTCTACCCTACAGATACGATTTGGGGAATTGGCTGTGATGCGACCAACGAAGAAGCTTGTCAAAAAATTCTTGACATTAAAAATCGTCCTGACACGAAGAGTTTCATTCTTTTGGTCGATGGATTTCCAATGCTTCAGCGCTACATTCCTGAATTTCATGAAATCTGCTATGATTTGGCAGATCTCGCGACAAGGCCATTGACGATCATTTATCCTAATGCAACGGGACTTGCTCCTTCTGTTTTGGCAGCAGACGGCTCTGTGGGAATTCGCATCACCAATGATCCTATTTGTTTGCAGCTGATTCGTGGACTGAGAAAGCCGCTGGTCAGTACATCTGCCAACCTTTCTGGTCAACCTTCACCCGTAAATTTTGAATCCATAGACGCCAAGATAAAATCCAATGTTGATTTCATTGTAAAACAGCGTTTGAATGAGAAAATGACGACTCCATCTCAAATTATTCAGATTGGCGTTTCGGGAGATGTCAAGATCATTCGCAAGTAATTCTAGACAGAATTACCTCTTAACGTCATTTATCTTTATGCGAGGCGGTCTTTTATCTAAAAAGAGATATCTTTGCACCCGCTATGGCAGTTAATTTAAGTCAACATCTCACGCACCCCGTCTTTAAGGTGGCATCCGAAATCGTTACTGAACAAGGTTTAGAAGCTTATGTGATTGGTGGTTACGTGCGTGATTTAATTCTTGAGCGACCTTCAAAGGACATTGATATTGTGGTGATCGGAAGCGGTTTGGATTTAGCCAAAGCATGCGCTGAAAAATTGCGTGTCAAAAAAGTCTCGCTATTTGAGAATTTTGGAACAGCGCAGTTTATCTACAAGGACTTAGAAGTCGAATTTGTAGGTGCTCGAAAGGAATCTTACCGCAGCGATTCACGCAAGCCAATTGTAGAAAACGGTTCGTTGAAAGACGATCAAAACAGACGAGATTTCACCATCAATGCACTGGCACTGAGTTTACATAAAGATAATTTTGGTGACTTAATTGATCCATTTGGAGGATTAAAAGACCTTGAAGATCAAATCTTGCGCACACCGCTTGATCCAGATCAAACCTATTCAGACGATCCATTGCGCATGATGCGTGCGATTCGTTTTGCGACGCAGCTGGATTTTAAAATCGAGCATAAAAGTTTGGTTTCCATTACTAAAAATGCGGAACGGTTGTCGATCATTTCCAACGAACGCATTACGGACGAATTAAATAAAATCATTCTTTGCCCAAAACCTTCGCGTGGTTTCGATTTGCTGTTCACAACCCATTTATTGCATCAATTCTTCCCAGAAATGGTTGCGCTTTATGGTGTAGAAACAATCAATGGTAAATCGCACAAGGATAATTTCTACCACACACTTGAGGTGCTCGACAATATTTGTGAAACAACGGACAATCTTTGGTTGCGTTGGGCAGCAATTATGCACGATATAGCAAAACCACCGACAAAACGCTTTGATGCACGTGTAGGCTGGACGTTTCACGGTCACGAAGACCTTGGAGCGCGCATGGTTCCAAAGATTTTCAAGCGATTAAAGCTTCCGCAGGATGCAAAAATGAAGTACGTTGAGAAATTGGTTCGACTTCACCTCCGCCCTATTGCGCTGGTTAAAGGATTTGTGACTGATTCTGCCGTGCGAAGATTACTTTCTGAAGCTGAAGATGATATTGATGATTTGATGTTGTTGTGTAATGCCGATATCACATCGAAAAACGAATACAAAGTCAAAAAATACAAGGAGAACTTCGATCTTGTGAAGGAAAAATTGCTCAGCGTTGAAGAAAAAGACCGTGTACGAAATTTTCAACCTCCCGTTTCTGGACAAATGATCATGGATACGTTTGGAATTGGTCCATCGCAAGAAGTGGGTGACATTAAGGCGCGCATTAAAGAAGCGATTCTAGAGGGTGAGATTGAAAACGAAGAGAAAGAGGCATTTGCGTACATGTTAAAATTGGGCGTTGAGATGGGACTTGAAACAAAACAACCGTAACTTTCGTACGCGTACACTATAGTTAAAGGAGGAACAAATGGCAGGATTGAAATTTAGAGTGTTATTGGATTCAAAGGACAGAAATGAAGTTTTCAGAGATGTCTTGATCAGCGATACCTCAAATTTTGAAGCGTTTTACCGAGCAATTCTTGATGCTTACGGGTTTACATCGGATCAAATGGCGTCTTTCTATATTTCAAACGATCAATGGGACAAAGGATTTGAAATCAGCCTGTTTGACATGTCGTTTGGTGAAGACAGCGAGCAAATCTTACCTGGAGTCATGAGTGAATCGATGCTTGCGAGCTACATGATAGAGCCAGATCAGAAGATAATTTTAGTGCACGATTTCTTGCGCATGTGGATTTTCCTCATTGAATTGATCGAACAAACCGAAGAAACTCCTGAATATCCTAAAACCGTGTTATCAGTAGGAAATGCCCCAGCAGAAGATTCCAAACCTATCGAAAACGACGATTTACAGTTTGAAACTGAATCAGACAGCGAAGAGGACGAAGATGAATTTGGTTTTGGCGAATTTGAAGACGATTACGACGAATACGATTACTAGCAATGTCAACTGCAAACAACGACCCGATGGGTCAAGCTATTCTTGACTTCGCAACCACCAATAAAAATGTAGACATCATCGTGCGCTCCGAAATTTGCGACGACGACGTTATTCCTGCCGAATATCTGTTCCGATCCTACGATGAAATGCCTCGTATTGAGCAAATCGCCTTAGAAAAATGTACAGGAAAGATCTTAGACGTTGGAGCTGGAGCTGGAATTCACGCAAAGTACCTTATCGCACAGGATAAATCTGTTTCTTGTATTGATATTAGTCCAAAAGCCGTTGAGCATCTCACAAATCAAGGTATAAAAGCACGTCAACTGAACTTTTTCGATCTCGAGAACGAATCGTACGATACGCTGTTGATGCTCATGAATGGATTAGGAATCGCCGGGCGTTTGGCAAATTTGGAACTAACTTTGCTAAAAGCAACATCGTTATTGAGCGAAGGTGGAAAAATTCTTTGCGATTCTTCAGATATCAAGTACCTTTACGAAGACGATGAGGGTGGTTACTGGGTCGATTTGAACGCTGGATATTATGGCGATTTTAAGTTTCAAATGAACTACAAGGATCATACATCTGAATGGTTTGAGTGGTTGTACGTCGACTTGGAGAATTTAACTTCCATCGCTGAAAAAGTCGGACTTTCTGTAAACTTACTTCACGAGGAAGACGGACAATATTTGGTTGAATTAACTAAACAATAAATGAAATTAAAAGGACTTATCTTACTGTTTTTCATAGGGTTTACAAAGCTCTTCTACGCGCAAGGAAATGTGACCGAATTCCCGATGGAGGAAAGTTCACTCTTGTGGAAAATAAGTGGCAAAAATGTCAAAGGTGATGCCTACCTGTTTGGAACCATGCACTTGATTGAAAAGGAGTATTTCATCTTTCCAAAGAAACTTCAAAAAGTCGTTAAGAAATCGGATGCACTCGTCATGGAACTGGAAGGATTGCCCAATCAAGCGGACGCTATTGGATATGTAATGCTTAAAGAAGGTTCATTTTTCGATTATTTCAGTCCCGAGCAAACCGATACCATTCTCCGCTGGGCGAAAGCTAAATTTGGAATGGAAGAAGCGACTTTCCGCTCCTCTTTTTCGAATATGAAGCCCTTTGCTGTGACGCAATTGGCGATTCAATTGCACTTTATAGGCAAGACAGAATCCTATGAATTATCGTTCGAAGAGCTTGCGAAATCAGCAGATATTGAGATCATTGGATTGGAAACCATTGCCGAGCAAATGAGTTTATTTGATAACCTCACACCAGAACAGCAAACAGAGATGGTGATGGAAAGCATACGCACAGGTGACAAATCAATTGAATTGGTAAAGAAAATGCAAACTATATATCACTCTCAGGAAATCGATCAGTTGTATTCGTTGATACTGGACGAAGGTGGAGTCATCCAAGAAGAGCAAGCCAATTTTCTTGACAATCGTAATATGAACTGGATTCCGAAAATAGCACAAATAATTAGTACAAAGAACACCTTTATTGCAGTTGGTGCAGGTCACCTCGGTGGACCAAATGGTGTAATTCGCTTGTTAGAAAAAGAAGGATATACATTAACTCCAGTTGAATTATGAAGTACTTCCTTCTAGCATTCACCGCGTTCATCCTAACTGCGTGTAAAACCTATTCAGAAGACGATAAACAAACCTTCGACCAGCAGATCGAAGCTTATCTAAAAAAGAACAACAAAGTCTGTGAGCGCTCAAATTCCGGACTCTACTTCCATATAATTGAGCAAGGAGAAGGGCGAAAAATCCAATACAACGACAAAGTCAAATTTACATACAAAGGAGAATTGTTGGATGGAACTGTTTTCGATAACCGCACGGAGCCTGTTGAATTTGATGTAAAAGTATTAATCGCGGCTTGGCAAGAAATCATGCTTGAACTCAACGAAGGTGGAAAGGCGTATTTGGTCGCACCACCCCACTTAGGATATGGCACGCATCAGTTGGATGATATTCCACCAAATTCGATTATTGTGTTTACGATGGAGGTACTGGAGGCGATGTAGGTTGTGTCACCCCGTCGGGGTTTGAGTTATAACCTTATCACCCCTTCGGGGTTCGGTTATAAATGAGACATTCGGTACTCGCTAGGGTTGCCGAGTCTTAAGAACCCTAACCCCGAAGGGGTGCAAGGGTTCTAACCCCCAAAGCCCATCAGCACAATCAGAACCCTGAAGGGGTGACATGTACCCCCTCACCAATCCAACAAGTACTTTTCATCATACTCAACTTCGAACTCTTTGAGAAATTCGATATACTCCACCCTAAACTCCTTTTCCGAGTGATGCGCTTCCTGATTCAAGATATAGTTATACACGTTATCAACTGCTGATTGCGAGTACGAAAAAGCACCATACCCTTCTTGCCATGCAAATTTTCCTTTGACCCAATTGTTTTCATTGATAAAATTGGCAGAATTATTTTTGATGTCCCTCACTAGGTCTGAAATACACATCGATGGTCTTAATCCCACAAAAACGTGCACATGGTCGGATACACCATTCACAATTATTGCCTTTTGATTTTTCCCGCTTATAATTCCAGAAATGTATTTGAACACTTCGTCGCGCCAAGGTTTTTTTAATAAGTTTTCTCTTCGTTTAACACCGAAAACGATCTGAATGTAGATTTGTGAAAATGAGCCAGCCATTTGGTTATAATTTTTGTGAAATAGTTAGTTAAGTTTTACTTGAATTTACAGAAAATCCTTCTTTTGTGCAACGTCTCTTTTAATAATTATTGTTTTTTTGTTTGAGCGACGAGGTCTGTAGCACGAGATGGTATGTCACCCCTTCGGGGTTTTAGGTTCTACTCGCCATCCTGGTTTATAACCTTATCACCCCTTCGGGGTTTGGTTATAAACCAAGAATTTCAGTAACTTCAACAATGAATGTGGAACCCTAACCCCAAACTTGAACTGATAGTCTAGCTGTAATAGTCAATCGAAAAAATAACCTTACTACACCCCTTCGGGGTTTGGTTATAAACCAACAATCGCAGTGACCTCAGCTGTGAAGGTGAAACCCTAACCCCAAACTTGAACTTGAACTTGATAGTCTAGCTGTAA
>CAZXRU010000002.1:35659-37101 GCA_964643345.1 uncultured Fluviicola sp.
CGGTCAATCGAAAAAATAACCTTACTACACCCCTTCGGGATTTGGTTATAAACCAGCAATCGCAGTGACCTCAGATGTGAAGGTGAAACCCTAACCCCAACCTTGAACTTGAACTTGATAGTCTAGCTGTAACGGTCAATCGAAAAAATAACCTTACTACACCCCTTCGGGATTTGGTTATAAACCAAGAATCGCAGTGACCTCAGATGTGAAGGTGTAACCCAAACCCCGAAGGGGTGCAAGGGTTCTAACCCCCAACCATACCAACTTCAGCAAAACCCTGAAGGGGTGACATGATTACGAAGAAAAATTTAATTCCCCAACACCTGCAATTAAAACCAAGTTTTTTTTACTTTTGAAAGCGAATTAAAATTAATTCTAAAAAAAACAAGCATGAGTGTATTAGTAAATAAAGATTCTAAGGTTATAGTTCAAGGTTTTACGGGAAGTGAAGGGACATTTCACGCCGGTCAGATGATTGAGTATGGAACAAACGTTGTTGGTGGTGTAACTCCAGGTAAAGGAGGTCAAACACACTTAGATCGACCAGTTTTTAATACAGTAGCTGATGCTGTGAACGAAAAAGGCGCTGACACTTCTATTATTTTTGTTCCTCCAGCATTTGCTGCAGATGCGATTATGGAAGCGGCAAACGCAGGAATTAAAGTGATCGTGTGTATTACGGAAGGAATTCCAGTAAACGACATGGTGAAAGCAAAAGAATATATTTCTCAATACGATTGCCGATTGATCGGACCGAATTGCCCTGGTGTAATTACTGCTGGAGAGGCAAAAGTGGGAATCATGCCTGGATTTGTTTTCAAAAAAGGAAAAATTGGTATTGTTTCTAAATCTGGAACGTTGACTTACGAAGCAGCGGATCAAGTCGCAAAAGCCGGATTGGGAATTACAACAGCTATCGGAATCGGTGGAGATCCAATCATTGGAACAACTACCAAAGAAGCGGTTGAATTGTTAATGAACGATCCTGAAACTGAAGGAATCGTTATGATCGGTGAGATTGGTGGTAACTTGGAAGCAATTGCCGCTCGTTGGATCAAAGAAAATTCACGCAAACCTGTCGTTGGATTTATCGCTGGAGAAACTGCACCTAAAGGACGTACAATGGGTCACGCTGGTGCAATTGTTGGTGGTGATGACGATACAGCTGAAGCTAAAAAACGTATCATGAGAGAATGTGGAATTCACGTAGTGGACTCCCCTGCTCAAATTGGTGCGAAAATGGCCGAAGTAATGGGTGTAATAGCTTAGTCAATAAACTAAATATACAAAGAAGGCTCTTGCTACATGTGGGAGTCTTTTTTTTTCGGGATGTAGCTCAGTTGGTAGAGTACTCGTCTGGGGGGCGAGAAGTCGCAGGTTCAAGTCCTGTCATCCCGACTAAAGTCTAGAATGTACGGACTTTCCTTCCGCATGCGAGC
>CAZXRU010000002.1:37201-244667 GCA_964643345.1 uncultured Fluviicola sp.
TAAAGCTCTCGCTACAGTCTTCGAAAACTAACGTTTTCTCTTTGTCATCCCGACTAAAGTCTAGAATGTACGGACTTTCCTTCCGCATGCGAGCTAAAGCTCTCGCTACAGTCTTCGAAAACTAACGTTTTCTCTTTGTCATCCCGACTCTTTCGGCTTACGGACTTCCCGTCCGAGCCTCAATCTTCAAAAGCTATCGCTTTTTCTTCTAGAATGTACGGACTTGTCCTTCGGTCTACCGAACTTCCCGTTCGGACCTCAGTCTTCGTCCCGATGAATCGGGACTCTTTTCCGCTGGCGAGCTAAAGCTCTTGCTACAGTCTTCGAAAACAAAATAAATATAATAGCAGAACCTATGACTTTGTGGGGCTTTTGTTTTATACAACAATCAATCCCGCTTCTCTGAGTTTAATTATTGGCGTTGAATACCAGAATAACTCAAAATCGTCAAATTGTGTTTCAAAATCAACTTTTAGTTCGGCAATAGTTGGATTTTTTGTAGAATAAATATTCATCTTCTCCAATTGATTAATAAACCATTCACCTTGTTTTAGATCCATATTAATTTGGATGCAATCTCGTATATCATGCACAACAATTCGAATCATTTCCCAAGTTTCTCCACGTTTAAATTTTGTGTAATAACTGATTTGTGGTTCAATTCCCAACCATAGTGGTTTTGCACTCGGTTTTTGCAATGTTGCTACTTCAGAATTGATACAATTTTCAATATAATTTGGATGAATAGTTGTCTTTGGAATTTTAAAATCAAACCAATCTTGTAATTGAATATCAAAACCAATTCCATGCATAAAGTTGAACAAGGATTTTTTCAATCCAAAACTAAATTTGTTGTGATCGATATTTGTTTTGTCCTTAAACTGAATATCGTTGTTGGCAAAAGTGATTTTCTTATAATCGGGTTCTATGCCGTAAGTATCTGGATTTTGACCAATTGGGCTATGCGTTGTTAATGCAAATTGATGCCAGAATCCAGATTGAACAATGCCAATTTCAAACAATTGACGCACCATTTCCAAACTATCAATTGTCTCTTGAACTGTTTGCGATGGATAACCGTACATCAGATAAGAATGCACCATAATTCCAGCTTCTGTTAAGTTTTTGGTAACTATGGCAACTTGTTCTACGGTAATCCCTTTTTGTATAAGCTCTAACAATCTATCAGAGGCTACTTCTAATCCACCCGAAACGGCAATACAACCCGATTTAGCTAAAAGAATACAAAGATCACGTGTGAAGCTCTTTTCGAAGCGAATGTTCGTCCACCACGTAACGGTTAATTTTCTACGAATAATTTCAATTGCCAAAGAACGCATTAGCGCAGGTGGAGCAGCTTCATCTACAAAATGAAATCCACGCTCGCAGGTTTGTGCAATAATTTCTTCCATTCTATCAACCAATAGTTTTGCTGCAATTGGTTCGTAAATTTTAATGTAATCTAGAGAAATATCGCAAAATGTGCATTTGCCCCAATAGCAACCATGCGCCATTGTTAACTTGTTCCATCTGCCATCGCTCCACAAACTGTGCATTGGATTCGCAATTTGAATGACCGAAATATATTTATCTAAAAGTAAATCCGAGTAATCTGGTGTTCCAACGAAAGCTTGTTTATAATCTAATTTCTCACATGAATTATTGTAAACAACCTTACCGTTTTCTATATAATATGTTCGCTTAAAATCAAATGATATAGGGAAGTTTTGTTGAATGTATTGATACACGAGTTCAATCGGTAATTCTCCATCATCGAGCGTAATAAAATCGAAAAATTCAAAAACACGAGGATCTTTTAAATCACGTAATTCTGTATTTGGAAATCCACCACCCATGCAAATTTTAATCTCTGGAAAATGGTGTTTTATAAATTGAGAACAACGAAATGCGCTGTATAAATTTCCAGGAAAAGGAACAGAAAAGCAAACCATTTTTGGTTGTACAGTTTCTAACCTCTTTTTAAGAATATCAAGTGTTATTTTATCGATGTAAGTTATATTTTCATTCAGTTTTCCGTATAGTTCATCAAACGAATTCGCGCTCATTCCCAAACGTTCGGCATAGCGACTAAATCCAAAATTTTCGTCAATACATTCGGTGATGAAATCTGAAAGATCTTCAAGATAAAGTGTTGCCACGTGTTTGGCCTTGTCTTGCATTCCCATATTTCCAAAAGCCCATTCTAAATCGTCTAGTTGTTCAAATTTGGAGGCTTGAGGAAGAAAATTTTCTGTGCAGATTAGTCGTGCTAACGTTGGTTGTTTTCCTTGAAGAAATTCTAACGTTGCTTCAATGGTCTCAAGATACTCGCTTCGAAGTGCAAAAATACGTTGTGCGTTTTCAGATTGAATTGTTTTATTCTTACTTGCAGATTCAAAAATTTGAGAAAGACTGTTTGGTGTAAAAAGTTCCAAAATCACTTCAACTCCTAAATCCATTTGTTCCGAAGAAATCTCTTTGGTATTCAAAAAACCTTTTAAATATGACGTTGCTGGATACGGGGTATTCAATTGCGTAAAAGGCGGAGTGATAAGTAAGATTTCTTTCAATTGAATTTTTATTGATTGAACAAATTGAAATGTAAAGGTAGATCAATTCAAAAATAATTGGTGTTATTTATTGAACTTTAGAATCCAACGCACGTTTTTAAGAACTAAAAAAGGGACATTTCTTTTGAAATGTTATTATTTTCATAATTGTAGAATTATGAAAATAAGAGCAGATGGAAAGTGAGTGCTCCTGAAAAACAGGGACGTTTACCAAAAGGGTAAGGCAACATCTCAACTAATTTCTGTAACTTTTCACCCTAGTACACTGTCATAATATACATCTACTTTAAAAACTAACGCATCGTACAATGAAAACAAACCTTCTTCAAATCATCCTGCTTTTAGTATCAAGCACGTTTTGCTTCTCACAAGAAATTGATAAAAGTCAACTGGACAATTACCTCAACGACCTTGAAACGCACAATAAGTTCATGGGAAGTATTGCTGTTTCTCTTGATGGGGAATGGATTTACACGAAATCCATCGGATTTGCTGATGTTGAACATGAAATTAAGGCAAGCGAGAAATCTAAGTACCGAATTGGGTCTATTTCTAAGACATTTACTGCCGTTTTGGTGCTAAAAGCGGTTGAAGAGAAGAAAATTAAACTGAATGAGCCATTAAGCAAGTATTTCCCAACGATTCAAAATGCTACTAAAATCACCATCGATCAGTTGCTT
Source organism: uncultured Fluviicola sp. (assembly GCA_964643345.1). GTDB lineage: Bacteria > Bacteroidota > Bacteroidia > Flavobacteriales_D > Crocinitomicaceae > UBA4466. The sequence goes on from CAZXRU010000002.1 coordinate 40,452, forward strand.
TACCACCGAAGTGGAATTTATAGCGTTACGGACGACGAAGATTATGGAGAATGGAACACCCAACCAAAAAGCGAACAAGAGCTCATCGATAAAATGGTAAAGGGTGGCAGCAAATTTGAACCAGACAGCAAATTTGAATACAGCAATTCCAACTTCATTTTATTGTCTTACATCCTACAAAATGTCTACGATAAGTCCTATACTGAATTACTCGATGAAAAAATTACTGCCCCATTGGGATTGAAGAACACGTATTATGGGTCAAAGATTGATTCTTCAAAAGATGAGTGCTATTCCTACGTTTTTTCTAGCAACTGGGAAAAAGAAACTGAAACGGATATGTCCATTCCAATGGGAGCTGGTGGAGTCGTTTCAACGGCATCTGACTTAAATAAATTCGCTCAGGCGCTGTTCTTAGGGAAAATCATTTCTAAAAAGAGTGTCGAACAGATGATGAGCCTGAAAGACGATTTTGGCAGAGGGGTGTTTCCAATTCCATTTGAAAAGGAACAAGGTTTTGGACATACGGGTGCTATCGATGGGTTTACTTCCATGTTTGTCTATTTCCCAGAAACAAATGTGTGTTTCACCATGTTAAGTAATGGAACGAACTATAGTAATAACTTAATTGCCCTAGCAGTTTTAACTTTTATAAATACGGGTTCCTATGATTTCCCAGCATTTAAATCGTACGAAGTGACTGAAGCAGATTTGCAAAAATACTTAGGGACGTACGCTACCAACGATTTGCCATTAAAATTGACGATTACCAATGACGGTAATTCGCTGGTTGCGCAAGCGACCGGACAACAAGCATTGTACTTGGACGCAACCGATAAAGACACCTTCACCTTTGATAGAGCTGGAGTTGTCATTATATTCGATCCAGAAAAGAACGCACTGCTTTTAAAACAAGGCGGAGGTGAATTTAATTTTGTGAAGGAATAAGATCTTTAGATTACTACTTACATTTACACTTCTCACACTCTTCCTGAGTTTCAAATCCACGTGCTGAGCATCCGCTGTACGCATGTTTTTTACATCCCTTGGTGCTTGAATCGTAGAACCATGTTTCAAAGTAGGCTTGACAGGCTTCATCCGCTGGTGTGGTCGGAACGTCTTTGCAATTGGCGTTGTTCGAATCACAATTTTTGTTGCATGCCGTTAATGAAATCATACCCAGCATGAGCATTGATAGAAAAAGTTTCATACCCGTGTTTTTTAAAATCCTATTTCTGCTAACGCTCTTTTATACAAATTATTGGATGCTATTGTTTTAAGATTCGTTCCCAAATGATTAATTATTCTGCTTAATGACTTTTCTAAAGTAGGTCGCTGAGTTGACACGTACTTCAACAATGAAAACTCCTGCTTCGAAATTGCTCAGGTCGACATCAAACGTATTGCTGTTAACATTGATATTCTGATACACCACTTTTCCGTTCAAATCAGTAATTTTTAACGCTTCGATACTTTCTTCCGAAGTGATTTTTACCCGTGAACTTGTTGGATTCGGATAGAGTACAAAATCATTGTCTTCAATGCTACCCAGACCTAGAGGGAATTCAATCGTGTTCGTCGCGAAATTGGTAATGATAGGATCATTCGTGTCGAAGTAAATTTCTGCCTTGTTCTTAATCTCTGTACCTTCCGTCATTCCTTGGACCATGTCAATTTCAAAAATCACGTATCCCTGACTTCCGATGAGATCACTTGTGCTGTCTGGTAGATTAATGTCGTTGTACACGAACTCAATAATGTTGTCATCCAACCAATTTGGTTCCATAGCGTGACTCGTACTAAGAATGCGCAACGAACTTGGAATAAGCGTTGTTGCATCTAGCGTGTCAATCAGAACGACATCGAGCGCAGGGGCATTTCCTGTATTCTGAAAGTTGATTTTATACGTAAGCTTCGTGTTATCGGCAGCAATAAATCCTTCCGGTCCAATTCCCTTTGGTTCTACTTCTTTGTTGTTAGGATCGTATGAATTTACTACAGGGAAACATCTCACCACGTGGTTGTTTTGTGGATTGATATCCAATACTGGATAGTCAGATATTAATTCAAAACAAACGGAATCTCCAATATTCAACGAACCGTCCGCTGTAAAATTAACATGTCCCAACATCGATTGCCAGTACCCTCCTCCTGTCGCGTTATTGAGGTTCGTGAAATTAAAAAACAAGGTGTCTCCATCTACCCAATCCGCTGGATTTGTACTCAGTCCTGCGTTGTACGTGACATTTGGATCCATCACTACCTTTAAAACTCCTGAATACACCTGACATCCCAAATTTCCAACCATTGGATTCAACGCAAAGTTTAAAAATGGACGTACAGGACCAGTGGTATATCCATCAACAACAACATCCGTATCGACAGAGCTGCAATCGAGGATAAAGTCAATTCCCGTATGAGGAGTTGCTGGGAGCATGTAACTTGTTTGAACACATCCAACCTGAGGGAAAATGAATTGATAGAAAGAAGGTAAGTAGATTTCAATGCTGTCAATTAAATCTTCAGGCAAGGTCTGTGTTACGTAAAAACCATCGACTATACCTGATTGAAAAAAGCCAAATGCATAATCAGGATACGTTTGGAAGTGAATGTACTCAAAGAAATTGTAAGGTAAGTCTCCAGCTGAGTAGGTACAACTTCCATCGACGTCATCGTACACATTTCCTTCAATATGGAAATACGAACAGGGATTTGCAATGGTTGTAGAAAACAACGGTCCATTGCCAAAGAAGTTGGGAATTACAAGAGAATCAGTTCCGACTTTTACTTTATATACGACTGAATTTACGTTTTCTTCTAATAAATTCCCCACAACTAGCATGTCGGAAAAATTAGTAGGATTTTGTATAAAACTTGGTATCACCCAAGGAGAAACCCCAGTGGTATTTGTCAGTTCAAGCGGAGGTATTCCCATGTGATAGAACACTTCAACCTCATCTCCCATGAACGAGTTATCAATGATTAAACTGTAATCCGTTGACACCATAGAACTGCACGAAGATGGATCATGCAAATGATTAAAAGCATGGGTTAACGTAATATCTCCAACTGTTTGCGCTTGGATTGATTGAACTAAAAAGAGAGATAAGGTTAATAGCGATAATCGTCTTAACTGGATTTTCATATAGATTTTATTTAGTAGTAGTTTCTGTCCTTAAGACTCCTCAACGAGGCTAAAAGTTGCTAGCCTACATAAAATATATCCAAATCAACTATCACGATACGAGGGTAAAATCACATCCTATCACCTCAACAGCCTACGTCTAGCGCACGATCATACCTTCTCGCTTCCATTGCTTCATAAAATCGAAATGTGGGAATCATGCAAGGTCTTTCAAGAACTGTGCAACACAATCGGCTTTTATGTTCTCCACCTTTGTAAAAATATTAATCATTCACAATTAAAATAAAAACAAGATTAAAAAGATCATTTCTATTAGAACAGCAGTAGTACTGCCAGTAACATTGGTTGCAACACTTCTTCTTATTGCTTCATGTGGCAATGACCAAAAGTTAGAAGATACCAAAGAAGTTGCCGAAGAACAAAACGATGACAAATTTGACAACGACATGAAAGAAAAAGATGCACAATTCCTTGTGAATGCAGCTGAAGCTAACATGAAAGAAATTCAGTTAGGACAACTAGCGCAGAAAAAAGGAACCATCTCCCACGTGAAAGATTTAGGAAAAATGATGGAGGATGCGCACACTAAATCGCAAAAGGAATTGGTTGCATTAGCTAAAACCAAAGGAATTACCGTTCCAACTTCTCCAACGGAAGACGTAAGAGATGCTTACGATAAATTGGACAAAAAAACAGGAAAAGATTTTGACAAAGCGTATGCTGATATGATCGTAGATGCACACGTCAAGTCAATCGATTCGTATGAAAAAGCAGCCGCTGATTCGCACGACTCAGAGATTACCAATTGGGCTTCAAAAACGCTTCCTGAATTACGTAAGCACCATGTGCATGCAATTGAGTGTCAGAAGAAATGTGAAAACAGGTAGTAATAACGACTAAAAATTTAAAAAGATGAAAAATCAACAATCAACAAGTGCATCTATGCAAGCATCTCAATTAATGAAATTGTTTGAAGATCAATTGAAAGACATTTACTGGGCTGAAAAAGCATTGACGACAGCACTTCCCAAAATGATTAAAAAAGCTACATCGGAGGATTTAATTGATGCGCTTGAAAGCCATTTAGAAGAGACCAACGAGCAAATAGAACGTTTGGAACAAGTTTTTGAAAGCATTGATAAAAAGGCTGTCGGTAAAAAATGTGACGCAATGGAAGGTCTATTGAAGGAAGCTGAGGAGATCATGGAATCAAGTGAAGAAGGTCCTATGTGTGACGCAGGAATCATTTTGGCTGGACAAAAAGTGGAGCATTACGAGATCGCAACCTACGGGACACTTTGCGCATTCGCGAAAATATTGGGAGAAGATGAGGCTGCAAGTTTATTGCAAGAAACCTTAGACGAAGAAAAAGAAGCGGACGCAAAACTTTCTGAAATCGCTGAATCGATCAATGTTGACGCAGCAGCGGAAGCAAAGTAAAATAAGACATTAAAAAAGTCAACGCACAAATAGTTTAAAAACAAAAAATCATGGGAAATATTCTTTATATCGTTGCAGTCGTTCTAATCGTCTTTTGGGCAATAGGTTTTTTCGCCTACAGTGTAGGAGCAATTATTCACATACTGCTTGTATTGGCACTTATTTCTTTCCTAGCAAGAATGCTTTCTGGGAATAAACGTGTATAAAAATTAGTATCAACTAGCTACATAGACCTCCCAGTTGAGAAGGTTGGTGGACTTAACTAAAAAATCAATAAAAATGGAAAAGGAAAAAACAATTGAAGTGTTAAACTCACTCATCGTTATCAACAACGATAGAATCGAAGGTTACGAAACTGCATCAAAAGAAACTGAAGAGTTTGATTTGAAAGCATTGTTTTCGCAATTCATCTCAACGAGTCAAAAATGCCAACAAGAACTTGTTGCGGAAGTAATTAAGTTAGGTGGTGAAGTAGCTGAAGGAACAACGACTTCTGGGAAATTCTTTCGTGTGTGGATGGATGTTAAGGCAGCACTCACAGGAAAAGACCGCAAAGCTATTCTTAACTCTTGCGAGTTTGGAGAAGAAGCAGCAACTGATACGTATGACGACGTATTAGAAGATGAAATGGAACATTTGACTCCAGAACAACATTTGATGATTAACCAACAACGATCATCATTAAAAGCAGACCAAGATCACGTCATCGCATTGAAAAGTGCACTGGTAGACGCATAAATCATTGAATTGATTATGTGTTGTAATAATGTCAGGGGGGGTCGATTCAGATTTTTCAGATGGGTAACATGGTAATAAGTTGATAACACTACCTGAGTCTTTCTAATCTTCTATTCACGGGCAAGGTATAGGGCAAGCGAGCCTGTCATTCCTTCCTTAAAACTGGTTTTCCCTGACATTTTATTTACAAGTTAACACCAATAATTATGATACTTCAATTAGATCCTTCGTTGCTAGTCGAAACCCCATTGGGGACAGGACAAGCACTCTTCATTATCGATTACGGAATGCACCAAAATACCTGCTGGGTGGTGACACTAGTAAAAGATGGAAGCGTCAAACACTTCGATTGCAACGATGTGATTCTTTCTACCAATTATACTTATGGCGTAAATCTCATGGAGAATACTAAACCCGAAAAAAAGTAGAAAAACCACTACGCTCCTCCACTCCACACAATTATCCGCTTGTCATCTGAACAGGAAACAAACGTCTCCTCGTCTATTTTTGCCAATGCATTTACCGAATGTCGATGTCCACCGTTCTTGCTTTCCAAGCGCTGAACAAAAGAGAAATCAGACGAATTCCACACTTTTATCGTTTTATCGCGACTGGCAGAAATAAACTGTTTTCCTTCGTGAATTGACACCAAATCGTACACTGCATAATTATGCGCGACAATCGTCTCAACCAAAGTCTCCTCTTTCCAGTTCCAAATTTTTATCAACGCATCTTTTCCACCTGAAATAAGTATATCCTGATTCGTTGGGTGAAAAAGAACAGACGTTGCTCCGTCTTTGTGGGCGTTAATGGTGTGAGTCTCGTTGAAAAATTCAGTTTCCAGAATCCTAAGGTTTCCATCTTGACAGGCCAACACAAAATGTTCTCCAGTCGATGAAACAGCCATGGAGCGAATTTTTCCGCAATCGAGTGGAATGTAAATCAGCAGTTCAAGGGAATTGGTATTCCACACCGACAAATTTCCTTCCGCATCAGAAACGTACAATTGTTGTTTCGGAGCATTGTAGGCAATGGAAAAAATCGCTTTGCTGTGTTGCGTGAAGTATTTTAGTTCGGTGCGATTTTCAAGGTCAAAAATGTGCAATCCTCCATCGGCCAATCCAACGGCCAATAAATTGTCACCGAAAAACTCCAGCGCATACACCGATTGTTCAAACTTGATCGCAAATTTGTCTTGTTCACCTGTGGTTGTCAACCAGCGCGCAACGTAATTGTCTGCACTGCCCGAATACACAAATTCTGTATTCGAAATTAGCGCATAAACAGCGGCACTGTGACCAATTATTTCTTGCTTCTTGCTAAACATCGATTTATTTCTTCACAGGTTTTATTTCCCGAAAGGAAATTCCCAAAAACTTCTCGTACTTGCGGATTTGTCGCACCTCATCTGAAGTCACAATTGCCAAGGAAACACCTTCTTTTCCAGCGCGCGCCGTTCTTCCACTTCGATGCGTGTAGTATTCATCATTTTCAGGCAGTTGGTAGTGCACCACATAAGATAATCCTTCAATGTCAATTCCACGTGCAGCCACGTCCGTAGCGACAAGTACTTGCACATTCGTGTTTTTAAACGCACGCATCGCTTTGTCACGCTCTTTCTGCAATAAATCTCCGTGAATGCAGTCCGCGGCGATGTTTTTTGCAATCAATTGCTTGGTTAATTTCTGCGTAGCGACTTTCGTTTTGCAAAAGATCACGCCACGGTTTGTATGTTCCGATTTTAAAAATTCGGTGAGAATGTAAAATTTATCGCTTTCGTTACACACAATGAACTGATGCATAATTTGCTTGTTGACAATCTCTCGTCCACTTACCTCAATGCGATGTGCATCTTTTGACATGTAATTCGTCACAATTTCCTTAATTCCGTGGGGCATCGTTGCAGAAAACAACCATTTGTTCTCGACATTGGACAAGGTTTTTAAAATTTCATCCAATTCTGCTTTAAATCCCATGCTCAACATTTCATCTGCTTCGTCTAAGACCAAGGTGTGCACGTCACTCAAATCCACCGCTTTTCTGTTGATCAAATCAATTAATCGACCTGGAGTTGCAACGACAATGTGTGTTGGACGCGTGAGCGATGCAATTTGCTTGTCAATCGGAGCACCACCGAAAACAGCTTCTGTAAAAATTGGCTCCGATAAATACTTGGTGTACTTGAACAATTGTTTCGCGACTTGTTGTCCCAATTCACGTGTTGGACAAAGCACCAACCCTTGAATTTTCTTAATCTCTGGTGAAATATTGTGAAGCAATGGCAATCCAAATGCGGCGGTCTTCCCTGTCCCTGTTTGCGCTTGTCCTACGAGGTCAGTCCCACCATCTAACAACAACGGAATTACCTTTTTCTGAATGTAGGTTGGTTCAATAATCCCCAAATCACTCAATCCCTTTATAAATTCTGTACGGATCCCTAATGCTTCAAACTTGCTCACAACTCTCTGATTTTAATTCACACAAAGGTAGCGATTAAAAAAGGTAGAGTACGAAAAAAGTAGGTATGACGTTTACAAGAAATGTTATATTTGATTGTCTCGGATGCAGTATCTACCTAAGAACTTCTTCATTCGGTTCAGAAAACACGAAAACAATAGATCAATGAAACTATCTTTCCTTCTTCTCAGTGCAATTTTGCTAATCAGTAGATGTGTAACCGCACAAAATTTAGTTGTTGAAAAATCGTCTTCACCACTTACCATTGGTGAAACAGTAACTATTTATTCAGAAGTACTGGACGAAGACAGAGTCATCAATGTCTATTTACCCTTGGGCTATTCCGAGGATTCTTTGAAGAATTATCCAATCATTTATTTACTCGATGGTTCGATGGATGAGGACTTTGTTCATATCGCTGGCTTGGTTCAATTCGGTTCCTTTTCATGGATCAATATGTTGCCACAAACGATTGTTATTGGTATTGCAAATGTGGATCGAAAAAGGGATTTCACGTATCCTACGAGCATTGAACAAGATAAAAAAGACTTCCCAACAACAGGAAAATCAGAGGAATTCATCTCCTTTTTAGAAACGGAACTTAAACCTTTTGTTCAATCGAAGTATCGAGTTAATGACACGTCAACAATTATTGGACAGTCACTTGGTGGACTTCTAGCAACTGAAATTCTTGTAAAGCGCCCTCATCTTTTTGATAATTACATTATTGTAAGCCCTAGCCTTTGGTGGGATGACGGATCCTTGTTTGAACATTTTGAGGAACTAACGATTAAGAACAAGTCTATTTTTATTGCCGTTGGTAAAGAAGGAGACATCATGGAACATGCAGCTAAAAAATTACATGAATCGCTAAAAAAAGTCTGCGGTGACAGCGTTCGTCTTTACTACGAGTTTTTTGAAGACAGTGATCATGGTGATGTACTACATTTAGCTGTGTATAGTGCTTTTGAACAGATTTTTCAGGAAGTTAAACCTGAGTAATTCATAATTATCCAAAGATGAGATGTTTTCTATTTTCCTTATTGTTTTACACCATCGGAATAACGCATTCCATGGCGTGTAACGACGTATGTCAATCAAAAGACAGCACCTCGTTTATCTACGAAACGGAGACCCTACAAATTGAACAACTCACGGCGCATACTTTTCGTCACGTTTCGTTTTTGCAAACCAACGATTTTGGAAAAGTAGGTTGCAACGGCATGATTGTGATTGACAGCAACGAAGCGCTCATCTTTGATACTCCCGCGACTGAAGAAGCATCTGTCGAATTGATTAATTGGGTGGAAAATGTGCTGAAATGCAAAATCAGAGGGGTTGTTGCCACGCATTTTCACAACGATTGCCTCGCAGGTCTCAGTGAATTTCACAGCAGAAACATTCCGTCGTATGCGAATATCAAAACAATTGAACTTGCCAAAGCACAAAACGTTCTTCCACCTCAAAACGGATTTAAAAAATCGTTTGAATTGAAGGTCGGGACTAAAATCGTTGTCAATGAATTTTTAGGACAGGGACATACAAAAGACAACATTGTAAGTTACTTCCCCGACGAAAAAGTACTGTTTGGCGGTTGTCTAATGAAAGAGCTTGGCGCTGGAAAAGGATATTTAGGCGATGCGAATGTGAAGGCTTGGTCGAAAACGGTGGAGAAAGTTCAAAAGCATTTTCCCGAGGCGCAAGTTGTAATTCCAGGACATGGCACCGTTGGAGGAAGAGCCTTATTTGATTACACGATCAACCTATTTTTGAAAAAATAAGTTCTCATTTTATTTCTTTAATATTTCTTATCTTGCATCAAGGCGAATACTAAATTGAAATTCTATGGCAACAAAAGAATACAGCAATGGTGAAATCACCATATTATGGCAGCCCGAAAAGTGTACCCATGCAGGCGTTTGTGTGCGAACCTTACCAAAAGTGTACAATCCGAAAGCAAAACCGTGGGTAACACCCGAACATGCGACTTCGCAAGAACTAATTGATCAAGTGGGAAAATGTCCCTCTGGCGCATTAAGCATTAAAAAATAAAGCAATGGTAAAGATTCAACACAAGGAAGGCAAACCCAAAGGACAGTTCGAAGTTCACCTAGATGGCGAATTAGCAGGAGAAATGACCTATTCTTGGGCGGGAGATGATTTCTTCATCATCGATCACACCCTAGTCAATGAAAAATACCATGGCAAGGATTACGGCAAACAATTGGTAATGGCAGCTGTAGACTACGCCCGAGAAAAGAAGGTGAAAATACTACCGTTGTGTACCTATGCCAAGCGGGTTATGGATCGAGATGCATCGACAAGTGATGTGAGGAGGTAGGTGAATTATATTGTGTAACATTAATTTTAGTAAGGCTAAATGAAAAACGTTACACAGAAGTGGCGTGTATAAACAAGTTATACGGGATTGTCCATACACGAAAAATACTCAAAATACATTTTGAAATAATACCAATATTTGGTATATTTGCTAAAACTAATTGTTATGAGTAAAAACACATCAATTACTTTGGGTAGTTATTTTGATCAATTTATTCAAAGTATTTTAAGAGAAGGACGGTATAAAAATGCAAGTGAGGCAGTTCGTGCTGGATTGAGACTACTAGAAGAAGAGGAACAGAAAATTATTGCTTTGCGTCATGCTATTGAAGAAGGTGTTAATAGTGGTTTAGCAGAAGATTTTGATCCTGACGAGCATTTAAAAATGATGAAGTCCCGCCTAACGGACGGACAGGCAAAACGAAAATAAATGGCAAAGTTTAAGCTTACAAACAATGCTGTAAAGGATTTATCTGACATTTGGAGCTACACTGTTGAGACATGGTCAGAAAGCCAAGCGGACAAATATTATAAACTTATAATTAATGCCTGTTCAACAATCGCTAAGAAACCACAAATTGGAAAAGAGTATCCGGAAATTTATCCAGATCTCAAGGGAAAACTTACCTCTAAGCATATAATTTTCTATCGGATATTAGAGGATCAAACGATTGAAATAACAAGAATCCTACATGAACGAATGGATTTGAAGAATAAATTAACTTCGTTGCTTCCTTCGGATGTAAAAAAATGAACCCACACAGCAACTACCATTACCCCACAAAAAAAACGCTCGCCAACAAATTTTTGAGTTTCAATCTTTAGATATTCAATTTGATAAAAGTGTGTCACACAAATTTGTTATTTTTAGAAGGATTAAATGAAACATGTTACGCAGATGTGGCGGTTAGGCATTTGTTTGGCTCAATGAATAACAAGATGAAAGAAATTTTTAAAGCAGGAATTATCAGCCTATTGCTTGGAATATCATACTCGTATTCTCAGAGTGAAACAAATGAATCGGAATGGATTAGATATGACCTTGAAAATTTGGCGCTATTTGCAGATGTGCCAAGTCGTCTTGAACCTATGTGTGGAGAATCACTATGTTTTTTTAGTTCGCAAGAAAGTGCTGAATTTGAAAGTTTAAGAGCTGAGCGTTATTACTATAATTCTGACAGTAAAAAGGACTTCCTGAAATTTAAAACAGATACATCTACCAATTATTTCGTAATCGAATTGGATAGTATTCGGGTCTACGTTCATACTAAACATCCAGAATCTAATGCTGAAAACCTTTCATCTTGGGCGTATTTTAGTGCTGGAAATTATGAATATCAACTAGCTTACACGGGCCCTTTTTCTGAGCAATTCATAAGGTTTATTAAATCAATTGAAATTGATTATGACAGATTGAAAGAACAATTTGAGCAGAATCAAGTCGAACCGGATTATTCAAATCTTAACTTAAAGTTTGATTTAGATCTAGGCGAAAACGATTTCTTAATTAATCGAACTAAGTATTATTGCAAAATACAAATGCCCAAATCAGACTCGATAAAGCTGTTTCTCTCCTGCGAAGGGTGTGCTCTAAGCATAGTCCAAAATGACGAATGGGTAATAACGCCACTTACTAATAAAGACTCAATAAAAATTGTTTTAAAAACAAGCCTTCCAGAAAACAGAACATATACCTTCTATGAACAAATTATTGCTGTTAGAAGGGAAGAATAAGCATACCACGCAATAAAACACGTAGACCATGACAAAACCATTGTTGAAAATATTGACTGGAGTAATTGTACTTTTTGTTTTTATTTACATTGGTGTTCCGTTTGAAATTAAGAATCCATTTGTTGAGTCAATTTCAAAAGTCTTCTCATTTGCGCTTGTTTTCTTTTTGTTATATCTGCTTTTTAAACAAGTCCGTAAATTCAGTTTTGCAGGACTGCTACTTGGAGGGTACATATTTTTAGGACTTCTTTCATTATTATTCTTTATGGGTGCATTATGGAATAACATATGGATTAACCAAAAAAATGAGCGAAACTCGTTTTATACACTTCAGATATGCACAAATAATTCAGGTACTAAAATATTACGACAAATGAGAGAGACAAGCGGATCAATTTTTGACTATCGTGACAGATTGGTGGTTTATGAGTTTGATGAGGATAACAGAATTTCTATAAATACAAATATCAAAAATTATGATGGTCCATGGACTGTTGAAAACATAGAAGAAAAATTAAAAAATAACAGGTGGTAACACACCCTAAAATACATAACCATGAAACTTAGAACACTGGTCATTTTTTTCATCTTTACCCAAAGTGTGTCTTTTGCGCAAGTGAATTACGATGAAATCAGAAGTAAGCTAATCACTTATTGTGGCGAAGTAGAGGATTCCATTATTTGGCAAAATGTATATTTCGTTGATTCTGTTTCTAAATTAAAAATAGAACATGGCTTAGAGCATTTTTTAGAAGATTATGCCCGATCATATTATGCAAAGTATATGATAACGAAAGACCATAACGACCTTATTGTAACTATCAACGTGCATACTCGAAATTGGGAACAGTTTAATAATACAAATGCACTTTATAATATGGCATCGAACTACGCAGGATTTGATTGCTTCATGTCCCTAAAGTACTTGGCAATATTAGAAGATAAGATTGAAAAAAATGAACTTGACATTCCTGAGGATAAGGAATTGTTTGTTTCGCAAATAGCAATAATTCGTGAAATGCTATGCCCGGAATAATGCTAGTAACATAGCTAAAAGCCACGAGTGAAGCAAACACAGCAGTTTGCCCGCGTCATATGGTTTTAACTGCTATCCCCCCACAAAAAAACCGTTCGCCAACAGACAAACGGTTTCAATTTCAGAAGAGCAAGTCTTAAAATCTTGCATCTTTTAATCTTCTAGTCTAAAGATGAATTACTTCATCATACGCAGCAGCTGCCGCTTCCATAATCGCTTCTGACATTGTTGGGTGAGGATGCACTGTTTTGATAATTTCGTGTCCCGTTGTTTCCAACTTGCGCACTGCTACCAATTCAGCCACCATTTCCGTTACGTTGGCACCAATCATATGTCCACCGAGTAACTCACCGTATTTCGCGTCAAAAATCAATTTTACAAATCCATCTTTCGCTCCAGCGGCACTTGCCTTTCCAGATGCAGAGAATGGGAATTTACCCACTTTAATTTCGTGCCCCGCCTCTTTCGCTGCAGCTTCCGTCATTCCCACAGAAGCAACTTCTGGAGAACAGTACGTACACCCTGGGATATTTCCGTAATCCAATGGCTCTGGGCTGTGTCCCGCAATTTTCTCTACGCAAATAATTCCCTCTGCTGAAGCAACGTGTGCCAACGCAGCATTTGGAAGAACGTCTCCAATCGCGTAATACCCTGGGATATTCGTTTGGTAGTAATCGTTCACAATCAAACGACCCTTATCTACCACAATTCCCAATTCTTCCAATCCAATATTTTCAATGTTCGCTTCAATTCCAACTGCGGAAAGCACGACATCACATTCTATTTTTTCTTCGCCTTTTGCTGTTTTCACCGTTGCAACACATCCTTTTCCAGAAGTATCTACCGATTCAACAGAAGCACCTGTCATAATCTTAATTCCTGCTTTTTTAAACGATTTTTCCAATTGTTTAGAAACATCTACGTCCTCAATTGGAACAATGTTTGGCAAGTATTCAACGATCGTTACTTCCGTTCCAATCGCATTGTAGAAATACGCGAACTCAACACCAATCGCTCCAGAACCAACAACCACCATTTTCTTCGGTTGTGTTGTCATGCTCATCGCTTCACGGTAACCAATCACCTTTTTTCCATCCTGTGGCAAGTTTGGCAATTGACGTGAACGTGCACCCGTCGCAATAATTACTCCTTTATCAGCAGCGTATTCAGTCGTTTTTCCAGCGTCATCTGTTACAGCCACTTTTTTGCCTGCTTTCAACACACCGTTTCCTTTCAATACGTCAATTTTATTCTTTTTCATCAAGAATTGAATCCCTTGGCTCATCCCATTGGCAACACCACGGCTTCTTTCCACCATCGCTCCGAAATCTGCTTTCGCATCTTTTACAGTAATCCCGTAGTCGCTTGCGTGCGTTAAGTATTCAAACACATTGGCACTTTTCAACAATGCTTTGGTTGGGATACAACCCCAGTTCAAACAAATTCCACCCAATGATTCTCTTTCAACAATCGCTGTTTTCAAGCCTAATTGAGACGCACGAATGGCAGCAACATATCCACCAGGTCCACTTCCAACTACTATAATATCGTAACTCATAATTTTCAAAAATTGATCGATGCGAAGTTAATTTTTTTATTGAATATTCACAAACTCACGGTCGATACAGTGAAATTTACTTGGATAGTAACAATGATAGTGTTAACACAGAGGTTAAACAGAGTAGCACAGAGTACACTGAGGTTATTATAGAATACAAAACATTTCCTCTGTGACCTCTAAACTCTGTCACTCTGTGTTTAAAAGTACTACAACAAACGCCTCTGTGACCTCTTGACCTCCGTTCCTCTGTGTTTAAAAAACTACTATTATTAATTTCATTGGTGTAGTAATGTGGAAAAAAGAATGATAAAAGAACTCCCCTCCTACCCACTAAATTTATTATTATACCTATTTTTGCATCGAGATTAGTTATCTATATGGAAAGTACATTACAACAAGCAGCAACCCTAGAACAAGCGGTAGAATTGGGACTTCGTCCTGAAGAATTTGAGATGATCAAGGAGATCCTTGGAAGAACCCCGAATTTCACAGAAACAGCCGTTTATTCGGTGATGTGGTCGGAGCACTGTTCGTACAAGAATTCTATTTTCTGGTTGAAAAAATTACCAAAAGACGGTCCACACATGTTGGTGAAGGCTGGTGAGGAAAACGCTGGATTGGTGGACATCGGTGATGGTTTGGGCTGTGTATTTAAGATTGAATCGCACAACCACCCAAGTGCTTTGGAACCTTATCAAGGTGCTGCGACAGGTGTTGGTGGAATTAACCGTGATATTTTTACAATGGGCGCACGTCCAATTGCACAAATGAACTCCTTGCGTTTTGGTGATCTTGATAAAGAACGCACCAAATGGCTCGTAAAGGGTGTGGTAAAAGGAATCGGCGATTATGGAAATGCGTTCGGGATTCCAATCGTTGGTGGTGAAGTGTTTTTTGATGATTCCTACAATACAAATCCATTGGTGAATGCGTTTTCAGCGGGAATCATGGATCCGAAGAAAGTAATCTCAGCGACCTCAAAAGGACCTGGAAACCCAGTGTTCATTGTCGGTTCAGCAACAGGAAAAGATGGAATTGCAGGCGCTGCATTTGCCTCAAAAGATATTACCGAAGAATCAGCAAACGATTTACCATCGGTTCAAGTGGGAGATCCATTCATGGAAAAACTATTGCTTGAAGCTACGATGGAATTGGCAGAAACCGATGCAATTGTCGGCATGCAGGACATGGGAGCAGCGGGAATTACCTGTTCTTCATGCGAAATGAGTGCAGCTGGTAAGGTTGGAATGGACATCAACTTGGATTTGGTGCCAACACGTCAAGACAACATGTTACCGTATGAAATTCTGTTGTCAGAATCGCAAGAACGAATGCTGGTAGTCGTGCAAAAAGGACAAGAAGCTGTAGTAAAACGCATTTTTGATAAGTGGGATTTACACGCGGAAGAAATTGGCGTAGTGACAGCTTCAGACCGCGTGCGTTATTTCATGCACGGTGAATTGGTGGGAGATGTTCCTGCTGAATCGTTGGTGCTTGGTGGCGGTGCTCCAGTCTACGAAAGAGAATACAAAGAACCAGCTTATTATAGCGAATACAAGAAATTTTCCATTGATCAAGTGGAGCAACCTGAGAATTTGAAAGAAGTCGCATTTGCCTTATTGCAACATCCGAACATCGCTTCAAAAAATTGGGTGACAGAACAATACGATTCCATGGTTGGAACACGTACGATGACGACCAATCGTCCGTCTGATGCTGGAATTGTGAACATCAAAGGAACGAACAAAGCATTGGCAATGACAGTGGATTGTAACTCGCGCTACGTGAATGCAGATCCTGAAGTCGGAACGATGATTGCCGTGACGGAAGCCGCTCGAAACATTACCTGTGCAGGAGGTGTTCCAAGTGCAATTACGAACTGTTTGAATTTTGGAAATCCGTACAATCCTGAGTCGTACTGGCAATTTGTCGGAGCGATCAAAGGAATGTCAACAGCGTGTTTGAAATTTGAAACGCCTGTTACCGGTGGAAACGTATCGTTTTACAACCAAACAGTGATCAATGGTGTCGAAGTGCCCGTCTTCCCTACTCCAACGATTGGAATGATTGGAATTATTGAGGACAAAGCGGATATCATGACGCTTGACTTCAAAGAAAAAGGCGATTTGATTTTCATTTTAGGTGAATCACACAACGATATTTCCTCTTCGGAGTACTTGGCTTCGTACCATGGAATTAAAGAGTCACCTGCACCTTATTTCAACTTGGACAAAGAATATGAATTACAACAAACCGTTCGATCGTTGATTAAAAATCGATTGATCAATGCAGCACATGACGTCGCAGATGGTGGATTGTTCGTAACGCTAGTCGAAATGTCTATTCCGCGCGATTTAGGATTTGACATCGTGACAGATTCTGAAATTCGTGAAGATGCGTTCTTATTTGGTGAAGCACAGGGAAGAGTTGTTGTGACGGTGAGTGAAGATCAAGAAGACGATTTTATCGAAAACATGATGAATTCAGAAACGAGCTTTACATTGCTTGGACACGTAACCAAAGGGAAACTAATGGTTGACGATGAGCATTTTGGGTTTATCGCAGAAGCGAAGACCTTGTTCAATGAGGCATTGGCGAAAAGGTTGAGTTAACAATTTCATACAAACTTTTATACGGAAGCCCTTGGATTTATTTCAGGGGCTTTTTGTTTACGTTCACTTACCTTGCCTTGTTCCATCGCAAGCAGTGCTTGCTCTTGCTCAGTCAGCGGTATACGAAGAACTGTTGACTGAGCGCAGTCGAAGGCAACAACAAACGCAGTCGAAGGCAACAGAACCAGTCGAAGGCAACGATATGTCAAACTCCTTCCCCAACTTATGTTAATTGTATAATCTTAACAGTTTTAACACCCCTTTATCCGAAAAGAATGACTAACTTCTAATAATCGCATAGCATTATGTTTTGTATGGCACAGGCAGTGTTAGCGATAACTAGTAAAAAAACAATTAATTATGAAAAAGAACGCATTTATCGCATTCGCAGTTTTAGGAATTATTTCCTTGAGTTCATGCACAAAAGATTGGGACTGTGAGTGCACAATAGGATCGGGAGACACTCAACTTGTAACAACCGAAACTATTGAAGCTAGCTCCTTAAAAAAGGCACGCCAAGAGTGTGAAGACAAGGATCAAAACACATGGGGTAGTTGTGTATTGAAACCATAATTCTCTTTAGAATAGGTTAGAAACCCTATAGAAAATCATTACATCTCCAAACGGACGTGTGATTTTCTATAGCTTTTCCGATGTAAACCAATCGATTCTATAAACAAAACAACGTTCAAAAAAAATCCCCAATCCACCTACCAACGACGATAAATCGCGGAATAAATTAGATAATTATTACTACTTTTATCACTTATTACAAATCCAAGCATGGAATACAATACAGCACGCGTAAAATTATTACTTCCCGAGTATGGGAGAAATGTCCAAAACATGATTTCTCATGCGATGGAAATAGAAAACAGAGACGAGCGCAATCGTGCCACTCAAGCAATTATAGAAGTTATGGGACAGTTGAATCCTCACTTACGAGATGAGGACGATTACCGTCACAAATTATGGACGCATTTGTTCATTATGTCTGATTTTAAATTGGACGTTGATTCTCCCTACGAAATTCCAAAAAGAGAAAGTTTGGAGGAGAAACCACGTGTGATGAAATACCCAGCAACAAAAATTCGCTACGGTCACTACGGTCAATATACACAACGCATCTTAAAAAAAGCGAGTGAGATTACCGACGAAAAGGAAAATGCTTATTTGACGAACGTCATGGGTAACTTCATGAAAAAGCAATTCTTGACGCACAATAATTCAGCAGTTGAAAACAGCGTGATCGCTGAAAAATTATACGAACTATCAGACGGTGCGTTGAAAATGGACAATCCAGACGAAGACCTGATGAGCACAAACCAAATGTTGAAAGTGTTAGGAATTCAGACCACGCCTAGTTCAAATAACAATAATAACCGTCGATCCAACAACGGAAACAACGGGAATAATCGCAAAAAAGGACAAGGGCAACAAGGTCAAGGTCAAGGTCAAAATCCAAAACGAAAATTCAAAAAATAACACATGGCTTCTTTTGAAATCTACGGTGGAAAACCGCTTAAAGGTGAATTAATTCCACAAGGTGCAAAAAATGAAGCGTTACAGGTATTGTGCGTTCCATTGCTTACTGCGGAAAAAGTAACTATTTCTAATATTCCAGACATTGTCGATGTAAATAAACTGATTGGTTTGTTACAAGTCATGGGTGTGAAAATTGAAAAGGTTGAGAAAGGAACCTATATTTTCCAAGCAAAAGAAATCGATTTAGATTACCTGCAAACAGAAGATTTCAAAGTCAGAGCAAGTTCGTTGCGTGGATCTGTTATGATCGTTGGTCCTCTGCTCGCCCGTTACGGGGTTGGATATTTGCCAAAACCTGGTGGAGATAAAATTGGACGCCGAAGATTGGATACGCACTTTGCGGGATTCATGAAGTTAGGCGCAAAATTCAACTACGACGCAGGAGAACATTTCTACGCGGTGGAAGGAAAAAAATTAAAAGGTGCATACATCCACTTGGATGAAGCATCGGTGACTGGAACTGCCAATATCGTGATGGCGGCTGTTCGAGCAGAAGGCGAAACAGTGATTTACAACGCTGCATGTGAACCTTATTTACAACAATTGTGTCGCATGTTGAACTCCATGGGAGCGAAAATCTCTGGTGTAGGATCAAACATGTTGACGATTCAAGGTGTGAAAGAACTGAACGGTTGTTTCCACCGCATTTTGCCTGACATGATTGAAATTGGTTCATTCATTGGATTGGCAGCAATGACACAGTCTGAAATCACCATTAAAGACGTGAGCTACGATGATTTGGGAATTATTCCAACCATCTTTCAACGTTTGGGAATTAAATTGGAACGCCGAGGCGATGATATTTACGTTCCTGCGCAAGAAAGCTACGAAATTGAAACCTTCATTGATGGTTCCATTATGACCATTTCTGATGCGCCATGGCCAGGATTTACACCGGATTTATTGTCCATTATCCTCGTTGTCGCTACACAAGCAAAAGGAAGTGTACTGATACACCAAAAAATGTTCGAATCGCGTTTGTTCTTTGTCGATAAACTAATTGACATGGGAGCACAGATTATTTTGTGTGATCCACACAGAGCAACGGTGATTGGATTGGACAGAAAGTACGATTTAAGAGGAATTCAAATGACTTCCCCTGACATTCGTGCAGGAGTTTCTTTGTTGATTGCAGCATTATCAGCGAAAGGAAAGAGCGTTATTCACAACATTGAACAAATCGACCGAGGTTATCAAGACATCGACATTCGCTTGAATAATTTAGGGGCTGATATACGAAGAATAGGTTAATGAAAGTTGTAGGAACACTTATCGTTTTATTGTTTTTAGGTGCGAGCCTTTCCATCCCATCAGGTGTGAAGAAAGGTGATAAAGCACCAGAGATTGAATTGAAAAATCCAGATGGGAAAACCGTTAAACTTTCTCAACTGAAAGGAAAAATGGTACTCATCGATTTTTGGGCATCGTGGTGTGGACCTTGTCGCAAGGAAAATCCAAACGTAGTCGAAGCGTACAATAAGTACAAAAAATCCAAATTTAAAAACGGAAAAGGCTTTGAAGTCTTCAGCGTTTCGCTTGATCGTGGATTAGAGGCATGGATCTCAGGAATTAAAAATGACGGTTTGATCTGGAAATACCACGGATGGGACAATGAAGGAAAAGCTGCAGGCGCTTACGGCGTTAGCTCCATTCCATCAGCGTTTTTAGTCGATGGTAAAGGTATGATCGTTGCTTCGGGTAATCAATTGCGCGGTTTAGGATTACATATTGCGTTGGACGAACAATTACAGTAGGTTTTTAGCTCCGTTGTTCCCAAAAAACACCTTCTTTCAAAGAGTATGGAGCGACAAAAATGCGTTCAATTGACATCATTTCAATCACCCATTTCATTTTTAGCGCAGCGATAGGCAACATGTTTTTACGGATATCAGCAATCCAGCGATTCTCAATTCTTTCTTCCAAAGTTGACGCAATAATCCACTCTAATTGTTCCATCACTTTATCGTAGGGTAATTCGTAAGCGTTAATAGTTGGAGGGAAATTACATTTATGAATCATCTCAAAGATCGTCTCAAAACTTCCCGAGGTTCCGACGAGAATGTTTGATTTCGAAGAAGTGAAAAAATCGGCTCTGTTTTCCTCTAAAAACGCATTGATTTGCTGAATATGTTTATCTGTGTACGTCGCAGGTTTGTCAAGTACTTGGTAAATTCGTGAAACGCCAATGTCAAGGCTGACAGCGTCTTTCATTCCTTCTTTGTCAGCATAAATAAACTCCGTACTTCCACCACCGATGTCCATAATCAACGTCGGTTCTTCGAACGGAAACGACCACAAAACGCCTTGGTAAATCAATTCAGCTTCACGCATTCCAGAAACAATTTCGATCTCAATAGAAAGCTCGTTCTTCGCAAAATCTAGTAATTCTTGTCCGTTAGAAGCTTCTCGCAGGGCTGATGTCCCGATTCCAGAAATTTCAGTAGCTCCACGTTCAATGCACTTTTGTCGAAATTGCGTTAATGCATTTTTTGCACGTGACATCGCCGCTTCAGCGATCATTCCTTCATTGATTCCATCCATTCCCAACAAAACAGGTAGTTTTTCAGAATAGATAATCCGCAGATGATTCTCTTCCACCTCTGCAATCAACAAATTGAACGTATTCGTTCCTAAATCGATAACTCCTGACCGCATTAACTTCGTTTAAGCCATTTAAATAAGTGTCTCAATCGAACTCGGTGACCGAATTGGAGGATGCCGTTCTTGTACAAACGTGAAGCAATCGCCATCATGATAAAAGCTCCGATTAATAAAACGAAGAACGCCAAGTAGATTTCATAGGCATGTCCTGGTTCATACCCGATTGACAGCTTGACCATCACGACTACGGGTGAAGTAAATGGCAAATAATGAAAGACTGTCGCTAATGTCGTTTCAGGATAATTTAAAACGTAATAGCCTGAATACAGTGCAAAAATGAGCAGGAAGATCAACGGCAATACGAATTGTTGTCCATCGCTTTCAGAACCCATTGTTGCCCCAACCGCAGCGAACAGTGCTCCGTAGAACAAATAACCACCAGCGAAAAAGAGCAAGAAAAAGCCTGTCATGTTGAAAAATTGCACCTGACTGTAGATCAAATCGACAAACTGATTGTATTCACGTGCTGCAAAATGTGCTTCTTGGTACGATTGTTCAGCTGAGCTCAATACCAGTTCTTCCACATTCATCTTTGACGCATCCAACAGGTCTGGGAACAAGTTCTCACGCATGAAATACAATCCAACGGCAATCACTACCATCCAAATAACGAATTGCGCAAAGGCAGCCAATCCTACCCCAATGATCTTCCCAACCATCAATTGATTCGGCGATACTGAAGCCAATAATACTTCAACAATGCGGTTGCTCTTTTCACGCGAAACACTGCGCAGAATCGTCATTCCAAACAGAAAGATGAAGGCAAAAATCAACGCTCCGTAGAAAAATCCGACCCACCCTGTCATGTCCGAAGCTTTGTCTTCTGGATCGTAGGCATTGGTGAATTTAACTGTAATCGGCTGTTTTATCTTTCGGAAATCTTGCAGCGATAAATCGGTGAATTCTTCTACCAAAATCTCTTCCAATCGGCGTTCGTAGTGGTATTGCACTTTTGTCTGCATGCGCACAGACGGTTCATTGCGGTAAAAAACGTGACTCACCTTATTCGAAAGCACTTTCTCGTTCACCTCCAACAGTGCATCGAACTCTTGGTATTTCTTCGCCTTGGCAAATTCCTCTATTTCAATGTAGCCATCTGCAAACGCATAGTCTACTGCTTGATCTTCACCCGCCATGATTTTGTTCTCCATCAAACCAGATGGATCGGCAATCAATACTTTCCAGTGCTGCTTGGGTTGACTTCCAAAAGCGAAAAGCAGGTAAATGCATCCCAAAACGACCAGCGGTCCAGCCAATGAAAGTGCCACAAACGATCGCGAACCAATGCGCTCCTTCCATTCTCTTAGTGCGATTAACAAACTATTTCTCATCTTCGACCTCCTTCTTAGGTTGCACTAATTCTATAAAAACGTCTTGCATCGATGGTAAAACTTCCCACGCTGCTTCCATTTTGACTTGTCCAATCAACACATTCAATAAATCATCAAAGGAATTTTCTCCTCGCATTTTCAGACTGACCTCAAAGCGATCATCTCCCAAAATTTGCTTGTCAACAACTTCAAATCCTGTCCACAGCGCGTTGACAAAAGCAATCATGCTTCCTCTAAAACGCACGGCATACAATCCCAACTTGCGTTCTTCTTGCAGTTCGGACAATTTTCCTTCTGCCACTTTTTTGGATTGGTGAATCAGCACTACTCGATCGCAAATTTCTTCCACGCTCTTCATGTTGTGCGAAGAAAGAATAATCGTCTTTCCTGCCGCTTTCATCTCAATCAATTCCTGCTTGATCAACTCGACGTTAATCGGATCAAATCCACTGAAAGGTTCATCGAGAATAAGTAATTTAGGCTCGTGCAGTACTGTACAAATAAACTGTACTTTTTGCGCCATTCCTTTTGATAGCTCCTCAATACGCTTCTTTCGCCAATCGTTAATTCCAAAGCGATCGAACCAATATTCTATTTTAATTTTTGCGGCGTTTTTTGATAATCCTCTCAATCGCGCTAGAAAAATAGCATGCGCTTCCACCGTCATGTTTTTGTACAAACCCCGCTCTTCTGGCAAATAACCAATGTGTTGCAAGTCTTTTTCCGTCATCAAATCCCCGTCAAAGCGCACCGAACCACTGTCCTGTTGTACAATGCGATTAATGACACGAATCAAGGTTGTTTTTCCCGCACCATTTGGTCCCAAAAGTCCCAAAATCTCACCTTTATTGACGTGAAAAGAGACATCCGTCAGCGCAGCGTTTCGGTAAAACGATTTGTTTATATTTTTAACTTCTAGCATAGAATGGATAATGACGTGAATATAGTAATTTCAGGAATATGTGAGGTAAGAATTTAGAGTTAGGAGTGTAGAATTTAGAATTAAGAATTTAGAGTTAGGGGTTAGGATTCGAAGATTATCTAATCGATTTAATGATTACAATAGACAATTGAGATATAGAGAAAATTTATCACGGTTCAAAAAAACAACTCTAAACTCTAAATTCTACACTCCTAACTACTTCAAAAGTTTGCTCCGCAACGATTTCCACTTATATATCTTAGCGAAAACCACCAAAAGTAAAGGCTGTAGTACAATGATTGTCAACCAAGATTCCCAGCCGAAGGTTGGTCCGGAGCGGTCGATGAAAAGTGCGTCTGTGTGAAATACTTGCCAGTCGTTGGTGAGGATGAGCGCTGCGAAGAAATTATTCACGGCATGGTAGCCCATTGCAAGTTCCATTCCTTCGTCAAAAACGGTGAGTAATCCGAGGAAAATTCCTGTGGAGATGTAGTAGACGATTAAAACGTTGCCCAAAAGCGCGACTTCTGGATTTGCACCGTGCAACAAGCCGAAAAGTACACCTGACATAATAATTGCGACCAATGGAAACTTGAAAAACTGACCGAAACCTTGAAGCAAATAGCCACGGAAGAAGAGTTCTTCGGCGGTGGTTTGAATAGGAATTAAGAATACGGAGATCAGCAATAACGTCAAAAAGGTGGAAGGATTGAAGTTCCAGTCAACAGGATCTCCACTTGCGAGGCTTACACCAAGAGCAGCTAGCATAATAGCTCCCCACAGCAGAAAAGCGGTGAAAAATCGTTTCCAATCGAACGCTGGACGAGTCGTGAAAATACTGAGAATGGGACGTTTGTGAATGTATTTAACACAGAACAAAATCGCTCCGAAAACAAATGCAAAAGGGATTAAAAGCAGTGACAGCACCGTGTTTAAATCCGCGTCTTTTGGAATATCGACGAGCGAAAAACCTAAAACAGTGTTTGCAATAATCTCTACAACGATTTGTCCAACAATCAGTGAAAACAACACAAAAGCAATCGAAAGTAGAAACAATCCTACATTTCCAGTTGATTTATTGGGTTGCTCGCTAAGGCTCATGATCTATTGAAACATGTCCTTCATTCGTTGAAAAAATCCTTTGTCATTGTGATCGGGACTAGGAATGAAATTGTCGCTTTCTCTCAATTTTTCCAAGATTTCCTTTTCCTCTTTTGATACTTTCTTCGGTGTCCACACATTGATATGCACGAATAAATCACCATGCCCGTATCCTTGAAGAATTGGCAATCCTTTTCCTTTGAGTCGAAGTACCTTTCCGCTTTGCGTTCCAGGTTCAACTTTAATCTTTGCCTTTCCAGAAACGGTTGGAACTTCCATTGAATGTCCAAGTACGGCATCCACAAAATTGACGTATGCATCGTAATGCAAGTGATCTCCATCTCTTCGTAAGTCTTCGCTTGGCACTTCTTCAATCACTACGATTAAATCACCCGGAATTCCATCGAATGGACCCGCATTTCCTTTTCCTTGCACACTCAATTGCATGCCGTCCATTACACCTGCTGGAATTTGAATCTCTATCACTTCCTCTTTACGCTCCAATCCTTGTGCATCAGCACTTGAAGGTCGTTTGTCAATCATTTTCCCAGCACCTTGGCAGGTGTTACACGTCGATTGCGTTTGCATTGCTCCTAAGAACGTCTGCGAAACACGTGTAATTCGACCAGTTCCGTTGCACGTTTGACAATCTTTGTACGTCACGCCGTCCGCGTTTACTAACTTGTTGACTTTGATTTTCTTCTCAACACCTTCCGCAATTTCTTGCAGTGTCAATTTTATTTTCACACGGAGATTTGTCCCACGAACAGTACGTGCTCTACCTCTGCTTCCGCCAAAACTTCCGCCTCCGCCAAATGCGCCACCGAAGATATCACCAAATTGGGAGAAAATATCATCCATGTTCATTCCACCTCCGCCAAAGCCACCAGCTCCGCCTACACCAGCGTGACCGTATTGGTCGTAGCGTGATTTTTTCTCAGCGTTGCTCAGTACCTCATACGCTTCCGCAGCTTCCTTAAATTTTTCTTCCGCTGCTGTATCTCCCTCGTTTTTATCGGGGTGATACTTCAACGCCAATTTTCGGTACGCCTTCTTTATCTCAGTTGCATCAGCATTCTTTGAAACGCCTAGTACTTCGTAATAATCTCTTTTTGCACTCATATCTTTGTTGGACTATTGGACTATAAGATTTTAGGATATTAAGACTTTAAGAATTCTAATCTCACCTAATGTCCTTAATCTTTGCATCTAACTATCATTATTTTTTCTCTATTGGACCATAAGATTGGGGTTTAAGGCAATAGCACGTCTTAAAGTCCTGACGTCTTAAAGTCTTAATATCCTCATTACTGGCCTACCACCACTTTCGCGAAACGAATCACTTTATCGTTGAGGTAATATCCTTTTTCTACTGCTTCAATCACTTTTCCACGTTGTTTTTTAGACGGTGCTGGAATATTTGCGATTGCTTCGTGAATTTCCACGTCAAAATCTTTTCCTTCGGAATCCATCGCTTTTAAACCTTTTGATTCAAGCGTTGTTTTAAACTTGTTGAAAATCAACTTAAAGCCTTCCTTTACGCTATCAATATCTTGAGATGTTTCATTGTTTTTAATGGCACGCTCAAAATCATCCAAGGTTGGAATAATGTCCTTTAAAACGCTTGCACCCGCTGTATTGATGATGTCAACTTTCTCCTTGTTCGTACGCTTTCTGAAATTATCAAATTCAGCGTGTAACCTCAAGTATTTATTGTTCAATTCAGCGTAACGCTCCTCTGCTGTTGGTTCGTTTACCTTTTCGTTTTCTGCTTCAGACGCCGTAGCATCAACATTTTCATTGACAACTTGCTCTTCGTTGTTTATTTCCTTTTCTTCAGACATCTTTCTAAAAAATTAATTTCAACTGTGGTCGTCAAAGATATTGCCAATTGTGGAAATACGACAGAGTGTCATAATTTTTCTAGGTGGGACTGACAATTCATCAAGATCCACTGACAAAAGGAGTACTGGAAGTACAGGGAGAATGAACTGTATGAAATTTCTTATATTTAAAAAAATAACTGATGGTAGAATTAATGCGCAAAATTGATAAATCACTAAACCAATTCCAAGGCACCATTACAACAACAAATCATCTAAATGAATCATCACCTAATTAAGATCAAACAGGAAGTTTATGACAAATGTGGACTTCGAATTTCGGACTTCATACCTGAACAGGAAAGCAAAGAATACGATGCGTGTCAATTTGATTTAAACGGACGAAAGGTCATAAGTCGAACTGCGAAAATTACACCAAAAAAAAGTGGTCAGTTCGTGACATTTTGGAAACGACATGGAAACGGTCCTATTGAACCTTTTCGCGAAACCGATTCATTTGATTTTTATAGTGTTCAACTACAGAAGGATGATAAGCTGGGACAATTTATTTTCCCGAAATCGATACTGATAAAAAAAGGAATAGTTTCAACGAACAGGAAGGAAGGAAAACGAGCATTCCGTGTGTATCCAAGTTGGGATCGTCCAACGAGTGCGCAAGCAGAAAGAACCCAAAAATGGCAACTGAATTATTTCTATGAAGTCAATGATTCGACAGACCTTGCCAAGGTGATGGAATTGTATCAGAGCACTGTAAAACAAAAAATATGACAAAAACACGCACTCTACTACTTCTACTACGTGTGAATCGCTAACTGGGAGGTATTCTACTTTGATCAATGATACTTTTCAAAACATTTTTTCATATCTTTTGTGTGGTAAATAATAGAATAAAGACATAATCTTAAAACAATAGACCGATGAAAACAATTAAACTGACACTAGGAATTGCTCTAATTTCCGCCTTATTTGCTTTTACTACTTTTACTAGTAGCAATCAAAAATTGATAGGCAACTATGGTGAAAAGAACACGTTCCAAATTGTACTTAATGAAGACAACACTTTCACCTATTTTGAACAATCCAACCGCAAGAACGTTGAAACAACTGGGAAGTGGGAAATTGTAAATGAAGAATTGTTCTTAAAAAGCGACAATAATTCTAAAATCAAAACGAAATGGCGTTTAGCAAATGGTGGTAGTTGTTTGCGAACGAAAAAAGGGTTCACCATTTACACACTCTGTAGAAAGTGCACAACGAATGAGTCACTATAAAGAAACATTTGAAACATGGAATAAAATTGCTTCGCTTTACGAAGACAAATTCATGCACCTAGATTTGTACAATGAAAGCTACGACGCTGTTTGTACGAATATAGAGAAAGAGAATGCTGCAGTATTAGAAATTGGATGCGGTCCTGGGAATATCACCCGGTATTTACTATCAAAGCGACCTGACTTGTCAATTCTGGGTATTGATATCGCACCGAATATGATAGAACTTGCGCGAAAAAACAATCCATCAGCACGATTTAAAGTCATGGATAGTCGAGAAATTAGTAAACTCACTACTAACTATGATGCGATTGTTTGCGGATTTTGCATTCCCTATTTATCGCCAAAAGATTGCGAACAGCTTATTTCGGATTGTGCCAATTTGCTGACAGAAAATGGTCTTCTTTATCTAAGTTTTGTTGAGGGTGATCCTAGCAATTCAGGTTTTCAAGTCGGAAGCTCAGGTGACAGAGTTTATTTTCACTTTCATGAATTGAACCACATCGAAAGTCAACTCGGTAAAAACAAGCTCCAACCACTGAAAATGTTTAGATTAGAATATAAAAATTCGAACAACGAACTAGATACCCACACCGTATTAATTGCTAAAAAACTATGAAAACTCACTTTACACGCTTCGCTTATTGCTTTTTATTCGTCTTCGCTGTTGCGAGTTGCAACAATTCTGACCCAACCGATCCATCGGCAAACGATCAAGCACTCGCGGAAAAGGAGATGGAACTGAAAGAAAAACAGAAGCAAATTGATGAACTTGAGAAGGAACTAGAAGTTGAATCAAGTACTTTACCGCCAGAAGTTCCTGAACCAGTAAAAGACGAAGGCGATTTATCAGGGAAACACAACCTTACACTTCAATGGATCAGTTGGAATGCTCCTGGTAAAGTCACGTTCACTCCCACTGGAAAGGATGAATACCGCATAACTGGAGAGCAGATCGGAAGTAAATCAAACGAAGAATGTCCCGAATGTTATTTACATATCCAAGGAACAATCGTGAAAATTTCACCAAAAGTATTACGATTTACAGGATTTATTGAATCATCTGTTTATCACGTTCAAAACGGTGAACCGTGCATCAAAGAAGGTACTTTTGATTTTGTCGCCACTGGAAACAGAAAATACTGGCGATGCCAAAACATGGAAGGCTGTGATGGTGTGACAGATTACGTGGATATTTATTTTAAATAGCTAGACTCATATATTAGATTACTTGATGCAATTAAAATGAAAATAATCCTCAGTATATTTATAGCCTGTTTTTCGCTGTCATGTTCTGGACAGTTTAGCCTTCCTGACACCTCATTACATGTTGACACCTCAAAAATTATCGACGTATGCGCCTGTAACGATGCCATTATTTTGATGATGAAGGAAAATATAATTATTCTGAATGAAGTCAAACGAATTGGTACGCAAGACCCAAGAGTCGAATCGCTAAACAATGAGTATGTAACACGGATCGATAAGTTTCATGAAATCTATACGCATTGTTTTCCAATGTACCAGCAAAACCGCGGTGACTCTGAATGTTCCAATAAAACAGAAGCTGAAAAACTCGAGCAAGAATTAAATGGACTTAAAAAAGAATTGAATATTGATCAGTAATTAGAGCTGTGCCTTTAATTCCGCACCCAACGCATCATAATCAATTCCATCGAAATTCCCGGATGACATCATTAGCAACACGCTGTTGTTCCAGTTTTGAGCGCGGATAAATGCTAAAACATCTTCCGTTTCAGTCAATACAAGGACATTTCCACCAAACCCTTCCGCAACCATTTCTTTTGTGATTGGCGCTAATTTCTTGTGCGCAACGACTTCATGACTGAAATAAACCACCGCTAGATCAGCAGCGTTCATAGCATCTTTGTAATGTGGAAGAAATTCCTTTTTCAGCGAAGAAAACGTATGCAATTCCATGCAAGCGATCACTTTTCGTTCAGAATACTGTTCCTTCACAGCTTTCGTTGTCGCTTTGAGCTTAGAGGGGGAATGCGCAAAATCTTTGTACATGACAAAATCATTCGACTCAACCACTTTCTGTAAGCGTTTTCCAGCACCTGTGAACGTTTCCATCGACGTAAGGAAATCGTCTGGGGAAATCCCAATTGCCTTTCCGACTTTCATGGCACCCATCAAGTTCTGTAGATTATGTCCACCAAAGATGTTCAGCGGATATTCTTTTCCTTCAAAAGAAAGTAAGGTTCCATTTTCAACCACTCGGTAGTTCGGCGTCTGGTATTCGACTGCTATGCAGGTTGAAGCATATTTTTCACCTAGTTTTTTCACCTCAAGATCTTCCGTGTTGTACACCAGAGTTCCCTTTGGTTCTATCAGCGAGCAGAAAATATCGAACTGTTCCACATAATTATCAAATGTCGGAAACACGTTGATGTGGTCCCATGCAATTCCACTGATAATCGCCACGTTGGGTCGGTACAAATGAAATTTTGGACGTCGATCGATAGGTGAACTTAGGTATTCATCTCCTTCCAAGAGCATTATTGGAGCGTCTTCTGACAATTTCACCATACAATCGTATCCATCCAATTGCGCTCCGACCATGTAATCAACGTTTAAGCCAAGGACATTTACGACATGTAAAATCATCGCTGTGATCGTCGTTTTACCATGCGAACCACCAATGACAACACGGGTTTTATCTTTACTTTGCTCGTACAAATACTCAGGGTAAGAGAAAATAGGAATATTCAATTCCTTCGCTTTTGCCAACTCTGGATTATCCTCTCGTGCGTGCATTCCAAGTATAACGGCATCAAGATCAGTAGTTATTCTGGAAGCGTCCCAACCGATTGTAGCGGGTAAAATTCCTTGTTTGTCCAACCGCGATTTAGATGGTTCAAAAATTTCATCATCGGAGCCTGTGACTGCAATCCCTTTTCTACTTAATGCAATTGCCAAGTTATGCATCGCACTCCCTCCTATTGCTATAAAATGAACTTTTTTCGCACTATTTCCCATTGACCACAACTTTACCTTCCAATAGAACAGGAACAATTAAAAACAAGATTCCAAAATCAGTCAACAAATGAAAAATGGACGCATTTCCTTCGTTTGCTAACACTGGTGGAAGCATAATGGCAATTAAACCAATGTAGTACAGCCAATCGTACCAGCGTTGTTCTTTGTACAAGGAACGTTTGAGAATTTGAATCAGAATGTAGACCAAGGCGATGATCATAACGTACATAGGTACTTTGATAATCGCATCCAGCGTTTCATGTTGCCAGTAATACGTCACGATGATCGCTGCACACACCAGCATTGCAACGAGCAAAACAACGCGTACTAATTTCTTATCTTTCATGGTAGATGATTTTAGATAAAAATACAAGAAGTTTGAATTGGTGCGAAATCGCAATCAAATAGTTACGCACAGCGCGTTGCGAATAACCTATTCCTCGATAAATTCAGAAAATCCATCTGACATGCGTGAAAGGATTTCACCCTGATCGTTTGCATAAAGTAAATATACTTCCAATTGCTCCTTCGGATGCGATTTCACGAACGCTAAGGTTTTATCAGCTCCCATGACCATGAACGCCGTAGCATAAGCATCTGCACGCGCCGCATCGTTTGCAATCACCGTGACACTCAAAAGTGAATGTTGAACAGGAAATCCAGTCGTTGGATCCAGGGTGTGCGCATATTTCACACCGTCAACTTCGTAGAATTTTCGGTAATTCCCACTCGTCGCAATCGCTTTATTGGAAA
Organism: uncultured Fluviicola sp.; assembly: GCA_964643345.1. Taxonomy (GTDB): domain Bacteria; phylum Bacteroidota; class Bacteroidia; order Flavobacteriales_D; family Crocinitomicaceae; genus UBA4466. The sequence goes on from CAZXRU010000002.1 coordinate 71,946, forward strand.
CACTTAAAACAGCGTTTAATTCGCGTTCATCCAAATTTTCCTTTGGTGCATCCACGCCAATTTTCCAGTTTTCACCTTCACGGTTGTGTCCACGAACAATGAGTTCACCTCCAATTTCGATGTAGTAATTTTTGTAGCCTTTAGTTTTGAGGAAATCATCTACTACGTCCACTGAAAGTCCTTGCGCGATGGCATTAAAATCTAATTGAAACGAAAGATGTTTTTTTGTCAACTCAATCGATGAACCATTAAAACGAATGCTGTGTAATTTCTCCGATTGAAAAGAAATGAAAGCAAGAATGGAATCGACTTCTGTCTGCGATAACGGTGTCTCCATGTTACTCATAAATCCCCAACCTTTCACCAGCGGAAAAACAGAAGGATCAAATGCACCATTGGTCTTGGAATACACATCCTTACTTAGTGAATAGCATTTCTTAAAAAAACCAGTTTCATCGGTGATGGTGAGCTGATCATTTGAATTGTTCAGTTGAGAAATCACCGAAGTCGGCACATACGTTGAAAGCGAAGCATCAAAGGCTGAAAAAAGTGAATCAATACTCTTCTTTGCAAGTGTTACATTCTCTTCAACGATAATAATGGAATAGGTTGTCCCTTGCGTTTCACCATGAATTTCATGAAAAGTAAGCTGATCGGTTGTTTCCTGACAAGAAGCAAGAACAAAAAGACTAATAATGACGCTTAAGACTAGGATCTTGTGTTTCCTTTTGCCAAACATGTGATAAACTAGGTGCTCCATTTTTTGAGTAAGTAATTCCATTCAACGTTTGTGTTCTAACATACACATTAGCGTGGCCATTGATTACTACAATTCTACGTGTTATAATCGCTTTCATTAAACCGTCTTGGTCATTTTGAGTAAATGACTCTTGAGAAACTCCTTCGGGATATTCAGAACCCAATGTGTTAGCTACCTTTGCATGACTCTTTGGCGTATTCGTCACTTTGTTCAATTCAGCCATTGCTTCGTAATGCTTCTCTTGTTGACCAATGTTTTTGTTGGCATCGCTCGCCTGTAACGTCTTATTTACATCCACCAATTTGTTCGAATTCACCTCTTGTTTCTCAGCTTCGTCCTTCGCTTTTGTTTGAATGCCAGCATGAACGTTATGAATAGATTTCGCAGCATCTTGACGCTCTTCTAAATCTCCCTTATGCGCTTCTACGTTTTGCGCCATAGCTTTCTGATCCATCGCGTTCACGTATTCAATCTTCTTGACGTGTGCCTCTTTTGCAGTTTCCTCAATACCTGAGTTGGCATTCACCTCTTTTTCAATTTTCCCTTTATTTTTCAGGTACTTCTCCATTTCTCCGTTGTATGACGCTATGTTTGCATCTGCGAGTTCCTTATTACCCTTTTTGATAACCTCAGTGTTACCTTCTCTGTATTTATCACCATCAATTGTATTTTCCTCTACTAAAATTCGAACACCAGTTATGGTCTGATCTGAATCAATATTACTTATATAGTTTGCTCGATTCTTTTCCGTGTCAGCATTTGCCTCTACAGTTTTGTAACGGTTCATCTTATCTGTGTTCTCTTGGTACACACTTTCCTTTTCCCCGTATTCAATCGCTGAATTTTTAACTACCGTATTAAGTGCTTGCTGATCTGTTTGATTTTCTGATTGCTCAAAACTCAAGTTGGCTCTGTCTACTTCCTGCAATTCACGTTCCGATTGGCGCAAGGCATCAACTATTTCTTGGCGACCTAAATCAGATTCTCCTGCATCACGCGTGATTTGCATCTGCACTTGATAAATCTCATTGGTATTGTCGTAATGTTGCTGTGTTTTAGCTGTGGTCATTTCAGATTCACTTTCATGAATTGCATTTTGCTTGCGTTGAATCTTCGTTTTCTTGATCAGTTTTCGTTCTTCTTCCGCTTTAGCTAAAAGTGCCTGACCATCCATAATTGAATTATCGTAAGGATCTCCTAAATCTTCCAGTTTTCCTGAATCTACGACCACAGGATTTAAAATGGCGTCAATCTCTGCTAGTTTCTTTCTTGGGTATGGATCATTTACGCGAAGTCCAGAAGCACGTTTGAAATAATCACGAGATTTTTCGTAATCCGCCATCATGAAATTTTTATCGGCAGCATCAATAATTTTTTGGTACTCTCTATCTTTCTCAACAATTGTTTTTCTTCCTTCTTGTAGCATGCACTCTTCAATCTGCTTGGCAACATAAGAATTGGTTGGAATCAACTCCTGCGCTTCTTCATAAAGGGATTTTGCTTTTAAATAATCTTCTGTGGCGAACAGTCCATCCGCATCTTTCACCAACGCATTGAACTTATTCATGAGTTCAACATTTGCCGCTTGAGAATTTGCAATGTCGTCTAAAATTTGTTGAATTTCTTTGATCTTATTCTGCGCGTCGATATCACCAGGCTTAACTGATAAGGCATTTTCAAAATGCGAAAGCGCCATCACATACTCCTTACTTGTTCTTTCGACATCACCTTTGCGCATGTAATCTTTGTACAATTTCTCTTTTTCGGCAGCTGAAGAAGAATCAGAAATCAATCGATCCATTTCTTCAATTTTATTCTTTGGTTCATCCTCCATCGGTTTTACCGCCAAAGCCTCTTTGTACTTTGATTTTGCCTCTTCGTACGTTTTTGCCGCCGCCAATGCATCGCCTTTCTTCATCAAGTCGTTATAAACAGCATCTTGTCGTTGAAGCTCCGTTATTTCATTAAGCAACTCTTGAGGTCTGGTATCTGCTGGTTTTAAGGAGATCGCGCGGTTCAATAATTCTATCGCTTTGGTGTATTCCTTCGATTCAATTTTCGTTTGCGCAACGGTTAAAATCTTTTCATACTGTTCATCGACGTCATTTCCTTTCGCCTTTTCTAAGCGTTCTGCTTCTGCTGCTTTATCGACAGGTTCTTGCTCGTTTGGTTTGATGCTAAGCGCATTGTTGTACTCTTGAATTGCATCCAGGTAACGTTTTTGACTCATCAAATCGTCACCTTTTTTCATGGCAGCCTGGTACTTTTCATCCGTTGCTTTTTGCGTATTTGCATCGCGAATCAGTGCCTCAAGATCGGCTATTCTTTGTTTTGGTAACGCTTCAGAAGGTTTTAACCCTAATGCTTCCTTGTACTTCGCAATAGCACCAGAATAATCATTCGAAGCTGTTTTTGACTCTCCTTCAGCTAGTAGAGAATTGTAACGTTCTTCCAATCCCTTTTTCTCATTCAACGCAGTCAATGTCGCATTCAACTCATCAATTTTCGATTTCACTTCTTGATCTGCTTTGATCTGCAGCGCTTCTTCTAGTTTGTTGATTGCACCTGGATATTCCTTTTTCTCAGCCAACGCATAACCTTCAGTTTTCAGCTTATTGAACATGGCCGTTTTTTCAGCTTCAGAAGCTTCAGCATTTAACTTTGCATTGATCGCTTCAATTTGAGATTTAGCTGTTGCGTTATTACCATCGATTGCGAGAACTTCTTGGTATTTCGAAAGTGCGTCTTTCAACTTATTCTGATCAAAGAGTGATTTACCGTCCGCTAACAATGCCGTGATCTGCGCATTTTTCGCTAATTTATTATCTATCTCTGCAATTTTCTCTACCGGATATACTTCAGCACCATCAATCGCTAGCGCTTCTTTGTATTTCCCTTTCGCTTCTTCCCATTTTGACTGACTGAACAAAGCATCTGCCGCAGTTATTAATGCGTTGTACTGCGCTTTCTTTTGTTCAACTGCACCTTGCGCAGCTATTTTCTTGTCAATCTCTGCTATTTTATCTTTCGGATAAGTTGGTCCGTTGTCGATGGCAATTGCTTCGTTGTATTTCGCTTTTGCTTCGTTCAATTTATCTGAACTAAACAGTTGATCTGCAGCTAAAACTGTTGCGTCATACTTTGCTTTTCGTTCAGCTTCCGCAGCCTTGTTGCCCATTATTTTATCGATCTCAGCAATTCTAGTATTAGGATAAGCTTGAGATGCATCAATGGTCAATGCTTCTTGGTATTTTGATTTTGATTCAGCATACTTCTCTTTAGCGAATAAATCATCCGCAGCTTTTACCGCCACATCATAGTTCGCTTTCTTCTCCGCTTCCGCTTTCGCTTCCCCTTGAATTTTGTCAATTTCCGCAATACGCTCTGCTGGCAATGTTTGTGTATTATCTAAAGCCAATGCCTCTTTGTACTTCGCTTTTGCCTTGTCCCATTCAGATTCTGTGAACAGTTTATTAGCCGCAGTAATAATATCGTCGTATTTCTTTTGATTTTTTGCTGCTTCAGCTAAGCCAATCTGGATAGTATCAATTTCTGCAATTTTAGTTGCAGGATAGGTCTGCGTATTATCAAGCGCCATTGCATCACGGTACTTTGATTTTGCATCCGCCCAGTTTTCATCTTTGAATAATTGATCAGCCGCTTGAATCGCTGCTTCGTATTCTGCTTTCTTTTTATCTTTCGCAGAGGCTTCTGCTTGTAATTTTTCAATTTCTACAATTCGTTGTGAAGGATAGGTTTGGGTATTATCAAAAGTCATAGCCTCACGGTATTTCGCTTTGGCCTCATCCCACTTGGCTTCATTAAACAAATTGTTTCCAGCTTCGACAGCGGCATCGTAATTCGCTTTCTTTTCGTTAGCCTTTGCTAATTCCGCCTGTACTTTTTTTATTGCTTCAATTTTAATGTTGACCTCTGGAGATTCTTTGATTTGGATAGCCTCCTGGTACTTAGCAATGGCGTCATCGTATTTTTTAGCGGTATTCGCCTGATCTCCCTCGCTTACAAGTTTCTTAAACTTCTCTTCTTGTGCAGCTAAATTTTTAGATTCTTCAACTTTCTGCTCAATCAGTTTGAGTTTTTCTTTCGCCGTTGCATTTTCAGCATCTAACGTCAACACCTCGTTGTATTTCCCCTTTGCCTCGTCCCATTTTGACGCTACAAAAGAAGCATTACCTTCCGATAGCAATTTTTCAATTTTCACCAAGCGTTCTTTTTCTGCTTTGGCTTCGTTGATTTTTGCATCACACATATCAATTCTGCCCTTTGCATACGTCGACGCGCTTTCAATGGTAAGTGCCTCTTGGTATTTTGCCTTAGCCTCTGCATATTTCTCTTCAGTGAATAACTGATCACCTGCAGCAATTGCATCGTCGTACTTTTGCTTAACAGCCTCCTTCTCTGCTTGCGCAGCTAATTTACCATCCAATTCCGCCAATTTATCTTTAGGATATTGTTCTGAAGGTTTTAATTTCGATGCTTCAACGTATTTATCGCGGGCAGCTTTCATACTGTTTTGCTTCAAGAAACCATCGGCTGCTTTAATCGCTGCGTCGTACTTTGCTTGATTCTCGGCTTCTTTCTTTTGATCTTCAATCTGCTTCGTTAACGCCGCAATTTGATCTTTTGGGTACTGCTCATTCTTCTCCTGAACTGCCGCTTCGTACTTTGTTATCGCCTCAGCGAGTTTACCTTGTGCTTTTAAATTATCCGCAGCGCTGATCAAATTATTGTACTTTTCATCCGCTTGAGATTGTGCCAGCTCTTGTGCTTTGTTGGCTTGAATCAGTGCATCCAATTCTATAATTCTATCAGCTGGATATTTTTCTGTTGGCTTGTACATCAGGGCTTCCTCATACATTCCAAGTGCATTTTCATACGATTTACTGTTGTAAAAAGCATCTGCCTTCTTGATCGCATCCAGGTACTTTATCTCTGCTTGTGCCTTTTCCTTTTCAGCTTTATCTAATAAATCGAGAATTTGCTTACTGACACGTGTGCTTTCAACTTGATCCAAATTCACCGTAAGATTTCTAGAATTCCAGTCAAAGGTTGCAACGGCTTGCGAATTTAAAAAGGAGAAATCAACATTTTCGCGGTTCTTAAATAAACTCATGCTCAAATCCTCTACTGGTCGAAAATCAGTTCCGGCAGGAATGTCTTCTTCATTTAGAGCAGAAAGATTAAACTGAACAAATTTTGATACAAAGCCAGGTTTACTAAAAACAACCTTGAAAGGAGTTCTATAAGTGACGGGACTTTTTAGCGAATACTTCCCATTTGAAGCTGTTGTAGTCGATGCAACGGTAGTTCCGCCCTGTACAATTGAGACGGTAACCCCTGCTTCTTTCTTACCCAAATCAAGGTTATCGACTTGTCCTTTAAAGTCAAAGACAATCTGCTGTGACCAAGAAAAACTTGTCACTAAAACAAACAGAATAAAGGCAATATATCTCATATCGTATTATTTAAACGAAGTTCTGTACAACGAGTTACAGATTTGGTTTAAATTTGACCGTAATTATTATTACAAATATGGTTAAAATAGTTCAGAATCGTATTCAAAAGCAGTATGGTAAATAGCGAAAAAATCAGTTATTGGGAATTAAAATCATTCTACACGGATGTTGATCACATCATAATCGGCGCAGGTATAGTAGGTTACAGCACCGCTCTTGCTTTGAAACAACTGAATAAAAATGCGAAGATACTCGTCCTTGAAAGAGGCGTTTTACCTTTTGGAGCGAGTTCAAAAAATGCTGGTTTTGCGTGTTTTGGAAGTGCAACCGAGTTATTTAGCGATTTACAAACCATTCCAGAGCATGAAGTCTGGGCGACAGTGAAAAAGCGTTGGGAAGGATTAAAAAACCTAAGGTCGCTATTTGGTGATGATGTACTCCAGTTTGAAGAGCACGGATCTTGGGATTTAATAACCGAAAACGAGCGTTCCATTTACGATCAAACAATTGAACTACTGCCCTACTTAAATCAGAAGATTGAAGAAATTACAGGAGAAAAGCACGTATATTCTATTGACGATACTGTTGCTGAGCAATTTGGATTCAACGAAATAAGCACGAGCATTCACAATCGTCTGGAGGGACAAATCGATACCGCCTCCATGAATGCAGCATTTTACAAGGCGGTTATCGCGGCAGGGATCCATGTGCTTTTTGGAACTGAAGTAAAATCAGTAATTTCCTTAGAAAATGGAGCTAAAGTCGTTCTTCAAAACGGTGAAATTGAAGCAAAAACGATTTCCATTTGTACGAATGGATTTGCAAAGCAATTTCTGCCAGAGGAAGACGTAAAACCAGCCCGTGCGCAAGTGCTGGTCACTAAACCGATTGAAAATCTTCCCCTAAAAGGTACATTTCATTACGATTCAGGATTCTATTATTTCCGAAACATCGATAATCGCGTGATTTTTGGAGGCGGAAGAAATCTAGATATTGAAGGGGAAACCACGACTGACATTGCAACTACTCCTAAAATCATTGCGCATTTAGAACACCTACTTCGCACGGTAATTTTACCCAATACACCTTTTGAAATTGAACACAAATGGGCGGGAATCATGGGGGTCGGTGCTACAAAACAACCAATTGTAAAAAAGGTTGCTCCTGCCATTTATTGCGCTGTGCGTCTGGGTGGAATGGGCGTTGCAATCGGATCGCTGGTCGGAAAAGAACTTGCTCAGTTGATAAATGAACAAAAGGATGCGCACTAACTTGTGACAATAATATTAACTTTGAAAAAAATTAAAATTGACTATGAAAAACACTGCTTTAACAGATAAACACATTGCTTTAGGAGCGAAAATTGTCCCTTTTGCGGGATACAACATGCCAGTTCAATACGAAGGCGTAACTGTTGAACACCAAACGGTACGTGACGGTGTGGGTGTTTTTGATGTTTCTCACATGGGAGAGTTTTTAATTTCAGGTGAAAATGCACTTGATTTAATTCAAAAGATTTCAAGCAACGATCCATCTACCTTAACTATAGGTCGTGCGCAGTACAGTTGCATGCCGAACGGAAAAGGTGGAATCGTTGACGACCTCATCATTTATAAAATAAAAGAGCAAGAATATTTGTTGGTGGTAAACGCTTCCAACATTGAAAAGGATTGGAACTGGATTTCTTCGCATAACTCGTTTGGGGCGACAATGCGCAATTTATCAGACGATTATTCTTTACTGGCAATTCAAGGTCCGAAAGCGATTGAGGCAATGCAAGCGTTGACTTCTGTCGATTTATCTGCGATTACCTATTACCATTTCGAAGTAGGAGATTTTGCTGGAATTGAGCACGTGATTATTTCAGCGACAGGTTATACTGGATCTGGAGGTTTTGAGATTTATTGCAAGAACAACGAGGTGGAACAAGTATGGGACAAAGTATTTGAAGCAGGAGCGAAATTTGGAATCAAACCAATTGGTTTGGCTGCACGCGATACGTTGCGTTTAGAAATGGGATTCTGTCTATATGGAAATGATATCGACGATACGACTTCTCCGCTTGAAGCTGGATTGGGATGGATTACAAAATTAGGGAAGGAATCAGATTTCATTGATAAAGATTTCTTGACCAAGCAAAAAGAAGCGGGCGTTAGCAAAAAATTGGTTGCTTTTGAGTTGATTGATCGTGGAATTCCAAGACATGACTACCCAATTGTAGATGCGAATGGAAATACGATTGGAAAAGTAACATCAGGTACAATGGGACCAACGGTTCAGAAAGCGATTGGACTAGGATATGTCAACATAGAGCATTCGGCTTTGGACAGTGAAATCTTTATTGAAATTCGCGACAAAGGAGTAAAGGCGAAAGTCGTTAAACTACCTTTTTACAAGAAATAATTGAAGAACAAAACGATAGAGAGCCATTCACTTTGTGGGTGGCTTTTTTATTTCTCAAAAATGAGGTACCAACTCCATTCTGATTGATCTCCAGTTTCTGTATTTGGCGCATAAAGAAACAATCCTATCTTCGAACTTGGATTTGTGAGACGGTAGAAGTGTACATTTTGGAGATTACTCACAGATTCCCAGATTCCTGCATAATCGATTGGTGTGCCGTTTAATTCATAGTGTACTAACTGAAAAGTAGTATCCTCGATGGCTGCCAGAGCTTCATCTAAAACAGAATAATCTGCTGCTGGAAAGAATGATGTGGGATAACTAACTTGTCCTAACGAATCTAAAATGATAGAACCGTTGAACAACAGTCCATTTGTCGGTTGATAATACACCGAAAGACTTCCAAAATCGGCTGGCTCAATATAGTTGACCTGCAAGGGAATAGAATCATTCACATTTTCGTACGGTGCCAATTCGATCTGCGTACCACCTAGAAATGTGTTTGTTGTGTAATCCACTTTTAGCAACATCATCATTTTTGACACTTTCACATTGTCGTTCTTTTTATCCTCGTTGCAGCCTACAACTAGAAACATGCAGATAATAATGGATACTGTCAATTTCATATTCTTTCTTGATTTATTCTGTGATTGGTTGTGATCTTTCTGGCATTTTCTTCGGAACGAAAAATAGCACTATTAATCCGATGACAAAGAATGCTGCAATTGAAATGATTGAATACCGGATGGAGCCCATATTAGCTTCCAGAAACCCGAAGGAAAACGTTCCAACGACAATACCGATTTTTTCTGTCACGTCATAAAACGAAAAGTAACTGGCGTGATCTTGCGTTTCAGGTAAAAACTTGGAATACGTTGAGCGCGCCATTGATTGCACACCACCCATCACCAATCCAACTGAGGCAGCCAAGAAATAAAATTCGAACGGTGTTGTCACAACAAATGCTGCCGCGCAAACAATAATCCAAATACAAACCGAAATAATTAACGTGTTAATATTCCCAATAATTCCAGACAAACGCGACATGATGAATGCTCCGACAGCACCTAGAATTTGAATCAACAGAATGGCAATGATTAATCCGATATCTCCCCCACCTTCTGACCAAGAAATTTCCTTTTTGGCAAAAATCACTGCCATCAACATCACGGTTTGAACGCCTGTGTTGAAAAAGAAAAAAGCATACAAATACCGCTTCAACTGCTTGATTTGCATAAACTCTTTGAACACTTTTCTCAATTCTCTAAATCCTTTCCATACAACGCCGGATTCTCTTTTTCGTTTGTATACATTGTTTGGAATCACGCGGTAGGTAATTTGGCTAAAACCTATCCACCAAAGTCCAACAAGAATAAAGCACACAGGTGTATATTCCTTCCCAATAAACATGATGATAGAAAGACAGCACACCAGCAGAATCATACTTCCGAAGTACCCCATTGAAAATCCTCTAGCCGAAATGCGGTCGTGATCTTTAGGCTCTGCGATTTCAGGTAAATAAGCATTGTAGAATACCAAACTGTTCCAAAAACCAATACTTGCAAGAAAAATGGAAAGCATTCCAAGTTCAAGATGACCAGGATCAAACCAGTACAAAGAAATGCACGAAAGCGCTCCTAAGTAGCAGAAGAACTGCATAAACCGCTTTTTATTTCCAGAGAAATCTGCAACACCTGACAGCATGGGAGAAAGTATGGAAACCATTAAAAAGGAAGCAGAAAGTACCCACGAAATAAGAACGGAAGATGATAAATGAAACCCGAAAAACTCAACAGTTACCGCAACTCCTTCAGGCAATGTTTCATACCCATTGGTATCCAAAAAGTGTTGCGTGGTGATGTTATCGTAAAAAATAGGGAAAATCGCGGAAGAGATAACGAGATTGTATACTGAATTTGCCCAGTCATAAAAGACCCATCCTCGAATTATCTTTTTATCTCCTTTTTGCATCTCTATTCTTTGCTATAGACGAAATCTTCTAGGTAAGCGTAACTTTCTGTCAATGTACCTTCAAGGGTTGTTTCACTTGCTCTTCCAATCATATCGGTTGGATCATCAAGGAACAATGCATCGAAAACTTGTTTAATTAATTCATTTCCAAAATCTTCTGAAGCATCTAGTGGCAATTCACAGGGGAGATTATCAACGGCCATAACAACAATAGCGTTTGGTTGCATGAAATCTACCTCGCTTTCTGTAATTGGATCATACCCATAGATTGGATCACTTATCTTGCTTGCTCGAATGGTAGAAGCAATTGGACCCTTGATATCACACGAAATATCAGCGACAACAGACAAGCGGACATCGCTTTTCTTTAAATCCTCACTGGATATTATATAATCTGCTTTGTTATCCCAATAGTGACAAGGGATGTACATATCTGTCTTCGATAAGTACTTTGCAAAATCCGAACGGTACTTCTCAGGTGTGGAATAGAATTCACTTTTATTGAACTCGCCTCCTGCTCTAGGAGTGTAATAATCTTCGAGCTCGAGATGTGCAAATACAGGGTGATCGAACGTGCGAGATAAAAACTCCTCCGGCGTGACTTCAGTTATCGGCAGTTGATCAATAATTTCTCTGGCTCCATGACCTACTCTTCCAAATCCAGTCAATATAATTTTGGTGTCCGCTGGAAGTACAACATTTTTCAATTGCTCATCCACCTCTTTACGATTTTTACACTTATTCGCTGGCTTTAAATCATACAGCTGATGCTTTTTTCCGTACGCCAAAAACCCGTTGTATGCTCCAACAATTCCAGCATACCTTCCAAATCCAATAACACGTTTGTTGTTCTTATCCTTTAATATCTCATAATCAATAAGCTGAATTTTTTTCTCAAGAATAGTCCTTAACAAGTCGCGATTATACGTTTGCTTTTTAAACGTATGCGAGAAGAACATGTATTTTTTATTCGGAATTAAATCTACTGCGTTTACTTCCTTGACTCCAATAATTATATCGCACATCGAAAGGTCTTCGCTCATTGCGATTCCTTCGTCAATATACTCTTGGTCACGATACGCTCTAATAGGACTCGGTTGTACAATTACCTTCACATGAGGATAGATCAATTCCACCTTCTTGCACTGCTTTGGTGTCAAGGGTACCCGGAAATCTGGCGGTACCTTTCCTTCTCTAATTATGCCTAATGTTATGGTTTTCATGCACTACTATTTCAATGGCGAAGATACTATATAATGGTCAATAAATTCTCGAACACAGCCTTCACCACCTTTTTTATTTAATATTAAATTAACATTTGATTTAACGACTGTCACCGCATCCGACGGACATGCAGAAAAACCAACGTTTTTCATAACTTCCAAATCGTTGATATCGTCTCCAATGATTGCCACATTTTCAAAATCAATACTCAACTTTGAGCAAAGTTCTTTGAGGGTGTCAATTTTTGGATTTCTGCTCACCGAACAATGCTGAATCCCGAGCATTTCAGCTCTTCGTTGCACTGCTTCCGCTTTGAAACCTGAAGAAATGATGGCAACTTGGAAATCACTTTTGGTTAAATGCAGAATTGCCATTCCGTCCTTTGCGTTGAACTTTTTCATCTGATCGCCGTTTTCAGTGAAGTACATTCCTCCATCCGTCATCACGCCATCGACATCGACCACCAACAATTTTATCTTTTCTAACTTCTCCTTAAAAAGATTCGATTTAAACGGATGATTGAACAGTAAGGCGTGTAAGTCGACTTCGTATTCTTCGCAAATAACTTCCAGATCAGAAATCGCCAATTCGTCTACTCCGTCGACGTCTAAATCCGCTAAGAATTCTTCGAAGTCCAACCCGAACTTATCGCATAAACCGCGTATATTTTTCTCTAGAAACATGCTGTTAAATCATTGTATATCCAACACTTGCAGCAACAGGCTTCAAGCTTTCTACCAACTGTGTAAACTCGTCGTAATTAAGTTGTTGCGACGCATCTGACTTCGCTACTTTCGGGTTTGGATGTGTTTCAATCAACAATCCGTCTATGCCCATCGCAACGCAAGCGCGTGATAAAACTGGAACACCGTAGGCATACCCCATAGCGTGACTAGGATCTAAAACTATTGGTAAGTTCGTGTATTCTTGCAACCACGCAACTCCACACAAATCCAGTGTAAATCGCGTGTTTGTTTCGAATGTGCGCAAACCACGTTCGCACAGAATCACATTCTCATTTCCTCCAGAAAGCACAAACTCTGCAGCTTGCACAAATTCTTTCAGGGTTGTTCCAAATCCACGTTTGATAAGAACAGGTTTTTGTGTTTTTGCACACGCACGTAAAATCCCTTGATCGTACATTGCTTTTGCTCCAACTTGTATAACATCTGAATGTTCGATAATCTCGTGAATGTGCGTAGCATCTCGCGCTTCGGTAATAACACTCAAGCCATATTCTTCACGCATTTTCACCAACAGTTTCAATCCTTCTAATCCCATTCCTTGGAATGAATACGGACTCGTTCTTGGTTTATAGCATCCACCGCGCAAGGTTGTTAATCCAAGTCCAACCAGTAATTCTGCTGCCGAACGGATTTGCTCTTCTGATTCAACAGAACAAGGCCCACCCATTAACAATGTCGCGTTGCGTTGACCGCCAATCGTTACATTTCCAATCTTCACTTCTCGTTTGTCCGAACGGTATTTTTTAGAAGCTAACTGAATGTCATTGTCAAACACCCAAAAGTCGTCGACAATGGCTTCTAATTCCTTGGGAACTTCTTTTAACGAAGCTTCGGTAATCAGTACATTTTTTCCGCTTGATTTTACCAAAAAAGCTTTTAATTGTTCTGCTATATTCTGAGCTTTATCACTGGAAACAGTGTCCTTGAGGTGTAAAATCATAATTCTCCTTTTATCAGGTTTACAAAAGTAACAATTCCTTTTGCATTTCCTTCTTTGCTGACTACAGGAAGGTACATAATTGGAAAGTTACTTCGTTTAATTAATTGCAGCATTTCTACCACAGTCGCTGTTTCTAAAATATGCGTTGGTGACTCATTGATGAAGTTCACCGGATTCGTTTTGTTCAAATCCGCTAACGAATTCAACAATCCTTTTCGCACATCTGCATTGGAAATAATTCCCTTTAATTTTTCATTTTCGTCTACTACCAACGTGAAACTCAATCTTCCCGCGTCGATGGTCTTCAATACACGTTCTAACGACAAATCTTTTAATGCAAGCACCGGTGATTCATCCAATGGAATCATGAAATCAGCAACCGTATATTCAGATTCAATTGATCGTTTCGTGAGGTTCATTAGCGCATTTCCTACACTTGCCGCATTGAACAAATAGGACCCTGAAACAGCGCTTGTCACCCCCATGTTTCTCAAAATAAACGAAACTTCAGGATTCACGCCCCCATCCACGTGAATGGATTTTCCTGGGTAATTATTTCTAAACTCTCTGATTTTTGAAAAATTGACCGTATCAAACTTTCCTCCACTCTGTCCAGGGATTGTCGCCATGATGAGAATGAAATCGTATTTTTTGAACTCATCAAAAATACGGACAGACGTGGGTGTAATCACCGCTATTCCCTTTCGACCTGGAACAGTTTCAGGAATTTCAAGGGGTTCTTTTAAATCTTCGTATTGAAAGGTGATGTATTCGACAGGAACTTCTTCCAATAATTGATAATACTTGCTTGGGTTTTCGGTGATGATATGCAAATCGATCGGAACATCACATAATTCACGGATGGTTAGAATATCGTCAAATACCGATAAATCGTCGTTGCAATCGACATGGAGTAAATCCACTTGATGATTCACCAAGTCATTAATCACTTCATTCAAAGGGCGTTTTTTATCACTGTATATCGATGCTGATATTTTCATTCGGTGGGGATATAAATGGGTTCAAATTTATCATTGCAAATAACCAATTGTAGCGATTTCTCACCGATTTCAGTCTGCATGTTGCGTTCAAGTTCACTGAATAACTTTCTTTCCTCAAACGACATGTTTTTTACATTATCAGGAGTATTGGCAATGATACGTAGTTCCATTTTGTTTTTGGAACGCACAAGTTGAAGATCTTGTTTACCTGTTGCAATTAACTGATTTTCTTTCCAGTAAACAGCAATATCTTCTGCTAGTTTTTCATCGTTTCGATCGGTGAAATAAACCGTTAAATTATCGCCTACAACCTTGTGACCGTAATCACCAGAGCAGGCGCTTAGCAAGACAAATAGAAGATAAAAAACAATTCCTTTCACACCCATCGATTATTGCGCTAATATAATTAAAAGGAAGAGAAAGAAACCCATATCAGGTGCAATGATTCAAACTATTTTTATATCTTCAAGCCTTAAAACTAAAAACAAAGACTATGTTAAAGAAAAGTTTATTTATCGCTGGATTCCTTCTGATGACTTCTGTTGCATACACTCAAATGGATGTAAACAATGTGGTAAAGGAAATGCAAGAATGCAAATGCGATGAAATCATTATGATTACTGCAAAAGTTGAGAAAAAGTATACCGCATCATGGTTAGAGGGTATTGAAGTCAAGGACGGAATGATTCAATTTTCAAAAGGAAATATTATGCATAAGTGGAATGCTGACCAAATTGTGTTTATCGAAAATGGCGGTCATTTTATCCGTGTCTACTTGAATTAATCCTTCAATTTCCTTGCAACAAAAGCACTTAACGAATCAGATTTTTACTGGAGCTTCTGGTCGTAACAGCTTGTACGACCTTATAATTCCTGCAAACTGGAACAATAAACTCATTGTCTTCATTCATGGATACATGGGCTACAAGGACTGGGGATGTTGGAATTTGGTGCAAAACTACTTTTCTGAGCACGATTACGCCTTTCTAAAGTACAACGTGAGTCACAACGGTGGGACTATAGACAACCCTATTGATTTTAGTGACTTAGAAGCCTTCGGTGAGAATAGTTACGCTAAAGAAATCATCGATTTTGAATCCATTCTAGATGTTGTCTTTAATACGTTTGATGAAGTTCCTGACTTTTATTTGATCGGTCATTCGCGTGGTGGAGGAATTGCTTTGCTTCAATCTGACAATGGTTTTGTGAAGAAAATTGCGACATGGGCATCCATTGCTTCGATTAAAGACCGTTTTCCCACTGGAGACGAACTGAAAGGCTGGGAACTGTCGGGGGTCTATTTCCGTGAAAATGGCAGGACGTTGCAACAAATGCCACACAACTACAGTCAATACGAAAGTTTTGTTGCGAATGAACAGCGCTTAGACATTGAACACTATTGCCGTAATTCATCCACTCCTACGCTTGTCATTCATGGAGATGAAGACACTTCTGTGCCGATGGAAGAAAGTGAGCGGATTGCCAACTGGGTAAAAACAAGTGTGATGGTAATTTCGGGAACTAATCACACCTTTGATTCAGCGCAGCCATGGAATGAAACGAGTTTACCTGAAGCACTAGAACAAGCATGCCTTTTCACCTTAGCATTTTTTAATATGGATCAATCGTCGGATGAAAATCAAGAAAAATTAAGTCTCCTTGCTCAGTTGGTGAAAATTGCTGAAGCTGACACCGCGCTTCGTGAGCAGGAATTCAATTTTCTGTCAGTTATTGCAAGACAATTGGGTGTATCGCCTGCTGAGTTCAATCGAGTTTTTGAGGAAAACATTGACTTCCAGCCACCGAAGTTCGAGGCTGATAGAATTGTTCAGTTTCAGCGATTGCTCTTAATGATGCATGTCGACCAAAGTGTTGGAGAAGAAGAACTTCGATGCATTCGCGAAATGGGAATTCGCATGGGCTTGAATCCAGCAGCGACAAATAGGGTGCTCGAACGGATGCATGATTTTGACAATGGCATTATTCCTCCTGACGAATTAATGTCCATTTTTCAAACGCACCAGAACTAATAACAGCGACCATTTTTCTGAGGCTTAAATTATCCGTACTTTTGTACCAATACGTTAAACTATCGTAGAACCGACACTTTGTTACTCTTATGAAGAACCCTTCAAATCATGATCATCGGTTAAGCAAGTTGAACAAGCTAAACCTCTTGCCAATTCAAAGTGACGAAAACTACGACAACCTCACGGAGCTCGCAGCATCCATCTGTGGAACGCCCATTGCACTCATCACGTTATTAACCGATGAGCATCAATATTTCATGTCCCGTTTTGGCACCAAGCTAAAACAAACGCCCATTCAGCAGTCGTTTTGCGCACATGCGATTAAAAAACCGAACGACATTTTTATTGTCAACGATGCGCGGAAACACAAGGATTTTAAAGAGAATACGCTGGTTGCAGCTCCAAACAATTTTGTATTCTACGCAGGAGTTCCGTTGGTTTGTACCTCTGGGGAAATTCTTGGAACATTATGCGTGATAGATCACGAGGCTAAGGAGCTAACGCTTCAGCAGCAAACCGCGTTGAAAGTATTATCAAAACAAGTGGTACAACTACTTCGACTCAGAACTCAGCACATTGTGCTTAACGAAGTAACAGATGAATTAAAAAGGGAAGCAACAAAGTCCCAAACAATAGAGTTAAAACTCAATGAAACACTGACTGCACTTAATGAACGATTAAAAGAACAAAATTGTCTCTACAAAATTACTTCTTTATCGACCTCAGAGTCCAGTATTAAAAGCTTGCTTGAGAAATGTGTCGATATTTTACCTGGTGGTTATCAGCAACCAGAATTTGCACTAGTTGCAATTACGTATGGTCATAAAACCGTTGCCAGTCAAAATTACAGAAGAACCCGATGGACGCAAATAACCAAGCGCACCTGTATTAGTGGAAAACAGCTGGAAATATCGGTCAGTTACCAAAAAAAAATAGCGAAAAAAAACGAGGATGTCTTTATCGATGAAGAACGAAAACTCCTTGAATCAGTTACCGATAGTATACTATTGAGTATCAATCAAATCAATGCAACTACCTCTAACCAGTTAATTCTTCAATCCACCGATGAAGGAATTTATGGCATCGATGAACATGGGGAATGCACGTTTATCAATCGCGCAGCTCTGGAAATGTTGGGGTTTGACGAAAGCGAATGTGTTGGTAAAAACATGCATGGAATTGTGCATTACAAGACTGAAAATGGTGAAGTGCACGAAGAAGCCGACTGTCCTATCTTTAAATCAAGAAATTTGGTAAAAGGGTGTCGAGTTGAATCAGACGTTTTCTGGAAAAAAGATGGATCAAAATTTTACGTGCGCTATTCGTCCACTCCTATTCGCTTTGCAAATAAAGTAAAAGGTGCAGTAATTGTGTTTAACGACATCAGTGTAATTAAAGAATCTCAAGAGCAACTCAAAATCAGTGAACAGCGCTACAAAACATTGGTGCAGGATGGTTTAGATTTAATCGGTATTGTTGATTTAGAGGGGAATTACTCCTACGTAAGTCCGACGTGCAAAACAGTTTTAGGAATCAAGCCAGAAGATTTAATAGGTAAAAATGCCCTTGACTTTATTCATCCGCAGGATAAAGATGATTTCATGTCAAAATTCTCAAAACTAGCGACACAGAAATCAGTAATTATATCTCCGTTTCGATTCATTGATGGGAAGGGCGAATGGCGTTGGATAGAATCTAAATTAACCAATATGCTGGACAATCCATCCATTGGTGGGATCGTTGCAAACTCGAGAGATATTACTGAACACCTCATCAACGAAGAGCGTTTAATGGACAGCGAATTGCGTTTCCGTACCCTCGTTGAAAACGGATCAGATGGAATTGCGATAATTGGAGAAGATGGCTCCACCACGTACATTTCTCCTTCTATTAAAAATATACTTGGTTATACAGAAAAGGAAGCTTACGCACTGAATTTGTTTGAAATTGTGCACCCAGAGGATCTTCCTGAAGTGATGAAAAAAATGGAAGTTGTACTGAAATACCCAGGAATTCCCATCCAAGGTCATACGTCAAGAGGAAGACATAAAGATGGTTCATGGCGATGGTTAGAAGCAACCATTACAAATATGTTGCACGATCCCATTATCAATGGAATTGTTGACAACTTTAGAGATGTCACCGATAGAATACTTGCCGATGAAAGAATTCAGCAAAGTGAAAAACGCTTTAGATCACTGGTGCAAGAAGGGGCAGATTTAATAGCCATTCTAGATTTGGAAGGAGGATTTCAGTACGTAAGTCCAAATTACAAGCAGTACCTAGGTTATACAGAAAAAGAATTGGTTGGAAAAAATGGTTTTTCATTTTTCCATCCAGATGATGTAGCTCCGGTGCTTGAACAATTTAATCAGCTCCAAACGGAAAAAAGAATTACATCGCATCCCTATCGATTCAAACATAAAACCAAGGGTTGGAGATGGATGCAGAGTATTGGCACGAATTTAATTGAAGATAATTCAATCGCTGGAATTGTTGTAAACACGGTGGATATTACTGAGTTAATCGATATTCAGGAAGAGCTTAAAAAAAGTAACGAGCGTTTTGAATACATCAGTAAGGCTACCAATGACGCTATCTATGATTGGGACGTTGAAAACGACGAATTTTACTGGGGAGATGGTTTCTACCGCAATTTTGGATATCATCCAGAAGAAAAATCGTTCACCATTAAAGATTGGGCAGCACTCACCCACCCGATAGATCGAGAAAAACACCAACAAAGCTGGGACGCATTTTTGAGCGATCAGAACCGTCATTTATGGATCAATTCATTTCGATTTAAAACAGCGGACGACACCTACTTGTATGTAGAAGAAATAGGTCACTTGATTCGTAACAAAAAGGGCAAACCCATTCGTATGATTGGTGCCTTAAGAGATATTACAGAATTTCAATACATTGAAGAGCAAAAACAGCTTCAGTTAGCACTAACCAATTTCTTTAAAAATGAAGAAAGTTTATCTCAGTGCGTCGAAAAGTCCATTAAGCATATTATGCAAACGGACGAATACAGCACCTGTGAAGTTTGGCTCGTAAGTCGTGACCAGCAAGAACTGCGTATGTTTAGTAACTGTTCGAAAACTGCAACTTCTGATTTTTTCGAAAGTAACAATTCAATAGCTAGACTAGGTTTTGGTGAGGGATTTCCAGGAACCGTTTGGATGAATGGCAAAGCGCACGTTTGGAATAATATTGATGAGAACAAGGAATTTGTACGCAGAAAAATAGCTCAAAAACTCGGGTTAAAATCAGCCATTGGAATTCCTCTTTTTCAACATGATTCAGTGGTAGGTGTCATGGTTTTAACCAGCCAATCGGAATCTATAAACGATCAAAATGTCCCACTGCTAACATCTATCGAACATTTGTTTGGAGCAGAAATCAAACGAAAACAACAGGAAGAAGAGTTTCAACTCTTTTTCGAAAACGCTCCTGAAATTTTAGCGATTGCATCGACCAATGGACACTTTACCAAAGTCAATCCTGCGTTTTGTGAGCTGTTAGGTTATACCGCTGAGGAATTGACCTCACAACCATTTTCGAATTTCATTTACCCAGATGATTTAAAGGGTACTTTACAGGAATATGAATTGAACATCAGCAATGAGCAAAAGGCTAACGATTTCATTAACCGATACAAAAAGAAATCGGGGGATTACTGCTGGATTTCATGGAGTTCGTCCGATGTTTTCGATCAAGAAGGAAATATTTTTGCCTACGGTCGCGATATTACAGAAATAAAAGAACTTCAAATTCTACTTGGAAATGCGTCAAAACTTGCAAAAGTGGGAAGCTGGGAAATTGATGTGCCCAACTGGAGTGTTTACTGGTCCGAAATTACAAAGGAAATTCGTGAAGCGCCACCCGGTTTTGAGCCATCTTTAGAAAAAGGAATTGGTGGTTTTGTGGAAGGGTATGACAGAGACACCATTACTGAAAAAGTTCAACAATGTATTAAAGATGGTACTCCTTGGGATGAAGAACTACAAATAATTACCGAAAAAGGGAACTTAAAATGGATTCGAACCATTGGCGAGGGGACCTTCGTTGATGGGGAATGCGTAAAAATATATGGAAGTTTTCAGGACATCCATACGCAAAAAACGAATGAACTAGAACTCAAAAAGACCTTAGACGAGAAAAATAATATTTTAGAAAGTATTGGAGATGCTTTTCTTTCTGTCGACAGAAGCTGGACGGTAACCTATTGGAATAAAGAAGCCGAAAACATCTTGCGTAAAAATAGAGCACAGACGGTTGGAAAAAACTTGTGGAAAGTTTTCTCTAAAACCCAAAACTCAAAGTTCTATTCCGAGTACAACAAGGCGATGGAGACACAAAAGATTGTCCACTTTGAAGAATACAATCATACGACGAAACAATGGCTAGAAGTCAGCGTCTACCCTTCTGAAAATGGACTTTCGGTTTACATGAAGGACATTAGTTTGCGTGTGGAATCTGCGGAACAAGTGCGTCTATCCAATGAACGATTCGAGAAAGTATCTGAAGCAACCAATGATGCCATTTGGGATTGGGACATTTTAAACCAAAAAACCCACTGGGGAAAGGGGTACAACACAATTTTCGGATATGATCCAGTGAAATTTCCACCTACATTCGATACCTGGACCAGTCGAATTCATCCAGATGACAGAGAACAAGTGCTTTCTTCTATCTATTCTGTGATTGAAGACACAGAAATTAGCAACTGGCAGCACGAATACCGATATCGCAAAGAATGTGGCGAGTATGCATTTGTGATTGATCGAGGTGTCGCGATTAGAAACGACAAGGGAAAAACCGTTCGAATGGTGGGTGCATTAAGTGATATCACGCACCGAAAGGAATCGGAGGAATCCTTGAAACGACTTAACCAAGAACTAGAAATTCAAACGAAGGAATTGGCAATTTCGAATGAAGAGCTGGAACAATTTGCCTTTGTAACATCGCATGACCTTCAGGAACCATTGAGAATGATTACGAGTTTCTTGAATCAGTTGCAGCGAAAATACCAAAATCAGTTAGACGATAAAGCGCAACAATACATTCATTTCGCAGTTGACGGGGCAACACGGATGCGACAAATTATCTTGGACCTTCTAGAGTTTTCTAGGGCAGGTAGAGCTGACGAATTTTCTAGCACAGAACTCATCGACTTGAATGAGTTAATCGCCGAAGTGAAAATCCTACACCGTAAAAAAATAGTTGAAACTGAGGCTGAAATTCACCATTCTCAACTGCCAAGTATCAAAGGAGAACGCACACCTTTGCTCCAAGTATTTCAAAACCTGATTAGCAATGGATTAAAATACAAAAGAGATGGTATTGCCCCCGTGGTGAAGATTTTTACGGAAGAACTACCTGATACATGGATTTTTCATGTGCAAGACAATGGGATAGGTATTTCTGAAGAGTATTTTGACCAAATTTTTATTGTTTTTCAGCGACTCCATGCACGTGATGAATACAGCGGAACCGGTATTGGACTCTCCATTGTCAAAAAAATAGTTGAACGCATGGAAGGAAAGATCTGGGTGACATCCGAGATTGGCAAAGGAACGACGTTTCATTTTTCAATTCCAAAAATTTGATTAATTTAATGGTATGAAAATGAACCCTGTAAAACAAGTTATTCAGCGGTTTTCACCACAGCAGTTTGCACTCGGCTTTTTTGTGCTGAGTATTCTTTTGACCCAATTCATAGCGTATAAAATATATACGATCGAAAAGGAACACGAATATCTGTTGGTGAAAAAAGAAGCGATGAATGTCAAGAACCAGTTGACATCATCTCTGAATAATAGTGTTACAGCCACTCAAATGGTCGCTTTTCTCGTTGAGAAAGATCTGATTGGAGATGATTTTGATACGGTATCCAAAGAACTATTACGTCGAAATAATTTCATTGATGCTATACAGCTAGTGGAAAAAAACACCATTATCAAAACGTATCCGCTCAAAGGAAATGAACCAGCCATTGGTTTTGAAGTAATGAACGATTCGACGCACCGAAAGGAAGCGTTGAAAGCGCTGGCTCGTAACCAGCTCTACTTCGAAGGGCCATTTCATTTACGTCAAGGTGGTATTGGAATTGTGGGTCGACTTCCCATCTACAAAGAAAATACCTATTGGGGATTTTCAGCTGTCATAATTCGGATGAATACCTTGTTCAAAGCTATGGAAATCGACAGTTCTGGCAGAAATGCAACTTACAGTTACCAGTTGACCAAGGAGATGCCGGCAGGAATTACCAAAGAAGCGCCATTTTTCGACAATCCTGACAACTTGAGTGAAGGTGTTTACACCAGTACATTTGTTCCAATAGGTGACTGGAATTTACACGTAAAACTGAAACATCCAGTCCACAAAAAAATTACATTAACATTCTCTATTTGCGGAATTCTACTTTCTCTAATGATCAGCCTATTCATATGGCAGCTTTCTATCCAGCCCGAAAAACTAAAACGATTGGTACATAGAAAAACAAAGGATTTAGAAGAAGTGAACGTTTCACTGAAAAAGCATACAGACGAATTGATGATTTCTAATCGTGAGTTGGAGCAATTTGCGTATGTCAGCTCGCATGACCTGCAGGAACCCTTGCGTATGGTATCCAGTTTTCTTTCCCGTTTGGAAGGAAAGTACGGAAATCAGCTAGACGATCAAGCTAGGCAGTACATCGGTTTTGCCGTTGATGGAGCTGAACGCATGCGGGTTTTAATCAATGACTTGCTCGCATACTCAAGTTACGGCAGGCACAATGACTTTAAAGAAGAAATTGAGTTGAACGCGCTCATTGAAGAAGTAAAACTGTTGCAAAATCAGCGAATTGTTGACACACAAGCGATAATTACAACAGATCATCTACCAACCGTTAAAAGTGCTAAATCTCCTTTGAGACAAGTGTTTCAGAATCTAATTAGCAATGCACTGAAGTATAGAAAACCCAATGAATCACCAGTGATTCACATTGCTGTGCAGGAGCACGAAACAGAATGGCAGTTTTCCATAAGCGACAATGGAATTGGAATTTCCAAGGATTATTTTGACCAGATTTTCATTATTTTCAAACGTTTACACGGACAAAATGAATACAGTGGTACAGGCATAGGATTGGCGCTTGTAAAGAAAATAATTGACGATTTTGGAGGAAGAATTTGGGTGGAATCGACTGTCGGAAAGGGCAGTATTTTCCATTTTACTGTACCGAAAGTCGACTAGTCAATAAATCGCTTTCGTTCCTCTGTTGTGGGAAGTACACAAAAACCTTTTGAAATACGTCTTCTTCGCGCTGCAATAAAATCATACACCCAGTCACGTATAAAACGAGGTACGATGAAAAAACCACGCAACCATGATTGTGGAAATTTTAAGTGCTTGCTGAGCTTCAGCGCTGCCGTTGATTTCGAAAACAGGGTTCCGTTTTCATAAAAGTAAAATGTGCTTAAATCGGGAGAGTTCCAGCCGTTTTTTTCAAAAAACTGTGTCGTAAATTCCGACTGAATCGCAGCGAACAAAATAGTTTTTTCTTTTTCGTGTTTTAGAACGAACGCGACGGAGCGATTGCAGAGTCCGCACTCGCCGTCGTAAAATATGATGTTCTTTTTATTGAATTGCATTTGCTAAAATTAAGTAATCAAGTTAACCTGTGCAGATAAAACTTACGATTTAAATTTCTCTTTTCTTTCTTTTCCATCGACGAAAAGAAAGAAACAAAGAAAAGTCTAGACCTGCGTGCGATACGCGTGCTAAAGCACCATTCGTAAGAGTGGCGCGCTTCGCTGGGGCGGCTGTCGCCTTGACCGCCACCCCTTGCGAATTCGCGCTGGCACTTCGGTCAGAACCTAATTAGTCTTCGTGATTTCAAAATTTAGGCAAAAACGGCATTATTTCATTGATTCAAAAATTGGAATATTATCTTTGTGAAACAAAAAATATAAGAGATGAAAAACGTAGCAGTTATAGGAGCGGGTACCATGGGGAATGGGATTGCGCATACATTCGCACAATTTGGATATAAAGTAGCATTGATTGATGTTCAGCAGGCATCGTTGGATAAAGGATTGGCGACTATTGCCAAAAACTTAGACCGTCAGGTGGCAAAAGAGCAAATTTCGGAAGCTGACAAAACCGCTACGTTAGGAAATATTACCACGTTCACTGTGATGGCGGATGGCGTGAAAAATGTGGATTTGGTCGTTGAGGCTGCTACTGAAAATATTGATTTGAAATTGAAAATTTTCCGTGATTTGGATGCCCAAACTGATGCTTCAACAATTTTAGCAACGAACACATCGTCTATTTCTATTACAAAAATCGCTTCAGTGACTTCTCGTCCTGACAAGGTGATTGGAATGCACTTTATGAATCCTGTGCCTGTAATGAAACTGGTCGAGATCATTCGTGGTTATTCGACTTCCGACGCGGTGACTGACCTCATCATGGAGACCTCCAAAAAATTAAACAAAGTTCCTGTAGAAGTGAACGATTACCCAGGATTTGTTGCTAACCGTATTTTAATGCCAATGATTAACGAGGCGATTATTACCTTGCACGAAGGCGTTGCTGGAGTTGAAGAAATTGACACAGTTATGAAACTTGGTATGGCGCACCCAATGGGACCGTTGCAATTAGCTGACTTCATCGGATTGGACGTTTGTCTCGCAATTATGGAAGTACTGTACGAGGGCTTTGGAAATTCTAAATACGCACCTTGTCCCCTACTCGTTAACATGGTGACGGCTGGAAAGAAAGGTGTAAAAACTGGAGAAGGGTTTTATTCGTGGGGTCATGGGACAAAGGATTTGATAGTTGCGGATAATTTTAAGAAAAAATAGGTTTCTATCATTCATACGGAAGCCCTTTGTCGAAATGATAAAGGGCTTTTTTTTTTGAGTTCACGACAGATATAGACGCGTAATAAAAACCTCTTAGCTTTTTATTGGTTGCTTCATAGCTATGCCACTCGTCTATTGGAAGCAGGCACCAATCTTCGTTATATTCAAGTTACTCTAGGACACAAAAGTAACCGAACAACAGAGATTTATACTCATGTGAGTACAAAGAGTTTACAGAATATCAAAAGCACTTTTATGATTTATAATATTGGTGTTATATTTGAGTGAATAACAACCCAAAAGGTGCACAAAGCCATCCAATTTAGGTGTGTATTGTACACCTTTGGTGCACATATAAACAAGTTATGGGTAATGAAAATTTCACCAAACCATTTCTAAAAAAAAATATGGAAAAAGTAATTATCCGTCATCTATGAATCATGAAGTCATTTAGTCTAATCATATTCACGTTTTACTCCCTGACATCATTTAGTCAAAGTTCTTATGAAAATATTTTCAGTGATAGCCTCAAAGAAATATCTTGGACTGGCCAAATTACATATTTACCATCGTCACAGTCAGAATATATCATTTTAAAGGCTAATAAAGTCAGTTTATCTACCAAACATCAAAAGTTTAAAATTCGAAAGCGTTATAAAATTCGCCGTATCAAGAGAATTAAGCTTACGAAAAAGGACTTTGGAGAAATTTATGAATTGTATAATTCTTTAAATCAACAATATGTTAATTTCCCTATTACCCAGTCGGATAAAAACATCTTACGAAAACTCTTGAATGACACGTTATACAATGGTAACAAGATGTACAAATTGGACTCGATTCAACTTAGTCATTATTTAGAAAAAGACACTATTGAAATTGACATGTCTGTATTTCGAATGGATAGTGTAAATAACTTTTTGCATGGGGTTGTAATTGATGGCGCTCCCTTTAGTTTCCAGATAAAGAATATCACTACTAATAATGACACTATCATAAATTATTATAAAGGAAACCTATTTGGAGGAGATAGATATCGAGATTTACCAAAATACCTCCTGTACAGCACCCTTTATAATGAGACGATAGTATTTGACAAACTTCCCTTCAATGAATACTTCTCTAGATCAAACGTTCTTCGCGTTTTTTTGAGTTATATAGAAGGAAAGGAAGGGTTATTAGAATTTAAACCATTTGAACTTTTCATCGAGGACAAACAATAGGTCCCATAACAATGCCTCAAGCGCCAGCACAAGATCTTTCTTCGGCTTTGCTTCGCTGAAGCTACGCGAAAGCAAGAACAACAATTATTTTGAAACAAAAAATATTAAATTCGATTCAACAATTTATTTAAAGAGTCGGACCGAGCGCCAAACCGTTATGCATCATAAACCACTCCCGTTAAACATACCCATCAAGAAAAATTTGCAGAATTAAAATAGATTGCTTACTTTTAACGTTAGTAACGTAAATCGATATTAATGATAAAGAATTTTGGCGATAAAGAATCCGAAAAAATTTGGAATGGAATTCGGTCGAAAAAATTGCCAAACGAAATTCAGGATGTAGCACGCAGAAAATTAAGGATGCTTAATAATGTACAGGATGTGAATGACTTAAGAATTCCTCCTGCAAACAGACTGGAAAAATTGAAAGGTAAACTTGAAGATTATTATAGTATTCGGATAAACAATCAATGGAGAATTATCTTTCAATGGCTTAATAATGATTCTTACGATGTTAAAATAGTTGATTACCATTAATAAAGAAGTTATGGAAAAGTTGAGCAATATACATCCTGGTGAAATACTACTTGAGGAATTTTTAATTCCAATGGAAATTTCTGCTTATCGTCTAGCGAAGGCAACATTTCTCCCCCAAACACGCATATCTGAAATAATCAAAGGTAACAGACGAATAACCGCTGATACTGCGTTGCGTTTTGCCAAATTTTTCGGAACAAGCCCAAAGTTTTGGTTGGGCTTACAAGATGATTATGATCTTGAAGAAGAGAAAAATCAAAAGGAGAAAGAATTAAATGACATAAAACCAATGGAAGGAAACGCTGCATAACAGAGGCTCGTGCTCCATTCCGAGATTATTCTTCGATGAAACGATTTTGTATATTTAAAAATAATTAAACTTCGAGGTGTCGTTTTTGGGTGAAAGTTCGGAATGGCGCATAGCACCAAACCGTTATGGAGCCCTGAAACTGCCGCAATAGCGCGATGAAAAATAGAAAACACCCCATTATTAAAATAATTGCTGCATTAGTAATAGTTGTGGGGTTAATAACGCTTATTTTCAATTTCAAATATTACAGGGGTACTCCAAAGCTAATTGCTGGACGTGAATTTGGAATTTGCTACACTGAATTAATTCTAAAAGATAATAACACCTTTCATGAACAAATTGATTGTTTAGAAAGTGAATCAACTAGAGGTGATTTCCACATCACCAATGATACAATTTATTTTGAAGCCTATAAAAAATATAAATATGGGCTAATTGAAACTAGCCTCTATGGAAAAGTGTTGAATTTGTATAATCATAAGGGAGTATTTGAAACTCAATTACCGGTTCAAATGAACAGGTTAACAAAATAAAAACGCTCTACAAACATTCGAAGGTCAGACCTCCCCCTCTTACCTCGAACGACGAAAAACAAAGCATCTAAAAAAAATGAGTATCTTTCGTCTCTGTGGCACACTGGAAAACAATAACTTGTTAATAGCGTTGAGCAGATCGCCAGACGGAACAAGGTTGGCAACTATAAATTCAGAAAATGAATGAGTATGAAAAATAGTGTTTTTGTTATTTTACTATTCTTTGTTTGTGATTTTGCTTATTCGCAGAACTATCAGCCTTTTCCGGTAACAAATGCAGCCTGGAAAGAATTTCATAAAAAGATTTATGGCAGTAGTAATGCTGATATAACGAGGATTCAACATGAGACTAGTGCAGATACGCTAATTAATGGGGAAGTTTATACGAAGATAGTAAGAACAGGTAGTTTACATAATCCTCAGACAGGTACCATTTACTACAACAATGAGTATGTTGGAGCAATTCGAGAAGATTCTTCCAAACGGGTTTTCTTTATACCTGAATTTTATAGTGCGGAGCAATTATTATATGACTTTAACATAAATAGTGGTGACACATTACCAGTAATGTATGGAATGCAAGCGGGAGTGTATTATATAGTTGAATCTATAGATTCTGTGTTAGTGCTTGGTACATATCACAAAAGATACAACATTAAAACTGATGGGATTCCAGAGCTAAGATGGTTTTATATTATTGAAGGAATAGGTTCAACTGTTGGGTTATTAACGAAAACAGACTTTGATCATAGAATGTATGAATCTGACTTAATTTGTTTTAAGCGAAATGGTCAAGATGCTTACCCAGATGGGGTTGAATGTGAGTTATATGAACCACAACCTATTGATGAACCAGATCCTGTTGATGACCAAGAGAAGAACGAAACGAAAATATATCCCAATCCAACCAAAGGAATTGTAATTGTAGACTGTGAAAAGAGTATTATCAATTCAACTGCAAAAATAACAGATGCAATGGGACAGATAGTATCAAGCTATGATATAACTAATACGAATACTTTCACTATTACTATTGATGGCGCCTCTGGGTTCTATTTTTTAGAACTTATACCTGATTCAGGAGGGAGAAGTGTCTATAAAATAATAAAAGAATAACTACACTTAATAAACTGCAAAGTAGTTTGAATGCCCAACCCTTCTTAGTTTCGACCGTTTACGCCTCAAGGATCTCCCTTGCTACCTTCACGGTGTATTCATTAGGCTCAATGTTTTTGCCATGTGTAATTGCGTATACCTTGGTGAATTCAGCTCCGAAGAACAAGATAATGGCCGAGTAATACACCCAAACTAAGATTAAAATGATGGATCCAGCCGCACCATACACCGAACCAATGGCTGCGCTCCCCAAATAAAAACCGATCGCAAATTTACCCAACATGAAAAGGATGGCTGTAACAGAAGCACCAATAATACAATCGCGCAACACTACTTTCCCATCTGGTAAGGCCCTAAAAATCACCGTAAACAAAGTGGTTAGAATGGCAAACAATAGTAAATAATTGAGGATAAAAGAGAGGTATACCCAGTCCTCACCAAAAAATTCCACGAGCTTGCCACTTAGCACATCCATCACCGTGTTGACAACCAAACCAACCATCAACAAAAAGCCGACAGTGGCAATCATCGAAAAGGACATAAGTCGATTTTTCAAAAACTTCATAAATCCCTTTTTGGGTTTTGCTCGGATGCCCCAAATAAAATTAATCGAGTTTTGAATCTCAGCAAAAACACCAGAAGCACCCACAATCAATATGGTAATACTGAGCACCGTGGCAAAAGTCGACTGGCCCGACAATTTAACATTTTTAATCGCCTCTTGAATTTGAGCCGCAGCCTCATTTCCGACCAAACCGTTGATTTGCCCAAACAATGTTCCCCGAACAGCATCTTCACCAAAGAAAACCCCCGATAAACTGATAAGAATAATCAACAGCGGAGGTAGCGAAAAGATGGTGTAGTAAGATAAAGCTGCACTGAGCTTCATGACATTGTCTTCGAGCGACTCATTAACAGTTTCTTTAACTATATAGACGACTTTTTTTGCACTTGTTTTAATATTCATACGGTTCAGTTTTTTATTCAAATTCAATGACGGAAGGTTTGCCAATTTCAAAGTCTCCAAACCCAATATTACTCGTTCTGAATGGATTAAAACCAAAAACATTTACATTGTTGTCGGGCATCACGGGATAAAACGCTAGGGACACCTGAAAGGTATTAAAAACAAGGTTTAAGTTATTGATCAAAATTCCTACACCAAACTTAGAATAGAAACGATTGTCAAATAGCTTGTTCTCTTGCTGACCAATCATACCGAGCGAGTAGACAAAAAACGGTGCAAATCGAAAGCCCAACAATTTGTAGGGTGCATAAAATTGCGACTGAAATGTAAAATACATATTATTGGTTCCTAACAAGGTGAAATTGTTGTAAGACGAAGGTGCATAAAATTCTCCAAACGATAACTTTTCGTAGGCAAATCTATTCACACCCATCGTTGTTTCCATTTTTACAAACTGTCTAAACTTCCAGTTGCCCATGGATATCAACCCAGTGAAATAGTTCAAATCAAACGAAACAGCAGCTTGCTCACGCTTCGATTGATTAAAAAAACTTCCGAATTCAAGATTGGTACTGAAATAACCAATCTCAAAATAATTTCCATAAGAAAGCCGTGAACCTAAATACAATCGACCTTGGTTATCTTTAGTTTGATGTCCCGCTGTAAACGACATCAGACTTCCTATTGGCACGTCTTCAGTAACGCCATAATCGAAGATGAATTTACCTCTTCGAAAATTTCGTTTTGTGATACCAATGGTACCCATGTAAAATTGCTCGTTGGAGTGAATCCCCAAAGAATCATAGGGTTCAATCGATTTTTCTGGATAAGTGATGTTTAAAACACGTGCGCTGGTAATCAAGCGTGTAATTCGCTCGTTTTTATGTCCCTTTTTATGCAGACGAAACGACCAACCAGCCCAGTAATCCTGCGAATTCATCTTGAATGTGCGCAATTCGAAAAGAGAATCATTGGCATAGGTTGGATCGTCTCTTAAAATCTGTGTAAAATTCACCCCTCCCGCCCATCGGGTTAATGGCGAGAAAAAAGGCCGATCGAACGCAACGCTTCTTGTTTTGTTCTTAAAAGCATCTGTTCCAAAATTCAGGGTTGTATTGATATTCGTATTGTGGATGTTTGGAATGAAATACCGCGCAGAAAAATTATCATCACCATCGATTCTGTAGCGGTTGTAAATAGCATAAAACTCATGTCCTGTACCTGCAAGATTGGTTTCCCTTAGTCCAATTTCGGTTTTTAGTTTCGCCGAGGAATAGCGAGGCATGATACTCCATCTGTCCAATTCGTAAACCATGACATCCACCGAGTCAGATTCGTCAGAAATGGGCTCAACAACAATTGCGACCTCTCGGGTATAACTTTGAATACGAATCAATCTTTCCGATTCTTTGATCAAAAGTGAGTCAAATGGTTCATTTTCTTTGAACAACAAAAAATTCCGAATCGTCTTTTCTCGGGATTGGATATGGAGAAAATTTCCCAATTTGAGAACAAAGTTGATGGATTCTTCGCTTTCTCCTTCCAAGGAATAATCAAAAGGATCGAGTGTTAAAATCCTTATTTCTCTAATTATTTTTCCTTCATAATGCTCAAACGGCATTTGTTTTATCTTTCTGTAGCCAATAACGTTCGGAGTAACCTCCATCGTTTTGTCTCTGAAAAAACTCCTGAAATTTAGGCGTCCTTTTTTCTTGCCTTCCTTTTCGGGCTCTATCACACGCACAGAATCAATTTCTGACTCAATAATTTGAGCTTGTAATCCACCAGAATAGAATGACACAACAACTGTAAAACACACCAACAGTTTTCCCCATTTCTCCATTTTCACGAACTTAAAACCATTGTCAGGGATGAGTTGATTCTATTTTTTATCAGAATTTTTTTATTGAATCGCCTTTTCTTGGGCTTCCTTCTTTTTCTCCGCATCTCGCTTCTTTCTTTTGAAGTAACCACGAAGCAGGAAGTTTTCTTTTGCCGCATTCATATTTTCATCCAATCCTTTTGAGCTGGATTCTAAATTCTCCATCGTTTTACTCAGGTTCTCTGCAATTTCCGTGTCTTTTAGCAACCTGCCCAGCGTACCTTCTCCATTGTTGATACCTTGAATAATCTCCGCTAACTCTATCGAGATGATTTCAGCATTCATAGCCGTAGCTTCTAGACTTGCAATAATGGCATCTGTTTCTACTGGTTCTGTCGATACCAATAACTGTCCATCTTTAGCCATAGGAGCGTTCGTACTTCCTTGAGAGATGGCTAGCAGTTTATCTCCAATAAGTCCATCTGAACCAATGGATACCTCAGAGTCAATTTTAATAAATTTTTGAACACTGGTCTTGACAAGCATATCAACGCGCAATGTGGAATCGTTGATGATGGTTATTCTGTCAACGGTACCAACATTGATCCCGGAAAAGCGAACGTTATTACCCACCTGTAATCCGCTAACATTGTAAAAATTAGTAGAGATTTTAATCACTGGATCGAAGAGATTTTTCTGCTTTCCAATGATGAAAATGGCAAGGAAAAAAAGCGCTAAGCCCCCAACCACAAATAAGCCTAAGCGGATTTTAAATTTTTCTTTATGTGTTTCCATGATCTTCTATTTTGTGTTTTTATTCTTTTTGTGGCGTTCTAAATGGATTTGAAAAACGATTGAATGACTTCGTCCTCTGAGTTTTCAAAATCCTCTAATACTCCTTCTTTGTATACTTTTCCATCTTGCAGCATTACCAATCTATTAGCGACTATTCGTGCACATGCAATGTCGTGGGTAATGATAACCGATGCCGTTTTGTATTTCTGTTGCACTTCGAGAATCAATTCGCTGATTTCGTAGGAAGTACTTGGATCAAGTCCTGTTGTGGGTTCGTCGTAGAGCATAATAATGGGATCCACAACAATAGTTCTCGCCAAACCTATCCGTTTCCTCATCCCACCAGATAACTCAGAGGGCATTTTGTCTAAAACATCGGGCAATCCAACGTTTTCCAATACCTCTTGTATTTTCTCTAATCGTTCTTTTGCGCTGAGATTTTTCCGAATCCGACTGAGTGGAAATTCCAAATTTTGACGCACTGACATTGAATCATACAGCGCTCCACTTTGAAATAAGAAGCCAATTTTTGTTCTCATTTCGGCAAGTGCTTCGGATTTCATTTGCGTAACATCTTCGTCAAACACGTTTATCATTCCGCTATCCGCTGTTAGCAAACCGGCAATCAACTTTATCAGAACAGATTTTCCTGACCCTGATTTTCCTAAAACCACCAGGTTTTCTTCTTCAAAAAGCTGAAGATTCAAATCGCTCAACACCACATCTTTCCCAAATGATTTATTGAGATTTGTTATCTCAATGACTGGTTGTTTGGCGCTATCTCCAGAGTATGTCTCGCTCATGCTTCCAACATATCTGTTATTTGTACTGCAATTACGTCTACCACAATCACCAGGAGCGAAGAAAGTACGACGGCTGAGTTGGCAGCAAGTCCCACGCTTTCTGTCCCTCGACCTGCATTGTAACCTTTGTAGCAACCCACAATTCCAATCACAGCTCCAAAAAAGAATGTTTTAATCACTGCTGGGAGAAAGTCGATGAACTCAACAACGCTAAACGCTTGAGAAAAGAACAGAACAAAAGATACATCTCCTCTAATGTTTGCACCAACCCAGCTCCCTAAAATTCCAAGTAAATCTGCATATAGTACCAATAATGGTATCATAAGGGTAGCGGCTAAAACTCTCGTCACAACGAGAAATCGCATTGGGTTTATGGAAGATACTTCCATCGCGTCGATTTGCTCTGTTACACGCATTGAGCCAAGTTCCGCACCGATTCCAGAACCTACTTTTCCTGCGCAAATAAGCGCCGTGATTACAGGTCCCATCTCTCGGATTAGTGAAATAGATACCATTCCTGGAAGCATAGCAACAGCTCCGAACTCGATAAGTACTGGGCGCGATTGAATCGTTAACACCAAGCCCATAATAGCTCCAGTGACAGAAATCAACGGCAGCGATTTATACCCTATTTTGTAACATTGATACATGAATTCTTTGAATTCAAAATCACGGGAAAATGTTTGACGAATCATTAAGGTGATGAACAACGCTACATCACCAAAACTGGATAGCCCTCCCTTGATAGAAGCAACTACAGAAAGTGTTTTCTCTCCAATAGTTATGGTTTGTGTTCTAAAAAAACTTTTTGCGTTCATAGGTTTTCTAATGAAATAATTGAGTTGTAAGAAACCCTTATTTTGTATCGCTTATTTTTTCTCGTTTCTCCTTGTATTTTTCTCTTGGCGACATGTCGTCGAATTCGTCCATTTTGTCATGTGCATCTCGCAGATAGTCTGGAAAGTCTCCCTTGTACGAAATTTCATAAAAGGAAAATCCATTAAACGGAACTACATTTTTATTCGACAAAAACTTCACTCGTTTGTCTAAACCATCTTCTTTGAACATGGCTAAAAATTCAGCTTGTCGCGCCTTTATCAATTGTTCAAATCGCGTGTTAACAATAGATTGTTTTATCAATCGAGCGGACTTCTGCTGCACTGTAAACAACGTGGCGCTTTTCACATGTGTATCCAAATATTTGACAAAACCTGGATCTTTTATCGACATCTTATGGACGTCTACCGAATCTTTTTCTGAAAATGCAGCGGCTTTCATACTGTTCTTCGCTAAAAAATAGCGCTTTTTAGCTTCAAAAAGTAAAATGAATTCCTGCTCTTTTACTTTGTAACATTGGGGACTGATAGTAATGTGCGCTTCAGGATTGTCTTCCAGAAAATCAATCATTTTTTTGATAAACTTTTCTTGAGATGAAGTAAGTCTGTGCTTTTGCATTTCCCATTTCACAGATAAGGATTTCTCCAGTTTTCGCTCTACACTTTTCACTTCCATGCGATAGGGCGTCGTAACTGGTTTATCGAATATATTCTTCAGTATATCCAGGATTACGTCCCAAAAATTAAACTTCGGATCATTTAAATTTCCCTTTATTGGTATTTCGTAATCGATTACATTCCCACGTTCTCTTAAAATAGCCATTGCTAGAGGAACAGGAAGCCATTTTGTATCTTTGTTTCTCACTCTTTTCGAGGTTCTTGGGTCAATAATAATGAGATGGTTATTGCTGTGGATGTTACCTCCTCTAACATTCCAATTCCCTACAAATTCCATGGACCCCCTGTCTAATGGAAACGATGTATACGTTTTGACATACGGATTAAACATGCTCAATGGAATTTCATGAAAACGATAGTCCAAATCGAAATAGGAACTGTCTTCGGGATTGACACTAACGGCCACCCAAAAAGCACCATGCGGTTTTATTCCTGATTTAACTTTGAGTTTAATTCTTTCTCGTTCCTTGTCAACAGAATCGGCGATTGCCGTAAAGGGGTCTAAAGCAACATGAAACTTTTCTCCCAAAGAATAATCACTGAACTGAAAATCTCCCTCATAAATCGCCAATCGTCCAACTTTGTAATGGCTCCGAAGCATATTTCTTGAAATTTGCTGAATGAATTTAGCTACTTCAATGACAAGGTTGAATTTGTTGGAATTGGCATTCACTGCAGCGACATTCTGACCTCCTTCACCAAACATTGTTTGTATGTTATCCAAGTGATCGTATTTCTCGTACCTCACGAAAGGCCTTCTCACCGTGATAGAGTCGTAGTGATACACAAAGTCTTTGGGACTGAGCTCAACAATATCAATTGCCAGCTCTTCAAAAGAAGCAAAATCTTCGTTTTTATTCTTGCCAAAATGAAAATCGGAGACGACAATTTTTCCTGCAGTTGAAATGCTGTCGACACTATTTAAATTACCGGTGGAGTTGATATTGGCATCTAAAATCGCCGCTAGCGTACCATAATCAGTTAAATCTTTCATGTATTGATTCACCACCTCTAAATCGAAATTGTCAATTTTTACAGCCATTCTGTAATCCCTTTTGTCTAGATTGAGGGTGAAATCACCAGCGATATCCCCCGTTCCAATACCAGAAGAAAAAGAATAATGTATAGGTATCGTATCCACATCGTAGCGCATACCTTCGCTGTTAACGTTCACATTCTTTATAAAATAATTTACAGGAGTTTGCTCTTCATCGTAATGAACTTCCCCATCAATGATTTCAATATTCAGCAGATTGAAACGAACTGCCTCAATTGGCTTCTCCTTGTCAGGATCGGGCTTAAATCGTTCCATCAGATCAGTGAAATTCAGCTCTTTTTCTCGGTGAATAATATGTATATAAGGCTTTGTGAGCGTGACTTCCTCAATTTCATATGTTTTGGTAAACAACTTCAACATCGCCAAATTGACACTTACCCCCTTCATTGAAACGAACTCATCATGACTATCCAGCTCGTAAATTACCAAATCATCAAAATGTACGTATCCAGTAAATGGGTTGACATACGCCCAATCGAGTGTGATTTCTCGTCCAGTAAATTCGACGTCGTATCGCTCAATCAAATACTTGGTCAAGACGGGGATAAAAAGGAAGATCAAAAAAATTACTAGAACAATTTGCTCAGTAAAAATCAGTAACGTGTTTTTAATTTTTCGCATAGTTGAGTACAAAAATCCATTAAATAGAATGGCTTCTCTTACACTTATTCACGAAAGATTTACATAATTTACATGATGGTGAGTTGGAAGTTAACAGGAACATAAGATCCCCTCTGGTAGAGACCATTTAAGCAAACTTTTAGTACATTTAGACCGACTGGGATCGGAAGAAAGCTTCATCGGTTTCCCGGCGGTAAAGAGACTACGACTAAAAGAACATTACTATGGCGCGAATACATTTATTTGAATTTAAAGACCAAAAATGGTTTCCTGCTTTTCTGAGAGACTACATGACCGATTTCCTGCAATTTCTCGCCAATAAGACGAGTTTGTACACCCCTATTGTCCCGCTTATCGAAGAAACATTAACGAAGGAAAACACTGTGACAATTGTTGACCTAGGCTCTGGAGGCGGAGGCGGACTTATCGGTTTAAACCAAGAACTGAAAAGGAACATTCCACAACTTAAACTAATACTGACCGACTATTTTCCAAATGTTGCGGCATTTGAGCATACCAAAAAGCGTACTGATAACGTCGATTATGAAGTTGAACCCGTAGATGCTAGAAATGTACCACCACACCTAAAGGGACTGAGAACACAATTTTTGTCGTTTCACCATTTTAAACCTGCGGATGCCAAATTGATTTTACAAAATGCTGTCGATTCCAAAAGTCCTATAGCTATTTTTGAAGCTCAGGAAAGAAGCTTCCCAAGTATTTTGGCAATGTTACTTTCACCTATTTCGGTTTTGCTGACAACACCTTTTATTCGTCCGTTCAAATTAGGACGAATTGTTTTTACTTATTTAATTCCTGTCGTTCCGCTATTTGTCCTTTGGGACGGAGTAGTTTCTTCCCTACGAACTTATTCAGTAAAAGAAATGAATGGTCTCATTGAGCAACTTGACAAATCTGAGACGTATGACTGGAAAGTTGGGAAGGTCAAATCGGGTCCTTCCAAACTCCTTTACTTGATTGGTACCGAAAAGAAATAGAAGCGAAGACTACAATTCGCTCAACCATTTCATCGTATCCACACCATCTGCATAATCGTCCAACTCGGGTGATTGCGCCTTTCCAAATGGAGTGTACTCCTTCCCTACTACGACTTGAATTTTTTCTTGATGCAAAGAAATATACTCATTCACCTCGTCCTGCGTTTCATAAAAGTGATAGTTCACCATCGCTAGCGGTGAAAACAACTCTTCCGTTTCTCGAATTAAGACAAAATTATTGTCCAACAGATCCACTCTATTCATCAAGTAAACCGCCTTGTTGTAATCGTAGTTGTTACCGTATTTGTTGTTATTGATGACGTTAGAAAAAGGGAAGATTCCTTCAAAAAAACGTGAGATTTCAAATTCTTTTGGGAAAAGTACATGGGAGACATTGCGACATCCCAAACCGAAATAGCTAAAAATGTCTGTGCCAAGACGTTCAATCTCCTCCTTCGTCTCTTCGCCTGTCAACACTGCCAACGAAGTTCGATTTCCTCTAAAAATGTGTGGATATTTCCCGAAATATTGTTCGAAGTACTTCAGGGAGTTGTCACTTCCAGTTGCAATTACGGCCTCCATCTGCTCAATTCGACCTGTGGTGAGAACAATGCGTTCTTTTAATGCAGGAACAAATGTGATTAAATGCTCGACCAACGCTGGTAACAACGTTTTGTCATCTGAACTGAGTTTACAAACGGCTGTGTTTCCAGAAATTAACACACACAAGAAATCATGAAATCCGACAAGGGGAATATTTCCCGCCATGATGAGCGCCACTGACTTCGGTGAGGTGGAATAACCATAATCTTTCGTCCAATTAGTCAATTTTTCTTCTGTCAGCATACTTCCAAGGGCAGTTAAGCTCTGACGGACATTCTCTGCAATAAACCATCCGTTAAAAGCAATTTGTCGATCTACCAACGTTTGAAGCGCTTCGTATTCGTCCTTCGTCACTCCACTGCTAAAACCTTCCCAGTCGTGGTTTTCACCTACGGAGGTCATCAATCGACCTAGCTGGACAAATCCTTGTATTATTTCTTCCTGTTTCACGGTGCAAAAATAGGTTGTTTGTAGCAAAAACCTATTTTGGCCTTCATTTTTTAATCCGAACATTCGTAAAGTAAATCTAGCTCCGTATATTTGCACCACCAAACAACGAGAAAATGGCGATAATTATAACAGACGAGTGTATTAATTGTGGAGCATGTGAACCAGAATGTCCAAACAATGCGATCTATGAAGGAGGTGCTGAGTGGCGTTATTCTGACGGAACCTCGTTGGCTGGAATGATTACTACCCTTAATGGTGATGACGTGGTTGCAGACGATGCACACGAACCAGTTGATATGGATATTTACTACATCGTTACAGACAAATGTACTGAATGCGTTGGTTTCCATGACGAACCTCAATGCGCTGCTGTTTGTCCTGTAGATTGTTGTGTTGACGATCCAGATTTCCGGGAATCAGAAGATGAATTGCTAGCGAAGAAGGATTTTATGCACCTCTAAGATAGTTTAAGTGTAGAATTTAGAGTTAAGAGTACATTCTAAACTCTTAACTCTAAATTCTAAACTCTTAAAGAACAAGTGCATTCATCTATTATCACTTTTTCATCAAATTTATATCCATCTACCATTGTAGAAAAGAATAATCCTATTACTTTTGCGGCTGGGGTAAGTCTTGTACGACCAGCTCCCTCTGAATCCTCCAGGTCGGGAACGAAGCAAAGGTATGAGGTTGTAGCGGTGCGATATGAGTAGCTTACCCCTCTTTTTTTTTCTAAATTCTCAGTAAATTTCCTAAGTGTTTCCTTCATGTCGAATGACAGAACACTCTATTTCCTTTCCAATTAAATCCATAGTTTGTGGATCTTGATGCGCGTAATGGATAATTCTTCTATTTCACTAACACAAATTGCACTTCTTTGACACATTTAGCTTAGAAGTTAGTTTGTGCTAAACACCGTGCAAAAAGTGTTACATCTTTGTTTGAGTTCATCAGATATTTGCTTCAGTTTTAAACCTCAAAACAACAAGTTATGAAAAAGATGAAAATTACTTTAGGTGCGCTTTTATTCGCTAGTACAGTATTAAGTGCAAACTTTGCAAAGGCACAACAAGCAGGTGACCTAGATGCCAACTGGGCAA
Source organism: uncultured Fluviicola sp. (assembly GCA_964643345.1). Classification (GTDB taxonomy): domain Bacteria; phylum Bacteroidota; class Bacteroidia; order Flavobacteriales_D; family Crocinitomicaceae; genus UBA4466. The sequence continues at coordinate 111,811 of CAZXRU010000002.1, forward strand.
CAAATGGATGGTTAATGGATGACCATGTTGCCGGTGAAGGAGAAATCTACACCAGTTTAAAAAAGATGAGTAATGACCGCTTTATGATGGTAGGGTACTCCAATGATGCGAACATGAATATGCTTCTGGCTCTTTACAATGCTGACGGAACATTAGACACAAATTTCGGAAACCAAGGAGTTTCGACAATAGATGTATCAATTGGAGGAAACGACGCTGCTTTTGATATAGTAGAATTATGGGACGGAAGTATCCTAGTAGCAGGTTCAACAATTGGTGCACAATCGATTGAATTGGTTGTTATGCGTCTACTTGATGACGGTCAAATTGACAATTCTTTTGGTACAGCAGGTCAGGTAAGATATGACGCAGGACCAGGTAGCTGGAGCATTCCTTCATCAATTGCCGTTTCAGGAAACAACAATATTTTTGTTGGAGCCTCCGTGTTTAATGGAGTTTCTTGGGATTTCAGTGTAATTAAATTAACCCAAGGTGGCGGATTTGTAGCAAGCTATGGTACAAACGGTGTTGCAACGATCGTTGAAGCCTCTTCAAACGATGAATTAAAGGCAATACATGTAACCGCTACAGAAGAAGTTTTCTTTGTTGGGAATATCAATTTTGGTGGTACCCAATCCGGCGTTCTTGCAAAATTAAACGTTAACGGTTTCCTAGACGTCAACTTTAATACCGTTGGTTTCGTTGAATACGATAATTCTACCATGAATTCGTTCAACGACCTATTGGTAGATGCCATGGGTGGTATTATCGTTGCTGGTCACGAAGGAAGTGGAGACGATGTAGATGGTTTGATCATGAAGTATATTTCTGATGGAACGCTGGATGTTTCTTTCGGAACGAATGGAAAACTAATTATGGATATCGGAGTAGCCAACGGAATTTACTACAACCAAATTGCGGAAAAAGCAAACGGAAATTACATCGTTACAGGTCAAGCCTTTGGTCAAACCATGAATCAAATTCATGCATTTGGTTTTGACCCAACAGGAGCATCAGATTGCGAAATGAATTGTGCAGGAGTTTATCATGACTTCACCATTTCAGTAGCTACTATGGAACAAACTCTTTTGGAAGTAATGGACGACGGTTCTATCCTTACAGGTGGATACTTAACAAGCCAAGATTTTACTGGAGAAAACATGTTTGTTGTCAAACTACTTACTGAAGATCAAATCGCAGGAGTAAACGATTTAGGTGTAAACACATTAGACGTGCTGGTGTATCCAAACCCAACAACGGAACACTTTAACATCAAAGGAGTTGAAGTATCAGATGTGCTGAATGTGAACTTGGTTGATCTTGATGGACGCTTAATTCAAGCGTGGGATGCTTCAACATCAACATACGAATTAAACAATGTGTCGAAAGGAAATTACATCGTGCAACTAGTTACTAAAAAAGGTACAGCCACGAAAATGATTGCAGTTAAATAAGTAGTAAATAACAACAAGTTGACCCGGGGTATTTTGCTTCGGGTCAATTTTATGTATGTACAGTTTGAATTTCTTACTTTTACCAAAAGAGCTAAATTGAAAATGGTCAACTACATTAAAGAAGCTTTATCTCCTGGAGGAACGCCTCAGCGTTATTTGATTTGGGTGAGTATTATTTTAGCCTTGCAAACAGCCGCTTCAGTTGTTCCCTCTCCTCTGTTCTATACGGCTCCCCTCAATTTACCACAACTATTATTGGGGAGTATCCTCGTAGTAAGTATCGCGATAAATTTTTTAAAGAAGGACAACCAACGCATCATTGCGGCATACGGACTGTACATTGTTGGATTAGCAATTAGCACCATTACCATTTCTCTTGGGATTACATCTTTGTCGGGAATTATCTTTATGGTCACATGGTCAATGACTCTTTTTATTGCTGAACGGAGAGAATATATCTCCTTTGACCTGGTCACACTATTCATGGTGTTAATGCTCGCAAGCACTGTAATACTTCTAATGTACGAACCGACGTTTAAAGTCAACCAAAATTTTCCTGTTTTAATAACTGGGGCAGTTTTTACAGCAATTAATATTTACTTGGTTTATGCCGACTTTGGTTTCGAAAAGAATTACTACAAAGAATCGCGAAAAATCTACTCCAACTTAGAAGCACTGAGCAATAAGATGTCCGAAATTTTATCGTCAAAGGGTGAATTAAAACATTTGTTGGGACTGGTATCAGAAGAGTGTATTCCACTGCTCGACCTAGAAGACTGTGTGATCTACCTTTACGATGAAAACAAAAATAAGTTAGTTCAAGTCGCTGCCTATGGGAATAAAAAATCCGAAGACAATTCAGTGAAAAATCCAATTGAGTTAAGTCCCGGAATTGGTGTTGTAGGAAATTGCTTTGCGTCTGGGAAACCTGTTCTTGTCAAAGAAACTAGCACTTACCGCGATTACATCGTAGATGATGCGCTAAGAAATTCAGAATTATCCGTTCCAATTATAAGTGACGGAAAAGTCATTGGAGTTATTGACTCAGAGCATTCTCAAAATGGCTTTTTCAAAGAGCGACATGTACAAGCTTTCACCATTATTGCCTCTTTTTGCGGAATTAAAATCACAGAATACAATGCGCGAGAATCGATTAGGCAAGCAGAACTAGCGAAAGAAGAAACGGAGAAATACAAAGAACTTGATGAGTTGAAAAATCACTTTATCACCAATATTTCGCACGATTTAAAAACCCCTCTATCGCTGATAAAAGGTCCTGCGATGCAAATCAGTGAACAAACAGTAGATAAAAGCACACAAAAATTAGCACAATACATTCTAAAAAATACAGAACATCTATTGAAGGTTGTCAATCAATTACTACAGCTCAACAGAGTTGACAAGGGATTAAACGAACTTTACCTTGAAGAAGTCAATATTGATACCCTAATTCAAAAAATAGCTAGTCAATATGAAGGTTTGGTGACAAGTAAGAACATCAAATTAAACGTGACAAGTGAATCGGTTTCCATTAAAACGGATGCCTTTCGACTGGAACAAATTATCCATAACCTCTTGCACAACGCGTTCCGATATTCACCCGTGAACAGCGAAATAACACTTTCTGCTAGAATCGCAACAGGAAATAAATTAGAAATCGCTGTCGCTGATACTGGAAGTGGAATTCCAGAGGCGCTAAAAGACAAAATATTCGACCGTTTTTTTAAGGTTGATGTGAACAATCATGAAGGAACTGGGATTGGACTCTCACTGGTCAAAGAATACGCACAAGCCATTGGTGGAACAATTCGTTTAGATAACACCTATACTTCTGGTGCGCGTTTTATTCTGACATTACCCATAGAAAATGTAGTGGAAAATTCGCTAAAAGTAGTAGACAATGATCCACTAGAAAACCAAATCGCATCCAAACCAGTCATGGTAATCGTCGAAGATCACCCGGATCTGAATAATTTTATATATGACTATTTTGAGCAAAGATTTCAATGTTTTCAATGTTTTGATGGTGCCGAAGGACTGAAGAAAATCAGAGAAGTGGAACCAGATATTATTGTTTCAGACTTAATGATGCCACATACGGATGGTAAAACGATGATCAAGGCAATTAAACAAGAAGAAAGTCTGGCACATATTCCTATTGTCGTCTTGACAGCCAAAGGACAAACAGAAAGCAAAATTGACTTATACGCAATTGGAGCTGAGAATTATTTGGTCAAACCCTTCGATATACTTGAGCTCAACGCTATTGTGAACAGTATTCTCACACAACGTCAACGACTTAAATTCCGTTTTAAAGAGAACTACTTTCCTTCTAACGAAAGTTTTCAATCGACTGAAAAAGAGGAAAAAAACACGTTTATACAAGAAGCAATTGCTGTTGTTCATGAACATATAGACGACAACCAGTTTTCAATTGCTCAATTGATGCAGCACCTGAACTTGGGACGAAATAAACTCCAGCAAGAAATCAAGGAGCATACAGGGTTAACTCCTGTCGAGTTTATTCGCTCCACGCGACTGATTGAAGCTAAGAAACGTTTGGAAACAACCAATTCAACTATTTCTGAGGTAGCGTATGGTGTAGGATTCAATAATCTATCCTACTTTACTCGTAGCTTCAAAGCTGAATTCGGAATCCTGCCAACAGAAACAAAAAAATCCGTTACCTAAACGATAACGGATTCCTTTTTCAATTGCCTTTTAAAACATCAATTGCTTTTTTGATGAATCTCTCCAGCCTGCATCGTACTTGCTATCACTGAAGTAAATTTTCAGGTCAGCATCGTATTTACTATCTACAAAAAATATTGTTTTCTTCGCATCATACTTGCTTGAAGCAAAAAACCAAAGTCCTTTGTTATCCGTCGCATCGTACTTAGACGAACACTTGTAAACGATTAAATCCGCATCGTATTTGCTATCACAAACAAACACTTTCACATCTGCATCGTACTTACTACTTGCAGAAAAAACAGCTTGCGCATTGGAAGTCATTGCAACTCCACCAATAAAAAAAAGCGCACATAAAATTCTTTTCATACCAGGTTGATTATTAAAATTGATAGCTAAAAGTAAACTTTTTCTTATTGATAATGAAAATCGTATCAACCTTTTTTATTAAGTTTACGTCTAGAAATAAAATAAACCTGCTTTTAAATATGAAATAAGCCATGAGCGGAATCAACGGCAAACACCGATGAATTTTAAGATGGCGATTCCCTGTCTGACGACAAGGCAGGCATATGACAACTAAAAAACAAATTAAATACATATGAAAAAAACACTACTATTATTGACTTTTGTGTCACTCGGAATATTCCAAGCCAACGCACAATGTACCATTGCACCTTCTTGTACTCCTGATGCGTTTATTGGCTCATGCGTTTCTCCAGATCAAGGAACAGCACTTCCAAATGGAGAGGTTGATGTAGCGTACACGACTGTGATACAAGTTTCCGTGGGCAATACCGCTGCTGGGGGATCTGCAACAGTTGATAACGTTGAAATCACAAATATTGTGTTACCTGCTGGATTAACATACACAACCAATCCAGCAAATGGAATCATCCCTGGAGGACAAAACGGTTGTATTGAAATAGCTGGAACACCAACAACGGCAGGTACTGACCAAACTGTTACTGTACAAGTGATTGTGCACTCTTCAATAGATGTTCCTTTTGATCTTGGTTACACCCTTACAATTGATCAAGGTACGGCTTCGCTAAAAGAAGTAGTTTCAGCTAACTTGTTTTCATTGTTTCCAAATCCAGCAACTTCTGATTTGACAGTTAAGGTGACAAAACCAATGGAGATTGAAATTTTCAACGTGTTGGGTACGAAAGTGCTTTCTGAATCAATCAAGACTTCAAAAACAATCAACATTGCGAATTTAAACGCTGGTGTTTATTTCGTTATCGATAAAGCAACTGGAACTACGCAAAAATTGATCAAGCGTTAGTCTTAAAATTATACTTTGAGAATGCGTTGTGTTTGACACAGCGCATTTTTTTTTGTTTATTATCCTAGTCTGTAGCGCAATCCAAGGTTTAATTGACTAGTAAAAAGCGATGTGTATGCATATTTCTTGGTAGATAAAAAACTGGTACCAGAAAGATAATACCTGTTTTGAACCAATAGATCCACTTTATCACTCACTGGAAATAGAAATTCCAATCCTAAATCTACCCCAGCACTGAATCGCGATAAATCGTTGGTATTGCGCTCATCCTTTACCCAACTTATAGGTATTGGGTATGACGGCATGACATTGCCACTGGTATCTACTTGTGCTGGCAAGAGTCCGTAATCCCAACCATTTCCCTTCGCATGCGTACTGAAATTATAGGAAATAGATGGTCCAACGACAATAGCCATTGAGAACAATCTCCGTTTAATGATTGGAAACGAATATGCCAGATTGAGATTGAGCCTATGAAATGAATAAGTCATGTCTCGATAGTATGATCCATGACCTCCACTACTCCTAACTTCAGCATCCACTTCTTGATACTGATATTGCAGTTCTACCCTATAATTACTTACATCCTCCTCATGGACTCCCTCATAAAACACGGAAATACCGAGCCCACTTTTTATCGTGTAGTTCGACTTGTAATCATCTTTGCGGATATAATCAAGAAGTGTTGCCGCGTTATAACCCGCATGGACACCTAGGTAGTTTTGAGCGTGGGAGGATGAGGTGCTGAGGAAGGCGAGTAGGGCGATATGTGAATACTGCTTAATCAACCGCATACTTCTACTTCAATAAGCGTTCATACAAGCGTTCGTATTGGCACACCACCTTTTCGATGTCAAAGTCTTGCGCGCGTTTGTAGGCATTCGCTTTGAACTTGTTGTGAGTCTCCTTGTCCTTTAGAATGTACAATGCATTCTTCGCCATATCATCAATATCTCCCACATCGGATAAAAATCCAGTTTCTCCGTGAATGTTCACTTCTGGAATTCCACCCGTGTTGGAGGAAATCACAGGTACCCCGAGAGCCATTGCTTCAAGCGCTGCGAGACCAAAACTCTCTGTTTGTGAGGGCAACATAAATACATCTGCCAATTCGAGTACGTGTTGTGTATCTCTCACCTTTCCAATGAATGTCACACGGTCGCATAAATCGAGTTCACGGCACAATTGCTCTAAGGTATAGCGCTCGGGTCCATCTCCAGCAAGAATCAATTGTGATTTTACTTCCTCATTCACCTTGCCAAAGACTTTCAATACGTCCTTTACCCGCTTCACCTTTCTAAAATTTGAAATGTGACAAAAAATAGGTTCTTCATCCAGCGCAAATCGTCTCCGTACACTCAAATCCATTGGTTTCAACGGTTCAATTGGAATAAAATTGGGAATCACTTGAATCTCTCTATCTGTCGAAAAATGCTCGTAGGTATCTCTTTTTAAGCTCTCAGAAACAGCGGTCACCGCATCGGATTGGTTCAGACAAAACGTAATTACTGGTTCAAAAGAAGGATCTTTCCCCACAAGTGTGATATCAGTTCCGTGTAGAGTTGTCACAAAAGGAATAGTGATTCCTTGTGATTTTAATATCTCACGTGCCATAAATGCAGCAGAAGCGTGTGGAATTGCGTAGTGTACATGCAAAATATCCAGTTTTTCGTGCTTTACTACGTCGACCATTTTACTGGCCAATACCGTTTCGTAAGGTTCGTAATCAAATAAAGGGTAATCTGATACTGTAACCTCGTGGTAGGTGATGTTCTCTCTAAAACTTCCTAACCGAACGGGTTGAGAATACGTAATAAAATGAATCTCGTGTCCATTTTTCGCTAAGTATTTTCCTAACTCAGTTGCAACGACTCCACTTCCTCCGTAGGTAGGATACAATACAATTCCAATATTCATTTTTTATCTATTTTGATGAACTCCGTCGTTAAAGACGCTTCCAAATGTATTGAATATTCACCCGAGTAGAAAGTTAAATCAATCTAAAATGATGAACGGTTTAAATGCTAAATAACTCTATTTTTTTCGCGCTTTTACCGCTTGATAGATAACGTCTTGAATTTCAGTGCGTACGTTTAACTTGACAATTTTCCAGTTTTCAGCATCTGGATATACACGGTTCGAAAGAAAAACGAAATTCACCTTGTACTCTGGATCCGCCCATGCCAACGTTCCTGTAAAACCTGCATGTCCAAAACTCGAAAGCGAAACATGGCTACTTGCTGGTCCACCAACACGATTGGTCGTCGGTTTATCGAACCCTGCTCCCCTCCTATTTGATGGACAAAACTGACAAGCTGTATAAGCATCCACGACACTTGGTTTTAGGTACGATTCAGCACCAAAACTTCCTTTATTGAGGAAAAGTTGCATCAACTGGGCTAAATCCGATGCATTGGAAAAGAGTCCAGCGTGACCACCAACACCACCCATCATTGCCGCACCTTGATCATGCACAAAACCGTGAATTAGTTGTTTTCTATAAATCTGATCGTTTTCGGTCGGGGTAATTTGTTCCTTCGGAAAATAACTCAGCGGATGGTAACGCATGTAATTCAATCCCATAGGTGCGTAAAACTCATCAAACACATACTCATCCAGCGATTTTCCTGTTTTCTTCTCTACAATTTTCTTGATGAAATAATACCCGACATCGGAATATTTATACTTCTGCTCAATCATAGATGTTTGGAGAATATCCTTGTAAATCTGATCAGAATATCCAGATTTGATCCATACGTTTTCTGCCACCTGCGTGTCAAATTCATCGGTTCGTTCGGTAGCGTAGATTTGTTTGCTCAAATTACCTTCAGTCAATGTTTTTGTGTAAAATGGAATCCATGGTTTCAATCCTGCCTGATGCGCCATCATGTTTTTCAGGCGAATATTTGCATACGATGTTCCTTCCACTACCTCTGGAATGTAATCGCTTAATTTGCTGTCCAGTGAGAACTCACCTTGAGATTCCAAACGCATCAATGAAAGCGTCGATGCCGCAACTTTTGTAATCGATGCAATGTCGTACACGTCTGTGTTCTGCACAGCTCTTTTTGCATCGTAGGTATGATGACCGAATGATTTTCTATAAATCACATTTCCTTCAACAGCGACAACAATTTGACATCCTGGAAACACACCTTCTTTGATGCTACGCTCCACAATAGCGTCAATTTCTTGCAGTTTTTCTCTGGAAATCCCCAATTCCTCTGGTTGAGATTCTTTCAAACGCCCAGCAGAAGGAACCTTGATTCCAATTCCTCTGTTCCATGTTCGATCAATCATCATGGGCAACGTTCCAGAACTTTCGTAGGTTCCCATCATAAACTGTCCAACACGATTCATCGCTAAAGGATGATTTTCGTACCCAATGACAATGCTTTGAAAACGGGCCAAATCCTCATTTTTCGCCAGCACAAAAGGATTACCAAACAACACCAATACATTTTTCGCCGATGCGGGCAATTGTTTCACCCAGTCTCTCCATTTTTTCGGCATTCCGTAGTCGTTTTTAGAAAGTACGGATGATGCATGAAAGGAAGTAATGACGACATCGAAATTTTGGAGTGAATCACCTAACGCAGCAATCGCTTCCGTCGCATCGTTGAATTTCACATGCCTTATTGGTGCCACAAGATCCATCGATGCATTAAAAGGTGCCTCGCCTTCTCCAATACTCACGTGCAATATTCGTTGATCAAAGCGTTTGAAAGGCAATAACTCCTCTTCGTTTTTAATCACCGTAACCGCCTTTTCATACACTTGCTTTTTAGCTAGTTCGATTTCAAAACTGTTGTATTTCTTGACTTTTTTAGGTGTAATAATCGCCTTGTGCTTTGCAAGCAGAACTTTTCGGCAACGGTTGTCAATTTCATCCATTGAAATTTCACCTTTTTCCACCTTATCCTGAATCGCTTGAATTGCCTCCGTCACGCTTTCTGGAAACAACAAAATATCACATCCAGCTTGAAATGCTTTCACTACAACATCCGTTTTCCCATAACGATCTGCCACGGCTTTCATTCCAAGTGCATCACTGATCACCAAACCTTTGAAACCTAAATCTTGCTGCAGGTATTTTTTAATTGTCATCGCTGATAAACTACTTGGCGTTCCCGATGGATCCAACGCTGGTACGTTCAAGTGACCAATCATCACTGAAGAAGCGCCCGCTCTAATTCCCGAACGAAATGGAAAAAAATCGATGGCGTTGATGTGCTCAAAACTGTTGTTGACAATGGGCAAATCCAAATGAGAATCGACATCGGTATCTCCATGCCCTGGAAAGTGTTTGATGCTCGTCAATACTCCTTGACCTTCCATTCCTTTTACGGTTGCTTCCACGTGCGCTGCGACATCTTTTGGATTCTCTCCATAAGATCTAAAACCAATCACTGGATTATTTGGATTGCTATTGACATCTGCGACAGGTGCAAAATTGATATGAATTCCTAATTCGCGGCATTCTTGCCCCATCATTTCAGCGATGCGTTCAGTAAGCACTGGATCATTCGCAGCTCCTAATGTATAATTGTATGGGAATCGTTCTTCTCCGGAGAGGCGCATTTGAACTCCCCATTCGGCATCCATTCCAATCAATAACGGAACTTTCGCCTTGCCTTGAAAACGGTCTATGCAACTCACTAAATTTGTTCTATTTCCTTGAAAGAAAATGATTCCTCCGACCTTGTCTTTGGTTATATGCGCATCAATTTCTGCAAAATGCGATTCATCTTTCTTAGAATACGCTGCTACCATAAAGAACTGACCAATTTTCTCTTTCAAGGTCATGGTGTTCAATTGTTCTTCCACCCAGACATTCGAAGTCACCTTCTGTTCCTGCTTTTTCGCTGACTTTTCCACTACTTTATCTGATGCAACAACCATGGCTGCAACAAAGAGCGGAAGGATAAAAAGTATGATTTTGGAGAGGTGTTTCTTCATAGTTTCAAAAATACGGTTTGCAAAACGATTATTCACGGTGCTTTGATCTAATTATTCACAATGAAATGACGATAAGGTGTAATTCTTTGAATTCGATTCATCAGGTCAAAAATGATTCCAAAATTCGATAAAGACCAATTTAGTTTCAAAAAAGTCTAACTGCACATAAAGAATTTGCGCTTTCTGTACAGCTCGTCTAATACCAAGTGCGGTAATTTTTCAATATCGCACCTGCGAAGCAAGAACTGAAAGTAATATTGCGATATTTGAATCTCCCTATCCATAGCACATTTGACCATAACTCACATATTTTTTCTATTTTAGTTGAAAATAGCACATCCATGAGTTTACGCATCAAAACGTTTGAAGAATATAAAACCGAATACAAAAAAAGTGTTGACAATCCTGAAGAATTTTGGGCAGGAATTGCAGAGAAATTTTCTTGGCAAAAAAAATGGGATACGGTTTTAGATTGGAACTTCAACGAACCGAAAATCGAATGGTTTGGTGGTGGAGAGTTAAACATCACTGAGAATTTATTGGATCGACATCTTGCTGGAAATGGAAATAAAACTGCTTTTTTCTGGGAACCAAATGATTCAACTGCTGAAGGGAAAACCATTACCTATCAAGAACTTTACGATGAAGTCTGTCAGTTCAGTAACGCACTAAGAAAATTAGGTGTACAAAAAGGAGATCGGGTGTGCATCTACATGCCAATGGTACTCGAGTCTGTTGTTGCAATTTTAGCTTGTGCACGAATTGGTGCGGTGCATTCCATTATTTTTGCTGGATTTTCAGCGCAAGCACTTGCGGATAGAATCAATGACGCAACCGCTAAAGTTGTGATTACTTCCGATGGTTTGTACCGAGGTGATAAGCAAGTTGCAATAAAATCTATGGTCGATGATGCACTCAACGACTGTCCGAGTATTGAACATTGTGTAGTGCTCAATGTCACTAACGAAAAAGTGAATCTGCAACAAGGGCGAGATATTGATTATCATACGATTATTAAAAATGAACCAAAGCGCTGTCCACCAGAAGTCATGGAATCAGAGGACCCATTATTTATCCTCTACACGTCAGGTTCGACTGGAAAACCGAAAGGAGTGGTGCATTCCTGCGCTGGCTATATGATTTACTCCGCTTATTCGTTTCAAAATGTTTTTCAAGGTGAGGAAAATGATGTGTTTTGGTGTACGGCTGATATTGGTTGGATCACGGGACATACATACATTGTCTACGGTCCACTGCTGTCTGGCGCGACCTCTGTAATGTTTGAAGGGATTCCGACCTATCCTCATCCTGGCAGATTCTGGGAAGTCTGCGAGAAGTATAAAGTCAACCAATTCTACACTGCGCCAACGGCGATTCGATCACTGATGGGATTTGGGCTGACACCAGTCAATAAATTCGATTTAAGCAGTTTAAAAGTCATCGGATCCGTTGGTGAACCGATCAACGAAGAGGCGTGGACCTGGTATTTTGAAAATATAGGAAAGAAAAAATGCGCACTCGTCGATACATGGTGGCAAACAGAAACAGGTGGAATCATGATTTCAGGATTGGGGAATTTATCGCCGATGCAGCCGATGCACGCTGGATATCCACTTCCAGGGATTCAACCGATTTTACTGGATGCCGAAGGGAAGATTATCACAGAGAATGAAATCGAAGGTTATCTTTGCATGGCGTATCCATGGCCATCGATCATCAGAACTACCTACGGCGATCACGAACGTTGCAAAAACACTTATTTTTCAAATTACAAAGGTTACTATTTCACCGGAGATGGTGCAAAACGAGACAAAAATGGCATGTACCGCATTATCGGTCGCGTAGATGACGTGATCAATGTTTCTGGTCACCGCTTTGGAACTGCAGAAATTGAAGATGCCATTAACATGGATGATTTTGTGATAGAATCGGCCGTTGTTGCTTTTCCGCACGATATTAAAGGTCAAGGAATTTATGCATACGTTGTCGTTGACCAGCGGGGCGAATCAAGTGATGAAGATATTACTGCATCAGTCGTCAATTGCGTGTCAGCTCGGATTGGAAAAATTGCGAAACCCGACAAAATTCAAATCGTTGAGGGACTTCCAAAAACGCGTTCTGGAAAAATAATGCGTAGAATCTTGCGGAAAATAGCTGAAGGTGAGCGCTCCAATTTTGGAGATACATCTACCCTACTAGATCCTGAAGTGGTAGAAAAGATTGTCAACTCAGCACTATAAAAAAATGGGACTGCAAACTGCAACCCCATTTCAATTCGGTATTTATATTTCTTACTTGCGGACGATAAACGTCACACGTCTACTTTTCGCAAGAACTAAATCTTCATCGTCTTCTGCATTTGTATCTTGACTTGGATCAGAGCTTCCTTTTCGTGTAATAATTAAACGCGACTCTGGAATTCCTTTATCGATTAGATACGTCATGACAACACCAATTCTTTTATTATCCATTCCTGAATAATAATCGTTGGTAAGTCCAACTGAATCTTCCATTGCGTTGTTATGCCCATTAATCTGCAATTTAAGTGATGGATCTTCTTTTAAAAGAGATGCAATTAAATCCAATGCTCCAATACCTTCTGTTGTCAATTTATCTTTACCAAAAGCGAAGAAAATTTCATGCGCCTCGATCTTCTGAGCTGGTGTCATTTCTTCCGTTATCGCAAATGTTTTCTGATAAATTGTTGTGGAATACTCTTGTCCACCTTCGTCAGCCTGACAATCACACTGCTCACCATCGTTCAGCAAACGAACACTTGCATGGTCAATATAATAATATGCTGACATTACTTGTGTGGTCTTTATTTTTGGGTCTTTCTTCATTCGTTCGTTCTTCGTTTCATCGTCCGAATTAAAGTTTCCGATAGTAAAATACTTCTCACCACCTTCAGCAACGTAAACTCCGCAGATTTCTGTCCAATCAAAACGAGCACTAACAATTTTATGATCGTTGTTGTAGTGAAGAACACTAGGTTCATCAATAAGCGGCAATTTAGAATCCGTTCCAAATGGTTTTTTACTCAACTTAGCCGCAACGTTGTTTACTGCGTACTTAGATGCTTCCGCCAACGAAATATTGAACTTTACGCAGTAGCGCATATCCTTTTTCATAGGTGCATCCAACTTAGTCATCACGTATGTACGTGGTTCCTTGTTTCCGTAAGAATATGCAACGATTCCCGCATAATTTCCACCTTCTTTTGGATGCTCTTTACCAAAAATATTCTCAGGAACACCAATTTCAGGGTTTTTATTCGATGTGAACAAATCAGCACGTGCACCAGTTGGAGAAACCCAACCAGTTGCGCTTTCTATTGATCCCAATCGCTTTAGGCTTTTGTCAACTGATTCAAAACTAGGGTTTGGAAGTAAGTTTTCTCCCTCTTGAGCTAATGCCCCAAAAGAAAGTATTCCGATGGACATTGTCCAAACTAATCTTGTCATTTTTTTAGCGTTTAAATTCATAATTTTTAACTGTTTTAATGAATGTTTTTACTTTTTCAGGATCTATGTCCGGATAAACACCATGCCCCAAATTAACAATATGTCTTTCACTTTTGAAAGTATTCAGCATATTATTTGTCAATCTTTCTATTTCAGAATGAGACGAATACAATACACACGGGTCTAGATTACCCTGTAGCGTTCTCTTTTCACCTATTGCTTGTCTTATTTCTGCCATATCCATATTCCAATCGATGCCAACGGTATTGCAGTCCATTTCAGCAATTTGAACCACTGAATTGTACGCACCCTTTGCAAAAATTGTTACGGGAACCTCTGTTATTGCCGATGCAATCTGATCCATGTATTTCAATCCAAATTCAGCATATTGTTCTTTTCCAAGAATCCCAGCCCAAGAATCAAAGATTTGCACCATGTGTGCGCCTGCTTTGATTTGTGCTTTTAAGTACTGAATTGTCACTTTCGTGATACGGGTAAGCAACTCGTGTGCCAAAGTCGGATTGGTATAAAGAATCTTCCGCGATTCAGAAAATGTTTTCGAACCTTGTCCTTCTGTCATATAACAGAAAATTGTCCAAGGAGCTCCAGCGAAACCGATCAACGGGACTCTTCCGTTCAATTCCTTGTTGGTGATTCGAATCGCTTCAGTAACGTAGCCCAATCTATCTTCAATGTCAAAATCAAATTCTGCGTACTTCAGACCTTCTTCTGAGCGAATTGTTTTTTCGAACCACGGTCCCTTTTTCTCTACCATTTGATAGGTCAATCCCATCGCTTCTGGAACGACCAAAATATCTGAAAAGATAATTGCGGCGTCTACATCCAACAAATCGACAGGCTGTATAGTCACCTCAGCAGCTCTTTCTGGCGTCTCCACCAACTCCTTGAAGCCTGAAAGGTTACTTCTTACTGCTCTATACTCAGGTAAAATTCTACCCGCTTGACGCATCAGCCATACTGGATATCGCTCGATAGATTCTCCTCGTGCAGCACGTAATATTAAGTCATTTTGAATTTTCATCGGTGCAAAGTTAAAAAAATGACTTGCTTTACAGCTACGATTTCACGAAGAATTGTGTTGTTTTTTACACAGGATAGATATTGTTTAATTCCAACTACCACGCAATGGGTTTTAAGGAATTTGTCTTTAAATAATCATTCGTTTTGGAGAAATGTCCACACCCCAAAAATCCTCTGTGTGCTGACAAGGGAGAAGGATGAGGCGCCTTTAAGAGAAGATTGTTTTCCGCATTCACACTCACCGCCTTTTTCTCTGCTTTTCCTCCCCACAATATATAGACAACATTTTTCTTTCTCTCATTTAATGCTTTTATGACAGCATCCGTAAATTTTTCCCAGCCTTTGCCAGAATGACTATCAGCTTCACCTGTTCGAACAGTCAAAACAGTATTTAATAGAAGAACACCTTGTTGTGCCCAGTGACTGAGATCGCCATTCGTACGTTGCGGAATGCCCAAATCTAACTCAAGTTCTTTGTAGATGTTCTTTAAACTTGGTGGTAATCGGGAAATTTGTTCGTCAACAGAAAAACAAAGTCCATGCGCCATTCCTTTGGTGTGATAGGGGTCTTGTCCCAAAATCACTACCTTGACTTGATCGAAGGGACATTCATCAAACGCTCTGAAAATTTGACTTGCTTTGGGAAAAACTTCATGCTTTGCATATTCCGTTCTAACAAACTCAGTTAACGCTGTAAAATACGGTTGATTAAACTCATCTATCAGCGCTTCTTTCCATGATTCTTCGATTCGTACATCCATGTTTCGAATATAAAAGAAAATTAAAGATTAACATTATCTTTGGCGTATGAAATATATGTATTTATCCTTCGTGCTTTTGCTTGTTTCTGCTTGCGCAGAGGGAACGGAAAATGGTATTGATGAAACATTGGACCAAGAAATTGTCGAAGAAACTTTGGAACAAAAAATGATTCGTCACATAGAAGGTAACCTCAGTATTTTGGGAACCGAGAAGTATACGTATCAGATTTTCAGTGAACACCTAAATGGTGACGACAGCATTGACTACATCATTACAGTCAATCGATTAGAAAAGGCATTAGAGGAAGCTATAGAAAGTGGGAAAACAGCCCAACGTGCAGAAATGGGTTACATGGGGAACTACAACTATTTCTTTTACATGGATGGCGCCACCAAAACAATTACGACTGCAATACCAGTACCTTCAAGTCCACATGCTGAATTAAGTGTAAGTTTCGCTAATATTCGCACCGAAGCCTACAAAGATTTCATGGTTGATTTCCGTATACGCAATTCGTGCTTCAGACGATTTTTTACGGTGATGAATGTAATTCCAGCTCAAACATTTGAAACCAAAATATTTGACTTTTTAGGAGAAGAGAATGTAGAAGCGTATAGTATCGAATTTAAAGACGGTAGTTACTCGTTAGCCAAAGATATCTATGTTTACAAGGCGAAAATCGAAAATGTAACAATCAATTCACCGAACGAAGTATATGCAGTTGAACCCAAAATCACTCCGACAGATCAACTAGAAAGAAAGTGGTTTTTTAACGAGCAGATGAATAAATACTATACAGAGAAGTAATTCATGGAACATGTTCTCAAACACACCAAAACGTATCGCTATGAAACGTTGAACAGCGAGAACACTCCTACCACTGTGTTGTATGTGCTTCACGGATACGGTCAACTGGCAAAATACTTCATTCAAAAGTTTAAATCGATTCAACCCGATGTATTAGTTGTTGCTCCAGAAGGAATGCATCGCTTTTATTTGAAAGGTGCTTCTGGTCGTGTTGGCGCTTCATGGATGACAAAAGAAGCGAGAGAAACAGATATTTCAGATAACATTGACTGGTTGAATGCGTTGAATAGTAAAATTTCTTCTGAATATGCAATTTCACGTCGACTGATTCTAGGTTTTTCTCAAGGTGGGGCTACAGCAATTCGCTGGAAAATAAACGCTGAGCAAAAGTTTGATCAAACAATTATTTGGGCGAGTGACTTTCCACCTGATATGGAACCGAACATCTCAGCATTAAAAGGCGAAGAGGGAAACAACTTTGTGATAGGTACGGAAGATGAATTTTACGATGAATCGGCTCGTGAACGACTGATTTCGTTCTATAAAAGTGTCGATTTTAAGGCTACCTCCTATCATGGTTCTCATGATATTGACCCAACCATTTTGAATAATATACTCGAACTTCACTAATTTAAAAAACTAAACTATCTTTGGCATAGTTTCTGCAATCTACAAGCAAAAAAAATACAAAACATGAAGCATTTATTTACTTTTTTAGCAATTACTTCTCTCTTGTTCACATCGTACGGTCAAGACGCAAAAGCACAAGAAATATTAGACAAACTTTCTAAAAAAATGAAAGCGCAAACGACGTTTTACGTAGAATTCAGCGCTAATATCAAAAATACATCTACAGGAACTGACGAAACCGAAACTGGAAAAGGTTGGGTGAAAGGTAATAAGTACTATGCCTCATTTGGTGAAAATACAATTATTTCAAATGGTTTAAAGACGTGGACGATTGTCAAAGAAGAAAAATCAGTGTATGAATCGGATGCCAATGAAGACGACGAAGAGTCTATCAATCCTAGAAAGTTATTGACAATTTGGGAAAGTGGCTTTAAAAATAAGTACACGAAAGAATCTACATTAAACGGAGAAGCGGTCCATGTGATCAGTCTTTACCCTAAAAACCCAGGAAGTGTTGATTACCACACTGTCATTCTCTACATTTCAAAAACTAAAAATGAGTTGACAAAAGTGATTATGAAAACCAAAGATGGAACTGTAATGACGTACAACGTGACAAATTTCAGTACAAACACTGAAATCAATGATTCCAAATTTGTTTTTAGCACAGCAAAATATCCAGGATACACTGTTATCCGCGACTAAGTCGACTTAGTCAAAATCCACAAAAATATATAACAAAAAAAGAGAGGCTTCATTACTGAGGCCTCTCTTTTCATAATTAACCTGTAAGTGTTAATAATTGATCCGTACTATCTTAAACGCAATAGGTTTGGTAAGGTTACATGATTAGGTGAAAGTAATTGCATTTTTGTTTGTGCTCTTGCTGAGTTGGGCTGAGTGCTTTACCTATTCTCACGTCTAAATATCATGTAATTAACATTTTCGCATTTAAAAGTTTTTTCGTACCTTAAACAAACTGCTGAATAGATACCTAATTTTGATTCGTTGAAAGAGTATAATAAAATACAAGCATTGGTGCGACTAATTGATGATCCAGATGAATCAATTTACGAGCACGTACGCGATAAGATTATCAAAGAAGGTACATCTGTCATCCCTTTTTTAGAATCGTCTTGGGAAGAAGATGATTACGGATTGTTGTTTCAGTCGCGCATTGAAGACCTCATCAAAGAGATTCAATTCAAAGCAGTGAAAGACGATTTGAAGGATTGGATCGATTCATCTCACAAGGATTTATTGACGGGTGCACTGATTATTGTTCGTTACCAATATCCCAACTTTGACGAAGAAAAAATTCGCCAAAAAATTCAAGAAATCCGCAAAGATATTTGGCTAGAAATTAGCGAACATCAAACGGCTTACGAAAAGGTACGGATCTTCAATAAGATTTTTTATGGGAAGTATCAGTTTACAGGAAACTCAAAAGATTTTCACTCGCCGCTCAATTCGTATTTGAATACGGTCATTGAAACGAAAAAAGGGAATCCACTTAGTTTGTGTTTACTTTATTCCATCATTGCACAATCGCTTGATATGCCCGTTTATGGTGTTAACTTGCCGAATCATTTTGTGTTGACTTATTTGGATGAAAACAACATCAATTCGGTGATCGCTCCAGAGAATAAACACGGCAATCTTTTTTACATCAATGCATTTTCAAAAGGTGGGATTTTTGACGAAAATGAAATCACAGAATTTCTAAATGGTTTAAACAAGCCTTTACTTCGTGAATATTACGAACCGTGTTCCAACTCAGCAATTCTTGCACGTATGTTGACGAATTTGATTAGCGCATTTCAGCAATCTGGAAGCGCTGAACGTGTCAGCGAGCTAGTAGAGCTACGCGATTTATTTGATCGAAATTTCTAGATCAAACTCCTTTAACTTGTTAAACAGTGTATTATTCAGATCGACTTTCACCGATTTTGAAGGCATTTTCACCTCAATCTGATCCAGTTGATCGTAAATCGTGAAGTGAACTGGGCAATTTCCTTCATGGGCTATAAAAAGTTCATTTAATTCTGTAATCATACGTTGATCTAAAGCTTTGGTCGCCAATTTCAAGTGGACTGCATTTGCTTTCGTTTCTTTTAAATTGACCAATAGATCAATTGAATGAATCACAAATTCCAGTTCAGATCGCCGAGGTGGAACCTCTATTCTACCTTTCACCGAAACAAACGTATTTGGGGCTAAGAAATGTTTGTATTTTAGATAGTTTTCTCTCCACAAAAAGAGTTTATGAGAATCGCTGTAATCCTCTAAAATAACTGTTCCGAATGGATCTCCCTTTTTAGTAATCCGATGCTCACCTTCTGATACAATGGCAGCGAAAAGAATGTCCTTTCCTTGGTACTTCTCAGGTTCATTCAACATCCCAACATGCCCTGTGCAAAATGCATCAATTTCCATTTTAAAATCATCCAGTGGGTGACCTGAGATAAAAATCCCCACCACCTCTTTTTCTTTGTTCAACGCGTAAATATTCCCCCATTCCTGTGCTGCTGGAATTTGTGGTTCTGGTAGTGTAATTCCTGTTCCTTCCCCAAACAAGGATGCTTGACTTGAATTTACACTGTCCTGAAAACCTGAACCGAAGCGAACGACATTCTCCAAAAAGCTCTTGCCACTGACATCCTCTTGAAAATATTGCGCTCGGTGGACATTAACGAATGAATCAAATCCTCCTGCATACGCCAAGCTTTCAAATGCCTTTTTGGTGCAAATTCGGAGATTGATGCGCTTTGCGAAATCAAAAATATTCAGGTAACTTCCATTTGCGTTGCGCTCATCAATAATTGCTTGAACGGGCGCTGATCCTAATCCTTTAATCGCACCTAGACCAAAACGAATTGCACCTTCTTTGTTTACCGTAAACTGGTAGTTGGATTCATTGACATCTGGACCAAGTACTGGCAATCCCATGCGCTTACACTCTTCCATGAAAAACGATACCTGTTTAATATCGTTCATGTTGTTGCTCAACACAGAAGCCATGTATTCAGCAGGGTAATTTGCTTTTAAATAAGCCGTTTGGTAAGCAATCCAAGCATAACAGGTCGAGTGTGACTTGTTAAACGCATACGATGCAAACGCTTCCCAGTCGCGCCAAATTTTCTCTAATTTTTCGGGATTGTGTCCGTTTTCTCCACCACGCTCAATAAAAGCGGGCTTCATTTTATCGAGGACATACTTCTGCTTTTTCCCCATCGCTTTACGCAATGTATCGGCTTCACCTTTTGTAAATCCAGCCAATTTCTGGGAAAGCAACATTACTTGCTCTTGATAGACCGTAATTCCGTATGTTTCACTTAAATATTCCTCACAGGCGTCAACGTCATACACAATCGGCTCATCTCCGTGCTTTCGCTTAATAAACGAAGGGATATACTCCAATGGACCTGGTCGGTACAAGGCATTCATGGCAATTAAATCCGCAAAAACAGTTGGCTTTAATTCGCGCATGTATTTTTGCATTCCGGGCGACTCATACTGAAAAATCCCAACAGTTTCACCTCGCTGGAATAATTCGTATGTTTTTTCGTCATCGATTGGAAAATCATCTGGAACTAACTCCTCCCCTTTTGTTTCCTTGACGTTTGCAACCGCGTGCTTGATCAAGGTTAAGGTTTTGAGACCAAGAAAGTCCATTTTCAGCAATCCAGCATCTTCGGCAACTGAGTTGTCGTATTGCGTGCAATACATGTCAGAATCTTTTGCCGTTGCGACAGGAACGAAATTCGTGATATCATCCGGCGTAATAATGACTCCACAGGCGTGAATTCCAGTATTTCGAACAGAACCTTCCAGTTGTCGCGCTTGATTGAGAACATCAGCTGATAGCCCAAAACCTTCAGCGATTGCCTTTAATTCCTTTACGCGATTGATGTCGTCTTGATTGTTTTTTAGCTTTTCACGCAGTTCAGGATCGGAAAGTGAAAAAATCTTCGACAGGGAGATATCTGGAATAAGTTTCGCGATGCGATCAGCCTCTGGAAGCGGTAAATCCATCACCCTTGCTGTATCTCGAACAGATGATTTAGCAGCCATCGTTCCATACGTAATGATCTGTGCAACTTGATTTGAGCCGTATTTTTGAATTACCCAGTCAATCACTCTTCCACGTCCTTCATCGTCAAAATCGATATCGATATCGGGCATGGAGACACGATCTGGATTCAAGAAACGCTCAAAAAGTAGATCGTACTTGATAGGATCAATGTTTGTAATTCCCGTGCAATACGCAACTGCTGATCCTGCAGCGGAACCACGTCCCGGCCCAACAGAAACGCCCATTTCTCGTGACGCGTTGCAAAAATCTTGTACAATTAGAAAGTACCCTGGATATCCTGTTCGCTCAATGGTTTCTAGTTCGAAGTCCAATCGTTCGCGAATTTCATCGGTAATCTCTGGATAGCGTTTCTTCGCTCCTTCGTACGCCAAATGGCGCAAGAAATTGTTTTCACCTCGTTTTCCTCCGTCTTCTTGATCTTTTGGATCAACAAACTGTTCTGGAATTTCAAAGGCTGGTAGCAAAACCTCTCGTGCCAATGGGTAATATTCACATTTTGCGATAATCTCGTCGATGCTCTTGATTGCTTCTGGCAAATCCAAGAACAAGGCTTTCATCTCCTCTTGTGACTTGAAATAGTACTCGTTATTGTCCAAACCGTAGCGGAATCCTCTTCCTCTACCTTTGGGAGTTGTCACCAATTCATTGTCCTTTACGCACAAGAGTACATCATGCGCGACTGAATCCTCTTGATTGAGGTAATACGTATTATTCGTCGCAACTAGTTTGACCTGATGTTTATTCGCCAATTGAACCAATACTTCATTCACGCGGTCTTCATTTTCTTGACCGTGACGCATCAGCTCAACGTATAAATCGTCCTTAAATATCGATTTCCACCACACCAGCGCTTCTTCCGCTTGGACTTCACCTACATTTAGGATTAAGCTAGGGACTTCACCGTACAGATTTCCTGTCAAGACAATGATATCTTCGCTGTACTGTTCAATGACTTTTTTATCAATCCGAGGAACGTAATACATCCCTTCCGTATAGGCGATAGAAGCCAATTTTATAATGTTGTGGTAACCTTTTTTATTCTTCGCCAAAAGAACCACTTGATATCCGTTGTCTTTTTGCGATTTATCGGTAAGATCGCGGCATACATTGAACTCACACCCAATAATCGGCAAGATTTCTTCTCCTTCAAATTGTTCTCCCTTCTCCTCTGCTTCTTTTCGCTTTTCACGCAGTTCATTGTTGTAATTGGCAACTGCTCGTTCGAAGTGAAATGCTGCCATCATGTTTCCAGTATCGGTCAACGCAACCGCTTTCATGTTGTAGGAAGCCGCTTTTTTGACCAATCCAGCTACATCAATGGTCGATTGAAGGATGGAGAACTGCGTGTGATTATGTAAATGTGCAAAAGAAAAACCATCCAACTCATCTAAAGCTGCGTCCTTATCAACCGTTTCAATTGGGTCGACTTTTTCAAGTTTGACGAGCTTGGCACTTTCCTCTTTTAAGTTTAAATGTTTTAACCCAACAAGTCCAATTGGCAGTGGATTAAATTCCTTAAAATTCTCAATGTAACGTTCTTCCTGCTGTAATTCCGCTGGAAGAAAAACTCCTCGTCGAACTAATTCGAAAAAGCAACGTGTGGTCGCTTCGACATCTGCCGTTGCATTGTGGGCTTCTTCGAATTTTTGATGAAACAAATATTCGTGTAATTCTGTCAACGTTGGAAGCTTAAATCTACCTCCACGTCCACCGGGTAGTTGACATAGATTTGCTGTTGTTTCCGTACAGGTATCTAACACAGGCATCTGCGTCATCGGTGTTTCTATACCTAGACGATGAAACTCACATCCCCAAACATTGGTGTCAAACGTCACGTTTTGTCCAACCACAAACTTAGCTTTCTCCAAAGCTTGATTGAACTCATTCAGCACATCTTCTAAGTCATGTCCTAGTTCCTCCGCTAATTGCGTTGAAATACCGTGAATCTGTTCAGAATCGTAAGGAATATTAAATCCATCTGGTCGAATGAGGAAATCTTTGTGCTCTATCAATCGCCCCATGTCATCATGTAGCTGCCAAGCGATTTGAATTACGCGTGGCCAGTTATCCGTATCCGTTATAGGAGCGTTCCAATTTCTTGGTAACCCGGTTGTTTCGGTATCGAATATAATGTACATGATGCGTTGCTTTTAGGAGGACTAAAGATAGCCAATTAATCGCTTTTATGAAGGTAGATGGAGGAAGAAATATCAACAACTTACGAACGAAGGTTATTCGTTCACTGGAATGACATTTACTTTAATGCGTAATTTATGTTCTTCCTTTTTGGTGTTGGCAATTATTGAAATGACGCGGTCTTGAAAGTAATACTTGCCTTTTGTATCGAAGGTTACGCGCAATTTATATTCTTCGCCAGGTAAGATAGGTTGTGTCGGGAGCTCGACTTTTGTGCATGTGCACGCGACTTTGTAGTCAGAGAAAATAAGCGGGACTTGCCCCGTATTTTTTACAACGAAAAAGTGTTCTAGTAAGACTCCTTCCTTGACATCGGGGAATTTATGTACGGTTTTATCAAAACTAAATTCCGCCGCTTGACCGAAGCCAAGGGCGGAATTCAATACTATTATTGTGATCGCAAAAAATAGCCTCATTTAGTTTGCTGGTGCTCCTGCTTTGTTAACTGGTGCTCCAGACTCTGGTTTTGGTTTAACATCACCTTTAATTCTAATAACTTTAGAAGGCTCGTTTACCGCGTTTGAAGTAATTGTAACGCTTTTATTGATTGCACCTGGACGCTTCGTATCATACTTCACAGTAATTTTAGAAGATGCTCCTGGAGCGATTGGCTCTTTTGGCCATGCAGGAACTGTACAACCACATGATCCTTTCGCATTTGAAATAATCAAAGGTGCGTTTCCTGTGTTTTTAAATTCAAACGTACAATCTCCGTTTGCTCCGTTTTCAATAGTACCATAATCGTGTACTTCTTTTGAAAATTCAATTTTAGCTCCATCTGCTTTTGCAACTTCTTGAGCCATTACTGCAGTTGTTCCAGCAGCAAATACCATCATTAGGGAAAATAATACTTTTTTCATCGTGTAATTTTTTATAGTTTCAATTATCTGAATCAAATATACAACCGAATTCCTCGCAAGAATATTTTTTAACACAACGTTAACAGGCTTACTTCACTTTTGGGTTCATTCGAAGTACTAGCAATTCTTCGATGGTCAAGTCATTGTGCTTTAGACGAAACTCAATTTCCTCACGCTTTTCCTTCGATAAATCTTTGTCCTCAGTTAAAATTAGCTCGTTGTAATAACGCACTTTGGCTGAGTCTCTCGGCTGAATAAAGATATCATACGTACTTGCCATACTTTCGAGGATAATCGTTCGATTGATATAATCAGTATGATTGTTAATCAATGTATCACCATATTTAGCTGCAGTTGAGAACATTCTTTTTCCGGAGTAAATCATGTGCAACTTCGCCAAACAATCTGCTGAGAATTTATCTTCTGGGTATTTTTGATGATAGCTCTTCAATAAATCAATTAGTTCTTTTTCCTTAGCTGGATCGCCTTTTTCACCTGCATCCATCGTCAACGATTGATCCTTGATCTTAGTTTCCATATCAGAAATTTTGGTTCTCAGATCCTCCATTTCTTTTGACGAAGACCCGCATCCCACTGCAATTACGAGCACAATCAATAAATTAAATAACTTCACCATAGTTTATCGTTGTTTCTTTTTTACTGGAAATTTCATTTTATAATCAACGTCGACAATTCCCTTGGAAATGTTCTGTAATTTTTTCGTTAGCAATCGCTTTTTAAGGATTGACAAGTGATCAGTGAATAGAATTCCTTCGATGTGATCGTACTCGTGTTGAATGATTCTCGCCGCGTACCCCTCAAAGCGTTCTTCTTTCAGTTCCCAATTTTGGTCGTAATAGGTCACAAGAATTTTTTCCTTTCTAAAAACTTCTTCGCGTATTTTTGGAATCGAAAGGCATCCTTCGTTAAATCCCCATTCATCTCCTGTTTCTTCTTCAATCACTGGATTAATGAATACCTTTTTGAAATCCTTCATTCCTTGCGCTCTCGGATCTTCTTCTTCGTCCTCATCTTCAGCAAATGGACTTCCATCAACAATAAATAATCGAATAGATTTTCCAATTTGAGGAGCAGCCAAACCGACACCGGATGCTTCGTACATGGTTTCAAACATGTTATCAATTAATTGATCTAGATTCGGATAATCCTTATCAATATCATCCGCCTCCCTCTTAAGAATAGGATCTCCGTACGCTACGATTGGTAATACCATACTTTTAAAATTGTTTTGCAAAATTAATGCTTTCCTACAAACTTAGCAGTTCAGCATAGACTAAATCTCTTTAAAACTATACATTTCTAGATTTGAGACAGGTAGGATTGCAGAAGAATTGTCGCGCTGACTTTGTCGACAAGTTCCTTTTGTTTCTTCTGTTTTTTCGTCGCACCAGCGGTATGCATTGATTGACTTGCCATTTTTGAGGTGAATCTTTCATCTACTAATTTCACCTGAACGACAGGAATTTCTTTTTCAATCGCTTCTTTGAGTAAATAAACGTTCTGCGTAATATGTGCATCTGATGTGTCTAATCGCCTTGGAAGACCGATGACAATAGTCGATACAGCTTCTTTTGGCACAATTCCCTTCAAAAAATCCATCAGTTGATTTGATTCAACCGTGTCCAACCCAAACGCAAACATATTCGCTGCATCTGTAATTGCGATACCTGTGCGCTTCAATCCAAAATCAATTGCGAGTGTTTTTCCCATGCTCCAAATATAAGTATTAGACTACAAGAGTCAAGACTTTAAGAGCCAAGACTCGATTCTACTAATATTGTAAATCATACATCAATTTGGAATCCCTAGAATAATTAAGTCTTATTGTCTTTGATCTTTTAGTCTTGCAGTCTAATACCTATATTTGTCAAAACTTACATAAAAACACATGAGATCTATCATAGAAGCTGCTTGGGAGAACCGAGATTTATTGAAAGAAAAAACAACGATTGAAGCTATTGAGCACGTTATTGATGACTTGGACAAAGGTGAATTGCGCATTGCTGACCCGAATGATGATGGTACTTGGACGATCAATGAATGGGTGAAAAAGGCAGTGGTCATGTATTTTCCTATTCGCAAAATGGAAACGATAGAAGTCGGACCGTTTGAGTTTCACGATAAAATGGCATTGAAAAAGAATTACAAGGAATTAGGTGTTCGTGTTGTTCCACATGCTATTGCTAGATACGGCGCTTTTGTCGCTCCTGGAGTTATCATGATGCCATCCTACATCAATATTGGCGCTTATGTTGACGAAGGAACAATGGTCGATACATGGGCGACGGTTGGATCTTGTGCGCAGATTGGTAAAAACGTACACTTGAGTGGTGGTGTTGGAATTGGTGGTGTGTTAGAACCGTTACAAGCAGCACCTGTTATTATTGAGGATGGGGCGTTTATCGGCTCACGTTGCATTGTTGTTGAAGGAGTTCGTGTTGGAAAGGAAGCAGTTTTGGGAGCGAATGTCGTGCTGACTAAATCGACAAAGATCATTGACATTACTGGAGATTCACCTGTGGAAACGAAAGGATACGTTCCTGAGCGCAGTGTTGTGATTCCCGGTTCATATACCAAATCATTTCCAGCGGGAGATTATCAGGTTCCTTGTGCGCTGATTATTGGCAAGCGTAAAGCATCCACGGATTTAAAAACTTCGTTGAATGATGCGCTTCGCGAGAACGATGTCGCGGTTTAACTTCTAAAAAACTATAATTTTTAGAGATTAAATTTGATTCCACGCATTTGCATGGATATTAATCTCTAACTTTGTACAAAACACTGGGGTCGTATTGGATTTGACAGCGATAGCAGACGTTTAGTGTAAGCATGTCGAGCGTTGAAGTGAGTCTCGTTAATCGTTTGCTTCAAACTATAATTGACAACACGTCATACAGACTTGCTGCCTAATTTGTTAAACAGATTCGGCTTAATCTAGTGGAAGTATAGTACACAGACAAGTTCCCTCTCCCACGTTTCCGCCTGTTAAGCAGGGATCAAGAGGGACCAAATTTTACAGGATAGTGCTGGTGACACTTCTAAGCCAGCTCGAGATTGAGAAGATAAGCGCAATGTTTGGGTGTCTTTGTCCTAAATTGCGTCGAAAATTAATCAAAGAATAAACATGTAGAAAGCTAAATTTTTCGTCGTTTGGACGAGGGTTCGAACCCCTCCGACTCCACTTTTTGGGAAACCAAAACACATCAAAACCGCTTAAAACGTTGATTTTAGGCGGTTTTTGATTTTTTCACCATCAAAATAATCTAAAAAAAATCAAATAAATTGGTACCTATGCGGTACCTTTTCTTATACTTGCATTTGGGTACCGCAAACTGGTTTAAAATACTATATATCAGTTAGTTGTAATCATATTTTTTGCTTCGTTTTGAGTTCGTTTACCGTCAAAATCAAAGTGATTTGACGTATCATTTAAAGCAAATTATATGAAAACGAATCAAATCTATTCGATTCGCTTTGTGATTAAGCGAGGCAAATCGAAAAACGGCAAGTCTCCAGTGGTTTGTCGAATCACCGTAAATGGCAAACGTGTAGAGATTGCCATGAAGAAATCCATTGAACCATCTAAGTGGTCTGCAGCATCTGGAAGAGCAAAAGGTAATTCTGAAGAAGCTCGAGTCATCAACATGCACATTGATTTGACAACCAACGAGATTATGCGCCATCACAACAAACTAGTAATCGAAGGAAAACCAACGGACGCACAATCCATCAAAAACAGTTTTCTCGGTCTTACCGAAAAGAAGTATTCCCTAGTCGAAGTTTTCAAATACCACAACGAGCGAATGAAAGCCGTAATCGGAATTGATGTACAGCTCGGGACGTATAAAAAATTCGAAACGGTCCTAGGGAAAATCGAACGTTTTATTGAGAAGTTTTATAACCGTGAAGATTTGTACCTGGACGAACTAAATTTCAAATTCATCACTGATTTTGAATACTTCATGAAAACCGAAGACAGTGTGAAGCATAATACAGCACTGCGTTATATCCGTTGTTTGAAGAAAATCATCATTCTTGCGCTAAACAATGAATGGATCTCGCGTAATCCTTTTGCCAATTATAAATGCCAGTACACTCGTGTAAACCGCGAAGTCCTAACAGAAGAAGAGCTAACTGCGCTTTGGAAAAAGGACATTGGCATTCCTCGTCTTGATGAGGTAAAGGATATTTTCCTGTTCTGTTGTTATACTGGTTATGCATTTATTGATGTCGAAAAGCTCTCGCGTAAAGACCTTGCTCGTGGCATAGATGGCGATTACTGGATTTTTACGGAACGTAAGAAAACCGGTGTTACTTCCAATGTTCCAATGCTACCCAAAGCAATGGAGATTATTGAGAAGTACGCTGATCATAAAGGATGTATCAATGACGACAAACTTCTTCCTGTTAAATCGAATCAGAAAATGAATGCATACCTCAAAGAGGTTGCAACACTTTGCGGTATCACCAAAAACCTGACGATGCACATGGCCAGACATACATTTGCCACCACTGTAACCCTCTCCAATGGCGTTCCAATTGAAACGGTTTCCAAAATGCTGGGACATACAAAATTGGCAACTACGCAGATTTATGCTCAGGTACTTGATAATAAAGTCAGCGCAGATATGCAGAAACTTAAATCTGTGTTGTCTATGGACAAACTGGAAGATACTGGAAGTTAGGCACTATCACTGCTCGTATAAGGTTGAAATTATAATTCAACTATATGAGTAAATCAACTATTACACTTGATCAGCTCAGACAGGAATTGTTTGGGCTGAATCTCTTTGGTGTTGATGCATTGGTCAACATCGAAGCTGCATTACAACTCGTAAAGACCGCAATCGAAACAATTGAAGCGGACATTGAACGAATTGGATTTACATCTTCAGCGGATGAAATTTACTTCTTTCGACATGTCAAACCACATGTGTACGCCTACCAGATTGCTTTTACGAAAATCAGAAAAATTGAATTACTTCGATTAGCTTATAGTAAAAAGGAATTCAAAGGAATAGTTAAACAAAAGTTGGCTTTCATTCAGGCTCATTACATCGATTATCCAGAATTTACGCGCTACTATAGCAGTAGCTCGACACATGACGACGAGCGCTATTTTCTGCGCTCGAATCGGATCCACCTGGATTGCTTTCCAATTTCATATAATGATAATAATTCGACCGGTTATGACCTGATTGCTTCCTATCTTCTAGCCTACCAATTCCTAATCAATCATTTTGATCAGGATGAAAAAAGAATTCAAATTGACCTGAATCAATCAGAACTTTTGTGGTCCTTGCGTAAAGTTGACTTCGTCGAGCTTATTTCCGGACTTCATGCAATGGCATCCATCAACAGGGGTGAAAATGACTTGAAAACACTCTGCTTACAACTTGGAAAGGTATTCAATATTGATATCAAGGATATTTACGGAAAACGCCGTGAAATAAAGGAAAGAAAGGGCGAACGCTTTAAGTTTATTCGTCAAATGTTAGACACTCTAGAACGTGATTTTGATGAGAATTTTGAATAAATATACCCTACTTGGGTACGCCTTGGGTGTTCATTTCATTAAAAAGTGTATCACTTTAAAGCTCAATTATTAAACTATTAGTTTTCAATGTATTTCAACATCAATTAAGATATGATACGCTTTTTAGAATAATCCCCATACGCAAATTGTTGTATGGGGTATTTTTTTGCCTCAATCCTACTTTTTGTCTCTCATAACTTCCTGAAATACCTACTAACCACCAATTTCATTTTCAACCATCAAAAAATGAATGAAAATCGTACCCCACTGGGGTACAACTGTGGAAAAAACCTTATCAAAACTCTCCAATTTTGCCATACGAACATCAAAAAGAAGCAAAATATGGCAACAACAGTTTTAACATTGGAAGACCTGCAGGAATTCAAAAAAGAACTTCTTCAGGAATTAAAAACGCTTTTTCCTAATAGTCAGGCAGCGCAAACAAAAAAATGGCTCAAATCCAGTGAAGTGAGAAAAATGCTGAGTATTTCACCGGGTACTCTACAGAACCTCCGAATCAACGGAACTATTCCTTACACAAAAATGGGAGGAGTCATTTATTACGACAATGACGAGATACTGCGAATTCTTCAGAAGAACCGAATCAATAATGCCGTGATATGAACTACATCAGCCAACTAACGGCTGCTATTGATCGGTTATCGGAAGATATTGAGTTAAATCCTTCTCACGTGAGCTTGTACCTGGCGTTGTTTTACCAGTGGAACATGAATCGCTTCAAAAATCCGATATCGATTAGCAGATCGGAAGTTATGAAGGTTTCCAAAATCGGTTCAAAATCGACATACCACAAGTGTTTAAAAGACTTGCATGCGAAAGGATTTTTAGTTTACCACCCTTCGCATAACCCCTTACGGGGCAGTTTGATAGACATGACCATTTTCGGGACAACTACTAGGACAAGCAGTGGTACGAGTACTGAACAAGTTGTGGGACAACCATTGGTACCTTCTATAAACAATACAAACAATTTAAAGGATTCAAACAATAAAAAGAGTACCTCTTTTTATAAACCAACACTTGACGAGGTGAAGGAATTTTTTAATGATAATTCCTCTACTGAGCTTGCTGAAGTGGAAAGTGAAACATTCTATAACCATTTCGAATCCAACGGTTGGCTGGTAGGAGGAAAAGCAAAAATGAAAAATTGGCAGGCAGCTGCTCGAAATTGGATTAAACGTTCTCAGGTCTACAAAACCCAGTCTGCCGACATGCACGGTACCTCGTCTGGACCAGCAAAAAATGTAGGGAACCTGAATGTCGACCAAAACAAAGATTATTCCGTGCCACTCTAATTCAAACAAAACAATGACCATCATAATTCTATTAATTCTGTGGATTCACAAAAAAATTAAAGCTCTAAAATCGAAGTGATATGTTAGAAAAATGCTACACTATCGAGAACAATATGCGCATGTTTAATTTCGGAATGTGCGTTCGTTACCTCAATCACCTTGGCCGCAAAAAATACGGCACTGGTTTTTCGGTGAGTCCGGAGGATCGTGATATTCTTCACAAGTTAATTTCCTACAGTATTTCCTCAGAAGAACAATGTGAACAGCATGGATTGGACCTGAAAAAGGGAATTCTATTGACTGGACCGGTTGGTTGTGGTAAAACATCCCTAATGACTCTTTTACCTGACTTCATGTTTCCTTTTCAAAAGTACATTGTAAAAAACACGAGGGAAATTGCAGCTGAATTTCACAAGGATGGTTACGAGGTCATTCACAACTACGGTCGAAGACAAAAAACCATCTGTCTGGATGATCTCGGCGTAGAGCAAAGTATTAAACATTTTGGAAATGAATGCAATACAATTGGAGAAATTCTACTCCACAGATACGACATGCATGTGAATTATGGAATCATTACCCATGCAACGACGAACCTCAACGCGAATGAACTGGAAAAGATATATGGGAATCGGGT
Organism: uncultured Fluviicola sp.; assembly: GCA_964643345.1. Classification (GTDB taxonomy): domain Bacteria; phylum Bacteroidota; class Bacteroidia; order Flavobacteriales_D; family Crocinitomicaceae; genus UBA4466. The sequence goes on from CAZXRU010000002.1 coordinate 143,569, forward strand.
ACGTTCACGATTGAGATCGATGTTCAATCTCGTCTCATTTCCAGAGTCAGCGTCTGATAAACGAAAATGATAAAATTCAAAATCTTATTTTTAGCACCAAATTCATCCACATGTCTGAAATCACTTCTGTACCTCAAGAGGTATTAGCCGATCTAACTGCCTTAAATAGCTCTCTCGATCAATCTATCCCATCCAAAAAACTGGATAAAAACCTCTTAATCGCAACCTGGAACATTCGCGCTTTCGGAGACCTTACCAAGAAATGGCAATCCGGCACGGGAGACAGTCCAAAACGCGACTGGCATTCTGTAGCTGCAATCGCTGAAATCCTAAAACGTTTTGATGTAATTGCGGTTCAGGAAGTAAAAGCGAACTTGAGAGCTTTACGCCATACCCTTAAAATGTTGGGATCTAACTATTCTTTTTTACTTACTGATGTCAACAAGGGTAAAGTTGGGAACGGTGAACGCATGGCCTTTATCTTTGATACTCGGCGTGTGCAGCTTTCGGGTTTAGCGTGTGAATTGGTAGTGCCAGACGAATGGAAAGACTCAATAACGGATGTTGCACTTAAAGAACAATTTGTGCGCTCACCTTATGCTGTGAGTTTCCGCTCTAATGATCAGACTTTTATACTGGTGACTTTACATATCCTCTACGGCGACAAATCTGCTGACAGAATCAACGAAATACGTGGTATTGCCAAATGGATGGCAGATTGGGCAAAGGACACAAATGCATATCATCAAAACCTCATCGCTCTCGGTGATTTCAATATCGACGAACGCGGAGACCTACTTAACGAAACCTTCATCAATGAAGGGCTTCATATTCCAGATGAACTGCAAGATCCTAAAGTCACCCGATCCATCTTCAACGAAACCAAGTACTACGACCAAATCGCATGGTTCAATGGTAAGAATGGAACACCACAACTCTCTATGCAATTCCTTTCTGGTGGTTCTTTTGATTTCGTCGGCAAAACGCTTATGAATCGAAACCTGACTAAAAACAACCTGTCGTGGATGCTTTCTGATCACTATCCCCTTTGGGCGGAGTTTAGTTTGTAACCCTTTAGTCATTCAGCGCGATAATTACCATTTTCTGGTGCATTACGCTCCGTAAAACTTAATTTGATTGAATAGTCTTGTCGAAAATATTGTCTGTTTTTGCGATAAAATCAGTTGTTTAACCAATTCTTCAGACAGTGTCTGCAGAATTCAACTTATTAAACAATGACCCATATTAGAAAATTATACTACCTTTACATTTCTATGTAAGATATGTCCCAATAATTACCACATATCATACAACAAGATGTAATAATGGCAAGACGATATCTATCTCAAAATATTCTTGAAGATCAACAGCAGTTCATCAAACTGCTTGATGATTATGAAATTGATCATTTTAGTATCAACGAGATAGAAAAAATGCTTGGTGAAGAAATTGATAATCTCAATGAGATACTGGAAAATCTTATTGAAAAGGAGTTTCTCTCCAGAATCGAACGCGGAAAATACTGCAGAGTAAATTTCCGGGACGAAAAGGTAATTGGATGCTTCTTGGTACCTGATGGAGCTATCGCCTACTGGTCTGCTTTAAACATTCACGGTCTAACGGAGCAATTTCCAAATACCGTATTCATTCAAACAACGAAACAAAAGAAAGACAAAAGTGTCTTTGGTGTAGCCTATCAATTCGTTAAGATCAATCCGAGAAAAAGAATCGGCATTCAAAAAGAGGGGTATGGAAACCATAAATACAGAATTACAGACGTAGAAAAGACTATTGTTGATTGCTTTGACCTTCCACAGTATTCAGGGGGCTATCCGGAATTAATCAGGGCTTTGGATCAGGTCGAACTTGATCAGGATAAATTAATTGAATACTGTAAAGCAATCAATAACATTTCGGCTACAAAACGAATTGCCTTTTTGGTGGAACTGCTTGAAAAGAAGAAATTTTCGCGATTTCTGAAATACGCAGAAAAGGTTGTTAACCCAAGATACGTTCTAATTGATCCATTTGGTGAAGATACAGGAGCATTCAATAACAAATGGAAATTACGATTGAATATCTCGGAGGATGAGATTCGGTCGATTTGTAACAAGCAGTATTAATGATTAGAAAAAAAGAAATAGAAAAACAGGCAGAAGCCCAAAAGGTGCCCAAATCGACCATAGACAAAGATTGGGTGCTAGGGCATTTTTTAGATGCTATCTATTCTGTTCCGGCATGTCGTGAAAACTTAGTATTCAAAGGTGGTACTTGCTTAAGGAAATGTTATTTTCCGAATTACCGTTTTTCCGAAGACCTCGATTTTACATCAATAGATTCAACATTTGTATTGGATAAGACATTGCTTACACAAATCACGAACCTTGTCACAAGTCGAACAGAGATACCATTACACATTCAGGAAATTTCAGAATTGAGATTCAATAATCAACTAACTGGTTTCAAAGCAATCGTGAAATTTTGGGGAGCAGATCACTCAATGAATCAAGTACCTCCTACAACAGATCGATGGAGTACCAGTGTTAAAATAGAAATTATTCTATACGAACACATGGTTTTTCCTTTTGAAAATAGAGAGGTTTTTCATCCATACACGGATGGTTTATCTGAGACACCTTTATTTGTTCCATGTTATTCATTGCGTGAGGTTCTTGCCGAAAAACTTCGAGCACTCATTCAACGATCGTATACTGCACCAAGAGATTTTTATGACATCTGGTATCTCGCCAATGATCAAACATCAATTGATTGGAACGAAATAAAAAGTGCTTTCCATGAAAAGATGAAATTCAAGAACATTGAATTTGAAGGAACTCATCAAATGTTAAACGAAACAAACGACAAACGGGTAAAAGCAGCCTGGCAAAACAGTCTCGGTCATCAAATTCCTGGAGGTATCGCAGCCTCATACGATGAAGTAAGACAAAGACTATGGGACATATTGAATGAGATTTTTAAAGAATAAGTTACTCTAGAAGAAAAATAAATATAGAATATCAACAATGTCAGAAGAACAAAAGAAATTACTAGAAAGCCAACTTTGGGGAATCGCTAATATGTTGCGCGGAAAAATTAGTCCCGACGATTACCGGGATTACATCCTTGGCTTTATCTTTTACAAGTACTTATCAGAAAAGCAATTGATTTATGCGAATGAATTGCTAATAGGTGAAGAAGTAACCGACTACAAACTTGTAAAGGACCAAGAAACGCTAGATGCCATCAAAGAAGAATCTTTGCTGAAATTGGGATATTTCCTTGAGCCTTCACAATTGTTTTCAGTATTGGCCGCGAAAGGAAATGCTGATACGGAAAGTGAGAGTAATTACATTCTAGAAGACCTAAAATCTGTTCTAAATCACATTGAGCAAAGTACAATGGGTACAGAATCCGAAGAAGATTTTAATGCCTTGTTTGAGGATTTGGATTTGAATTCTACTAAAATTGGTCGTACTGTTGGTGCACGAAACGAAATCATTGTAAAAATATTAATCAGTCTTGATAAGATAGATTTTAAGTTAAATGAAATCGAATCTGATGTGCTAGGTGATGCTTATGAATACCTCATCGCGAAGTTTGCAGCAAATGCTGGAAAAACAGCTGGTGAGTTCTACACACCGCAACAGGTTTCTAAAATTCTTTCTAAGATAGTTTCTACAGGTAAGAAAAAAATCAAATCTGTCTATGACCCAACGTGTGGTTCTGGCTCTTTGCTTTTACGTGTAGCCAAAGAAGCAGATGTAAGCGAGTTTTACGGACAGGAATTAGGACGCACAACTTACAACCTCGCACGAATGAACATGATTCTTCATGATGTACATTTCCGTGAATTCAATATTGTCCAGGAAGATACTTTAGAACATCCACAACATTTAGACAAACGATTTGAAGCAATTGTTGCTAACCCTCCATTTTCTGCACACTGGAAAGGCGAAGCCAATCCACTCAATCTTACGGACGAACGTTTTAGCCATTATGGACGGATAGCACCAAAAACAAAAGCGGATTACGCTTTCCTACAGCACATGCTCTATCAACTAGCAGATAATGGAATCATGGCCAGTATTTTCCCTCATGGTGTATTATTCCGAGGGGCATCTGAAGGTGAGATCCGAAAATACATCATCAAAGAAATGAATGCGTTGGATGCTGTGATCGGTTTGCCGGCAAACATTTTCTACGGTACTTCTATTCCTACATGTATTTTAGTTTTAAAGAAATGTCGTGAAGCGGATGACAATGTGGTTTTTATCGATGCAAGTGGTGATGACCACTTTATTAAGGAAGGAAACCAAAATGTGTTGCGTGATGAAGATGTTGAATTAATTGTAAAGACCTATCGCGAGCGTGCTTCAATCGACAAGTACAGCAAGGTGGTAACTCTTGCAGAAATCGAAGAGAATGACTTTAACCTCAATATTCCGCGTTACGTGGACACTTTTGAAGAGGAAGAAGAAATAGATTTAGCTGTTGTTTCAGCAGAACTAAAGGCCATCGAAAAGGAATTGGAAAACTCAAAAAGTACAATCGAAGCATTCTGCAAAGAATTACAAATTGATACTCCTTTCTAATGACGAAAATTGAACAAAAATACAATTCAGTTTCCCGTGAGGAGTTTAAAAAAGGTGCTGTTTATTCACTGATAAATGCCTACGAACTGTATGGTGATGCCTTAATTATGGAAGCTCTAGGAAGAACACCTAGAATCTATTCTTTAATGAAGTTATCACTGGAGGAAATCGCTAAGGCTTTGATGCTATTTGAAATTTATCTTTTAAAACAAAACGAAGAACTATTTCAGGAGCGCATTTCAATGCTTTTGAAAGGATTAGAATCGCATAACCCAAAAACGAAATATGCCATTCAGTTTTTAATTTCAAAACAAAATGAGTTTATCAATTTTCACCCAAATCCAGAGGTTAAGAAGGAAGATTCAAATATGAATAAAGAGCTTAATAAATTGAAAGAACTTCTTGAAAACGTTATTGAATTAGACAACAAAAAAAATACAAACTTGTACACGTCTTTAATCGAAAATGAGTTTAAGCCACCGGCGCTTAGCGTTGATGAGAAAGATGTTCAAAATCTTACGCATCTGACTTTTCCTATACTCATAAGAAGCAAAAAAATCATATTGAAAGACGATGATGCCTATTATTCTGAATTGGGTATTGATCCTGAAAAGCTAAAGAAGTTAGACCCTAACACAGAAGCCAGACGAATGCATAAAATTCAAGCTGCTTATTGGAATCATTTGGATGATGTGAAAAGAAAATACCCTCACCTAAATTTTGAAGAACATGAGTAAAGTAATTCAACCAAAATTGAGGTTTCCAGGGTTCAATGGAAATTGGACTCCTTCAACTTTAGGCTCTATTGCCCAATTCTCTAAAGGAAAAGGAGTTTCGAAATCTGACATAGATGAAAATGGATCTTTAGAATGTATTCGATATGGAGAACTCTATACAGAATATGGGGAAGTAATCGATTCAATTAAATCAAGAACCAATCTCGATCCAAATGATCTTGTATTAAGTGAAGAAAATGACGTCATCATTCCCGCATCAGGTGAAACTCAAATTGATATCGCCACTGCATCATGTGTTCTGAAAAATGGTGTTGCACTTGGAGGTGATTTGAATATTATTAAGAGCCCAATAAATGGGGTCTTTTTATCCTATTATTTGAATAACAAGAAAAAGCTTGATATCGCAAGCATAGCTCAAGGTATTTCTGTGGTTCATTTATATGCAAGTCAGCTAAAGACTATCTATATTAATGTTCCAAATAAGGACGAGCAAGACCGAATTGCAAGTTTATTTCGAACAATTGACAATCATATTTCCATACTAAAAAGAAAAAAAGTAGCTCTAGAGCGTTATAAGACAAGTGTATTGCAACAGATTTTCAATCAAAAGATCAGATTCAAAGATGAAAATGGAAGCGATTTTCCAAACTGGACGTCAATACAATTAGGTGAAATTATCGATTACGAACAACCAACAAAATATCTTGTTTCCAGTACTGAATACAAAGATGAATATGATACTCCAGTGTTAACTGCTGGTAAGACATTCTTACTTGGCTATACAGATGAAACTGAGGGAATATTTAACGAAAAATTGCCAACAATAATATTTGATGATTTCACTACTGCATTTCAATTCGTTGACTTTCCTTTTAAAGCAAAGTCTTCGGCAATGAAAATGCTAATCCCGAAACACGATAAAGTAAATCTAAGATTTGTTTACGAAGCAATGAAAACGATTCAGTTCCCTTTGGCTGAGCACAAACGATACTGGATTTCTGAGTATCAAAACGAATATATTCCTTATCCGACTTATGAAGAACAATGTAAAATTGTCGACTTTACTATTTCAATAGATAATTTGATAAATGAAGTAGAAAGGGAAATTCAATCGTCTGAATTGTTTAAACGTGGTCTTCTTCAACAAATGTTCGTATAAAATGGAGAAAACGAAAGCAATCATATTAGCTAATCTTGACAAGCATTCTCATTTTAATGAATACTTTAAAATTGTTGATATTATTGAGACTAATGAAGAACTAAACCCAGATATATGCATAGAAAGCTGTAAAGCACTTGTTGAAGGAATATCCAAAACAATTCTCATTCAATTAGACGTGACGAAAACAGTGGAAAACATTGATGATGATGATTTACCGAAGGTTTTCAAAAATGCGATTCGAGTACTTTCAGAAAATTGTGAAGATATAGAAGGTGATTTTGTTTCAAGATTTTCAGCAATAATTCAGGTTCTTGGGGAAATCCGAAATAAACGAGGGGATATTTCCCATGGTAGAATGGCACCTAAATTCATTTTTAGCTCCAAAAAAATCGCTACAACTGTCAAACAAATGACAGATTCAATGTTGGAATATATTCTTGAGCATTACTTCTCCATTGACTTTTCTGTTTCAACACTCAATTATGAAGATGATACCATGTTGGAATATAACACATGGTTGGATGAGGGTTTAGAATTCCCCATAAAGAAGGCTAAGTATAGTAAGTTGTTATTTGAAAATGACTACGATGAATATGAAAGTCGATACTATGATGAATTTATCAAATCGAAAGAGGAAGAAGTTGTCGAGGAGATTGCCTCTGATCAGGAAAAAATAGATGAATCAATTGAGTCAATATTAGAAATGGAAATCGAATCAACCGAAGTTGTTGAAAATGAAGATATAGAAGAATTCAGCTCATTTGATGATGATGAAGAGACTCAAGTAAGCACAGAAAACAAAACGCCTACAAAACAACTTGTAAATAAATTCGATGAAGAGACTTTTTGGAATGAAAAGAAACATGAATCAATTCAACGATTTGCTCACGAGAATGATTTAAATAGGGAGGGCTTAGAAGAACTAATTGAAAATTACCTTTTCAGTGAAATGGATCCTCTTAGAGATGAAGTCGTTGCTATAATGAATGTAAAACCGAAGCTTCATGAAAGACAGCAAGTAACAAAAGAACTAGTAGGAAGAATAATTGAATTAGCTAATAAATTAAAGGAGGGAAAATGAGTTCAGCATCAGAAACATTTAGATTAATAGCGATTCGTACAGGAGATAAACTAACTGATTCTGAACGATCTTGGTTGGATCCAAAATCATTTACAAGAAAAGACAACTTCAATTATATTAAAGGACTTCGACCACTAACAGATTACGTTTTATTCAACTGTTTCAAGCTTTCAAAGAAAAACAATGAACTTGTTTATAAGGAAGAATTAGATTCAAAAAGACTGTATCAATTAAAGAAGAACAAGGACGTCAACGTTGAGATCTCTGCTATTGTTGGAAAAAATGGATCGGGTAAAAGTACTCTGCTTGAAATAATCTATTTAGCCATTCATAACTTGGCTGTTGCAAAATCAATATTATTTGACGAGGACCGAAATAGAATTGATATTCCTCAGAACTATTTGAGGTGTGAATTGATTTTTCAAATTGAGTATTCAAAATTCATTTCTATTCAATTTAAAAATGATGATTCTGAAAATAAATGCGTTGTTTGGGAATCAACATCATCAGACAACAAACATTTTAAGTTTGATAAGGAAATTAATTTACACGATTTTAAGCTTGAAAATTTTTTCTATAACATCGTTGTTAATTACTCTGTATATGGATTGAATGCGAAAAGAATTGGAAATTGGATTAACTATTTGTTTCACAAGAATGACTCCTACCAAGCTCCTATTGTAATCAATCCGATGAGAACTAACGGGAATTTTGATATTAATAAGGAAGAATCGCTAACTCGTACAAGGCTAATTGCAAATACTGCAATCAAACAACAAAAGTCGAATGTAAGAAATCAGGTAACAGAAAAACAATTTCTAGACACTTTATTCTTTCAGTTGGATTTAGGAAAAATTTCACACTTAGAATTTACCGATAGACATAATGGAAAGTTAGGAGAAATAAAAACTCGTTCAATTGAAGAATTGATTGAAAAAAGTAAACTGCCAAATGCTTCAAGCATTACTAAACTTGCGTTGAAACTCATTTTAAAGAATGAATCAAATTATCAAAATGTAATTCATTATCTGCATGTAGAAAAATACATTGTAAAAAAGCTTTATAAAATTGCATTTACATATGCCCGCTATAATTCTTTTTTGAACTTAAATGGTTATGATTCACCAGTTATTTTTGAATCACTTTTAGATCCTAAAAAATTAAATTCATTTTTAATACAACTCGGGAAGGATAAAAGTCATGTTACTACGAAACTTCGCCAAGCATTGAACTATTTGGCAAATAATCCATTGCGTAATCATGAAAGTTTCGGTTGGATAGAAACAAATACAACAGGTAGCACTATCACTATGCCAATTAAAATTTTTAATGAGCGAATCACTGGTTTTAGTGAAGCAATAATTAATTGTATTCCTCCAAGCTTATTTAAAGTTTTTATCAATATAAAGAATCTAAATAATGATGAGTCAAGTGAACTTGAACAGCTGAGTTCGGGTGAACTTCAATTAATCAATTCGGTTCAATCCTCCTTATACCATTTAAACAATCTCGATTCATATGTCAACCTCAAAAATGATATAGATAAAATAAAGTACAGAAATGTTCTACTCATTTTTGACGAAGTAGAATTGTACTTCCATCCTGAATTTCAAAGGAAAATGGTCAATTATTTATTAGAAGAAATTGATACATTAAATTTAAAATTAGCTAAGAACATTCATATTCTTTTTGTTACTCATTCGCCTTTTATTTTGTCTGATATACCTCATGGGAGGCTTTTAAAGTTGGTCGATGGAACTCCTGTAATAGACAATTCACCAACGTTTGCTGCGAATATTTATGAAATGCTTAAATCTAGCTTTTTTCTTGAATCTGGCACAGGGGTATATTCAAAGAAAGTTATCAATGAGATTTTGGATGAACTGAATGAAATTTTATTACTTAAGAAACACCCTAGAAAAAATGCGCAAAAAATTAAATCGAAGACTGACAGTTTAGTTGTTTCCAACAAATTGAATATAATCAGACAAATCGGTGACGATATAATTCGAAAGAAATTATTAGAAATGTATTTTTTAGCCAGCAAACCGAAAAAATCTAAACAGGAATTAATAAAAGATGAAATTTCTAGACTTCAAAACGAACTTAAGAACATTCAATGATAAACATTAGCCAAAATAGAGACTTAAGTACGTTAAGTAAGAATTTTTATAAATCCATTGAGATTGAATTAAAAAAGCGTCTTACCAGCAATAAGTTGTTTTTCAATAAATACTCTACATCTTCCAATATCCTATTAGGTGATTATTTGGAGAATAATTTAGAAACTATAATTTCTGATCCATTAGAAGATTTACTTTCAAATGTAAAACCTGAGCTGCATGATTTATTTTATCGTGAATATAAAGTGGTAAATAAAAAACCAACCGATTTCAAAAAAAAAATTGACCATGTGTTATTTTTTGAAGAACACGACAATTGGAAGGCATATGATTTTACAACTAACCTAGGTATAAATTGCTGTCCATACTGCAATAGAACTTATATTACAACTTTAGGTACCGATCGAGATAAGTTTAGCCGTCCAGATATTGATCATTTTCTTGCTAAAAGTAAATATGGATATTTGAGATTTTCATTTTTTAATCTTATACCAAGCTGTATAATTTGCAACCGAAATGCGAAGGGAAGGCAATCTACAACCTTGACAGACAATATCTATCCATATTCTGAAGGATTTGATGATAAAACTAAGTTCACGTATTTACCGCAAAAGGATGGATCCAATAAGATCTACTTTCAGCATTTTGGTGACAGATCACATAAAAAGAAAAGTGCAAAAAATATTTCCTTATTCAAACTAGAGGAGCAGTATAAAACTCATTCATTAGAAATTGAGCACTTGATTGAGCTTAAAAGAATTCACTCTAGTGCATACATTGAAAATTTGATGGCTGATTACCCAGGATTAATTAAAAATGAAAAAGAAGCATACTACATAGCTTTTGGGAAAGAGTTTGAAATGATTAATGACGAAAAAAGACCATTATCAAAATTTACCCGTGATATATTGGATAATTTGGAAATGCTAAAAGTGTTAAAAATAAAATGACAACCCAACCAGAGCAAATATTAGAAAACAATTTGGTTTCTCAACTAGTTAAGTTGGGATACAAACAAGTTATTATTCGCGATGAAAATGATTTGTTAGCAAATCTCAAAAGCCAATTAGAAAAACACAATAAAATTGAACTCAGCGAAAACGAGTTCAAACAGATTCTCAATTTCATCAACAAGGGAAATATTTTTGAACGAGCCAAAATATTACGAGATCGCGTTCCCTTTACCAATGACAAAGGCGAAACAAAAACGATTGAACTGATTAATCAAATTCACTGGTGCCAAAATGAGTTTCAAGTTACTCAACAGATTGCCATGGAAGGCACGCACAAAAACCGTTATGATGTAACCGTTTTAATAAACGGTTTACCCTTGGTACAAATTGAATTAAAGCGTCGTGGTCTTGAATTAAAAGAAGCTTTTAACCAGACAAATCGTTATGAACGTCATTCCTATTGGGCGGGACATGGTTTGTTTCAATTTGTTCAGCTTTTCGTTATTAGTAATGGTGTAAATACGAAGTATTATGCGAACAGCCCAATTAAAGCAAGGTCGTTCAAGCAAACATTTTATTGGGCAGACGAGCAGAATAAGTTGATAACTCAATTAGCTGCATTCTCCGAGGTATTTTTAGAACCTTGTCACATTTCCAAAATGATCACGAAGTACATTGTACTCAATGAATCACAGAGGATTTTAATGGTATTGCGACCCTATCAGTTTTACGCTGTAGAGGCAATTATTGAAAGAGTAAAAACAACAACCAAATACGGTTACATCTGGCACACAACGGGATCGGGTAAAACACTTACCTCATTTAAGGCTGCTCAGATTTTGACCAACCTTCCCCAGGTGTACAAGGTTGTTTTTGTGGTTGACAGAAAGGACTTAGATTATCAGACAACTAAAGAATTCAACAGTTTCAGTAAAGGGAGTATTGACGGAACCAATAATACAAATACGCTCGTTAATCAATTAGCCGGAGACAACAAGCTCATCGTCACCACTATTCAAAAACTCAATACCGCCATAAGTAAAACAAGGTATTTGAGTAAAATGGAAGCCTTGAAAGACAAACGTGTCGTTTTCATTTTTGATGAATGCCACAGAAGTCAATTTGGCAAAACCCATGAGGATATTAAAAAATTCTTTACCAATTGTCAAATGTTCGGCTTCACCGGCACACCTATTTTCGAAAAAAATGCCGGTACCAATGAGTACGGAAAACGCACAACCGGAATGTTGTTCGGTGATCGTCTGCACAAGTACGTAATCACTGATGCCATTCGTGATGAAAACGTCTTGAAGTTTTCTGTAGAATACATTCGAACATTCAAAAAGAAAGATGATATTCTGGATATTGAGGTGGAAGCAATAGATGAAGCAGAAGTAATGGATGCTCCTGAGCGTTTAAACAACATTACAGAATACATCATCGCCAATCACAACAGAAAAACGCATAGTAAGGAGTTTACAGCTATTTTATGTGTTTCTAGTGTTCCAGTTCTAATCGAGTATTACAAACTCTTCATTCAAAAGCAACAAGAAGGAAAACACAATCTACGCTTAGCTACTATATTCTCTTATCAGGCGAACGAAGATGATAAAGATGCAACAGGCTTTGTAGAAGACGATGAGTTTTTTGACGACAGTTCCATGAATATGGCTGCAGAACCAAGTGTCCAATACAATTCACAGCATACTCGCGATGAACTGGAAAACTTCATTCAGCACTATAACAAGCAATTCAGTACCAATTTCACAAATAAAGACAGTCAATCATTTTACAATTACTACAATGACATTGCAAAGCGTGTGAAGCATAAACAAGTGGATTTATTGGTGGTCGTGAATATGTTTTTAACAGGCTTTGATAGTAAATTCTTAAACACCCTTTATGTAGATAAGAACTTAAAATACCATGGTTTAATTCAAGCGTATTCAAGGACCAATAGAATTCTAAATGAGGTAAAATCGCAAGGTAATATTGTTTGTTTCCGAAATTTAAAAAATGCAACAGATGAGGCAATAACCCTTTTCTCAAATATCAATGCAAAGGATGAAATCATCATGCAGCCCTATGAAAGCTACGTTGGAAAATTCAATCAGGCGTTTATCGAATTGCTAAAAATTGCACCATCCGTAAATAGTGTAAATGACCTACGCAGTGAAGATGAAGAACTCGAGTTTATAAAAGCCTTTCGTGAGCTTATGCGTTTAAAGAATGTACTAAGCACATTTACAGAATTCACTTTTGATGACCTTTCAATGCAAGAACAGGCTTTTGAAGACTACAAAAGTAAATACCTGGATCTCTATGATAAAGTAAAAGCACACGGCCAAAAGGAAAAAGTTTCCATTCTGAACGATATTGATTTTGAGTTGGAATTGATTCACCGCGATGAAATCAATGTGTCTTATATATTGAAATTGCTCGCCAAGTTGAAAGATACCCTTCCGGAGGATCAAGAAAAGCAAGCGAAGGCAATTATGGAGTTACTTTCCGGAGACGCACAACTACGTAGCAAGCGCGAACTAATTGAAAAATTCATTCAAGAGAACCTACCATTCATCGAAGATTCTGATAACATATCCGAGGCATTTGAAGTATTCTGGGATGAAGAACGAAAAGCTGCTTTGGATCAGTTGAGTCAGGAAGAAAATTTGGACAATGCAAAATTCCAGGAAGTCGTGGGAAAATATTTATTCACTGAGAAGAAACCACTTCGTGACGACATCATCAGTATAATGAATAAACGTCCAAGTCTTAAAGAGCGTGGTTCCGCTGCGGAACGGGTAATCAGAAAGATGATGGATTTTGTGGAGACTTTTATTAATGGAATGACGGCTTAATCATTAAAAGAAAAAATATGGAGTTCAAGTTGTTTTACGAGATATGGTCTAAACTTAAAACTGTCTTTACAAGAGACAAGATATACCCTCTTTGGCGGTTAATATTGTGTTTCTTCAGCGCAGATTATTTCATTCACTTCAAAGTCGATTGGGTGAACGATCTGCAGAACTTAAGCTCATTAAACGATCGCACCACAGAAATCCTATATTTCATCACCATATTTATTTCAGTTCGAATCATATTTTACAGCATCCTGGAGGTTCCCTTGAGGTTGTTATTCCATGGGGTAGTTAAGAAAAAAGTCCTTCATTTCAGAGAAATTTTAAATCAAGGAACTGCTTGGGAGAAGAAAAGAAACACGCTAGAATTCATTTCCATTATTACTCCGTTTTTCCATAAATATCTTTTTAAATATGGAATACTCTCCTCCAATGATCTTAACGAACCTATCAATTTTGACTTTGCAACAAAAGAGAAGGAATTCAATGAGGGCATGTCCCTTCTATACCGCTGGATTCTAACGATTATACACACCCTTCTAGTTTCAATTATCGTATGGGAGTTTTACTCTGTTTGGTTTTTCGTAGTCGTTTTGATTGTATTAACCATATCTGTTGTATTAGCTCTACTTTTTACTGTTTTAATGGTCAATCTGGATTATTTGGAGCCGTTACGATTAAAGCTATTGAAAGAAAACAAGAAGTTGTGGAAGTGATGATATTATTCAAACATCCAAAGATGAATACCGAACAAATTATTAATAGATTATGAAATCAATAAACTGGTCTGAATTTAACGGTGAGAAGTTTCAAACATTTTGCAACATACTTTTCAGTTTTGAATTTGGAAAAAAATACACTCCATTCAATGGTCCGGGAGCAGATCAGGGTATTGATGGCTTATTTGAAGGTGATTATAACGGAGTGAAAGGAAAGTGGAGATTTCAAGCAAAATTTCACCATCCCGATACTGGTCGCGTTGCTGGATTTAATCAATTAAAAGGTCAAATAAAAAAAGATCTTTTAAAAAATATTCAAGATGAAACATGTATAGTTTTTGTCACGAATGTCGATTTGAATCCAAATCAACAAAAGGAACTTAAGAAAATTGGCATCGAGTCAATTGAAAAAACAAAGAAACAAGTTCGCTTTGAAATTTGGGATGGAGGAAAGCTATTTACTCTTTTAGCCCGTCATCCTCTTGTATCACTGTGGTATATTGAACAGACTGAATATTTAATCCAAGAATATACCGATTTTTTTCACGAAGAATTGAACGCGAATGAAAATGACTCCTACAAGTTAAATAACAATTTCTATTTCAGAGGTGAAAAAATTGATAAGCTCAATGAATTTCTACATAACAATTCAAAAAAGGTAGCGATTCTTTCAGGTGAGCCGGGGATTGGCAAAACTAGACTTTGCTTAGAGTTTTTTAAAGAAAAAATTGATGTCAATGATGATTGGAGAGCTTTAGTACTTGCATCTCATCAAATTGACCTTAATATAATCAAGTTAGCTCTTTCCGGAGAGAAAAATTATATTCTATTGCTCGATGATGCCGATAAATTTGATGGTCGTGAATTAGCAGATTTGCTAACCCTAGTAAAACAATCCAGATCTAATATCATTAAGGTACTATTGACAGTGAGAAGCTCATTTATTGATCAAATTCATAAAGAAATCTCACCATCTGATAGAACCGATAGATTAGTTTCAATTAGCTTAGATCAGTTTACAAGAGAAGAAACGGTTCAAATTTTAGAGAAAGAACTTTCAAACTACCGGATTCAAGATTATTTAGGGTCATTCGTGGAACTTACACACGGCGTACCTATTATGATACAATCCTTAATTCGCATTGTTAAAAGCGGTAAACCATTGAAGGATATCAAAAAGGATACTTTCCTAAAGAGTTATATCACAGAGTTAATTGATCAAGTCATTGTTAGCACAAGTGATTCGAAGGAAGTTCCCAAAAAAGATATAACAAATGTTGTTAGGATTACTTCTCTCATTGAGCCCATTAGAATAGATGATAAAAATCTTATTCAATTAATTGCTATAAATGAAGGACTTCAAGAAGAAGATGTTGAATCCGTTTTAGTAGAAATGAAATCTAAGAATCTATTAACGGGCAACTATCAACAAGAAATAAAGCCCGATTTATATAGTGATCTTATTCTTGAAGAAGCAATTAAGAACAATAATTGGTTAGAGAAAAAATTGACTAACTACGGTGCCTATATCAATAATATAATCAGAAACATAGCATATATAAATCAAAATGATCAAGGAAATCAAGTCTTTCAAAATCTTCTAAAAACGTACATTAAACAGATTGATGATTGCAAATATGAAGGTGACTTAAAGAAAATTCTTGACACTATTCAATCGGCATCTTATTCCATGCCATCCATTGCCATGGAAGCTGTTAAGAAAACTATTTCAATATACTCAAACAAAACGCATAATCTGAATTCATATTTCCAAGAATCACTAATCTATAAGAACCACTCTCTTGATTCAACTTTAAACAGTCTGAAAGGAATACTTCGAAATCTATTTAATTTGGAAGAATTCTATCTGGAATCATTCAAACAATCTGGCAATCTGTATAAGATTTATAACGATGAAGGCATAGTTTCGAATATTGCAAGTTTTGGAAAAAGAGATATTTCAGAACAATTCAATTGTAATAAGCAACAGCAAATTTTAAAAGCTAGTTCGAACTGTCTAGAGTTACCAAAATGTGATTTAAAACTTTTCGCTTTAAAGGCTTTACAGAATATTCTCAAGTTAGAATTTTTCGATACTGAATCTCATTTATATCAAAAGCATTCCATTCAGATTTACACTATCAATATACCTGAGAACCAAAATGTAAAAAGTCTTCGCAAAGAATCAATTGATGTTCTTTTCAAATTCTATAAAAGTGAATCAGAAGTTGACCTGAAGGAAGAATGTTTTAAAATAATCCTTGATTTGCCAAGGTCAATATTTGCTGCACGAAAGAACAACTACAAAGGAACTCAGGAAATAAAAGCTGTGTTAAGTTTTATTGAAGATTTGTCCATCAACTCAGACATATCTCTTAAACAAAAACAAGCAATAAAGGATCAATTATATTGGTTAAAACGATGGGGAATTGACAACTCTTTTTATCCTGTAATTGATTCGATAAATGAAAATTTATCGGAAGAAGATTTGTCTGAAAGATTGTTGAACATGTTCAACCCAAAGTTCAATGAAGATTACAATGAAGAAGTGCAACTTTTTAATACCGAAACACTTAAAATAATATCTGAATATACAGGCGTAGAAATTGGGACATCCCTAGTTTTGATAATTGAACAGACTGAGCACGAACCTCATATGTTCTATCAATTTTTAGGCTTATTATCTGAAGATCCAGTTAAATCAAAGGAAATGATTGAACACCTATGGATCGCTAACAAATCCTTCGTAGTTAAATATTGCTCTGGATTTTTTAGGCAATATCGATTTTCAGAAAATAATCAGACTCATTTCGATAATTATGTAACCGAACTACTTGAAATTAACACAGTAGATAGTCGCAATTTTCTGCTTCAAGTTTATGATCCTTTTCAATTACACAACATCTTCAACAAATTAGGTAAGTGGAATTTACTGACCGCTGAGGACGTTAGAATAATAGATGCGATTATAAAAGAATCTACAATTGAAAATTATTACAACATCGCATCCACTTTACCATCTCTTTTATACTACGATAGTCAAATAGCAATTAATAGAATTAAAGCATTTCTGAAAATTTGTCAAGAAAGACATTTGGACAGGTTTTTCCTAGCGATTCATCCCATTGAAGATAAATACTATGAGGAGTTAAAGGATATTTTGATTAACGATACTCTTCATTTAAATATCCCATACTCAATTGAGCGCTTTCTGAATAAAATAATTACATACGAGGGGTTTGAAACGGTTTTGCATTATTTCGAAAAAAGGTTTTTATATCAAAGAAAATATGTCCTTGAAAACAAAAGCCTTTTGGGGTATGAGTTTGTCCCTACACATCATGGTAATTCAATTACGGCTGGATTCAATGAAGATCAAAAAACTGAAATATTCCTTCAGGTATTAAAATGGTATGTTCAATTTCATTTTGAAGATTATGAATCCTTTTATGCATCAAACATTATTGAAATCTTTACTCCGAACAAATTCATTGACGATAAGATAAAAAAAGAGTATTTCAATTTGATACACGAAAATTCGGATGATTATCAAAAGCTAATGAACATCGTCAAATCATTGGGTGAATTTAAACAGAAGAATGAGAATTTTATTGATTTGATAATAGTGCTACTAAACACTATACATGACAACTTTTCTGATGATGAGAAAATTAATGAATTTAACACTCAATGTTACATGTCTTTAACCGCAATGGGTGTAAAATCCGGAATCTCGGGCCAACCATTTTCCGTAGACATTCAACTTAAAGAAATGATTGAGGCTACCATCAATTCCACAAAATTGAAAAATCCATTATTGCTCGATTTTTTTCGCAAAGTTCTGAAATCAGTTCAAGCAGACATTGCAAGAGAGGATGAAAAAGGAGAAAATGAATTATGGTAACAAAAACACTAACAGAATTCAGCAGTCAAAAGAATGCGATAATATCAAGCATCGCACTTCAAATTTCCAGAGGAAATTACGATAAAGCTATGCACGATGCATTTAAGCCCTCAAAATTGAACATTAATGAAATCGAATCGATTTTGAGTTCAATCGAACAAAAAATACGTAAAATTGAGATTATTGTTTTCACTTACTTTGAGACAGAATATGACCCGAATATTATCGTAAACAGAACAATGCCGGCTAGTGTTTCAATGACCCCTTCAAAAGTTATAGAAACGGAATTTGTTTATGATACCAACCTATTAAAGAATCGCATTGAATTCAATACTCCGGAACTGTACAAAGAACAAATTGATAATAATTTTCGAACTTTCATATTAACCATTGCTTCCTTATATGAAGTCCTTGTTAAGCTTTTTGAAACTCTACTAAAAAAAATAGTTCTTTATGATGGCGAACGCCATCCATATCAAAGTATCCCATTCAAAACGTTTTTATTAAACTGGGATAAATTAGTTGATTTAGGCTATAGAAAAAATGACGAATTCTACATGTTGGCGTCAAGTCATAGGGCTTACCTTGATAAATATTTGAACCAAATAAATTCCCTAAGAAATAGTTTTATCCATGGTTACAACGATAACATCATAATCGATACTGCTTCAAGTCAATATATAGTGAAAGTGTTTGACGCAAATAATTTTCCAAACTCATCTGGATTTGGTATATCAACCGAGTTGATCTTAAATACTTTTGTTCAAAATATTTTATCCAATTCAGTTTCAATAACAAGCAATTTTTTAAATCTCTTTGCTTCAAAAATTAGTCACCACATGCGAAAATTGCCAATTTAACTCCTCATAAAAGCAGTTTTAAATCTAATGTTATTAATGATTTGGAAAGGAAATTTAAGAGCTTAATAAAATGTAAAATGTATAACGCTTTAAACGAAATAACAAATCAAGAGATTAAAGCTAATCGGTTGGAATTAGCTGATTCTTTGCTTAATAAAACTCGAATTTACCTTGATACTAATTATTGGATCAAATTACGAGATCAGGCATTTAGTAATGACTTGGAAGAACAAAAAATATTGAATTTGACATATAAATTAGTTGATGAAAAGAACTGTATTTTCCCTATAAGTCAAATTACCTTTCTGGAAATTTGCAAACAGACGGATTTTCATACTCGATCCAAAACTTTCGAGATCATTGATCGTTTATCTAAAGGATACTCAACTATTACAGTGGACGAACTAATTTACCTTCAGGTAAGACATTTCGTAGAAAGTAAAAGAGGAAAGCCAGTTCATGATTTAACAGAGTTGATTTGGACAAAAATTAACTTGCTTCAATTTGGACACAACTATCCGATTGAGTTTTACAATTTTCTGCTTGAAGAATCTTTTTCCAGTTTACACAAGAAATTTGGAAATGAATTGAAATCATTTGTTTGGCATCAGGACATTGATCAACATAATTCAGATTGTCTGATACATCAAAACGATTATCGAAAAATTAATGACTTATTTCTATCTGAATTATCGGGTCTTTTGGACTTGAAACGAGATGATATAGAGCAGGTGATGTTCGACATTTACAAAAAAGAAAGTGGTGTTGAGATAAAAGAGGATGAAATGAAATTATCTAACCTTACCGGTATGATTTATGAAACATACAAGCGGAACAAGATTACTGAAGAATTATCATATTTCACGATAACCGCTGGCTTGTTTTCAGCCATTAGATGGAACAAAGGACAGAAATTTGATCGAAATCACACATTGGATTTCCTTCATGCCTCATGTGCACTACCTTTCTTTCATTATTTCTTTACTGAAAATCAACTCTGTACTCTAATACACCAAAGAAAACTGGATAAACGATTCGGTTGTAAAGTAGAAAGTAAGCCAAATAAAGTAATCGAAATAATGTCCTCCTTGATTTAATTGAATCGCTAGATACTAACCTAATTTAACAATAAATAAAATGGATGATTTAATGCTTGAGTTCCGAAAAGGAATTACCCAAATGAAAAAAGAAAGCACTATCAAAGATTGTTTTCACCCCAATAAATCAGAATGTGTTCCTCCAATAAAACAAGCACATAGTTTACAGCGTAATGGGCGTTTATCACTTATTGAAGAAGAAGTCAACGGACAAAATTGTTTATACACCGTAACAAGCTTTAGCTCATCAAGGAAAAGGCATATAGAAGATTTTACCCCTGTAGGAAAAAAGGTTGCTTCAACATTCTATGGCTTCTGTGGTAAACATGATACGGATGTATTCGAGCCTATTGAAAACCATCCATTTGATGGATCTGACAAGCATCTATTCCTTCATTCTTATAGATCTTTCGCTCATTCTTATCATAGTAAAAAGCAAGAACTGCAATTATACAAAAGTGATTGGGAAACAATGAAAAAAATGCCAAAAATTACACGTGAGGGGATGATAAATGGTGCAGAAATAGGTTTAAAAGATATGGAGCCTGAAAAAGATTTTTTAGACGATCTTTTACTTAACAAGAAATATGACGGTTTAGTATACTCCTTATTTGAAACGAATGAATTTTATCCTTTTGGATGTTCGAGTTTAATCACACCACACTATACTGTCAAAAATGAACCATTAGAAGTTGATCTATACGATACTACCACACCATGGGTCTCAGTAATATTAACCGTGGTTCCCGACAAATCAAATAGTCTATCAATTTTAGCTGTAAATCCGCAATCAAAACCTGCAATGAAATTTATCGACCATATTGAGGAATTAAATGATGAAAAATATTCGCTTGCAGTAACAACTTTAATGACAAAAATGGCCGAAAACACTTTTTGGTCTCCAAAATTATGGGATGCAATGAGTGAGTCTACTAAAATGGTTTTACGGAATAATGCCCGATTTATATTTAATGAGTTTACACCTCCGGGTTTTCCATGGAGTTCGATTAATCTATATCAACAGAAATTTACTGCTGAAAAACTAAGTATTGTTAAACCATAAATTAAGACAAGTAAAAATCAAAAGATAAGAGTCCAATCTAAAAAGTGGGGAGTTCGGCTTTGATAATTGATTAGAAAAAAATCCTCGTAACTACCATTGCTTCTTAAATAACTTCTCATATTAACTTCGGAATGATGTCGGAATGATGTCGGA
The DNA here is from genome assembly GCA_964643345.1 of uncultured Fluviicola sp. Classification (GTDB taxonomy): domain Bacteria; phylum Bacteroidota; class Bacteroidia; order Flavobacteriales_D; family Crocinitomicaceae; genus UBA4466. Next base: position 164,871 of record CAZXRU010000002.1, read on the forward strand.
ACGATTTTCGAAATGATGACGGAAAGAATTTTTCTATCCCGTCAAAGCTTGGGACACAGGAATACTACAAAACCGCATAAATTTTGTCAAGTTTTTCGCTCCATTCACTTGACATCGAATTCAATCAGGTTGTCCAGTTTTTTATAAAAAATACTGGACATTCATCTGGGTATATTCTTTTGATATTAAGCTTTTCATTTATTTCACCATGCTCTGTTTTATGCTTTAGGTGAGCAATCTCATTCTCTCGCACTTAGCCACCATTTGCATAGAAGACATTGAATGGAATTTAGATTTTGGAATTGACTAGAATCAATATTAAAACAGTTTGATTTAAGAAAAGGAAAAGCGGTATTCCTCCTTGGCTTCACAGCTTCAATTTTCTTGTTTTCAAGCCTAATACAAGCTCCACTTCGTTCCGGGCTTGCAAACACCATTCACTTAGCCCATCGGTCAGAATTCCCTCTCTGGCTGTTCATTAGAAAACATTGCCTGTTCATCCAGCGTCGTCATTCGCAGCTCTCTGCCACCCCAGACCCCAATAAGGTATTCGTTCGGTTTCGTTCCTCCATGACCCGCGCTCACTCCACCTCACTCATTTTTGTTTCTCGCGTCATTTCCGCTTTCGCTCTCATTCTCGCTCAGTCATCTGGGGTGTCACCGCTGCTTGTGTTAATGCTCGCCTGCTAGTCGCTCAGGCTACGGGCTTGTCACAGTTTTTGAAAATCCTTACATAGTGCCGTGCCTTTTTGCCTACCCTTGAGCCTGTCGAAAGGCACCGCACTTTTATCCATTATCCTATTCACATTTATTTTAAGTCAAGAGTGTTCATGCCTTTCACTCCGTACCTCCGTTCCCGGCATTTCACACACTTGCAAAAATCTTTCTTCGAGTTTCAAAAACTCCGCCAAGCCCTTGTGCATACTGCATAGGTCGCACACGTCCCCCTCTGGGTTCCTCTTTGTGCTTCCACCTTCGCTCCACTCGCGGGCGGCTCGCGCATTCCGTTCAACCTTCGATCGTTCCTCTCTTGGTCTCACTTCATGCTCCCACACTCAGTCAGCAACTCCGTAGGGCTACGTTGCTTTCCTTCGTCTTTCCGACGCACTTGCTCAAGGCTGTTTTTCCTTGATTATCGCTGTCTAAGAAAAAATACTAATTTAGATAGACCGTTCTTTAAAATCTTGGTGAAGCAGTATTATCGGAAGACAGTCTTTCTAGAGAGATTATCATTGGTCTGTTATGTGAATTAATAATTAAAAAAATTAAGCGTATGAGAGAGTTAATTGATAAAACCAAAGAATGTTTAAAATCGAATATTACACGAATCATTTTAATAATGGTATTTCTTTTTGGTGGGCAGACCTTCCCGTCCGGCAGACTTGTCCAAATTGAAATTTCTTAAAAAAGAATCCATTTACTGTTAGCTTAGGGATAGGTAGGGGTTCGATTCCCCGGTCTGCCTCAAAGAGAAAGGTTGGAAAAACAACCTTTCTCCTTTTTAAAAAGTTACTCAATTAGATTTTCAATTCGATAAAAACGAAGCACCCCTTTGCGATACGGCAAGTTAGGCCGCGGTCAGCGCTGTCCAAGGTCAAGCCCTACGGGGTTTGCAAAAAATCTCCACCCATTTTATTTCTTTCTAAAACTAGAATCAGGCTTCGCATTAATAGTTCTTTGTTGCATCTACGTTTAATTCAGGGGTAGTATTTTTTTCAAAAACCTTGTTCTGCTTTCTCCCTTTGCCCTTTTGGTTGCCTATGCAAAGTGCAGCCTGCGTTTCTGCGCGGGGTTTAAAAACTAATATTTAACACGATGAAAAAACAAGAAAGAAAGCTAAGAGTAGGGTACAAATTCCAAAACAGGGCATTTCAACAAATGGTAATGATTCCAGAAATCAAACTCACAGGTAAGTGGCTTAAAGAGTCTGGATTTGTTGAAGGACAAGATGTAAAGGTAGTAGTCCAGAATAAAAAACTGATTATTACGGCTATTAACTAAATGAAAAAACGCCTCTCGAATCCGAGAGGCGTTACTATTTAAATATGTCTTTTTACTGACCTTTCAGCACTTTCCACAGCCATTTCAAGCACAAACTAATCATAAAACTTGCGATGGCTCCCACACAAGCAAGGATAACAGTTTTTAAATAATCCTGCGAATCGATGTTCGCAGCTACGGTAAACACCGTTCCGGTTGCTGTTCCCGCTATTGTTGTATGATCGTGATGATGTACTTGCATATTTGATTGTTTTAAGCTTGTTGGTCCATTGCACAGAATTCTGATGTCAAATGGATTTTAATCTCTGTGCTCTGTTGCTCGTCTTGTAAATCTTCGTTTACTTCAGCAACAACACGATTTAATTTTCCACTCAGATCAGCTCCAGCTTTAAATCGAACAACGTTCTTTGAGCGAATTATCAACTCTAACTCTTCGTTTTTACAACTTGTGTTCTCCATTTCTCCAAAGAATTAGGCTTCACAACTTGGAGCTGATTCACAGCTCTGAGATGAAAGTTTGATTTTTACCTCGAGCATTTCAGAAGTGTCGTTCACTTCCTCGTTAAAATCCACTTCCATTCGATTGACTTTTCCGGACAACTCCGAACCAGCCTTGAAGCGTGGTCTTCGACTTGAACGTACATTGACAATCAAATCACTTTTTTTACAATTTTCCATTGATATAAAAATTGTGATCCCGACGACTAGTGCGTCGGGATCGGTTACACAATTAATTTGCGATCGGTGCCATACCACCGAAATCGTCACCGTTTTCATCCTCTGTCCCTGAGCCTGTCGTAGGGCAGTCGGCATGCGCATCTGCTATAGCTGCTTGACTTACTGCAGTAGCCACCGCACCACCAACGATGAGATATCCACCAACTGCCAATATAACTGCTGGTAAAGCCACTGGGGCTGTTACCAAAGCAGTTCCTGCGGCTGCAACTACGACTCCAACTGTTCTTAATTTCTTGAAGAATGGCGGTGTATTTGCGTTGCAACGTACCAGGTACGATTTCAACTTGTCTTTGAAAAGCCCTTTGCCTTTGCGGCCATCGAGCTTGTCGTGATGTCCTTTTTCCATACTCAGAAATTATTGGATTTCGACGATGCTTAAAGCGTTGTACGCTCCGTTCTTCAACGTGTACTGGTTTCCATTCACTTCCTGAAAGAACTCAATCATTAGGAGGTAAATATCAGTTCCAGTACCTACAGGTGCTGCACCCGGAGTCAACACAACGTTCGTTGATGTTGCATCAAGCGGAAGATTAACCGCGTTGGTTTCCTCAACACTTGTTTCACCAGTTGCAAAATCCACTTTTGCCCAGGCACCGCGCAAAGTGATATGAGTTGCTCCCGGAGTCGGGTTCACATCATTGATCGGAACCAGGTTAGGCATAGAGATTTCACCTGTGGCCACATTGACTGTAAACGGATTGAACAGGATAGAACCGAGAATCGCTTTGATGTTGAAATTGAATCCTTTCAACAACGCTTTTCCTTCTGGAGTCTGAATTCCCACACCAACATTTCGTGCACCACGTGCACTCGTTGCATCCTCATTTTTAATTTGAGTCATCAACTTGGTCAAACGGGAAGTCACTTTACCATCTGAAGCATTCTGCATCATTGTTCGGATAGAATCACGAAGAATCTTTCCCGAACTAGCAGAAGAACCAAACTCAGCACCATTTTCACGAGTACGAATAAACGCAGGGTCTGTGGCAATTCGCTTTCCATCCAATGATGTTTTCATACGTGCGAGGTCCCCATCTTTCGATTTGTAAAAGCTGACGTTATCCAACGTCCCTTTTATCTTAATCAAACCAGATTGTCTTGCCATAATACATGTCTGTTTTCAATTATTTGCCTGTTCTCAGGTCGGCAAAATCACCTGTCAAAGCACTCCGCTTTCCGGAAAGTGTTAACACGCAAAAGCGCTTCGACAAGACAAACATCAGCACATAAAATCAGAGATAAAAATTTCCTCTTCCGTTCATTCCAATTGGTTGATTTTGTGCCGTTTTTGCTATTTTATTCCACATCTAAAACCACTAATTTTGAAGGCATGAATAAAGCATAGATAAAGTATGGATACAGTATAGATAAAGTATGAAAAAACCAAAACGAATTTGCATTTATCCGAAAGACATTCAACGGATCACGGGCCGAAGTGAAAGATATGGTCGGAACGTCATAAAAGAGATCAAGATGATGCTCAATAAAGCACCTCATCAATTCGTTACCATCGAAGAATTTGCAAATTACGCCGGGTTGGAAATCAGTACAATTATCCCATATATTGAGGACTAAAAATGTCCATACATTTTAGCCACCTTTGGACGATTTTAGTTGTCCAAACTCCTAACATTTTGTAAATTTGAGTGTTATACGTTCTTTCAAAACAACGCAAAATAAACTGATTTTAACGGTACCTACGCGGTACCCGTCCATAAGTCAAACGTTTAAAGCATTGATATACTGTCGGATAGAAATAAGGTTCATTTCCCTCCGACTCCACCTACGCCCTCCGAAGCTCCTGCGAAAGCAAGGAGCGAAGGAGGGCTTCTTTTTTCTACAAATTTATTCTTTGATTATTAATATTTATATAGAGCTTCCTCGGGCTGCGGTGGACGCAGTCCATTGTAACAAACTGAATTTTCGAAGTACTCCGAAGATCTTGCGAAAGCAAGGAGCGAAGATCTTCTGCACTTAAAAGCTTTGAAGACTTAAAAAGGGCTTTTTTGTTAAAAAATTTCATCTATTCAAAACAATTTCTCTTGAGGCTTCGGTGGACTCGGTCCACAGAATTGATCCATTGCAACTCGCAAGTGCGAAGTAGGGTTTGTTCTTCGAAACTCACTAGTGAAGAAGAACTTTTTTTCTTTAGAACCCTCTCCAAAATACCAAGAATCAAAAGGCTTCGGTGGACTCAGTCCACAAGATTTTCCCTTCAAATAATTACTCCAAACTCATAATTTTCACTATCTTAAGTAGTGAATAACAAAATCACTATCACAAATGCAATATGTTTACCTACTTAAATGCGCTGACGGTTCAACCTACACCGGATGCACTCAAAACATTGAAGAGAGATTAAAAAGACATAATAAAGGAGAGGTCCATTATACGTCAACTCGACTTCCATTAGAACTCATTACTTACATCGCTTTTACGGATAAATACAAGGCATTTCATTTTGAAAAGTATTTGAAATCGGGTTCTGGAAAAGCATTTTCGAATAAGCGATTTTTATGATAAATACGCTTTTATCCATTGCACGTAAGTACAAGGGTTCATGAAATAACCTCTCGTTACCTAAGGCTTTCTGATCTCCCCAGTCATGTATGATAATTGCAATTTATCCTTTTTGTTACAAATAATGAAACTCATATATTGTATACCCATTGTAATCATCTTCTTTCCTAATCTTCACTTTTCTATCTGCAGACTTTATTCTTTCCGTTTTTCGCCAGATGTATTTCTCAAAAGTATGGTTCTTTGGGGTTCTGAATTTTCGTTTAACCTTACTCGATTTCTGCATTTGATAAGGGTAGGAATTTCCACCAATTACACCATCTTCATTTATCAATTGAATTATGGAAAGGGGTTTTAGATCAAGATTCGGATAGGTAGAAATGAGTTCAAATATTCTGTTTTCCGATTTTTCGGGACCGTTGAACTGGACTATCATAGGTGAGTTGTTTTCCATCAATGTAAAACCCTCCTGTTTGAACAAAGGATAAATTGCCAATCTACTTTCCACATGCTCACCGCCTGAACTAAGACCACTGCCCGTTCCTGAAATTATTTTACCAAAGCTATCTCTGATGATGTGAATTTCCCGTTGCCGCAATGTATCGAAAACATACCACCTATATGTCGATGACCTCACTCGTCGGTTTGAAGCAGTCACTTTGGGATGATTTCCCTTGATAAAGTAATCAGAAATGAAATTAGAACCTTCTAATCGCGTCTTTAAACTGATTTCATACAACGTATCATTTCCATATGTTTTTAACATCAGCTGGTTGGTGGTATTCAAAATAGAATCGTATGTGTAAGACTCAATTTCAACACTTTCCGGGAGCATATGAGCTAGATAACTTTTTTTCAGATTCCCTTTTTGAATATTAAATGATTTATGCTGTCTAACAAGCAAGCTGTCTCTGTTTAAAATACCATTATGAAAATTACTATCAATGTCATATTGAGTTCTAACAATGGTATCCCCAAGTGTCACTGTACTTAAATAAGGCCTTCTTATTTTCTCGATTGAAAATTTTGAAAAATCGAAGAAATCAGGATAGTTGAAAGTATTCTCGTTTCTGGCATCTTTAAGAAGCCAATTATTGTAGAAATCAACTAAACTGCTATCCAACTTGAAAAAATAGGTAGTATTATTCTCATTATGAAATTCAACCTGCAAGGAATAGCTTCTAAGTGTATCTGATTCAAACTCAAAACTAATTTTACTGAAAGTGTCCTTGATCGTATCAGACATTGTGTAATCAATTCCGAAATTATCGTAATAGGCGTTCCAGAATAAATTAATATAACCAAGATTCGCATTACATGACAGATGGTAACTGATTGGCTCACCCCGCGGATTAAATTCGACTTTTTTTGAATAATGCCGATTACTTCTATCGCCTTCCCAATTTATTGATGATAGATAAAAATTTGTATCGTTTCTAACCTCATAATTTATGGGAGAATAATCTATGGTTTTGACAAAATCCACTTTTTTACCCTGAGCGGAACAATCCATGGAAGTAAAAATACTGATCGACAATACAGCCAATATGTTCAAAAAGTGTTTCAATATCTTATTGTCAGTTTATCATTTATACGATCTAAATGTACAATTTATTGCCTTATATATCATTTCATTCCAACTACTGCCAAGTGGCTATCTAATGAAATTTGGGACTCTTCATTATCAGAATTTTATCATTGCTTTTTAAGTATGACGAAATGAATAAGCTTTTATCCATTGCTCGTTAGTACAAGGGCTCATGAAATAACCCCTCGTTGCAATTCACACTTCACCTATTCAAATTTGTACTCCTTCCCTCAACTTATCCCCCAAAACTCACTTATGTTTTCTTTTTTCATTAAATTCACGTACTGATAGTGATTTAACATCAACACTGAGCACAATGGCAAAAAGCAAGCACAAACGGATATCAAAAAAGGGATTAGCTCCAGGTACGTTGATTTTCACTGGTCAGAAAAAAATGGCTGAAGTGGACCTCACGTTAATTCGATACAACGAAGGAACGTACGAAGAGACAAACATCAAAAGCAGCGTTGAATTCATTGAGCTAGCAACTAATTTTGAGGGTGTCATTTGGTTAAATGTTGATGGACTTCACGATGAAAAAACCATTGAGGAAATTTGTTCTTTTGCTGACATTCACAAACTCACCATAGAAGATTTAATCAGTGTCGATCAACGCCCAAAAATTGAAGAACACACGGAATACCTGCACATGGTATTAAGAATGTTGACCATTGAGCATCCAGAGGAAACCATAGATTACGAACAACTGAGTTTTATCCTCAAAGGCAACTTACTGATCACGTTTCAAGAAAAAACAGGGGACGTTTTCCATAGTGTGCGAGAACGAATCAAAAACGAATCTGGATTAGTTCGTAAAAGAAGTTCCGATTATCTGCTCTATGCGCTTATCGATACGGTGATTGACCACTATTTTGTTGTTTTAGAATCCTTAGGGGAGAAAATAGATGATCTGGAAATTACACTGCTCGAACATCCTGATAAAACTACCTTAAATAAACTACACATCTTCCGAAGAGAAATGTTGACGCTAAGACGCTCTGTCTACCCACTTCGAGAGGTGATCAGTCGATTTGAAAAACTCGAAAATCCAATTATTCATGAGGATACAAAGATTTTTATACGCGATTTGTACGACCATACCATCCGTGTAATTGAAACCATTGAAGTGTTGCGCGATATGGCATCTGGACTGCTCGATTTATACATGAATAGCGTTTCAAACAAAATGAATGAAGTCATGAAAGTACTGACCATCATGGCGTCTATTTTTATTCCACTTACTTTTATTGCAGGGATCTACGGGATGAACTTTGAACACATGCCAGAACTTCATTACAAGTATGGATATTTTGCTGTGTGGATCATCATGATTGTTCTTGTGGTTGGAATGTTGATTTACTTCAGGCGTAAGAAATGGTTGTAAACTCTCATGTATTCCTTAACCATTTAATGCAGATGAGATTAGTAGCCTAAAGATTGATTTAATTACTTTTCCTCTCTGACTTTCTTTAAAATATAGTTAATTTTGCGCTCTGAAAATGAGTGAGCAATTGAAAACAACATACCTATCTTGTCAAGTCACGCCACCCTGATTTGGTAGATCATTTCTTTACGATTTGATTCACTCCGTTTTCCCTAAAATTTACTCTTTGAGTTTTAAACTCACTATACATAACTAACATTTCTTCAATGAAAAAGTATTTTAATTTATTCGACCTTCAACAAAAAGTTGAATACAAAACTGAAATTTTATCCGGTCTTACCGTAGCTCTTGCGCTTGTTCCAGAGGCTGTTGCATTTGCACTGCTTGCGGGACTTTCTCCATTAACAGGACTTTACGCAGCATTCATCATGGGAATCGTGACAGCTATTCTTGGTGGTCGCCCTGGAATGATTTCTGGTGCTACAGGTGCCGTTGCAGTGGTTTTCCTTGGGCTAATTGCCGTTTTAAAGGAAATGAACCCCGAAATTACGATCGATGAAATTACACAGTATGTATTTGCCACTGTTATTCTAGCGGGTGTACTGCAAATCATTGCTGGTTTACTGAAGTTAGGTAAGCTGATGCGTTTAGTTCCTCACCCCGTTATTTTTGGTTTTGTCAATGGATTGGCTATTATCATTTTCATGGCGCAATTGAGTCAGTTTACAACGGACAGCACAGACCCGAACGCTCCATGGATGCAAGGTGTACAGTTGTTCACGTTTGTTGGACTTGTACTAGTTACCATGTTAATCATCTGGGGGTTACCAAAGCTCACAAAAATAATTCCTTCAGCATTGACAGCGATTCTCGTCATCTTTGGAATCGTATATTTCTTCAATATCGAAACATCGACGGTTGGTGACATCGCTTCGGTAAAAGGTGGTTTCCCTCCATTCAACTTCCCTACCCTACCATTTACCTTTGATACCTTGGTGTTGATTTTTCCTTATGCAGCAATTGTGGCGGGTGTTGGACTTATAGAAAGTCTCTTGACGCTGAACATCATTGATGAAATTACAGAAACACGCGGTCGTGGAAACAAGGAAGCCATTGCACAAGGAACTGCAAACATACTTTCTGGATTTTTATCAGGAATGGGTGGTTGTGCGATGATCGGTCAAAGTTTGATTAACATTTCCTCGGGCGCTAGAGCTAGATTATCTGGAATTGTTGCTGCAGTCATGTTGTTAGTCTTCGTCATGTTTGGCTCAGGTATTATTGAAAAGCTTCCAATGGCAGCGCTTACAGGATTGATGATCATGGTGTCCATTGGAACCTTCGAATGGGCGAGTTTGCGAACGTTTAACAAAATGCCAAAATCTGACATTCTTGTGATGGTAGTTGTAACACTGGTTACGGTATTCTTGCACAATCTCGCATTGGCAGTACTCATTGGTGTAATAATTTCTGCGCTGGTATTTGCTTGGGACAATGCAAAACGTATTCGTGCTAGAAAGTATGTGGATGAAAATGGTGTGAAGCATTACGAAATGTACGGTCCGCTTTTCTTTGGGTCTGCTCTTGCTTTTAGCGAAAAGTTTGATGTTTTGAATGATCCGGACGAAGTGATTATTGATTTTGCCGAAAGTAGGGTTGTCGACATGTCAGCCATTGAAGCATTGAACAAACTTACAGAACGTTATCACAAAGCAGGGAAAAAAGTGCATTTACGTCACCTAAGTCCAGACTGTAGACAACTATTGAAGGATGCAGATAAAATAATCGACGTTAACCTTATTGAAGACCCAACGTACAAAATTGCGGTGGACAATTTGTCGTAAATTGACATTTCAGAACAGTTTTAGGAATCAAAAAAAAGAGATACATTTGACTTTCAAACTATGTTGAACGTCAAATGGAGACTGAAAACGAAAATATACACGAGCGCAACTTTACTGTTTGGCAGGAGTTAAAGAATGCCTTGCGAGGAACTGATGCTGACTACACGAAAATTACTGTAAAACGTGCCATTTTTCTATTGGCAATTCCAATGATCTTGGAGTTGATCATGGAATCTACGTTTGCCGTTGTTGATATTTATTTCATCGGGACATTGGGCTCTTCAGCCATCGCTACTGTTGGTTTAACCGAAACATATTTGTTCCTGCTCTACTCTGTCGCTATGGGTTTATCCATGGCCGTCACTGCGATTATAGCGCGAAGAATAGGCGAGAAAAACGAGGCTGATGCAGGAAAATCTGCCATTCAAGCCATTTTATTAGGTCTGATCATTGCAATTCCATTTGCGGTAGGTGGAATTTTCTATTCAAAAGAATTGCTCGGATTAATGGGGGCAGATGCTTGGTCCATTGAACATGGGTACAAATATACCCAGTGGATGCTGGGAGGAAATGCTGTCATCGTGTTACTCTTTGTTATCAACGCAATTTTTCGTGGTGCCGGAGATGCTGCTATTGCCATGCGAGTTCTATGGATTGCAAATGGAATCAACATAATTCTCGATCCAATTTTGATTCATGGTTGGGGCGTAATTCCTGCCATGGGAATCGAAGGAGCGGCAATTGCAACAAACATCGGTCGCGGTGTTGGTGTCGCGATTCAATTGTGGGTACTGTTCGCTGGAGGAAAGAAAATCAAAGCTACATTCGCCCAACTGAGGATCGATGGAAAAACAATGTTGAATATTGTGCGTACTTCACTCGGGGGAGTTGCGCAGATGATTGTTGGAATGACCTCGTGGATTTTTCTCATGCGGATCTTGGCAGATGTCGGAAGTGAGGCTGTAGCTGGGGCAACGATTGCACTCCGAATTATGATGTTTACACTTATGCCTGCCTGGGGATTCTCGAACGCAGCTGCAACATTGGTGGGACAAAACCTTGGTGCAGGAAGTCCTGAGCGAGCTGAATCCTCTGTTTGGAAAATTGGATTCTACAACATGATCTTCCTGAGTATTGTCGCTGTTGTCTATTTCATTTTTAACGAAGAACTGATGCGCATTTTCACCGATGATGCAACAGTTGTGGCAATTGGAGCAGAATGGTTACAAATTCTTTCGTACTCATACATCATCTATGGTTGGTGGATGGTCGCTGTACAAGCATTCAACGGAGCCGGTGATACAAAAACGCCGACCTACATCAACATTGTGTTCTTCTGGATGATTCAGATACCTCTATCCTATTTATTAGCGATTCATTGGGACTGGGCGCATACAGGTGTTTTCTGGGCGGTATTTTTCTCTGAAACTTCAGTAGGAATTTTCACCTTATGGTTGTTTTCACGTGGAAAATGGAAGACCGTTAGCGTCTAATCAGACCAAGCAATTCAGAACGTAAAACATTATTTTTCCAAATTAGAAATTCGAATCAAAATAAATCTATATTTGCTGTATGAATAAGTGGATGAATTTCTTGTTTGCGTTACCATTACTGGTTGTGTATTTCATTGGAATACATGTACCGAACGTGAATAAAATTGACATTCCCCATCATTCAGTTGCGACCAATGATGTTATTAGTGCGGGTAATACAGTTGACATCCCGTTTCACCTGCTTAGCTCAGAAAATTCATCTAGTTGGGTTAGCTCAACATTTAAAGTAAAGCAACAGCCATTTACTGTTAGTTTTATTGCGGTTGCTGTTTTTGCGGAGCAAATCTATCGTGCAGAGTTTTTCCAACGAAAACATAGTCTGCAAAACACAATTGCATCCTACCGTAACTCCCTAATTTTCTTTCCCTTTCATTATTTCTGGTAAACTGGTTGCTTTTCCTGTTATGCAGGATATTTAATCTTTTTGAGGTGACGAAGAACATCTCATAATTCAGTTTTACACACAATTTTTTACCAAAATAATGGACACAGCAACCCTAATAATAGCGGCTATCCTATTAGCCATCTGCATTCTGCCGTTTATTCTAATAAGCCGCAACCGAAAAAAAAACGAACAAGCACTGTTGCAATTTCTCAAAGATGAAGCACAAAAAATACAGTGTAGCATCAACGAACATGAGTTTTGTTGTAACATCATGATTGGTCTCGACACGACCAAAAACACGATTTTCTACCTTAAAAAGGGAAATTCAGGAAATGAGTACAAACGTGTTGAACTTGCTAATTTCAAACAGTGTGAACTTGTAAAAACAATGCAGGACTCAACGGAATCTGGAGTGATTCAAAAACTAACATTAAAATTTATTCCAGTTAGTGATAAGGTTCAACCAGCGTTTTTGGAATTCTACAATTCCAATGAGCGTTTTCAGTTAAATGGTGAGCTTCAAATGATTGAAAACTGGTACAAAATCATTTTGAATCGAATTAAATAAGACAAAGAGAGAAGCACGGCAGCCAAAAAAGTTGTGCTTCTCTTTATTTGTTTTAAACGAATTATAGATAATTCATTTACAGCAAAAAAAGGTGAATTTACCAACTGTTCGGATAATCTAATAAAATCTTGTCTATCGAATTTTCACACAACTAATCACAAAGTTTAAATATTTAGAGTACCTTTGAAATCAGCGTACATCCAAAATAGTGCGCAGAAAAACTTAGATATGGTAGACATTCCAGTGGTTACATTTAATGAAAGTGACCAACCTGACTTTTATAAAGTTCTTAAAAAGAGGGTAAATGCCCACTTTAAAGAGAATAATCTTTCAAAACATGCCAATGTAAATATGGTATTGAAAACCATTTTTATGATTACGGTATATTTCACTCCACTTATTTTAATGATTACAGGTGTAATTACTACGTTTTGGCCAATGCTTTTTATGTGGGTCATTATGGGATTTGGAATGGCGGGAATTGGACTAGCAATCATGCATGATGCCAATCATGGCGCTTATTCTAAGAATCAAAAAGTGAATAACTTTGTTGGGTTTATTTTAAACTTTATTGGAGGATACCACTACAACTGGCGAATTCAACACAACGTGCTACATCATTCATTCACAAATGTAGATGGGTTTGATGAAGACATTGACAAACAAGGGATTGTACGTTTTTCCCCAACACAAGAACGCAAGGGGATTTTCAGGTTTCAAGTCTATTACACACCGTTTTTGTACGGAATTCTTACACTTTACTGGTTCGTGTTTAAGGACATTGAACAAACACTTCGCTACCACAAGAAAAACCTTTTGCAGACGCAAGGATTGACTTTAAGAAAAGCACTCATTCAAATTATCTTTCACAAAATCTGGTATTTTGGGTTGACAATCCTTCTTCCAATTTATGGAACTGGACTGCCATGGTGGCACATTGTCATTGGTTTTGTTGTGATGCATTTTATCTCAGGAATGATTTTGGCGTTGATTTTTCAGTCGGCACACGTCATTGAAGGTACTGAGTTCTATAAAACAGATGAAAACGGTTGCGTTGAGAACAATTGGGCGATTCATCAAATGAAAACTACGGCAAACTTTGCGAATGGTAGCATTTTCTTTTCTTGGTTTGTTGGTGCGTTAAATTACCAGATTGAACATCATTTGTTTCCAAATATTTGTCACGTTCACTACAAAGATTTAGCAAAAATTGTAAAGCAAACTGCTTTGGAATACAATGTTCCCTACCATGAGCATAAAACCTTTTATGGTGCATTAAAAAGTCACTTTACCCTATTACACCGCTTAGGAACAGGTAAATACGATCGTGATTTAGCGGCCGCATCTATTTAACAGTCGTTTTTGTTTTTTAACGATTATTAGGGGAAATCATATCTTCTCCCCTTTTCAAACGTTTAGTTTTGCATCTAAATATTGAATAATACTATGAGAATTTTTAGTGCACTTGTATTTTTTACATTTATCTCTACATTCAACTTTGCTTCTGATCATACCACTTATCGGTGGAATGTTTCCTTCAAAGAAGACAGCTTAAAATCCAAAAAACGTTCGACAAAGACGTTTTACGATACGTCGGCAATCTACAGAGAGAACTGGGATAACAATCTCACATTCAGCTATAAAACAAAATCGTACAAGGCATCTAAAGTAATTTGCTTCACTGATTCCATTCACGGGTATAGCTATCCAATTGAAAAAAGAATGAGTTCTGGTTTTGGAAGAAGACACCATTCTCACCATTATGGAATTGATATTCCACTGAATACAGGAGATAAAATTGTCGCTGTGTTTGATGGTAAGGTCCGTTATGCAAAATACAACAATGGTGGTTTTGGAAACTTGATTATCATTCGTCATGTGAATGGTTTGGAGACGTACTATGCACACCTCTCACGTATAAAAGTGAAACCGAACCAAGTGGTAAAAGCGGGACAGGTAATCGGTCTAGGAGGAAACACAGGTCGCTCATACGGTGCCCACTTACATTTTGAAGTGCGCTACCAAGACAAACCGTTGAATCCAGAAATGATATTCGATACGGACGGTTTTTGTTTAAGAGAAGACGTCGCTATGGTTGGAGAGTTAACACAAAAAAGAACTATTAGTCACCGAGCAAATGAGCAGTTTGACATTGCTTCAACAAACATTTATCGCATCCAAAAAGGCGATACACTTTCAAAAATAGCACAGAAAACGGGCAAAAGCATCGATGAACTGTGTGATTTAAATGGACTGTCTCGAAATTCAATTCTACAAATTGGACAAAAAATTCGGGTGAATTAATCGACCAAAAATTTCCCTAGGATCGTTCTTTGGATGGTTTCAATCTCAAAATAGTAGATTCCAGCTGTAAACAGTCTTTTTGTAATGTCGAATTTTTCGATGGTTGTGCGTTGTGTATGCACAAGAATACCCAGCGAATTGTAAACACGAAGAACAGCCTCTTTTGAAGTCTCGTTACTAAATAATACTTCAGTTGCATCTGAGATTGGGTTCGGACGCACAATATAATTGCCACCATTCAAATCAAGGACCTCAATTGAGACCAAATAAGTGTAACCTAATCCACCGAGCTTTAATCGGTAATAATTTATAGCATTCTTTTCAGGGAAAGCATCGGTAAAATTATACGAGATAGAAGCATCTGTGCTTCCGCAAATACCTTCAATGTCTCCAATTTTGATAAAGTTAACAGCGTCCGTCGATCGAAAGACATCAACGCCATTACAGGTATGCCCTTGATTTACCGTCCACGTAACAAGTACCTTATTATTAAACTCTGCGACGGACAAATCAGGTACAACTTCACTGTTTTGAGCAAACCCCAATGTCGCGCAAATGAAAAACAGTACTATGAATCCAATTCGAAAAATCATCTCTCGGTTTAACGTAAAACTATCGCCTTTCTTACAAGATACAAAAAAAAGCGACTCCATTCCTGAAGTCGCCTTTCAACATTATAACTTAACTTATTACTATAACGCCTGACTGAGTTTTCCATTCAACTCAAGCCATCCACCACCATTTTCACAATCAAGACCTTTCGCCTTGAAATACTCAGTCGCTTGACCGCTTCTTCCACCACTTAGGCAACAAAAAACAATTGGTGCCTTCAACTCCATAATTTCGTCTTGACGTTCAACCACTTCTTGCAAAGGAATATTAATCGATCCTGCTATGTTTCCTGCTGAAAACTCCTCACGAGTTCTTACGTCTACAATTGTATAATCCATTTTCTGTAAATTTTATAGACAAATGTACAAAGCCTAATCTGACTTTTGTGTAGCATAAGTTACATATCCTGCGATTTAAGAAAAAAACGTTGAGGTGATTAATAGATGATTAACTGAAGAGACTGTATCTCAATTCCACTAAACACTTTGACTACATAGGTTCCTGGTGAAAGATGCGGTGAAATGGATAAAAACTTGGACTGATCATGATTTCTAAAAGCCCCGACTTGTTTTCCTTCAATGGAAAAAATCTGAACGTCATCCACATTCATTTTACTGGACAAAATAGTCAGTTCATTTCCATCAGATGGATTTGGGAAAATTTTTATTTCTCCTGGTTCATTACAGTTCTGGCTACTTAAGAGTTTATAAGAATTCACCATACCATCCTTATCTACCTGCTCAATATAATAATACATGGTGGTATTATTCGTGGCTCTTAGATCGGTCACTTCGTATTCATGAAGGCTACTCTGATTATTTGCTGTTACCTGTTGCAGCAGCTCCCAATCCACAGTATTTTCACTTCGGTACACATTAAAGTAGTCAGCGTTGTACTCATTTTGAGTAATCCAAGCAACAGATCTAACGCCTTTATCACAGCCGACGATCATGTCCACCATGTCAACTCCTAACGCGATAGGAATACCTACCTGGATATTATCCACAGCGAACGAAGGATCTGTTCCAACTCCGTTTCCGTTATTCACCCATCTAAAGCCAATTTTCACCGTTGGATTGTTATTCGCTGATGCTGGAAGTACCAAATTCCGTGTAGCCCACAAACCTTGTCCGCCACCACACAACGCAGTCTTGGGAGGGTTATCTAGTAACGTCCAGGTTCCACCATTGTTGGCTGAGTACCATACCGTACAGTCATCGTTTGTCCCCTCGCCATTCTCAATGTAATCAAAGGTTAAGGGAATAGCTGAAATTCCAGAACAATCGATAGTTGGAGATTCTACGCGCCTGTCCGTAATGGCACAAAAACCAAACGAACAAAAGAAGGGATCCGTTTCTAAATAGGCAGCTCCCACATCTCCTCCAGCAGCTGGGGCAGGGCCTAAATGAAGTGTCCGACTTTCCGTTCCCCCACAACCAATACCACAATTTCCAGCACCCACTCCTCGCTCATTTGCGCTTACATACCAAATATTAGCCGTCGCTTGATTTAATCCTGTGTTCGTTACAGTCCAGCCAAATGTTGTGGCCAATGTACCTGTGGTACACCCAGTACCAAAATCTTCAAAATAGGCAATTTGCCCAAACGATATATTGGTAAATAATCCAAGTGAAATCAAAAAGGAGAATAACTTCATTGTGTTCAACTTTACACCCAAGTTAAACATTTTCAGGAAACTACGAAAATTAATGCGTTATTTATTTAACGCTGTTTCAAAGAATTGCCACAACGGATCAGCTGGAACTGGTGCCGTAATTTGAATTAACTCCTTTGACGTTGGGTGCTGAAATTCTAAATGTCGCGCATGGAGGTGAATCGATCCATCTTTATTGGATCTTTTTGCGCCGTACTTCACATCTCCTTTAATTATGCAGCCCATCGTTGCAAGTTGACAACGAATTTGGTGATGACGCCCTGTTTCTAGCTCAATTTCTACTAAATGGTAGTTATCCGATGAAAGAAGAAGTTTATACGAAAGTACTGCTCTTTTGGAGCCCGTTGTTTCATCTTTCGAAGCGTAGGATTTGTTTTGCTTTTCGTTTTTCTTTAGAAAATGCTCGAGTCTTCCTGCATGAGGTTTAGGTACCGATTCCACTACCGCCCAATAGATTTTTTTAGTCGATTTCTCTCTGAACTGCTCGTTAAGTCGCGACAATCCTTTGCTTGTTCGTGCAAAAACTAGCGCTCCACTTGTAGGACGATCTAGCCGATGAACCACTCCACAAAAGACATTTCCTTGTTTATTGAACTTCTCAGCCAAATACAGCTTTACCTTTTCAGCAAGCGTTTCATCACCTGTTTTATCGCCCTGTACTATGTCAGAAGGTTGCTTGTTGACAACGATCGTATGATTATCAATATGAAGAACTTGAATACTCAAGGCTAATACTGTTCATCTTCATTTGGGAAATCGCCTGATTTAACATCTTCGATATAGCGATGAAAAGAACCGAGCATTTCTTGAAAGAGATTGTGGTACTTGCGTAAAAAGCGTGGACTGAATTCGTTGTTGATTCCCAACATATCATGCACAACAAGTACTTGACCATCTACGCCACCTCCAGCGCCAATTCCAATAATAGGAATGGTTAATTCTTTCGCCACACGTGTCGCTAAATCCGCTGGGATCTTTTCAAGAACAATCGCAAAACATCCAGCTTCTTCCAAAGCTTTTGCATCTTCAATTAAACGCTGCGCTTCATCTTTTTCTTGGGCACGAACTACGTACGTTCCGAATTTATAAATCGACTGGGGAGTTAATCCTAGATGTCCCATTACTGGAATACCAGCTGTTAAAATCCGTGTAATTGATTCTAATATTTCTTGTCCACCTTCCAATTTCACGGCATGACCGCCAGATTCCTTCATTATTCGAATCGCACTCGACAATGCTTCTTTTGAATTCCCTTGATACGATCCAAAAGGCATATCTACAACGACCAACGCACGTGACACGCCTCGAACAACGGATGACGCATGGTAGATCATTTGATCTAAGGTAATTGGCAATGTGGTTTCATGTCCCGCCATGACATTTGATGCAGAATCTCCAACGAGAATAACATCAATTCCAGCAGTATCTATAATTCGTGCCATGGTAAAATCATACCCGGTAAGCATACTTATCTTTTCGCCATCGTTCTTCATTTGTTGAAGCACGTGGGTGGTTACTTTCTTTACGTTGTGATGTACAGACATAATTCAATATTTTAATCAAAGCTAAGTAAAACTAATGTGTCCACCATGAAATTGCACTTCTTAGGGATGAAGTTTTTAAAAATGGGGCAATTGTCTGTACTGAAATAATCGTAATTTTGTCAAAAAAATATTTGAAAGAAGTGTTTGTTTCGGATTTAATTCGTAATATTGCACCCCGTTTTAAACGGAAGAATAAGAAATATAGCGACATGGAAATAATAAAAGAACTTCAAAACGAACTAACAGCAAACAACAATCTTCCAGCATTTTCTAGTGGAGATACAATTACTGTTTCGTACAAGATTAAGGAGGGTAACAAGGAGCGTATTCAGCAATTCCAAGGAGTTGTTTTGCAACGCAAAGGATCAGGAGCGACGGAGACGTTTACAATTCGTAAGATGTCAGGAAACGTTGGAGTTGAGCGTATTATGCCAGTTAACTCGCCTTTCATTGAAAGCATTGAAATAAACAAAAGAGGTCAAGTACGTAGAGCTCGTATTTTCTACTTTAGAGAAAGAACAGGTAAATCTGCTCGTATCAAAGAGAAAAGAGTTTACACAAAGTAAGCATCTCACAACAAAATATATTGAAGCCTTTGGTCATTTGACTGAAGGCTTTTTTTATATTTGAATATGCCTAAAAAACGACGAAAAAGAAAACGGAAGACGAATAAATTTAATTTACTCGTTTTGATAGCAGTCGTTGGCATTGGAGCTTACTTCACGTACGTCCATTTCATTTCCCCTTCCAGAAAGATCATTCAATTTGATCACTTACCGGAACTCCCAGAGGGTTTCAATGCGTATGGAATTGATATTTCTCACCACCAAGGTGAAATTGATTGGGATACTTTTTTCGCCTCGAACGATTCCATTATCGAATTTGTTTATTGCAAGGTTTCTGAGGGTGAAAATTTTGCTGATCGTCAGTGGAAAAACAATCGAAAGCAGTTAATAGAAGAAGGCATGCCCAATGGAGGGTATCACTTTTTTCTTCCCTCGGTAAATGCACTTGCTCAAGCGAAAAATTTCTTAGCGCATTATACCGTGCGACAAAATGACTTACCTCCAGCCCTCGATGTTGAAGTTGAAGGCGTTTCTGACGAAGTATTGATTTCTTCCATGTTGATTTGGTTGAAAGAAGTAGAACGGGTGACGGGAAAACGCCCAATTATCTATACTTCCTACAACTTCTACTCGGAGAAGTTTAAAGAAAAGCTAGATGGATATGTGTTTTGGGTGGCGAATTACAGCACGAGAAGTGATCGTTTTAGGGACGATCAAATCATTCATTGGCAATTCAGCGAAAAAGGACAAATCCCAGGTATTACGGGATATGTCGACCTGAATTATTCTAAAATTGATTTCTAAAGTCCTTCAATCACAAAGTCGGTGCGTCTGTTTTTAGCTCGATTAACATCAGAAGTATTCTCCACCTTCGGCATCGTTTCTCCAAATCCTTTGGCGTTCAATCTGCTTTTATCAATGCCTAAACTTTGTAAATACGAAGATACCACTTGCGCACGATCTTCGGACAGCACTAGGTTTTTAGCATCATCTCCAATGTCGTCTGTGTGACCGTGAATTGCGACTGAAATTGTTGGATTTTCACTTAAAAAGCGTGCAAACCCTTTCAGAATAAACTTAGATTTTGAATTTAAAACCGATGAATTCGTTGCAAACAAAATATCATTGATTGTATATGCTTCTCCAACTTTCAGCTTTTTAATGTCCAGGTCGTTGTTGCGAATTGTAACGTTGTCTTTCTTTTCAAATTCTTCTTTGGCGATCACTTTCGAATCAAAAGCATGTCCTTCCTTCTTCACAGTAACCATCACATCTTGCTTCACTTCTGTTTTAACAATGGCTGCATACTTGCCATCATCACCGTTCACTTTGACTTCGGTGACTTCATCCGAACCTTCGTACGTGATTTCAATCTTCGCATCTTTTACAGGTTCACCATTTTCAGATTTCAGTTCACCTTTCAAGATAGCAACGGGTTTGGGACGTGCTTCTTCATACAATTCAAATGAATAAATATTCCAGTTCCCTCCGACGCGTGAAGAATAGTACGCCAATTTTCCGTCAAGCGCTACGAACAATCCTAGTTCATCGTCTGCTGTGTTGATTGGATAGCCAATATTTTTTGGTTTTGTCCAACTATTTCCTTCTTTTCGGATGTAGAAAATATCCAGCCCACCTACGCCTGGTCGATCTTTCGTACTTTCTGAAACAAAATACAAGGTCTCACTGTCTTGGTGCAAAAATGGACTTTTGTCCTTCCCAGCCGTATTGATTTCATTAAAAGGACGAGGCATTCCCCATTCCCCATCTTTGTCGCGTTCTACGATGTAAATGTCATTATCCTGAGATGTCGGTCGACTTACCGTGTAGAAGAGCGTGTTTCCATCTGCAGAAAGCGAAGGTTGCGCTTCCCAGCCGTCTGGCGTGTTGATTTTATCTCCCATATTGACCAATGGCGTCCATGAAAAATCATTCCCTCCTTTGCCAGAACGTTCAAAAGTTGTGCTGTAGAGGTCACAATTCATATACGGTTGTCCGTAGACTTCTTCCTTCTTACACGCACAGATGATCATTTCTTTGTTATCCACTGACAATGTTGCCGCGCCATAACTTTGAACCGATCCATCGTTGAACGGATGAGCGAATGGTTTTCCTCCGTCAAAATCGAGTGAGGTACTTGTACGCTTTGAAAATGTAAATTCTTCAATCACATTTGATTTGATATCACCCAAGTTTGCACGGTCCAATTTACGCGTGTAAAAAATTAACTCATTGTCAGGAGAGATCATTGGGAAATATTCTTGATTCGAAGTGCTTACGTTTTTTACAATCTTAGGGTTGAATGGAACTTCATTACTTTTTACAGCAATATCTCGCTCCAAATCCGCCAGAACCTCATCCACATCTTTTAGTTTCTTGGTGAAATCGTCTGGATATCTGTTTGTATCTGAATGTTTGTACTTTTTAAATTCCTTGAACCATTTGATGGCGTTTGGCATATCTTTTTGGGTGTAATTGATCACTCCCAAATAATAACTGCAATTGGCATGGTAGTCCGAACAGCGTTCTAATGTCTCTAAAAACATTTCTTCTGCTTTTGCAAAATTCTTATCTCCGAGTGTTGGGTTTGGATATGTTTCGTAAGCGGTTAATCCACTTTGATAAGCAAACATGGCATATTCGTAATACGCTGTTGCATTCGATTCATCTTCTTTAATTGCCTCGGAAAATTTTAAAACCGCAGTTGGTGTGTCCTTTGCGTTGACTGCTTCCGTGATGAGCTTGATGACCTTTTTAGAAGGATCGACACATGCCTCAGATTCTTCTTGGGCATAAAAAGACAAAGGGAAACAAACCAGAAATAAAGAGAAGTAAAATTTTGCCATCGGATCAATTTGTTTGTAATAGAAGTGGAGAACTTCAAATTTCGTACCTAACTGCTTATACCGTAAAAATAGCAAAAAGTTACACAAAAAAGTCCCATGATTTTTAAACAACCATGGGACTTTAAATCTTGTAATTGGAGGGTGTTATTCTTCACTAAGTGTGACTTTAATCATCACGTCTTCTTTTTTCTTTTTGTACGTTTCTATTGCAAATTCATTGTCTGACACTTTAACTATGCGACTAGTTGCAAACTGGTGCAAGGCAATCCCATTTACATCCCTTACATCAAAAATGGATACTTTTTCCAATTCTCCAGTAGCGTTATCTACCTTGAAGCCAGTTAAATACCCTCCAAGACCATCTCTATGTGAAGCTGGCACTTCAGTCAGCGCTAGGTCCATGTTCTTCACGTTATCCAAAAATAACACGTACTGGTGTCCTTTTCCAAGCATATGGAAATAACTCATTCCACCACGGTAACTACTTCCAGTCTGACGTTTAGGTAATTTTTTCATCCATGCCAATTCTCCATTTTTGTCGATATGTGTCATAAACACCTCTTCGTAGTGGTAAGTGTCTTGGGTGTCGCCAGTTCGTGAATTATATCTTGTGGTGACATAATACTTCTCACCGATAACAGTTAAACTGCCATCAGAAAAATTTACTATCTCACGCAAAACCATATTAGGCATACTTACACCTCGTTTTTCATCTTTATCTTTCATTTTTTCCTGCGAACGTTCCGACATATACATGGACATCACTTCAACCGGAACTTCATAATCCCTTGATTCTATCACCTCACCGTCCTCATCGAGTTTGAATAGAAATACTCCATTGATTCCATATCTGTGATCCTTTCCAAAGTATCCGGCAACAATAATCTCATCATTGACCCCTTCAAAAAACCCCAAATCATAAATATACTTATCTTTCAATTCAACTTTCGAGGTCTCTATTTCTCTGTCGTCACCATCAATACGGATCAGTTCCAAATCATAATCTGGACCTTCATCATCCTCACTTTTACTTTTTTCATCCTTCGATACTTTAGCTAGGATAAAACCATTTCCTGTCTTATCAACCGTATACCCAACATTACTCATTTTCGCCTCTGTATATGGCATCTCAACGTTATCGTTCCAAATTTCTTCCATGTCACTGTTGAATACATACATTCCGATAATATCCTTGTTCAACGCATCTCTTTTCTCTTCAGGCACCATTCGATACTACACAACCAGTTTTGAATCATCAAACGTTGTATAAAAGGAAAATTTATCTACTTTACCTATTCCCCAGCCTCCAGCAGTTGAAACCATACTTCCTGATACCTTTCCTTTCACTTTGAACACAAGTCTTCCTTTGTCTTTAAACTTTACTTCATCAAAATCAATTTCTCTTACAAACAATTGTTCTGTAACATTTGGGCGATCGTAAATCGAATAAAACATGTAAAAACGTTTATTCACCTCCACAAAGCCCTCTAGCACATACCCATCAGGTTTATTAAGGTCCTCATTACGTTTCACTTCATTAAGCTTATCACCGGCAAACTTTTGCAAGACATAACCACCTCGTATTAATTTAACTGATAGTACTTCACCACCCTTACTGAAATAGTGCTTTGTCCCGTCTACCACTTGGTAAGGATCACTTACTGTGTAACTAAATTCCTTTGATTCTTTTACTTGCGCACTAAGACCTCCCGTTAGGAATATCGAAGCGACAACCATTATCCAATTTTTCATATTTTAGGTTTTTCTTTCGCAATATAGGCAAAAGAGAAGGTTGTGACCTAGTACAGAAGATAGCTAAGTCAGGAGATGCCTTTCAAACAACTCATAACAAGTTAATTAACCTCGAAATAAAATTTTGATCTAGCTTAACTCACCAACTTAGGGTTTCTCACCTTTTGTTCCGTCAACGCAATTGCCAGTACTTCTTCCATCTTGTTGACATAATGAAACGTCAACCCTTTCAAATAGTCAGGTTTGATTTCCTCAATGTCCTTGCGGTTTTTCTCGCACAAAATGATTTCTTTGATCTTCGCACGTTTCGCAGCAAGAATTTTCTCCTTGATTCCACCTACTGGTAGAACGTCTCCTCGTAAAGTGATTTCACCTGTCATGGCTAAATTGGCCTTCACTTTTCGTTGTGTGAATACTGAAGCTAACGAGGTTAACATAGTGATCCCAGCGCTCGGTCCATCTTTAGGTGTTGCTCCTTCCGGAACGTGCAAGTGAATGTTGTTTGAGTCAAAAACACCTTGCTCTAAGCCTAACAATTGACTATGCGCTTTTAAGTATTCTAAGGCGATAACCGCAGATTCTTTCATTACATCTCCAAGATTACCTGTCAATGTCAACTTTCCTTTTCCTTGCGTAATGGAAGACTCGATAAATAAGATATCGCCACCAACGCTCGTCCAAGCTAAACCTGTGACTACTCCAGCCACATCGTTGTTATCATACTTTGTTCTTCCGCGTCCAGCACCAAGAATGGTAAATAAATCCTCAGCTACAATTTTGACAGAAAACTCTTGATCCATCGCAATCTGACGTGCTCTATTTCTTACAATTTTGGCAATCATTTTATCCAAACCACGCACTCCAGATTCATTGGTGTATTCTTCCACCAGCTTTTCCAAAACGCGTTTATCTATGGTAATATCCTTCGCTGTAATTCCATGTTCTTTGATTTGCTTTGGCAACAAGTGTCTTTTAGCAATCTCCATTTTCTCTTCTATGGTATAGCCATTCACTTCTATAATCTCCATTCTATCACGCAAAGGACCTTGAATCGAAGATAAATTGTTCGCAGTAGCAATAAACATCACACGGGACAAATCATATTCCGTCTCAATGTAATTGTCATAAAAATCTTTGTTCTGTTCTGGGTCGAGGACTTCCAATAAAGCCGATGATGGATCGCCGTGATTACTTCGACCTAATTTATCAACCTCATCCAATACAAAGACAGGATTACTCGTCTCTGCCTTTTTGATGTTCTGAATGATCCGACCAGGCATTGCTCCGATGTACGTTTTACGGTGACCTCTAATCTCCGACTCATCGTGCAAACCACCAAGCGACATGCGGATGTACTTTCTTCCGAGTGCCTCTGCTATTGATTTTCCCAACGACGTCTTCCCTACTCCCGGAGGACCGTAAAAGCATAAAATGGGCGATTTCATGTTTCCTTTCAATTTCAGCACGGCCAAGTATTCCAGAATACGTTCCTTTACTTTTTCCAGACCGTAATGATCTCGTTCCAATATTTTTGCAGCACGATTTAAATCCAGTTTATCTTTGGAATATTCTCCCCAAGGAAGATCTAACATTAGATCCAAGTAATTCATCTGCACCGTATATTCCGCACCTTGTGGGTTCATACGACCAAGCTTATCGAGTTCCTTGAAGAATATCTTTTCGACAGTGGTGTTCCATTTTTTTGCACGAGCACGCTTGGCCATATCGTTGATGTCTTGCTCTTGTGGATTGTCACCTAACTCATCTTGAATGGTTCGCATCTGTTGGTGCAAGAAATATTCCCGTTGCTGACGATCAATGTCCTTTCTAACTTTCGTTTGAATCTCATTTTTCATTTCAAGGACTTGAACTTCCAAGGTAAGATGTTCAAGCACCATTGCGACACGTTTTTTGATATCCAATTCATTCAACATTTCTTGTTTCTTAGAAACGTCTGCGTTCATGTTGGAGGAAATGAAATTCACCAAGAAGGTTGGACTGTCAATGTTACCAATAGCGAAAGATGCTTCCGAAGGAATGTTTGGGCTTTCATGAATAATTTGCAACGCCAAATCCTTGATGGTTTTGAACATCACTTTCATCTCCTTGTCTTTTTGCGAAAACTTTGATTCCTGCAACAACTTCACTTTTGCCTTCATGTAAGGCTCCGTTTCAGTGGGTTGGACCATCTCAAATCGTCTTTTCCCTTGGATAATGACTGTTGAACTTCCGTCAGGCATTTTCAGCAAACGAATAATCTGTGCTACCGTTCCAATTTTATGTAAATCCGCAAACTCAGGAGCTTCTACCTCTTGATTTTTCTGAGAAACAACTCCAATGATTTTGTTTCCTTTATTTGCGTCTTGAATCAGCTTAATCGACTTATCTCTGCCTACGGTAATTGGAATTACAACGCCAGGAAAAAGTACATTATTTCGAAGGGGTAAAATCGCTAGTTCCTCTGGATAGGATTGGTTATTCATATTTTCCTCTTCCTCTGCTGTGATCAATGGTATAAATTCCCCTTCAGGTTCTCCACCGGCACTCATTGCTATAAATCTATCGTTAAAAAAATCGCTCATATTGTAAAATTAATACTCCGTCAAACTGTCAGCCTATCTCAAGAGAATTTCTTAAAGACTAATCATTATGGAGTGCATGTGAACTTTCAAAGGTTATGCCAACCTGTAAAGTCTGCTATTTTGTCCTATTGACTGTCAGCAACAGCCTTTAAAATGGCGATTTCTTCGTCAGAAAGACTCAATCCTCTTCGCGACATCATATTATTGGCGCTTTCGACAGCCTTGTGGAAATCATAGGAATCGCCATGTGTCCCCCATTGAAAAGAGGGAATGTATTTGCTTGGAAATTCAGCACCGTAGATATTTGAAAACACGCCAACAACTGTCGCGGTATTAAACATGGTGTTAATTCCACATTTGGAATGATCGCCCATGAACAAGCCCATGAATTGGGCATCTGTTTGTTCTGATTTTTTTGCACGG
The DNA here is from genome assembly GCA_964643345.1 of uncultured Fluviicola sp. Classification (GTDB taxonomy): domain Bacteria; phylum Bacteroidota; class Bacteroidia; order Flavobacteriales_D; family Crocinitomicaceae; genus UBA4466. The sequence continues at coordinate 191,756 of CAZXRU010000002.1, forward strand.
TAGGAATAAGTTTTAACCAATCCGTAGTTGTTTTTCAGATTAGAGGTATTCGTGTCAGCTCCTAAATTGCACCATTCTCCAATGACTGAATTTCCAAGGAATCCATCGTGTCCCTTGTTTGAGTAGGCTTGAAAAATAACGTTATTCACCTCACCTCCTACTTTGCAGTGCGGACCAACGGTTGTTGCACCATAAATTTTTGTTCCAAGTTTCAGTGTACTTCCTTCACACATGGCTAGTGGACCTCGGACTAAACTTCCTTCCATTATTTCGGCATTCTTTCCAATGTAAATTGGTCCATTGGTCGTGTTTAACACTGCGGCTTCGACTTTTGCTCCTTCTTCAAGAAAAATAAGTTGATGGTCGCCAATAATGGTATTTGTTGAGGACAGCTGAACAGAAGTTCTCCCTTTCGTGATGAGTTCAAAATCCGATTTAAGCACTTGATCGTTCTTTTGGAACAATTCCCACCGTTGCTTTACAAACAATGGACTTTCCTTCGTATAGTTAATAATAATTTCTCCTGTTCCACTTCTTGCGATCCAGTTTCCATCGATTGCTAGTTCTTCGTTCCCTTTTAATTTACAAACTTCCTCAACTACTTCTGGTGTTGGAATCATGCAGGCATTGACCACAACTGCATTAGACACAAGTGGGAATTTTTTTGACAAATAATCTTCCGTCTCAAAAGAGATTTCAGCTTCTGGAACTAACATTTTCCATCGCTCGGCATTGGTAAAAATGCCCATACGTAAATCACCCACAGGCCGTGTTAACGTAAGTGGTGCGAAATCTAAATGCTTTTGATTATCGTGAAGTTGAATTTTCATTGCTTGTTGTTTGTTCCTGTGGTTTTGAAAAAAGACTTATCCCTATAAAGGTAATGAAAGCATTGAGAATAATGATTTCAAATCCGAATTTATAATTGCCAAAAATTCCAAAAATTCCATCAGGATTGCCGGGAGCACCCGAAGAAAAATACCAGATAAGAATAGTAAGAAGAATGGATCCAAAGCAAACAAATGGAACTACCTTATCTTTGACAAATCGTTTTGATAGGATTCCAAAAAAGAACATTCCAATCAAAGGTCCGTATGTAAATCCTGCTAATTTCATTACCAAATCTATTGCTGACTCATTGGTTGCGTATTTAAATAGTATGACTGTCACTACGATCACACCAGACATAGCAATATGCACAGTTTTACGTGTTCGTTCACGGTTCACTTTCTTAGGTGCTACGTGTTCCATCAATTCATCATTTTTCTTGTTGTTGATTCCTAGAAAATCAACAGAAAAGGACGTTGTCAAAGCTGTCAGTGCGGAATCAGCACTTGAATAAGCAGCAGCGATTAGTCCCAGTAAAAATAAAATCCCAATCAGTGGTCCAACTTCTTCTGACATTGCGATACTGGAAAAAAGCAAATCCCCTGTTGCACCTTTTAGATTTGGATTTGATTCCGCATACAAGTACAATAATGCCCCTAAGCATAGAAAAACAAGATTAACGACTGTCAGCAGTAATGACATGGTGATCATGTTCTTTTGTGCCTCTTTGATGTTCTTACAGCTCAAGTTCTTTTGCATCATGTCCTGATCCAAGCCTGTCATTCCAATGGCGATAAACATTCCACCGAAAAAGTGTTTCAGAAAGTGATTGCTTCCCATTAGATCATCAAAAAAGAAAATTTGAGAATAATTGCTATTCTTCACTGTCGAATAAATAGTTTCTCCTTCTGCCAAATTAAGTGCATCGCTAATGAACCATACAGTCAGTACCACTGATGCAAGCATAAATGTAGTCTGCAACGTGTCGGTCCAAACGATGGTTTTTATTCCTCCTCGGCTGGTGTAAATCCAAATGAGCAGAACAGAGATGATGACCGTTATTTCAAATGGGATTCCCCAAGCATCGAACAAAATCGATTGCAATACATTCGCTACCAGTAATAGACGTATTGAAGATCCTACAATTCTCGATAGCAAGAAAAATGCGGCGCCTGTCTTATAGCTCCAAGTACCAAATCTTTGCTTTAAATATTCATAAATAGAGGTCAAGTTTAAACGATAATACAGCGGAAGTAACACATAGGCGATGATGAAATAGCCAACCAGATACCCAAATACAGCTTGCATGTAGCTAAATTGATTCGACTCATTCCCTACCCATCCTGGAATAGAGATAAAAGTGACACCGCTCAGGGAAGCGCCGATCATTCCGTAGGAAACGACGTACCATGGTGATTTGCGCTCTCCTAAAAAAAATGTATCGTTTGTCGCTTTTCTAGATGTGAGAAAGGAGATTCCTACGAGTACAGAAAAATATGCGATTAAGACTATTATGATTAATGTTGCTGACATGATCTTTCAGTTTAGTCAATAAAAGTAATGATTCACTTGCATACAAATTGCTCGATTCAATTTACCTATCAACAGCTCATGTTTAACAAAACTCTACTCGCGCTTTTCAGTTGTGAACGTATTGGAGTGATCTTTGTACAGTTGACCACTAAAAAAATCACACCATGAAATTAATATTTTATCCCATCTTCGCTGTTCTAATGCTTTCTTGTGTAGAAAATGAGCATTCCGTGAACAACACTACAGAAGAAGAAACTACTGTCACCGATATAGCCATTATTGATCCAAACGGCAGCACGATAGAGACGCGTTTCAGTCCACCTGCAGGTTTTATTCGAGTAGAAAGTGAAGCGGCAAGTTTTGCCAGTTATTTACGACAACTTCCGCTCAAACCATCAGGTTCAAAAGTACTTTATTACAATGGAAGTGTGAAATCGAACGATGTGTACGATGCGGTAATTGATTTACCGATTGGTAAGCGTGATTTACACCAATGTGCCGATGCGATTATGCGGTTAAGAGCCGAATACTTGTGGAACGAGAAAAAGTACGATCAAATTCATTTCAATTTCACGAATGGATTTCGGGTAGATTATTCAAAATGGATGAAAGGAAAACGTGTTGGTTTTAATGGGAACCAAACATTTTGGAAAGATGGTGGAACGCCTTCAACTTCGTATGCTAGCTTCTGGAGTTACATGGAACTGATTTTCTCTTACGCTGGAACACTGTCTTTATCGAAGGAAATGAAATCGAAAAACATGCAAGAGATGAAAATTGGAGATGTTTTTATTCAAGGAGGATCTCCGGGTCACGCTGTAATTGTCGTTGATATGGCGAAACACAGCGAAACTGGCGAACAACTATTCCTACTTGCACAAAGTTATATGCCAGCGCAAGAAACACATGTGTTGATTAATCCATCCAATGAATTAATCAGTCCGTGGTACTCACTCAATTCATCCGATCAGATTCGTACTCCTGAATGGACATTTAACGCAACTGATTTAAAAGAGTTTGTTGAATAAAGCGTATAAAATGTATCTAACAAAAAAGCCCTTTTGAATATTCAAAAGGGCTCTTTCATTAAAAAAACCAATTATTATCTTGCTATCATCACCTTATCAACCACGAGTACTGAATTGTTAGCATCTTTAACTCGATAGAAATATGTTCCATCGTTTAGTTTACTTAAATCAAATGTAGTTAACTCACTAACTACTTGTTGTGCAGTTATCACTTTACCAACTACATCTACTATTTCAATGGAAGCAACATTTGCGCTTGTGATTTTAAAATTCACTACTCCATTAGATGGGTTAGGATAAACAACCACACTTTCCATATTCAACGAAAGTATTCCAGCAGTATTTTGAGTAACAGTGACATCGTTACATACATTCAGAACCCCACAAGAAGTTGTTAATTCCAAACATACGGTATATGTTCCTGGTAAAGCATACGTGTAGCTAGGACTAGTAAATGCACTAGTTCCAACACCATCGCCGAAATCCCAAGCATACGTACCCATCGAAGACGTATTTGTAAAGTTTACATCAAGGAAATTTACGTTCGAAGTAAAACCAACTTGTTCCGCAGCAGGTTCGTTGATCGTAGTAGTCTCAACCGTTTCACAACCAGAAGCGATATCGGTTACAGTCACTGAATAATTACCTCCATCCAATGCGCTGTATGTATCTCCTGCTGGTCCTGCTGTCCACTGATAGCTATATCCAGTGCCTCCTGTCCCTGTAACAACTGAGACGCCATCGCCTTCTCCGTTGCAGGAAACATCCGTGTTATTGAAGTTTGCACCCAATGTAATATCATACGCCAAGTTATAACTGATTATTGTATCACATCCAATGTTGTCGGTAATCGTTACCATGTAATTGCCATTCGACAATCCAGAAATGTTATCGACATTGCCACCCGCTGCTCCCCAGTTATACGAATAACCTGGGGCACCTCCACTAACAGCAACAGAAATACTTCCGTTGTCTTGTCCTTCACAGGTAGGATCTGTCACTGTAGAATTCACTGTCATTCCACAAGATACGCCTGAAGAAAGTTCAATACAATAATCTTCCACTTCACCAGAAGTAAAAGTCCCACATACATTTGGCAGAGGATTTGAACCGTACCCTTGATATGCCATTTGAACTCTCATTCGTGTACTACCAAGCGTGGCAGTTCCAGGAATAGTTATCATATCTGAAATAACACCCGGAGTAGCCGTTGATTGATCATAAATAATTTCCGAGACATCAAATACGCCGTCTTGATTTAAATCTACCCAAATTCGGGTATACTGATCCATTTCTTGACCATCTTGTCCTGGAGTAAGTGTAAATGAATAAGGGGTATTCACGTCAAGGTTGATATGCGTAAGACTCGGAGCTCTATAACCACCATCATCACCTGATGTACTTAGTACGCCATCCAATTCAAATGATTCTATCCATTCATTTTGTTGTCCTATAAAACCAACGGCACTATTTCCACCTTGAAGATGAGCTAATAGATTAGCACCAGCAACTTGAGAAACCATCACAACAGGTATGGTGATTTGCGGACCTTGTCCGCCGTCACCTAACTGCGGAGGAGATGCTCCTTGGTTGTTGATTACGATTAATGCCGTAGCACCTGCGTTTTGAGCATTTAATGCCTTTAGAGAGAAATTACACGTACCACGCAAAGCAACAGCAATATTTCCATCTACAGCGACACCATTAATTAATGCACCACAACCTTCTTCACCAGCAGCAGTGCCATCATCTACAAGCACCAAATCACCATACGCATAACCGTCTTCAAGATCAGCACCCCAATCATCAGTCAATATATAACCAGTGTACTCTGTTTCAACGCCGCTAGGTGAATGAACACCTATAAAAATATCAGGATTTGTTGTTGTAGTTGCACAGTAAGGCAATTCAATACAGTTTCCACAACCTGTCGTAACAAATGTTTGAATAGGAGAAGAAACGCTTGTTTCTACATCACAAGTGGATTCTATATAAAATTCATATTCAGTACACGCTGTTAGTCCATTAAATGTGTGAGTAGTCCCTGCAGTAGTAAATGAACTCCAACTTCCAGAACCTGCTTCTTGAATGTAAATTGTATAATCATCTGCTTCAGCGACACCTGTGTAAGAAATAGAAGCGTCAATGTCGTTAATTGTAGTTGTCTGAATATTAGATGGTGGAGTACAACTACTACAAATTTGATCCATCAATAAATCAATTGAGTTTTTGGCGTTTATTCTACCTCCCGAGGTTACCATTCCTTGTAATTGCGCTGTTTGATCTACTCCGTCATATAAGGCATTTCTCACCATATCCGCTGCTCCTTGTGGATCCGCTTTAACAAAGGCCATAAAGCTCGGACATGGAATACTGTACATTAATCCTATTACTCCCGCCGTATAAGGACTAGCAAAAGAAGTTCCTGAGGTGTTACCATAACCACTATTATTAGTAGTATAAATATTATCTCCTGGTGCAGCGACATTAATCGAGTTTACTCCATAACCAGCAAACGTTTTCACATCATTAATATCCGTGGCAGTTACAGCCACCATGTAATCATTAAGGCAACCTGTAGGCATGTCACCAACAACATCCACGTTCACATTGCTATTAGAAGTTGCTCCACAATTGAGGATTCCTGCCTCACCAAGATCTTGGTAGAAGCCACACCATATAGGGTAATCTGCAGGATCAGCATTATCTATCCCCCAAGAGGCATTGGTCGCAACAACAAATGCACCTTCGGCACCGTTAGTTGCATTCCAAAGTAATCTAGCATCTAGTGGATATGTATATGCTTCTACAATATTGGCTTGCGTAAAAGGATTGTCATGCCCTGCAACAACCATCATTTTCACATCCCAGTTTGCACCAGCAACACCTACACCGCTATTTCCTTTAGCACCTATCATTCCTGCAACAGATGTACCATGATTTCCTGTTCCGATGTTATGGTTATTTGTTGAAACATTCCATCCATTTACATCATCTATGTATCCGTTTCCATCTGTATCTGTGCCGTCTAATGTTTCCGCTGTATTTACCCAGTGATTGGCAACCAAATCTGGATGTCCCATTACGTTTGCACTTTCAATAATACAAACAACAATATCTTCTCCAGAAGCTGCTGTACCGCCAGTTGTAATATCCCAAGCCTCTTCAGAATTAATATTTTGATGTTGCCACTGATTTCCATAAAGTGGATCATTTGGTGCCTGTCTTAACTCAACAAGAGTATTCGTTTGAGCTAACCACACTTCCTCAATTCTATACAAGTTTTCAATTACTTCATGAATGTTTGCGGTCTGCTCGTAATTAAACAACCATATGTCGGTGTGCTTTGACAAACATCTGTTAATTTTTAAGTCAAATTCTTTGGGCATTTTATCTAAGACCATTTTTGGGTCACTTCCTTTGTGCAATCGAACGATTACATCACCCTTAATGGCAATTTCCTCCATACTAGCAGTAGGAGTGTTGTGCTGACCAAACGAATAGTTTTCTAATTGTACACCACATAAAATGGAGAGTACAGTAACAATAAGTAGTTTCATTTTCACTAGTTTTAAAGTTTAATTTAGTAGTGCAATATACATATTTTGGTCCTTGTTTCAAAGAAGTTAAGTAATTCCTGCGACTCAACTAGAAATTCAAACAAAAAAGGAGCCCTCTATTAAGAAAGCTCCTTTTAAAATTTAATTTTTAAATCCTATTTCAAAATAGAAACATGACCTGTGTAAGTTCTTCTGTAATCCAGTTGTAAGTCTTTCACTACAATCTTCCAAACATATGTTCCTTCTTGTACCAGTTTTCCCTTGTAAGTTCCGTCCCATCCAACTGAAGCATCATGGGATTCCCAAATTAATTCTCCCCAACGATTAAATATCAAGAAATCAAAATCGAATACATCAATTCCATTGACATATGCTCTAAACGTTTGGTTGAACTCATCATCGTCCGGTGTGAATGAATTAGGTACATAAATCGCAATTTCATCTTCAACTATAATCGTAACACACATCTCGTCTTGACAGCCTCCTGTATTAATTGCCGTCAAACAAACCTGATAGGTACCTGTATCACTCGGGAACGTATGCTCAGCATCTTCCGTGGTATACGTATGACTATATCCATTTTGCCCTACCACATGCCATTCATACTGATTAGCGTTAATGGAATTATTGTTGAAACTCACCGTACTATTGTACACTGTCAGTGTTGTTGGCAAATGTAAGAAATCTGCATACGTTGGTGCGGTAGTTCCAATCATAACCGATTGGTTCGCAGTACAACCATTGGCATCGGTAATAAGAAAGTTATAGTTCCCGGCACATAATCCAGTAAATACGCCTGTTCCGTTTGAAATGCCATTCAAAGTATATGATACTCCTGTATTAGAACCTATGACGATCTCTCCATCGCAGTCATCGGTACAACCATCGTCGATACGTGAAATAACAACTGGTACCACTTGAACTCCAGGTTGAACCGTTTCAACACCTGCGCTTGAACAACCATTTGCATCGGTTATAGTGTAATTGTAGCTTCCTGCGCATAAATTAACCGCATTGTTACTTCCTAAGTTCGTACCATTACTTACATATTGGTACGGCGCTGTACCACCCGCCACATTCCAAGTAATAGAGCCATCGCAATCATTAAAGCAAGAAGCATCTGTGACCACAGTATTTACAACCAATGCGTTCGATTCACCTATGATTATATTTTCCACTACTGACTGACATCCATTGGCGTCTTCCACAACAACTTGATAGGTTTGCGCTGTTAATCCCGTAAATACTGGATTTGCGTTCCATGTCGTGCCATTGTCAATTGAATAGTTGTAACCTGGGGTTCCACCTCCTCCAATAACTTCGATCTCACCATCGCTCATTCCAAAGCAACTTACGTCAATGCTATTGGCGTTGACTGTTACGACGGCTGGTTGAGTAATAACAACAGCATCAGTTGTTTGACATCCATTATCATCCGTGACAGTAACAGTGTAGTTGCCGGCTGCTAATCCAGTAAACACCCCTGTTCCGTTGTTAGAAATAGGCGCTGGATTTCCGATTTCATAGTCCAAGGTGCCAAAACCACCATTTGCGATCACTTCTACCTCTCCTGTCAAATCGCCATTGCACAGTGGATCAATACCATTAACCGCTGTAATGACAGGTGCATTCAAGTCGGACAGTTGAACATCGATCGTGTCGCTGCATACTCCTGAACCGTCTTGTACAACTATTTCATAGCTTCCAGAAACTAAGTTGGTAAAGGAACTAGACGCTACAAATGGTCCATTGTCTATGCTGTATGTATAGTTTCCATCTCCACCCACTGCTTGCACGTTAATAGTTCCGTCCGCTTGACCGCAGCTAGGAGCTACTGTTGATGTAGTGTCCAAATTGATATTACAACAATCTTCTGCTTCAACAGTTGCGATGCTTGTCTCAGGGCAGGCACCACCAGTAGTATACTCTACCGAGTATATTGTTCCAGGAACACTGTTCGAAATTTCACCCGTTGTAGCGTTAATCGTTGCTCCATCTCCAGGTGCTGGGTTGAAATCAAATGTTCCTCCTGGTGTAACAATCCCGGTAGCACTATTAGCTGTTCCAGCGCAGAAATCCGTCAAGATAAATGAGGGGTCAGCTTGTGCTGGAGCTGTTAATGTTGCAAATTCTGTTGATGCGCAATTTGCAGCAGCCGATGTAATAATTTCCAGATTATTGATCGCAACTGAAGGATCTGTTCCTACTCCATCATCATTATTATCCCATCGAATGGCTACTTGTAAATTTGGAATATTTTCGCACGACGCAGGTAACGGTGAAGAAAATGAAGTCCAAATTCCTTGTGGTGCACATGCACCAGTACCTGAGAACAACGGACTTAATAATGTCCATCCAAAACCATCGTTGTACCAAACTGTGGCTTGGTCTACTGGTGGAGCACCTCCAGCTATAAAATCAAAATTAAGTGTTAAACCCGTTTGACCAACTGTGTTAATCAAAGGTGATTCCGCTTGTCTGTGCGTTTCAGGGCAGAATAAGAATCCGCATAAACCACCAGCATCATAAGCAGCGCCTCCATTTGGGAAGAATACACTTGTAATGTGTAAGGTTGCATCACCGTTTCCAGCAATTCCACATCCACCAACTGCTACACCCCCTTCATCATCATCGACTTCAAAGAAATTTGGATCCGCTCCTTCTGGACCAACTGGTACATTCAGCGTCCAACCTGCAGCGCCAGACTCAAAATCATCGTAAAACAATTGCGCACTACCCCCCGCAGCATCTGAAACTTCTACAGAATAATAACCATCGCATAAATTATCGATAGTAGCGGCATTCGATCCAATTGGATTTCCTCCTGCATCAAACCATTGGTACGTATACGGTGGATTACCACCAGAAACATCCACAGTTATAGAACCGTCGCAGGCTCCTGGGCATGATTCGTTTATTGGTGTTATGTTATCAATAGTAGCACCGCCAATATTCGCGACAGACTCGTTTCCTGTTGCGGCACAACCGAATGCATCAATAATTTCGATACCATAGTTTCCAGCAGTTAAGCCCGTAAAGCTAGGAGTACCTTGAGTGGTTGTTCCACCGTCAATAGAGTATGTAAATCCAGGCGTACCACCTACTGCGGTCAGATTAATTTCTCCATCACCAGCTCCGCAATTTTCATTCACAATCGAAACTGTGTAATCCAATCCGCTAACTGTTACTGTCTCCGTCGATGAAGTTGGACACGCTCCAGCCGTGGTATACTGAACTGTGTAAGTTGTACCAGTCACTCCATTCGTAATTTCTCCAGTTGCTCCGTTGATAGTGGAACCATCTCCTGGAGCTGGGTTGAATGTAAATGTCCCACCCGGTGTAACAATACCTGACGCACTATTTGGTGAACCAGCACAGAAATCTGTCAATGTAAATGACGGATCATCTGGTAACTGAGGATCAATCGTAGAATTTGAAGAAACAGGACATGCTGGACCACCTCCACCAGAGATATCAGTAACGGTAAAATCATCAAACCACATAGCGTACTGCGCAGCACCTCCTGAAAGAATTTGGAACGTATGGTTTCCTGCTGTCATGGTTACTGTGAAGCAAAACTGAGTCCATCCTGTGTTGGTTGGCACCAAGACATCTGGTCCGATTTGCGCTCCATTCATCCCGAACGAAAAATGTGCATTAGCAGTATTCTGACCTGAAGCTCCAGCGCCTTGTGGACCAGCATACCAGACACAAAGCTCAACCTGTTCTCCTCCAGTAAATGCTATACTCCCAGTGGATATATTATCTGCACCTGCGTAGAAGTACACATAACCCGTACCGCTATTAGCGCCTAAAGAATTTGTATAATTATTAGCTGTAGAAACACACCCTTGATTTCCAGGAGCGTACACGGGCATTACTCCATCAAATACTTGACCGGCGTCATTCGCACATGCAAAACCTGTAGGACAGTCGCACCCTCCACCAGGTCCGTTTTCAAAATCATAATTGGTATTTAGAATTACAGAACCGCCACCTGAAGCGTCAGAAACCTCAACAGAATAGTCGCCGTCGCACAAATTGTCAATCGTAGCTGCATTTGGACCAATTGGATTTCCTCCTGCGTCAAACCACTGATACGAATATGGAGGAGTACCGCCTGACACATCTACTGTTATCGATCCGTCACATGCACCAGGGCAAGATTCATTTGTAGGAGTAATATTGTCAATTGTAGCTCCACCAATGTTTCCCACAGATTCGTTGCCTGTGGCAACACAACCTAATGCATCGGTAATTTCAATCGCGTAAATCCCTGCACTTAATCCTGTGAAATTAGGTGACCCTTGCGTTGTTGTACCCCCATTAATAGAATAGGTAAAACCAGGATTTCCTCCAATTGCTGTAAGGTTAATTTCTCCATTACCCGTTCCGCAGTTTTCATCTACGATCATGACAGAGTAATCCAGTCCACTAACAGTCACTGCTTCTGTTGAAGATGCGGGACAAGTACCACTAGTTGTATACTGAACCGTATAGGTTGTTCCTGTAACACCGTTGGTAATAGAACCAGTCAATGCATTAATCGTTGCACCATCTCCAGGTGCTGGATTGAAAGTAAACGTTCCACCCGCGGTAGCAATACCAGTGGCACTATTTGGTGAACCAGCACAGAAATCTGTCAGTGTAAATGATGCATCGTCTTGAGGATTAATTGTCACCACGACTTCAAATACATCAAAACAGGTCGGATCGACTGGATCCTCTGCTCTTATCCAGTATGAACCTGAAGTTCCTACAGTTTGAGCTATCGGACTCACATCATTCTGTGCATTTACCTCAGTTGCGTGATAGCTTATCGTTGCAGGATCTGACGAAGGATTTACTGCATTTGCTAAATCTACAGTTGAAGGAGCACAAGCTACCAAAGGATCTATGTCTAATACTGGTGGAACACATCCACTACAAGGGTTTACAGTGATAGAAACTATTTCGGTGTGTGTGGCACAACCTGGTGTTCCATTTGAAACCGTAAGCTCATAATCTGTGCTAACAAGTGGACACGCTTCCGTATTGATTGAATTTGGATCAGAAAGTCCAGTTGTTGGTGACCAACTAATATCAACAGGTGCAAGAATTGGCGGGTCATCGAAGGTGATAGACCAGCCGTCAAATGCCCCAGCACCGAATGTTAAACCAGAAGGTGCCTCCATTTGTAATGTCCATACTCCGTTTGGATCGCAACCATTGGCTAGGTCAAAACTTTGGTTTGGCACATAGGTCCCTGAATATGGTTGCGGGACTGAAGATAAGTTTGTTGCCCCTCCAACTTCGAAACATACATCCTGCATTCCTGGTCCAAATTGCGTAGATGGTTGTAAACTCCCCTGTGGTATCAAAATGATTTCGGCACATCCTCCAGGTGCAATCAACGAAAATTCAAAATCCGCAACAGTTACTGAACTTGGGAATCCAAAGGAAAAATAAAAAAAGTTATTAATACAGACTTCTGTTATCGTACCAGAAGTTAGAGCACTCATATTAATACCTTGAACATTAACGTTAACCCCTGCACCAATGCTACCGAACCCAAAGCCGGAGGCAACATCTTCGGTTTGGTTATTCTCATAGGTCTCTATGCCTCCTGCGTCAACAACCCATACAGCCGTTCCCGTTATATCCGTACACTCACCATCACAAATTGTTGTTGGATTGGCTGAAACATTCACGTCGAATACAGGATCGATGACAACTACCGTTATATCCGCTGTACAAACTTGCCCTGTCCCAGTAGTAATCTGAGCCGTATACGTCGTAGTGCTTGTTGGTGAAACGGGATTCGGATTTGGACCGCCAGAGTTACCTACCCCGTATGAATAACCGTCATGCAACCACTCAACTTCAGCATTGATATCATTCTGAAAAATCTGAACATTGTCAATTCCCCAGTGATCATAATCTGCTCCAGAGTCAGCGACTTGATGCCAGCGAAACATTGTATTTGCTGTAATTGCACCTGCAGGAATCTGAAAACACCAGTTATTCCAGTTGGTCAATTGCGGGTCATTCCCACCATTCGGATCGAAGTAATAGATATCAATCCAAGTGGCTCCTCCGTTGGTAGAATACTGTAAATAAACCCCTTCGTCTGGTTCATCTGGACCTTCACAAGGGGCGGCATCGCCTTGTTCAGCAAAAAGCAAATCAAAACAAATAGTTACACCCGCAGTTGCAGCTGTTAAGTTGTAAGACGCTGAAACCAATGTTCTAGGAACAGACGTGTTATTATCCATCCAAGCGTGTGGCGTACCATCCACTCCACCTGGAGAACAAGGATTGGAAAAACTAGTGGCTCCAGGGGTTGATCCCCAACCAGGACCAAATCCCCCAGTATTAAAATCTTCATCAAGGATTACTTGACCAGTAGAGGATCCAAATGCAGAAAGTGTGGCACTTTGTCCACAAACAATTTCAGTTGGATTGACACTAACATTTATGTCACATTGTGAACTACTAAAGTTAACGACTGCACATAAAAATACGCTGGAGAGTAGTAATTTTTTGATCATTTCTAGTTGTATTCAATATTAATTAATTCAAAACCGCTCAATTGTTTTTTAATCGTGCCTTTCAAATCGTTGCTGAAAATATAGTACGCCTTATCTCTTTGATTATCTGAATTATAAGACAACGTAGAATTGGCAGGAATCACCAGTTCAAAACTTCTTTCAGGTGAGCTTGGAAGTTCCTCAAGATTGTACGCTATTTTCCTCTCAAAACTTAGTATTAAATCTTGGTCGGTATGATTCGTATAACTAAAAATGACGCGCTCATGGTGAATCCCATCCGAAGTGTTTTCGTAATCAATTTTTGAGTGTTTGATGGAGATAGACGCATCGTTGTACGAATCAATCCAGTTTTGCGACCATGCAATCGTTTGCATGAATGTGGCTAGTAGTAAAAATAGTGTTTTCATAGTACGTTTCGAAAATACAGCTAAATGTTTAAATTCCGTTGGTCTTGTTTGATTCCTATCCAATTAGGATATATGACCTGTTTTTTTAACATTTGTGTAGTTCTAGTTTTAAGTTTATAAGGTAATATAACAGTTTTACTCCCTTCTAACGTAGACACTTGGAAAGGGTTGCTTATTAAGCCAATATTAAATCATTCTTATTTCGGTTTAAAAATTGTTATACTTGATGTTTAGATTCAGTACAGTTATGCCAGTCAACAAAATTAAATCACATCTTAGACTCATTACCTTGGTTTTTATATTGATCCCATTTTTGTCGATCACACAAAGTTCATTGGTTGAAGTTTCTGATTTCGGACGAAATATTGGAAACCTAAACATGTTTATTTATTCTAGCACTCCGAAAAAAATACAGAATGTCCCGCTTGTTGTCGTGTTACACGGCTGTTCTCAAAGTGCCCAAAAGGTAGCTGAGCAAACTGGATGGAACGAGCTTGCGGATAAATATGGGTTCGTTGTGATTTATCCAGAACAAAAGCGTTCAAACAACATGTCGAATTGTTTTAATTGGTTCAGTAAAAAAGACATTGATCCAAACAGTGGTGAATCTTCCTCCATTCTAGAAATGATTGAATACACCAAAACCAATTATTCCATCGATTCTACACGTATTTTCATCTATGGATTGTCGGCTGGTGCGGCTATGACAGTTAATCTTATGTCGACTTCGCCCTCCAATTTTAACGCGGGAGCTGCTTTCGCTGGTGGTGCTTATGGCATAGCCGAGACAATGTTAAGTGCATCATCTGCCATGTCAAATCCGCCCTCAAGAACTCCCGAAGAATGGGCAAGTCTGGTACCAAAAGCTGATTCTTATCCACGGTTAATTGTGGGACATGGTACGCAGGATAATGTGGTTGACTTTCAAAATTCCCAAGAATTACTCAAACAATGGACGTTTTTGCATGGCCTCGATAAAAATGACGGAATTGCTGAGCCTAAATTTGCCAGCAACCCTCTCATTACTCGGACAAGTTACCAAGATAGTCTAGCAAATGAACGCGTAATTTTTTATCAAATTGAAAAAACGGGACATGCCCTTCCTGTTGATCCAGGCGAAGGAAAAGAACAGGGTGGAAAAACAGGAATGTTCGCGGTGGATCGCGACTTTTTCTCCACCTATTATATTGCGAAAGACTTTGGATTAATTGACTAAAATTTCAGTCGACTTAATATTTTAAGCGAACTATTTTTTGAATCAATTTATTTCGTTAATTCGCTCTAACATTAATTGTAAAACCAATGATCCATCCACATACCGAACTTAAATTTATTAGTGAAGAAATAGGCTACGGAGTTGTAGCCACAGAATTCATTCCTGCCGGAACTATCACCTGGGTGCTGGACAAATTCGACCGTGAATTTAGTCAAGCCGAAGTGGAAAATATGAAGCCGATTTATCAGAATATTCTAGAAACGTACTCATTTCGCAATAACAATGGTAACTTTGTGCTCTGTTGGGACAACGGTCGCTTCGTAAATCATAGCTTTAATTCAAATTGTTTAACGACGGCTTATGACTTCGAAATAGCCATTCGAGACATTCATCCAGGTGAGGAACTGACGGATGATTATGGCTATCTAAATATTTCTGAGCCATTTAGGGGGATCAATGAGGGGACAAAGCGAAAAGTCGTTTACCCAGATGACTTATTGAAATATTATAAGGTGTGGGATAAAAAATTACTCAAAGAGTTTGGAACTATTCCCAAATTACCTCAGCCACTCCGAGAATTAATTTCGGATGAAACGTGGGAGGAAGTGGTCGCCGTAGCAGAAAACAAAAAAGAAATGAGTTCAATCATTAATAACTATTACCCAGAAAAAAAGAATGGCATTGGAACCAATTGAAAATATAGAACTACTTTTTTTAAACGTAGATGATTATCAGGAGTTGAAGGACACGATGATCGATGCATATACCAATATGCCAAATTCGTATTGGAAGGAAGAACACATCGCATCGCTTATCAATCAGTTTAAAGAAGGTCAAGTTGTTATAAAAGTAAATAACCAAATTGCTGGTTGTGCGTTGTCCATTATTGTTGATTACTATAAATTTGATGAACATCATACCTACAAGGAAATCACAGGGAACTACTCGTTCAATACGCATAACCCCGATGGAGATGTTTTGTATGGAATTGATGTTTTTATTAAACCAGAGTTTCGTGGATTACGATTAGGTCGACGTTTGTACGATTACCGCAAAGAATTGTGTGAACAAATGAATCTAAAAGGTGTTGCTTTTGGAGGAAGAATTCCTAATTACCACAAGTATTCGAGCGAGATGACTCCTCAGCAATACATCAACAAAGTCAAACGAAAAGAGATTGAAGATCCTGTATTAAACTTTCAGATCTCGAATGATTTCCACCCAGCGAAAGTAATGAAGGGGTATTTGGAAGGAGATAAGGCATCGAATGAGTATGCCGTTTTGTTGGAATGGGACAATATTTATTACCAAAAACCTAACAAGAAAGCTTCTCAGGTGAAGAAAGTCGTGCGATTAGGCTTGATACAATGGCAAATGCGTCCCTACAAAAATTTAGATGAGTTGCTTCAACAAGTTGAATTCTTCGTGGATGCCGTTTCTGGGTATCGTTCCGATTTTGCATTGTTTCCAGAGTTCTTTAACGCTCCGTTGATGGCAGAAAACAACCATATGTCGACACCTGATGCGATTCGTGAATTGGCGAAACACACCGAAACCATTGTCAATAAGTTTTCGCAGTTAGCGATTTCATACAATATTAATATCATCTCAGGAAGTATGCCTGAGGTTGTCAACGAGCGATTGTACAATGTTGGTTATTTGTGCCGACGAGACGGTACTACTGAACGTTACGAAAAACTACACGTTACACCAGATGAAGCGAAAGTCTGGGGAATGCAGGGTGGAAAAAAATTGGAGACCTTCGATACGGATTGTGGTAAGATCGGGATTCTGATCTGTTACGATTCAGAGTTCCCAGAGTTAAGTCGTTTATTGGCGGATGATGGAATGGATATTTTGTTTGTTCCATTTCTCACCGATACACAAAATGGATTTTCACGGGTACGAAATTGTGCGCAAGCGAGAGCAATCGAAAATGAATGCTACGTTGCAATTGCAGGAAGTGTGGGTAACTTACCGAAAGTTCAGAACATGGATATTCAGTATGCACAGTCGATGGTGTTTACGCCGTGTGATTTTGCCTTCCCAGCGAATGGAATTAAGGCAGAAGCTACGCCAAATACAGAAATGATTCTGATTGCTGATGTTGATATTGATTTACTGCGCGAACTGAATCAGTTTGGAAGTGTGCGTAACTTGAAAGACCGAAGAACGGATTTATTTGAGTTGAAGAAGAAAGAAAAAATCAATTAATTTCAGCTTTATTGTCCTTAATGGTCAGTGTACCTTCACATTTGATGTGATATTTCGTTCCAACTTCGGGGATTTCATCTTTGGAAGTAAACGATGAAACATTGATTTGAATTTCAGAGACAAGAATTTCTTTCTCGTCTGTCACAATTCTCCATTTGTCAGTATCACCTGTGGAGTTTGTATTGTACCTGATTAGAAACTCTTGTTTCATGGTTTTCAAAAAAGACTAAGAAAATTACTCCTCTCCTACTTCGATTTCTTCGTCATCGTTGACTTGTTTTAAGCGCGCTGCATAATCTTCCGGCATAAAGTCGAAGAATGTATCACCTCTTAATCCCAAACGCAGGCATTCAAGCGGAATCATTTCATTGTGAGCGATATTCCCCAAATTCACATTGGCTCCAAACAACTTAATAAACCAAACTTGCTGATTTTTCTGTGGAGCTTCCCACAAAATATCTTCAGGATTCACCTTGGCTATAATTCGATTGATCAAAAGCGTGTGCGCAGATCCGTTTGATCTAAATACACCCACATTTCCAGATTCACGACCTTCAGCAATCACCTTCCATGATCCAGCTTCCAATTCAGTAGACATCATTCTGATCCATTTTGCAGGAGTAACAATAATACCCGAGTCTTTTGAACCGACTTCAGACAATACAGTTCTGTCCTTTGCCATCGAATGAATCAACTCGCATTTTTCATCGTGATTGATAATGATGGAACCATCAGAAATTTCAGCTAAATCCAATCCAAATTTATCCAACGTTTGCAAGTATTCCTTCACCATTCCACGCGCATAAAACGCTTCAAACAGCGTTCCACCAAAGTACGGACGGATTCCTGCTTCTCTGTATAGGTTAATCTTGTCTTGCAAATTATTGGCAACGTACGATGTCCCAAATCCAAATTTCACGACGTCTGTTAAATGTCCCGAAGCGGAAATAAAATCCTCTACCTCTCTCAAGCTAAGTCCTTTATCCATCATCATAGTGATTCCACTATTACGAGGTTTTAACGTACGTTCTGGTATATGGCTTAATTTAAAATTCATTTTCTGGTTTTATTTATCGCTCAAAAGTACAAATTCTGTCACACTTTTAAGAAGGGGGTTAATTTCAAAAATTTCCAATGCTTTTTCTTTGTCGTCTGCAAGGCACTGTTTAAACAATTCTAAGGATTCCTCTTTCCTACCGAGTTGCCATAATATATTCACCTTTATCACGGGTACAATATCGCTCCCTGAATTTAATCGATCGAATTCCTCAACATATTCAAGCGTTTCTTGCCACGATCCAATAATGGAAAGTAAATTCGTGAAATTGATCAGGCATTCTTCATCCGTTGGATCTAGCGCCAGCGACAATTCATAATATTCCGTTGCTTCTTCAAAAAGCTCTAGTTTCTCGTAAGCACCTGCCAACACGTGATAAATTCCCGCATTTTCAGGGTCTAATTCAGCTGCTTTGAGAATTAAGATAATTCCTTCCTTCGTACGACCGCTCAAATCTTCTACAATTCCAAGTCCCAACCATGCGTCTGGAAGCAAAGGAGCCAATTCTAGACTTTTCTTATAAAAATGTTTTGCTAGATCGAGTTCTTTTAGTTGCTCGTGACATTCGCCGATGTAACAAAACGCAATTGGATCCTCACCATCAATTTCGATGCATTTGTGAAAGTTCTCAATGGCTTTTCTGTATTTATCACTGGACAGATAAGCATTCCCTAAATTGAAATAAGCGGGACCAAAATCATCGTTTACAATGATACAATAGTCGTACGCCCAAATCGCTTTTTCGTAATCCTCTAGTTTTGAATATGCATTTCCGAGATTGTACCAAGCGGTGAAGGAATAGGGATTATCGTCAATAAAATCGCTGTAACATTTGATCGATTTCTCGTGGTCGCCTAGTTGATCATAACAAAATGCTATCTCATAAATGGCTGCCTCGTTGTTTGGATTGTCCTTGATTGCTCGTTTAAGCACTTCTAACGCGGCTTTGTAATCATCTGCATTGCTGTATTCCATCGCTAGATCTAAATACACCTCATCCTTGTCTTCATCCGCTGCAAGTTCCAAGGCACTTTCGAAATACTTGACTGCATTTTTCTTGTCTTTCAACATGCTAAATACAGATGCTTTGGTCAAAATCAATTCGAAAGAAGATAGTCCAGATTTCTCAAGATCATTCAGAATGTTCAACGCATCTTTAAGGTTTCCCATTGCTGATAAACCTTGCGCGTGACGTAACTTGAACAGTGGATTATACGAAAACTGATTATGTGCTTCTTCAGCGCATTTTATAGCATTCTTGTAAGCTCCATTCATTAAAAAATGATCTATCAATGCTTCCCAGCGATCGCTGTCTAAAAAGCCCAAAGGCTCACCTTTCTTTAACGATTCAAATCTTTCGAGGTCTTCTTGCAAATTGCCATCAAAGAGATCGTCGTCGTTCTCATCATCATCAAACATAATCTAACAACTTGATTTAATTCTAAAGTAGTCTTTTTAAAGCAAAATACCATGTCGATGAACAATTGTTATCAACATGGTATTCACAATATAAAACTAACTGTAATGGTTTTTCTTACTTTCCGTTACGTTTACGATCCGTTTCTTTCAAAAGAATTTTACGCATTCTTAAGCTTTCTGGAGTTACCTCCACGTACTCGTCAGCTTGGATATATTCCAAACACTCCTCTAAACTAAATTGTTTAGGTGGTGCTAATTTCACTTTATCATCCGCTCCTGATGAACGCATGTTAGACATTTTCTTGGTCTTTGTAACATTCACAACCAAATCATTAGCGCGACTGTTTTCACCGATTACTTGTCCTTCATAAATGCTTTCTCCTGGAGAAATAAAGAATGTTCCGCGTTCCTGCAAATTATTCAATGAAAATGGGATAGATGTTCCAAGCTCCATTGAAATCAATGAACCGTTTAATCGTCCTGGAATTTCACCTCTGTAAGGCTGGTATTCCAAAAAGCGGTGACTCATAATTGCTTCACCAGCGGTTGCCGTCAATAGGTAATTTCTTAAACCAATGATTCCTCGCGATGGAATTTCAAAAGTGATTTTCATACGATCCCCTTTCGGTTCCATATTCTTCATTTCACCTTTTCTGTTCATTACCGCTTCAACTGCGGTTCCGCTATTGGTTTCCGGTAAATCGATCGTCAATTCCTCAACTGGTTCACATTTAACACCATCAATTTCCTTGATAATTACTTGTGGTTGACCAACTTGTAACTCATAACCTTCACGTCTCATCGTTTCAATCAAAACTGACAAGTGCATTACTCCTCGACCAAAAACCATCCATTTATCTGCTTTGTCTGTCTTTTGAACGCGCATTGCAAGATTTTTCTCCAATTCCTTTTCCAATCGCTCAGAAATATGACGTGACGTCACAAACTTCCCTTCTTTTCCAAAAAACGGTGAATCGTTGATCGAAAACAACATGCTCATTGTTGGCTCATCGATATCGATGCTTTCCAATGGTTCTGGTTGTTCAAAATCACAAATTGTATCTCCAATTTCAAATCCTTCCAGTCCAGTAATCGCACAGATATCTCCAGGTTGCACTAAGTCAACCTTTACACGCTCCAAGCCTTCAAAAACGAAAACATCCTTGATACGGTGCTTTTGTTGTGTACCATCTCTTTTTGCCAAAATAATTGGCATATTTGATTTAATAACACCTCTTGTCAAACGACCAATTGCAATTCTACCTACAAACGAGGAGAAATCCAGCGAAGTGATCAACATCTGTGTGTTTCCTTCTTCGATAGTTTTTGGCGGATAATATTCAAGAATTTTATCAAGCAATGGCAAAATAGAATCTGTTGGTTGCTTATAATCATCCGACATCCATCCGTTCTTCGCCGAACCATAAATGGTAGGGAATTCCAGTTGCGCTTCATTCGCGTCTAATTCAAACATCAAATCAAACACTTTCTCGTGTACTTCATCCGGAGCACAATTGTCTTTATCCACTTTGTTGACTACAACAAGTGGCTTCAATCCCATTGAAAGCGCCTTTCCAAGTACAAAACGTGTTTGCGGCATCGGACCTTCGAATGCATCAACCAACAAGCAAACACCGTCTGCCATGTTCAATACACGCTCTACCTCACCACCGAAATCGGCGTGACCAGGAGTGTCGATGATGTTGATTTTTGTCCCTTTATAAATTACAGAAACGTTTTTTGAAACGATGGTGATTCCTCTTTCTCGTTCCAAATCGTTGTTGTCCATGATCAATTCGCCTGTTGGACGGTCTCTTTCATTTAAAACGCTTCCGGCCTCAATCATCTTATCGACCAATGTAGTTTTTCCATGATCGACATGGGCGATGATTGCAATATTTCTGATTTCCATTTTTATTCTAACTTGCTAAATTAATTACGTCTTCTTCTGTTTCCGCCTTCGCTTCTTGGGCTACTTGACGCTCCATCTCTACGTGGTGCGCCACCGCTTCTTCGGTTTCCACCAAAACTACGGTCTCCACCGCCACCTCCGCCTCTGTGTCCACTAGGTCTGCGGGCTCCGCCACCACCTCCAGAAGGTTTTTTCGTTGTTACTTCGACATTTACTTTATGTCCTTCGTACTCGGCACCGTTCACTTCTTTGATGATCTTATCTGCTAACTCATTGTCAGCTTCAAAGAATGAATAAGAAGCAAGGATATCGATTTTTCCAACGCTGTCAGATTTCAATCCAGTGCTATCGCATACAACACGCAACAAACCACCTGGGTTTAATCCATCTCGTTGACCAAGGCTAACAAAGAATCGTGTTTTATTAGCATCATCACGACGTCCAGACCCACGATCTCCTCTATCACCTCTGTCTCCACGATCCGATCTATCAGAGCGTCCACGGCGATTGCCACGATCGTCTTCTCTATCGCTTCCAGATTTAGCATTTAAGTCGCCTGCTCTATCGTAATAATCGATAAAACGATTAAATTCAGCTGAAATGAATTTTTTAATAACTTCTTCTTTCGATAAACCTTCAAAAGCTTGCATTACAGGTGGTAAAAATTCGGCAATATCCTCTTCTTTAACTTCAGTAGCAGTGACTTTATTCACCAACTTAAGCAATTGAGCTTCGCAAATTTCTTTTGGTTCAGGAATTTCTCCTTTCACAAATGTGGTGCGAATTTTACCTTCGATTTGCTTAATCTTGTATCCTTCTCTTGTGTTGATCAACACCAGTGATTCTCCTTTCTTACCAGCACGAGCAGTACGTCCACTTCTGTGCGTATAATTCTCGATTTCATCCGGCAAGTTGTAATTGATAACGTGTGTGATATCATCCACATCAATTCCACGTGCAGCTACATCTGTTGCGACAAGAATCTGGATTGAACGCGTTCTAAAACGTCCCATTACTGAATCACGTTGCGCTTGAGATAAATCTCCGTGCAAAGGTTCAGCACTGTATCCTTCCTTACCTAACTTATCAGCTACTGCAGCAGTTTCAATTCGCGTACGGCAAAACACCAAACCATAAATGTTTGGGTTGAAATCGATAAGACGCTTTAATGCAGCGTAACGATCTCTTTCTTTTACCACGAAATAGATGTGATCTATATTTTCGTTTGACTGATTCTTGTGACCTATGGATACTTCCAATGGATCTTCCATGTACTTTTTGGCAATAAATGCTACTTCTTTCGGCATAGTTGCAGAAAAAAGCCATACATTTTTCCAATCAGGAGTTTGGTTCAAAATGGCATCAATATCCTCTTTGAATCCCATGTTGAGCATTTCATCCGCTTCATCAAGTACAACGTACTCAACTTCTTGCAAATTAATTGCTTTACGATTTACTAAATCCACCAATCTTCCAGGTGTTGCCACAATAATTGTAGCTCCCTTTTTAACATCGGTCATCTGACGTTTAATATCCGTTCCGCCATAGACAGATACGATATTGATTTTCAGATGTGTCGAATACGACTGTAAATCTTTTGTGATTTGTAAACAAAGTTCACGTGTTGGACAGATTACTAGTCCCTGTGGAATTTTGACGTTTTCCTTCACTTTGCTTACTAATGGTAGTCCGAACGCTGCGGTCTTACCTGTCCCTGTTTGAGCTAAACCAACAAAATCACTATTCTCACCCAATAAGTGTGGAATGGCTTTTTCTTGGATCGGAGTCGGTGCTTCAAACCCCAGTTCTTTTAACGACTTCAGCACCTCACTCTTTAGCCCGAGTTCCTCAAATGTCATTCTTATATTTTAAAATTGAGTGCAAAGATACGTAGAAATAAGTGAAATCCGTGCTTTTTAACTAAAGTTGTAGAGAATGTGTGAAGATTTCATAGAGAAATCATATACTGTTAATTCTTCTCAGGGCTTCCTTCTTTGGCTTCAGTAGTAGGTTTTACCTCTTCGACAGGTAACTCGCTCGCCTGGGGTTTATTGTCCAGTTCTTGTTGAAGCTTAGCATGTGCCCCGTTCATCTTAGGTTGATACTTTATCGATTGATCGAGATCTGTAGCCATTTGATCTAATGGTCTTTTTATGTCTTCGGCTGTTTCTTCAAGGATCCCTGTCAAATTCAAGTCTTTCTTCATTTCAGCACCTGATTTTTTGATTTCGTTTTGAATGTCCTGTGAAGCATCTTTAATCTGCCTAATCGTCTTACCCATCGTTCTTGCCAAACCAGGAATACTTTTAGAGCCGAAAAAAATCAGTATAAAAACCAAGATGAGTAAAATCTCGGTGCCTGCAACATCATTTAAAATTAAAATCATAAAACAAAGATAAGGAATACTCTGAAAGATAAAGTGGTTTTACTTTATTTAACTTATGGTCGAAATCCTGCCTTTTCAGCTGGGTAGGCATTAAATGTTCCAGTACCCATCGCTACCAGTTCATTATTTTGATTGTATATTTTACCTTCCACAAAAATCAATCGTTTTCCCTTTTTAATGACATCTGCACATGCACATAAAACGTCCTTCTCAAAGGCAGGTTTAATGAAAGATATTTTCAATTCTAAGGTAGAAACGACCATGTTTTCTTCAATTACCCGTGACAACGCACATACGCCCATTGTAGCATCCATCAAGGCGGAAATCGCTCCCCCATGTGCTGCAAACGGCGTAGCAAGATGAAGCGACGAAATTGGCATAGAATAACTCACAACACCAGGCGATTTGATACTGAAATCCATTTCCAGTATCCGACCGAAATTGTTATGATCGATGTACAGCTGAACGAGCGGATGTTTGTTCAAATCAGACATTATGACGGATTTTTTACGTGGACATCCATTTGTGGGAAAGGAATGGTTAATCCAGCTTTACCAAATTCGTTGTACACTCTTTCATTCATGGCAAAAAAGACTTCCCAGTAATGTTCTGTATTCACCCATGCCCTTACAGTGATATTGACGGACGAATTATCCAACATTCCCACTCCAATAAAATGCTCGGGGTCTTTCAAAATGCGTTTGTCTTCTTCAATAAATTTCTGCAACAACTCCTTTGCTACTTTTAAATCATCACCGTAAGAAATCCCAAAGGACCAGTCCACTCGTCTGTTTTCAGCTTTGGTGTAATTGATTATTGTTCCATTTGCCACTGCGCCATTTGCCAAAATGATGATCTTGTTGTCCGTTGTTTTAAGAATGGTATTGAAAATTAGCACTTCATCGACAAAACCTTGTTCTCCTTGCACATGAACAAAGTCACCGACCTTAAATGGTTTAAAAAACAGAATCATCACTCCACCAGCAAAATTGGAAAGTGTCCCAGAAAATGCCATACCAATTGCCAAGCCAGTTGCACCTAGAATTGCTACAAAAGAAGTCATTTCTATGCCAAGCTGCATAACGGCTGTAATAACCACCAGTACCTTAATTGAAACTTTTATTAAGCTCGATAGAAAACTAGTTAAACTCGGTTCTGTTTGTCGCTTGTTCAAAAGTCGAACGATAGCATTACTTACAATGTTTGCCAACCAAAAACCAATGAGCAATACTGCAATGGCAATACCTATCTTAATTCCGAATCCTGCAATTGCTTTGAAAATACTTCCACCTTCAATTCCTAACCACAATTCAATTTTTTCCATTTCATCGATTTTATACAAAATTAAAGGAGTTTTTTAACTTACATGTTTTCAATTGATTTAATTTAGCGTATGTTTTTTATACTTTCTAAAGCGCTGCTATTTCTGTTATCACCATTCTTTTGGCTGATCGTCTCTCTCGTAGTCTTTATCTTCATCAAAAAACCAAAATGGAAGAAAATTGGCAAATGGAGTGCTATCTTCATCTTTGTCTTCTTTACAAATAGTGTCATCTTTTCCATCTTTTGTCGCATGTGGGAAATTCCTGGGACTCCGTTGACCGAAGTAGAACATCACGATGTAGCAATTGTTTTGGGAGGAATGTTTGAATACAATGGTGACTTGAAAGAAATCAGTATTCGTCGACAAGGTGACCGCCTATTCAAAGCGGTTTCGCTGTACAAAATGGGAAAGGTGGATAAGCTGTTGATCTCCGGTGATTCAGGTTTTTTAACCGATCGTGGTCTACACGAAGCAAAACAGGTAAAAGAGGTACTCATTTCTTGGGGAATTCCTGAACAAGATGTTATCACGGAGGAAGTTTCTATCAACACACATGAAAATGCTGTCGAGACAAAGAAAATTTTACAACAATCCTACCCGCATTACAACAAATTTCTGTTGGTGACATCGGGCATCCACATGAAGCGTTCGTTGGCTTGTTTTGAAAATGAGGGACTGTCGTGCACGCCATTTTCAACAGATCTTTATGCGAACCAAACAGGCAATTATTTTTGGGATCAATACCTCATTCCCAACGCGGATAATATGTTGCTTTGGAACAAGCTATTTAAAGAAATGGCAGGGTACGTGACCTATGCCGCTGTTGGATATCTTTAATCAATGCTAGTAAGCAGAGCAGGAGGGAAATCCACACATTAGAGTTATCGACTTCCTATTTCCCTTTCTTCTTCTTTTCCTTGATTTTTTTCTTTTTCGTTGTTGGCATTTCATCGTCCTCGTCTTCACTTTTCACACGTTCAGGAAAAGCATAGGTTTCACGACCATGCTCATCGTATTTGTATTCTTCCAGCAGGACATCTTTCTTATACACTCTTTTGTGTTTGGTTTTCCCGTCTGGGTAGAATTCTTCAAAAGAGCCTTCCTTTAATCCTTTTACATAATTTTCAGAAACTTGAATCGATCCATCATAGAAGAACACTTTAAAAGCTCCATTCTTCACTCCGAAATTCCAGTTTTCATTTTTCAATGGTTTTCCGTCATCATAGAAGTACTTACATTCACCATCTTTCTTTCCTTGTTTGTAATTCAGCTCTTCAATAATAACACCTTCCATGTTGTAAATCTTAAACGGTCCTTCAAGAATACCATTTACATAGTTGGTTTCACGCTGAATTTTCGATCCTGGATAATAGGACTTTTTCACACCATTCAATCGCCCATTAGCATACGTCTCCAAGCGTGTGGTATCTCCCGATTTAGTGAAGTAGATTTGTCTACCGTGCTGCTCTCCCAACAGATAATTCATCTCCCAAGCTAGAAATTGCGTACTGTCGTAATAGTACAACCACTGCCCCGATTCAACTCCTTGGATATGACTTCGCACCACCTGTGGACAACCGGTTTTGTAATAGGTAGTATCAATGCCATCTTCTTTTCCGTTGACAAATTTCACCCTGCGCTCAATTGTTCCATTCATGTGACATGTTTCACAAAGTCCAGTAAATGGCTTGTTCCCTCCTGTCGCATTGACCATATCATCATTGTTTAAGTAGACGATATTAGTGCTCTCATCAAATTCCAAACGCTGATTGCAGTCTACTACACCGACAAGTTTACCACATTCCCATTCAGCATATCGCTGGTGATTTTTAATCACCTCTCCCTTGTCATCATAGCGTAAGTAGCAGGAATCTTTCTTTTTGACTTCGGGAATTTGTGCCGAAACTGTAAACAGCATCGAACTAAAAAGGATAAAGAGTAAATTTTTCATATAACGTTTTTTTGTGGGATAGTAGATCCCCTATTCAACAATCAAGCCAGTTAGTTTTGTGCGTAAGTTCGCTGGAATTTCAATCGAAACTTTCTTTGTGTAATCAAAACATACCAAGGTTGAAGTTCCCCGAGTGTACAGGTTTCCGTTCACCATCAACTGGTATCCGAGCACAAAACTTTTCGTTCCTAGTTTCTCTACAGATAAATGGATTTGAGGTTCATCGCCCAGAACGACAGGTTGTAAATATTCAATCTCGTTTTTAAGCAAAATAATCCCGTTGTTGATCCAGTCCCAGTCTTTTCCAAGAAGTTCGTTGAAGAAGTCCATCCGTGCGGACTCAAAATAGTTCAGGTAAACAGCGTTGTTTACATGTCCCATCACGTCAATGTCAGAAAAGCGCACATATATTTTTGAGGGTTCTATCATCTCTTGTCCAATTTTTCGTACTGTGAATTATTGCTTATAAATTCAGGTACAATGTCTTTCATTTTTGTCACAATGGCTTCATTATCTTGTGAACAAAACAGGTTCACCAGTTCTTGCACACGTTCAATTTGAGAGATATCCTCTTCCCTAGTTTTCGCAATTAATATCTGAGGGTGATGTGTCGCTAAGGTATCTTCGTCTTTCGCTAGTAATTCTTCGTACAGCTTTTCTCCGGGACGTAAACCTGTAAACTGGATTTGAATATCTTTTCCTAGTTCTAACCCCGAAAGTTGAATCATTTTCTTTGCAAGATCTATGATTTTCACTGATTCTCCCATGTCGAACACAAAAATCTCTCCTCCTTTCCCCATCGCTCCAGCTTCCAATACTAATTGACAGGCTTCGGGAATTGTCATGAAGAAACGCGTTACCCGTTCATCGGTTACAGTAATTGGACCGCCCTGATCAATTTGACGCTTGAACAAGGGGATAACAGAACCGTTCGAACCCAGTACGTTTCCGAAGCGTGTCGTGATAAATTTTGTCTTATTCTCCAAGTTCGCGCGCTGCACATAAATTTCAGCAATGCGCTTTGACGCTCCCATGACGTTGGTTGGATTCACTGCCTTGTCCGTAGAAATCATAACAAACTTGTCCACGCCAAACTCGTTCGCTAAATCAACCAGATTACGTGTTCCCAAGACATTTGTCAAAACTGCTTCCGAAGGATTTTCTTCCATCAACGGCACGTGTTTGTAGGCTGCTGCGTGAAAAACGTAATTTGGACGAAGGACATCAAACAGCTTACGCATGCGGTCTACACTTCTAATATCTCCAATGATGACTTCAAAATTGACGTTGGGAAAGTCATCTTTCAATTCATTGTGCAAATCGTACATGGGTGATTCGGCTTGATCCAATAAGATGATCTTTTTCAGTTTAAAACCTGCCAACTGTCGCACCAATCCACTTCCAATGGATCCCGCTGCGCCTGTAACCAAAACAGTTCCTCCTGTCAACTCTTGTTCTACCTTACCATCTTCAAGTGAAATTGACTTTCTACCGAGTAAATCCTCAATCTTAATTTTCGCAATTTGTTTTGTGGAAAACTCACCGTTGATCCAGCTTTTGGTGCTCGGTACTTTTTTGACCTCCACATTATGCTCCAAACACTTTTCGACGACCTTTTTCTTATTCTCTTTATCAGGATCTTGAATAGCAACAATCACCAAATTGACACCTTCTTCTTTGATCAATCGTTCCAATTGGCTGGTGGGAAAAATGGTAACACCTTCCAATCGATTTCCCGTTAGTTTGGTATTGTCATCAATAAAACCGATAATTTTCTGTCCATTGTTAACATCCTTCTCAATCGTTCGTTTTGTGATCAACCCAGATATTCCAGCTCCATAAATGATCACTCTATCTTTTATTTCCTTCACTTTAATCGATTCCAAATAAATCAGTTTTATCGCAAAGCGGGATCCAAGCAAAAGCACAGTCGATGCTAAAAATTCAATGAGTAAGATGGAGGTTGGGAACATAAAGTATCCGTCCAGAAAGTTCAAACGGACAAAACCCAGAAGAACGAAGATTCCTGAACACGTTAACGATGCTAATAAAATCCGGCGCATGTCTTCCGTGGAAGTATGTCGCACCAAGCCTTTGTGAATTTTGAACGAATAAAACACAATGAATTTGACCAGAAAATACACCAAAATGGACTTCGAAAGAATTGCCCATTCTTTTTGAATCAGTTCCTCATCTGCCTTTAAATCAAAACGAATCAAATAAGCGAACAAAAGCGCAACCATCGAAATAATTAAATCGATGATGATGATGATCCAACGTGGTGTGTTTGATTTTGGAAGTAACATAAACAAATGTACTAAAAAACGGTTTTAAAAACTCGTGCGATTAAAGCATTATTAAATTGCTGTAAATGCATGTTTTTGGTGATTCAAATTAATAAATTTTTTCAATTTTTTGAGCGAGTACAATGTATTCCCTTTGGGATGTCCAATGATAGTTAACTCTTCATGTCCAAGGTTAATCGATTTCTCGAGCGCGGCATTTAATTTCTTAGAAAAATAACCGTCTGTCGACACGTGATGATTTGAATAATTGAACAACACTTGTCGCTTTCGACCGCCTTGGCTAATAAATTGACCATCTCCTATCATTTTGTAATGCTTTGGAAACAATCGCCCTAAACCGTACAACATCCAGTAAAAAGAAGGACGGTAACGATACGAAGCAATCGGCAACTCAATAAATCTTCCGTTTTCAACTTCTTGGCAGACGTCATCTTCAAAATGGTAGAGTGACTTTCGCGGAGCGCTTCTAAAATCGAGGTTGTAATTTTCTGTGTACATGTAAAAATCGGCTACGACGCTGGAATCGATAGAAATTTCAGCCGCGACAAATGCTTCTTTCAATTCAGAAAATGGTTGAATGCACCAACCTCCAGCACGAAATCCATGAATTTTGGAAGTAGTTAAAGCTTCCAAGTAGTTTTTATAAGTTGTCATGATCCGTACACGGTCTTCAGCAGGAAAATCAATGAGTTTGTAGTGACCTTGAACATTCATCGTCCATTTACCGTCTTTCCAAGTTGCTTTTTCCCAATGTGGGTGAACGTGCAATTGAACCGAGTGCCCTCTTTGCAACATTTCTTTAATCTGAGACTTCACAAGATTAAGTTCTTCACGGAGTTCTGAATACTTTTCTGCTTGAATTAAATAACCGACATCGATAAAAAAAGTATAGTGTACATTTTTATTTTCAGCAAGATCGAACAAGTCGCGCGTTGGCTGAAGCATGCACTTTTCCACAGAACCAGAAGAAGCGCCAAAAAAGAGCTCGTAATCGAATGTTAAATAGATTTTCACAGATACGAAGATAACTGATTCTAGTGACTAGGGTGACTCAAAAGAATTAAACTTTCCCTACTCAACCTAGGTTGGAACTTTCCAAATTATCCATTTATCTCCTTCCTTTTTAAGGGTGACATCATCCTGACCGCCGTCCGCACGACCATCCATCTCTACCCAAACAAATACCTTAACATACCAGCCGCCTAAACTTTCATAGAAACCAATATTTTTGAATTTTGTAAAGTTCAATCGATTGTGTTTATCAATGGAATACTGCATTCTATCCGTCCAAAGTTGAGGGTCTGGTAACACTTCTTTCCATTTTTCATCGCCACGAATCCTTGATGCGAAGTAATAGGTAACCATCGATTCTATGTCGTTCTCATCATAACTAGTGATAAGATGTGCGTTCTCCTTGGTAATCGTGTCTTGACTTAAATCAGTTTGTGAAATACCAAACGTGGCCGTTAATGAAAATATAGTTACTGCGATTAAATACCTCATGTTTAATAAATTGATGTGCGCGTATAAAACTACTAAATAATGGATAATTTGCATAGAATAAAATACATTTGTTTAAATGCTTTGTAATGGAAGAAATTGAATACAAGTACCTCGTCGATACTAACAAGTGGAACGCGCTAGAAAAGCCCGAAGGGGAATTGATTGTTCAAGCGTTTATCTACAACTCAAAAGAATGTGTCGTACGTGTTCGAATCAAGGGAACAAAAGGATTTTTGACCATCAAAGGTGAGACAAAGGGAATTACACGCGAAGAATTTGAATACGAGATTCCGTTTGCAGATGCTGAAAAAATGATTGCCAGTTTCACTGATAAACACATTCGAAAAATTCGGTATGCGATAGTGGTTGGTAATCACACGTGGGAAGTCGACGTGTTTGAAGGAGCGCTGCAAGGGTTGATTTTAGCAGAACTGGAAGTCAACTCGGAAGATGAACAGTTTGAACTACCTGAATGGGTTACAAAAGATGTTTCACACGATCCCAATTATTACAACGCGGTGTTGATTGAGAAGTGTTAGTGTTAAGATTTTAGCATGTCCTCCCCCTGGAAGCTGCACAAACGTTTGCTTCTCGCAAGCAGTGCTTGCTCTCCTCCAAAGGCGGGAAAAATATAAGCGATTCTGTTTACTTGCTTTTAAGAAAGTAGTGTCAAACCAACATATGATTTAACAAATGAAGGGGTCAGGGGAGGATAATCGAATTATTTCTTACTTCTCAGCCTTCAAATCCGTTTTCTGTGTATCAAATACCGTTGTCCCCAAAACATAAGAGAACCAAGCATCGAAATTTTCCAGTGTAATTTCAGGATAAGTTGATTCATCCTCGGTTACAGCGATCAATTCATTATTGAAAATCTTCTTAAAATTTGCTTTTAGCACTTGTTCATCTTCGAAAAAATCATCTTCGATCAAGTAGATCGTGGGTTCGGAAAATTCATCCATTAAAAATTCTTCTTCGAATTGATTTGCCCAATCGATGTAGTTCTGTTTCGGGTGGACAACAATGTATCCTCTATTTACTATCTTCATTTTTCTTGTATGGCGTTTTCTTTTCTTCGATGTATTGAAACCAGCGCGCTTTTCCTAGTTTTCGTTGTTCAATGACAAAATTCCAGTCCTTGGGATAACCCGATTTTTCCATGTAGTCATCCCACTTTTTAAAATCAAATGATTCGATTCCCTCAATGTAAATAAGCACACTGTCATTGACAAATAACTGAAACGGATTCGCTTGAAAAAGTCGCTCTTCACCAATATAAATGGGTTTACACGATTTACCGTAGCAGTCCATCCAATTAAAAAATGCGTTCATCACTTTTGCAGAATCAGCATGCTTCCATTGCACGTAGCGAAACTGATTGTCGGCAGTAAATAATTCATATTTTTCGGTAGTCACAGCACCAAAACGATCCGGAAACATGGTCTCCTCAAACGCGACAATTGAATCACATAGAATGCCGTTTTTTCTGAACTGCTGTTTTACAACGGTTAACGTATCGACAACTTCTTGCTGATCCGTGACAAGTTCACCGTTCTCATTGTATTTGTCAGAGGTTTCGATGATATCGCTTAAATCAATTGCCTCAACTTCCTCTTCTCCGCAGGAAAAAAGTAGCAAACAGCAAATTCCTATGATTCCAATTTTCTTCACAATTTTACTTCTTTCAACGTTTGAATCGTTTCGTCAATCATTCCAGCACTTACGTCAAGATGTGTCACAAAGCGCAACATCCCAGGTCCAAATGCCATGATTCTTATTCCTCTCTCTGCCAGTTTCGCAATCACTACATCTCGCTTTTCTGCATCGTGTAGAATGGCTACAACAATGTTTGTCTCTACCGGTACGACTTCCTTCACCCAAGTTAACTCTTTTAATGCAGATTCCAATGCTTTTGCGTGCGCATGATCGATTTTTAATCGCTCCACATTGCTTTTTAAAGCGTAGAGTCCACCAGCCGCAATGATTCCTGCTTGTCGCATTCCTCCACCATATACTTTTCGCACCCTGCGTGACTGCTTGATAAAGTCCTTTTTTCCCAGCAACAAAGATCCCACAGGCGCGCCTAATCCTTTGGATAAGCACAACGAAATGGAATCAAACTGCGCTGCGTATTCCTTCAAATTCACTCCGTTTTCGACCATGGCATTCATTAAACGCGCACCGTCAAGGTGAAGTGGTAAATTATTGGTGCGACAAAAAGTGCTGATGCGTTTTATTTCTTCGAAGTCATAGATTGCGCCCCCACCACGGTTAGATGTGTCTTCTAAACTCACCAATTGCGTGACTGGAAAATGTACATCGTCGGGATTGATCCATTGTTGCACGTCTTCTACTGTCAGTCGACCACGATTCCCTCTCACCAAGCGCACTGAAGCACCAGAATTTTTGGCAATTCCACCGCCTTCGTACTTGTACACGTGACTTTCCTCGTTGGTAATTATTTCTCCACCAGGTTGAACGTGGACATTGATAGCAATCTGATTTGTTTGCGTTCCAGAAACACAGTATATCGCCGCTTCCATTCCAAATAAATCGGCTGCATACGCTTCCAATTCGTTTACCGTTGGATCTTCGATAAAAACATCGTCGCCGACTGGTGCAGCAAACATGGCTTCTTTCATCTCCCTGGATGGCTTGGTCACGGTGTCACTTCTAAAATCAATCATGTTGAATGGTTAAATAATTCCAGCCTAAAAATAGCAAGAATCTTGTTGATCGTTTAAATTCAATTCTTTTAACGCGATGATGCGTTCAAACTCCCCAAAAAGTGGTGCTTTTATCGTGATTTGTTCACCTGAGACTGGGTGATTGAAGCCCAGTTCCGTTGCATGCAACAACATGGTATTCATGCCCAGTTTTTCTAAAAAAAGCTTGTTCTGCTTGTTACAGCCATGCGGTCGATCACCAATGATGGGATGTAAGGCATGAGCTAAGTGCCTCCGCAATTGGTGCATACGACCTGTTTCCGGGACAAGCTCCACCAGCGAATAGCGAGACGTTTCAAATTTCCCCGATGGAAATGGTAGCTCTCCCCTTTTCAAAGTTGAAAAATGTGTAATTGCTTCTTGTTCTGAACCACTTTCCTTTTTCAATGGATAATCAATCGTTCCAGCATCGTCCATGTGACCACGGACAAAAGCAAGGTATTTCTTCTTGACTTTACGTTCCATGAATTGGGTTTGAAGCAAGGAATTCATCTCAGTTGAAAGTGCAAATAGTAATACGCCAGCTGTTTTCCGATCAAGTCTATGCACTGGATAAACGGTTTGTCCAAGTTGATCACGCAACAGTTGCACGGCAAATTCATCCGCATCGTTGGCGATTTTTGAGCGATGCACCAGTAATCCATGTGGTTTGTTTATAGCAACGAAGTATTCGTCTTGGTAGAGAATTTCGAGCATCCTACTTCTTGCGTGCAATCATCAATCCATCGCGAATGGGTAATAATACTTCCTGTACACGTTCGTCTTCGTGAATCCGCTTGTTGAGATCAATGAGAATCTGTGTGTCCAAATCGCCCGATTCAACTTCCTCTACTACCTTTCCTGACCACAGCACGTTGTCCAGAATGATATAACCTCCTGGTCGCACCAGATCGAAAACCATGTTGTAATAGTTGATGTAATTCGATTTATCAGCGTCGATAAACACCAAATCGTAGGTGTCAGTCAATGTTGGAATGATTTCCATGGCATCACCAATTCGGCATTCTATCTTGTCTTTGTAAGGAGATTTCTGAATGTATTCGTTGACCAAATCTTCCAATTCTTCGTTTTTGTCGATGGTCAAAATCTTCCCTCCTTCTACCAAACCTTCCGCAAAACAAAGCGCTGAATAACCAGTATAAGTACCTATTTCTAAGATGTTCTTGGGTTGAATCATGTGCGATAACATGCTCAACACGCGCCCTTGAAAATGTCCGCTCAGCATACGTGGACGCAACACATTCATGTACGTTTCTCGATTCAACGCATGTAACAATTCTGGCTCATTTTCTGTGTGAGCACAAACGTAATCATCAATTTTTGCATCAATAAATTCCATGGTTGTCGTTTTTACAAATATGCAGAATATTTTGAACAGAAGCGCTGAGATCAGAACTGAATTGAACACAAAAAGGTGTTAATTTCCATTCGAATTCCTTAATTTAGTCCTGATTCCAACCTGTAGGATTTCATCTACGGCTAGGATGATAAAAAACATCGTGTGAAACCGCTAATAATCGTATTTTTTTCGCTTTTGTTGACTGGTAGTTTTGCACAGCGGGACAGCCTTTCGAAGCATTCTATCTACGCTGAAGGAGCAGGTCCAGGAGGGTATTGGTCGCTCAATTACGAGTATACGATTCAACTTGCGTCATCTTTTCGACTTTCGCCACGAATTGGATTCAGCACCTTGCATTTAAAGGATTTCACCCAGCGTTTTAATCCTAATTTTAGATTTCCAGTAGGTGTTCACCTCACCTATGGCAACAAGCATCGAGCGGAATTTGGGGTTGGTGAGACATTCTCCAGTGTGGTGCGCTATGACGCTGAAAGTTTAGGTGCAAAACGCTTTCTTGAACTACACACGTATTTTGTGATTGGTTACCGTTATCAACCGCCTTTAGGAGGGATATTCCTCAGGGCATTTTATTCACCTATTTTGGAATTCAACCAGCGCTATCGACACTGGGGCGGAGTTTCCATCGGTTATTCTTTTAAACAGCGATGAACTACATTAAAATCCTCTTCCTGATTATTGTTTTGAGCATTTCTTCATGCAAGAAGGATGAATTTGAAATTTCGAACCTCAACGGAAATAAAATTGGGATTCTGGGACATGGAGGGATGGGGATTTCAAGCACTTACCCTATGAATTCTGTGGAATCGATTATGAATTGCATGCACTTGAACAGCGACGGAACAGAAATAGATGTGCAGATGACCAATGACGGTGTTCTTGTGGCATTTCACGATGAAACGCTCGACGATTTGACCAATGGATCTGGAATTCTCCACGACATGGACTGGAGTGATGTAAATGAATTGTACTACAATGCACCAATGATGAGCGGGTATAAAGTCGCTTCGTTAGAAACCATTTTTCTAGCACTGTCCGCTAGTGGTAAAATTGACGGAAAACGGTTTGCCTTTGATTGCAAGACGTTTGAAAACAGCATTACACTCGATAACATTGATGATTACTGCAACACCTTGTATCAGTTTATTGACGACTTTGATTTGGTGGACAATGTCGTGCTCGAATTAACCAATGACGTCTTAATTGACAAAATTAATGCTGAGCGCCCTGACATTGGAATCTTCGTTTTTCAAACTGCTGAAAATGCGATAGAAAAAGCGATAGCGAATCAGCTCGAGGGAATCGTAATTAGCATGGATAAAATCACGAAGGAACAAATTAGTTATGCACATGCCAACAATGTGATGGTGACCTTATTCAATGCGCAATCCAACCAACGCAACATAGAAGCGATTAAAATGAATCCCGATTTTATTGAAACAGATCGTTTGGAGCATTTGATTTCGGTGTTGAGGTGAAGTGAAGTGTGAAGTAAAACAACTGAGGATTTTGATCACAGACGCTCCCAACACAAAGCCATTAAGATGCGACGAGGATCACAGCTTAATGGCTTCAGGATTTCAATTCAATTAACAATTCAAGCAATTGCGAACTGTTTTTCAAGGTCAATTGCCTTGGGGAATAAAATATTATTCTCCAAATGAATATGTAAATGC
The DNA here is from genome assembly GCA_964643345.1 of uncultured Fluviicola sp. Lineage (GTDB taxonomy): Bacteria > Bacteroidota > Bacteroidia > Flavobacteriales_D > Crocinitomicaceae > UBA4466. The sequence continues at coordinate 228,689 of CAZXRU010000002.1, forward strand.
AAGTCTTGTTCGAACTCTTTTAACAAGGCAAAAGTTACCCGATACGTGTTGCAGGCATCTTGAGGTGGCGTATAATTATTACTAAGCGCTTCTATTTTTCTGAACCTATCCCCTTCTGTAGTGTGCTCGTCCATCATCATTTGGATAGGATTTTCAACTGTACCAAAATGAGGTGTCTCCAATACCACTTGATCTTGTTTTGCCTTTGCCATTTTTCGCACAAAGGGAAATAAAACCAGTTCTTCCTTCTTCATATGCATAGCCAACTCACCGGCTGCAGCATTAAAATGCGCATTGATTTCAAATAATTCTGGATGGTGCTCACCGTGCACACGACAAATTTTATCAAGATAAGGTTTAATTTCTTGCGTCTTTTCCTCTACATAGCGGTGATGTTTTTTCTCAATATAATCAGCTAACAAATCAATTGGCCAAGATTTATAATCGGTTGAATCTCCCGATTTTTCTTGACTAATGCTGTTTAAATCTGTTACAACCAGTTTTGAATCTATTTTTTTGGACTTACACGCGTCTTCGATGGTTCTATTTCCTTGACAGCAAAAGTCAATGCCGTATTTTTTAAAAACTGAAGCTGCTCTGTAGTCCTGAGCGACTAATTCTCCAATGATGTTGTTTTCTTGAATATTCATAATTATGTGTTTTTATATTATATTTTCCTTGTTGGAACTTTGCACGAAGCAATCATTTCATATAAGTTTCGAAGCTTTCTCCCAGTTCTTAATATTGTTTTTTAATAGCTCTGATACCTTATTTCTGTGTTCATAATGTTGTATTCTTAAAAAGCGTTAAACCAAAACTGGCGAGGCAAAACACTTTAACAAATTCAAAAACAACATAGTACAGATGTAGATAAGAAGAAGGGACAACTTGCCCTTGAATGTGTAATTCTGCTCTTGCGTCTAAGGCAGGTAAAAGCCAAAAAGTTTGAATAAGCAAAAGAACGAAAGGAACAATAATTAGAAGGTACTGCCACTTCCAAAGCCCTTCTCCTGAATAAATTATATTGATCATGATGGCTATTGCAAATACCCATTCAACTTTGTTCAGTACATTAAAAACCAATCGTCCAATACCTAAACCTAATGGTACCGTAATTCCCGGAGCACGGAATTTGAGCCAAGCTTCCATAAAACTAATAGCGCAAACAAATCCTATCCAGAGAAAGGTTGCGATGACGGCTATGGGCATTTTTACGGTTATCATATCAATGGAGTTGAAGGATTTTCTTTGTAATATTCAATTTTAGAATGAAACATTTCTGCCATTCGCTGTCCTTGCCATTTTGCCCTTGTAGCTTTTTCTCCTTCAAACAAGGAATCTACTGTTTCAGAGAAAATGAGCAACCACTGTTCAAAATGCGTAGCATCTACTGGAAGTTTGGCGTGCGGAAGAAAGGGACTGCCGTAATAGGTATGTTCATCCAATAAAACAGTTTGCCAAAAACGATACATTTTTTCTAGGTGTTCAGACCAACGATCTTCAATTTTATTGTTGAAAATATCTTTTAGTTTCGCGTCTTCACGAATTTTCCCGTAGAACGTATCCACCATTAATCGGATGTCGTCAATAGTTGTTATATCGTTCATAAAAATAGCGTTATTAGTAGCAGGAGTAAATTTGTAATTACGCTTATATAAAAAATGCTAAGGCACCACTTGGCTGGACTTTGAGCGATAAAAGTCGCATTTGATGCCATAGTAAGCGCTGTACAAATGGCGAGAAATACAATATTGTCGGCTTTCAGTGCGTACATTGCGACAACAGAACCCCAACAACTCTGTGCAGTCATCATCAGCGCCATAGCTCCGAACCTCCTTTCCTCAAATAAAACAGCTTGCTTGTCGAACCAACTCCCATTCGTTGAATTAGTCATTTTCTCCATAGTTTTAAATATTAAAATTTGTAATCATTTAAAAGGAAACCCACCCAAAAGAAGCAATTCTCAGTATCCACAACCAGTTTGGAGTGGTTTGCGAAAATTCATGTCCTTCAAAATCCATCGGCGATCTGCTATTTATATCTTTTGTTTCCATTCCTAATATTACTGGATAATTTTGTCCATTATTTATTCAAATTTTTTTATCGTCTCAAAAAGGAGTATCCCTTTTCGAAGTCCATTGCTAACGACATTACGGTGGTGTTTTCAAGCATCATTTTTAATTCATCTCTGATTACCTTAAACTGGTTATGTACCGGGCAGGGCATTTTTTCATTGCACTTCTTCAGACCTAAACCGCAACCGTTGTAGATACTCTCTCCATCAATGGCAAATACAATTGAACTAAGTCTCACTTTTTCTAGTTCATTTCTATCCATTGAGAAACCGCCAGTTGGACCTTTATCAGAGTTGATGATTTTGTTTCGTGATAGTTTTTGTAGAATTTTAGAAGTATAGGCTGCTGGCGAATCAATTGCCTCTGCCACATCCTTTAAACTCACCTTCCGATCTAGAAGTGATTGCTCAGCAATATAAATTGATGCTCTAATACCGTATTCACAAGCTTTTGAAAACATACCCGACTTTTATAAGCCAAAGATAAGTACTTTTTTTTAATAGTGGATATTACTGTCCACTTATTTTTTGTTAACTCGTTTACACACAAAAAAAGGTGCACAATCCCCTCCAACTCTGGTTGGTTTTGTACACCTTTTAGTACGTTTATTCCACTAAAAATAGTAAATAAAAGTCACACTTTCTCGATCGGCTTTTTACTTCACCTAGTTAAAAAAAGCTCAACTTCAACACACTAATTCTTCTCAAACGTTAGGTAATCGGTTCCTCCGTTTCCTCCACTCACATCTACTAATTCAATTTTGGTAGAGGAATGAGAAATAAAATCCCAATCGTCACTCAAATCTTCAAAGTTGTTGGTTAAATTAAAATTTAGGTTAAAATCCAAATCATCTTGACTGTCGTCATCACTGTTACTGTCCGTGATGCTCCACGTTCCGTTGTAAGAGTTTGAACCATTGCTTGCAACTACTCCACCTGAATTGCTAAATGTAAAATTGTAGCCAGCAAAATCTCCTGTTTCATTGCTTCCTGAATCAATGAATTTAGTGATTCTCCACGACCCACTTTCTATACTGCTCTTGATTTCATCTTGCGTTTCGTTTTTATTCTTTTTGCACGCTCCCAGCGCAAAAACCGATACTAATCCGATAAATAAGGTTGCCTTCATTTTGTTTGCTCTCATGTTTACTCTATTTGATTGTTATTAATTATTCGTTGATTAAATTATAAGCTCCCTCGACTAAAAATTGAGCGGTTTTTGGAAAGTCACTGGCATTCGTTACAACAACAAATCCATTTGCTGTGACTCCGATTTTGATCCTTTTTCGTACAAAGGTATAGCCATTTCCTGTTTCTACCTGCAGTAACGCATAATAGTTCCCATTTATTTCTACCAATGCTTCCTGAGGCAACGAAAGTTCCTCCACAGAAGTCGTTTCAATCTGTGCTTCAACGTACATTCCAGGATTCAGACGACTCATCAGTGATTTATCCAACAAGTATCCATGCACACCAATGGTACGCTTTCTTTCGTCAATAGATTTATCAATTAAATGAACTACAGCCTCGTACTGTTGATCTCCTTCTTCTTGCAATTTGAAACGGATTTTCTGTCCGACTTTTACGCTCGCAATGTCTTTTTCAAAAATGTTCAATTCCAAAAGCAAGTGATCCGTATTTACAATCGTCACTGCATTTTCCATAGGATTCAAATACGCGCCTCGGATAACGTCCATTTTTGTTACGTAACCATCAATGGGAGAAGTGACATTGATTTTGGTGCGGATGTTCTCAATTGTCAATGCGTTGGGATTGATGTTCATTAATTGCAGTTTCTTGCGCAAGGATTCCACTCGAACTTTCGTCACTGTATAATCCGATTGTGCTTTCAGAAAATTCTTCTGTGAAGTGACGTTATCTTTGGCCAAACTCTTTTGTCGCTCATAATCTGCGGATAAATACACCAATTCGCCCTTTGCTTCCAAAAAATCTTGCTGCATTTGCACAAACTCTGGATTTTCGATGGTAAAAAGTACTTGCCCCTTTTTCACACGTTGCCCAGTGAGTAAATCAATATCTTTGACGTAACCTCCGAAATAAGGACTAATAGAAGCGCGATTTGCAGGCGGGACATCAATCATTCCATTGGTTTGAACAACATTGTTGAATTCCCTCATTTCCAATTTCCCCAATTTCATTTCCGACGATTTGAACTGGGCAGATGTCAATTCGTAACGGTTATTTTTTGCATCGTTCGTAGCGATTTCAATCGCCTGAGGATCGGAGGAACAAGCATACAAAAATGTGACAAGTGCCATCATCCAAACAACCGCAGTTCCATTTTTAGATCTTTTTAAATTTTTCATGATTAGTTGATTAAGTAATTTGCTTCCAGCACCGTGTGATTGTATTGAAAAAGTGCTGTGAGGTAATTCAATTCGATGGTTTTCGCGTTTTCTAGCAGTTGCGTGTATTGTAAAAAGTCGATTTCACCGTTTTTAAATGCTTGCGATGCATGAAAAAGAATTTCTTCGGAGAGCTTTTTCCCTGTCGCTTCATAATAATTCAATTCTTCTTCCAATTGTTTTAAATTCGATTGCAGTTCAAGGTAACGTGCTTCCAATTGAATTTTATAATTGTCCTTTTCGTTTTCCATGATCATAGTCTCCGTTTTCGCTGCATTGATGTGCGATTTCTGACTTCCGAAATACAAGGGAATTCCAACACCGACTTGAAAACCTGAATACACACGGACGTCGGGACCATTGTTCGTTCCCCTAAAAACAGCGACGTTTAAATCAGGTAATAATTTTTGCTTTTCCAAGATTAATGCTTGATGCGCTAAACGCGTCGCATCATCGAAATAGTGAATTCCAGCATGGTTTGTCGTATCCAACGGGAGCAACAGCATGCGCTCTTGTTCGCTTAGCGTCACCTGAAAAACACTGTCCGATTGTAAATACTGATGCAAGGAAATATATGATTGCTGCACTCCTTCTTCAATTTGCGCCAAGCGAATGCTTATTTCCTTTTTCTTTGTTTCTGCGGTGAGTTTTTCCAAATAATTGCTCTCGCCTAACTCAAACCGTCGATTGGCAGCCGTTTCGAAATCGCTGTACAAACTGTCCAAATACGTATAATTGTCCAGCATTTGGTTCCAATAAACGACTTCATTATACGCCTGATAAACGCTCTTGGTCAATGTTTGTTGATCCATCTCGTATTGATCTGCTGACAACTGTGCTTGATTTCTTAGCACTTTTCGTTGTGCACCGTAAACCGTTGGAAATTGAATCGATTGGCTAATTCCCCACACGTTGAGCGCAAAATTATTAGGAGCAATATTGTTCTGATCCTTGTTGAAATAAATTTCCGTCTTGTCAATATTAACTCCACTTCCAACCAATTGATTACTTCGCTCCACCCGCTGTGAAGAGGCCTTTAAGCTTCTATTGTTTTGGATGGCGATTTCAACTGCTTCATCTGCAGTGATTTCTCTAGTTTGACTAAAACCAATACTTGGAAGCAACAGCAACAGCAAAACACCTGCTCCTTTTGACAAAGAAATCTTAGTTTTTCGATCAAAAATGGCGTACAGCACAGGTAGCACGACCAATGTAAGAATAGTCGCGGAGATCAATCCTCCCACAACAACTGTCGCAAGTGGACGTTGCACTTCTGCCCCTGCTGAAGTTGAAATTGCCATTGGCAAGAAACCAAGTGCCGCTGCCGAAGCAGTCAACAACACTGGTCGAAGTCTGTTTTTAGTTCCCATGACTATGCGTTGATTTATATCCGTTATTCCGTGTGCTTTCAATTCTTTAAATTCCTCAATCAGTACAATTCCGTTGAGGACTGCAATACCGAACAAGGCGATAAATCCGACGCCCGCTGAAATGCTAAATGGTAAATCGCGCAGGTAAAGAAATACGACTCCACCAATGGCTGACATTGGAATGGCGCTGTAAATAATCAACGCTTCTTTGACAGACGAAAAAGCAAAATAGAGCAGGATAAAAATGAGGACCAAAGCAATAGGCACAGCAATCATTAATCGTGCTTTTGCCGTTCTTAGGTTTTCGAACTGTCCACCATATTCCACCGTATAGCCTGGAGGCAAGCTAATTTGCTCGTTGATTATTTTTTGAACGTCTTTCACCACAGATTCTAAATCTCTGTTGCGCACGTTTACACCGACCACAATTCTACGTTTGGTATCGTCTCTCGAAATTTTTGCAGGTCCTTTTGTGTATTCAATCGTTGCAAATTCGCTCAACGGCAATTGATTTCCATCAGGTAGTTGTACTGTTGCTTGTTCAATATCTTCAATGTCTTGATGATGTTCTTTGTCAAAGCGCATTACGAGGTCGAATTGTTTTTCTCCTTCGAATACTGTTCCCGCAGTTATTCCTGCAAATCCCATGGTAATGATATTGTTCAAATCTTCGACATTCAAGCCGTATTTCGCAATTTTTCTTCGGTCGTATTTCACTGACATTTGTGGCAATCCAGCTGTTTTTTCAACGATGATGTCCGAAGCTCCTTCTACTCCTTGAATTGCTTTTTCAATTTGGGTCGCTTTTTTGTAGAGAAGATCTAAATCTTCGCCGAAAATCTTAATCGCTAAATCAGCTCTTACTCCCGTTATCAACTCATTAAATCGCATTTCAATCGGTTGCGTAAATTCATAATCAATTCCTGGAATAATCGACAATGCTTCTTTGAATTTATCGGCTAGTTCATCTTTCGTTTCAGCTGAAACCCACTCGCTCTTCGGTTTTAATTTGATAATGACATCACTTTCTTCCATGGACATTGGATCTGTTGGGACTTCTGCTGCACCAATTCGACTTACCACTTGATCAACCTCTGGAAATTCTTTGAGTATTTGCTCCATTTTCGTGGTCGCCTCAATTGTTTGGCTGAGCGATGTTCCTGTTTTCAAAACGGGTTGAATCACAAAATCACCTTCATCGAGCGTCGGGACAAATTCTCCACCCATGCGACCAAACAAGAAACCAGCGAAAAACAACAAAGTCAATGCTGATCCCAATACTATTTTTTTTCGTTTCAGTGCCCATTTGATGGATGGTTCGTACTTGCGTTCCATAAAAGAAACTAAGCGAGTAGAAATGGTTCGTTTGTTTGGATCTGACGGACGGATGAACAACGATGCCATCACTGGAACGTAGGTAAAACAGAGGATTATTGCTCCAATCAACGCGAACGTGAATACAAGCGCCATTGGTTTGAACATTTTCCCTTCCACTCCCACCAACGATAGAATTGGAATAAAAACGATGATAATGATGAGTTGACCGAATACAGCGGAGTGCATCATTTTGCTTGCTCCCGCTTGAGTGACTGTATCGATGAAATTTTGTCGTTCCGCTTTTGGCAGACTCAAATACTTGGTACGTTCAGAAGTAATTTTGAACGCAATAAACTCGACGATAATCACAGCGCCATCGATGATAATTCCAAAATCAATTGCACCTAAACTCATGAGGTTGGCATCCACCCCAAAAATGTACATCAACGAAAGGGCGAACAGCAAACACATTGGAATCACAGAAGCAACCACCAATCCTGATCTCAAATTCCCTAGTAACAACACCACCACAAAAATCACAATGAGACAGCCTAGAATTAAATTCTCCGCAATGGTAAAAGTCGTCTTGTCAATCAATTCACTTCGCTCGAGAAAACCATTGATGCTGATCCCTTCTGGCAAGGTTGATGAGATTTTTTCGACTCTTTCTTTCACGGCATCAATAACCGCTTTGGAATCCCCGTCCTTGAGCATCATGACTTGTCCCATCACCTTTTCACCTTCACCGTTTCCAGTAATGGCGCCAAAACGAGTCGCCTTCCCAAATCCAACTTCAGCAATGTCACTAATAAAAATGGGCATTCCTTCTCGGTTCTCAACGACGATGTTTCGAATATCATCAAGGGATTCTACCAATCCTTCTCCACGAATAAAATAGGTCTGATTCGTCTTTTCGATATATCCACCTCCTGCAATGCTGTTGTTTTTTTCTAACGCTTGAAATGCTTGATCAATCGTAATATTCAAACTACGCATTTTGGATGGATCAATGGCGACTTCGTATTGTTTCAAAAATCCACCCCATGTATTTACTTCGACTACGCCGGGAATTCCTGACAGCTGTCGTTTTACAATCCAATCTTGAATGGTTCTAACATCGGACAGCGAATAATCATCGCGGTAGGCTGAATCGACTTCAATGACGTATTGATAAATTTCTCCCAATCCCGTTGTGATAGGTCCCATAAACGGTTTTCCAAATCCAGCTGGAATTTTCTCTTCGGCGACTTTAATTTTCTCAGCAATCAGTTGACGTGGTAAATACGTTCCAATTTTATCGTCAAACACAACGGTAACAACGGAAAGACCAAATTTTGATACAGAACGAATTTCCTGAACATCTGGTAGATTCGCCATTTCCAATTCGACAGGATAGGTCAAGTATTTCTCAACATCTTCTGTCGCAAGATTTTTAGACGTCGTAATGATTTGAACTTGATTATTGGTAATATCAGGCACTGCACCAATTGAAATCTCTGTTAATGAGTAGGTTCCAAATCCAATAATTCCCGCCGAAAACAGCAGGACAATAAGCTTATGACGGATGCTGTATTGAATAATTCGGTCTAACATTGAAATGCATTTTTAGTACATCTCAAAAGTAGGCACCTCACTTAAAATGAAGCCTTTAGTTTTCTTAAGATTCGCTTAAGATTTAAGGGAACAGAGGATGAATTTACGCCAAGTTTACACCAAACCAATGACCGACGAGCGACGTCAATCCCATGGCAACTGTCCCCCAGAAAGTCACACGAAAAATGGCTTTTGGAATGCTCGATCCGCCTACTTTTGCAGCTATTACGCCCAAGAGAATTAAGACCATGATTGCAGATCCGTAGAGGTAATACTGCATCCCTTCTTCTGGGAAAAACAGCGCTACAATCAATGGTAACATTCCACCTGCTGTGAATGCTGCGCCTGATGCAAATGCCGCTTGAAGTGGTTTCGCTTGACTGATGTCATTAATACCCAATTCATCTCTTACATGTGCACCTAAGGCATCGTGCGCTGTCAATTCTTTCGCTACAACCAACGCCGTTTCCTTTTTCAAACCACGCTCTTCGTAAATTTCAGCTAGACGTTGCAATTCAACCTCGGGCATGTCAATGAGTTCTTGCTTTTCACGCTCAATGTCCGCTTTTTCAACATCCGTTTGAGAACTGACAGAGACGTATTCACCTGCTGCCATGGAAAGCGCTCCAGCCACCAATCCAGCGACCGTTGCTAACACCACCGCATCACGACTGCTACTTGCTGCAGCGACACCAATGGCTAAACTGGCTGTGGACAGAATTCCATCATTCGCCCCCAAAACAGCAGCACGAAGCCAATTGCTTTTATGGATGTAATGCTTCGCTAGATATGTTTCTATGTTTTCTTCTTGCATCGGTGTTGAATTGTAGCCGTTAATTGGTGTTTGAACATCAAAAAGTAATTGTCACTTTAGTCCCTTTGCCTAATTTACTGATTATTTCGACTTTTGCGTGAATTGCATCGGCACTTTTCTTCACAATGCTGAGTCCGAGTCCATTTCCTTTGATCAATTTATGTTCTAGTGCATCGGAACGGTAAAAATTCTCAAAAATTTGTGACAAGTCCTCTTCTTTAATTCCGATTCCTTCGTCTTCGACATGACAGACAACATGCTCATCGATCGTTTCCATTTTTATTTTGAGTATCGATGCGTCAAACGCATATTTCACTGCATTGCTGATGATGTTGTCAATGATTAAATCCGTGTAATAGCTCGGCACTAAAAACTCTTGCTTTTCTGGAATTTCAAAAGCAATTTTTAGCTTTTTCTCAGCAATTTGATTTCTAAATCGTGTGAGTGATTCATCAATCACAGCGGGCAATGCAATCAACTCCTTTTTGTCGTTTAATACTTTAGCATCCAATCTCGCTAGCAGCAACAATTGCTCAATCGTCGATGTCATTTTTTCGATTTCACCCAAACTATAGGTGATCTTTTCTTCGTATTCTTTTTGTTCACGTGGTTTTCGAATTAACACTTCCAATGTACCTCGCAATGTCGCTAGAGGTGTGCGTAATTCGTGAGATGCATCCGTTGTGAATTGCTTTTCACGTTCAATGGCGTTTTCTATGCGTTCGAGCAAGGCATTGAAACTGGTCGACAGGTCGTGGATTTCGTCTTTATTCTGTGGCAAATCAACACGTTCATTGAGATTACTTTGCGTGATGGTTGTAATTGTATTCGTAATGTCTTGAACAGGTTTAATGCTTCTTCCTGCCAAGATGCGAGAAATAAAGTACAAACCAACGAGAACAATCAAGTAGGAAATTAGTAGGACATTTCTCAATCGAAGAATTACCGCGTTAGAAGATTCAGACGACATTGCTGAGAGAATATATCCTTTTATTTCTCCATTTTCTTTGATTGGAACTTGAACTTGTCGGATCGCTCTACTTTTCAATTTTGTATCAAAGTGTCCTCCGAACTCAGCTTCATTAAACGGCAGAAAATCTTCCTTCAGATTGGGAGATTTATCCATTAAGTTTCCGTTCTTATCTATCAACTGAATAAAAACAGGTGCGACTTGAATTTCTCGATGTTCACGTTCTTCCCACTCTGTCTTATTCTTAAAATACAAGCTATCACCAACGATTCGTATTTCTTTGGTGTGCACCTCAGCCTGATGGGACAAATCGGCATCGAGATTATGCAGCACAGTCTGGTGTACAACAAAGTAAATTGCGCCAAAAACAACAGCCATAATTACCGCTGTTGCAATCATGTAATAAAAAGCGATTCTATTTTTAAAATTCAGCTTCATAATTCCTTGGCGATGTATCCAATTCCTCGCACTGTTTGAATGTAATTTTCTTCGTTGGTGAGCATTAGTTTTTTTCGCAACGCGTTGATGTAAACGTCAATTACACCTGTGTTGTATTCGAAGTGAATGTCCCACACGCTTTCTATAATTCGTGTTCTGCGGCATACTTTTCCCTTGTTGCGCATCAAATACTCCAACAAGGCAAATTCCTTTTGTGTTAATGTTACTTCTTGTTTGCCTTTAAATACTTGGTGCGTTTCGGTATTCAGTACAATATCTCCCAACGTAAAAATGGAGTGTTCCCCTGATTTTGGTCGCAATTGCACTTTAACCCGCTCTAACAATTCCTCGAAATGAAAAGGCTTTTTGATGTAGTCATTTGCTCCTTGTTGTAGTGCGAAAATGGTTTCATCAACAGTATCTTTGGCTGTTAAGAAAATAATTGGGGTCTCTTTATATTCTAAGCGAAATTGACGACATATTTCTACGCCGCTGACTCCAGGAAGCATCCAATCGAGCAGCAATAAATCATATTCGCCAGACAAAGCCAATTCCAATCCCTTTTTGCCGTCATCTGCGCAATCGACTGCAAAGGATTCTTCTTCCAGCCCTTGTTTTAAAAAAGCTGCAATTCCTGCTTCATCCTCGACAATTAGAATTCTCATACTCAAAGATTGTCATTTTTAAGCGAAGTTGTGTTGAAAAGTGTCTTAAGATTTACTTAAGAATAATACGATTAATTTTCAGTGATTGTAAATTATTACGCAGCAGTGTAAGTACTGGGAAGCTTGAGGGAGAAATAAATATTTCTCAAATTATGATCAAGCTCCCACACGATAGGAATCGTGCGGGAGCTTGGGGAGTTGTGAACAAATAGTTTGAATAGCAGCTTCTACTCTATACTTCATCACATGGATCCACGCTAATCTGATGTGCGCTTCATGGCTAAAAATCTCAGGTTTAAGTTCACAGCTCTTAAACTTATCTTCAAACTCAGCGTCTGTCAAGTCAACATGTTTTTCCATATTGTTTTCTATTTTTCTACTCCGAATATATTTGGTGCTAACATAGTAATAAATAACTAAGACCATGGAGCGCCGAAAATAGCATCCAAAAACTTTAATAATCCTCTCCAAAAACCATTTTCTCTTCTATACTTCTTCTTACATAAAATACTGCAGAATTCCGTTTTAATTTCTTGATTTTTGTCAAATTCGGATAAGCAATTTCTACATTTCATGAAATCAGTGAATTAAATTTGAAATTATTCAATCTGTCAAATGGTTCTCAATAATTTTTGTCACTCTATAGTTCCTTTCTCCAAAGTCAAGTCGAATCTCGCCATCATATTCGTTTAGTACCTCACCAACTGTCCATCGAATGAAATTTGTCCGTTCTTTCTGTTCGGTATTCAGTTGAATTTATTGTTTCCGAGAACTTGTAATAAACGGAAATATATCATCCTTTTCCACTATTGGTATAAAAAAACACTTCAATACACACTATTCCTATCAAGAATACTGTTTTTAACACAAGAGAGTTTTGATTATTCAGCCTATCCCGATAGTCTCGTATTCCAATTAAAATGCCTATCGCAGAAATGATAAAACCTACTGCAATGATCATTGAGTATTGGGCTTTGGGTATATTAAACCATGATTCCATTGCTCCGTGAATCCCTCCTTTATTGGAATAGCGGAAATAGTTTAAGAGTCCCATATCAAGAGCTGTTACCAGCAATATTAAATCCACTACTACTCTGTAAAATTTTTTCATCATGGCCCTTTAAATTAGAAGACAATCCCTACATCACAGTCCCTTTATCCCTCAAACTAAAGTCCAGTTTTATTATCCTTGGCATGATAGTGTCATTTCCAGTTACTCTTCAACTAAGCTAATTTCTGGTAACTCAACATTAAAAACTTTCTCGATATAGTCTGTTCTCTCTTCTCGCAATGACTTTAAAAATGGTGTAATATCCTTTCCATATGCCCTTTTTGAAAACGCAAAAACAAAAACTGCCTTTTTATTCTTTCCAATTTTAATTTGCTTATATCTATATAGATTAAATTCAACCAAAGTCATTACTTCACCAATTGATTCACCTCTTAGGAAGTCAATTAAGGTACCACTATTTTTTGGTCCAAATGTTACTGCATAATTACAAACAGGATCCGTTTTTCTGAATTCATCCAGTTCTTGCTGCTTAATCTCAATAGCGTCTTCAATAGAAACCTCCTCATTCAGAACAAATAAAGAAATCATTTCATTAAAACCAGCTAGCGAATCATTTTCACCCAAATATTCTTGAATATAGTAGTTCCTAGCTTTAGAACTCGACTTTAAGTGATACGACTTTCCATCAAATTCTAAAGGGCCAAGTACCCCAATGTATTCCTTAACCTCACTATCCGAAGTAAATGAAAATAGTATGAAGGTTGTTAAGATGAGGAAGATGGAATTTTTCATGGTTTTAGTTTTGACGGTTGGCAGGTTTAAGAATTTGCGGTTTTATTTGTAGAAACTCTGTCAGCCCGCACTAAATTTAATAAAAAGAAGTAAAGGAAGAATAGCACTTCACCAGCATTTTTTAAACCTGTTGTTATGCACAGTTATTTTTATTCCGAAAACATGATTTCTATTTTGTCGAGTTTGTCATTTTTAAATATAAAGTCGTAATAAGTAAATAAGTCTCCTTCTTGAACATGAAGGGTATCACAAGTTATTGCTTTAATATTCAGTATTCTAGTCACTTCCTTTCGCTCCATACCTATTTTAAGTCCATTTTTTAACGCTATAAAATTATTATCAATTGAGCCATTATCTAAGTAAAACCATGTGTCAGACCCATCTGGTGGCTTGACAAAAAACGAAATATGAGAGCTTCCGTTCTTAAATGTATAAATCATATAATCACTGCCTTCCTTACTCTTTTTTATGCTGTCAACCATTGTATTTTTGTCGAAGAACTTCATAAGTGTGTTAGTTGAGTAGCTTTTGAATGTAAATGGAAAGAGTTCACTCTTTAGCTTTTCCTCTTCATTTGTAAAAAGACAATTTTCAGTTGTATTTTCAGAATATACTGGTGGTTCTACCTCGCTATTACCTAAATTTTTTTCCGAATTAGTTGTTTTGTTGTCACCTTGTCGGCAAGCACAAACTGTAAATATGCAAATCAGAAGAATAAGGTTGGCACTAAATTTCATAGTTAGATTTTATAATTGTGCATAACGTTCCGGCGCTAGGCGTTTGTGCCGTCTCTCGAATATAGGGAATTTACGGCATAACGCTTAGGGCGTGTTAGCGGTATACTTTTCATTTTTCTACAATATATAATCCGCTCTCCAGTCGTACAATTTCTTTGTTCTCATATTGTCTATATTCCCAAGTTGGCTCGTTAAATTTGAAATATTCAGTCCACTCTTTAGTTTCAGTGTTGATCTTCAATATTCGGTGATTATTCGTGTCAGAAATATATGCATGATCATTATAAATTTTCACATCTTCGGGAAGCGATAAAGGTTTATTATTTTCATATTTCTCCCCTAAATGAAAAATTTCGGCAGATTTTTCTAATGAAAACTGACCAACATAATCTGCGGTTGGAATAGCGAACCAGATATTATTATTCTTATCTATATCGAAACTATAAACGTTATCAAAACCAATGTCATCACGTTTATTTTTGATATTTCCATTTTTATCTATGAAGTAAAAGAAATAGTCTTTGAATCCAGTGCAAATTAAAGAACCATCATTCAATTTAACGGCAGAATCTGTATTGGTGCCAATAAGAGGTAGAAATTTTGAATGGTTAACGCCGAATTTAGCTATGTTAAATTCATCTTCAGAAATTGACGAAATATTTGTTAAATCAAATTTATGAAAGCTAATATCCTTTCCTAAATCATCGTTAATTCTTTGAAAATATAAAAAGCCACCATCAGCTATTAAATCCCAACCATTTATGTCAATTAGTTCTGTCTTCATATAATTACCGCTAACAACCGTATAAACAACATTAAACGGTTTAGTGAACTAAAAATACTAAATAGATTTTAACTCCTAGTGTTTATTTGCAATGAATATCATTCCGCTCAAATTCAATCTTAGAGCGAAGAATAGCGCTTTCTAAATGAATCACATTTCATTATATGTAGAATTACACGTTTATTATACGTTTAATCTACGGTTAGATAAATATTTTAATTATTGAATCATTATATTGACCTGATTAAGCTGATAGACTAGTTAGTGATTTTTTTTACAAAACGAAAAGTCCAATTACTCATTTGACTTTCAAGTAAATTTATTTACATCACCGTCCCCTTATCTCTCAAGTAAAAATCCAACAACGTTATCGCTGCCATGGCTTCTACAATGGGCACCGCACGGGGGACAACGCACGGATCGTGGCGACCTTTGCCGTCCATTTCGACCAATTTTCCTTCGGTGGTGAGGGTTGTTTGGGTTTTAATGATCGTTGCAACAGGTTTGAACGCAACGCGCAAGGTGATGGGCATTCCGTTGGAGATGCCGCCTTGAATTCCACCTGAATGATTGGTTTGAGTTGAACCGTCTTCGTTGAATAAATCGTTATGTTCAGAACCGCGCATAGAAACGCAATCGAAGCCGCTGCCAAATTCAACGCCCTTCACTGCATTGATGGAAAGCATTGCTTTTCCTAGTTCTGCGTGGAGTTTATCGAAAACGGGTCCGCCAAGACCAACGGGAACGTGATTGATTTCGCAACGGATGCTCCCTCCTATTGTGTCGCCGTCTTTGCGGACTTCTTTGATGAGTGCTTCCATTTCCGCAGCGACTTTCCTATTTGGACAGCGAACAGGATTTTCGTCAATAACGTTATAATCGATTTCGTTGCCGACTTTAATCGTTCCGACTTGATCCACATATGCGACGATGTCCACTCCGATGGCGGCTAATAGTTGTTTTGCAATTGCTCCTGCTACAACGCGACAAGCGGTTTCACGTGCAGAAGACCTTCCTCCTCCTCGGTAATCGCGGTTACCGTACTTG
>CAZXRU010000003.1:0-70179 GCA_964643345.1 uncultured Fluviicola sp.
ATTCGAAAACCTGTTGTTTTAGAAAAAATCTTAGAGGCTCTGGCTTATCAAATTGGCAACGAAGTGAGTTACAATGAAATTGCTCAGCTGGTTGGTGTGGATAAGAACACGGTGAATCAATACATTTCCATTTTGGAACAAGCGTATGTTGTTTTTTCGTTGAAGAGTTATAGTCGCAACTTGAGAAATGAGATAAAAACGAATCAAAAAATCTATTTCCACGATATTGGACTACGAAACGCAGTTATTCAGAATTTCTCACCAATTGATGCTCGACCTGATAAAGGAGCAATTTGGGAAAACTTTCTAATTGTAGAAAGAATGAAACAAAATCATTATCAGAAGTCCTTTAAACGATTTTACTTTTGGAGAACAGTGAGTCAGCAAGAAATTGATTTAATAGAAGAAGTGGACGGAAATTTAAGTGCTTTTGAGTTTAAATGGAGTTTGGCAAAAAAAGTAAAAACCCCAAAATCGTTTTTAGAAGCGTACGATACAGAGTTGTCTGTGGTGAATCGGGAAAATTTTCAAGATTTCGTGAAAGGGTAAGAACCACTATACCGCACCTTCATCTCCAAAAATCACCAGTTCCATACCGCTGAAAACACCATTTCTTAATCGCTTCATTCCGTTTCTCTCAGCGACTTTCATAGAATCCACATTTTCTGGATGAATGGTAGAAACAAATAGTGAAGAAATGCCTAATTGATTTCCAACCTCGCGCATGTGCGTTGCCGCTTCGGTAGCATAGCCTTTTCCCCAGTGCGATTGCATCAAAGAATAACCAATTTCATAAATCGTTTTTCCTTCAAATTCACGGGGAATGATGCCGCATAAACCAATTAAATCACCAGAACTTTTTTCAATCACAGCAAGCATTCCTAAGCCACTCTCTTCGTATCGCTTTAACTGCATGTTGATCCAATCTGTGGATAATTCAAGATTGCTTTTGTTTTCAAATCCAAAGAAGCGCAACCGATCATTGTTCACAAAAAATGGCTCCCAAAGTGGAATGTCACTTTCTGTAAGCTTTCTAAAATCGAGTCGTTGGGAGGAATGCTTAAAATAGGACTGCATGATGAATTTAGCTTTCGGCGTATACTTTAATAATGTCCATAGAACTAATCATACCGACAACATTTCCTTCTTCCATCACAACCAAATGGTGGACATTGTTCTTCACCATCATTGCTGCAGCATCCTTTACTCTGTTGTTTTTTAAAACGATATGCACTCGGTCAGACATGATGTTTTGTATCAATTCATTTTCGTCGTGACATTTAGCGACATCACTCGACGAAACGATTCCAGTAATTGTTCCATCTTCCTCCAAAACCGGCAGGGCGTTAATGTTTTTGCGCGAAAGTAAATCCTTTAAATAGGTCACTTTGTTGTTTCTTTTGGTGACCGTTACTGGAACGCTCATAATTTCTTCTACTCTCATTTTTTCGATGTTGGGTGCTGATTGATGCTAACTTAATACGAAATAAAGTTAAGTTTTAATTGGCTCTTTTTTTATAATTCGTGGGATTATTTTACTTGCTTTTAGATTTCTGGCAGCAAAACAATATCACCAAGAATGCAGGTTGATTACTATATTTGTCAAAAACAACAACTCATGCAAAATATTCGTTCGTATAATTTTTCTGGAAAACGTGCCCTAATTCGTGTCGATTTTAATGTTCCGTTGGACAAAGAGACAATGGAAATCACTGACGACACGCGGATCAAAGCTGCAACGAGGACGATTAAGCACATATTGAACAGCGGCGGAAGCGTAGTTTTAATGTCGCATTTAGGTCGCCCGAAAGATGCTTTGGACGATCGTTTTTCATTGAAACACATTGTTGAGCATACATCTAAAATCTTGGGTGTTGACGTAAAATTCGGCGGAGATTGTATCGGCGAAGAATCGTTTGAAATGAGTGCGCAACTGAAAGAAGGTGAAGTGTTGTTGTTGGAAAATGTACGTTTTCACAAGCGTGAAACCACGGGGACAGAAAGTTTTGCTGAACAATTAGCAAAGCATGGAGATGTATACGTAAACGATGCTTTTGGAACGGCTCACCGTGCGCATGCGAGTACAACAGTAATTGCGAAATTTTTCCCCAACGATAAAATGTTTGGTTTTCTTTTGGAAGATGAAATTGAAAGTGTAAATAAAGTATTAAACAGCAAAGAAAAACCATTAACGGCAATTGTCGGTGGCGCTAAAGTGTCTTCAAAAATTACCATAATTGAGCGTTTGCTGAGCACGGTTGACAACCTCATTGTGGGTGGTGGTATGGCATATACGTTTGTGAAAGCGAAGGGCGGAAATGTAGGAAACTCACTGGTTGAGGACGATTTCTTGTCCGTAGCAAAAAACATCATTGCACGTGCAGAAGAAAGAGGTGTGAACCTGTATGTTCCCGTGGATACTATCGTTGCGGATGAATTTGACAACGATGCCAATCGTAAAGAAGTTGCAATTGATGCTATTCCCGATGGTTGGATGGGATTAGACATTGGCAAACAGTCAGCAAAAGATTGCGCTGAAATCATTAAAAACTCCAAAGTTATTTTGTGGAACGGACCGATGGGCGTTTTCGAAATGGAGAATTTCCAAGCAGGAACAAAAGCTGTAGCGGATGCCATTGTTGAAGCGACGGAGCGTGGTGCATTTTCATTGATTGGTGGTGGTGATTCTGTTGCTGCAATTAATAAATTTGATCTCGCAGACAAAGTGAGTTACGTCTCAACAGGTGGAGGAGCCATGCTGGAATATTTGGAAGGAATTGAGTTGCCTGGGATTAAGGCGATAGTGAATTAGTACTGTCTCGGCATCTCGACAAGCTCGATGACCGAGACAGGCGCTTTATTTCTTGAAGTTAATCGGCTACTAGACCGTTAAAAGAGTCTTTTGGGGACCACTAGCATAATTCTATAATCTTATTTTTGAGATCAACGACTATTGGACCATCACTGCACCCGCCTATTTCAGGGGCATGTATATCTTCTAGTTCATTGGTTAAAATGGTCTTTCCAGTTTTTTTGTGAATACGCAATATTCCTGATTCTATAACTTCATTTTTTTTACCCGTAAGTGACCCGTCGTTTATTATAGTAAATACGCTGTCTTGTCTAATTACTATACATGTTACATTTGTTGACTTATCCTGCCATTCAGCAAACGTTATAATGTACTCTTCTGCTGTTCCACTTGTTGCTTTTGGTAAGGTTGTAATAGCTGAATCACTCACTATTGAGTCATTATATATAATAATGAGTTGAGAATTACTTCTCACATCTTTTACTGGCTCATTATCACAAGATAAAACCATCAGAATATAGCATAACATTAGCGAAGGTAGATATGTAAAATTTTTCATAACATACTAAATATTGCTCCCAACCAATTGGGAAGTCCGACGAAAGATCAAGACATTTCAAAAGAACAAGTCTTGACTCTTGAAGTCTTGACTCTTGAATCTAATCTTACATCTGCTCCAACACCTTAATCCTCTTCTCAATCGGAGGGTGCGTGGCAAAAACGCCGGAAATCGACGCCATAAACCCTTTGGAAGATTCACTATTGTCGATAAACATCTGTTTTACATCTTCACTCTTTGCTTCGAGGTTCGAGTTTCCAGAGATCTTACGCAAAGCGCCAGCCATCGCTAGCGGTCGTTTGGTCATTTCAACAGCGCCTGCATCGGCTAAATATTCGCGTTTTCGAGAAAGTGCAAATTTGAAAACCATAGAAAGAGCATAAACAACGACCGCAATGACGAGCATGACCAATATCGCAGCGCCACCACCATCTTTTCCGTTGTTGCTTTTTCTTCTTCCGCCACCGTACAAAACGGAACGAAAGAGTACTTGCACCAAAAAACCAAATATTCCGACGAAAATAATCGTGACAATAAGCAAACGGACATCCTTGTTACGAATGTGCACCAATTCGTGCGCAATCACCGCTTCCAGTTCTTCGTCGTTCAAATGATCGATGATTCCTCGAGTCAATGTTACAGCATATGTTTTTTCATTGATTCCAGAAGCAAAGGCATTCAATGCGGGAGATTCAATGACAAACAATTTTGGCATTTTCATACCAACGGACATGCACAAGTTCTCTGTGAGATTGTAAATGCGCATGTTGTCTTTTCGCTCCAATGGATGCGAACTGGTCGCCATTTGTATTAACGATGAATGCGATGCATACGCAATCAAGAACCAGATGATCACGCCTGCAACTACAAATGGAATATAGGTGATGAAACGGCTATTAACTTCATACCAATCGGGTTGAAACATGAAAAAGCAAAAAGCATAGACCGCAAGAAAAATCAATAGTGGAAATGCAATTAATAAGAGTGCAGACCGTCTATTGTTTTTACTGATTTGGGAGTGTAAACCAACGTATTTCATTTACTCCTCAGAATCAAAATTTGATTTCAGGTGCTTTGTCCATTTGCTCACGACCAACCTCGCCTAAATCGAACATAGGTTGAATGGTGTATTTCTTAATCCCAGCGACAATATTTGATGGAATAGACTCAATGGCGTTGTTCAATTCTTTCGTTGCAGAGTTGAAGAATCTACGTACAGCAGCCAATTTGTTTTCAATATCAGAAATTTCATTTTGCAACTGCATGAAGTTTGTGTTCGCTTTTAAATCTGGATACGCTTCTACTTGAATATTGAAGGCACTCATTGCTGCACCTAACTCTGCTTCTGCAGAAATTTTATCGTTTACAGAACTTGCTTTCAATGCTCTCGATCGTGCTTCAGTTACACGTGTCAAAACACCTGCCTCGTGCTCCATATAACCTTTTACCGCACCAAGAAGTTGAGGAATCAAGTCGTGGCGTTGTTTTAACTGAACGTCGATATCCGCAAATGCGTTTTCTCTATTATTTTTTAGCGCAACCAAACGGTTGTTTGCAGAAATATACCAAAGGATAATAATCAATACAATCCCACCTACTACTAATAATGCTGTCATTTTTTTCTTTTTTAATTTTAGTTAAAGATATAAATTTTTCAGTGATTTGTAACTTTTCTTTAACTTGTTAGTCTTAAAGACATAAACTAAGACAAAATGACTCCAAAAGAGTACAATTTAGCGGTTGATGAGTTTTCGGATAACATTTTCCGATTCGCTTTGAAGCATCTCAAAAATGAGATGTCCGCGAAAGATATTGTACAGGAAACATTTGCCAAGGTTTGGTCCAAACACGAAGAAATAAATGCAGAAAAAGTAAAGTCGTATTTGTTTACGACGGCTTATCATGCGATTGTGGATTGGGTAAAAAAGGAAAAGCGTTCAGGAGATATTGAACAGAGCAAAGAACAACATTGGAACGGCGGTCATGAACACGATTTAAGCGAAGTGTTGAATGAAGCATTGGAGCGTTTACCAGAAATACAAAAGTCAGTTGTTTTGCTGCGCGATTACGAAGGATACAATTATGCAGAAATTGCGGAAATTACGCAGTTGAGCGAATCACAGGTAAAGGTGTACATCTTTCGAGCACGGAAAACACTGCAGAATTATTTGAAACGATTAGAATTAGTCATATAACATGGAACGAATAAGCATATTTAATTACGAAGCATTCTACCTCGATTTCCTAGAAGGGAATTTGAACGAGGAAGATACTGCTTTGTTGATGGCGTTCCTTGAGGCGAATCCCGATTTGGATGTGATGTCCGACGAACTTCCTACATTCGTTCACGACGATATTCGATTGGATGAGGCAACAAAGCTTGAATTGAAGCACGATTTGTCGGATGTTAAGATTACGGCTGATAATTGCGAACATTTTTTCATTGCAGAAACGGAAGGTCAATTAAGCAATGAGAAAGTAGCAGAACTTGATGCGTTTACTGCGGTAAACGGTCAATACATCAACGACAGAAAGCGTTATGCTGCAGTGATTATGCAACCCGATCTATCGATTGTTTATCAAGAAAAAGGTCAATTAAAGAGAAGAGCAGCCGTGGTTCTTTGGCCTTATTATTCAGCAGTTGCAGCAGCGGTGGTGATTGCGTTTTTCATGATCTGGTCAGCGTTCCAGCGGACATCAATCAGCACGCCATCCAATGAGCAACGTTTCGCAAACGACAATAAATCAGGCACACCCTCTGAACAGAAAGATAATTTTGAAAACAGTATCGAAACACCTCAGCATGCAGATGTAGGAGATAATCAGTCGATAAAAACTAGCGTTGATGAAGACGAAACCTCTTTAGACAAGAAGGAAAACACATCAAGAGTTAACGACCGAAACAACCGTGATTTTAAAGTCAATGAAATGGAAAACCGTCCCATCGGACCGATTGCTTCGATAGATTCAAAAGAATTGGAACCAGTTTCTCCTCATATTGTGACGCCGAAAAAAGTGGAGAACACCAACGAACCTGTTTTAGCGCAATCGTATTACACAGGAATGTACAATCCTATCGAACCATTGACAAAATTCGTTGGAAAGAAGACCAATACAGAAGTTGATTTTCAAACCACGCAAAAATCCGAGGATAAAAAACGTGGATTCTTCCTTAAAATTGGCAACTTCGAAATTGATCGCAAGAAGAATTAAATCTTCACAAATCGTTTGCTCTGTTTCCCTAAACTGTGATTGACCTCAATGAGATAAACTCCAGAGTTCAGATGTTCAATAGATAGCACGTTTCCGTTGAATTTACCTTGGTGTACCATTCTTCCGCTCAAATCAATAATTGAAAAGGATTCTAGCACACCTTCGGTCTGAATTGTCAGCTCATTCGTTGCTGGATTTGGAAATACGGCCATTGGAAGATTCGAAACATCATCCAAACTCAATGTCGGATTATTTCCTGGCAAATTGATTTTAGAAGGATACGTTGCATCGTGGTGAATCGTAATGTTCGCAACGTTGGTATCACCTTGTACATACATCGTTCCACCATTTTGCAAGTTTACATCCCAACGGTAAGAACTGTTTGCGCCAATGTAGGCTTTGATTTTGTGACCAGCCAACCATGTATAATGTGTCGTTGCCAATTCAACTTCCACAGGATAAACCGTTCCAGGGGTCATAAATGTCTCATCGGCTGCTGTGTAGCCATTTCTGAATCGCATGCGTTTGATTCCATCAGTGATGAGCATGTTACGTCCATCTGGGTAAACATCTACCAAACGCACAGAAATATCACAATCGGGTTGGTCCGCCTCTACAAATAAATCCAAGGTGACTTTCCCCGAAATAGTGACATCGAGATCTAATTCTTCGGATTCAAAAGTGATAATGTCTGGACGAGATTCCAGCGAAATCTGATCGTATGGACCTTGATCCAACGTAGGATGAAGATTTGCACCTCCAATGGTCGGCGACGGAGTGCGAGGATCAGCGATAAAACTACTACTTAAACTTCCTATTCCTCCGATGAGTTCGTTTCCTGTGTTCAAATAAAGGACATCTTCATTTGCAATATCGATGCGTGTTGCATTGGAAGTATTCCATGTATTTGAACCCATTTCGTAATAAGTGATTAGGTCCGTAGTCTCCCAGCCATTAGCGTCATCCAGCAAATAATACCCAAAGAAATCCCAAGCCATTGTATTATTAACTTGAGCGGCATTTGGGTACGTTAACTCACCTTGCGTAGAACTGCCAACCGTCGCAATTCCAGTCCCACCGTGTACCCATGGACCAACAAGCAACCACTGTTCATCTCGAACGGCTACCGCTGACGAGTTACGTGTTGCTTCATACCAATCCATCATAATGGAAATGTTGTGGTCGTACCAACCTCCAATTTGAAGTGTTGGAATGATTATATCCTCAGGGTACCAACTGTTGTTTTCAGCAATCTGCCACGAAAGACTGTAGTATGGATTTGCCAAAACGATAGGTGACAGCCCATAGCCTAAGGCATCCATTTGTTCCAAGCGCGCTCTTTCAAGTACACCTCCGAAATAATAACCGTTGTCATACGCTTGTTGTGGATGTGCGACAACTGGCACAGCACAGGTATGGTTGGGATGTTGTTCTTGAGCTGTATTGTATTGAACACCACCTAATGCTGAAGGACCCCATGTTCCAATTCGGTCGGCATGCCAGCTTTGTTGAGTAATCCATTCGCAAATGTCGTATCCGTCCTCACCTCGTGTAAAGTTGGAAAGATCAGCACCGTTCGAACCATAAAATCCGCGCCAATCGACAATGACCCAAATGTAAGGTTGTGCATCGACGTTCATACCAACTCCCAACGGTAAACTCCATTGGAACAAGTCCTTATTGTAAGGGGTTTGAATTAAAATGACTTCCGCAGTGGTCGTGCCAGTTGGAATGTAAACATCGGCTTCCAAAAATTCTCCGTCGCGCATTTGAATTAGAATATCGTCGTGCGTCGGAGTCATTTGCGAATAGCTGAATCCACTAAAAAGCATAAAAATTGCCAGTGAGAGATGTGTTAATTTCATAGTGTAGAGTATTTTAACCTATGTAAATTTAGGATATATTTAGGACATTGTCATTTTTTAAGGATACATCGTTATATTTATCATTCCAAAAATCGGCAAGAGGGTTTGAAAGAAACTTCATTTATAAATCAGAACAAGGAAAAGTGGTCACGCTTTGAAAAGCTCTATGAATCGCAGGCAAACGATCCTGAAGAATTGAGTGATTTATACATGGACATCACCGATGATTTAAGCTATGCCCAAACATTTTACCGACGAAGAACCGTACGTGTTTATTTGAATCAACTTGCACAGCGGGTATACACGGGAGTGCACAAACAAAAAGGGGAATCGCTCAAAAAGTTTATTACCGTTTGGAAAATATCTCTTCCACTCGAAATTTATCGCTCCAGAAAAAATTTGCTTTTTGCTTTGGCAATTTTCATGGTGTACCTGATGATAGGGGTTCTGACAACTCACATGGATCCTGATTTTCCAAGAATCGTTTTGGGTGATGGTTATGTAGATATGACCCTGCAAAACATTCAAGACGGAAATCCGCTCAAAGTATATGAAACGGACGACCAAATGGCGATGTTCATTCAGATCACTACCAACAACATGAAAGTGGCGTTTTTGACCTTTTTCGTTGGGTTTTTCTTTACGATTGGAACTCATTTATTGTTGTTTTACAACGGTGTCATGGTTGGCGCGTTTCAATACTTTTTTCATGCCAAGGGATTATTGATCACCAGTTTTTTGGGAATTTGGATTCACGGCGCCTTTGAAATTTCAGCAATTGTACTAGCTGGTGGAGCGGGAATTACGGCTGGAAATGGACTACTATTCCCTAAAAGCTATACACGGATTCAGTCACTTCAACTGTCGACCAAGCGTGGACTAAAGATCATGATGAGTCTTGTACCGTTCATTATCGCAGCTGGATTTTTAGAGAGTTTTGTTACGGCGAATTATCAAAATTTACCGAACTGGTTGAAATGGGCATTGATCCTCTTTTCCTTCGCAGTGATTTTGTTTTTCTATGTTTTTTACCCGATGTATGTCGCACGAAAATATCCCGAACTGGTCGACAAGGAAGAAGTCGGAAATTTCGTGCAACGTAAAGCGTTTAACTTTGATAAAATTCGTTCCATCGGAGAAATTATCGCTGATTCGTTTCGAATGTACCGCATGGAATTTGCCAAGTTCACCAAAATAAATGGGCTGATTGTATTACCCCTGATCCTGACAGTGGTCTTTCTGCAAGATGTTAACCATTACGATTTGCAAATGACTGAATACTACTACGATTGGGCAAGTCAACTCGAGTTTATGATCGGTTACGGCTTCAGAAACACGCAAGACTTTATCGTGTTTGGGGTATGGACATTTATTTTCGCACTAATTTTTACATCTGTTTTTTGGAGCGTCTACACTGTTGGTCAACCTTTCGCATGGCGCAGTTTCTTTTCGTATGCAAAAAAGCGCTTCTTCCCAATTTGGCTGGGGAACTTGTTTTTATGTGTAATCGTGCTTTCATTGCCGTTTTACTTTTTGATTTTCGCTCTTTTTCTACTCCCGTTCTTCTACCTGAACGCATCAACAATGGCGTTGAGTGATTTAAAAACTGGAAGGAAATTTAATCTTGGATTCAAATACAGTCAACAACATTATGGAAAAACGTTGGTGGTGATTTTCATACTTCTTCTCTTAACCGCCATGATGATGCAACCCATCGCATTGGTCTTCAGTATTCACCAAGGTTGGACAAACGAACCGATGATAAGGGATATTTTGGACATGACCGCTGATTTTATCAAACGCGTAGCACAAATTTTCACGGATGATTACATGGTGTGGAGTAACGCTTTTCGACAATTGATTTACATTCTATTCATGCTGGGAATTCTGCCCTTGGTGATTATTACCATGGCATTCGGATTTTATAGTGAACGCGAAAAAACAGAAGCAGTTGGCTTGAGAAAAGAGTTTGAAAAATTCGGCAAACGAAGTCGTGTAAAAGAAACAAATGTTGATTAAGCACTGTCTCCATATCGCACTATGTCTTTTACCGTTTTTGGGTTCTTCTCAAGATCAGAAATCCACGACATGGAAGAATGAGAAGGATTACCTCGAGTACCGAAAGGAAGAAAAGTATGAAGGCCCTAATGATTGGTACGGCTCTTATCCGGCAGATATAAAAGACAAGGAATATAACAATAATTCTTCTTCTGGAAATAGCTCAGGATACAACCAAGGAATTCAATACACGCCTCAAAAAATTCAAAAGGACAGACAAAAAAGGTATCAAGGTTTTGAGCGCGGTGGTGGAAATGGCACTGTTCCCTTCGACCCGAAAGTGCAGGATCCTGACCCCGTTGAATTGCCCGACGTAGATGCTCCAGACGTGGATTTACCCGATGTCGACATCGATCCGCCTACCATTTCACCGACGGTTTGGAAGGTTATTTTGTTCATTTTGATTGCAGCAACATTGCTCATCGTGGTTTACTTAATTCTTAAAAATAAAAAGGCACCCAACAAGAAAGTGGTGGTTGATGTAGAGAACGATTGGAATCCTGAAGTAATCAGCAAAACGGAATTGGAACTTCGGTTGGAAGAAGCGATGGAACGGGAAGATTACCGCGAATGCGTGCGGATTTACTTTACCTTTATTCTGAAAGAGCTCATTCACAAAGGATGGATCAACTGGAAAAAGGAAAAAACGAATTACCACTATGTCCTGGAGATGCACAAGCGAGAAAATGCTGCGCACTTCAACGAATGTGTCCGAATCTACGATCTGGTTTGGTACGGTGATTACAAAATTGACCAAGATATTTTTGGATTGCTTCAACCTTCGTTTGAAAATTACTACAAATCACTAGACCCCGTCAATGAATAAACAAACGAAAATAGGGGTTGTTGTTGGAATCATTGCACTGATGTTTCTGCTGGTCTGGTTGTTTTCTGGGGGAGAGAACACCGAGACTACGAAACGCGAGAAATTTGTATCTTCCAACTGGTCGAGTACGTTCCAACTGTTCGACAAAAAACCAATGGGATTGTATTTGTTTACCAGGCTAACGCAAGCGCACCTCGACACCAATCACAAGGTTGTTGTTGTGGATGACTGGATCATGATGGATTCTATTCACGAGTACGATGCAACAAACAAAACGTTCTTCTTCGTGGGAAATGATTTTGGACTGCAGAACAATGAGGTGGATACGCTGTTAGCTAGTGTTGAAAAAGGATCTAGTTGGTTTTTATCCTTCAATGATTTGACAGAAAATCTCTATACTAAACTGTTCAAAAACTATTCTATTCAATTCGATTACGACGATCATGTCAACGTATTCACGAAGAGCCACAAGTACAAAATGATCAATCTATTTCAGAATGATACGGTGGCAAAAATGTGGAAGGCGTTCGGCGAAATAGAATCACTAGGAAAACACGAGTCGCTGTCGTCGTTTATGGAGATGAGCAATTTTGTGAAGGTAAAGTATGGTGACGGATTTCTTTATTTTCATTCCAATCCTGAACTATTTTTCAACTATCAACTAAAGCGATTACATGGTTATAAATATGCTGCGTTTACGTTGAATCAACTTCCAAAAGATCAAGATATTTACATGCTGGAGCTTGGTCGATTGTCTGACAATTATGGCAACGAAGACACTGATGAACAAAGTGGTGCAGACGGCAAAGTCGATGACAGCTATTTTAAACTCATCTTCCAAAGTCCAATGTTACTAGCGGCACTATTGCTCAGTTTCTTGGGGATGATTTTGTTCATTATCTTCCGCTCAAAACGCACACGACCGATTGTTCCTTACATCCCGCCCAAGAAAGATATGACCCTGGCATTTGCAGAAACCATCACATCAATTTATTTTGCGAAACGACATCCGTACGGCTTGTTGCAAGTGCAACGCAAAAACTTCTATGCGACCATTCAAAAGCACTTTTTTATAGATTTAAATCGAGGAAAAGACGATAGAATGCGTGATGCCTTGGCAGAAAAAAGCAACACCGACAGAAAGGAAATTGATGAGATTATAGAGTTACTCGAAACCAAAGAAGCATTTTCTGTGAGCGAACAATACATCACCGATGTGAACAAGGTCTTACACAAGTTTTACCGTAAAGTAGGAGTGATCTCCGACAAATTAAACGAGCGAATTCAAGCGAAAGAATTTGTTTTCCGCAGATCGATGCTCCTACCAGCCTTGTTGATTTTGAGTGGTCTGACATTAATTTTACTCGGATTATATTATTTGATGAGTTCCATCGGAATCGGAATCGTTTTTTGGCCGATTGGATCACTACTGCTTATTTTCGGGATTTTACGTTTGTCGAATCCATACATGAAAGTAGATCAAAAAAGCATCGTT
Organism: uncultured Fluviicola sp.; assembly: GCA_964643345.1. Taxonomy (GTDB): domain Bacteria; phylum Bacteroidota; class Bacteroidia; order Flavobacteriales_D; family Crocinitomicaceae; genus UBA4466. The sequence continues at coordinate 12,829 of CAZXRU010000003.1, forward strand.
TATTTTTCACCATTGGGAAAAAAGTATAGTTTTGATAGAGATGACCTACTATCGTCGGAGTTGAAAAAATCTGGCGTACTATTGAATTTTAAAGAAGATAAACAATTGATTATTAATTATTGGGACTTAAGTCGCTTCGATCAAGAACAGTTGAAGCGATTTGTAACCAAGTTTCATAACCTAGAATTATGATAAATGAAGATGTAGATAACCCAGAAGGGAGCAATGAACAATTGCCTCAAAATGATGCTGTTGGACAGTCCAATACCGATGAGTCAGCGTATATGCCTAAAACTGAGGTTCCAGTAGAAAAGACCGAAGCTGAACACGAAAAGCCAGCGGTACCAAATCAATCGTATGGTTTTGAGCGACAAAATGCGGAATTGCTGTGGGTCGCACAAAAGGTAAATGATGTCCGTACTGAGTTGAGCAAGTATGTGATCGGACAGACGGCAATGGTGGATTTATTGTTGACAGGCATCTTTTGTAACGGTCATATTTTATTGGAAGGAGCGCCAGGTGTTGCCAAAACATTGTCGGCAAAAGTGTTAGCGAAATCGTTGAATGTCGAATTTTCTAGGATCCAATTTACACCTGATATGATGCCATCGGATGTACTTGGAACTTCTGTTTTCAACATGAAAGATGCACAGTTTTCGTTTCGAAAAGGACCAATTTTCTCCAATATTGTACTAATTGATGAGATCAACCGTGCTCCTGCAAAAACGCAAGCGGCTTTGTTTGAGGTGATGGAAGAACGCCAAATTACGTACGACGGAACGCAGTACCCGATGACGTTTCCGTTTTTAGTTATCGCGACGCAAAACCCGATTGAACAAGAAGGAACCTACAATTTGCCAGAGGCGCAACTCGACCGTTTCCTGTTCAAGATCAAACTAGATTACCCAAGCTTGAACGAAGAGGAAGAGATTTTGCACCGCTATAAAAACGCGATTAGAACACCGAGCTTGGACGATATTGCCAGCGTTTTTACGGCCAATGAAATTCAAAAAATTCAAGATGCGGTAGAGAAAATCATTGTTGAAGATAATTTGGTGAAATACATCGCTGCGATTACGCACAAGACAAGAAATCACGGTCAAATTTACCTTGGTGGATCGCCGAGAGCATCGTTGTCAATTATTAAATCGGCGAAAGCACTTGCAGCCATTCGAGGACGTGATTTTGTAACACCAGATGACATTCAGTTTGTCGCTGTTCACGTACTCAACCACCGTTTGATTTTAACACCTGAAGCGGAAATGGAAGGCGTGCAAAGCGAAGACGTGATTCAAGAAATTTTGAAAACAATTGAAGTCCCAAGGTAATTGAAGTTTACGCGTAACATATATTTGACCCGTTGGTTTTTCGCTGCTTTTGTCGCGGTGATTTTTCTATACGTGCTAGCGTTTACCATTCCTTCCATGGCAATGGTGGCGAATGTTTCGTTGGCTTCACTTTTTGGAATGACGATCATTGACGGGTTACTCGTTTTTAGTAGCACTGATCCAGTTCTGGTCAAAAGAACAATTGCATCGCGTTTAAACCTTGGGGACGAAAACAAGGTGGTGATCCACGTCGAAAATTTGACCGTTCAACCGATTAACTATTCATTGATCGAGGGTTATCCTGTCGAAATGCAAAACCGCTCTTCTGTGTTCAAAGGGACATTAGCTCCTGGAAGCATCAAGGAATGGTCGTACACATTTACCCCAAAAAGGCGTGGAGAACATTTGTTTGGCGATGTTTTTCTTATTATTCGTTCCATGTTTTTTCTTGTTTCGCGCAGAGTCGATATTCCACTCGAACAAGAAGTGCATGTCTACCCGTCGGTACTTCAAATGAAAAAGTATGAACTGCTTGTTTTTCAGCAACAAAAGACGAGTGCTGGAATAAAAAAGATCCGACGTTTAGGCAACAACAGCGAGTTTGAACAGATCAAAACGTACGTGCAAGGCGATGAGTTAAAAACCATAAACTGGAAGGCGACGAGCCGAAAGAACGAGTTGATGGTCAACCAATACCAAGAGGAAAAATCGCAAAGTATTTACTGCATTATCGATAAAAGTCGAAACATGCAAATGGAGTTTGATGGGCTTTCCATGCTGGATTATGCGATCAATTCGACACTCGTGTTTTCCAACATTGCCTTGCGCAAAGGTGACAAAGCTGGGTTGATTACGTATTCTGATAAAATTGGCACCTTGTTGGCGGCAGATGGCGCTGGTGGACAAATGCGAAGAATTCAAGAAGCATTGTACAATCAGAAAACGCAGTACAGAGAATCTAATTTTGAGTTGTTGTATCAGTCGATTCGTAGAACAGTAAAGACGAGATCGTTGTTGGTGTTATTCACCAATTTTGAAACAGAATTTTCCATGCGAAGAGCAATGCCTTATTTGCGCAAATTGAACCAAAAGCATGTGTTGACAGTGGTTTTTTTTCAAAACAGCGAGTTGCAAGAACTGGCGTATCAACCTTCAAAATCCATTCACGATGTCTACCAATCTGCGGTCGCCGAACGAATGATTTCCATCAAATCCAATATCGCACGTGAGTTGCGTCAAAACGGAATTCAAACGGTGTTGACATTACCAGAAGAACTCTCCATTAACACCATCAACAAATACTTGGAGCTAAAAGCAAAAGGAGCGATTTAATTTCCAAACCAAGAGCGTTTCTTCTTTTTGGCATTGTACACCTTCAGCATCCGTGAAGTTTTATTCGAATATTGATCGGTAATCACAACTACATAATTTCCTTCCGGGTAGTTTTTAATATCCAGCACGTAGCTGTTATAACCACTTTCGTGGTGAACTTTCGTATTAAACATGAGTTTTCCGACTTCATTCACGACTGAAATTTCACCATGCGCACTAATCCTTGAATCGTACGAGAGACGAATTTTTTTATCTACTTCACCTTGCAGAGGAATCAATAAAAACTGGTTGAGTATAGGTTGATGCACATTGATTATATCTAGCACTTGTGTGTTGCCATAACGATCAACGCGACTGATTCTAAAAAACTCATTGATCCCTTCAGCGAAATTGATTTCAGATACAGAATACGTATGACGATCTTTGTGGTTTTCAATAGATTCAACACGGGAGACAGTCGTCCAATTGTTTTTATCCAAGGATTTTTCGATGAGAAAATAGTCGCCGTCCTTTTCCGCATTGACGTTCCATGTAAAGTGAATAATTTTCGACGACACCTCAGCATTAATACTGGCAAAATCAATGGAGGAATCTTCTGTACTGTCGACCTCGAAGCTGAGGGATCTTGTTGAACAAAAGATGAAACTGAACAAAACAAGAATGATGGAGAGTTTACGTACCATAATTGACACAGTTTAGTTGATTCTCTAGTAAGTTACAAAACTATGTGCGCATAACAAAATAAATTAGTTTAAAGTTATTAACAGTTGATAAATAGTAACTTTGGAATAAAAATTGCTATGTTTACACAGTAACAAATCATTATATGAATCGTCTTTTTCAATTGTTTTTTGTGTTCGTTTCATTTTCTGCTTGTACACAAAGCAGTCTTCAGGAAATTGTAGCTGCACAGAAAATTCCAAAAAATGAACTTTCTATCCTTGTGGATAAATCCGACTATACGCTTGCTGTGTACCACGATTCAAAGAAATTAATTGAATACCCGTGTGTTTTGGGCTTTAATCCAGTCGATGATAAAAGTCGCGAAGGAGACGGTTGTACGCCCGAGGGAACGTTTAAAATTAGAAGCAAGTACGCACACAAAAGTTGGTCGTATTTTATTTGGATCGATTACCCCAATGCAAGTTCTTGGGAAAAGTTCAAACGACGTAAAGCGGAAGGGAAAATTCCCTCAGATGCGACAATAGGAGGAGAAGTTGGAATTCACGGCGTCCCCACAGGAATGAATGATCTCATTGACAACAAGTCGAATTGGACCCTTGGCTGTATTTCGCTAAAAACAGAACACATCACCGATTTGTACAAATCCATCGGTTCTGCAACTACAATTACAATTCAACCTTAAATTTAGGCAGTCTTAAACTCGTACTCAATGGTTACACCGTCTCCATTGATAATGCGAAGTTTCATGGAATCCTTTTCAAGTTTGATGATTTCATAAGAATCAACTGAACCATCATTGTTGGTCACCAACACATGAGTTTTAGCGGTGTTAAATGCCCATCCTCCATCATTAGCATATGGCTCGCCAAAGATTTCACCTTTAACAGTAAGCGTGTTATTGCTACGAACATCGACACCCGTGATGATTTTGGCACTTGTAATGTCAAATCCGTTGGCGGTGATTTTGACTACCGCCCAGTTATTCACTATTCGTGATTTTTTGCTTGCTAGAGAAGGCTTCCCCTCATCATATTTACTGCACGAAGAAAGAGACAATCCAGCTAAAGCCACCATTAAAAAAAGTAAACGCATAGTTCTGTATATTAAATTGATAAGGCAAAGATAGTAATTTAGACAAAAGTCTTTAGGACTTGCGGACTAAAAGAGCAAAGACTTAATCCTACGTATAATTAAGTCCTTAAGCGACGCAGGAGCGATCTTTTGTCTTTTAGTCTTGACTCTCAAGACGGTCTTTTATCTAAATAATTATCTTTGTCACTATTCAGTTGGAACAAACGAGAAGTAGATGGACAAGAATCAAGAACTTATAGATAGACGAAAAGCATCAATGTTAGGTGGTGGTGAAGAGCGCATCAAACGCCAACACGATCAAGGAAAACTTACAGCACGTGAGCGTGTGACGCTATTGTTGGATGAAGGTTCATTCAATGAAATTGGTCAGTTTGTGGAACATCGAGCAACATCGTTTGGACTGGAAAAGAACAAAATTCCTGGAGATGGCGTAGTCACTGGATTCGGAACCATTCACGGTCGATTGATTTATGTGTTTTCGCAAGATTTTACGGTGCTTGGTGGATCGCTTTCTGAAACACACGCCGAGAAAATTTGCAATGTGATGGACCTTGCCATGAAGAATGGAGCGCCTTTAATTGGATTAAATGATTCAGGTGGAGCAAGGATCCAAGAAGGAGTTGTCTCTCTAGCAGGTTACGCCGATATTTTTTTTAGAAATACACGCGCTTCTGGGGTTATTCCTCAGATTAGCTTAATCATGGGGCCTTGCGCTGGTGGAGCTGTTTATTCTCCAGCGTTAACGGATTTTGTCATGATGGTGGAAGATACATCGTACATGTTCGTCACAGGACCGAACGTTGTAAAAACAGTAACGCATGAAGAGGTAAGTTCTGAAGATTTGGGTGGAGCGAAAGCACACGCAGAAAAATCAGGAGTCAACCATTTTACCGCAAGTAACGATGTGGAAGCATTGAAAAAAGTGCGCGATTTGATTACGTACATGCCTCAAAATGCTTATGAGTTGCCACCGCGTCCAACAAAATTTGATTTTACAGAGACTAAATTAACGACCATTGGTCAGATTTTACCAGCAAATAGTACACTTCCATACGACATTCGTAAAGTAGTAGATTGCGTCATTGACGACAACAGTTTTAGAGAAGTGCACGAAGATTTCGCCAAGAATATCGTCATCGGTTTTGCGCGAATTGAAGGAAAAACAATCGGTGTAGTTGCCAATCAACCTGCTGCAATGGCGGGAGTTTTGGACATTGACTCTTCGCGAAAAGGTGCGCGTTTTGTGCGTTTCTGCGATGCATTCAATATTCCGTTGCTGGTGTTTGAAGATGTGCCAGGATTCTTGCCAGGAACGGACCAAGAATGGCGCGGAATTATTTCGCACGGAGCAAAATTATTATATGCGTTTTCTGAAGCAACAGTTCCAAGAATTACAGTCATTACACGTAAAGCATACGGTGGAGCATTTGACGTAATGAACTCGAAAAGTATTGGTGCTGATCTCAACTATGCATGGCCCACAGCCGAAATTGCCGTAATGGGAGCCAAAGGAGCCGCAGAAATTATTTTTAAACGTGAAATTTCTGAAGCAGCTGATTCCGAAGCGAAATGGTTGGAAAAGGAAGCAGAATACGCAGAAATGTTTGCAAATCCTTACCGAGCAGCAGAACGTGGAATCGTGGACGACGTAATCCTTCCCGAAGAAACTCGCGCAAAAGTCATCGCAGGATTTAAAATGCTGGAGAACAAAGCGGAAGTCCTACCGAAGAAAAAACATGGAAATATACCGTTGTAGACGATAAGACTGTAAGACCGACGAAGTCAGCAGCGCAGCTAGTCAAGAGCCAAGACTTAATCCTACGTATAATTAAGTCTTTAAGCGACGCAGGAGCGATCTTGACTCTTTTAGTCCCGACAAGGGACGGTCTTCTAGTCTAAAATAAATATCTTTGCAATCGATTAATTTTATCTCATGTATAGATCACACACGTGCGGCGAATTACGCACCGAAAATATTGGCAACAAGGTAACCCTCGCTGGATGGGTACAGAAGTCGCGCGACTTAGGCGGAATGACGTTTATGGACTTGCGCGATCGTTACGGAATTACGCAATTGGCGTTTAATGAAGACGAAAATGCTGCGTTGACTGCTCAAGCGAGAAAATGCGGACGTGAGTTTGTAATTCAAGTGGAGGGGGAAGTGATTGAGCGTTCCAGCAAGAATACCAACATTCCAACGGGAGAGATTGAAATTAAAGTGACTTCGTTGAATGTCTTGAATGGTTCAAAAACACCACCGTTTACAATTGAAGACAATACCGATGGTGGTGAGGAATTGCGTTTGCAGTACCGTTATTTAGACCTGCGAAGAAATCCAGTACAAGAAAAATTGCGTTTGCGAAATAGAGTTTCGTTGGAGACACGGAAATACTTGGATTCACAAGACTTTTTGGACGTTGAAACGCCCGTTTTGATAAAATCTACTCCAGAAGGGGCGCGTGATTTCGTTGTTCCTAGTCGCATGAACGAAGGACAATTTTATGCATTACCTCAATCACCTCAAACATTCAAGCAATTGTTGATGGTGTCGGGATTTGATCGCTATTACCAGATTGTAAAGTGCTTCCGTGATGAAGATTTACGTGCGGATAGACAACCTGAGTTTACACAAATCGATTGCGAAATGGCCTTTGTGGAACAGGAAGATATCTTGAACATGTTTGAAGGAATGATTCAGCATTTGTTCCGTGAAGTACGTGGAGTTGAATTGGATGCTAAATTTCCACGTATGACCTACGCTGAAGCGATGGAACGTTACGGATCTGACAAACCAGACATTCGCTTCGAGATGGAATTTGTGTACCTCAATGAAGTAGCAAAAGGAAAAGGATTTAGCATTTTCGACAATGCAGAAACGGTGATTGGAATCAATGCGCAAGATTGTTCAGAATACACACGTAAACAATTGGATGAATTAACGGATTGGGTAAAACGTCCCCAAATTGGTGCGCTTGGAATGGTGTACGTGAAATGCAATGCTGACGGAACGTTTAAATCTTCTGTCGATAAATTCTATTCACAAGAAGATTTGGCTGAATGGGCGAAAGCTGCAAATGCGAAAGCGGGAGATTTAATTTTGGTGTTGAGCGGAGATTTGGAAAAAGTCCGAAAACAAATGAACGAATTGCGCTTGCACATGGGGAATGAATTGGGATTGAGAAATCCAAACGTGTTCAAACCTTTGTGGGTTGTTGACTTTCCGTTGTTGGAATGGGACGAAGATTCACAACGTTACCATGCGATGCACCATCCATTTACTTCGCCTAAACCAGAAGATTTTGAACTGATCGATACAGATCCTGGAAAAGTTCGTGCAAATGCCTACGATTTAGCGATGAACGGAGTAGAACTAGGTGGAGGATCGATCCGAATCCACGACAGAGCATTGCAATCACGCATGTTCGATTTGCTTGGATTCACCAAAGAAGAAGCGCAAGCACAATTTGGATTTTTGATGAGCGCCTTTGAATACGGTGCGCCTCCACACGGTGGATTGGCATTTGGTTTAGATCGACTGGTAGCAACGATGGGAGGCTCTGAATCTATACGCGATTACATTGCATTTCCAAAAAACAACAGTGGCCGCGATGTCATGATTGATGCGCCTTCGCCATTGAACGATGAACAACTGACTGAATTAGGCATCAAACTCAGATAATTGATGATAGAATACATAGGCTACATCGCCTCCTTTTTCGTATTGCTTTCTTTTGTAATGAAAAAAATGATGTATTTGCGCCTCATCAACTTGGTGGGCTGTGGATTATTTATTTGGTACGGATTGCTCCTTGATTCATTACCAATTATTATTACGAATGCTGCGATTGTTGTGGTGAATAGTTTTTACTTGCTCAAAATGAAAATTAAGTAGTTCCCTGTCTGACGCTAGGCAGGAAAGGTTTGAACGCGAGTCAATTCTTAATAATAAAATGGTTTTAACCGCAAAGAGACAAAAAGGTTTTACTGAAGAGTTCTCTAAAGCTTCTCTGCGTAACTCTGCGAATTCTCCGCGCAACTCTGCGATTAAACCCTGTCCCTTCGTTTTTTTCTTTGTGGTTTTCAATCCTCACAAATCATTATATTTGTTCCACTGAAGAAATGAACCCATGAGCAAGCAGCAACTTTCAATCTACAATAGTCTTTCGGGACAAAAAGAAGTCTTTGAACCAATCAACGAAGGAAAAGTTGGGATGTATGTCTGTGGACCAACCTTGTACAGTGAACCTCACATGGGGAATATGCGCACGTTCATTAATTTTGATTTGATCTATCGTTATTTGTTAGTGTTGGGTTACAACGTAAAATATGTGCGCAACATAACCGATGCGGGACATATCACAAATAGTGCTGGTGATGAGGTGGATAGCATTGGAAAAGCAGCACGTCAAGAGCAAATGCAATCGTTGGAGATTGTTTATAAGTACAACGTGATATTTCAAGATTTGCAACGCACATACAATATGTTGCCGCCAAGCATTGAGCCGACAGCAACGGGTCATATCCAGGAGCAAATAGAAATTATTGAGAAAATTATTGAAAACGGTTTTGCATACGTGGTCAATGGTTCGGTGTATTTTGATGTGAAAGCGTACAGTGAAAAACATCAATACGGCATTTTAAGTGGAAGAAAGATTGACGAATTGGTGGAAGAAACGAGAGAACTCAATGCGCAAGATGAAAAACGCTTCTTCGCGGATTTTGCCTTGTGGAAAAAAGCGAATCCTGACGACATGCAGATTTGGCGCTCGCCTTGGGGGGATGGAAATCCTGGTTGGCACATTGAATGTACAGCAATGAGTACAAAATACTTAGGAAATCACTTTGATATTCACGGTGGTGGAATGGATTTAAAATTTCCTCACCATGAAGACGAAATAGCACAAAACTGTGGTTCATTAGGTTGTTCACCTGCAAAATATTGGATGCATGCGAACATGTTGAATGTGAACGGACAAAAAATGAGTAAATCGTTTGGGAATTATTTTTTGCCGATGGAAATTGTGAACGGTTCTACTGAATTGTTTGAAAAACCATTTTCCCCAAATGTCATTCGTTTTGCAATGATGCAAGCGCATTACCGCAGCACAATGGACATGACCAACGATGCACTAAAAGCAACTGAAAAAGGATATTTGAAATTGATGGAAGCGATGAACTTGATGGAGAAACTCAAAACAAGTGATGTTTCGTCTTCCAATGTCACTGCGCTTGTGGAGAGTTTTTATGCTGCCATGAACGACGATTTCAACGCACCGACCTTGATAGCCAATCTCTTTGAAGCAGTACGGTACATCAACTCTGTTAACGATGGAAAAGCGATGATTACTACAGACGATTTAACGTTGCTGCAACGCGAAATGAACGTGTTTGTGTTCGATGTTCTTGGAATGGCAACAGTTGCTCCAACGACTAACAATCAACTGAAACCAGTGATGGATTTGGTGCTCGATTTACGTCATGAAGCCCGCGAAAAGAAGGACTGGTCGACGTCGGATAAAATTCGAGATGGACTCGCCGCTGCGGGAATTGTTGTCAAAGACACGAAGGACGGAACGACTTGGAGTTAATCCAACGGAGCCAGATCGATTTAGACGTTTAACAATCAAGTCGAAGCGTTTTTCTTTATACATTTATAACCTTGAAGAACGGGCTAAAACATACCATCGAAAAATTACGGGTTGAGTGCATTCGGTTTAATGCAAACGACGTACTCGTGCACATCGATGAACAACACCCCAAGCTCTTTTCGTGTGGAAGTGAACTTCAATTTTCAGTGGACGCCTTTCCAAAAAGAATCATCACTGAAACAGCGAAAACAATCAAGGAGACAGGTGTCAACCCACTGTGCTTGGCACAATTCACGGTTCGACTGAATTTCAACGAAAAAACGTTTGATGCACCTTTGTTTTTAACGCCGTTGAACTATAAAATCAACAAGAAAAATGCAACGCTCACCTTTCAGAAAGTGGAAGATGAGCTATTCGTGAATCCTTTTTTAATTTACCACATCACCCACCAGTTGGAACTGAAGTTACCTGAAATCGCAGAACTAGTCGATTGGGTGGAGGTACTGGAAAAGCTAGATTTCAAGGTCAACAACGAAGTGGAAGGAGTGATTGGAAATTTCCACCACCACCGCTATCAGATTATCAAGGAATTGGATGATTTGCTTGCAGCAGAAGAACACAGCGCACAACTGCACCGAATTTTTGGCGAGGAAACAGAAGAAGTTACTTTACCGATTGAATTGGTGCCAAACACCTTGCTGGATGCTGACACCGATCATGAAAATGTGTTTGGAGAAATAGCCAACGGTGATGTGGTGATTCAAGGCCCTCCAGGAACCGGTAAATCGCAAGTGCTTACGAATGTCATCGCAAAACTGCTTGCGGGGAATTATACAACGATTGTAGTTTCGGAAAAACGTGTGGCGCTGGAGGTCATTAAAAACAAACTGGCAGGTTTTGGACTGGATAAGTTGTGTTACATCGCTTCTTCGGATCACAGTGATCACGCCTTTATGCAGGGATTAAAAGCAACGTGGGATTTCTTCGAGACGTACACCGATAAAATTCAACCTGACCTTCGACTTTCTGAACAGTTGAAAGATCAACTGCAAATGACATTGGACATGTTGCACAACGAAGATTTAATCGGAGGTGTTTCGTTTCAATCGTTCAAGGAGTCGAGTGGAGGAATTTCGCTCGAGAAGTTTGCGTACAATAGTCAAGTGGATAGTGTTGCCTCTTTTTTGAAGAACAAAGAAATTATTCGGGAAATATATACCAAGAGACTAAATTCAGTGGTCGGGGGATTAAAATCGCAGACAATTGCAAGCGAAGGATTTTATCACTTAGATCAGAAAGTAGCGACTTGGCTAAAGAGTGTTGAACAGATTTCAGAAATTTTTGGAACGACTTCCTGGCAAGGAATTAAAACCTTGATGAAGGAAGCGGTACAATGTCAAATATTTGAAAACGAATACTACAAAAAATACAGCGAGTTATTTGTTCCCGACAGCAAAAATCAAAAGGAATTTTTACGCTTAAAAAAGAAATACCAAGCGACAAAAATTGAATTGGAACGCATCCAAAAAAACCGTTCACAATGGAAAATTATTCCTTCCGAAATGGAAACCATCAGCTTGTTGCAAACGAGTGAGAATGGAACGTTTTTTTCGCGGATCAAATTCAACCGCAGGTGGAAAGAAATTTCTCATCTCCCAGTAAAATTTGCAGCAACAGATTTAAAGCAACATCTCGCGAATTGCGAAGTAATCAATAATTTTACGCAGTTAACCATTAAATTTTGCGAATTAGGAATAGAAAACCCTGAAATTGATGTAGAACAAATTGATTTCACCATTCACGCATTGACAAAAGAACAATGGCAAGACGTGCAACAAATCCCAGTTGAGCGTCGATTAAAAATCACGGATTCGCATCAGTTGCTAACGAATTTGCAACGGGAAATTTCGACTTATTTCAACGTGGATGAAACGCAAGATTTGGGAGATTTTTTGCGACACGTGAAAACAAATTTGAGTGATCTCATCGGCATGAAAGAAGTGCTGCAACAATTGTCAAGTTACGCACTCAGCGCCCTCGGTAGAAATCCAAATTTTGAAGCGTATCAAGGTGAACTTTTCGCGAGTCATTGGGCACAATTCAAAGATCGATTTCCAGTGTTTTCAAATTTTTCAATGAACGACATTGCGGTGAAAATTGATGAAATCGGCACGATCAAAAGAATAGAATCAACGCATTTTGCGCGATCGATTGTGCATGCTCAACATGCTGTTTTCAGTCAATACCATAAACTGCTAAACACACCAGCGCGAAAATTATCGGAAGAAGAGCGAGAGAAAAAAACACGTTTGCGCAAAGGAAAATCGTTGTTGGTGAAAGAATTTTCGAAAACGAGAAGTCACCCCAGTTTGCGAGAAATGTACAATTCCGAAGCGCGTGAATGGATTCAATTGTTGAAACCAATTTGGTTGAGCAATCCAGCACAACTGGCGAAGTGTTTTCCCATGGAGATGAACCTATTCGACGTCGCAATTTTCGATGAAGCGAGTCAAATACCGCTGGAAAATGCATTGGGTGCCATTCAACGTTCAAAGCGAATTGTCATTGCTGGCGATGAGCATCAAATGGGACCGAGCAGTTATTTCAAAAGTGGATCGACTGAACCGATGGACGTTTTGCACCAGGCAAATTACTACCTCAAGCAAACGCCCTTGCATCATCATTACCGAAGCAAGCACCCTGCATTGATTCAATTTTCAAACACCCATTTTTACGACGGAAAGTTAAAAGCGTACCCATCGTTCAATGGTGCTGAACCGCTTCACCATCACTTTGTGGAAGGAGCTACGTTTATCGACAGAAGGAATTCGGTCGAAGCGAAGTACGTCGCTCAGGTGATTGAAAACCGTTTAAAAGAAAAGGGAAGCATTGGAATCGTTGCATTTTCGGAGGAACAGCTTCAGTGCATTTGGGAACAGCTTTCTGTGAAGGTGCAGACGGAGATCACCAATCGTTTGGAGAATGGGGAAGATTTTTTCAAAGCGTTGGAGAATGTCCAAGGTGATGAATGCGATCATTTAATCATCAGCTTTGGGTACGGAAAAAATGAAGACAGTGAGTTCCACATGCGTTTTGGACCTTTGAATACGGCAAACGGTAGAAAACGATTGAACGTCTTACTGACGCGCGCTACCACATCCATCGATTTTTGTTGTTCTGTACAATCGTCCGACTTCAAACTGAGCGAGAACGAATCGGTGAACCTATTGCGCCAGTGGTTTCGTTTTTCGGAAAGTGAAATTCAGTCGGGAACACCTGTCTTTCCGTATCAACTCACTCCTAGTCAAAGCAAAAATCAATTGACCTTTCGGGACATCCACAAAACGCTTCCCACCGCAGAAGAACTGGTGACCTTGCAACACGTCCTCCAGCAACGAGGTTGGACAGTGTGCTATGAATAGCTATCTTAAGGTTTAGATCTAATTTGATTTTCAAGCAAATTCTCAACGGTCATATATATCACTATATCGGGTTGATAGTTGCTAACTATTTCTTCGTTCAATCCATATTGCCAGGCATCAAAAATGAACAAGCTTTCTTCAAAGGCTTCAGTAAGAAAAGGCATTACATGTTGTCCAAACGAATCTCGAATGATGAGTACCCGAAGACCATTTTTGTTTTTGCTTTTAAAACCACGTTCGTATTCCCATGGATAGGCAAAGCCATCGACCCATTGAAAACCAAGTTTTTCCACTTCTTTAGCCTGAGCATTTTTAATATGTGGCACAGTTGACCTTTCAGAAAGTTCATCTATTCCAACGGTGACATAATGAATTCCCGTTTTAAAAACAGAATCTTCCCATTCAACGTCTAAGTTATACGATAGCTGTGAAAAATCTTTTGAGATCCGTTCAATTAATAGATCAGAAACTAGTTTTCCAGCTCTAAAATTCCAGTGATTGTCCATTTTGAAATATACAGGTTGGTGCGTCCCTTCAGCTCGAAGCAAGTCCGTTGGGTCGATAATAAAATCAGGTAATTCGGTAGAGAGCGCTTTTCTAAACTGGTCTATTCTTGATGGTTTTTTGGAAGGAACCACAAAATAGGGAAGTTTATCTGCGTAGACACTATGTTTTGTAGGACAAACTAGCAAATACGATTTTATACCTTTTGAGTCGAAAAATCTGTTTCTTTCTTGCCAGAGCTGCTTAAAGGAGTCTAATTGTTCTGTTGTAAAGTCTTGCCTACCGCAAAGCTGATCAACCTCCATTCCAGCCATGAACATGTAACCGTCCTTTCCGATGATTGTTTTCTCTGGTTTTGGAGAAACGCCCAACCCATAATATTTTATGCGTGAAAAGATGCGCAATAGAGGTTCTCGGAAAGAAAAATTATCATTTATGTAGGCTTCTGTCTCTCTCGGAAAGTAATCTAAGCGGTTTATGTCGATATTAAGCGAGTCGGTGAAGGTCCTATTTTCATCCCGACGCTCCAACTGTACCCATCCAAATAGGTTGTTCAATAATGGTGAGATAAGCACCAGCAGGAACAGAACAACGAGTTGATATTTGAGTAAAGCTTTCAAAATCTGAAATAAATAAAAGGGTTATACGAACCGAAATTGATGGCCATGACTGCATACACCAACATCAGAATAAGTCCGAAATTCTTTGCAAAAACGAGCCAGTTAGGAGGGTTCCATTTTATTTGTACCAGAGGCAGACTCATCACAATGGCAAGGAGCAGAACGATCAGGGATTCATTGTTAATAAATCCGATAGCAGAGAGTTGCCCAACCTCTCCAAATCCAAAAAGTTTCTGCACGAATTCTAGCGCAGTAGGAAAATCTTCAATACGGAAGAACACCCATCCAGTCAGCACGACTAAAATCGTATATCCCCATGAAATGAAGGAAGGCAATTTTTCTAGAATTTTTCCAAAACCAATTCGCTCAATAACTAGGAAAAATCCATGAAAAAGCCCCCAAAAAACAAAGCTCCATGTCGCGCCATGCCAGAAGCCTGTTAGCAGAAAAACGATCAGCAAATTACGGTACACAACGATCGATTTTCTTCGATTTCCTCCCAAGGGAATGTAGACATAGTCCCTGAACCAAGTTGAAAGCGAGATGTGCCAGCGTTGCCAAAATTCTCTGATACTTCGTGCGATGTACGGAAAATTAAAGTTCTCGGCTATGTTAAAACCAAACATGCGACCGAGACCAATCGCCATGTCAGAATAACCCGAGAAATCGAAGTAGATTTGAATGGCATAAGCCACAATGGCTAACCAAGCGGCTGAAGCACTTAGTAGGGCAATATCATTTTGTAGAATGGTGTCTACAAGTAATCCACAGGTGTTCGCAATAACTATTTTTTTAAATAAACCGATGATGAATCGTTCGACACCAGAACTGAAGAGGGAAAGTGATTCTCTTCGTTTTCGAATCTGATCAATGATGTCGTTGTAACGAACGATAGGTCCAGCGACTAGTTGTGGAAACAAACTGATGTAGAGTGCGGTTTCTGAGAAGCCAATCTTGGTTTTTTCTTTTGTGCGGTACACATCCCAAAGCATGGACATCTGCTGGAAAGTATAGAAGGAAATTCCAAGTGGAAGAAGGATTTTTAATTCCGCAAAAGGTGCTGAATCCTCTCCGAGAAACGCAAAAAGATTATTGATGTTTTCAACGATAAAACCGAGGTACTTGAAGCTTACAAGTAACAAGACATTGAAAATAATTCCGATGACAAGAATTCTTTTTTTCCGTTGTTCAGCCCTTGAAATTCCTCGTGCAATAAAAAAGTTGAAAACGGTCGATACAATTAAAATGAGCGAGTAGCTCACGCCTCCCCACGCATAAAAAACAATACTAAAGAGTAATAGAATGGAATTTCTCCAGTTTTTTGGCGCACAGTAATAGATGGCAAGAAGCACAGGTAAGAAGAAAAAAAGAAAAACGAGACTACTGAATAACATGTTCTTTTCTTCTTGTGGATATGATTTTCGGTTAAATGTATTATGGCGCCAAATATACAAAAGTTCCAACTCTGGCAAAATTATTGCTCCTTCCTCACATTAAAAAAGTAACTTTATTAAAAAAACAGTACCATGAAATATATCCTCTCCATTTTAACACTAGCTCTTTTAGTTGTTTCCTGTGCGAATACAAAAGAGCTTCCAAAAGAAAACAGTAACTCCATGTCAGAATTCAAAAATATCTCCGAAGAGGATTCTCTTTTCGCATCAATTAAACGTGGGTTTTGTTATGGAACGTGTCCCGTTTTTGAAATCAAAATTTACAACAGTGGATACACGACTTTGGAAGGAACCCGCAACATTGAGTTAATCGGAAATTACAGTACGACCATCACCGCAGATAAAATGCGCGCCTTACTCGAAAGAGCAATGGCAATTGGCTATATGGACATGGAAGATTCATACGATAATTCAATGATTACAGATTTACCTGAATCTACAACTTCTATTGTTGTCAACGGAAAACGCAAGCAAGTGCTTAAGCGTTATGGGTTTCCAAAGTCACTATCAGAATTCGAAAAAATGTTTGATGAATTGTTGGTATCTGAAAAGTGGCATCTCGACAAGCTCGATGACCCTTCTGCGGAGTAAACTTTCGATTACTGTCACCGCACATTGAGCTGACTCTACTGAGCCCGTCGAAGTATGTCGAAATGTCGGTCATTCAGCATCGGTTATCGAGTCTGTAAAATTTCTATCGTTGAGTATCGGTTATCGAGCCTGTCCGGTCATCGAGCTTGTCGAGATGCCGAGACTACTCCTCCTCTATCCTCAAGCTCTCAATCTTGTATTGATCGCCTTCCTTTTTGAAGTGAATTGTTACCCGAAATTTCTCTCCGCGACTGGTATAGTTACCAATAGCAAACGTTCCATCGGATGATTCTTTTCCTTTGAAATAGAAGTTAAACTCAGAACCTGGTTTGCGTGTGAAAAAATCTTTTAATACCAGTGCAGCTTGCGGTTGACTATAAACGCCTTCTTTTCCTAAGACATTGATTAAGATCTTTTGTTTCCCCAATGCAACAATCGCATTTGGGTTATTAGCTTCAAATGCACTGTCTACTTGCGCGTAGGGTACATCACCTAGAAGTCCTAAGGAAAACAAAATGGAGGCAAGTGCAGCGTATATAAAACTCATTATTTTTTGATTTGATCGAAACTAAGGTACAAAATTAGTGCCGAAGTGCAAGGTTTAATTTTTTTCTTGATACTTAAAATTGTCCTCCCCCTTTTACCATCAGAAGCTCTCGCTTCTTCTCCTCCGAAGGGGGAAACAGAGCCGAAACTAATTTTTCCTTTAATTTTTCAAGTATAACTATCAAAACTACCGAATGATTTCCTAACGAAGCGAGATCAGATTCCCCCTTTGGAGGGGGTGAAGGGGGAGGACTCTTGTAATTTTAGCCCCGTTTCCAGGGGGAGAACCTTGATGTATATACTACTATCCCCCCTTCTCCTTCAAACAATAAACCGCGTGCTGAATCTGAGTGAGAACCTCTCCAAAGTTTTGCATAACCTCACCTTCGTAGAATCGCAAAAAGGAATAACCATAAGATTCTAGCTTGTTTTGTCGGTACCGATCGTATTCACTTTTGGAAAAATGTGAACTCCCATCAACCTCTATGATTAGACCAATGTCCTGCGCGAAAAAGTCAACAATAAAAAAGTCAATTGGTCTTTGACGCTTAAATTTTACACCACATTTTGCCTTGCTCAACGCATGCTTCCAAAGGTATTTTTCAGCTATTGAAACCGATTCATGACGCAATTCGTGTGCGTATTTTTTCAACTGTGGGTTGTATTGATTATTCATGGTGATCTAGGTTTAGGTACTTTAAGATAAAAACAAAAAATGAAACAAAGCTTATCAATTAGTGATTTTTGAATTGTCCTCCCCCAGTGCTTTGATTGTACATGTGTGGACTGTCCTCCCCCTGCACCCCCTCCAAAGGGGGAAACAGAGCCGAAATTATTTTTTGTTTAACTTTTTATGTAATACGATTAAAAAAACCGAATGATTTCCTAACGAAGCGAGATCAGATTCCCCCTTCGGAGGGGGCGCAGGGGGAGGACCTCTATAACGAGCCACAACTAATTTTCATTTATTTTTTAAGCATAATTGTCAAAAAAGCTGAATGATTTCCTAACGAAGCGAGATCAGATTCCCCCTTCGGAGGGGGTGCAGGGGGAGGACCCTATAATGAGCCACAACTAATTTTTCATTAACTTTTTTATGTATAATTATCAAAACCACCGAATGATTAAAAACACAAGGAGGGATTAAATTTCCCCCTTTGGAGGAGAAAAAGCGATAGCTTTTGATGACCGCAGGGACTGCGACAAAGGGGGAGGACCTGTGAGAATACCTTTACCAAATTACCCCCCAATTCCCTATATTTACCCCATGAAACTAAAACTCATCTGCATAGGGAAAACCGTAAAAAAGCACTTGATTGAAGGCGAAAACGAGTACATCAAGCGCTTAAAGCACTACCATGCAGTAGAAAAAGTGGAGATTCCTGAAATAAAAAACGCCAAAACGCTCACGCAGGAACAAATTAAAAAAGTGGAGGGGGAATTGCTTTTACAACATGTAAATTCCGCTGATTTACTCATCCTGCTCGATGAAAACGGAAGCTCCTTTTCTTCCCTCGATTTTGCGACCTACATTCAGAAAAAGTTTAACACTGGCGCAAAGACAATGGTGTTTGTAGTGGGTGGTGCCTATGGTTTCTCGGACGAGGTCTACGCGCGCGCAACGGATAAAATTAGCCTCTCCAAAATGACCTTCTCGCACCAAATGGTACGGCTGTTTTTTCTAGAACAACTCTACCGCGCATTTACCATTCTAAAAGGTGAACCGTACCACCACCAGTGATCCCAATTTATTTTGTAAATTCGTGCAAACTAAAGGAGTTACGTGCAGACCAACTATCTTACTTTTCTCGATATCCTGCCTGCCATTTTTTGGTTCATTATTATCTTCGTAACAGCGCTCATCATCCGCGGAAACAAACGAGACCTCCCACATTACAAGTATTACATTCCTAATCTTCTAGCAAAACTTTTTTTCGGTGTTGCGTTTGGGGTGTTTTACATTTTTATATACGGAGGTGGAGATACTGAAGCTTATTATGATACGGCGGTCTGCCTGAACAACTTGTTTTTTAAATCTCCAGAGTTATATTTTCAACAGTTGTTTTCTCCTGGTGATCCATATTTATATACGGAGTTCTATGACTCTTCAACAGGATTCCCACCAAGTTGGATTTACAAAGAACCTGAAGGTTTTTTTGTTGCGAAAATAATGTCTGTTTTTTCGTTCTTTACCTTGAACAGTTATTTTGCGATGACGTTCCTAGTCGCAACCTTTACAGCTCATGCTTCTTGGAAAATGTATTCGCTTGTTCGCGCATATGATTTCAGTAACCAGAAATTGCTGGTCATTGGGATGTTGTTTCTACCGTCGGTAAATTTCTGGTGTTCAGGAGTTTCAAAGGATGCGGTGGTTTTTGTGGCCGCCATGTACTTAATTTACAATGCATTCAAACTTGTATCAGAAGAACAGAAAGGAACAATATTCAATCTGATAGGTGTTATTGTCATGGCGTTTATAGTGTACCATATTCGTTCTTTTGTCTTAATGGCGATTCTGATTCCCTTATTTTTTGGAATTAGTGCACGTTTGGTGCGTGTTTTCGGAGGTGGAAACATGGCCGTTGTAGCGTTCAGAACAGTTATTGTTGTTGTTGGTATTGTTGGTATTGGTAGATCCTTTATTTTACAATCCGAGCAGGATTTTTTAGCATCCAATAGTGCACTACAAGAAGCTTCAGTAATTCAAAATGATTTTAAACAAAATGATGTCTATGGGGACAAAAAATACGATTTGGGGGAAGTCGAATTTACCAGTATAGGGCTTTTGAAGGTAATGCCTTTGGCCATTGTTACTGGAATTTTTCGCCCATTTATCTGGGAAGCATTAAGTCCCACTCTGATATTGAATGGGATAGAAAGTGTCGTCTTTTTGTATTTTACCTTTTTATTTTTCAGACGGAATGCTCTAAAAAAATGGGCGTTGATTCGTGGACATGAGTTTTTGATATTTTGTTTGATTTTTATTTTAATCATCGGTTTTATGACTGGGATGACGTCTATTTTGTACGGAGTACTGGTGCGTTTGAGAGCACCCTTGTTACCTTTTTTGTTTGTACTACTGACTATCCGGTGGGATGCATTTGAAGTAGAACTACCTAAAATAGAAAGTAACGAATGAGTTCTCTGTCCAAAAGTGCGATGTACACGTTTTTAACGCAAATACCAACTCAACTGTTTGGGATAATAGCGGGTGTGTTTATTACGCGGATGCTTGGTCCAGAAGGAAGGGGATTATACGCGATTTTTTATGCCGATGTTAGTTTGTTTACAACGGTACTGGGATTTAGTATCAATACGGCGATAACACATTTTAAAGCGAAGGATGTTTTTGCAGAAACAAAACTTCTTTCAGTGAGTTTGTTGTTTTCTCTGATTACAGTACTCCTAAGTTTAATCATTGTGTTCGTTTGGATGAATATGCCGTTTGCTGATCTACTGTTTCCTGTAG
Organism: uncultured Fluviicola sp.; assembly: GCA_964643345.1. Taxonomy (GTDB): domain Bacteria; phylum Bacteroidota; class Bacteroidia; order Flavobacteriales_D; family Crocinitomicaceae; genus UBA4466. The sequence continues at coordinate 33,459 of CAZXRU010000003.1, forward strand.
AATCAATAACTTCAGGTTATATTCTGCTCTTTATTATTTTTATTATTCTGGAACAAGTGAATACCGTATATTCTTCACTGTTTCAAGGTGCGCGTAGATTTGATGTTGTTAACAAGGTACTTTTTTTTAACAGTATCTTTAATTTGGTTCTTTTTGGTAGTGCATTCGTACTACATCAGTACGGTATAATCGAAGCGCAGATTGAGTTCGTTTTAATAATCGCTGGACTTGTATTGTTTATGAATGCGCTACAATGGCACAGGCATTTTGGTAAAACATTTGTTTACAGCTTTAATTTGAGATTAAAGTGGGAGTCGGAAATAAAGCCGTTTTTTTCCTTTATGGGATTGGGTCACCTGTCCAACATAATAAATTTTCTGAATTACAGACTAGTTCTTTGGGTGATGGTGTATTATTTGGATAACGGACAAATAGGGGTTTTTGCTTTGGGAGCAGGACTGGCACAAATGCTGAATTTTATATCAAATCCACTCAATCAAGTGCTCATGCCATTCTTAAGTGCAGAAAAGGAGGTAAATAGATTATCTCTTTTTAAACGTTTTGCAAGAGTGCACTTTACCGTAATTCTATTTTTGGGTATTGTAGCAATGTTTTTGGCGGGACCGTTAATACCACTTATTTATGGTGTCGAGTTTGAGGAGTCTGCAACCATTTTCTACTTTATATTTTTTGGAGTTTTACTCTCATCACAGTCCCGTTATATTGCCAGTTATTTTATTTCCGAAGATAAGTTACTTTTGAATCTGTTGGCAACTCTATTTGGATTTCTTTTAACCTTTGGGTTTAGTATTTTACTTGTTAAGAATTTTGGCATAAACGGTGCGGCAATAGCACAAACTATTACCTACACTGGAATATTTTTGTTTGTTTACATTGCAATGCTAAGGTTTACAAAGCATAAATTGTTAAACATTTTCATTGTCACTCGTTCAGATATTGACTATGTGAGGAAGAAATTTGGAAAATCAACAAAAAAGGATCGACCTACATAATTCTGCTAACACAAATGAGTTAGAATGATTTCAATCCACAAATATTTAATCACTAGTTTTAAAAAAAACTGAATAATGAAAAATAGAATAGTTAATGAGCTAAAAAAAATAAATACTAGGATCCGAAAAGCACTTGGTAGATCAGACATAAAAAGATGGAGGGCAACAAGTGCTCTGTATGAGGATTGGGATAGTCGAACAGAAATGATGTCAACATTTATTTCAGAGAACACAAAAATTATAGAATTTGGAGCAGGAAGGCTGGTGCTAAAAGACTTTATTCCGGAAAGTTGTGAGTACACACCATCAGACATTGTAGACAGAGGTCAAGGAACTATCGTGTTAGATTTAAATAAATCCCCTCTTCCAGTATTTCAAAACTATGATTATGCGGTGTTCAGCGGGGTGTTGGAATATGTAAACAATGTTCCAGAATTGATTAGCCACCTGTCCGAGTATATTGATACTTTTGTCCTTTCTTATGCTGTGTCAGACAATTATCCTACAAATAGAGGAATACATGGGTGGGTTAACAGTTATTCAGAAGAAGAAATTATTGCCATTTTAGAGCAAAACAATTATGCGCTAAGCGATAAGACAATTTGGAGGAAGCAGGTTATTTTTGTGTTTAGATCTAGAGAAACACAAGAAGAAAAAGTTTAAACTATTTTTAATCCAATTCGGATAAATCCCTGAAAGGCAATGGCACAAATAACACATAGACTAGAATATTTTTGCTAGTGTACATTGCAATGCTTAAGTTTACAAAGCATAATATTTAAACATTTTCATTTTAACTCTCTTAGACGTTGAATATGCACGAAAAGGATATAGAGAATCAACAAAAAAAGATTGAGGAATATTACGATCAGTTGATAGATAGACAGAAACAATTCGGGATTAACGATCGGCATCTATCCATACTTGATAAATCAGTAAAATCTGGTTTGTTACCGACGCATTCGGTCCTCGAAATAGGATGTGGTATTGGTACTTTTTCTGAGATTTTAGCTGAGTATGTGAAGGAGGGTAACATTCTCTCTCTTGATATAAGTGAAGAGAGTGTAAAGGTTGCGCAGGAGGTTGTCAAGAAAAAGGGAATTGCATTTGTACATGCGGATGCCACCGACTATGATTTTAAGGGAAAACAATTTGATTTTATCATATTACCAGATGTAGTAGAGCATATTCCTAAAGAATTGCATAAAAAACTCTTTTCTAAATTAGCTGAAGTACTTAAAAAAAATGGAGTTGTTTTTATTCACATTCCTAATCCGTTTTATTTAGAATGGTGCCATCAAGTGAGGCCAGAAACGTTACAGGTGATTGATCAGCCAATTTTCACTGAAATGGTGTTGGATGCCATATATGATACAGCATTGGTTATTGTAGAGTTGAAGAATTATTCCATTTGGGTTGAAGACAGCGATTATCAGTATATCGTATTAAGAAGAAAGGATAGTTTTGATTTTTCTAGAGAAATCAACAAGAAGCCTACACTTAAAAGGAGAATAAGAGAGAAAATGGAAATTATACTGAACAAAAAAAAAGGTTAATGCTAGTATATTATTGATGAAAGACATTGTTTTTTTTAGTTCGGTTTTTCCATCAGAGACAAGTATAAATAGGGAGTTGGAGATTTTAAGCGCCAGTTTTGAAAGAGTCATATACATCCCTGTTTCGTGTATTGATACGCCTCCTAAAATTCATGAGCAGTACAGTAATGTTGAATTTTGCACTATAAAGATACCCGAGAGACTTGCCTGGAAGAATTTTACACCACGTCAATGGTTTAATGCTCTAAAACTGTTGCTGTTTTATGGGACTAATTTTAGAGAAAAATTCCAACTTTTAATTAATTTAAAGACCCTTCTATTTATTCTAAAGAAGAACTTGTTTTTGGCGAAACAATTAGAATTACTTATTAAAAAGGAGAACCTTCAGAGTGCGATCTTTTATGATTACTGGTTTGAAAATGCAACTCTTGCCCTTGCTATACTAAAAGAAAAAGGAGTAATTCGTCAATTTTGCTCACGAGCGCATGGGTTTGATTTATATGATTTTCGCTGGGGAAACAATATGCATGTTCCATTTAGAGGCTATAAAATGAAGCAAATAGATGCAGTGTATTGTATCTCTAAACAAGGACAAGAATATTTGAAATCAAAAGTAGGAGAAAAGTATACGCAGAAAGTGCACCTTTCCTATATTGGAATCGATACCTCAATTGAAACCACAATAAAAAGAAAAGAGACAATTTTTACGATTGTTTCTGCGTCGCACACTGCTGATTTTAAAAGGGTTCATGAGATACCAAGTATATTGATGGATGTCGATTTCTCATTGCGTTGGATTCATTTTGGGAGTGGGCAGAATGACGAAAAAATACTAGAAAAAATTAAATCCCTCCCTAAAAGTATTACTGTTGAATTAAAAGGCAAAGTTGGAAATTCGGAAATTCTTCAGTTTTATAGGGACAACGATGTAGATGCTTTTGTTTCGTTAAGTTTAACCGAAGGGCTTCCGATATCTATGATGGAATGTTGTTCTTTTGGAATTCCAGTTTTTGCATGTGATGTGGGAGGGATATCGGACTTAGTAGACGAAAAAGTTGGTCGGTTAGTTTCTGTTGAGGATGATTTGGAAACAATAAAAACTAAATTCAATGAATTTTTAAAAATAGAATTTGACCGTATTTATATTATGAATAGAGTTAAAAATCAATTTAGTTATCGAACAAACTATAAAGAGTTGTACGACGAAATGAAAAACTTATAGTGATTGTTTAATATGGAATTGTCAATTATTATTCTGAACTACAATACTTTTGAATTGACCTGTCAGTGCATAGAGTCTGTAATTGAGCATACGAATAATATTTCTTATGAAATTGTTGTGGTTGATAATGGCTCAAGTGAATGTGAGCCTGAACATTTTCTAGATAAGTATCCATCAATAAAGTTAATTCCGTCTAAGGAAAATCTAGGATTTTCAAAAGGGAACAATTTAGGAATTATGTACGCTATTGGTACTTATATTTTACTATTGAACAGTGACACGATTATTGTAGATAATGGAGTTGGTAAAAGTCTCAGTAGGATAAAGGAATCAGAAGAAATCGGGGTGCTGACCTGTAAACTTGTTTTTCCAGATGGAACAATTCAACATCAATGTCGCCGGTTTGAAACGATTAGATTGTTTCTCATTGAAAAATTGAGAATCCACAAATTGCTCCCAAAAGGGTCACGTGCAAAGCTATTACTTGGTGGATATTTCGATCATTTACAAGAAATGTTTGTTGACAGAGTTTGGGGTACTTTTTTTCTTTTTAATCGAAACATTTTAGAAGCCTTTCCAGAGAAAAAACTCGCAGATCAGTTTTTTATGTATGGTGAAGACAATGAATGGTGCTATCAGGTGAGAGTGTTCGCGAAAAAACGTATTTTGTATTTTCCTGATGCGACAGTTATTCATTTAATGGGAGGTAGTAAGTACGGGAGGGAAATCTCAAAGGAAAAAATGGAAACAATGGAGTTGAACAGAAGGGTTTATATGAATAGGTACTACGGAAAACTCAAAACAAGCTTTCTTGATTTTCTTAAAAAAACAATTTAATTTATTTAATTCTACATCATGTCAGTTTTTGGAACGATATACTATACTTTAAAAAACAAGTTGGCAGTTGAACGTGAAAGACGATTCAGAGACAACGTCATAAAGTCAATGATACAATTTTACTCCACCAATGATCAGAAGGAAATTAGTGATGCCGTGGCCTATTATAAGAAAGGTGGTGTGAGTCCTTTTCCGTACAATCTCGAAGCTGAACTCGAAAACGTGAAAGTGGCAGTGGAATACACAAATGACTTTCCGTATATAAATCATCAAGGCAAAAAATTATTTTTTCCAAAACAGTATAGTGCTCCACAAGTTGAAAGATTGTATAAGGGACTAATGGCAGAGCAGCTTGAAAAATCTCCTCACCGTTACACTCAAGGAAATTTCTCCATAGAAGAAAATAGTACTTTAGTTGATGTTGGGTCTGCCGAGGCAATGTTTTCATTGGAGAACATTGAAAAACTAAATCAGCTATTCCTTTTTGAATTGGATGAAAAATGGCATGAACCATTGGCTATGACATTTGAACCTTGGAAAGATAAAGTAACGATGGTACCGATGGGCGTTTCAGATGAAAACATTGAGAATAAACTGTGTACACTTGATAAGTACTTGGAGAATAAAATTAATGAAGGTACGAGTGTTTTTATCAAAATGGATGTGGAAGGCTATGAAGAAAGGGTGTTCGCTGGAATGAAAAACCTACTTAAGAAGTCAGACCTTGATATTAAGGTATCTGTGGCAACTTACCATAATCAGGAAGATTTTAATAGGTTTGAAAAGCATCTCAGTGATTTTGGTTTTGACACGCAAGGAACAAGCGGTTTTATCCTGTTTTATTACGACCGTAATATTGAACAACCATATTTAAGAAGGTGTATTCTTCAAGCGAAGAAAGCAAAACGTGTAGAGTGAATAATAACCGTATTTGATGAAGTTACATTACCACAAGGGAATTAATTTTGGAGACATGCTCAATCCGATTGTATGGGAGCATTTTTTGCCAAACTTTTTTGATGAAAATTCCGACACCATTTTTCTTGGCTTTGGTAGTATTTTAGGTTTTGAATTGCCCAAAGAGTCAAAAAAAATTGTTTTTTCAACGGGAATTGCTGTAGATGAAACCTTCCATTATTATGGGAGTGTTCCTACACTTGATCAATTGTGGGACTTTAAATGTGTAAGGGGTCCGTTAACGGCTAAAACTCTGGGGATACCTGAAGAACTTGCTGTTGTGGATGGTGCTGTACTAGTCAGGGATATTTTTCCTGAGAAAGTACAGAAACGTTATGATGTTTCTTATATGCCACACGTTGGTAGTTTAGAATTCTACGACATTGAAGATCTTTGCAATTCGATGGGAATAAAATTTCTTGATCCGAGGGGGAATTGTGTTGACTTAATTCGAGAAATGAAAGAATCCAAATTGGTATTGGCTGAGGCAATGCACGGCGCAATTGTTGCCGATGCTCTTGGAACCCCTTGGGTACCAATGAAAATGTATAGACACGTGAACACGTTTAAATGGAACGATTGGCTTGCTTCTATGAATTTGGAACAAGCGAAATTTGAATTTGTGAAAGAGTTATATAGTATTGAGTATCTAAAGAAGATCATTCAAAACAAGCTCCCGATAAAAAATAAAATAGCAGCTACAGCTATTGCTCGTGCGTACTTTTTCTATCAAAAATTAGTTATGAAACCCCGCATAAAAAGATCCTTTAGAAAAGTTGCGAAGTCACCTGGATTCTTATCTGAACGCGCACTCTTAGACAAGAAAATTCAAATCCTGAAAGAAAAAATTGCATCTTTAAAATCGGAATACGACGGATAGATCCCAGAAAATTATGAATAAAAAGGTCATAGGTTACACCAGAGACAGCTATCCAGAAAGAAGGAACTTTCTGAATTTACCGTTTAAGGATGTTTCCTTCAAACGAAAGTTCGATTTTTACACATTAATTAGAAAAATAAATAAATACAGAGATTTAGACGATTGGAGCACTCAGTTTACCCATAAGCCCATAAAACTTTTTGAGTTTAATATTAAGGGGTATCATTTTTTTAATACAATAAGTTTGGGGAGCAAGTCTTATATTGTTACTTATGAAACAACGATTCCTAGATGGCGGGATAAAATAGATGAAGGATTGACTGTGTTAAGTCAACAAAACTGTGTAGCCATGGTGGCAATAAGTGATAGAGCATACAGGTTTCAAAAAGAACGCATTATCCGTCATGTCCAGAATCCAGAAAACCTTTTGGGAAAACTCATAAAGATTCCACCAGCACAAAATCTTTTGATGAATTCAAAGGACATCGATATGAAAGGGCCGTTAAAATTCATATTTGTGGGCAATTTATTTTTCCTAAAAGGAGGATATGAATTAATTGTAGCCATTGATACTTTGATTAAGGAGGGAAGAAATATTGAGTTAACTATTGTGTCCACGTTGGAAACCGATGATTGGTTTACGAAAAGTAATGAGGGGCATGTGAAAGAAGTGAGGAAGATAGTTGACAACCATCCAAAGAGTATTCAACTCCTATCCTCACTTTCCAATGAAGATGTGCTTGAAAAGTTCAAGTCCCACCATGTTGCATTATTACCATCATTTGCTGATACTTATGGATATTCCGTATTAGAAGCAATGGCATGTATGTGTCCAGTAATAACAACAAATGTTGGGGCGCTTACTGAGATTAATAGCAGTGAGCGGGGATGGATAATAGACCTACCGCTAAACGAACTCGGCAATGCCTTACTTTCGCAAGAATCTGCCAATCAATTTTTCTCAGAAAAGCTGTATCATGAACTGACTAGGGTTCTGGTCGAAATAATTGACAGCCCTAACAAGATTAATAATAAAGCCCTGAATGCGAGGGACTATATTCTAAGTAATCACGCACCTGATAGCATTGCGAAAAAGTACGCTGAATTATATGACAAATTTCAATAAGTCTTTAATTTGCATTACCACATGCAACAGGTTGAGTCTTTTTAAAAGGTTCATATGGAACTATTTGATTTTCATCGAAGACAGGGATGATTTCTTTCTAACTGTCTCACTAGACGGAACAGATCAAGAGTATATTGACTTCTGTACAGCGCACAAAATCCCCATCGTATACTCGGATGAACGGGAAGGGGTTGGTTTATCTAAAAACAGAGTTCTAAAGGCATATCCTGACTATAACTATTATTTCTTTATTGAAGACGATGTTGAACTTTTAAATAATAAGGTTTTTAAGCAGTGTCTCGACGTAATGGCTAGTGCTGGTTTGGAGCATTTATGTGGCAATTTCAATCACACGAAAGTGGAAGTTAAAAAGATAGATAACTTTGTGCTTGACTGCAGCTGGTTTGGCGGAGGGTATTTTACCGTTTACTCTAGAACTGGACTTGAAAAAGTCGGTGGGTGGAACACAATTTTCGCACAATATAGACGCTTTGGTCATACGGAACATAGTTACAGGTTCTTCCATTCACACCTTCAGGAATACCCTTTTATTTTTCCGAGTGTATGTAATAAATATATACTTGTACATTCGCCACCTTCTGTGACAACAAATTCAGTATTCGAAACCAATAATAATGACTTATTTGTCGAAGAGCAGTTACTGATTGATAATGAAACAAAGTATGCTGCTTTAGAAACACTTTCTGACTTTCAAACGATCAATTACAGTGAAAAAGTAATTATTCCAGACAAAATTAGAAAAAGTAGAAATTCGTATCCTTTGTTAAACGGAATAGAGAAAAGAATTGCACGTGCTGAGCATTATGGAAATAGAATACAGATTGCGTCCAACATGTTGAATAAATTGGTGTTCATGGCTAAATCTTTTTATTTTTATCCGACAAATACTGCACTAAAACATTATATAAAAACAATACTCCTTGGAAAACGATAAACACAGTAGACTGGTAACCGTTTTAATGCCATGTTATAATGCTATGCCATTTCTTACGGAGGCGCTGGAGTCTATCATTCATCAAACATATAGTAACCTAGAAATTTTGTGCATCAATGACGGTTCAACTGATGAAACTGGAGAAGTGCTGGAGCGGTATGCCCAACAAGATAATCGCATTAGGGTCGTTCACAATGAAACGAATTTGAAACTCATCAAAACGTTGAACAAAGGCATTTTGCTTGCCAATGGAGAGTATATTGCTCGTATGGACGCCGATGATATTGCTGTATCTGACAGAATTCAAATTCAGATAGATTATTTAGAGCAACACCCCGAAATTGACGTTGTTTGTACAGCATCGTATAATATGACGGAGGAAGGAATTGTATTCTCAGAAAATCTTCCGCGCAACTATACCCCAATAGGCAGTTTATACGCATCGTTTATGTTTGTTCCAATTGGCCACCCTGAAGTCACTTTGAAGACAAAGGTATTGCAGGATAATAGTTTTAAAGAAGAAGGTCATGCCATTCATACGGAAGATTACGAGTTGTGGGCGAGGCTTCTCAGAAAGGGGTACAGGCTTGTCAACATTAGTGCAAAACTGCATTATTATAGAATAAATTCACAAAGTGTCAGCCGTAAATTTACGAAGCTACAAGACAAGAACTTTGTTGAGTGTGCAAAGAGACACTATTATGCGTATTCTGGAGTCGACTATTCAACAAGAATTGTAAATGTATTGGTCAATCGTATTGGAAAAAAAACGTTGACGGTAGAGCATCTCAAAAGAGGATTGACTGAAATGAAGAAATTCCGGCAGTTTTTTATTAGAAAAGAAGCTGTAAGAGATACAATAGCGCTAAGGGAAATAGAAACAATTTATAACACTCATTTATTCGATATACTTTTTCAGGCATTTAAACGATCCAAGGGAAGGGTGAAAATATTTGTTTTCTTCCAGTTTATTAAGAACGGGCGTTTATTTTTGAATAGAGATGTACGCAGCTATCTAAAAACAAAAACGTTAAGAAATAATTAACAACAATGCAAACAATTTCCATCCTTGATTACCACATGGGAAACATCCAGTCCGTTGTCCGAAAAGTACAGCGTTTGGGACATGCGTGCATGGTAATAAATTCGCCAGAGGAAGTATTGAAAGCAGAAAAATTGATTTTGCCTGGAGTTGGACATTTTGGCAAAGCCATGGAACAGTTGGAGCAATTGAATTTAGTGGAAGCTTTAAATCAAGCAGTTCTTGAAAAGAAAACACCCATTTTGGGCATTTGTTTGGGCATGCAATTGATGGCAAAATCCAGTGAAGAAGGAAACGTAAAAGGCCTTGGTTGGTTTGATGCGGATATTGTTCGCTTCAAGGTCAGTGACACGTTGCGGTTCAAGGTGCCTCACACAGGATGGAATCAAGTACAACAAAAAAAGAAGAGTGCATTAATGGAAGGAATTCAGGAGAATGCGGAGTTCTATTTTGTGCATGCCTACCACATTCAGTTGAACGATGAAAATGATGCGCTACATGAAACGCTGTATGAAACGTCGTTCGTTTCAGCCATCGAGAAGGAGAATATATTCGGCGTGCAGTACCATCCAGAAAAAAGCCATGACTCAGGACTACAGTTAATCAAAAACTTTATCACTTTGTAATGTATAGACCGCGCGTAATTCCTGTATTGCTTTTAAAGAACGATGGACTTGCTAAATCGATTCAATTTAAGTCACACAATTATATAGGCGACCCTATCAATGCAGTAAGAATTTTCAATGATTTATGTGCGGATGAACTGGTTTTTTTGGACATTGACGCTACTAAATCAGGACGTTTAGTTTCGCTTGATTTTGTGAAGGATGTAGGAGAAGAAGCAAACATGCCATTTGCAGTCGGTGGGGGAATTCGCACGCTTGAGGATATTCGAGCCATCATTGGTGCAGGTGCAGAGAAGGTGGTTATTGGTAGTGCTGCGGTTACAAATCCAACATTTATTCGTGAAGCTGCGGATGCCTTTGGATCTTCAACCATTTGTGTGTGCATGGATGTGAAAAAGAAATTGCTGGGTGGTCAAAAAGTATGGACGCTGAATGGAACGAAAGCATCGGCTTATGCTCCAGTAGAGTTTGCAGCGCATGTAGAGCAACAGGGTGCTGGTGAGATCATTGTACAGTCCATAGAAAGAGACGGAATGATGCAAGGGTATGACATTGACTTAGTACGATCTATTTCAGAAGCGGTATCCATTCCAGTTGTCGCTCTAGGTGGCGCAGGAAAAATGGAACACCTGAAAGAGGTCTACCAAAAGGGATTTGCCAATGGATTGGCGTCCGGTAGCTTTTTCGTATATCAAGGAGATAAGCGTGGCGTGTTGATTAGCTATCCTGAAAAGAATGAACTAAATTTTTAATAGTTCTATCTACATGTCTATTTTTCTTGTAGATTTATCATGTAATATTTTGATTCTAATCAAAGAAGCATGCCTGCACTAAACTCAAAGCTTTATCAGCAATGTACGCGTTGCGTGATGGATATCACCGATCCAGAAATCGTTTTTGATGAGAAAGGGGTGTGCAATCTATGCACGGAGTTTTTGGACAAGCGATCGAAACACAATTACCAAGGGGAGAAGAGTGCAACTGAGCTCAATGCATTGATTGAACAAATGAAACTTGCAGGAAAGGGAAAGGCGTACGATTGTGTTATTGGTTTAAGTGGAGGGATTGACAGTTCTTACGCTGCTTATATTTTAAATCAGCATGGTTTGCGCGTTCTTGGGGTTCATTTAGACAATGGATGGAATTCTGAGGAGGCTGTCATGAACATAAAAAATATTGCAAAGAAGTTGAACATAGATTATGAGAGCTATGTGTTGAACTGGACTGAATTTAAAGATATACAACTTGCATTTTTGAAGGCTTCTGTTCCTGAAGCAGAGACTCCGACAGATGTAGCCATTCCAGCTGCAATGCATCGTGTCGCAGCAAAATATGGAGTGAAGTATATTATCAGTGGAGGCAATTTTGCGACAGAAGGTATTTTACCGAAATTTTGGCACTACAACGCGAAGGATTTAAAGTATTTCAAGCATATCCAGAAAAAATTTGGAACCAAGAAGCTCAAAACATTTCCAACATTCGATTTTAAGAAGGAGATGTACTATAAGATAGTTAAAGGAATGAAAATTATTTATTTGTTGAATTATGTCCCTTATGCAAAAGATGAGGCCATGGCCTTTCTGAAAGAGAAACTAGAATGGAAATATTACGGAGGAAAGCATTACGAGTCTAAGTACACTGGATTCATTCAATCCTACTATCTTTTTGAGAAATTTGGAATTGATTACCGAAGAGCGACACTTTCTACCCAAATTTGTACCGGTGAAATAGAACGTCAAGACGCATTAGAAATTCTAAAGGCAAAACCATACAGCGATGAAAAGGTGCAACTGGAGAAAGTCTACATTGCAAAAAAACTAGGAATTTCAGAAAACGAATTGAATAAAATCATTGAACTTCCAGCAAAATGGTACACCGATTACCCCAATGATGAAAAACGTCTAGGGTATATCTACGATATGTACCGCAAACTCTTTAAAAAGGAGAAACTCGCGAATTTTTAATGCGCATCCAATTAGTTAGTTCTTTTTTGTTTATCAAATGATACTGGGCTGCAATAGGTTAGGGGTTTCAATTTACTGAAGGTCATCTCATTTGGACTTTAAATTTTTTTAATTAGTTTTGGTCAGAAATATCTACAAACTGACCTATGAAAACTATCACCACTATTTTCAATCTTTTTGCCTCTTTTGTGTTTTTAGCCTTTACAAGTCTAAATGCGCAAGTAACGGTAACTCCGAGTTCAAGTTTGGCAAACATGGTACCTTGCTCTTCCCAGACCGTGAACCTTACTATTAGTAACTCAGTTCCCTTTTTAGATACAGACACCGTTTATTTCATTGTTACTAACTCTGGCGCTACTGAAGTGGGTGACTATAGCGTTAGTGATGGAGATTTAACCAATTCAGGTGACACTTTGTTTGTTACAGAAATATCAAATGGAGTGTTATCTTCATTTAATTTGCAATATGAAGTAACAGCAACGTGCGCCTCGTTTGCTGCAAGTGCAACAAATTTCGCGATAGCTTTCAATTATGCACTCAACTCAGAAGCGTGGCAAGTAGTTAATTCGACAGCGAATATCAATAGTCCTTTCCTAAATTATATCGGCGGAGATCAGCTTAATATTATCAATGGGCAGATTGGAAATGCTGTGCAGCGGAGTTTTTATTACACCAATTCCAACAATTCAGTGCCTTTTAACGGAGTAGTAGAGTTTATTGATACGTTACCCCTTGCTTATACCAACTCTGCGCTTACGCTAGACACCATTTTTGTAGGAAGTGCGAATGCCACAGTAATCGATTATACAATTACCGATTCTACTGTAAGCATTCGGCTGGACGTTTTTGGACTAGGGCAAAGCGATACACTTATTATACATGATGTAGCGTACTTGCATGATTGTGTTTTAGCGAATAACAATCATTCTAGGTATTCTCTTCGTTATGGATGTGATACATCTAATTTTTGTAGGACTGTTGTACACTCTGGAGGAAATGAAACTAGTATTGCTCAGGATCCAAACGATAAACCCGTCGTAGAGGTTATTTACCGTGACTTTGAGCATGCCAATTGTTATACAGATACAATTGAACGGGTGAACATTTATAAGAATGTGGGGCAAGGTGTTGCTACGGGAGCAACTATTAGTTTTAGTGATAGGCACCAGTTGACAGGACTCACATTCTTGGATACATTAGATATAAAAATTTATCTAAATGAGGTTATTGTCGGCACCGAACTTCCAATTTCTGTTGTAAATACTAATTATTACCTTCCATGGATTCATGTTTGGGATGTTGCTATTGAGGAAGAAATTTCTCCAGGTGATTCAATTATTGTTGTACATAAGGAATACGGGAAATGTTTGAATCAGACGGATTATATTGGATATTTTAATACTGCAGTTTCAATGCATGATGTTTATTTGAGCTGTAAGTTTGAGCATCCATGCGCACCATCAGAAACAGGTTACTACATAGTTGAAGGCAATGCGAACCATTTATTTGATCTGCAACAAGAATTTAACAATTTGAACGGTCAAATAGCAGATGGAGAATCCCTTTGGTTTGAGGTGGACAATGTGTCGAGTCCGATGCTAGGGAATCAACAAAATAAATTTGCTTATGATATTACTAATTCTCAAATTGAAGTGGAGTTAATTTTGGAGCAAGGGTTAAGCTTATCTGATCATGATAGTATTTTTCTTGTATCAAATTATGGGGGAGTTACCAATTATTTATTGCCAGTAGAAGTTGTTGAAATTAACATGGTACCTAGTGTTAGTGGAACAGGAGATACGATTCGTGCAACATTTCAGCTACCAGCTACCTTTCAAGAAGTATCACCTCCTGCGTTTAACCAGCATTATGAATACCAAGCGTCGACAGAATTTTTGGAATTTTTTAGTAATTCATCGGTGCGTTTTCAGTTAACAGGACATTGCGATTATGTGAGTCCAGATGGAAGAGCCGATATTGAACAACGCGTGTTTTTTATAGTCGACACGAACTGTGTAGAATGTAAAATTCCAATGTCTCGGGTCGAAGATTTTACAAACCTAAATTGTCCTGGTTGTATTCTACCGGGCTGGAACTTTACGGCATTTGACATTGAACGGATTAACATTGGGTATGCGGATACCAACAACAATTTTTATCCGGATGCTTTTGCATTGCAACCTGCTTCACCATCGGATGTAAAGATTAATTCCGTGATTATTGGAGACACTTTGCGATTTGACTTACAGGGGTTTGTTTCAAATGGAGATCCAATAAACGGGCTAACATTCAACACGATTGGATTTGATTATGATGAGGGTCAATTGGTTTTTAAGGGGAGTGTGGAAAAATTGAAATTTATTGGAGCAGAAGGTATTTTCACGTTCAACGGAACACCCTATTCGATTACGATACCCGAGAGTGCAGGAGTGTATTACGGTGACAGTGTTTTAACTATAGATATGAGTACGAATAGCTTGAACTCCTATGGTGTAAGTGGTATTACTGCATACAATGAATCGTGCCAAATTGAATTAGAGCTATTACACAAGGTGATTGGGAATTACGATGACGGAGATGGTGCCAATCCTTATGTGGACGTAAAGGAGGTCAACGCATTTTATTATTTCGGGGGAGTTCCATTTGGACAGCCTGACCTAATTCCTGATGCGAATATTGTTGACATAGATACATTAATTTCATGGACATCTCAGGAGCGAGAGGCTCTTAGCTATTGGTGTACGGCGTATGAAGGGAGGTTTATTGGTGTTGGTGCTGATTTTCAGATTCATTCTACACAATTTGCCAAGCTCGGAAATGAAAATTTCGATTGTGTTTACCGGATAGAAGAATATATGAATGCTTTTGTAGGTGCGCCAATTATAAATCAGCAAAATACGTTTGGATATGGAATTTCACCAGCTAGTTCCAATGCATTTGCATTTGAATTAAGAAATTTATATAATTTAGATTCTATTACCTTCTTCTATCCTTCTGACCTCGAAACCTATGATGTACTTTTCTATACATCTACTCATCGATTTGATACAGTCTCTGTAACGTCAAAATGGTCCGACCCAAGCCAAATGACATACTCTGTGTTGAATAGTACTTTAACTGACACATCAATCACACTATATCCTGAGCAATTTATTCATCAAAACACAGAATTTATTGCAAATAGCAGTTTTGGTGGCTATGATGAAAACACCTTTTTTCATCTGAATGTACTATTAAAAAATAAAGAGTGCTCTATCAAGGACACCATTCCAATTACATATCCTTTTATACATCATTATTTCTCCAATTTCCCAGGAGCACTTAATGGCGACACTCTGATTATTTCTTCTGTGGAAGGGGACCAGCACAGCGTGGGTGTAGGAGCGTTCTCTAGCATCGACCTTCCAAATCCTGAATTCAATGTTTCAGCAAATCAAGTAGCACCAGTTGTGGGTTACAACTATGCGTTAGATGTTAACATTGGGGTTGACTTTTCTCCTGTTTATGACAACTATCACAATCTAATTGACAGAACAAATAACATTGCTTACAATTCGTTTGTTGTTTTTGAATCTCCATCAGGGAATTTTGGTGATTTTCACTCTCCAGAATTGATCACCTCACTAACGAATTATTTTTACAGCACATTCACTGAAACTATTACTCCTCAAACTGTTCTACCGGTAAACGTATCTGATTCTTTGTTTGCATTAGGACCTATTGGCGGTTCCCAATTCAGTAATCTGGCAAAAGAATTTCAAATAAACTCAAATTATGACTGCTCGTCAATACCACCAGGAGGTATAGATAGCATTTACATGATTTATGGCTGGAATTGTTTTGAGTATCCCGCACTACTAGACGAGGCTTGTTTTGCCGATACGCTTGTGTTGTACGTTGGCATTCCAGAAACAGGATTAGAAATTACATTAGAAACCCCGGCTTCAGTGGCTTTGTGTGACACCCTTAATTTCTCAGCTGAATTTGACCCCACGGGAGAAGGTGAGTTATCAAACATTCTTGTTGAAATCAACACGTTTGAGTCGGAAGGTTTGGATTATCTGGCGAGCAGTGCTTATTTGGAATTTGACGGTGTCGATTATTACATCGAACCATCTATTCAAGATTCTTTGTTCACATGGGAGTTAGACTCACTTCTTGGAACGATTCAAAATTTCAATGGTGTGAGTCCAACGGCAACATTGTATTTCTCGTTAACAACAGGTTGTGGCATTTCGGATGATACAATGAGTATACAACTCTCTGGAACGAATTTTTGCGGTCAGGTCATTCAGGATTTAACCTATGGATGGAGTGCGGAAGAGATAATTGACCTCCCAGTTTTAGATTCTTTGGTGTATAGTGTTCAACCAATTCCAATGAATTCATGCATGGATAGTTTATTGATTGACGTCACGCTATACAATGTTGGTTCAACTTCTTCAGGGACGTTCAATGAATTTGAAATAGTACTTCCAACAGGATTTGACTATTTGAATGGATGGAGTCCTAGCACTATGAACGGTGATACACTGATTTTCCCAATTGATTCACCAGTTTTAGCGAATGATTCGATAACCTATAGTTTTTATCTTTCAGCCCCAGATAGTTTGTGCGGAAGTTTTTACGCTTCAAGCAATTTATACATCATGAGTCCTTATTTCTGTGATGCGAACATGTGTTTTTATCTAGGTGAGCAAAACACTCCAATGGAATTTGAACTTCCAGTTTTTGAAGCCAACTTCTCAATTTTGGATATTGATCCTACTATTTATTGTCTTGAAGATACCTCAACCATTGAAATTACTTACGAGAGCAATTTTGATGGCAGCTTAACGATTGTTAATGGCGTCACAAGTCAAGTGCTTGCGATGGTTAGTGTTGATGATACAGGAGCAGGATCTAATACAGTTCAAATATCATTAAGTGATGCTGCGGATGAATTGTTGTTCATTACCGAAGGCTGTGCATGTACCGATACGATTAGTTATACAATTGCTTGTGACTCTATATGTCAGGCAGACGCATCATTTGACCTTGGCAATCATTGTTTGGGAGACACCATATTTGTTTCGGCAAATTCAACGGACGGAAGCAGTCAGTGGATTTACAGCTATTTTAACATGACACAATCCGGCAGTGATGCCATTTTCCCAGCTGTTGCTTCTGGAAACTTTACCATCACGCACATTTTCGAGGCAGACTGTGATGCCGTTGACACAGTAAGTATTTCCTTTACTGTGTACGAACCTCAACAAGTTCCTATTCAGTTAATCGGTACGAATCCGTTCTGTGTTGGGGATTCAGTATTACTTGTTTTGCAAGATGCAGAGAACTATTCTGGATTTGTTTGGTCAACTGGTGATACGACTTCATCTATTTGGGCAACTGCTGCAGGTAACTACTCTGTTGAATTTGTTGACACGAATGGGTGTTTACATGATTGCTCCATGATCAGCGTACAAACGGTTAACACTCCAACACCTTCGTTTGATACACTGTACGTTTGTTCCGAAATGGATTCTATCCAGTTAACTGCTGTTGCTGGATATGAGTATTCTTGGATGAACGGAAGCCAAAATCAATCGATAACTGTTGTTGGATCTGGAATTTATACAGTTCAGTTATGTGATTCCTCGGCATCAACGTGTTGCTCTGTGGATTCAATATATGTACTACTTTCAACCGTAGAAGTAAATGTCAATGACACGACTATTTGTCAAGGTGATCCAATTCTTATGAATGCTACTGGAACTTCGGGAGACTATGTTTGGAGCAATGGTGCAACAGGAACTACGGCAGTGTATAATAGTGTAGGCAATCATTGGGTTCAAGTGACAAATGAACATGGCTGCGTAGCGGTTGATAGTTTTGCAATTAATTCGATTGAGATAGCGTCATCTAATTTTTACATGAATGACACGATCTGCGTTTCAGATACCTTGACGTGTCTCTATCCAGATGTTGTTGACTCAAACTACCAGCATGAATGGATTTTTGAGTTAAATGGGATGCAATTCCATAATTTCTCTGCAGCACCTTGTTTTGATTTTGACACCGAGGGAACTCTAATAGTAACGCATATTTTGACTTCCATGTGTGGCAGCGATACGACGACTCAACATGCTGTTATTGTTGATTACAACTTAAACAGTTGTATTACAATCATTGGTCAAAATCCATTTTGTGAAGGTGACTCGGTAATTTTAACCACATCGGGAGCGTTTACTTCTATTCAGTGGACGAATCAGTATGGAGAGGTTGTTGGTGAATCTGGAAGCTTGGTTGTGTATGACGATGGAATTTATTCCGCAACCACAACAAATGAGTTTGGTTGTGAGAATACCTGTATTTGCACGGAACTTACCATGTTACCAAGTATTCCGTTAAATATACCTGATACAACCTTGTGTCCAAACCAAGAGTTAACGGTTTATTTGCCAAGTGGACTAAATGGTATTTGGGACAATGCTCATTATGGAAATTCATTTACGATTGATGAAGCAGGTGAATATGTAGTAGAGGTGCCCGGCAATAACTGCTATTTGACCGATACTTTTGTGGTAACAGAGCTTGAGATGAACTTCCCTATAAGCTGGCATAGGGTGAAGTGTACTTATCATTTCTCCACGCCATCCTTACCAGGCTATACGTATTCGTGGGCAAATGGCTCCAATGTGTTTGGCAACAGCAATACAGCGTCCATTACACTATCAACACTGTTTCCATATACTGCCGTAATTACCCTTACAGTAACGGATCCAAATGGCTGTGTTTTTCAGCAGACTGTCAATGTAAATGTGGTGACATGCCTAGGAATTGTAGTATTCCCAAATCCGATTTCTTGGATGGCTACTATTTCATATGATTTAGATGTCGATAGTGAAAGTTACTTGCAGATATCAGACATCAATGGAAGGTTGCTAAAGGAATACAGGCTTGATCCTAATTCTGACAGAATGGAAATTGATATGGGCAACATGGACAACGGATTGTATTTCTTCAATGTGTTTGTTGATGGAAGGTTGTTCGAATCTGTTAAAGTTGAGAAAATAGACTAGCGTAAATTCATTTTAAAACTACTAGCTTGTCGAGTTGATAGATAAGCTAGTAGTTTAAAAGAATAAAATGTGTATTTCTAATGCGCATCCAACCAATTATCCGCCACCTCTATTTCTACTTCCATTGGAACGGCTAGTTGCACTGCCGCTTCCATTTCTTGTTGAACGAGCGCTTTCATTTGGTCGAGTTCACTCTCGTGGACATCAAACACCAATTCATCGTGTACTTGAAGCAACAATTTGGATTTCACATTCGCTTTCACCATCGCATTGTGGACGCGAATCATTGCGAGTTTAATGACATCGGCGGCAGAACCTTGAATAGGCGCATTGACCGCATTTCGCTCGGCAAATCCACGTACTACCGCATTTGCAGAATTGATGTCCGCTAAATAACGTCGGCGTTGCATGATCGTTTCCACGTAGCCTTTTTCACGAGCGCTCGCAATCGCACCGTCCATGTAGCCTTTGATCGTTGGGTACTGTTCAAAATAACTGTCAATGATTTGTTTTGCCTCGGTGCGAGAAATGTTGAGGTTTTGCGCCAGTCCAAATGCCGATTGTCCGTAAATAATACCAAAATTGACCGCTTTTGCTGAGCTTCGTTGGTCGCGTGTGACTTCTTCCAACGGCACGTTAAACACCTTCGAAGCTGTTGCTGCGTGAATATCCTGACCGCTTCTGAAAGCTTCAATCATGTTCTTATCTTCACTCAACGCTGCAATGATGCGCAATTCAATTTGAGAGTAATCCGCCGCCATCAACTTAAATCCTTTTCCACGCGAAATAAATGCACGTCGAATTTCACGTCCTTTTTCGGAACGGATAGGAATGTTTTGAAGGTTGGGATTGTTGGAGCTCAATCGTCCTGTAGCCGCAACTGCCTGCATGTAATTTGTGTGAATGCGCCCATCGACTGGATCCATCATCGTAGGAAGTGGATCAACATACGTGTTTTTCAATTTACGCAACTGACGGTAGTCCAAAATTAATCCAATAATTGGGTGGGCATGCTTCAATTTCTGAAGGACATCTTCTCCTGTGGCATACTGTCCTGTCTTGGTTTTCTTCGCCTTAGAAACGATTTGTAGATGATCAAAAAGCACTTCTCCCAACTGTTTGGGCGAATCAATGTTGAAGTCCATTCCGGCTTCTTTCTTGATGGCGATGTCCAATTCGTCGAGCGTTTTCCCTAACTCTTCCGAATAGACTTTTAATCCTTCCGCATCAATGGTGATTCCCTCTTGTTCCATACTTTTCAGCACTTCAACCAGCGGCATTTCCATGTTGTAAAACAATTCTTTCAAATGTTCCTTTTGTACTTCTGGCTCGAATATTTGCTTCAGCTGAAAGGTGATATCAGCATCTTCACACGCATAATCGTACACCTCTTCAGGCGACAATTCGGACATGTTTTTCTGGTTCTTTCCTTTTTTACCGAGCAATTCAGTAATCGATACGGGTTGGTAATTTAAGTAAAACTCAGAAAGAAAATCCATGCTGTGTTTTGAATCCGCGTTGATCAAGTAATGCGCAATCATCGTATCAAATGTGGGTGCAGCGACCTGGACACCATAACGGTTGATCACTTTTATGTCAAACTTAATGTTGTGTGCAATTTTTTCAATCGTCGGCGATTCAAAAAACGGACGGAATTCTTCCACAATCTTTTTAGCGTCTTCAAAATTGGCTGGCGTCGCAACATAAAACGCTTCTCTCGCTTTGTACGAGAAGGACATTCCAACAAGGTTGGCATGCAACGGTTCAATGTTATCCGTTTCCGTATCGAAGCAAACAGATGATTGTTTTAGCAACAATTCCAGTAATTCTTTGCGTTCTTCAGGTCGAGTAATCAGATGATAACTTGGTTTTTCAGTCGCCAACGTTTTGTAAGTCGATGTCTCACTCGGTGTTTGTTCTTCCACCAAACTTTGCGTGCTGAACAAGTCCATTTGTGCTCCCGGTTCGCTGGTTTGTTGTCCAACCACAATTTCTTCTCCCAACACACGTCGTGCAAGGTTGCGAAACTCCAATTCTGTAAAAATGGCACGAATTCTTTCTGGATCACTGTCGCACATCAAGAGGTTTTCTTCGTCCAAGTCAATATCAATATCTAAAATAATCGTTGCAAGTGATTTCGACATCAATCCTTGTTCTGCGAATGTTTCAATGTTTTCCCGTTGTTTTCCTTTCAACTCGTGTGCATGGGCAATGATACCTTCCACAGAACCGTAATCTTTCAATAATTTGGAAGCCGTTTTTGGTCCAATTCCCGGTATTCCCGGAATATTATCTGCAACGTCGCCTTGCAATCCAAGGACATCAATCACTTGAGAGACATTGTCGATGTCAAATTTCTCACAGACCTCTTTTACTCCCCACACTTCTGCTGGTCCACCACCACGTCCTGGTCGAAACATAAAAATATTTTCACTGACCAACTGACCGAAATCCTTGTCGGGGGTCATCATATAGGTTTTGTATCCTTTTTTTTCCGCCTTTTTCGCCAAGGTTCCAATCACGTCATCTGCCTCAAACCCATTTACCTGAATCATCGGCACGTTAAACGCACGCACAATTTCTTTGATCGGCTCAATCATCGATGTAATTCCCTCAGGAGTCTCTTCACGGTGCGCTTTGTACGCTTCAAATTCTTCTCGTCGTGAAACAGAACCACCAGGCGGATCAAACACAACCGCTAAATGCGTAGGTTTTTCGTTTTTGATGACATCAATCAATGCATTCGTAAATCCAAACGCCGCTGATGTATTTAATCCTTGCGAGTTCACTCGTGGATTTTTAGCAAACGCAAAGTAAGCACGGAAAATCAGCGCATACGCATCAATGAGAAATAGTTTTTTATCGTGTTCGGGCGAAATCATACGGTGAGTTTTGTTATTGGGGACTAAATTAATAAAATCTTGTGGTTGGTAGTTCCTTGTTTGACGCAAGAAAGGAAAGTTTATTGTTGCCTTCGACTGCGCTCAGTCAACGAAGAATAATGTCGAATCGTGTTGACTGAGCGCAGTCGAAGGCAACACAGTGGGTGAGTCGAAGGTAACGAGGAGTGAAACAGAAGGCAACGAGGGGTGAGAAATTAACGATAAATCCCATCGCGTGTAACTCTTTCCTACCTGGCGTCAGACAGGGAACTTTTTGAACTTTGAACCTGGAACTGACTAATGTTTACTACATTTGTCCAAAGCATTAATTAAAAAAACAAAACAATATGAAGTTCGGAACAAAAGCCATTCATGCAGGAGTTCATCCAGACGAAACAACTGGAGCCATCATGACCCCAATTTATCAAACATCTACGTACGTGCAGGAAGCACCTGGCGTTAACAAGGGGTATGGTTATGCGCGTGGGAAAAATCCAACGCGTGAAGCACTTCAAAACAATATTGCGGCGTTAGAGAATGGAGAACATTGCGTTTGTTTTAGCAGTGGTGTTGCAGCAACGGATGCTGTACTTAAATTATTGAGTCCTGGAGATGAGGTCATCACAGGAGATGATTTATACGGTGGAACGTACCGTTTATTCACGAAAATCTACGAGAAGTTTGGCATCAAATTTCATTTTGTTGATTTGACGAATGCAGAGAATCTTCACGCACACATTAATGAGAACACAAAACTGATTTGGGCGGAGACACCAACGAATCCAACCATGCAGATCATTGATATTGAAGCATGCGCTACAATAGCAAAGAAACACAATATCATCATGGTTGCGGATAACACATTCGCATCACCGTATTTGCAAAATCCGTTGGAATTGGGAGCTGACATCGTTATGCACTCGGTGACAAAATACATTGGCGGTCACTCAGATGTGGTCATGGGAGCTTTGATTACAAATGACCCTGCGATTCACGAACAACTGTACTTTATCTTGAACAGTTCAGGAGCAAACCCTGGTCCGATGGATTCATTTTTAGTATTGAGAGGAATTAAAACCTTGCACTTGAGAATGGAAAGACATTGTTACAATGGTCGACTTGTTGCTGAATTTTTAAAGAATCACCCGAAAATTGAGAAAGTATACTGGCCAGGATTTCCAGAGCATCCAAATCACGCAATTGCGAAGAAGCAAATGAAAGATTTTGGCGGAATGATTTCCATCGTATTGAAAGATAAGAGCATTGAAAACACGTATAAAGTAGCTTCTTCGTTTAAGGTGTTCTCTTTGGCAGAATCATTGGGTGGAGTTGAATCGTTGATTAATCATCCAGCAACGATGACACACGGTGCCATTCCAAAAGAAATTAGAGAAAAAGCAGGAGTTGTAGATAATTTGTTACGTTTGAGTGTTGGAGTTGAAGACGTGGAAGACATTATCGAAGACTTGAAACAAGCATTGGCATAAATAGCTAAAAATGATATACAGTAAGTTCGCAGTTATTGGAGTGGGACGATACGGAGCAACCATTGCCCGAAGAATCGCCGAAAGAGGAGCACAAGTGTTTGCGTTTGATCCGGATGAGGAAAAAATCGAAGGCATTAAAGACGATGTCGCTTTTGCAGTGACCTTGGACGCAACCGATATTCGTGCACTGAAAAGTCAAAATTTGGAAGAAATGGACGCCGCTGTTGTGGCGATCGGTGAAAATTTTGAAGCGACAGTATTGACCTGTGTACATTTAATGGACATTGGTGTAAAAAGAATTATTGCACGAGCAAGTGGAGAGCATCAACGCTTGATTTTGGAAAAAATCGGAATTACAGAGATTTTGACACCAGAGAACGAGGTTGCCTATGTGGTCCGTGAGAAATTATTGAATCCAAATATCGTTTCGTTCTTGCAACTTCCAGATGACCACGAAATTGCGGAAATCCGTGCTCCAAAAGGAATTATTGGAAGATCGATTGATTCTATCGGATTTAGAAATAAGTACGAAATAACGTTGATTACGATCAAGCGTGAATACAACATTACCAAGAACAATGAAGATTGTGTAGAAACGCATATCATCGGTGTTCCGAAAAGCGATATTGAAATCAAAGAGAAGGACACATTAGTCATTTTTGGAGCAGCGAAAAGCGTTAAGCGTTTTATTGAGATCAACGAATCCCTTTAATGTACATTGTCACCGGCATATCGCGAGGACTTGGAAAAGCTATTGTAGAGCAACTTCTTGACTCGGGCGAAACGGTGCTAGGTATTGGTCGTTCACATGACTTTTCGCATCCCAATTTTTCATTTCTTTCATGCGATTTCGGCAATGTAGATGAAGTGAACAATCTAAAAATCGAACTTCCCGAAGAACCAGTTACGTTGATTAACAACGCGGGAATTATTGGAAACATCCAACGTTTGAGTGATCAAGAAACATCCGATCTTCAAGAAGTCATGCAGGTAAACGTCATTGCCCCAATGCTTTTACTTCATAATGTGTACAGTCAAGTCAGCGATCCGTCTAGTTTCACCTTAGTCAACATTAGTTCAGGAGCAGCGAATCGTGCCATTCCTTCTTGGGCAAATTATTGCGCATCCAAAGCCGCGCTAAATATGTTGACAGAGACCTTTTATTTGGAAGAAAAAGAAAAGGAAAATCACCCCAAGGTCTATGCTGTTGCTCCAGGCGTTATTGATACTGATATGCAAGTTCAGATCCGCGCAGCGAGTGATATTGATTTCTCGTCCGTTGAAAATTTTAGAGAATTGAAAGCTTCCAATAGTCTATATTCAGCTGAATTGGCAGCAAAAAAACTCCTAAAATTATTGAAACAGCCTTTTTCAGGCGTTATTTTTCAAGATTTGAGAACCATTGAAACGGTTTAATCAATTCTTAATACACTTCACCCTTAATTTAATACCTCAGAAACGATTAATTTGCATTTATGTAAGGTCTTTTGTATTTTCACAGTCTAAGAACTGTATAAAGTAAAACTAAAACTATGAAAAAAACTTTTCTCTCCTTATTGGGTATCCTTGTGTTCTCAACGAGTTTATTCGCCCAAAGGGCAGATTTTGACCCATCAAATGCCAGAGATGGAGAAACAGTAGAGTACTGTGGGCAACACACAAAATCAGCACAAATTCAAGCAACTCAAGAATACATTGACGGAATTGTCATTGATAATCTTGAGCAAGAATTCACCCCAAAAGGAATTGTCTATTACATTCCAGTCGTTTTTCACGTACTTCACAATGGAGGAAATGAAAACATTTCGAACGAGCAAATTTTTGACGCGGTAGATATTTTGAACCGTGATTTTCGTTTAATGAATGCAGATGCGAATAACGTGCACGCAGATTTCCAAGGCTTACCAGAAGACGCAGAAATAGAGTTTCGTTTAGCGACTAAATCTCCCAATGGAACATGTTTTAATGGGATTACCCGTACGAACAACCCTATTACGTTTAATGGAGACAATGGCTGGAGTCAAGTTACAGCCATCATAAATGGAAATGATGTTCAAAATGCAACGTGGCCAGGGAATAATTACCTCAACATTTTTGTAGTAGCGGATGCAGGAGGTGCTGCAGGTTATACCACGCTGCCTGGATCAACTGGCATGACTAATGGAATTTGGATTCTACACTCGTATGTTGGGTCAATTGGAACTGGTAGCACAGGAGCAAGTCGCGCATTGACACACGAAGTAGGTCACTGGTTAAATTTAGAACATACGTGGGGAGGAAATAATAATCCTGGAAATCCTGGAAGTTGCAGTACAGATGACGGCGTTGCTGACACACCGAATACAATTGGAGTAACATCGTGTGCTTTGAATGAAAATACGTGCGGACCTCGTGCAAACGTGGAAAATTATATGGACTACTCCTATTGTTCAAAAATGTTTACACCGGGACAAGTTACGCGTATGCGAAATGCACTTAACTCTGGTACAGGAGGAAGAAGTACAGTTAGATCTGCAGCCAATCTTACGAATGTAGGCGCAGATGGAAATCTTGTTCTTTGTGAAGCAGAGTTTTCAGCGGATAGAACTTCGGTTTGTCCAGGAGATCAAGTTCAATTTACGGATGAATCGTTTAATGCGGTTTCGGGTTGGACATGGACATTTCCTGGAGGAGTCCCAGCAAATTCTTCTGCTCAGAATCCAGTGGTTACCTATTCTACTCCTGGTATATACTCGGTTACGTTAGCAGCAACAGATGGCTCAGGAAATGATTCGGAAACAAAAACGGGATACATTCGTGTTGTGCCTGCGCCAGCAAGCATTCCAATGTTAGAAGGATTTGAAACATATACGACATTTACAGGTATCGATGAGTGGGAAGTATACAATCCAAACGGAAATGGATTTGAACTAACAACCACAACAGGATTAAACAGTGCTAAATCAGCGCGCTTAATGAACCATGGTCAAACTTCAGGATCAATTGATCAATTGATTTCTTCTCCTGTTGATTTGTCAAGTGTCACTGGAAATATGACATTGAGTTACCGTTATGCTTACAAACGAAGAACTACGGGTGATGATGATGTGTTACGTACATTGGTGTCAAACGATTGTGGTGAATCATGGGCAATTCGTAACACAAGGTTGCTACATATAGTAACACCAAGTGTTCAGTCAACATCGTATGTTCCTGCTTCTGATGCGGAATGGACAACAGTGCATATCACAACAATTAATTCTGATTACTATGTGGACAATTTCCGTTACAAGTTCGAATTCGAATCAGGTGGAGGAAATAACATTTACCTAGACAACATCAATATTTACCAAGGTTCATCTTCAGATGAGTTGGTAGTTGGACTATCCGATATTGATGCGACGATCTTCTCAGGATTGAACCTGTTCCCTAATCCAGCGGATGATGAGTTAAATATTCAATTCAGTGTTGAAACACCACAAGATGTAGTTTTCAATGTTCAGGATTTGACAGGTAAAGTAGCATTGAGCAACTTAGTCAAAGCGAATTCAGGATCAAACCACGTGTTTATGAACACAAGTCAACTTGCTGCTGGAGTTTACTTCCTTGAAGTACAAGTAGGTGGAATGAAAGAAACACGTCAGTTTATTATAAGATAATAAGAAGAATTTAAAATTAATGAACAAAGGGAACTTTAGTAGAGTTCCCTTTGTTTTCTAAATGAACCGCATGAAAAAACTAATATTCTCTGCACTTTGTGCAGTTTTCGCTTCGGTAAGTGCGAGTGCACAATCGACGGAAGTCATAAATGAAAACTGGTGCGGCACTTCTCCTAGAATGAATGCGATGTGGAGTGATCCGCAATATTTCGATGTGCTTACCAACGACGCATTGATAAGAGAGCAAGAAGCAGCCAATCCTCCATTTGTACCAAAAGGTACTATTTATAAAATCCCAACCGTTTTTCATATTCTTCACAATGGAGGTACGGAGAATATTTCTGAGGCACAAATTTTAAACGCCATTGAGGTGATGACACGTGATTTCCGAAAGCAAAATGCAGATACCATCGAAGTCCCTCCCGTGTTTGACACAATCATTGGTGATGCTGAAATTGAATTTGTACTTGCAACTAAAGCTCCAGACGGAACTTGCTTCAAAGGGTACACAAGAACCCAATCACCATTAACACACGAAGGTGACGATGGAGATGCACAAGTCGATGCTATAAGAAATGGGAATGATGTTTACCAAGGAAATTGGCCAAGTAACCGTTATTTGAATGTTTTCGTTATTGCTAATGCAGGTGGAGCTGGTGGTTATACGAACTATCCAAACAATTGGGATCTCGGTGACATGACAAATGGAATTTGGATTTTACACACGCAGTTTGGTGAAATTGGTACAAGCAGTCCTTCTGGTGGTCGCTCTATGACACACGAAGTTGGACACTGGTTGAATTTACCTCACACATGGGGTTCTAACAACAATCCAGGTTCGGGAACGTGTGATATTGATCTCGGTTGGGGTGGACAAGACAACAATGACGATGGCGTAGCAGATACACCAAGATGCCTTGGAACATCTTCTTGCTCTGTTGCATACAACTCGTGCTCGAACGATGATATTGATGGTTACTGGACAACGGACGTTCCAGACAACGTACAGAATTATATGGATTACGCACTGTCTTGTCAAACAATGTTTACATTAGGACAAGTAGATCGGATGCGAACAGCGATTACCTCAAGTGTTGGTGGAAGAAATAATTTATGGACACCTGCCAATCTAGCGCTGACAGGTGCAGATGGTGATCTTTATCTTTGTGAAACGCGTTTTTCAGCAGATAGAACATCCATTTGTGCAGGAGAAACAATTCAGTTTACAGATGAATCGTTCAATAGCGTAACGGGTTGGGAATGGACATTTGATGGAGGAACACCTGCAACATCAACGGATCAGCACCCATCGATCGTTTATTCAACACCAGGTATTTATGAGGTAACGTTAACAGCAACTGATGGTTTGAATGATGAAACAGAAATTAAGACCGGATTTATTCGCGTAGTTCCATCTTCATCAGACCTTCCAATTTTAGAAGGATTTGAGGATTTTACAACGTTAGCTGGAATTGAGGAGTGGGAAGTGTATAATCCAAACGGAAACGGTTTTGAATTGACTGCAACAACAGGATTGAATAGTTCTAAATCTGCTCGTTTGATGAATCATGGACAAGCAGTGGGGTCAATAGACTGGTTGATTTCTACACCTGTAGATTTGTCAAATGTTGCATCGACATTAACATTAAGCTACCGTTATGCTTACAAACGACGAAACACAAGTGATGATGATGTTTTGCGATTGAAGGTATCAAACAATTGTGGTGAATCTTGGGCAGTTCGTAATACCCGCTTGTTACACATCGTAACACCAGATGTACAGTCGACTTCCTATACTCCGGCTGGAGAAAGCGACTGGACGACAGTTCACGTGACTACGATAAATTCAAGCTACTTTGTAGACAATTTCCGTTATAAGTTTGAGTTTGTATCTGGAGGTGGAAACAATATTTACCTGGACAATATTAATCTCTATGAAGGTTCTCCATCGGATGAGCTAATAGTAGGTCTGTTTGATGTTGCTAGTGATGTGCTAGAGGGATTGAACATCTACCCAAACCCTACGGACAATGAATTGAATGTAGTCTTTAGCGTAGAAACACCGAAAGATGTTGTTTTGAGAATTCAAGACTTGACTGGAAAGGTAGCTCAAAGCAGTTTAGTGAAAGCTGATACAGGAAAAAATCATGTGTTTGTTGAGACAAGTCAACTGGCAGCTGGAGTATACTTTTTAGAAATCCTTGTGGATGGATCAAAAGAAACACGTCAGTTTATTGTGAAATAAACACTTTGACTATAAGAATTGGAAACTGTCAACGTATGTTGGCAGTTTTTTTTGATGTTATATAGCCAACGATTGATTGTGCGTGCTATTTTTCAGCGTCTTTTAATAACTGAATTAGATCTTCGATGGAAGAATTTTTTAAGGTAGCCGTTACCTGAATTCCTTTCAAGGTTAAATGTTCAGTGGTACTTTCTCCCCATGAATATACGCTGGCATCGCTAGGAATGGTGTTCAAAGCTAAAAATCCATCGACGTTGGAAGGACTTGTAAAGGCGTAGCTTCCACAGTATGAAAGTGGTTTTGATACAATGTTCGTTGTATAGACCGTTACCACTTCTTTCTGTCCCTGATCCAGACAAGACGAAATAGAGTTTCGGGAGATGCTAGAACTTGGAAATAGCACACGCTTTTCACCACACCATTCTTTAAAACTGTCTGCTACTGCTGAAATATTCCCACTTTCTTGTCCCTCGAAATGTACAGCATAACCCAAGCCTTTCAACAACTCTGCTGTTTTGTTCCCAGTGCATGCGATGAGAACATCTTGCGGAATTTTTTGCTGGTACTGAAAGAAAATGACGCTTCTTGGACTACTAAAGTAAATCACATCAAATGTGTGTTGTATTGAAAACTGTACTGGTTCAAAATGAAGGAACGATTGAGCTATTAACGTGACTTTTTTTTCGGCTAGGAATGCTGCTAGTTCCGCGACTTCATTGTAGTTTTTTGATATGAAAAATGGACTTTTCAATCTGCGTAAGCACTTAGTTCACCAATGACTTTTTCAGCAACTCCGTCGAAGGATTCGAGCGAATAGTTGAGGTACACACATGGACTTTGTGCATTTTTGGCAAAAGACACAAACAATTCGTGCTCTTCCGTGCAGTAGACACCTAATGGAAGTTGACAACCTCCATCGAGCAAGTTCAATATTTTTCGTTCCAGTTGAATCCGCTTCTGAACCTTTGGAGCATTCATTTTTTGTAGGAGGTCAAACAATTCGGTATCCTCTTCACGAATTTGCAAACCTAGAACACCTTGAGCAGGAGCGGGAACAAATTCCTTAGGATTTAACACCTCCACATGAAACTCAGAAAGATCTAGCTCAAGTCGATCTACACCCGCTTTTGCAAGCAGAATAGCATCGTAGCTACCTTCACGCAGTTTGTTGATGCGTGTTGGAACATTTCCGCGCAAATCATTAATTGTAACATCTGGTCGATGCGTTAGCACCTGTGATTTTCTTCTAGCTGATGAAGTTCCAACGACCGCATTTTTCTTGACCATCCATTTCTGCGAAGAATCTACTGCGTTTTTATTGATGAGTAGAAGATCAGCAGGATTTGCTCGTTCAGATACAGCAGCAATCACCAATTTTTCAGGAGGTGTTGTTTCTAAATCCTTGTGTGAATGAACAGCTAAGTCAATGCTCCCGTCTAGAAGTGCATCTTCAATTTCCTTGGTGAAAAAGCCTTTCCCTTCGAGCTTATCAAAACTCAAATGTTGGATTTTGTCGCCTTGCGTTTTTATGATTTTAATTTCGACCGAGCAATTGATTTTTTCGAGTTCAGATTTTACAAAATACGCCTGCCATAGGGCAAGATCACTTCCTCTAGATCCAATTACCACGTGCTTCATTAAGATTGTTTTTTAAGTAGAATTTCCTTCGCCATAAGCATCGGCATGCTCATGTATTTTTTCTCCATGTACCCCACAATTTTCTCAAGTACTTCGCGCGAATTTTCGTCCATGGAGCTCAGTTCGTTTTTAAACACTTCTGTCATTGCAGTATGTTTAATTTCTTTGACTTTTTGCGGGACATCGCGCATGGCAATCTCTACACTTCGAACTTGATGAATATGCTGGAACTCATACAATGCTTCGGAAACGATTTCCTCAACATGTTGAATTTCTGCTGAACGCGCTTTTAAATTCTCGTTCGAAATTTTTTGAAGTACCTCCACTGAAATGTGAGTTACATTGTATTTTTCAATAATTGATGGCGATAAATCCTGTGGAATTGCAATATCAATCACCACTTTTCGATTAGCATCACCGTTTAATAATTGCGTATAGATTTCGTCAGTTAAAATATGCGTTTCAGCACCTGTGCAGGTAATGATAATGTCGAAACCTTTGTCAAATGTTGATAAATCGGAAAGGGGATGTGCTGTACCGTGCAAGTCACGTGCAAGCGATTCTGCTTTTTGAAAGGTTCTGTTAAACACATGAAAGTTGGTGAAACCGTGCTTTCTTAAAAATCGGCTCATATTGGTGTTTGTCACACCAGCTCCGACAATTAAAATGCGCGAATCCAATGGAACATTCATTGATTTCAACTTATGGTAAGCCAACGAAACGACAGAAACTGGCTTCCGTGCGATACTTGTCTCGGTGTACACTTTTTTAGCCGTTTCAATAGTATGACGCATCAACAGACGAATTAAATCGCCCGTTAAGTTCATTTTACGTGACGCTTCAAAAGCATTTCGGACTTGGGTAATAATCTCTCGCTCACCAATCACCATGGAATCAATAGAAGAAGCAACAATTAATTGGTGTTCAACAGCTTGGATTCCAGTATACAGTGTTCCAGCATTCGAAAAATATTCCAGTTTATCCAATTCAAACGACGGATACAATTTTTCAAAAAATGTATTGAGAAAATGATGATCTACAATCTGATTGGAAGTAAAGGTAAATTCCACACGGTTACAGGTCGACAAAAACATGAGCTCTCCTAACGAAAGTGACTCTTTGAGATAAGTCAATCGTTCTTGCTGATGCTCAGCATCAATATGCAACTCACCTATCTCATTTACAGAAAGGTTACGATGCGTAAAAGCGACGATATGTAGGGCATTTAAGCCTGATGCTGGTAACACGACTGCAAATATGCTCAGTTCTTGCGTGTGATTTGTCACGCAATTGTCATATTCCCTATATTTAGAACAGTTCTAAATTAAGCTTCATTCCTAGATGAGCTTTACATTGCAAATCTCCAGTGCAAGATAAAAGTTACAAAGGAAAACTTATGAAAGTCTGTTGATTCTTTTTTTCGAAGATTACTAGGAAATTTTATGAATTCACGACTCGATTGGGGAAGTGAGGGCGTCAGAAACTCATTTTCGAAGAATGAATGATTAGGTGGTCACAAATCGAAATTGTTTCAATGGTACGGAAGAATTTGGAATGGCTAACCGACACCAGAAAGCGCTTGACGTTTGTAAACCTCGGTTTACACTCTTTCGGTGTGTCGGTCTATGACAAATTCTTCACCGAACGGCTTCCATCGAGTCTTGATTTTTTGTTTCTTTTGCATCAAGGCAAAAGAAAGAAGAAGAACATAAAAAAATAATAATGCAAAAAAACTATCTTTAAGCCAAGTTTGAGAAAATGAAATCAATAGAATTTGAATCGGCCCAGAATGTAAAAATTGAGTACGAACTTGCTTCGGTAGGTCAACGTACTGCAGCGGCTGCGATTGATTTTTTTGCATTCGTCATCTACTATTTCATTTGTGGAATGGTGGTTGGATTTTCTGGTTATTTCGAAGCCGACTACGGAACGTTTCTATTTGTCCAACTGCTGTTAATGAAACTTCCTTGGATTTTTTATCATCCAGTCATTGAGTACCTCACCCATGGACAAAGTCTCGGAAAGTACATTTTGGGAATTCGTGTTGTAACCGTTTCTGGTGAGCGACCTGGACTTAGAGAAGTGTTCACGCGTTGGATTTTTAGAGGGGATTTCCTGTGGATCAGCGCTGATTTTTTCGCTTTATTTTGGTTTGGAATTGGGATTTTGGGAATTGTCTTTGCTGGAACCTCTGAACGTAGACAGCGCATGGGAGACGTAATGGCAAACACAGTGGTCATCAAAAACAAGTCATCCATTCGTTACACATTGAGAGACGTACTCGAAATTAAAAATCAAGAAAATTATACACCTGAATATCCGAATGCGGTTCAGTTTACCGACGAAGACATGTTGTTGATTAAAAATACCATTCAACGATTGCGCTCCAATCCAACCCCTGAAACAAAAAAGTTTGCCATTGAACTGGCGGATGAATCAGCACGTCTTATTGGACTAACCGAAACGCCGGAGAAGCGAATGAAATTTTTACAAACCTTGCTGCATGATTATGTGGTATTAACACGATAATACCGAGCGTATGCCGAAACTGATTCTTGTCCCAACGCCCATAGGAAACCTAGAAGATATTACGCTTCGAGCAATTCGAATATTAAAAGAAACTGAACTTATTTTTGCTGAGGACACGCGTGTGACGAAGAAATTGCTCAATCATTTGGGAATTCAAAAGACCGTTTATCCATTTCATGCGCACAATGAGCACAAAGCATTGAGTGTTGCTATCGACAGAATTAAAACGAATACAACCACAGTTCTGGTATCTGACGCAGGGACTCCTGGAATTTCTGATCCGGGCTTTCTCTTAGTCAGAGCTTGTTTGGAAGAGGGAATAGAAATTGAATGCCTTCCTGGTCCAGTTGCATTGATCCCAGCATTGGTGGCAAGTGGTTTCCCTTGCGATAAGTTTGTGTTTGAAGGATTTTTACCACACAAGAAAGGGCGACAAACACGGTTAAAACTCATCGCGGAAGAAACCAGAACCGTTGTTCTATACGAATCACCGCACAGATTGGTAAAATGTTTGGGTCAAATTGAAGAATTCATGGGCAGTGAACGAAAAGTATGTGTAGCACGAGAAATATCTAAAATGTTCGAAGAATACAAGCGCGGAACTGCTGCTGAGGTAAAAGCATATTATGAAGCACATCCACCAAAAGGAGAAATAGTCATTGTGATTGAAGGAAAACATGAGTAAGTTGAAAAGTGAAGCATTTTTTATCACCAAAACAGGGAGTGCAGAAGAGGCATTTCAGTTGCGCGAATTTGAACTAGAAGCACCTGCTGAAGGCAAAGTGCAGATTGAAGTCGAAGCGTTTGGATTAAACTATGCGGATGTCATGGCTCGCCGAGGTTTGTACCGAGAGGCACCAGCGTTTCCATGCGTGGTCGGGTATGAAGTGGTGGGAAAAATAATCGATTGTGGCAGTGTATCCGATCAGCATTTAATAGGAAAAAGAGTACTCGCTTTTTGTCGTTTTGGCGGTTATGCGCGACATATTTTAACGGAAAGTCACGCTGTAGTGGAAGTGCAACAACAACCAGCACAGGAATTACTGGCACTTTGCACACAAGCAGTTACCGCCTATTATATGGCAGAATATTTAACTCCAGTGCACCAATCAGACATCGTGTTGATTCACGCTGCTGCTGGAGGCGTTGGAACATTATTGATTCAACTCGCAAAAAATAAGGGAGCAACAGTCATAGCAAAAATTGGCGATGAAAAAAAACGCGCTTTGGTCGAACAACTGGGCGCTGATTTTGTGGTCAATTACAACACAAGTGATTATTCAACTGAGATTGAGAATTACCTAAAAGGTCGACGGTTAGATATCAGTTTCAATCCAGTTGCAGGATCAACCTATAAAAAAGACATGCAATTGCTAGGTTCTGGAGGTAGAATGATACTATTTGGAGGTTCAGAACTAGCCGGTGGAAAATGGGGATTCTTCTCCAAATTAAATTTTGTGCTAAAAATGGGGTTGATTCTCCCAATTGGGTTGATGATGCGGTCTAAGAATGTGCTTGGCGTCAACATGCTCAAGATTGCTGACAACAAACCAGAAGTGTTAGAACATTGTTTAAAATCAGTTATTCGATTGTATGAGGAAGGAAAAATTGTTCCACAAGTCGGTGGTGTGTATGCCTCAGAACAACTGGTCGAGGCACATTCAGCATTGGAAAGTGGTAAATCGACGGGTAAACTATCCGTTTTTTGGAAGTAGAAGCTACTTTCATTCAGCGTGAAATCAGCATTCTATCATGTCGCCCTCACGTTTATATATCAATGAATTTACCGCTGTTCCACAAGGCTTTTTCAATTTTTTAACGTAATTTTGTCGTCAGAAATCAAAAGTTAACACACATACAGAATGGCAGCAGTAATGACTGATCTTGGAATCGGAACAATATTAAACCAATTAGGAATTGAAAAGGAGAACAATGGTGCATCGACAGGTGGACATTGGTTCAATACACGTGGAGAGTTAATTGCCTCCGTTTCTCCAGTAGATGGACAAGTAATCGCTTCGGTGTATTCAGCAACAGAGGTGGATTATGAAGCGGTGATTTTAAAAGCGCAAGAAGCATTTTTGGAATGGCGTAAATGGCCTGCTCCAAAAAGAGGAGAAGTTGTTCGTCAGTTGGCCGAGAAATTACGCGAGTACAAAGAACCTCTTGGAAAATTGGTTTCTTACGAGATGGGAAAATCATTGCAAGAAGGCTTAGGTGAAGTACAAGAGATGATCGATATTTGCGATTTCGCTGTTGGACTTTCTCGTCAGTTGCACGGTTTGACAATGCACTCGGAGCGACCAGGACACAGAATGTATGAGCAATATCACCCATTGGGAATCGTTGGAATTATTTCAGCGTTTAATTTCCCAGTTGCGGTTTGGAATTGGAATACTGCTCTTGCTTGGATTTGCGGTGATGTATGTGTTTGGAAACCATCTGAAAAAGCACCGATTACAGCTATCGCTTGTCAACAAATAACAAAACAAGTATTTGATGCAAACGGAGTTCCAGAAGGAGTTTCTGGATTGGTTATCGGTGGAGCTGACATAGGAAAATTAATGGCAGAAGATAAACGCGTTCCTTTGGTTTCAGCGACTGGATCTACTCGTATGGGTAAATCTGTTGGTGCAGCTGTTGGTGAACGACTTGGAAAATCATTGTTAGAGCTTGGAGGAAATAATGCCATCATCATTACACCGAGTGCGGATTTAAAAATTGTTCTTCCAGGAGCAGTTTTTGGAGCAGTTGGAACATGTGGTCAACGTTGTACTTCAACACGTAGACTAATCGTTCATGATTCAGTGTACGATAAAGTAAAAGATGCATTGGTGAAAGCTTACGGTCAATTGAAAATTGGAAATCCGTTGGATCAAAATAACCACGTTGGACCATTGATCGATAAAGACGCTGTTGCAGCGTACGAAGATGCGCTAAACAAAGCAGTTGCAGAAGGAGGGACAATTATCACGGAAAGTGGAGTGCTTTCTGGTGATGGATACGAATCAGGATGTTACGTGAAACCGGCAATGGTGGAAGCAAAGAATGAGTTTAAGATTG
>CAZXRU010000003.1:70189-86853 GCA_964643345.1 uncultured Fluviicola sp.
ATGAAACGTTTGCACCAATTCTGTACATCATGAAATACAGTGGTGGCGTTGAAAATGCAATCAAAATTCAAAACAACGTACCACAAGGTTTATCTTCGGCAATTATGACCAATGATTTAAAGGAGTCTGAAATTTTCCTTTCTGTTGCAGGATCTGATTGTGGAATTGCGAATGTAAACATCGGGACTTCAGGAGCTGAAATCGGTGGTGCATTTGGTGGAGAAAAAGAAACTGGTGGTGGACGTGAGTCTGGATCAGATGCTTGGAAAATCTACATGAGACGTCAAACAAATACAATCAATTACACAGACAGCTTGCCGTTAGCACAAGGAATCAAGTTTGAGTTGTAATTCGACAATAAATCATATTTTTGAAGGCTATCCACATTGCGGGTAGCCTTTTTTGTTCCAATGGCAGGTATCTACATCCATATTCCTTTTTGCAAGCAACAATGCACCTATTGTGATTTTCACTTTAGCACAACGTTTGAAAGTTATCGCACCCAAATGGTAAATACGATTGCTACTGAATTGCGCACACGAATCGATTATTTAGAAGCAAAACCAGTTGACAGTATCTATTTTGGAGGTGGAACACCAAGTATTTTGAACGAACAAGAGCTTTCTCTGCTGTTGAGAGAAATTCGTGCAAATTATCAGGTAAATTCCAAAGCGGAAATTACACTCGAAACAAATCCGGATGATATTACTCAGGAGAAGCTAACCGCATGGAAAAATGTGGGAGTGAATCGCCTCAGTATCGGTTTGCAGTCGTTCAAGACAGAGGATTTGGAATGGATGAATCGCGCCCACACAGCGGATGAAAGTCGAAATTGTGTGGCTCTGGCAAAGGCGCATAATTTTCAGAATCTAACCGTAGATTTAATGTACGGACTTCCCAACCTAAGCAATGAGGAATGGAAGAATCATATTTTGCAGGTGATAGAAATGGGAGTCACGCATATTTCAGCGTATTGTCTCACCATTGAAGAAAAAACCGTATTGAACAAATGGGTGAAAGACGGAAAAATTCATCCGGCATCTGAAAATCAGCAAAGCGAACAGTTTTTACTGTTGGTAGAAACCTTGGAGGAACACGGATTCGAGCAATACGAAATTTCAAATTTTTGTCGACCGGGACATGAAGCGGTCCACAATTCAAATTATTGGAAAGGTGAGTGGTATCTTGGGGTTGGTCCATCGGCGCATTCGTTCAATGGAACTTCAAGAAGTTGGAACATTGCCAACAATCAGAAATATATGCAGCAAATTGCTGGGAACGAGGCATTTTTTGAGACAGAGATCCTTTCCAAGAGAGATCAATACAACGAATTACTATTGACTGGTTTACGCACGAAATACGGTGTTTCACTGAAGAAGTTAGCAACACTTCATTCTATTCCAAAATCGACAGAATCGAAAATTACTGAATTCAAATCTGCTGGATGGATGACGGAAATTGATGGAGTACTGGTATTAACCAAATCAGGTCGACTGAAAGCAGATTACATTGCTGCTGAATTATTTTTGGACGTAAACGAATAGATGATGGGATTAAAAATTACGCTGGTTATTCTAGTTTTGGCAATTACTTACCTGAGTCTAACACCATCTGAAATCGCAGTGGTTGGCAATGACAAAATCAGTCATTTTATCGCGTACGCCGTTCTCACATTCAATATTGGATTACTCGTGTTTCCTTCAAAACGCCGTTTGTTGATCGGAATGTTGGTTGCGGTGCTGTTTGGAATTCTGATTGAGTGCATTCAACACTACATTCCCGGTCGTTTCAGGTCGATTGAGGATGTGTACGCAAATACCATCGGTGTTGCACTGGGTGGATTATTAACGCTTGCTTTTGGAAAGGGTCTTCTTAAACTGCTTCGTAAATTCAGGTTATTTAGGTAGTTTTACAATTAGAATTTTTTACCATGGAAAAGCTTCAAAATTTTATTGACGGGAAGTATTGTGCTCCTGCGAACGGAAATTATATCGACAACTTCGAACCAGCTTCGGGCAAGGTGTATTGCCAAATTCCTAATTCAGACGCAGAAGACGTTGAATTAGCAGTAAAAGCTGCCGAACGGGCGTTTCCTATTTGGTCAAAAATGAGCATTGATGAACGAAGCGCAATCCTCGTGAAATTATCGGAAGGTATTGAAGCGCGCATGGATGAATTTGTGAATGCAGAATCGCGCGATAATGGGAAACCGTTGTCATTGGCTGCTCATGTCGACATTCCACGAGCGGTATCGAATTTTCACTTTTTCGCTACAGCAATTTTGCATTATGCTTCTGAATCGCACAACATGGAAGGAGTTGGTGTCAATTATACGTTGCGCAAACCGTTGGGAATTGTAGGATGTATTTCACCATGGAATTTACCGCTATATCTTTTTTCATGGAAAATCGCTCCAGCTTTGGCAACAGGAAATTGCGTCATTGCTAAACCGTCAGAGGTTACTCCATACACTGCTTATCTGTTGGGTAAAGTCGCACAAGAAGCAGGATTACCTGATGGTGTGTTGAATATTCTACACGGCGAGGGTGGTGCAGCGGGTGATGCCATTGTAAAACACCCAAAAATTAAAGCAATTTCATTTACCGGAGGGACAAAAACAGGCGAGTACATTGCCCGAACTGCCGCTCCGATGTTTAAAAAATTATCGCTTGAATTGGGTGGAAAGAATCCCAACATCATTTTTGCAGATTGTGATTGGAAGGAGATGATGAGTACGACATTGCGCTCTTCATTCGCCAACCAAGGTCAAATTTGCTTGTGCGGTTCGCGTATTTTTGTCGAACGATCCATTTACGATAAATTCAAAGAAGAGTTTGTCCAAAAAGTAGCTTCCACTGTAGTGGCTCATCCAAACGATCCATCTGCAAAACTGGGAGCTGTGGTTTCTAAAATGCACCTAGAAAAGGTACTTTCGTATGTAGAGCTAGCTAAAGAAGAAGGTGGAACTGTGTTGACTGGTGGTGAACGTGTTGTGCTTGACGCACCTTATGAAAATGGCTTCTACTTGCGACCAACAGTCATCGAAGGACTAGCATTTGACTGTCGTACCAACCAAGAAGAGATTTTTGGACCTGTGGTGACCATCACACCATTTGACACAGAGGAAGAAGTCCTCATGATGGCAAACTCGACCCAATATGGACTCAGCGCAACCTTGTGGACGTCTAACTTGCAACGAGCGCACCGTATGGCAAATGAAATTGACGCTGGTATCGTTTGGATCAATGCTTGGTTGGTGAGAGATTTGAGAACGCCGTTTGGCGGAGTAAAAGCTTCCGGTGTCGGACGTGAAGGTGGTTGGGAAGCATTGCGCTTTTTCACAGAACCGAAAAACGTATTTGTGAAGTACTAAATTATGCATTGTGGTTGAAGCGCGGAGCGCTATACAGATTTAACCCAAAGCTTTGGCTTTGGGTTAAATCTGACAAATAGGAATCCCGCACGGAGTGCGGTACAAATGGTTAAAACTTCATCTACTACAAGCAGTTTTTGTATAGCCCTCTGGGCTAGAATACGAGAGGGGTTGTTAACCGTCAGCTCAAGCTGACGGTTAACATAGTTCAGCACTCCGTGCTAGCAAAATCGTAAAAGGAGATTACCCCCTTTTAATTCAATTTCTGATTTCCGTTATCTTTTCGTTTTCCCTATAGCTCGGAATACAGTACAATTCACATTGTTCGCCTTCTTACTTCTGAAGAAGAACTCGCTTCGTAATGCTTTTGTTGTCAGTTACTACCTTAACGA
Source organism: uncultured Fluviicola sp. (assembly GCA_964643345.1). Lineage (GTDB taxonomy): Bacteria > Bacteroidota > Bacteroidia > Flavobacteriales_D > Crocinitomicaceae > UBA4466. The sequence continues at coordinate 73,955 of CAZXRU010000003.1, forward strand.
AGTAGGCACCTGATTCTTGTGTGCTTAAATCGATCTTCGTATCGTTCTCTTGTTGCAAGATTACTTTTCCTGACAGGTCAACGACCATAACTGTATAGTTTGATACACCTTGCTCGTTGATAGAAATGTTTATAATTCCATTTGAAGGATTTGGAGCTAGTGTAACCGCTAGTTCATTTGAAAGTTCATCCACATTTGCGTAGTCAAACCACTCAATTTCGATTTCCATAAAGTAAACACCACCCAATGAAAGCGTATCGAGCGTTGGTGTGTTGGTTGGAATGTTGATTAAATCGATCTGCTCTACGAATGTTCTTGCAATTACTGCGTCATCTCCTGATTCTGTAGTACAAGACGTTGAGATTGCATCACTTTCAAACCCTTCCATTTCAAAAGAAATGTAGCTTGATGTTACAATAGTTACGTTTGCAACTTCAACGTTCGGTATGTCATTCCACAAGCCATATTCTTGATCGTCATCGTTGTCAAAAGTCCAGCAGTAATAGTTTTCATTTGCACCTGCATCAGAAACCCAGATTTTGAAGACGGGATCTTGTGGTGCAAGTAGACAAAAAGGAGCTCCTCCATCACAGTCATCTGCGAGTGCCATTAGTTTCGTTACTGTTACTGAGTAACCAACAACTTGTGATTGCCCAAAATAAGGAAGTGAGATTAATAGAATAAATAGCAGTTTTTGTAGTTTGTAGTGTTTAATCATAGCTTTAGTTTTTTGTAAAAGTAAACTAAGTTTTTAAAATGTTTCAAAAAAAAGCAGGACATTTAGCAAATGCCCTGCTTCAGTTATTTATTATTCAATTAGTTATGAATAGCAATCCTTTTTGTGGATTGTAGACCATTGTTAATGATTTGCAACAAATATGCACCAGAAGATGCATTTGAAAGATCTACAGTCATATGATTCCCAATGCGCTCAGAAGAATATACTGTTCTTCCAGAAATATCTGTGACAGTCAATTGTGTTTTCCCGACTGCCGCAGCATCTAATTCAATGGTAAATACACCGTTGTTTGGATTTGGATAGAGCTTAAATTCTAACATGCTTTTTTCTGCAATGCTCGCACTTGGATTGAAGCCGTCTAGGGTTCCTGTCGAAATTCCAGCAGGATCTAACCAGTCGCGTAAACGGGTTGCTGCACTCGCGCCGTCCCAGGAGATGTCAAATCTACCATAAACATCGAATTGGTTGTTATCATTGGTTCCTATACATGCCGCTGCACCTCCGTATAATTGTCCTATTAGGCGGTGATTCATATCCCACAAACCTGATCCAGAGGAACCTCCTTCCGTTACCCCTTCATCCCAATCTGCAACGTTCCAGCACTGTGCACCACTAACAACTTCTTGAGTTAGTGCATTGTTCTCGCGGGCATATTTCATAATATCTCCGCTTGGGTGATGGATTCCTATTGCTGCAGAAACGGCATCTCCGGTATGATCCCAACCCGCATAGAAAAGTCCCCATGCCTGAGCTGTTGCCAGCGTTAAATTGTTAATTTGAACCAAGGCAAAATCTGACCCATCATTTGAAGCTCTTAGTGTAGCGCCATTTGCGGTTTGAAACTGTGCTTGATTTGGTGTATTAGAAGAGTTTGCTGTAGTTGCACATACAGGGTCTGGAGAAATCCACCTAAAACGGAAAGCCCAGTTTGCCGGACCTCCACCTGCTACTAGACAGTGATCTGCAGTCAAAAAGTAGGGAGTACCATCCTCAGCGGTATTGTTAACCAGTGTACCAGTGCATGATCCATTTCCCCCTACCACTATCATGGCTACTGAGTGCGATTCATTGACCCAAAGCGGTTCAGGATCGGTCAAGCAGCGAACATCACGATTACAGTCACCTGAATCATTAAGTCCTTTCATTATTTCGTTTTCATGTAAGGATATATCACGATAGCCATGAACAATGTCAGTAACCATTAGTGTACCTTGTCCAGTAACAGCATAGGGTTCATAATATTCAATGATCGCCTCTTCTCCTGAAATTAAATCTGTGCCTAGAATTTTTTCAGCATTGTTATTAATGGAGGTATATGCTCCTAAATATCCAGAGTAATCGGGTTTAACAAGGTAAATTGAAGCCCCATCTGGAATATGTAGATTCTGGAAGATAAAATTCATGCTAATGGCATCTTTTGACTTAATATGCAATTGCCAAATCCGATCACCGTTTGGTAAAACTGTCCATTCACCTGAGTTTTCAAGAGTGTAGCTTACTTGATGTTTGTAACCGAAACGCCAAGGTCCGATTTTAAATAGGTCGTTAATGGAATCTTCGGAACGATAAGCTGCCTCATCAAAAGGGGGCATATTAATAGAAGTAATGGGCGTTATAGCATTCTGAAGTGACCATGATTTGGGCGCTCCTAGGTTTGTGATTTGTGCTATGCTACTGAAGAAACTCAATCCTGAAACAAGCAGGACAGAGAATATGCTAAGTAGTTGTTTTTTCATAAAAATATAGTTTGGATCTATTTTCGTTTAATACTACATCCGCGTGGTGCAGTATCATTGTTTTTAAGCTCTGTACCATTCGTTAGATGGTCCATTACATCGTACAAATAAGGGATGGTTTCTGTTCGTTTACTGTCCCAAATATTGTCAATACTCCCCTTGTAAATAAGAACGTTTTTAGCATTCAAAACATACACATGTGGCGTTGTTTTTGCACCATAGGCGTCAGCTAGTTTTGAATCCACATCGACAAGGTAAGGCATTTTATAACCCATTTTTTCTGCATGTTTTTGCATCGCTTCTAGCGAGTCATCTCCCTCTCTTTTCGCTTCATTAGAGTTTACCAGTACCAAACCTAACTTGTTTTCTGCGGCTTTATCAAACAAGTCATTGTACTGCTTTTCCCATCCTTCAAAATCATCATTACCTACAACAAATGGGCATGTGTTACAAGAGAAAATGACAATAAGACCATTTTCCTTCTTGAGACCTTCAAGTGACAGCATTTGACCGTCAATATTAAGGAGCTCTTCGGATGTCATTGGCGCCTTTTTCCCAATTTTCAGTTCTTTTTCATCGCTACCTATTATAAACGAAGACAAAACAAAAACGGTTGGAAGCAGCACTGCTGATTGAAAAGTGCGTAATCGTGTAAATCTACTTGCGATTAAACGCTGAACTTGATATTTTAGCATGATAATTGTTTAATTTAGGCATCCAAAATACAACAAAATCATGAAAAGCACTTTCTTTTTTATCCTTTTTGCCACCGGACTTAGTGTTCAAGCTCAAACGTTTGAAGTTCCAGGATCTACTTATCCTTATTCGGACATTATTGAATGGAAAGGTATGGGCTCTATATTAATCAGTATGGATCCAGCAAAGGTCTCCAAGCAGGTGAATCTGACACTTGTCAACGGAGAAATGAAAAGCGTCTGGGATCAAAAGTTTAATCCAAAGAATGACAAGTACTATTATATTTCAAGTGAAAATGCGCGTTATGTGTACTTTTTGGACAACCTAAATTTGGACAATGGGAAGGTCTATTTCAATCAGTTAAACTCTGCTGGAAACGTCAAAGCAACTTCTGTTGCGATTGGTGCTGCCGTGAAGAAAATAGGAGTAGATGATTACAACGATTTGGAACTTGTAAATTGTGTTGTTACGGATAAGGCATTGGTGCATCATTTCAGGTACAATGACAAAAAGAACAAAACGATTGTTGAAATAGCGACTTTTATCACGCACCATAATTTCTTGTGCTATGCCGTTGAACTTGGTGCAATTCCAGAGGACGCATTCAAGAATGAACATGTTGGAAACTGGGAATACATCGGTTTTACAGATGACCAAATTTGTTTTGCTGCTAGGGATTTTCAAAACAAAACTTCTGGTTGGAGTGTGAAGGAGTTTACCTCGAAGGCGAAACCATTAAAGGGATATTTTATTCCGGGACCGAAGGATTTAATTCCAATTGAAAACATTGGTTTTGGTACTACAGGAAAATACTATTTGAATGACAAATACACCATTGAACGAGGTTTATTGACATTTATTAATGGACAATTTTACATGGTTGGGGGTCAACGTAAATCTGGAACTGGAGCGGAAATAACGCTGTTTCAACTAAAGGAAAACAAGTGGGAAGAGATCAATAAAATGCAGTTGAATTATTTCATAGAAAAGAAAAATCTAAAATTGGGAATTTACCCAATGAATGAAGGTGTAGGTTATCACTTAGATCACAACGGTTACAACAAAGTAAGTTTAATTGCCTTTACTCCTCAAAAGGAAACGGCACACAATGATTTTACTGATCTTACAATTTTCAACCCAAGTAGTGTCTTTGAACGCAAACAAAAAGAAGAATTTAATGTAATTTTGCCAGAAGGCTTGTTGGTGTTTAAAACAAGTCAATTAGGAAAAGAAGGCGCGGTTACATTTGAATTGAAAGGAAAATGATTGTTGGAATTTGTGGAGGGAGTGGATCAGGAAAGACGACTCTTTTGAAGAGATTATCTGCGAAGTACAGTGAGCTGAAACCGAGTATTTTCTCAATGGACAATTATTACTTACCTATTGAAAAGCAGCAGGTAGACGAAAACGGACACTACAATTTTGATTTACCATCGGCACTGGATGAAGTACGCTTGACAAGCGATTTGTACCAACTGAAGAACGGCAACGAAATTACAGTAAAGGAATACCATTTTAATTCACCACCCGATAAACATGTTTTAATTTCACTTGAGCCTTCAGAGTTGATCATTGTCGAAGGATTGTTTTTGTTTCACTATCAAGGAGTACGCGAAATACTGGATTACAGCATTTTTGTAGATGTTGACCCAAAAATACAACTCGATAGAAGACTTTATCGAGATCAGGAAACCAGAGGATACTCACGCGAAAATATTATTTACCAGTGGGAAAATCACGTTTCGCCGTGCTACCAAAATTATTTGCTACCTTACCAAAGTAAAGCTGACTTCCGTTTTAGAAATGACTCAAATTCGGAAGAGGATTTTGAACGATTAGTGAAAGAAATATCGTTTAGATTTGAAGAAGCTAGAGCAATGTGATCACTTTTTTCAAAAAATATTACCGTATCCTATCGGCTGTTGTTCTCAGCCTCGTATTTGTTGGGTACTATTTTCAAACGTTTTCCAGTAATTACAAAGAGCCATTCGATGAATTTCAGAAGAAGTTTCAGAAAATGGAACGTGCTCTGGATAATGCACTTCGTTACCAAGAAGAAACACTTGAGAGCGACATCAGCGAACAATGGAAAAACATCAAGGAAGACAACACGATCAATATTCATGTCTATCGAAACGATTCATTGATTTTATGGAACACGAACCAAATTCCTGTTATTCGCTTTGCAGATATTCATTACCCATCAAATGGACTTCTACATCTCCAAAATGGCTGGTATTATGCTAAGACAAGAGAGATTGGAGATTATTTGGTGTGTGCCTCGTTTCTAATTAAACAAGATTATTCGTACAAAAACAATGAGCTGATCAATGATTTTTCTCCTGAATTAGATTTACCATTTGGGGCAAAGGTTTCTGTAGATTCGGAAAGCGAATTTAAAGTAATTTCAAAGGACAAAGGATTTGTTTTTTCTATTCAGCCAAATGAATACCAGAGCGCCACACAAACCGAGTCAATTGTACTGATGTTATTGCTTCTGATTGCGATTATTCTATGGTTGATTTGGCTCACCAAGGTGAAGGAAAAATTACCAATCAAACTGCGTTGGTTAATTCCTCTTACGGTGGTCGTCCTTCACTTGCTGTCGTTAAAGTACAGCTGGTTTGGATTTATGCACGGCACACTAGCCTTCGATCCGAGTCTATACGGAGCAAGCTGGTGGTCACCGAATTTCTTTGTGTACCTTCTAAACATTGCGATTTTCGTTTACCTGCTAAAAGAGATTAAAGCACAATTGAAGCGGTGGAAACCATCAGTTTTGAACAAGTACTTGGCGCTTGGTTTATTCATTGCAACTTTTGTAATTTGGATAGTGTACCTATTCATCACGAAGGGACTAATCGAAGATTCGTCTATTCCACTGGTAGTAGATAAATTGTTTTCACTGAATGTTTTTTCAGTTCTCGCGTTTTGTGGACTGGGTGTTTTTTTCTATGCCTATTTTCACTTTGTGCATGCAGTTGTAGAATTGTGCAAACGCCAAGATCTTACTGGAGCACAGCTAGCGGTAACGAGTTTTATAGTGAGTTGTACCTTCTTCTTCTATGAAATTAATTACGGGTACGAATTGCTGTTTGCGGCGCTGTTCCCATTGATTTTTTATGAACTAATTCTCTATTTGGTCTACCGTCATGTCAAGTCCAATCAAATGGGTACTGGCATCGTTTTGTTGTTGCTATTTTCCATTGTTATGGCGCAGACGATCAGTTCGTTTAACGAGCGAAAGGAACGAGGAGAAAGAGAACTGTACGCACAACAATTAATTACCGAACGCGATATTGTTACTGAGGTTGAATATGCCGCTATCGCTGAAAAATTAACGGCTGATAATTTTTTAAGAAAATTTATTGAAGCGCCTCATTTCATTAGTGTCGCAGCGTTTCAAGAAGGAATTGAAAGAAGGGTTTTCAACGGCTTTTGGGAACGCTACGAAATGAAATTCAAGCTGTTCAGTGAAAATGGCATACCTCTTATTGATAACCGAACGGGAACAACGGATCTTTATGAAGAACTGCAAGAGATCATTTCGCAGTCCGGAAAAGCTTCCGAAATTGACTCGAACATTTATTTCATTGGTGACTACGCTAAGCAGTACAGTTATATTGTTCGCCAAGAAATTTATGGAAAAGACTCCACTAAGGCAATCTTGTTTTGTACGCTAAAATCGAAAAAAATTCCTGAAGAAATTGGTTTTCCACGATTACTGATATCCTCAAAGGCGAACGTACTGGAGTCGCTAGAAGCGTATTCAATAGGAAAGTATCATAATCGCAGACTGATCACGAAGTATGGGGCATACAAATACCCTTCTTCAGACGAGATTATGTTACCGTCGTTTATTGAAGAAAAAGGATTTTACGATTACGAAGGATACAACCATTTTGTTCTAAAAAGATCGGATAGTAACAGCGTGGTGCTGTCGAAGAAGAACAGAACCATCGTCGATTTTATCACCTCTTTTTCGTATTTGTTTACTTTTTTCGGACTATTGCTGCTGCCGCTAGTGTTTCGCTTGAATTCTGAAAAAGGATTTAGTTCTACGCTGACCCTTGCATTAAAAATACAGGTCGTGCTGATTTCGCTGGTGTTTATTTCCCTGCTAGCTTTTGGTTGGGGAAGTGGTGTATTCGTTAGTAATCAGTACCACGAGTTTACTAATGATGTGATTCGGGAAAAGCTCAGCTCTGTAGAAACAGAACTAAACACGAAAGTCAACACGATTGAGACGCTGACAATTGCAGACCACGGAAATACGATGCAGTTCTTGCTCCAAAATTTCGCCAAAGTGTTTTTTACGGATATTAACATGTACGACGTTGATGGATATTTGGTCGCAAGTTCCAGACCGAAAGTCTTCAACGTTGGATTATTGAGTGAACAAATGAATCCAATCGCCTTTAAGCATATAAAACACCTCAAGAAGAGTGAATTCATTCAAACAGAAACAATTGGACAACTTGATTACTCGTCAGCGTACCAGCCAATTTATAACGCAAAGAATAGTTTACTCGGTTATATCAACCTGCAACATTTTGGTCAACAGCGGGAGTTTGAAAATCAAATTCAAAAATTTCTAGTGGCGATTATTAACGTGTTCATTTTGTTGCTGGCAATTTCCATCATTCTAGCCATCTTTATTTCAAACTGGTTGACAGCGCCGCTTAGAATTTTGCAGTCAAGTTTCTCACGCGTTAAGTTTGGGAAGCACAACGAACAGATCAAGTATGAAAAAGACGATGAGATTGGTGCGCTCGTGAAGGATTACAACAAGAAATTAGAAGAGTTAGAGTTTGCCGCTCAACAGCTAGCGAAGAACGAACGTGAAATCGCATGGAGAGAAATGGCAAAGCAGGTCGCGCACGAGATTAAAAATCCGTTAACGCCCATGAAGTTGAGTGTCCAGCATCTGTTACGTTCGCACAATCCAGAGGATCCGAAGAGCGCTGATAAACTTAAGGCGGTGGCGAATTCAATCATAGAGCAAATTGATGCATTGACCAAAATTGCGAATGAGTTTTCAACCTTTGCAAAAATGCCTGTTCCAAACGAGGAAAAGATTGAGTTGGTTCAGTTGATTAACAATGTCATTGAACTATTCACTGGAGAGGAGAATATCAACGTGTCAATCACTTCTTATGACGAGAAAGTATTTATACTTGGAGACAAAGATCAGTTTGTACGAGTGTTCAATAATCTTATCAAGAACGCGGTTCAAGCGATTCCTAAAGATAAAGATGGTAAGGTGGAAATTAAATTGCTTCAAGAAAGAAAGCAAATTGTGATATCTATTAGTGATAATGGAGTAGGGATAGATGACAGTCAGCGATCCAAAATCTTTGTCCCCTATTTCACAACTAAAAATACTGGAACCGGGTTAGGATTAGCCATGGTAAAACAAATTATTGAAAACCATAAAGGGACAATAGAATTTGAATCGTTGAAAGATCAAGGAACTACGTTTATTATTAAGCTTCCTCAGGAATAACGTTTGTTATTTTAGAAAAAGATAAATTAACATTAGTACATCAATTGAAACGGCAATAATGCCAGATGTAATGATGTATTTCATTGGTGCTACGGCGATGAGTAGACTGAGTGTAATCATGGTCGGAATGACAATCAGCGTTAATGACCATACTTCATTTACAGCACCTGCACCAACTGTTAATCCACCAAGACATCCAACTATAAGTAGAATGATTGATATTGCACCAAATCGGTTGAATTCAATTGCATTTTCATTTACATTTTCTGACATGGTATTTAGTTTTAAATTCATACCACAAAGTTGAAGTATTGTATGTACTTAAACCATGATCTCTTTTCATCAAAAAACATGATTTATATCAGCATCAGTTTACGATTTTTGATAGAATTCATTGAAATTTGATAAAAACTGTTAATTTTAGTGCGAACTATAAAACTATGAAAATGAATAAACTACTCTCCCTGGGGTTTATGTGCTCAGTTATTTGCGTCCAATTCCTGAGTTACTCTCAGAACATCAAAACAATTGATTTCTCCAAATTAGAATTAAAAAAAGAGGCAGCCGCTTCTTTAGGAACACCACAAATTGAAGCTTCAGATTACAAGGTTTTTCAAATGGATATTGAAGAACTAAAAAATCAGTTGGTTGGCATTATGCATCGGGAAAATGCATCATCGGGATTCATCGCTCAATTCGAATTACCTCACCCAGATGGTACAATGCAAACGTATAATTCAAAGGAAAATAGCACGATGCACGCGCAGTTAGCCGCGTCATTTCCTGAAATTCGTTCCTATGATGCTTCTGGCGTTGAAAATGGAGCGTTCGTAAAGTGGGACATCACTCCGCATGGGTTTCATGCAATGATTATGCAAGATGGAAAAAGTACAATTTATATCGATCCGCTTATAAAAGGAAACAGTGAGTACTACATTGTTTATGAAAAATCAAACTTTATTACCAGCAAATCAAAAGATTGTTTGTTTGATAGCTCAGTTGAAGCCCTGGAGAATAAATCATTGCCAACATCAGGAATTGTAAAAGCATTTGGAACCTGTGAACTCAGAACGTATCGCTTAGCACTTTCTGCGACAGGAGAATACACTATATTTCATGGAGGAACTGTTCCTTTGGCACTTGCGGCACAGGTCACAACAATGAACAGGGTGAATGGGATTTACGAGCGTGACATGGCAATTACTATGGTCATTATTCCAAATAACAACTTGATCGTGTATACCAATCCAGCGACTGATCCATTTACCAATGGAACCCCAGGTACGATGATCAATCAGAACCAAACCAACACAACAAATGTTATCGGGAGTGCAAATTACGACATTGGACACGTTTTTGGAACTAATAGTGGTGGTTTAGCAGGTCTAGGAGTTGTGTGCAGTAACTCGAATAAAGCTCGAGGCGTTACAGGAAGTGCAGCACCAATTGGCGATCCTTTTGATGTTGATTACGTTGCGCATGAAATGGGACATCAGTTTGGCGCAAATCATACGCAGAACAATAACTGTAACAGAAACGGCGCCACAGCAATGGAACCTGGAAGTGCTTCAACGATAATGGGATACGCTGGAATTTGTGCGCCAAATGTTCAAAATAATAGTGATGATCACTTTCACGGTGTAAGTTTAGGAGAGATAAGCGTAGAAATTTTAAGCGCTGGACATACCTGCGAAGTGCTTACACCACTTGCGAATGTAGCTCCAGTTCTGGTTTCAACCAATGCAAACGTTACTGTTCCTGCGAATACACCTTTCGCATTGACCGCAATCGCAACTGACGCGGACGGCGATCCACTGACGTATAACTGGGAACAAATGAACAACAATGTGAGCACGCAACCTCCAGTTGCTACCTCTACTGGTGGACCGAATTTTAGAAGTAATCCTTCGTCGACGAGTCCGACACGTTATTTCCCCAATTTGATTGATTTAGCAGCTGGCGGTCCGTTTACATGGGAAGTTATTCCTTCTGTATCGCGTACAATGAATTTTAGAGTGACCATTAGAGATAATTCTCCGGGCGGTGGATGTAATGATCACGATGATGTCACAATCACTACTCACGCAGCAGCTGGGCCGTTTGTGGTTACCTATCCTTCTGCAACTGGAATTGTATGGGCTGGTGCCACACAGGAAACCGTTACCTGGAATGTGGCAAACACTAATGTCGCTCCAGTCTCTTGTTCCAATGTAACTATTTTATTGTCAACAGATGGCGGGCAGACATATCCAACGGTTTTAGCGACAAATGTTCCAAACAGCGGATCAAGTTTGATTACCGTACCAAACGTGGCGACAACCACAGCACGTGTCATGGTTATTAGTGAGAATGGTACCTTTTTCGACATCTCGAATAACAATTTTCAAATCACCCTAGCGACAAATGACTATACGTTAGATGTTACTAACCCAGTAGTGAGTATTTGTCAACCCAGTTCCGCGACATTTGATGTAGAAATCGGGCAAATTGGAGGATACAGTGATAATGTTTCTCTTTCTGTAACAGGAGTTCCTGCAGGAGCGACTTCCAACTTCACGGTAAATCCTGTAGTGCCAATTGGAACAAGTCAACTAGTGATTTCAAATACTGCAGCTGCAGCACCTGGTTCATATATCCTAACAATTACGGGTAATAGTACTTCTGGAACGAAACAAACAAATGTGACCTTAAATATTTCCGCAGGTAGCCCTGGTGCAATTGCACAAATTAGCCCAGCAAATGGTGCTATAGATGTAGATAGTCCAGTAAATTTCACATGGGCGGCTTCACCAGAGATCGGTGTAACATATGAAATAGATATTGCAACTGATGCTGGATTTACAACTATTGTAGATCAAGCAATTGGATTAGGAACGCCAGATTATTCCACCGGAGCACTAAGTTCAAACACAACTTATTTCTGGAGAGTTAGAGCTGTAACAGGATGCGGTCAGTCAGCTTGGTCAGCAGCGTTCTCCTTTACAACGAGTACGTGTGTGACTACTGTTAGTACAAATGTCGGACAAGCGATTAATAATGCCACACCAGTAATCACGTCTACAATTACTATCACTGATGCAGGAACGATCAACGATGTAACTATTCCTTTTCTCGATATTTCACATGTCTGGGTTGGAGACTTAAGTGCTACTTTGACTTCACCGAGCGGAACAATCGTTCAATTGTTTAATGGTCCAGGTATACCAGCGACGCAATACGGATGTGCAGGAGATAATATTATTGCTTCATTTGATGATGCGGCTGCGTTCACAACAGTTGACTTCGAGAACATGTGTAACGGAACACCACCGGCAATTGCTGGAAACTTTCAGTCCATGGATCCGCTGGCGGATTTTATTGGAGAATCTATAACAGGTACATGGACATTGACGATCACGGATGGTTATCCTACCGCGGATAATGGGGTTTTGAATGACTGGAGCTTGGAATTATGTGTTGATGCCGTATGTACTGACCCAACTCTTCCTACCCTTTCAGGTACTACGACCATTTGCGAAGGAGGTAATTCAACACTTTCGGTAAGTGCAGGGAACTTAAATGATGCAACAAACTGGCAATGGTACACTGGTTCATGTGGTGGAACATCGGTGGGATCAGGAACAAGTTTACCTGTCAGCCCAGTAACTACGACCACATACTTTGTAAGAGGAGAAGGCGGTTGTGTAACACCAGGAACATGTGCAACAATCACTGTTACAGTGCAAACAGTTGACAATACAGTAACCAACAACGGAACATCACTGATGGCTAACCAAGGTGGTGCAAGTTACCAATGGGTTGATTGTGATAATGGCAACCTTCCAATTGGAGGTGCTACGGGACAAACATTCGTTCCAGCGGTGACAGGAAACTATGCAGTCCAAGTCACTCTTGGTGGATGTACAGAAACATCAGGATGTGAATTGATTACTGTTTGTGTGAATCCAACGCTTCCAACGCTTACAGGAGCAACAACTATTTGTGAGGGAAGCAACACCACATTATCCGTGACTGGAGGGAACTTAAATGACGCAACAAACTGGCAATGGTACACTGGATCATGCGGTGGAACATCTGTTGGATCTGGAACAAGTTTACTCGTAAGTCCAACAACAACGACTACATACTTTGTAAGAGGAGAAGGCGGTTGTGTAACGCCAGGAACATGTGCGACAATCACTATTACAGTGCAAACAGTTGACAATACAGTAACCAACAACGG
>CAZXRU010000003.1:86953-110198 GCA_964643345.1 uncultured Fluviicola sp.
GTGCGACAATCACTATTACAGTGCAAACAGTTGACAATACAGTAACCAACAACGGAACATCATTGATGGCCAACCAAGGTGGTGCAAGTTACCAATGGGTTGATTGTGATAATGGCAACCTACCAATTGGCGGAGCAACGGGACAAACATACGTTCCTGCTATCACTGGCAACTATGCAGTTGAAGTGACTTTTGGTGCTTGTACAGAAACATCAGGATGTGAATCGATTACTGTGGTAGGCTGTAATAATCCAGATATTCCTGCAATTGCTGGAACCATTACCATTTGTGCAGGAGATAATATCATTTTATCTGTAGGTGCCAGTAACTTAAATGATGCAACAAGCTGGCAGTGGTATACAGGAACATGTGGTGGGACTTCTGTAGGCAGTGGTGCTAGTTTAATGGTGAGTCCTGCAATAACAACAACCTACTTTGTAAGAGGGGAAGGTGGCTGTGTAACACCAGGAGTCTGTGCATCAATTACACTTGCAGTTCAGACCGTTGATGCCTCAGTTACTAACAACGGAACCACATTGATGGCGAACCAAGGCGGTGCTGCTTATCAGTGGGTTGATTGTGGTGATGGTTTTGCACCGATTTTTGCAGAGACGGGACAGACTTATGTACCATCTACTACTGGAAATTATGCAGTGGAAGTCACAATTAATGGATGTACCGAAACTTCAGGATGTGAATTGGTAGACTTTTCAGGTCTGGATGATTTAGGTGCTGGTGCATTGGTCGTATACCCAAATCCGACAGAAGGATATGTACATGTGGAATGGACCGAGTCAATTACTAAAATTCAAGTGATGGATGCCAGAGGTCGAATTTTGAATGTAGTCGATAATCCGATGGATAACAAGCACACGCTGAACTTTACAGATTACAGCAGTGGAGTTTATTTTATTAGTATAGAGAATGCGTCGGGCACCAGTGTCTACGATGTAATGAAGCAATAAAGAGTTCAATCTTTATGAAAAGACCATCAGTCGTGAGCTGATGGTCTTTTTTGTTCAGAATCGTTTCATTTCAGAATAAATAATACCTTTGTTATTGCGACTTATAAATGGAAAATAGAAAAAAAATAGCTGTTATTGGAGGAGGGAGTTGGGCAACCGCTTTAGTGAAGATATTGTGCAATAATGTATCTTCTGTCAATTGGTACATGCGCAATGAAGGAGCTGTTCGCCATATTTTAAAATTTCGCCACAATCCTAATTACCTGCAATCGGTTGAATTTGATCTGAATAAGATCAATGTCAGCACAGATTTAATGGAGATCATTAAGCCAGCAGATATTATTATTATTGCCACACCATCCGCATTTTTGGTCAAACTTTTTGAAAATTTTCCAGTCGAAATACTTAGAGATAAGATTATTTTTTCAGCTGTAAAGGGTATTATCCCTGAATACAATGCCATTCCAGCTCGATTTATCCATAAAACATTCGGTACACCGTATGACAATATCGGAATCATTTGTGGTCCTTGTCACGCGGAGGAAGTTGCTTTAGAGCGATTATCCTACTTGACTGTGGCTTGTCAAGACGATGAAGTCTCCGAAGAAATGGCAGAATTACTCGCATGTCGCTACATTAAGACAACGATTTCTGACGATTTGTTTGGAACGGAAATATCAGCCGTTCTTAAAAACGTCTACGCAATTGCATCGGGAATTTGTGCTGGTTTAGGATACGGAGATAATTTTCAATCCGTACTTGTTTCAAACGCCATTCAGGAAATAGAGAACTTAATCGATGAGATGAGTCCCATTCACCGTGATGTGAAATCGTCTGCCTATTTGGGAGATTTATTGGTAACGGCCTACTCAAAATTCTCACGAAATCGCTCTTTTGGTTACATGATTGGAAAGGGTTATTCGGTGAAAACTGCTCAAATGGAAATGGACATGATTGCTGAAGGGTATTTTGCTACCAAAAGCGTCATGGAAATTAAGAAGAAGTTTGATGTCGAAATGCCAATCGTTGAAGCAGTTTACAACATACTTTACGAGCGAATCTCACCTGTAATTGAAATGAGAATCTTGACCGAAAAGTTAAGTTAATAACATTCTGATTAAAATATAACAGCGCTTTGCTTTTCCATTGATTTTAATTTCTACTTTTGCCAAAAAAATGGCATGAAGGTTTTTAAATTTGGTGGTGCATCGGTGAAAGATGCCCAAGCAGTTCAAAACGTAGCGGATATAGTTTCACTGTACAAAGGTGAGAAGCTGGGAATTGTCATCTCAGCAATGGGAAAGACGACCAACGCACTTGAACTGATTGTAGATGCACTCTGCCAAAGACAGAAATCAACCTTTGATGAGTTAATCGCAGAACGCAGACAGTACCATCAAAACATCATGCGAGAGCTTTTCGATGACCCTAATCATTTGGTGTTCAATGAAATTGATGCTCAGTTTGATGCACTCACCAAAATGTACGATGCTCGAATCCCAGACAATTACGATTTCGAATACGACCAAATTGTGTCTTTGGGAGAAGTGATTTCAACCCGAATTGTGAACGCCTATTTGAATCAACGAGGGATAAGTTCAGGTTGGGTAGATGCGCGGGAATTAATTCGCACCAACAATAATTACCGTGAAGGTGAAGTGGATTGGAACAAGACAGAAGAATTGTTTAAACAGCATTTCATTCCTAGATTTAAAGATGTGGACGTCCAAGTGACACAAGGGTTTATTGGTCATACATCAGAGGGTTTAACAACGACATTGGGACGTGAAGGTTCGGATTATACCGCTGGAATTATGGCGTACTGCTGTGGTGCTGAAAGTGTGACTATTTGGAAAGATGTTCCTGGAATGTTGAACGCAGATCCTAAGTGGTTTGATAATACCATTAAATTGGAAAGTATTTCATTCAGAGAAGCGATAGAGCTTTCGTATTACGGTGCGTCAGTAATTCACCCAAAGACGATTAAGCCGCTTCAGAATAAAAATATTCCATTGTATGTGAAATCGTTCATTGATCCAAAAGCTGATGGAACCACTATTCAGTCGAGTACAACGAATGACCATACCGTACCCTCCTTTATTTTTAAGATGAACCAAGTATTGTTTTCATTCACTCCGAAAGATTTCTCCTTCATCGTTGAGAAGAACTTAAGCGACATTTTTGAGCGGTTGTCACGTGTCAATGCGAAAATCAACCTGATGCAGAACACTGCACTGAAATTTTCAATTCTACTCGATGAAGAAAAGGTGAACATCGATACAATTAAATCATTGTTTGAAGATACGTACACCGTGCGTTTTGAGAATGGTTTGGAATTGGTCACAGTGCGACATTACGATCAAGCGACATTGGACAGAGTAACGGTCGAGAAGGAAATTATCCTCGAACAAAAGACCAGCGAAACAGCAAGGTTGATTGTAAAGCAAAAATAGACACGAGTAAATACCTCGATTAGGGTACTGCGATTTACCCCAAGGAACTTTATATTTGTACTCATTCTAAATAATGGGGCAGATTCTTTCACAAATTAAAAATGGTGAATCCGTAGTGGTTCGTGCTATTCTCGAGTCATCGTTGAAGGTAAAACTGATGGAAATGGGTTTAGTGGAAGGAAAAAAGCTGGAAATCTTATACCGAGCTCCTTTTGGTGACCCAATTGCAGTAGATATTGATGGGTACGTGCTTTCGCTCAGAAAGGATGAAGCACAATTTATTGAAGTCGAAGTTCAAAATTCTGCGACACCATGAAAATAGCATTACTTGGAAACCCAAATACAGGTAAAAGTTCTGTTTTCAATATGTTAACGGGACTTCGACAGCATGTCGGGAACTTTCCTGGCGTCACAGTTGACAAAAAAACAGGACGATTAGAAATTGAAGGCAAGTCGCACAAACTAATTGATTTCCCTGGAACGTATAGCATTTATCCTCGATCGAAGGATGAAGAAGTCGTTTACAAGAGTCTCTGTAATCCTGAAAGCGAAAATTATCCAGATGCTGTTGTAGTTGTGGTTGATGTCTCAAATCTTGAGCGAAATCTATTGTTGTTCACCCAAGTTTACGACCTGCAACTCCCAACGTTAATGGTTTTGAATATGACCGATTTAGCGGCAAAGCAGAACAAAACCATTGATATAGCTGCACTGGAAACCTTGTTCCCTGAGGCTACGATCGTGTCATCTAATGCGCGTGTGAAATTGGGCAAACAGAAAGTATTAGAAGCATTGGCTTCATTTAAAGAGAGAAAAGGACATAGATTTCAGCAGGATCTCAGTTTTGCTCCTATCGAAGACATTGCGGCACAAGAACAAGAAACAAAAGTTCGATTTGAACATATTCGACGTCATATTTCCGACATTGAACACGTTTCAGAAAAGAAAATTCCAGCCTCGCGTGGCATCGATAAAGTGCTAGTACACCCAATTTTTGGTTACCTCATTTTTGGCGTTGTTTTGCTGATTATCTTTCAGTTTATCTATGCGTTCGCATCTTTCCCAATGGATTTAATTGATGGTGCATTTGCAGATCTAAGTGGATGGACGAGCAGCATCCTACCGGCTGGGTTGTTTACTGATTTAATCACTGAGGGAATTATTCCTGGTATCGGCGGTGTGCTCATCTTCATTCCACAGATTGCACTTCTGTTCTTCTTCATCGCCATTTTGGAGGAAACAGGCTATTTGTCGCGTGTGGTGTTCATCATGGATCGTTTGATGCGCCCGTTTGGTTTGAATGGAAAGAGTGTCGTTCCGTTACTTTCAAGTGTTGCCTGCGCAATTCCTGGCGTGATGTCTGCCCGTACCATTTCTGATTGGAAGGAACGTATGATTACCATCATGGTCGCCCCATTGATGAGTTGCAGTGCACGAATTCCAGTCTACACCTTGCTCATCGCTTTGGTCATTCCAAGTGAAACATACTTCGGTTTCATGAATTTACAAGGACTGGTATTATTTGCCTTGTACGCACTGGGAACGTTGAGCGCATTGTTCATTGCGATTCTGCTAAAATGGATTATCAAAACGAAGGAAAAAGGATTTTTACTCCTCGAAATGCCCGATTACAAGCTTCCAAGATGGCAAAATGTTGGAATTACAGTTTGGGAGAAGATCAAAGTATTTGTGTGGGACGCTGGAAAAATCATCATTGCGATTTCAATTGTTTTGTGGGGATTGGCAACATTTGGACCGTCGGATCGTATGGAAATGGCTGGAGCTGAAGCACAGACTGAAGCTATGAAATTAAACCTTGATGAAGAAAGTACAAATCGAATGGTTGCGTCGGCGAAACTGGAAAACTCCTACATCGGAATCATGGGTAAAACAATTGAACCAGTGATTGAACCATTGGGTTACGATTGGAAAATTGGAATTTCTCTCATCACCTCATTCGCAGCACGTGAAGTGTTTGTCGGCTCAATGGCTACTATTTACGCAGTAGGAGATGACAGCGAAGAAAGTCGACCATTGATTGAAAAAATGAGAAGTGAAACCTATGCAGACGGAAAGCCTGTATTTAGTCTCGCTGCTGGTGTTAGTTTAATGGTGTTTTATGTCTTTGCTATGCAGTGTATGGCGACATTGGCCGTCGTGAAAAGAGAAACCAAAAGTTGGAAGTGGCCACTGCTACAAATGGGATATATGGGAATTTTGGCGTATCTTGGGGCTTGGATAACATTTCTAATTCTTTCGTAATGCAAACAATACTCGTCATAGCAATTTTACTCGCCGCATCGATTTACCTTGGGCGCTTGTTCTATCAGCGATTTTTTGCGGAAGAAACCAAATGCGACGGTTGCGCTGTAGGAAAAATGATCGAAAAGACATAGAATAAATCGTGCATGGGAAATTTCATCAATAATTTGCTGGACAACTTACTCTCAACACTATGGCGTGTGCTGGACTTACCTTTGTACGGCATTGTTCTTATGATATTGGGTTTAATGGTCGTGGCAACCTTCCTCCTGAGACGATTTTTTAAGAAGATAGAAAAGCGACGCATCTGGCAAATTAATTTCATCCTTCTAGGCTTTTTAGTGCTTCTAATTATTGATAAAAAAGTGAGCAACATCAATAAGGAACTTACTGTTCTCAATAAGAAAATTGTGGAAGGTAAAATGATGTCAACTCCTGCAATAAACAAGGAAAAGGTATATGATGCGAGCGCTTTGAAGGAGAAGTATCCCAATGCGACTATTTATGAAAAACCCATCAATGAAGCAATCGATTTAATCACCATTCAGCAGGCATCTCCTAATTCTATGACGTTTATTGCGATTGTAGATTTAAAACATCCTAGTGTTAAAGTGAAAGTCACACCAGAAAAAATACACAAGTATCTGACTAGTGAATTTGCCAAGAATAACAACTGCGTTCTAGCCATTAACGGTGAAGCAGGTGAATCGATGGCAATGGATTGTGCATTGGGTGAATGGAGTGGAAACTGGATTTCAGACGGAAAGGTGGTCATGATGGCTGATACAAAGAAAAGACCGTTCATTGGTTTTTCGAAAAACACGAATAGAGCGAATTATTCAGTCGAATCGATAGTAGACACGGTAATGAACAACAATAAATACAATGCAATTTGGGGTCGATTTGATATTTTGGTGGATGATGTGATTATCAAACACGACAATGATAAACCCTATGCCCGAACAGTGATGGGAACAAATGCTGACGGGACATTGCTTTACCTTATGATTGTTGATGGAAAACGACCAGATTACAGCGAAGGACTCACCTATCAGAGTTGTGCTAACATTCTTCGACTTTTGGGTGCTTCAAATGCCATGGCGTGTGACCAAGGAGGATCGTCTTGTATGTATCTTGAACCAATGGGAGGAATTGTCAACCGACCTGCAGATAGTGACGGCTATGAACGACCGATCTATTCGCATTTTGGAATTTCAATGAAATAAACACTTCGTATTACCCTGTATTGGTTGTGTCTCAAAGTTTCACTCTAGTTCATTAACAGAGAGGATCAGCGTTTAGGAGGTCACAAATGATACCACCTAAACGATCCTGTGCTCCAGTGTTGTATTAAGAAAGAACCGACGATTTGCTGTCTTGCCTATTTTTTTCGAGGAACATGCTTGTGTGTAAAGTTTTCAGCCGATTTATTCCAATTGTCAATTAGCGCTGAACGCGTTTCATTGAACTCCGTATTTTGTTTGTTGAATGTATTAACCGCTTCATTCATTTTGTTAACGGCTTCATTAAACGTGTCGATGTCTTTTTGAGTTCTGCTCTTTTCCTTTATTTGATCAAATGAATTCTTCGTTTTTTGAAAATTTTCTGAAGCAAGAAAATAATTGACAACTATTTCTGCACCCTCAGTTGCTTCTTTCATGTAGAAGTCAAAAATCTTTTTTGTCGCTTCTACCATTGTTTTATCTCCATTGTATGGCGTGGTTGCTTTTAGTTTTTCATAACCTTCCTCCAAAGTCGACTTAAGAGCTTCTCTGTTTTGTTCAATTGCATTTACGTCTCCACTAGAAATTGCATTCATTAAATAGAGTTCTTGCTTATTGCTCTTGAAGAAAATCAAGTAAACCTCATTATAGTGGTCATAAACTTCGCCAGCAATTTTCATTTTTTCGCTTAATTCATCAGAAGACTCAAGAAGTGTAATGTCGTTTTCTTTTGCAAATCTTGCCTGAACGCGAGAGACAGTTTCAGCTGCTTCGGATTGTTTATCACTTGCCAATTCTCGAGCTGTCATGTACGCTTCCATTAGGTCATAGGATTGTTCTGCGACATCTTCCATGTCAACCAACTTACTGTAATCTTCGGATAGAACAAGGTTGATGATTCTAAAATATTCTGTTACGGTATCTCGGTACTCTGTGTTTCCCTTGTAATCTGATGCTGCTTTCGCTCTTTTGTAAGCAATTTCTGATGTTTTTATCATCTCCAGTCGTTTCTTTTCGACTTTTCGTGCACTTTTCCCATGGGAGACTGTTCTAGTGTAGTCCCACATATCAGCCTGTAGCGTTGCATAATCAGCAGAGAAGTAATCCATGTACTCCGCCGCATTTGTTGTGCTCTGACCGAACAAAGAGCTACTGAATAGGATAAATGAAAATGTTGTAATAATAATTGATTTCATAGTGTTTAATTTTTAGTTATGATTTCTGTTATGATGTGATAGGTTTCTTCAAGCTCCATGTCTTGATTGATCTGATTTAAAAAACTTTCTTGAAATTTACTTATTTGTGAATTCATCTCATAGAGCTCACTTTCGTGGTTTAGAGAAACAGCGTCAAACGATTTATTTCTGACTTCATACAAGGAATCGATTTGATCATTTAATTCTTCTAGCTGAATTTTATAGCGCACAATTTCTGAGATTGGCTGTACTTGTACTTCTATTTTATCTCCAATCTCATTGTATTGAGCGTACAAGGTTTTTAACTGCTTAAATGTTTCACTTTGAGTATACCTAGTTTGCGATAATGCCTGGAGATTAGCTTTATCGACTGTCGCAGTGTTTGGAGTAAAATACACCTTTTTTTCAATAGTGGGAAGCGTTATTACCGTCTGATAATCTTCTTCTCGGTCTGATGAATAAACAAATGGGTTTTCTAACACAACATCTGGGGTCACTCCAAACTTTTGATTTGTTGCAAGTGTTATTCTGTACAAGCCCAATTGGGTAATTTTTGCGTAGCCCCAATCTTCATTTTCTGCCCCACCTAAATTGTAGCTAATTGGATCAATTGCAAGAATTCCTTGTCCTGTCGCTTTTCCGTACGACCGCTGTCCCACAATAACTGCGCGATTGTAATCTTGCAAGGTTCCTGCGACAACTTCTGACGCAGAAGCAGAGTTTTCGTTGATCATGATAACCAGTGGACCGTTGTATATCGATCCACGATTAAAATCTTTTGCTGTAAATATGTCACCTTTTTTTGTGGACTGAACCAAAACGGGACCGTAGTCAATAAATATTCCAACGAGATCAATCGCTTCCTTAAGAGATCCGCCGCCGTTGTTTCTTAGGTCGATGATCAATCCATCAAATGACTGTTTCTTAAGTTTTATAATTGATTTGGCCACATCATTCGCACAACCAACGGTGGATGTATCAGTCCAGTTCATGTAAAAATCGGGCAACGAGATGTAGCCTATATTTTTTTCTCCTCGCAGCACAGCAGTTTTAATGTTATCTCCATCCGTGAATACTTTGGATTTAATTAAATCAACCGTCATGACTTCACCGTCCTTTTTTTGAAGAGTGAGTTTTAGTTCCTTCCCATCTGCATTGTCAAACAATTGCGTAAATTGGTAATAGGTCAGTCCGCTCATCAGTATTTCTTCCTCGTTTCCAAATTGTACGGCGTTGATTAAATCACCTTTTTGAATGTTCCCTGACATCCATGCTGCGCTTCCAGGTACAATGTTGTCAATTTCAAAAGAGCCATTCATAAGTTTAGCGCAGTCGAAACCATACATTTCGCGTTCACTTGTTAACTCTTGAGAAAACTTACGGTTTTTACTTTTTGAAAAATAATTTGAGTGCGGATCAAAAGCCATTGCGATCGCATTCAAGTAGCTGTCTTCGAGAAAATGATCGTTTTCGGTTTTTAAATTGATAAAATAGTCCTTGTAAATATCCTTTAGTTTGGTGAGGGATTTAGCTTGAATGTTTTTTAATGAGTCGGCGTTTAACAGAACCTCGTACTCGTCGACACTATTTAGCATGGTTCGAATTAAATCTATTCTGACATCAGCTTTCCATTTGAGTTGAGTAGTTGTCCAATCACTGTACGTTTCAAAATCCAATTTCTTGGTAGCTTCTTTAATGAGACTGGGATTATCCAATTGCTTCATAGCAATGGGTTCTATTTTGGCTAGACTTTCTTTGTAACGCTTACTTACCTCACTGAAGTAATTCTCATTTTTCGACTTTAAATCTTCGTGAATTAGCGCAATCGATGGTTTTAGGGCATCCATATCTTCGGTTGAGAAAAAGAGATGGTCTGGATCAATTGTTTCTAAAAAGAACTGGTGGACAATGGCACCAAATGTTGAATCTATTTTTGGGGGTTGTAGATGGCGGTCTTTTAAGACGAGTAACAGCTGATTTGCCTTTTCTCCACTCGTAATCGTTACTTGACTTTGTGTGTGAAACCAAGTAGAAAATACAAAAATGAAAGCTATAAATATCCGCAAGTTAGTTTAGTGTTCAGGTACGCTCTGGTTAAACATACTTGATTTCAGTGGATAAAGATACGATAAATTAAAAACAGTGACCTATTCTAAATAAAAGAAATGGTATTGATACTATAGAGATGACTGAATTCTAGTAATTTGAAGGTAGTAATCTTGAATACTGGTGCTAGTTTCAATACAGCGTAACAGAGTTTGGGAGGTCACAGAGGTCTTTGGTTAGGTTAACGCATGTCCTCTGTGTACACTGTGCTCCTCTGTTTAACCTCTGTGTTGAAAAAAATCAACCAGTCTATTCAAACTTCACTCCCTGATCTCTCAAAACTTTTCTTACAAATAGCGCGAAGAAGGCAAGGTAAGCGAAGCAAACCGTACCAACAATAAACGACGCTTGGATTCCTGTGATATCGGCCAACTTTCCTTGCAAGGGTGGTATAATCGCTCCACCCAAAATCATCATGACTAAAAAGGCAGAACCTTGCGTTTGATATTTACCCAATCCTGCCAGTGCCAATGAAAAAATACACGGCCACATAATGGAGCAGAACAATCCAGCACTTAAAAACGCATAAATAGCGATGTCGCCAGTTGCCAATAAACCAACGATTGTAGCAATCATTCCCAGTCCACCAAACACGCCCAACGTTAAAGCTGGCTTATCATTGGTAATAAAGAATGCAAGTATTTGAATCAACACGCAGACAATGTACCAATACAGCGGATCGATGTTATAACCAGCGACTTTTGTCAATCCCAAAATGACACCGAACGCAATCAGTGGAACGATAAATCGCAGGATTTGCTTAGTAGTTTGTTTTAATTGAAAAGCATTGATGGCTCCAGCCCAACGACCGATCATCAAGCTTCCCCAATACATGGCAACGTAGGGAGCTATTTCTGAACTTTCGTGACTTCCAAACTCTGGTTGCACAAGTAATTCTCCCAAGTTACTTCCAATCGCAACTTCTACACCAACGTAGACAAAAATGGCAAGCATTCCTAGTGATAGTTGTGGGTATTGCATTGCTCCCCAGCCTGTTTTTTGTTTTTTCCCTTGAAAGAAACTGTACATTAGTCCCACAAGAATAACCACCAATCCAGCACTCCAACCAATGATTCTCAGTTTTTCAGCGTCTTCGTTGGACCATGTCAAATCGGGTTTATAACTGTAAAACACTGGTGCAAAACAAACGATCAACAGCCCGGTAATTACCAGTAAAAGTCGCTTTGCTTTTAAAACGCTTTCTTTTGACGTGTCATTTTCTGTGGTGACTTCAATAATACCAGTGGGTAATTTTCGTGAAAAAGCAAAAAGTGCTGCAATTCCAATAAACAAAGCACCGACACAGGCATAGAGAATGATTACTTTAGATAGGCTCAAGGACTGAATCATGCTTTCATCAATGGCAGATGCCGTTCCGAACAATGCAAGTGAAACCACCAGAGGTCCGATCGTTGTCCCCAAACTATTAATTCCACCGCCAAGATTGATGCGCGAACTTCCTGTTGCCTCATCACCCAATGCAATCATAAATGGATTCGCAGATGTTTGCTGCAATGAAAAACCCAAGGCGACGATGAACAAACCGAGTAACATTCCTGCAAAGAGATTGAGGTAGACAGAAACAATCATTGCACCCGCACCGACCGCAGAAAATAGGAGTCCGTAGACAATACTTTTCTTATATCCCCAGCTTCCAACCAAATCTCTACCTGTCGATGAACCAAAGACAAACAATGCAAGCGCACCAAGATAGTACGCCCCATAAAAGGCAAAATCAATCAACTGACTTTGGAACTGATCCAAGTCAAAATAACTCTTGCAAAAGGGAATAAAAACGCTATTTCCCGCGGCGATAAACCCCCAAAAGAAAAAAACGGTAGTCAGCGTGGTGAGTGCGCCATAATTGGTTTTCTGCAATGTATCTGTCGACATGTAGTTTGTTTTAGAGGTACAAAATAGTCAGAAAAATGAAATCTCAAATGAAAGTATAATCAAATAGTTGCAGTTGATGCAGATAGGCTTTACTTTTAACCTGAGTTCAATAATTGTTTGGGTTCAGAATGGTTGCAAATAGTGAGATTGGAATGGTAAAAATCAGTGGAGAAAATTATATTGGAAATCAACGTAGCGCAAAAGGAAATGTGCGATTTCGTACGTTTGATCCAGTTGCCAACAAAGAAAATGAGTGGAACTTTTGCGAAGCGACGGTTGAAGAAATAAATGAAGCAGCAGTACTTTCTTCGCAAGCGTTTAAAATTTACCGAAACACACCTTCTGCTGAACGAGCGAATTTTTTAGACGCAATTGCCGATGAGATGGAAGCTCTAGGAAACGATTTGTTAACTGTTTTTTGCACCGAATCAGGATTGTCAGAAGCTCGAGCAAGAATTGAGAGAACCCGTACAATTTTTCAATTGCGTTCGTTTGCCGGACTACTAAGAGGGAATGATTGGAAGAAAATATCGCTTGATCCGGCTGAACCGAATAGAACACCATCGCCTAAACCAAGAATAACAAAAACGCTCATTCCACTAGGTCCCGTTGTAGTTTTTGGAGCAAGTAATTTTCCATTCGCCTATTCAACTGCTGGTGGAGATACGGCAAGTGCATTGGCTGCTGGTTGTCCAGTTATTGTTAAAAGTCACCCAATGCACGCAGGAACAGGTGAGTTAGTCGCTTCTGCAATTGTCAAAGCGGCGATTAAAACAGGAATGCCGAATGGTGTCTTCTCTAACCTGAACAGCAAAGGAATTGAAGTCGGCGTTCACTTGGTAAAACATCCAGCGATCAAAGCAGTTGGATTTACTGGAAGTATTCAAGGCGGTCGTGCGTTATTCGATTTGGCAAATCAACGTGCAGAACCGATTCCCGTTTTTGCTGAAATGGGGAGCGTAAATCCCATAGTTATTTCACCATTATCGTTGACGCGAAAAGCCGAATTTTGGGCAGGAAGATATGCTGATTCAATGACGCAAAGTGCAGGTCAGTTTTGTACCAATCCGGGAATCATTTTTGTTCCAGAAAGCAAAGAATCGGATCTATTTTCGCAATTATTGACTGAAAAACTAGAAGTTATTGAGAATCAATCGATGTTGCACCCTTCCATTAATACTGCGTATTCTAAGAAAAAAGGGGAAGTATTGACTGCAGATGGTGTGGAACGAATCAGTGAGAAAGGCAGTGAAAAAGAGAATTACATTGGTCACGTTTTAGCGCGGACAAGTGGTACTCAATTTTTAAAGAACACGAATTTACACAAAGAAGTTTTTGGCGTTTTTTCACTGATGGTCACCTATAAAGATGAGGTGGAATTAACGCAAATCATTGAGCACATGGAAGGTCAACTTACAGGAACAGTCATCGTTGAACCCGAAGAAATATCAACCTTTAATTCAGTGATTGAAGCATTAAAGTACCGAGTGGGAAGAGTCATTTTTAACGGTGTTCCAACGGGTGTTGAAGTGTGTCCCTCCATGCATCACGGTGGACCTTATCCAGCCTCGACAGATGCGCGATTCACAGCAGTTGGAACAGACGCAATTTATCGTTGGGTTCGTCCCGTTTCTTTTCAAAATTTTCCTGAGGAGTTTGACATTGAATCATAGTTAGCATCTCCCAATCATAGAAAAGTTGTACCTTTCGGAAAGCATTTATACATGAAAATTATGAAAATCACACTTACGCTTTTTACACTTCTAGTTCTAAATTTATCTACAGAGGCGCAACAAACCATCAATGCATCCATCACGCATGATGGGCTCACACGCGATTATATTTTGTACGTACCAGCCAGCTATGATGGAACACAAGCGTTTCCACTGCTTTTCAATTTTCATGGATATACGAGCAATGCTGCTGAGCAGATGTTTTACGGTGATTTTCGTCCGATTGCAGATACAGCACGATTTTTAATTGTGCACCCTCAAGGCACGTTAGATGGAACTGGCGAACCACATTTCAACGTAGGGTTTGGAGGAAGCTCTGTAGATGATGTTGGATTTACTTCAGCACTTATTGATTCACTGTTGCTCGATTACAACATCAATGAAGACAGAATCTATTCTACAGGAATGTCCAACGGTGGATACATGAGCTTTCATTTGGCTTGTAATTTGAGCGATCGTTTTGCGGCAGTCGGATCTGTAACTGGGGCGATGGTCCCTGCAACGATGGCTGGATGCAACGCTACGCACCCAACACCAATTATTCAAATTCACGGAACTTCTGATGCGACTGTCCCCTACAATGGTGGCGCAGGCTGGTCAGTGTCCATTCCCAATATTCTTACGCACTGGAGGACATACAACAATTGCGATGCTACTCCAGTCGTTACGAATGTTCCAAACACCAACACAACGGATGGAAGCACAGTTGAGAAAACAGTATACGAAAATGGAGATAATTGTACCGAAGTCGTGCATTTTAAAGTCACCAATGGTGGACATACTTGGCCAGGAAGCGCGTTTAATATTCCTATCACCAATTACGACATCAACGCTTCTGTTGAGGTGTGGAAATTCTTTTCGCAATACGATATCAATGGAAAAATTAATTGTGCAACGTCTAGTATAGATGAAAATAATTTAAACGATGCGTTTTCCGTTTCGCCAAATCCTACCCACGGAACTATTTCTATCAAAGGTGGATTGACGGAATCGACAAATTATGAAATCTACTCGCTAACAGGTGAACGTTTATTAATGGGAACCATCGATGTAAATGACACAGAAATTGATTTGTCCAAACTCACTTCCAATGTTTATTTTCTTCGCTTAGGAGATCAAACGATGAAGGTGGTAAAGGTCGACTAATAATCGTTGCGCCTTCTTTTTTTGATTTCAGCCTTTATTTTTTTCATGCGGAGTCGTTTTTCTTTGACGGCTCTAGGAATTTTTGTTGGTTTACGTGCTGTACGGACGCGAAAAGAATCAGTAATCAGCTCTCGAAACTTATCCAAAACGACTTTCTTGTTTCTGAGTTGACTTCGTTCCGATTGTGAAACAATTTGTAAAATACCATCCTTGGTGATTTTTGAAGCAAGCTTTTTTAGAATTATCTCCTTTTGTTCATCCGTCAGCACGTTGGAATTGTGGATGTCAAAATCCAGTTCAATCTTGGTCGACACTTTGTTTACATGCTGTCCACCAGCGCCACCACTTCGACTAGCTTTGTACGTAATTTCATTTTCGAGAAGGTCAAGATTTGGAAGCATAGCTTAAAGGTAGAAAATAATAATACAAGCTAAAGCAATTACTTTTTGTAGAACATATTATTGTTTTATCGAAGTGGGATCAAAAACGGCCTCGTGAGTGACTTCATCAAAAACAAGCCTTTGCGAATGTCCAGCGAATCCATGTTTGAACTCAGCTGTCGGAGGATTTGAAAAATCCTACGGTAACAGCGTTTGCGACCACGTAGTAGCACCTCTACCTGACGATAGACAGGGAAGGTAGTTTGGATGAGTCAATGAGTAATGGCGTAGTTTTTTGAAGAGCTCGCGCAGCCTTGACCTTTTCTTTGTTTCTTTCTTTTGTGTTAAGACAAAAGAAAGAAAGCAAAATACGTTAAAACATTGTAGTTTTTGTGTCTAGGATAGATCTACAGGTTCACTGCCCCCTTCACTTCAGCAACTTCCAGTTGAAGCATTTGTTTGATCGTCTCAACGATAGATGTCACATCAAAACCGCAATCTTTCCACAGCTCTTCTTGTGTTCCGTGGTGAATGTAGGTGTCTGGAATTCCCAAACGAACGACTTCAGCGGCGTATTTTTGATCTGCCATGAATTCAATAACGGCAGAACCAAATCCTCCCATGATGCAACCGTCTTCAATGGTAATGATCTTTTTGAATTTCGAAAAGACCTCATGGAGCATTGTTTCATCAATTGGTTTGACAAATCGCATGTCGTAATGTGCAATAGAAGCACCAGTTGATTTCAATTCTTCAATCGCTTTTTGTGCAAAATTTCCAGGGTGACCAATGGTCAAAATAGCAATATCGTTTCCTGTCGTCAATTTGCGACCTGTTCCAACTTTTATTTTTTGCATGGCGGTTTTCCACTCCGTCATCGTTCCGTTTCCACGTGGGTAACGAATAGAAAAAGGTCCCATGTTCTCCAATTGAGCTGTATACATCAAGTTGCGCAATTCAGCCTCATTCATTGGAGCGCTCACGACCATATTTGGAATACAGCGCATGTAAGCTAAATCATATGCTCCGTGATGCGTAGCACCATCGGCACCGACCAAACCTCCACGGTCTAAACAAAAAACAACGTTTAAGTTCTGTAAAGCGACATCGTGCAAAACTTGATCATATGCACGCTGCATGAATGACGAGTAAATATTGCAAAATGGAACTAGTCCTTGTGTGGCAAGTCCCGCAGAAAAAGTGACCGCATGTTGCTCTGCAATACCGACATCAAATGTACGATCGGGCATTGCCGCCATCATAATATTCAACGAGCACCCAGAAGGCATTGCTGGAGTTACCCCCATTACCTTCTCATTTTTTTCCGCTAGTTCGACAATCGTGTGACCGAAAACATCTTGGTATTTTGGCGGTTGTGGTGATTTTGGAAGAATTTTCACAATTTCACCTGTATCTTTATTGAACACACCTGGCGCATGCCATTGCGTTGGATTTCCTTCTTCTGAAAATTTATAGCCAGCACCTTTACGCGTAATGCAGTGCAAGATTTTTGGACCTGGAATACTTTTTAAATCTTCCAAAACTTTCGCCATGGCAATAACGTCGTGACCGTCAATTGGACCGAAATACCTGAAGTTCAACGATTCAAAAAGATTACTTTGTTTCAACAAAGATCCTTTCAATGCGGAAGATATTTTTGAAGCAACGGTTTGTGCATCTGGACCAAATTTGGAAATCTTTCCAAGTAAGTTCCACACTTCATCTTTGACCTTGTTGTAGGTGTGCGATGTCGTAATATCTGTCAAATAATCTCTGAGTGCACCGACATTTGGATCAATCGACATGCAGTTATCGTTCAAAATCACCAATAAATTGGCGTCTTTTTCAAATCCAGCGTGATTCATTCCTTCAAATGCCAATCCAGCAGTCATCGCACCATCACCAATTACGGCAATGTGCTGACGATCCTTTTCTCCTTTGTAGTTATTCGCGACAGCCATTCCCAATGCTGCCGAAATGGAAGTCGAAGAGTGACCAACACCAAACGTATCAAAAATACTTTCCGAACGTTTTGGAAATCCAGAAATTCCACCTTTCAAGCGATTCGTATGAAAAGTCTCACGTCTTCCTGTCAAAATTTTATGTCCGTAAGCTTGGTGACCTACGTCCCACACTAGTTGGTCTGCAGGTGTATCGAATACATAATGTAAGGCTACGGTCATTTCCACCACACCTAAACTCGCGCCAAAGTGACTGTTCCCAATTTCTGAAATAACATCAATGATGTACTGACGAACTTCATCTGAAATTTGTGGTAAGTCGTTGAGGGTAAACTTATTTCTAAGATCCTCTGGCAGATTAATCTGCGCTAATAACGGTCCTGGTGTGTATACTCCCATAGTCTTGATATAACAAAATTAAGCCTTAAACAGATGGTTAACAAACAAAAAAGCGTAATATTTTGGTTTTATGAGATTTTAACGATTTAGTAGAAGGCTATTCCACCCCTTCAGGGCTTAGGTTTGTTCGTGTTTTAATGCGATGGACTTTGTCCATCGTTAGTGGATTTCACCCCTTCGGGGCTTTAGAAGCATTTATGCACGGGTTATAATAATTTTGTATAATCTATCAACAGCCCTGAAAGGGCGGAATATACTAACATTGGGCGCAGTCCGATGTTAGATCTCGGTATATCATCGTAGCCCTGAAAGGGTGAGATACTCACTCCCAAACGTATCGTTCATCAAAATCGACCTTATAACTTCTCCAGGAATCCCTTATACTCAACCTGAAATGTTTTTTTAGAATGATGCTCCTTTTGATTCGCAATATAGTTTATAACTACTTCAACTTCTGCGGGATTAACAGAGAAAGCGCCGTAACCATCTTGCCAGTAAAAGTTACTATACTTATCGCCCTTGGTTTTTACCCATTTGGAAGAATGCGATTTCAGTTCCTCCATTAATTTCATTAGTGTTATTTTTTTCGACAGCATACAAAGAATATGAATATGGTCGGTATATCCTCCTATTTTTAGCACTTGACAACCAAGTTCATTACAAATTCCGCCAAGATAACTATGCAATTCAGCTTCTATTTGTTCATCGATTAGTGGTGCTCGATGTTTCGTGCTAAACACGATATGAAGATAATTTTTAACGAGTGATTGTCCCATGTTTATATTCCGTCCTTTCAGGGCTTAGTTCTGTATTAAAGTAGTAAAAATAAGCTTAGAATCATTATAGATTTGCTGAAAATGAAGTGAACAACCAGCGTAGTTAAAATAAAATCGGCGTTTCATGAATGAATACAACCTTACTTTTTCAAATCAAATTGTGTAACTTTGCACATTCAAAATTCCAAGTAGAATGAGCAAAACTTATCCAACGTATCAAGGTTTAAACTTACCAGATGTTGCCACCCGTGTGTTAAATAACTGGGAGCAGAACCACATCTTTGAGAAATCAGTAGACACCCGCGAAGGAAAGGAGCCATTTATTTTCTTTGAAGGACCGCCATCTGCGAATGGTTTACCGGGGATTCACCACGCCATGGGACGTTCAATCAAGGATATTTTTTGCCGCTACAAAACCTTGAAGGGATATCAAGTCAAGCGAAAAGCAGGGTGGGATACGCACGGTTTACCAGTAGAGTTGGGCGTTGAAAAGGAACTTGGAATTACAAAAGAAGACATTGGAACGAAAATTACGGTAGAAGAGTACAACAAAGCGTGTAAACAAGCCGTGATGCGTTACACAGATATTTGGAACGATTTGACCCGAAAAATGGGGTATTGGGTAGATATGGGAGATCCATACATTACCTATGAATCGAAGTACATGGAAACGGTGTGGTGGTTGTTAGGTCAACTGTACGAAAAAGGATTGATGTACAAAGGATACACCATTCAACCTTATTCACCAAAAGCTGGAACAGGATTATCAACGCATGAGTTGAATCAACCTGGTTGTTACAAAGATGTGACGGATACAACGGTAGTGGCGCAGTTTAAAGTAGCAGATTCCAAATTGCAGATTGCAGATTTTCCATTTGCTAATCTGCAATCTGACACATACCTCCTTGCGTGGACGACTACTCCATGGACCTTGCCATCGAACACAGCATTGGCTGTTGGACCGAAAATCGAATACGTATTGGTGAGAACGTACAATCAGTACACCTTTGAACCGATCAACGTTATTTTGGCAAAGAATTTAGTAGGGAAGCAATTCACCAAGCCATTTTTTGCGGTTGAAAGTGAAGATGAATTAACGAGCTACGAGGAAGGAGCAAAGCAGATTCCTTACTTTATCGCTGGAACGTGTTTAGGGAAAGAACTGGAAGGAATTCGCTACGAACAATTGCTGCCATACGCATTACCATACGAAAATGCTGAGAAAGCATTTCAGGTTATTTTAGGAGATTTTGTTACAACCGAGGATGGAACAGGAATCGTGCATACAGCCCCTACGTTTGGTGCGGATGATGCTAAGGTTGCTGCAGACGCAGGTGTACCAGGATTATTGGTATTGGACGAGAAAGGAAACGCTGTTCCATTGGTCGATTTGCAAGGTAAATTCACGTCACACATGGGTGAGTTCGCTGGAAAATACGTGAAAAATGAATATTACAACGAAGGCGAAGCACCTGAAAAATCAGTGGATGTTGAACTTGCCATCAAATTAAAAACCGAGAACAAGGCATTTAAGGTGGAGAAATACGTCCACAGTTATCCCCACTGTTGGAGAACAGATAAACCTGTGCTTTATTACCCATTAGATTCATGGTTTGTCCGTGCGAGTAGTGCAAAAGAACGCATGATGGACTTGAACAATACCATCAATTGGAAACCTGCTTCAACGGGAGAAGGACGTTTTGGAAAATGGTTGGAAAATGTCAACGATTGGAACCTGTCGCGTTCGCGCTATTGGGGAATTCCGATTCCGATTTGGTCAACCGTTGAGGGAGACGAGCGCTTGTGTATTTCTTCCGTCGAAATGTTGATGAAGGAATGCGACAAAGCTATCGCAGCAGGAGTGATGGATGCACATCCGTTCCCTGATTTCGTTGTCGGCGATATGTCGAAAGCCAATTATGAGAAGGTCGACTTGCACAAAAACTACATGGATAACATCACACTGGTTTCTTCTTCGGGAAAACCGATGAAACGTGAAGCGGATTTGATTGATGTGTGGTTTGACTCAGGATCGATGCCGTATGCGCAGTGGCACTATCCGTTTGAAAATAAAGAATTGATTGATGAAGGGAAGGCTTTCCCCGCAAATTTCATCGCCGAAGGTGTTGACCAAACACGTGGATGGTTTTATACCTTGCATGCGATTGCAACCATGGTCTTTGATTCAGTGGCGTTTAAAAACGTTGTATCGAATGGATTGGTATTGGACAAAAACGGACAGAAAATGTCCAAACGCTTAGGAAATACGGTAGATCCGTTCACAACCATAGAGAAATACGGTCCTGATGCGACGCGCTGGTACATGATTACCAATGCGCAACCATGGGATAACTTGAAATTCGATTTAGACGGAATCACAGAAGTGCAGCGAAAATTCTTCGGAACGTTGTACAATACGTATTCATTTTTTGCGCTGTATGCGAATATTGATGGGTTTGATTATTCCGAAGATGATTTACCAGTAGACAGTAGACCTGAAATCGATCGTTGGATTTTATCTCAGTTGAATTCACTCATTAAAAACGTGGATGATGCGTATGAAACCTACGAACCGACAAAAGCGGGACGTTTGATTCAGGAATTTGTCACCGATCAGTTATCTAATTGGTACGTGCGTTTATGCAGAAGACGTTTTTGGAAAAGTGATGACTCGCAAGATAAACTTTCTGCATATCAAACCTTGTATACCTGCCTTGAAACGGTTGCTGTTTTAGGATCACCGATTGCACCATTTTTCATGGATCAATTGTTCCTTGATTTGAATGCAGTTTCTTCGAAACATAGTGTTCCTTCGGTTCATATCGCTGATTTCCCACAAGCGAATGAAGCGTTGATTGACTCGGAATTGGAAGAGCAAATGGACATCGCGCAGCGTGTATCTTCGTTGGTACTTGGACTGAGAAAAAAGGAAAATATCCGTGTCCGTCAGCCCTTGCAGAAAATTATGGTACCTGTGTTGGATAAGAAGTTCTCAGAAAACCTGTTGCACGTTAAAGAGCTGATTTTATCAGAGGTCAACGTGAAGGAACTGGAATTGTTGGAAGAAGACAACGGAATTTTGGTGAAAAGCATCAAACCGAATTTTAAAACTATCGGACCGAAGTACGGAAAACAAATGAAGGCAATTGCAGCCATGACGGCTCAATTCACCTCGGAAGATATTGCCAAGATTGAATCGAACGGTGGTTGGTCAGGAACCTTGGAAGGAGAAGAAATTGTGTTGGACATGCAGGATTTTGAGATTGTTGCCCAAGACATCCCAGGATGGTTGGTCAGCTCAGAAGGAAACCTAACCGTAGCATTGGACGTAACGATTACTGAAGTGCTAAGATCTGAAGGAATTGCCAGAGAATTGGTGAACCGTGTACAGAACTTACGCAAGGATTCAGGCCTGGAGGTCACCGATCGCATTGTATTGAAAGTAGAAACCAATGATGCAGTGAAAGCGGCAATTATTGCGAATCAATCGTATGTGTGCAACGAAGTATTGGCCAACGAGGTTATTTTTGAATCGCTTGGTAAAGATGCGCTTACCACAGATTTAGCGGATAAAGACGATGCACGGATTGATTTGGTGAAGGGGTAGAAAGGGTAGAGTTTTGAGTTATGAATTTAGAGTGGGAGTATTTTCCACTCTAAATTTTTAGTTTTTTTTCTTGATTACTAAAATTTACTTTCAGCACATAAACTCTTTTTTGTTTAAAAGAGAACATGAACTGCAGTTAAGTTAATAAAAAAGATCAATTTGCGCTACTCCTGTCTCAGGAATAAAAACGGTGTCATAAACGAAAGTAATGCCACTAGGCCGAGTTACTTTCATTTCATAATAACGATATCCCATAGGGAAATTTGTGTAGGGGGGAGGGGAAGTATATGAATAACACCCAATCCTTTCTAAGGCTGACCAATTGGTATAGTCCTCATCAAATTGCCCCTTTGCTCTAAACACCATTGTGTCTGTAAGGCCTTCACAATTAACATTTTCAATATTTAAGATCAGTTTCCCATAAGGTACTGCATGATAATCAACGTTCATTTTCTTTCCTTTTGTTATGCCAAGTTGAGAGTTTTGTTGGTAGTTACCATCAATTAACCAACCCAATCGGTATTGATCAGCCGTTGTTTGTACCATAACATGGTAGGAATTTGCTCCAGCCAAGTGATTAATTTCAAAGTAACCTTCTGAATCGGTGTATACTTCTTTCACAGAGGTATAGCCACCTGGTAGCGAGTTTTTTGTTTTTTGCAGTTGAACTTCTAACCCTTCAAAACCTTGACCCGTGAGCGGGTTTACAACTCTACCCGTAACAGTAACATTCTTCCCGAATTTGGTGCAGCTAGTAAAAGTAGAAAAAAGCATAACCAGTAAAACGCTATGTAGGTTATACTTTTTCAATAGTTAATGGTAAACTCTCCAATACCTCCTTCAGGTACAAACACTTCTCCTGTAAACGTATTCGTTCCTGAGCTCGTCTTAGTTACCGTCCAAGTAATATCGTAATATCCCATTGGAATGTCAGTGGAAGGAATTCCTTCTTGGTTATAACAACCCATCAAAGTTATTGGTATATAAATTGAATTATTTGGATCATGTCTGTATTTTCTGTCTATTATTATTTCATCTTGTATATCTTCACAAGAGATATTATGAATATTTAATTTGAGTTTGCCATACAGCACTGCATGATAATCAACGTTCATTTTCTTTCCTTTTGTTACGCCAAGTTGAGA
>CAZXRU010000003.1:110298-204869 GCA_964643345.1 uncultured Fluviicola sp.
TTGTTTGTA
Source organism: uncultured Fluviicola sp. (assembly GCA_964643345.1). Taxonomy (GTDB): domain Bacteria; phylum Bacteroidota; class Bacteroidia; order Flavobacteriales_D; family Crocinitomicaceae; genus UBA4466. The sequence continues at coordinate 110,308 of CAZXRU010000003.1, forward strand.
CCATAACATGGTAGGAATTTGCTCCAGCCAAGTGATTAATTTCAAAGTAACCTTCTGAATCGGTGTATACTTCTTTCACAGAGGTATAGCCACCTGGTAGCGAGTTTTTTGTTTTTTGCAGTTGAACTTCTAACCCTTCAAATCCTTGACCTGTGTGTGGGTTTATAACTCTACCGGTAACAGTAACATTCTTCCCGAATTTGGTGCAACCCAAAAAACAACCAAGCAACGTAACAATTAGAATTATTTTACTCATAGAACAACTAATATTTCTTACATAACCGCATCGTTTATGCTTATAATAGTGCTTGGATTTTTTTATTCAGAGGTGTTTTCAGCATATGTACAACAGTTTTAGTTGTTTAGTGTGATCACCAAAATAAAAACCCCCTCAATAATCCAAAACATAGACAACATCTGCACCTTCTCCGATATATATGGAATCTTAGAATGATTCAGTTACACCTGCTCTAATCACGGTCCAGTTAATATAAACATATCCCATTGGTATATCCTGTAATACTGTTTGATATCCAGCGCACCCAGTTAAAACCCAATCTATATCAAGTAGCGATCCAATTTGATTTTGCTGATTTATAATAATGGTATCACCTGCCCCCCCACAATTAATATTATTGATATCAAGACTATATCTCCCATACGGCACTGCATGATAATCAACGTTCATTTTCTTTCCTTTTGTTACGCCAAGTTGAGAGTTTTGTTGGTAGTTACCATCAATTAACCAACCCAATCGGTATTGATCAGCCGTTGTTTGTACCATAACATGGTAGGAATTTGCTCCAGCCAAGTGATTAATTTCAAAATAACCTTTTGAATCGGTATATACTTCTTTCACGGAGGTATACCCGCCCGGTAGTGAGTTTTTTGTTTTTTGCAGTTGAACTTCTAACCCCTCAAAACCTTGACCAGTAATTGGGTTTACTACTCTACCCGTAACAGTAACATTCTTCCCGAATTTGGTGCAGCTAGTAAAAGTTAAAAAAAGCATAACCAGTAAAACGCTATTTAAATTATTTATTTTCAATAGAAAATTTCAAAAGTAGTGGTCTCGTTGGGTTCAATAAAAACAGTATCGTAAACAACTGTGGTATCGCCGTTTCTTATTATCTCCCAGTGATAATAACGCTCACCCATAGGAAATTTCACAGGTTGATCAACTATGTCAATACACCCATATAATTCAGTTAAAAGCCCTATTTGGACATCATCAGAGCCTATAGTTGAGCCATCAAGAAATAGCCGTAATGTATCATTCGGACCTAAACAGTTCTCGTTTTTGAGATGTATTATTAAATTCCCATACGCTACTGCATGATAATCAACGTTCATTTTCTTTCCTTTTGTTACCCCAAGTTGAGAGTTTTGTTGGTAGTTACCATCAATTAACCAACCCAATCGGTATTGATCAGCCGTTGTTTGTACCATAACATGGTAGGAATTTGCTCCAGCCAAGTGATTAATTTCAAAATAACCTTTTGAATCGGTATATACTTCTTTCACGGAGGTATACCCGCCCGGTAGTGAGTTTTTTGTTTTTTGCAGTTGAACTTCTAACCCCTCAAACCCTTGACCAGTAATTGGGTTTACCACTCTACCCGTAACGGTAACATTCTTCCCCAATTTGGTGCAACCAAAAAAAAGGAGAGGGATTATCAAGGTAAAAATTAACTTGCTCATAAAATTATAAGTTTTTCTCGGACTGTCACTCCGTCTATAGTAACTACAACAATGTATGTGCCTTTTTCTAAACGTCTATTTAACACAAGCCGTTGGGTGTTGACGATACTTTCTTCCACTACCAATGTACCACTAAAATTGTAAATTTTATAGGATGAGATTGGATTTTTTGTGGTACTTTCTATGCTAAAAGATCCATTGTTGGGGTTTGGAAACACTTTAACTCCAAAACGATCGGTTGTTGTTTCGGTTTTTTCTAGTGTAGAAATAGCATTGTGTGGAGTTGTCTCATTGTTGTTTTCAATGGATTTTCCGAATAGTGGACCACAGACGGAATAGCCTAAAATCAACGTTCCTTTACATCCTTCTTCAAAAGTGGTACCCGGAAATAAATCGATGTATTCACCAGCATGTAAAATTAAATCTGCGTTGGGCTTTACGTTGTAGTCTCCTAAATCAGTTGTTGGAGTAACATTGTAACCAACAGTTATCCCGTGAAGGGCAGATCTTCGGGATTTGTAGATGTAATTTGAACGTGCTTGAGCACCTAAATTTTGGTTTTGTAATCCTAAATACCAAGGTTCTACTTCGTTAAAGATAAAACCATTCAACTCCGCTAAATCTGCTTGGTCTCTATCCTTTAGGTCAATATGCGGATCAATGGTGTGGTCTACGTAAATGGCTTCAAACGGTGTAATGTCAAAATGATCGTTCGGGCGACCGAGATTGGGGTAGCCGTAATGGTCGGATAGTAACAAAATCCCACTAGGTGTTCGATTATTATACATCAGCCCCAAACTCTGCATATTCAAGTTCATACTTCCATCCGTTGGCCACAGGTTTTTATTGATAGCAAGAGCAGTGAGTACTGCTTTGTGAGAGAAATACTGCTTGGCTGTATTGGGATGAAATGGAGTTGTACCATCGAGGTACGCCCTACTGGCAATGCTTATTACATTTCCCAGCCCCTCTAAGTACGAGCCAGCTGCAACATCTATTTCCTGCATGTGCTTTACCTCTACCTTGTGATCTACATTCAGAGAAAGGGGTAATAATGTAACACCTAATTTTTTCCGTCTGAAAAGGTCCACGTAATCTGAAGTATATACGGCAGATCGAATTTTGCTTATATAAGGACTGACTGTAAAGTCAAGCCAATACTCTCCGGGGTCTTTAAATTGAACGTTACTGGTATTTGACCAATTGTTGGGACCACTAATTTTCCCCAACGAAATAGACACATTTCGTGTTGCATTTGGTATAGGTATAAAATGATTCCCCGAATCGTAAATCGCTAATTCATTTAGAAAAGTTTGTCGAAAGGGATGATGGGTTGGTGTAATTTTTAAATGTTCTTCATTGTTATCAAACAGTTGTAAGTTATTTCCTTGAGCATGGTACATTAGTAATTCTTTGACTGTTTTTTGTTCCATAGTCGCATACAAGTAAACTCTTAAAAATGTGGTCTCCAAGCTAGGGTTTGCAGAAAGTGGGAAAACTGGATTTTGTGCAGGTTGTTTAAATCCGCTGTAGATCTGGTATTGATACGCCAATGGAATATTCGCACCATAAAAATTTCCATCGTATGCAATAAACAATCGAGAATGATGGTGTGGGTAGTTATTGTCTTGGAAATGATCATTTTCCATAATTAGCAGTGCTAAATTTACGATATCCGCGCCCATGGAACTGGCGTGAATAACATTTTCTCCATATTTGTCTTCTTTGTTTGCGTTGAGGTCTTTCAAGAACTTGACAAATAATTTGGCAGATTCAATCATGCCATGAGACTGTGGGGTATTGTGAATGTTAAATTTGATTAAATAAACATCGTAACCATTGTCTAACTGATGCTGTAATAAGTGTTGATGATGGGTATTGTAAATTGACCATGTTTTATCAAAACTTTGCCCAAAAATGGGAGGCCTGTACCCTGTAACTAAAATATATGTTTTTCCATGTGGTGGATGGTTTGAATCAGCACAACCATTTATACGGCAGGCGACAAGTTTTCGAATAACACCTTCCGTATACTCAGACACTTCGTTGCAAATATTATCACCTTTTGGAATAATAGAATTGCCGAGAACTTGTTCGGGTGTGTTAATAAAAATGTCATTTTCAAACTGCTCTCCATTGCTATATGTTACTCTAAGTTTGAGGGATTGAATTTCTTCATTGGTAGGAACAAAATCAATTATTTCATTGAAACCTACCATCCACCAATTACTATCTATATACACTTCCAAAAAGTTGACATCGTTTGTATCTTTATGGTTGCTGAAGAAGTGCTCACTTTTAAATACAAGTCCCATATTTGGGGAAGAGTGATTGTCAAAAAGTGGAGCCGTTAGTTGTACCCGATATTCTGAGTAGGCACTTGTATTGGAGGTGTCCGTATCGTTGTACGAAAGTCCATTTTTTATCAATAGACCGTTCTGGATACCAAATTCCTCATCTAGACGATTGTATCGAAAATCAGCTACTCCTATAGGATAGATATAACGGTCGTCATCAAACATCTGCTCTGCGACATAACTACTTGATGAATAATATAGTTCGAGTAATCCAGGAACTTGACTGCTATCTAGTGCCATGAGTTTCATTTCGTACATAAGACGGTAGAAATAATCTGCATTAGGTGTGTACTGATCAGTTTTATGCGCATTATATGCAAATAAGACAGTTGTGTCCATAAGAGTTCTATTCATCAAATAACCTGTCGGGATTAAGGCACCTAATTCACCGTAGAGTGAGTCTGCCATTTTCCATTCATTGACAAAAATGGTGTCCTGGGATTGTGCAAAAATGCTCCCATTAAAAAGGAAAATTATGAACAATGTTGCTATGATTTTCATGAGCTAGTATAGTTAGGTGAAACTAAATTTCTTTTGCGGTACATTGAAAACCACCAAAAGAATAGACAGCTTCAAAAGTAGAACATTGTGCTTGCGCTTTGGATTTTGTCATTTTTCCAGGTAGTGCCTCTGTTATTTCATTTCCGTCGGGATTGGTGCAGTGACAGTAATACCCTTTTCTGCATGAACTGAAAAGTGCACAAGTTGCGATGGAAAGTATATGTAGCTTTTTCATTTTTGTGCGGTTTTAAGGGTTTCTAATTCCGCTTCCAGAACTTTGTTTTTCTCATCAAGTTCAATGACATACAAGGTTAATTCTTCTATTTTTTGGAGCAATTTCAATTGCATTTCTTCCAAGTTCAATCCCTCTGCTCTAATTTCAGCTTCTGACGGAATACCAGGAAGATGTGAATGTGTTTGCACATAGTCTTTTACCTCGTTGAGTGGCATTAGCGCATAGTCGGGTTGGAACACAAAGTCTGGCACGGGGATATCTTCTTTTAACCGCACTCTTGCGGATGTGCAGTATAGACCACCATCATTGTTGACAAGAAACACGGTGTTTTTCACGTTGTTTTCTTCCGTTGTCATCCTTACCCATGGAAGATCCATGTCTGGCGCGGAGAGTCCTTCGATAAAAGCAGGAGTTACTGGAGAATAGGCTGTACCTAACTTAATTGTTTTTGAAAAGTACCCATCTCCACGAACGTCTAGCTTAAAAAGTGGTTCTTCTGTTCCAATTCCAACCTTTACATCAGGACATTGTGTATAGATTTTGTTTGGACCGTTGTGCCAAGTCGGCAGATACCCAAACAAATCACATACGGTCAACAATTCTTCGGGTAAGATTGGTACATAAACATCAGTGGTAAGTTTTTTAAGCAGCGTTTCATAATCTGCTTTCCGTGCTGCACCATTAGCGTTCAACAATAAGAAATCGAAATTTCCATTGATTAAATTATTGTTCGAAAGCGCACTAGTGTTTGGGAGCTTAAAAACGCTATCAACAGTTAAGTTTCCTTCAAGATTGGTATTACCTTCAACTTTAAGGTTTTCTTTGGCAACGATCTTATCACCAAAAACAGCTTTGCCTTCAACAAACATTTTGTCCATTACTCGAAACGTTTTGTTGACCCTTACTGAATCATTGACGATCAGAGAGGAGTCGACTCTCATGTTTCCATTAACCTCCAGTCGTTCAGTTGGATTTAGTGTTCCAACACCTACGTTACCCGTCGTGGGGAGCGTGTTGTCTTGAGCAAATAATGTTGCGGAAAAGCAAAAAATAGCTAAGGGGAGTAGCTTCCTTTTCATAATAGTTAAGTTTTATAATTTATAGCAAATAACGGAAAATGAATATTTTATCCAAATAATGGGCATAGTTTTTTCCAAGCCCACCACTTTCATATAAATTTTAATCCAAGTAAAAATGATTATTCCTGTAGGTAATAAGTCCTTTTTCTTTCATCTTGAATCTGAAAGTCTAAAAGGCTATCGGAATGAACGATTTAGACGATAAAGAAAAAACTAAACCAGCGTTCCCCTCTATTTCTTCTCCGCTATATAAAACAAATCAATGCACCCTTCTTTGGCGTCTTCAATGAAGTAATCTTCCATTTTGATGTGACTTCCGTTGTCGCTCAGTTTTTTTCTGTTGCGGCGGTTTAGAATATCGTAAGGAATTTGAAGGAACTGGCGCGGTAGACGGTATTGGAGATTGAGCACATCGAACCGCATGATCCGTCGCACGGAAGCTTTGTTGTCTTCGTAGTATTTCATTACTTCCCCATTGCCAAAAACGCCTTTCGGTGTAACGGAAGAAAATGCTTTTTTAAGAAGTGTTGTCAGTTCATCAATCGTGTATTCGCGAATGTGCCATGGATTGCGCGTGAGTGACATTTTTTTGTTGGGTGTAGTAAGAATGAACTTTCCACCTGGCTTGAGTACGCGGTGAATTTCTTGGACAAATGCGAGGTCTTTTTTGATGTGCTCAATCACTTGAAACGAAACCACAAAATCAAAATGATTATCAGGCAATCCAGTCAATGGGGGCACCGTCATTTGCTTGAACTCAACATTGTCGATCTTCTCACTTAACTCCACACCAACGTTCGAAGCAAATTTATCAATCGTTAGAAAGGTGTCGGCTTTTTGACTTAACATTTCAACGCCGTAGCCACTTCCTGTGCCAATTTCTAGGACGTTTCCGTGAATTAGTTTTGCCGCTTCGACATAAGCAAGCACGCTGCGTTGGTAGACGTAATTGTCAGAAACATCGCTGTGTGATACGCGCTCTGCTGTTTGAATTTTTTTACTCATAGTTTGATGATCAATCGAAGGGTAAAAATACGTAACTTATACGATATTGGTAATTTGATGCGTATAAGTATTTTTAATAAGTAGTATGCCGATGTATATTTTAGGAGCATTTATGCGACACTAAAATAACAATCGGTATTATTGAGAAACCCAAAGTGAAGGATTTAAGCAAGTCACGTTATTTCCAACGACATGGTGAATTTCAAAATGGGCAACGGACATATTTTGTTTGTCTTTTGTCAGCAAGGAGCCAATGACTTTTTTCGTTGTGACTTTCGTTCCCACACTGACATACGTGTCCTTTAAATTGCTGTATACTGTTCGGTAGTTTCCGTGCTTAATAATCACCACTTTTCCAGCTCCAGGAATGCTCAGAACACTGGTGACTTCACCGTCAAATACAGCTCGAACCTGTGCGTTTTTTGGCGAGGTGATGTCAATTCCTCGGTTGTTGGTGTAGACATTTTTTATGGTAGGATGTTCATTTTTACCGAAGTGTTCGGTGATACTTCCTTTATCAACCGGCCATGGTAATTTTCCCTTATTTCCTTCAAAGGACGCACTTAATTTTGCAGCTTCCTTGGTTTCTATAAATGTGATGGTTTCGGTCTCTTTTACAGGAGCAGTCGAAGTCGGATTTTTAGCCAATTCAGCCTTTCTTCGTGCTTCTTCTTCGCGTTTACGTCGTGCTTCTGCATCGGCAATTTCCTTTTTAATCGCGGCATTAATTTGATCACGGAGAACTTCTTTCTTGCGTTCTTCTTCCCTTAATTGTGCAAGGAGTGCGCCCTCTTCTTCTTTAAACTTTGCATAGACAACTTGCTGCTTGACGCGGTCTTGTTCAATGGCTGCTTTCTCTTTGGATTTTTCTCCCATGATGAGCAACTTGTATTTTTTCTCCTTTTCGATGGCTTCAATTTCCTTTTTAATCAACGCTTGATTTTGTTGAATTGCCAAAAATTGTTTTTGTTGAATTTCAGAAATGCGTTCCAAGTATTTTTTTCGTTTCAAGGCTTCGTAGTAGTTCTCCGAAGAGAAAAGATACATGAGTTTTCCGTACTTATTTCTGTGTTTGTAGGCATAAACGAGCAATTGTTTGTACTGCTTTTTCAGTCCATCAATTTTTTCATTCAGTTCAGCAATCTGCAATGTTTTCTTTTGAACGTTCAATTCAGCCCCTCGAATTTGATTGTCGTAATTGCGCAGCAGTTGTTCACGAAAGGCAATTTGGTTTTCAATGACTTTCAATTCATTCAACGACGAGGCAGTGTTACTTTGCGATTTACTCAATAGCAACTTCGTATCGTTGATTTTTTTCTCCAAACGATCTTGTTCCCGCTTTAACTTCTCACTGGTAGATTGTCCAAAAGCGACCGTGGAAAGTAGCAAGAAGAGAATTGCCAAAAATTTACTCACACCGTTCATAGCTTTCTGGAATTACGAAATAAATAAGTTCTGCTTCGTTCATGCGCGTTTTACGATATTCTAAGCGAATTTTCATTTCTTTCTTGGGCGTTAACAGGTACAAGTCAACCTCGGTTGGAACGTAAAATCCATCCACCCATTCTCTTTCTAAATAATCGATTTGAATAATGGCGCTGTCTTCGGGACTTTCGATGCGCATCATTCGTAGATTGGTCAAGTCATCCGCAACGCGATAAAACGTAATAATTTCACGCATTTGCTTCCGTTCAATTTTCTTAATGTCTCTTTTTCGATGCGAACTCATCGTGTATGAGAATGGATCGTTGATTTGAAAGTAGCGATCGTTTGTATCGTAGTCAATCGGTAAGCCTAAGATGAGTTCTTCAACGTTGCGGTACGTAAAATCGACGGAGAAATTATCTTGGATGTAGTCCAAACTTTCAGAGATGAAGCACTTCTCACGTTTATCGCTGATGTGCACAGAATCCTTTGTGACTATTGCATTCAGAACAGGAATTTTAGCGAAAGTAATTAATGCATTCACGGCACTATCCTGCGTAATACGCACGGAGGTCTTGAAGTTGACGTTCTGTGTCGAATCCGTGAATTTGGTCGATATTTTCGAATAGAAATAATTGAATTTAGCTGTTGACAGACTGTCGAGGATATGATTCAGATCAGCATCTTTTACACGTGGCAAACGCTCTGGCTTAACATCTGTGAGTGTTTTCGCGCAAGAGAACAAGAAACCTATAGAGAATAGGATGAAAATGTATTTAAAAAATGGGGTCATAGTATTTTTTCTCTTGAATTTTTTTGTCTAATACCAGGTTGGTGGAATCTAATTCCTTTGCTTTTTTCCACCAGATAATCGCTTCGTCGACATTGCCTGTTTTAAAAAAGGCATCGCCCATGTGTTCTACAATTACTTTGTCCGTTTCGTTCAATTTGAAGGCTTCTTCATAAGCAGATTTTGCCTGTGCGTATTCACCCTGTTGAAAGAGAACGAATCCGTAGGTATCAATAAACTGCGACTGATTCGGGGAATTTTTCATCACTTGATTGATGAGTGAAATCGCCACCTCCAAATCTTTCTTCGCCAAGGCCAAACGGTACGCAAAATTATTTTTTATCAAACTACTGAGCGGATCAAGTTCCATTGCTTTCTCGTAACTTTTCTTCCCTTGCGTGTAATTTTCCAATCCAAAATAGCTTTCCCCCAATTGTCCGTAGAACTCAGCTTTCATGGGTTTATCGTTGATTACCATTTCCTTTCCTACTGATAATACTTCGATGGCTTCGTCGTATTTTTTCAACTGATTGGCACTTACACCGAAAAGTAAAGAAACAACAGAATTGGTTGGGAAAAGCGTCAGGCACTCTTTTGCATCCGTGTATAAATCTTCAAATTTTTTCGCTTGGTACTCCATGATCAATACTTGATTCCAAATGGCAAACTTGCTTTGATCTAGCTCCAAAGCTTTTTTGTATGATTCCAGCGCTTTATCGTCTTGCTCCGCACGCAGGTAATAATCAGCTTGAATGGAATGGGCTTTCGACTCGTTTGGGTAATCCACCACCATTTGATGTACCAAAGCAATCACTTTTGGGTCAATTTTGAACATGGATTCATGAATACTGATCAAAATATTCATTTTCGTGTCAATGTCAATATCTGGTGATTGAAAAGCCAGTGTCAATTCATCGTAGGCTTTTTGTTCTTCATTTTGTTTCAGGTAGACATCCGCCAAAGCCAAATGCGCTCTTCCGTTTTGTGGATCTGCAATGACCAATTCCTTGAGCATTTCAATCGCTTTTTCCTCCTGATTGGCTCTGAAGTAATGATCAACATATGTTGCAATGATTTGCGGATCATTGGGATACATGGTACGTGCTTTTTCCAATTCAAGTAACGCCTTTTCCTCCGATTTCAATTCCATGTACATGTTGTACTTTTCGATGGAAAGTGCCGGATTTAATCCAACTTGATCTTCTGTCTTATTTAATGCTTCAATGGCTTTTGCCGTTTCACCGGTGCGCACCAATACTTCAGCATAGCCATACTGCCATTCAACGTTTCGTGGTTCAATGTCCACCAATTTTTTAAAATTATCGCGCGATTTTGGGAAGTCTCCCATTTCGAAGTACATGTAGGCAAGTTCTTGAATGTACCACGTGTTTTTTGTGTCGATTTCCGCCGCTTTGATAATGTATTCAGCAGACTTTTCTTTATTTCCTTTTTGAAGTTCCAGTTTCGCGAGCGCATAATACACAGCATCGTCGTTTTGACGAATCTTCAAACATTCCTCTAATTTGAGAATGGATTCTTCTCGACGCCCTTTTGCTTTCAATCTCATGGCTTCGTGAAAAAGCGAGATGTACGGATAATCGCTGGCACTAACTGTCGGTTTTTCGACAACCAGTTCCTTCTTAGTTCCGCATGCGGTGACTAAAACAACGAGTCCGAGTATGAAGATGGATTTAATCATTTATTTCTGTGTAGTCGCCAATACTCAAATCTTGCGCCAAACCATTGTAGGTGACGTTTGAACCAATCATAGCGTTCTTTAATACAACATTTGTAAGCGACGTTGCGTGTTGAATAATGGAATTCGATACCACACACGATTCGATCGTAGTATTTTTTCCAACTGAAGCATACGGTCCAACCACTGAATTTCGAAGCACCACGCCTTCACCAATAAAACAAGGTTCGATGATTTTTCCGTTTTCCAACTTCACTGAAGCATGCACGTTGTTGATTCCTTTATTTTGATCGTTCGTGAGTACTTGCTGATTCGTTTCAACCGTTACTTTCTTATTTCCACAATCCATCCATTGATCAACAGCCCCAGTTTTAAACACCTTTCCTTTCGACATCATTCCTTTGATGCCATCGTTGATTTGGTATTCACCTCCGTTGATGATATTGTTGTCCAATACGTTTTGCAATTCTGCTTTTAATTCCGCGACTTCCTTGAAATAGTAAATCCCAATCACAGCCAAATCACTGACAAATTCTGCTGGCTTTTCGACCAATTGAACAATTTCAGAACGCTCGTTCAATTTCACAACCCCAAATGCCTCTGGACGTTCCACTTGTTTCACCCAAATCACAGCATCTGCGGTTGGATCCAATTCAAAATCCGCTTGAATCAATGTATCTGCATACGCGATGACCGCTGGTCCAGAAAGTGATTCTTTCGCACACATAATAGCATGACCAGTTCCCAACGGTTGATCCTGACGGTAAATGGATGCTTTTGCACCTAGTTCTTCTGCCAGCTCAGTCAGTTTTGCAACGACATCATCCCCAAAAAATGCTGGATCACCGAGAATAAACGCAACTTCTTCAATTTGCTCACCAATAATCTCAGCAATATCTTTTACCAAACGGTGCACGATTGGTTGACCTGCCACTGGAATTAGTGGTTTGGGAACGGTTAACGTATGAGGTCTAAGTCGGCTACCTCTTCCAGCCATCGGGACGATTATTTTCATTCCTTGCAATTATTTTACACCAGTGCTACCAAATCCTCCGGCACCACGATCGGTTTCTGTCAAAATTTCTGTTTGTTTCCATTTGGCTTGTTTCACTTTCGCGAATACCAATTGTGCAATGCGTTCTCCGTCCTCAATAACAAACGTCTCGTTGGATAAGTTAATTAAAATCACCCCAACTTCTCCTCGGTAATCCGCATCGATAGTTCCAGGAGCGTTCAACACGGTAATTCCCTTTTTTAATGCCAATCCACTTCTTGGGCGCACTTGGCACTCAAATCCTTCTGGAATTTCCATGAAAAGCCCAGTTTTTACCAAGGTTCTTTCCAAGGGTTTTAATTCAATTGGAGCATCGATGTTTGCACGGATATCAAGACCTGCGGAAGATTTTGTTTCATACGCAGGTAAAGAGTGCTTCGACTGATTGATGACTTTAACTTTCATTGCAACTATTTAAACAGTCAAAATTACGAAAAAATGAAGGGTTAAAATGTCGAAAAAGGTGCGTTTAGAGAGAAGTTACTAACGTTCAGCCGTTAGTTCTTTGGGTTTTGTTGATTTCTCTACAAACCAAACGATGAAAACATAGAACAAAATTAGCGCGTTGTGGAAAACAAATTTTCGAAGACTGAACTCGCCTTCATCCAGGTTGACCATCCAAGTTACAAAATATAGAAACAACGCTAAGCCGAAATAGAGTCCGAATTTGCGCAAGTTGTAGTTGATGGGGTAATACTTCTGTCCTAGCATGTAGGAGGCGATCATTTGCAAGCCGTAAACGACCAATGTTGCCCAAGCCGAAGCGTAAAATCCATAGATCGGAATAAAGATGAAATTGATGGCAATGGTAATCAATGCACCACCGATGGCGATGTAAGCACCAAATTTTGTTTGACCGCTCAACTTATACCAAATGGATTGGTTGAAATAGATGCCTAAAAACACATTGGCGATGAGTAAAATTGGCACTACATCCAGGCCTACCCAGTATGCTTCGTTTCGAATAAAATGCTTGAAAATATCAATGTTAAAAGCAACTCCAATGAACACCAAACAAACGATGGCAATGAAGTAGTTCATGATTTTCACGTACAACTTATTCCGGTCTTCATTTTGTGCGTTCGAGAAGAAAAATGGTTCTGCGGCGTAGCGATAGGCTTGTAGAAATATGGTCACAATCATCGCTAATTTATAACATGCACTGTAGATTCCAAGTTGTGCCTCAGCAGCGGTGAGCGTGAGTCCACCACGATTGTATAAAAGCTGTTTCAACATCACCCGATCCAACGTTTCGTTGATAATTCCCGCGAAACCAGCAATAACTAAAGGAATGGAATATTTGAACATTTCTTTAGCGAGTGTGGCGTTGTAAGCGATTTTTAATCCGATAAAATCCTTGTAGGTCGCAATGGGTTTAACTAGCGACGAAAGTAAGTTAGCAACTAAGATGAACAAGATTCCCTCTTCAGGTCGATTTGGATCGAGGAAAAAGTACAAAAAGATGAGGTTCAACCCAATGTTGACGCCGATCGCTGTAAAATGAATGGTTGAAAATCGCAACGCCTTGTTTTCAGAGCGCAGTTTCGCCATGGGAAGCGCAGAAGACGCGTCAATACAAACGATAATGCCAAGTAAAACGATGTATTCGTTGTGATTAGAATAGAGCAGTACATCGGCAATCGACTGATTGAAAAGCAAGAGAACAAGCAGAAAAATCAGGTTGATTCCTAAAACGGTCAAAAAGCTGTTTTTGAAGACAAGTTCTTTGTCCTCTTTGTCGTTGAAAAACTTAAAGAAGGCCGTCTCCATTCCGAAGGTCAGCAAGATAATCAGAAAAGCGACCCATGCATACAATTCAGAAACGACACCGTAATTGGAGGGAGGAAGAACTGCCGTGTACAGTGGGACTAAAAAGTAATTCAGAAGACGTCCCACAATTGTAGGGAGTCCATAAATGGCTGTCTGTCCGAGTAAACTTTTTAGTGGATTCAATTAGCTTCTAAAATTAGGCTTTCTTTTTTCGAGAAAAGCCGTCGTTCCTTCTTTAAAATCAGCGGTACCGAAGCACTTTCCAAATTCTTCAATTTCTGTTTCAAATCCATCAACACCGTCTTGATAATTAGCGTTGATCGCATTGATCGCAGAAGCAATGGCTGTCGAAGAATTAGCTAATATTTTTGTCGCAATTTCCTCAGCTTTTTCAAGCAAGACCTCCTGTTCTACAACATAGTTAACCAATCCCCATTCGAGTGCTTCATCCGCTTTAATCATTCCAGCGGTAAATACCATTTCATTCGCTTTTCCACGACCGACCAACTGCGCCAATCGTTGCGTACCTCCGTACCCAGGAATAACTCCTAAACTGACTTCGGGCAATCCCATGCGTGCATTAGAAGAAGCGACGCGAATGTGTGATGCCATGGCTAACTCCAATCCTCCACCAAGTGCAAATCCATTCACTGCAGCAATGACTGGTTTTTGCATGTTTTCGATGAAACTGAACAGTATTTTCTGTCCATTCATCGCCAATTCACCACCTTGAGAAATGGAGAAATCAGCAAATTCTTTGATATCGGCACCCGCCACAAATGCTTTTTCACCGGAACCAGTAAGAATAACCACTCCGACGTTTTTATCTTCGTTTGCATTCGTTAATGCAGTGTTTAATTCTTGAATTGTTTCCTTGTTCAATGCGTTCAGTTGTGCTGGACGATTGATCGTGATGATTTCAATTTGTCCTTTGCGTTCGGTGATGATAGAATTGTACATATATTTTTTATTAGATAAGGTAAAGATAATTATTCGATTGGATTGGAAAAATGACCAGCGAAATATGATGACCACGATACAATGCTCATGGCTTTATTTCCTCAGTCGTTTATAGATTTTAATGCCAATCATCAACCCAATAGCAACCGCAAAAAATCCAACGGTTCCTTTGATCCAGTTGAGTGAATCTTTCATCACAGCAAGGAAAACAATGGCAACCAATGCCAGCGTCGCAACTTCGTTCCAGATGCGTAATCCGTTTGAACTCCAGTTGTATTTTCCTTTTTTCAGATCGAAAAGAATTTTTTGACAGACAAAATGATAAATCAGCAGAATTGCGACGAAAGACAGTTTGATGTGCATCCAACCCATCTGCAAATAACTAGGGACAAGTACAATCATCCACGTACCAAAAACGAGTGTTAAAATCATGGCAGGCGTGGTGATGATCCACCAAAGTTTTCGCTCCATAATTTCAAATTGTGCAGACAAAATTTGACGCGCTGGTTCTTCCTTTTGCTGCGCTTCGGTGTGGTAAATGAACAGACGGACGATGTAAAAAAGTCCTGCGAACCAACTTACCACAAAAATGATGTGCAATGCTTTTACTGTTGCCAATTCCATGGGGGTAAAGATAATTACAAAAAGCAGACTATGGTAATCCGTAATTTGTAATTATCTTTGCTCTCTTAAAAACTTTCAAATGAACATTGAACTTTCGGATCAAGAGATCCAACGTAGAGAAAAGCTAACAAAATTGCGTGAATTGGGGATTAACCCTTATCCAGCTGCATTGTATGCGGTTTCCGATTATTCAAAGGATATAAAGGAGAACTACGAGGAAGGTAAAGTTGTTTGTTTGGCAGGAAGAATGATGTCGCAACGTATTATGGGGAAGGCATCTTTTGCTGAACTTCAGGATGCTCAAGGTAGAATTCAAGTGTACTTTAATCGCGATGAAATTTGTCCTGGTGAGGATAAAACCTTGTACAACGAAGTATTCAAAAAGTTGTTGGATCTAGGTGATTTTATCGGTGTGAAGGGAAAAGTGTTTAAAACGCAAGTCGGAGAAGTTTCAGTGCACGTTGATGAGTTTAGCTTGTTGAGTAAATCACTAAAACCATTGCCATTGCCTAAAACGGACGCCGAAGGAAAAGTCCACGACGCATTTACAGATCCAGAGATGCGTTACCGTCAGCGGTATACTGATTTGGTGGTAAATCCACATGTAAAGGAAATTTTTGTGAAGCGCACGAAATTGTTCGCAGCGATGCGAAATTTTTTCAACGACGCGGGATACATGGAGGTGGAAACACCGATTTTACAATCAATAGCTGGTGGAGCAGCGGCGCGACCGTTTATTACCCATCACAATGCATTGGATATTCCATTGTACTTGAGAATTGCCAATGAGTTGTACTTAAAACGTTTGATTGTCGGTGGATTTGATGGCGTATATGAGTTTTCAAAAAACTTCAGAAATGAAGGAATGGATAGAACGCACAATCCTGAATTTACAGCCATGGAAATCTACGTTTCGTACAAAGATTACAACTGGATGATGGAGTTTACTGAGAGCTTGTTAGAGCACTGTGCGATTGCGGTGAATGGAACGCCAGAGTCGACATTTGGTGAGCATAAAATTAGTTTTAAAGCACCTTATAAACGAGTAACGATGCGTCAGGCAATCATCGATTTTACTGGATTTGATATCCAAGGTAAATCGGAAGATGAATTGCGCACTGCTGCGAAGGGAATGGGTATTGATGTGAACGAAACGATGGGGAAAGGCAAGCTCATTGATGAGATTTTTGGAGAGAAGTGCGAAGGAAATTATATTCAACCGACGTTCATCATTGACTATCCGAAAGAAATGTCGCCGTTGTGTAAAGAGCATAGAGAAGATCCTTCGTTGACAGAGCGATTTGAGTTAATGGTATGTGGAAAAGAAATCGCCAATGCCTATTCAGAGCTGAACGATCCAATTGATCAACGTGAGCGTTTTGAAGAACAAGTGAAATTGGCTGAGAAAGGCGATGATGAAGCAGGACAATTTATAGATCAAGACTTCTTGAGAGCTTTAGAATATGGAATGCCACCAACTTCTGGTTTGGGAATTGGAATGGATCGTCTGATCATGTTTTTAACGAACAATCCAGCAATTCAAGAAGTACTGTTCTTCCCACAAATGCGACCAGAGAAGTTTGAAATGGCAAAAGGACCTGAACTGACTGAAAACGAAAAGGTGATTTTTGATATTCTAGTCAAAGAGCAGACGATGGACTTGAACGCACTGAAAGACAAAGTCGGCTTGAGCAACAAACAATGGGACGTTGCAGTGAAAGGTTTGGCGAAGCACGGATTGACGAAAGTGTCAAAGATAGAAGATGCGCTGTCCATCGAGCTTGTTGAAAATCAGAACTAAGCGTTAGCAATCCAATTTGATACATTTGGTAAAACTGTTTAGTACGACGGATTAATTCACCATTTTTACTAAAACGGTTTAGTTGCATTGCAAGAATGCGCACATTTTTAGATCAACCCCTTTACTAAACCGATTTAATAGACCTAAATTCGTGGTGATTTAAATAAATAACCATGAAAACCCTATTTTTATTTTTAGTACTTTTTTTTGCCATAAATGCTAGTGCTTGTCCATTTGATGGTAATCAAACCTTTGCTGGAACTCTTGTTCCTGGCGCCGGTTATCAAACACAAGTCGGTGTTTCTAGCGGAAATTATTTTTCTGTGAGTGTTTCATGTGGAAATACCTACAATTTTAACTTTTGTAATAACGGTGGTTCTGCTGGATGGGATACGCAAATTACACTTCTGGCAACAGATGGAACGACCGAGCTTGCTTACAACGACGACGCCTGTGGTTTGCAGTCAAACGTCACATGGTATGCAAATTTTACAGGAACGATTTATGTGTTGACCTCACAGTATTCCTGCAATAACACAGGTGGATCAACAGGTGCGACACTGGCATACAACATGACGGTTGGAAGTACAGATCCTTCTTTTAGCATGTCTGTATCATGCGGTGGAGGTGTTGCATCGGTGTCTGGTACAACTGGAGGTAGCTTTGCGTTTAATCCAGCTCCAGGTGACGGTGCTCAAGTAAATGCAACTACTGGAACGGTATCCAACGGAACTGCAGGAACGACATATTTTGTTCAGTATACCGTCTGTTCAAATTCTAGTATTGAATCGGTAACGGTGGTGGATGAAGATTGTTTCACCCTGAATGGCAATGCACAATATATAAATGTCGGCGGAGAAGACTGTATTCAGCTTACCCAAGAAATAAACAATCAGACGGGTTGTGCATGGAGTGGATCTCAAATTGATTTTAATTCTAATTTCTCCTTGTCACTGGATTACTATTTTGGAAATAATATTAACGGTGCGGATGGAAACACTTTTACATTTCAGCCTTCCAGTTCAACTGCCTGTGGGCAGAATGGAGGACAACTGGGTGCTGGTGGAATTGCCAATGCACTTGTAGTAGAGTTTGATACGTATGACAATGATAATCCCGCGCACATTATTGACATAGCCTGCGATCACATTGCCGTAGAAATTGATGGAAACATGCTCAATGGAGCGCCCTATTGCGGACCTGTTTGTGCGAAACCAGGAGGAGGAAACATTGACGATGGCGGCGTGTACGAGGTCGAAATTACATGGAACGCAGTTACGGAACAACTGGAAATATATTTTAATGGAGTGCTGCGCCTTTCGTGCGGTGGAGACTTTGTCAACACTGTTTTTGGTGGACAAAATATGGTGTACTGGGGTGCAACATCAGCAACTGGTGGATTGAACAATGAGCAGTATTTCTGTCCAAGTACAGTAGTGATTTTGCCTGCAGAATTAACATCATTTACTACAATTTGTGAAGAGAAGAATGAGGTGTTCACATGGACAGTAGCCTCAGAAAGTAGGGTAGATTATTATCAATTGGAATATACCTACGATGGGTTAATTTTTTATCCATTAGATCGGATAGAAGCCGCTGGAAATTCAACAAGCGAGATTAACTATTCTACTTCTATTTCAAATGAAGACCCAAAACAACGTTATTATCGTTTGAAAATAGTCGACGAAAACGGTGATTTTGAAAATACTGATTTAATTGTTGGAAAACGATGTGCATATTCTACTGAATTGATATCAACGGTATTCGAGAAAAATAACGTTCTGTCCATTTCTGCAACAGAAGATGTCCAGCTAGCGATTACAAATCAGTTGGGTCAGCGAATACTGTATGATTCCAAGTACAAATCAAATTTTGAAATTTCGACAGCATCTTTTTCGCAGGGCGTTTATTTTGTGATTGCAACAGCTAAGGATGGTAATCAAGAATCAAAAAAAGTGCTAGTGATAAACTAGTGATAGTTTAAGCTAAAAAAAGAGGTGCTAAACTTAGCACCTCTTTTTTGTGTAATTCTAGATTATTTGATAATATTCACATGACCAGTGAACATTTTTCGTTCGTCATTCCTGCTGGTTTTCACCTCAATTTTCCATGTATAGGTTCCATCCTCAACTAATTTTCCACCATACGTTCCATCCCAGCCAACATCGTAGTTGTGTGACTGCCATATTATTTCTCCCCAACGGTTAAATATATACATCGTGAAGTCGTAAGGATCAAAACCTTGTGTGAATACTGGTCTGAAGTGTTCATTGTAATTATCTCCATCTGGTGTAAATGAGTTTGGAACATAGAAAATTTCCTCTTCAATTACAGTGATCGTAATCCAAGCCGTGTCGTAACACAACTCTTGGTTTGAAACTACCAGTTGAACTAAATGAGTTCCAATCTGATGGGTGTAATCATGCGTTGGATTTATAACACTACTGGTGGCACTTCCATCTCCAAAATTCCATTCATGGGTTGTCGCATTGGTGCTTCCATTCGTGAAGGTGACCAAACCAAATTCAGAGCTTACC
This sequence comes from uncultured Fluviicola sp., assembly GCA_964643345.1. GTDB lineage: Bacteria > Bacteroidota > Bacteroidia > Flavobacteriales_D > Crocinitomicaceae > UBA4466. The sequence goes on from CAZXRU010000003.1 coordinate 129,843, forward strand.
GACATTGGACTTGCAGTAAATGCAGCATTTGGACTTGGAATGATACAAATCAGTGAAGGTGATGTGCTTGAATTGGAACAACCATTTACAGGATTTGTAACCGTTAAAGACACATCAAAACACCCAACTTGATTATAGTAATTGGAAACCGAGGCTCCATTTGTTGAACCATTTCCATCTCCAAAACTCCAAGTATATTCCATACCCGCCTGTCCCGAAATTTCTTGGAAATTTACAGCGAGTTCATCACAACCAAATGTGTTATCAGGTATGAAACTTACATCTGGAATTACTCGATCTTCATCGATGTTAATAGTTGCTACACTAACACATCCATTCACAGGGTTTGTTACTGTAAGCTCATACAATCCACCTTGATTCACCGTTGGAACAGCGGTATTTGCTCCTGAGACAATCCCTGGTCCAGTCCATGAATAAGCTACTCCAGGTGTCGTTGATGAACCATTAATATTAATCGACGGGAAGTTACAGTTGATTGTCTGTGCTGGAGCGATTGATATATTGGGTGGAGTAATGTCTATCGTGACATCTACGTTCGTTACACTGCTACATCCGTTTGATGGGTCAGTAACAGTAAGCGCATAGTTCCCAGGTTGGTTAACTGTTGGCGTAGCCGTGTTTCCACCAGAAACGATTCCAGGTCCAGCCCATGCGAATGTCACACCAGCCGTAGAAGAAGAACCATTCAATACCACGGTTGGATCATTACATGTTATCTCTTGATCGTTTCCAGGATTGTTATTAGGAACACCAATGTCATTTGTGACATTTACGCTTGACGTATTTGTACATCCATTTGCTGGGTTGGTAACCGTAACGGTGTACGTACCTATTTGGTTAACAGTTGGAGTTGCAGTGTTTCCACCAGCTGTAATACCAGGTCCCGACCATGCAAATGTAGCTCCGGCTGTCGCAGAAGTTCCAGCTAACTGAACACTTGCGGTAGCGCAAGAAATGATTTGGTCTGGTCCTGCGTCTGCATCAGGAATGGCTATGTTTTGTGTGATAGTGACATTATCAGTATTAGTACATCCATTGGCTGGGTTAGTCACTGTTAACACATAGTTTCCGGGTTGATTCAACGTTGGAGTAGCAGTGTTTCCTCCCGAAACGATTCCAGGTCCCGCCCAAGCGAATGTCACTCCAGGAGTTACTGAAGAACCATTTTGAACCACCGAAGTCACCAAACAATTAAGTTCTTGTGTAGCTCCTGCCTCCGCATTGGGAATGGCAATATTTTGAGTGATAGTGACATTGTCTGTGCTTGTACATCCGTTAGCAGGATTTGTCACGGTTACAACGTAGTTTCCAGGCTGATTAACAGTTGGAGTTGCAGTATTTCCACCCGAAACAATTCCAGGTCCTGCCCAAGCAAAGGTAACACCAGGTGTTGTGGACGAACCATTTTGCACGACTGAAGTCACAAGGCATGTGAGTTCTTGTGTAACACCCGCTTCTGCATTTGGGACAACAACATCTTCTGTTACAGTAACATTGGCTGTGCTTATGCAACCATTACTGTTATCCGTTACTGTGATCGTGTAAGAGCCAATCTGATTTACCGTAGGTGTGGTCGTGTTTCCGCCAGCAACGATTCCAGGTCCCGACCATAGATAATCCATTCCTACTGTTGATGCGGATCCGTCCAATTGAACAGAGTTAACAACACAAGTTAAAAGTTGATTTGGTCCAGCACTTGCGGTTGGAGCTGCCAAATCGTTTGTTACGTTGACATTGTCAGTACTAACGCATCCATTCACTGGGTTTGTTATAGTGATGGTATACAGTCCTGCTTGATTGACTGTAGGTGTGGTCGTGTTTCCTCCGCCTATTATACTAGGTCCAGCCCAAGCATAATTCATTCCAGCAGCTGACCCTGAGCCATCTAATTGAACAGAGTTCGTTGCACATGAAATAACGGCATCTAATCCAGCATCTGCAATAGGAGGGGTAATATTTTGAGTAACATCAACGGTTGACGTACTAACACATCCGTTTATTGGATTGGTAACGGTCAGCGTATATGTTCCTATCTGATTAACAGTAGGTGCTGTTGTATTTCCACCCGAAACGATTCCAGGTCCAGCCCATGAATAATTCATACCTACGCTAGAACCTGTTCCATCAAGTTGAACAGATAAAATTGAACAGGTTAATTCTTGATTTCCGCCAGCATTTGAAACAGGAGGGACAATATTTTGAGTTACATTGACATTGGCTGTATTCGTACATCCGTTTAATGGATTTGTAACAGTCAGAACATAATTCCCTGGCTGATTGACAGTCGGTGTTGCTGTATTTCCGCCAGAAACGATTCCAGGTCCTGTCCAAGCAAATGTTACTCCAGCTGTTGAAGATGATCCATTTAACACTGCTGTTAGGGCAGCGCATGTAAGTTCCTGTGGAGTTCCGGCATTCGCAGTTGGAGGTGTTACAGTTTGTGTAACATTCACATTGGCTGTATTGGTGCAGCCATTTGCAGGATCTGTAACGGTAACAGTATACAATCCTGGTTGGTTGACCGTTGGAGTTGCGGTGTTTCCTCCCCCTGTTATTCCAGGTCCTGCCCATGCAAATGTGGCACTTGGTGTTGATGATGACCCGTTCAATGTGGCAGTCGGATTAACGCAAGTAAGGTCTTGGGTTGTTCCAGCGTTCGCATTTGGAAGAGGATGAACAGTAACCGTTGTCACATCAGTACACAAAACTCCATTATCATTCGCTTCCACGGTATAGTCATATGTTCCAGCTGCAGAAGGAACTGGGACGTTTGTAGGATTCTGTACATTTCCTATGAAACCACTGGGTCCAGTCCAGGAATAGGTAGCTCCAGGTATATTGGATGCAGTTAAATCAACTGTCAGTCCCGGAGCACTACAGATGGGACCACTGTTGGCTGCAGTGACATTACAAGCACAGTTCTCGACGGTAATGGTGACGTCATCGGTCATAGAGCAACCATTAAAAGTGACTGTTAACGTGTATGTTGTTGTCACAGCTGGAGAAACAGAAACTTGTCCATTTACTCCACCTCCTAAATTGATTGTTCCAGATCCTGCGCCACTCGTCCATGCGTAAGTTGCTCCATTGTCTGTAGTGACTGGTGCCGCACCGATTAGAACCGCTGGATCTCCGACGCAAATCGTTTGATCTGGACCTGCATCAGCCGTAGTTCCAGGAGGAACATTAACAGTGAGGGATGTAGTGCACGAATCAGAACCGTTTGTGTAAGTAACCGTATAAGTCGTTGTTTGAGTAATAGTTGTGTTTTGAACTGGATTATCATCTCCACCTGGGATATGCCAGTAATCGTAAACATAAGGTGTACAGTTGGCAAGTGAAGAAATTGTTACATTATCTATTCCCCAGTGGTCATTCCCTATCCCTGAACTTCCTGTTTGTGCCCAGTGAAATAGGGTGTTTGCAGTTTCGGCTCCAGGAGGAATGGTGAAACAGTACTGATTCCATGCAGTCATAATAGGGTCGTACCCGCCGTTTGGACTAAAGTAATGGATCTGCGTCCATGTAGCTCCGCCATTCGTGCTGTATTCAAAATAGACACCCTCACCTGCAAGATCTGGTCCTTCGCATGGGGACACTTGCCCTTGTGTTGAGAAATCCAAGTAAAAGCAGATTTCTCCACCACATGATACATCCATTGGTACCGTTTCTATTATTCTAGGATGGGGAGCTGAATTTCCCATCCACATATACGTCCCACCATCTACAGAAGGATCGCAAGGATTAGAGAAATCTGCTGTAATGTTAGAGTTCCAACCTGTACCAGCATCTCCAGCGTCGAAATCATTGTTCATGACAAGGGTATATTCTCCTTGACCAACTGCCGTTAAAACGATGTTTCCACCATTACAATCTAATGGCTGTGGAACGTTCACACAATTGATCGTTGCCGTCCAGCCCGCTCCGGTGACGCTTCCATCTGAATCCCACACAAAAGTTAAACAACCTGTTGTTGAAGTGATTGTACCTGGACTGGTAGACCCATGCCCATAAAAGAGTTGAGTTCCACTCGCCGTTGGACCATCATAGATTGTGAGGTAATCGCAGCAATTTTCTAAAGCCCACTGAGTAAAGATAAACTGAAGTTGCCCACCAGGTACGTCTGAACAAAAGGTTTGAGTACCTAAATTATTGTTTCCATAATTTCCCCCTGATCCTCCAGGATCGTAAAAAGTACCACCACAGGTATTTATAACATTATTTATGGCGTTATTGGGCATGTTATAGGCTGGACCTGCTACTGGAGGTGGGTTGTAAGTTGGTGTAGTATACGTTAAATCCACATTACAAGGTACGGGACATGGAGAACATGAACCTCCACAGTCTACGTCGGTCTCATCACCACTTAGAATACCATCTGAACAGTGGCATGGTTCAGGACAGGTTGGTCCACAATCTATTCCTGTTTCGTTTCCATCTTGGATTCCGTTGTTACAGTCGGAGCAGGATGGACAAAAACCTCCACAATCGATACCTGTCTCGTATCCGTTTTGAATGCCATCATTACATGAAATACAGCTAATTGTTGCTTGCCATCCTGAATAAGTAACGGAACCATCCGAAGACCAAGTGATATACAAACAGCCTGAAGTTGATATTATTAAGCCTGGATTGGTAGTGCCCCCAGCGGTTTGAGAATTGTGCAGTTGGGTACCAGCAGTATTGGTTCCATCATAAATTCTAAGAAAATCGAAGTTAGTTTCAACTTGAAACGGAAATCCTGTAAAATCTAAAACGATCTGACCACCATTGTTAGAGCAAATGGTCATAGCAAAGTTTTGACTGTTGCTATAATTGCCTGTCCCACCTGGGTCATAGAATGTCCCTGAGCAGGTATTAATAGTTGTGTTAGACATATTGTACACTTGTCCGTGTGATATGTTACATACTAAAAACAGAATAAGTGCACTAAGAATAGTTGAAATTTTCATTTTTCGTAGAATAATGGTAAGTCCTAAAGTTTTTAATTTATTATTTAATAATCCAGTTCAGTCCATTGAACTGAAAACCAGTCAGAACCTCCCCTTTTGTGTAGTTTTCATCAATAAATCGTGAAAAGAGTTTTAATTGGCTGTTCTCTGCATAAATACTACAGTCACTTGTTTTTTCAGTGTTTGGCTCGAGATCAACGCTGAACGTGTACTCATCTTCATAGTCACACGTTTTACATTCCGAATCGTAATGCAGAATCATATGCCAGTGGACAGCCAAGTGACTTGACGTTTTGTTTGTGAATTTAAAAAGCACAGATTCCTGATCGTAGCCCATTTCTGGATCACAAGCAACGAACTTGTATTCAATAGAAAAATCGTCGTTAGAAAAATGTTCTGTCCATTCAGTTGGTTGAAGAGTTTTGGTATCTGCGAATGATGTGTTTAATTGAGCGTTACCAGAAGTACTGTAGAGTGTTAGGAATATACTTAATGCAACTAGTTTAGACAGTTTCATAATAGTTTATAGATTGATTGTTTTTAATCAGTTGATTTAAAGACATAAAATTAAGCAAAACGTTGCCTTTTTCCATGATTTTAAAGCGGGTAAGAGGTCATTTTGATGTGTTAATTGAATATTAAGCATGTTTTATCGATCAAAAGGACTGTTTCATCGAATATTTAATTTTGAGAATAGTGGTACATGGTGCTAACTATTTGTAGAATAATAGAATAGCGACAGGTTCTTCACAGAATGGGTGTTCTGAGTTAAAATTTACATTAATTAGGAAAGAAATTAATGAGAAGCTCGTGACTGAAATGAGCAGTTAAGTAAAAAATGTTCACCTGGTGATTTGGATTCTTTCAAACGCTCATAAAGACGATCTACTGATTTTAACCCAATGTCCATGACGGGCAGTCGAAGTGCGCTAATAGAAGGATTCATGTATTCGAAAGAATCACTATCGTCAAAGGAGATAAGTCGCACGTTTTTGGGTATTTCGACGTTGAATTTTTTTAATGCAGCAAGCACAGGGAGTGTACATTTATTATTCAAGGTTAAAAAAGAATCCGTACCACTGTCCAGCTCTTTTTTTATTAGTGCATCAATCGATTTTTGATCGTTCGGTAATTCTATAACGGAAAACTGAATCTTGTTCTTCTCACAACCCGTTTTTGCTCCATCGATTCTATTTTGAATGGTAGAAACGTCAGAAGGAAATGGAGCTAGTGCAACGAGTTTTTTTGGTTTGACTGAAAACAAGTCAACGATCCCTTTCGCTTCATCAAGATTGTTTATTCCAACAAAATCGGCATTTTCATCCCCTGGACGATCGACAAAAACAACAGGAATATGTGTAGCGATTAAAATAGGAATCAATGCCTGAATATCGTTGCTTGGCGCAATGATCATTCCATCAATGCTTCGTTGGATCAACTCAGTCATCAACACCTTTTCCAAATCTTTGTCGTCATTCGTGTTCACAATGAAAGTGTTGTAACCAGCAGCATATAACTTTTCCTGAATTCCTTTACTCATTTCTGCGTAAAATGGATTGGAAATATCAGGGAGAACTAGTCCAATAGTATTGGTTTCACCGTGACGTAAACTTTTTGCAAAAAAATTGGGGACATACAGCAATTCTTTCGCTTTCTCCTTGATTAAACGTTGCTTTTCTTTGCTAATATTGAACTGATCTCCCTTCCCGTTAAGCACAAAGGAAACGGTTGCTTTAGATACATCTAAGGCTTTTGCAATATCACTAAGGGAAGTACGTTTCTCTTTCATTATCACTCGGTTGATTGTTCTAAATATAACAAAAACTATAGAAATGCCACAATTTACTGTCGAATGGTTTACATTTTCATTCGGTCACATTCGGATTTAAGGTAACTTAGAAAGCATTTGCTGGTATTCAGATTTATAATCCTTTCTCCCTTGGCAAGCCAAACCAATTGCTGCATCATGAAAATGTTGAATACGATTTCCTGGATCGGGATGAGTGCTCAAAAATTCAGGAACATCAGAACCCCCAGCAGCTTCAATTTTTTGAAAAAATCCAGCGCCACCATGTGCATTGTAATCTGTACCACATAAGTATTCTACTGATTTTTGATCTGCCTCAGATTCATGTTTCCGAGAGAATTTAAGACCCACTAACTGACTCGTGACACTAGCGAGCGCAACCCGATCACCTGCAATTACTTGAAGCAATACGTCAACGCCAAACATACTTGTCATTTGACGTGTCGAGTGACGCATATCCGCGTGTGCAATTTCATGACCTAATACTCCTGCAAATTGATCTTCAGAGTCTAAAAACTTCAGAATTCCCGTATAGATGTAGATATAACCACCTGGAGTACAAAATGCATTTAAGGTATTGTCGTCATGAATGATGCGCAATCTCCATTCAAAATCATCTTTGTAATCAACACCACCCGCATTTAAGATTTTGTCGCGGACTTTATTAACGTACGCATATACTTCTTTGTGCTGAACAGGATCTAATACTGGATACTGAGCCGGATTCCCGTCAATTTCTCCTGCTACTTGAGCACCAAGTTCTTTGTCTTGTTGAACTGTAAATAAGTTCACACCTTTTCCCTTATTTTTTTTATTGATAACTCCACACGCAGAAAGTGTAAGTCCTGTCAAAGCGATGATAATTAAGCTGCTGAATTTCATATCTAACTGATTTTATAACTAACTAAAATTAATAGAAATAGTTAATGCCAAAGGTAGTGAAACTTCCAATCATCCAACCAATAATTAATTCAGAATTTGTGTGTCTCTCTAGGTATAAACGTGCTGACATTACTAAACCGGAAATTAAAATGGTGAGAGTAAACACCCAAAGTTGATATTCGGTTTGGGCGAGCAAGTATGCCAAGACAAATCCTGACAGGATTCCAGCAGCACCACTGTGAATACTGATTTTTTTCCAGCGATTAACAATGAGAAAAATAGCCGTTACAACTACACCCGATAGTGGGAGTGCGAAGATGAATTTTGGAATAATCAACTCCTTTGCCTTTAAGACAAACATGATGTAGAGAACGAGACAATAGATCATCATGACGATAATGGGAACTGTACGCTCCTTCTTAGTATCCATTTCTACGGATGAAATAACCCCTGATCTTTTTAATAGTATAAACGAAATTCCCGGTGCCACAACACAGAAAATTCCAAACATCGTAAGCAAGGCAGTTTTAAACGGCAGTGACTGTAGAAATAAGTTGTCGTAATTGAACAAGAAGTCCTGATTGGACGGAACGAACATGACTAACAACAATGCATACATTGGCATAAAGAGCGGCATGAACACCCAAGAAATAACCTGTGCGAATACCTTCATTACAACTCTTTTCTGAGACGTGCCACTGGGATGTTTAATTGTTCTCTGTATTTTGCCACGGTTCGTCGTGCAATGTTGTAGCCTTTCTCCGTCAACAACGCAGTTAATTTTTCGTCGGTTAATGGCTTTCTTTTCTCCTCTCCTTCAATTGCTTCAGACAGAATTTTCTTTACTTGACGTGTTGAAACTTCTTCTCCAGAATCTGTTGACATGGATTCTGAAAAGAAAAACTTCAAAGGAATGACACCGTAACTTGTTTGAACATGTTTGCTATTTGCCACACGAGAAATGGTCGAAATATCAAGGTTCACCATTTCTGCAATGTCTTTTAAAATCATGGGTTTCAGCATGGTTTCATCACCTGTTTCGAAATACGCTTTTTGGTATTTCATAATGGCATCCATCGTTAAAAGCAATGTATTCTGACGTTGTTTTATAGCGTCAATGAACCATTTTGCACTGTCGAGTTTTTGCTTGACAAACGTCACCGCTTCTTTGTCAGACTTGGTTGTTTTTGCTCCTTCAGCATAGCTTTTCAGCATGTTTTTGTAAGCGTGACTAACCTTCAATTCAGGTGCATTCCTTCCGTTAATAGTGAGGTGCAACTTGCCTTCCGTTTCAGTAATAAGAAAATCGGGAACGATGTGCTGGAAATTTCCAGTAGATTCCTTCATCGACCCTCCAGGCTTTGGATTCAATTTGATGATTTCATCAATCGCATCTTTCAGATTACTGTCATCAATTTCTAATTTCTTTTTGATTCGGTCGTAATGCTTCTTCGTAAACTCCTCGAAATAATCTTCTAATATTTTTCGTGCTGTGTAGCGTGAAATGTTTCCATCTTGTCTTCGTTTAATCTGAAGTAGCAGACATTCACGCAAATCGCGCGCTCCAATTCCCGCTGGATCTAAATCTTGAATCAGTCGCAATACCACTTCAATTTCTTCTTCGGTGGTGATTATGTTTGCAGAAAACGCCAAATCATCCACGATTGATTCGGTGTCTCTGTTTAAGTAACCTGAATCGTCAAGATTTCCAATCAGCGTTTCAGCAATGATAAATTCTTTCTCAGTGAGATTTAACATGTGCAATTGACTCGACAATCGTTCTTGAAAGGATTCATCTCCCGAATAGGGCATGGATTTCTCCTCGTCGTCTTTACTGGTATTGTTTACCTGAGTTTTATAATTATCGTCATCGCTGATGTAATCGGAAATATCAAATTCATCTTCTGAATTATCCTTTTCTTCGAATTCCTCATCTTGGTCATCAAATTCATCCTCGTCTTTGTCTTCGCCTTCTTCTAACGCTGGATTTTCTTCAATTTCTTGTTTAATGCGCTGGTCCAATTCCATTGTCGGAACTTCCAACAATTTCATCAACTGAATTTGCTGAGGAGAGAGTCGCTGCTCTAACTTAAAGGATAAATTTTGTTTTAATGCCATGTTTATTTAGTTCATATTTCGACAAGCCCTATGTCCAGAAATTGGATCCTAGGCTTGTTGAAGCAAGATTTTTTATTTTTTTAAAACTATAAGTTGTGCGGGAGATTTCCTCAGTTTTGATTTAAAATCTTCGAATTCTGATTCCCTTATTAGTTTAAATCATAAGTTCGGTAAACCTGAGAGTGATACTCACCAGCACCAGCTTTCGCTATCCAAAGATACTGTAAAAATCCTTATTCACTTCAGGTTAAAACCTTTTTGGCATTTTGATGTAGCTGAGGAGAAATATTAACTTTTGATTCATCAAGTCCTGTGTTTTACTAGTTTTAGTTAAAAAGATAATTATTTTTGCCGCTTATTTTACTTTATAACTATGAACAAACTACTTTTTACAATCTTCCTAGTAACTATTTCATTTATAGGAATAGCCCAAAAGAAGGCAAAAGCTTTTAAAGCTGAATTCGAACTATCAACGGAAATGAAAGGTCAGAAGGGACTTGGATTTGTTACCTTAGGATCTGATGGAAGCAATACATTTACAATGAGTACAAAGGGTGCCATCGTCAATGGAATTCCAATGGGGTTCAAGTACGTTCTCAACAAGTTCGATGCAAAAATGACCCATATTCTTTCTGAGAATGTTCAGATGAAGACCAGCGCATATAAAATTGGGTACTATACAGGGATTGATATCGGTATGATAGGAAATCGTATTATTCAAACTGTAGCAGGATACGATAAAAAAACATCTAAGCAGAATTTTTATGTTGTGGAGTATAACACTTCCAGTTTAAAACCAAAAGGACGTAAACTACTTGGGAGTTTCAAAACCTCGAAAAAGAGAAAAGCTAAAGTTAGAAACATAGCGACTACGTTTAGTGATCCAGAAAACAGTAAAGAGTTCGCAGTTGTTGTCCAATCATCCAAATCCTCATCCAAATCCACCTCAACGGTTTACATTGTAGACGAAGGGTTAAACATTTCGCTAAAAACAGAATTTGGAATTGAAGGATCGTACGAACAAACACGTTTTGTCAATTATATAATCAAAGATGATTACGTTGCTTTTGTATGCATAGTTATGGGCAAAAAGGATAATCCAGACAAAGCAAATTTCTACATCGTAGATCGAAAAACAGAGGAGGTTAATACATTTGAAATTAGTCTGCAAGAAATTGGAAATGACATATCGGATTTTGAATGTGCTGTACACGAAAATGGACGACTACATGTAACTGGATTCTACGAGGCCGCTGGTGAAAAGGTGGATGATACAGGAGGAGCATTTACCCAAATATATGATATTAAAGAAGGGTCTATTTTGAGTCAAGATATTCATCCGTTTACATTTGAGTTTTTGACTGAAAATTTATCAGATCGTAAAAAGAGTAAGGCCAAAAAGAGAAGCGCAAAAGGAAAAGACATCGACGCCTATGAATATTTGGTGCGTGAAGTAATTACGGAAGCCGATGGAGGCTCGATGCTAGTAGCTGAGCGTTATCGTTACTATCAGACATCTTCAACAGATTCAAAAGGAAGAACTACCTATGTTGACCACTACGTTCACTCTGACCTGATAACAATGCGCACAAGTAAAGAGGGTGAAATTGAATGGGTTGAGCGTTTTGAAAAGTTTAATCATTCAACAAATCCAGCGAAGGGGCCGTTCCTTTTTCGAGATGCAGATGAGTACTTCTACATCATATATTATGAAAAGGACGCTCTTAAAATTGCGCAAATAAGCAAGGAAAACGGTAAGGGAAAAGCGAAAGAAGTTTATAGTAAGAGCGAAATTGGCAGTTTTATTGTTTCCATGGGCTCAGCAGTTCAAGTCAATGAAAACAAATACATAGCTGTGTTTACGAGACTAAAAAAAGCACGACTACTGACAATAGAATTCAACGATAAATAGAGTTGTCCTCATTAAATAAAAAACTCCAGTAGATGTTAGCTACTGGAGTTTTTTTGTGCCTTTAAGTAAAGTAGGAACGAATTAAAACTCTGCGTTCATTGGTGTTCTTGGGAAAGGAATGACATCGCGAATATTTGTCATCCCAGTTACGAACATGATCATACGCTCAAATCCTAAGCCGAAACCAGCGTGTGGTGCGGTACCAAATCTACGGGTATCCAAATACCAGTTCAGTTCTTCTTCGTGAATCCCGAAATCAGCCATTTTAGACTTTAGAACATCCAAGCGTTCTTCACGCTGAGAACCTCCCACAATTTCACCTATCCCAGGAAACAATACGTCCATCGCAGCAACTGTTTTTCCATCGTCGTTCTGACGCATGTAAAACGCTTTTATTTTCGCTGGATAATTTGTTAAGATAACGGGACACTTGAATTCCTTTTCTACCAAATAGCGTTCGTGCTCACTCTGTAAATCAATTCCCCATTCAACGTCGTATTGGAACTTGCCTTTTTTGTAAGGTTTGGAATTACGCAACACATCAATTGCTTCAGTGTATGTCAATCGTTTAAAATCGTTTTCGACAACAAACTTCAAGCGCTCAATTAAGCTCAGTTCGTTGCGCTCAGCTTCTGGTTTTGATTTTTGCTCCTGCTCTTCACGATCGTTCAAAAACTGCAAATCATCTTGACAGTTCGTAAGCACGTAATTCGCAATGTATTTCAAAAAGTCTTCAGTCAAATTCATGTTGTCCGTCAAATCGTTGAACGCAACTTCAGGCTCGATCATCCAAAATTCGGCGAGGTGACGCGAAGTATTTGAGTTCTCTGCTCTGAACGTTGGCCCAAAAGTATAGACTTGGCCCAAAGCCATTGCTCCTAGCTCCGCTTCTAGTTGTCCAGAAACGGTTAAGTTCACCTGTTTTCCAAAGAAATCTTGTTTGTAATCTACCTCTCCATTTTCAGTTAGTGGTGGATTGATAGGGTCTAAATTCGTTACGCGAAACATTTCACCAGCACCCTCTGCATCGGAACCAGTAATGATTGGCGTGTGCAAATAGAAAAATCCATTGTCGTTAAAATACTTGTGAATTGCAAAAGCTACAGCGTGACGAATACGAAATACGGCTCCAAACGTGTTTGTTCTAAAACGCAAGTGGGCTTGTTCACGCAAAAATTCCATGCTGTGTTTCTTAGGCTGCATAACCGTTTTTTGCACTTCGTCAGGATTTGCATCTCCAAGAATTACAACAGATTCTACCTGTATTTCAATTGCTTGACCAGCACCTTGAGATTCAACGAGCTGTCCTTTGATTTCAACTGCTGCACCTGTCGTAATGCGCTTAAGCAATTTTTCGTCGAAATTTTCAAAATCGACAACAGCTTGTATGTTTTTAATTGTCGAACCGTCATTCACTTGAATAAAACGATTACTGCGAAATGCTCTTACCCATCCTTTTACCAATACGGCGTTTCCAACAACACCCGTCGCAAGTATTTCTACAATTTTTTCTCTTTTCATGCTTTTAGCTATAAATCAGTCGGCAAAGATAAATATAATTAGAGATTATGAATGGTGAATTAAGCGTGAAGAATATAGAGTTAGGATTAAGAGCTAAAAATTGAGAATTGTGCTCTATTTATTGTTCCAATTCGTCATGGTGAGCTGAAGTCCGAGGGTTGTAAATCCTTTGATAAATTCTGTTGCAACGTTGATGCGTTCTTCGAGTGTTTTCTTTTCATCAGCGTTCCATTCTCCGAGTACGTAATCAACTTGTTGACCTTGTCCGAATTCACTTCCAACGCCAAAACGTAATCGAGCATAATCCTGCGAGTTGAGCGTGGCTTGAATGTCTTTCAATCCATTGTGACCGCCATCGCTTCCTTTTCCCTTCATGCGTAACTTCCCAAACGGCAAGGCTAAGTCGTCGGTGATGACCAATACATTTTCACGTGGAATTTTCTCGGTTTGCATCCAGTAATTCACAGCTTTCCCTGAAAGATTCATGAAGGTGGTTGGCTTTATTAACACAATGGTTCTCCCTTTGAATTTTGCACGTGCAACTTCTGCTTGCTTATCCAAAGTGAATGTTGCTTCGCGTTCTTTGGCAAAGGCTTCTACGACCTTAAATCCAATATTGTGACGGGTGTTTTCATATTTTGAACCCGGATTCCCAAGACCGACAATGAGATATTTCATGGAGCAAAGTTAATGAATGAAAATTGATTATATAAAATCAAAACCAGAAGTGTATACTGGCTTATTGTTGATTGATTTTTTTTGTTGCGAATTCCCTCGTTGAACAACGTGTGCGAAGCTAACGCCAATCAGTTTATGTAAAATTCCCCAATCGGTTTTTGGTTGAATTATTTTGTACAGTCCATCTTTTTCATCTACCCACCAAAGTAGGAGATTTCGTTTTTCTTCGAATAAAATTCCTTCAAACAGTTCTTCAAGGAGATTAGCATCATTGTTTTTCACCCAAACGGCTTCAGGCACAACGAAAGCGTGATTTTTTGGTCGAATGATCTTATTCAAGTGTGGAATGAATGGAATTAGCTTCGTCAACATTCCACCGAATTTTCCGGGGAGACGTTTAATTTCCCAGGTCGCTATATTGACCTTTGCAAAGGCGATTATTTCGTTGTTATCTTTCAAAACATAAAAAGGTGGTTTGGAAGTTTGTGCGTCAAAATAGTAGCGATGATCTCCGAAATTCGATAGAACGATATCTTTCACCTCGTTCCAGTCAGGTAATTTTTCTATTCGACTTGAATTTTTTGGCTTTACACGACTAAAAGACTGCGTAGCAATGCGACCAATGGTTTTGAATCCAAAATTTTCTGACATCCATAAACTTTTCACGTTGTTTGGGTCGATGTAGGCGTAAAATGATTCTACTTCTTGTTGGTCTAGCGTTTCCTGAAAAAACGATTCTATCTCACATTTGATTAGACTGTTTCCCGATGATTTTTTCGTTCCGCTGGATTGAAATCGATTGTCAAACGCAAAATACCGGATGTACCAATTTTTATCGCGTCGACAGAATGTAACGTTGCCTAGAAGCTGTTCGTTCCGTTCAATGGTCAAAAAAAGTGGATGATCTGCCTCAGAAATTCTAGTGCGTGTATCGAGGTGACGGTAATGAGCACCATTCGTTCCCAAAGTCACAGATTCTAACAATTCAGTAATTGCTGTAGTCGCAGTTTCTCTAGTATGTAACAGCGATGATTTCATCAAATAGCAGCGAGCACGATTGCTTCTACGTCTTCTGGAGTTATTGATTGCCTTTCGCCCATTGCTGTCCAGCCACGATCTTCAAAGGTTTCTTTGATTTTTGCTTCAATTCCCTGATACTCTTGCGGGTAATCAGAAATTCGTGTCTTAATTCCAAGTGATTGAAAGAATTCCTCCGTTTTAACAATTGCTTCTTTCGCAATGGATGTGTCATCTCCCGTTAAGTCCCAAACTCGTTTTCCGTACTGCGTCAATTTCTCTTTTTTGTCTTCGAATTTATGTTCGTACAACCTTGGGGCGATGATGGCCAAGGTACATGCGTGATCAATTCCAAAGTGAGCGGTTAACTCGTGACCAATCATGTGCGTGCTCCAATCGGTGATAACGCCGCAACGTAAATTACCGTTCAAGGCGTGCGTAGCACAGTGCATTAGATTGGCTGCTAAACGGTAATCTTCAGGGTGATTGATAACATCTTTAATTTCAATCAGTGTAGAGAGAATTCCCTCCGCTTCTCGTTCTTGTAATAAATTATGCGAAGGGAAAGTGAGGTACTGTTCCAATGTATGCATGAAAGCATCGGTAATTCCATTCGCCAGTTGTCTCTTTGGTAAAGTAGCCACGAGCGTTGGATCGCAAAAAGAAAATACGGGAAAGAACAATGGTCCGCCCATGGTGACTTTCACTCCCAATTCATGTCGACTAATCACTGCACCTGAATTTGCTTCAGATCCAGTTGCTGGCAATGTCAATACCGTTCCAAACGGAACAGCAGAAGTAAACACCGCGCCTTGTTTTCGTGTGAGCACATCCCATGGGTCTGCAAAGTGATTGATCGCTCCAGAAATAAATTTTGTCCCGTCGATGACAGAACCACCGCCAACCGCTAGCAAAAAATCGACTTTCTTGGTTTTAGCTATTTCAACGGCTTTCATCAGCGTCGTATATTCTGGGTTTGGCTCAATACCACTGAATTCAACAATGTCAAAATCTTCTAGCTGTGCTTTGATTTTATCCAGCAGTCCAGTTTTAATGATACTTCCTCCACCATAGGTGATCATTATCTTCGTAGCATTTGCTGCCCTCAGTAATTGCGGGAGTCGACCCAACTGATTTTTCCCAAACAGAATTCTCGTTGGATTAATTACTTCAAAATTCTCCATAGGTTCTATAAATAAAAAACCCCGTCAACTTGAAGCGGACGGGGTAAATAAACTTAAACTTTCTTAAATATTTCCGTTGTCTCTAACAGCGTAGGCAATGGTAAGTGCCTCGATTTCTTGCAGCTCTTTACGAATGTCAAAAATCATTCCTGTTGGAGCTCCTTCATCTGCTTTTATGCAAGTAATAACAGATTCAATTGGCTCACTCATACGCGCTGGTTTTGAATCAAACTTATCCAATTTCCAACGACGAACTGCGTTTACGTTGTACAAATCGTCTGGGGTAGATTGAGCAACGTTGTCCATGAATAACAAGTACTCCATTCCCAATTCTTTGTACTTTGCAGCACGCGCAGGATTAAGTGGCTTTCCTAAGTAAAGAAAGTCAATCTCTGATCGTTGCTTGTAAGGTGTCATGTCAGTCGTTCTTACCCCTTTTGGTTGTGTAACTTTTACAGTGGGATCTGACTCCTTACTTGTAGTTGCAACCATAAAGAAGAACAACAGCATAAATACAATATCTGGCAAGGAAGAAGTATTTACTCCTGGCGCTCCTTTTTTACCGTCTTTTCTAAATTTTGACATAGTACATCAAATTTTGTTAACCTTCTGTGAAGAATTATTTCTTCGGTGTTACTTCAATAAATTTATCCGGGTACAAAATTTTCAATAAATCCATTTTGTCCTTGTCTTTAGGGTCTTTGTCCATCGAGTATCTTCTTGATATTACGGTGTAAGACTCTCCAAAAACGTCAAGTGCAGCAGCATCACGCAATTGGTAAATCGCTTCCTCTAATTCAGATTGAATTTTTGCAAATAATTTGTATTCCGTCGCTTGTTGCACTTCGATACGCACGTGTGCTTGAAAATGAATTTCAGGCAACTTGTCCTTACCGTAAAGTTTCAACGCTTTCTTTTTGTTTTCCCACTCTGTGACTTGGCGCCATTTGAATTCAATGATATCGTTAGAAGCACCTGGAGTATTCTCTACGGCTTCAGCCGCTGCTTCAGCTGCCGCCAATTGAGCTTCAATTTCTGACATGCTGATACGTGAATACATTGGGAAATCATTCGTCGGGTCGTTTACCTTTTCATTTTTGGTGTAGAACTCAATCACTCTTTCCGAGATATCATCTGGATTTTGCATCAATTCTTTACGCACCATCAATTCATTGTTACTATTCGCTCGAATGGCAAAAATATTACGTTGCTCAACTTTTACATCAGTATTTGGTGGAACCTCTACTTTCTTCGGTATACTTCGAAGGTAAGCTTGATCCTTATCCATGGTTGTTGTTACCAAGAAGAAGATCAATAGCAAGAAAGCGATATCCGCCATCGAACCAGCATTTATTTCAGGAATTTCTCGCTTTGCCATACTAATTATTTTCTCATTCTACCCATTAATGGGCTCAAAAACCATACTAAAAATCCAATGATTACACCGATCAAAGCAGTGTAAATACCAGCGGTAGTTGACACTATTGTTCCTTGCTCTACCATAACATCTTCAGTTAAGGCAAGCGTTTCGTAGTTGTCGCTTGTCCCAGCTGCCCAAAAAATCAGATAAACAACCAGAGCGACTAAGAGTCCAATAATTGCATAAACTGTCTTCTTGGTATTGGTAATCAATTGAGCAAGAAAGAACACTAATATAACAGCAACCCCCGTAATCATTACGAACATTGTAAAGTTAATCGCTAAACTTAAGCTACCGCCTTCTCTAAATTTTTCTATTTCTTCAACCGTACTTTCGGCATTTGGTCCCATAAATACTAACCCGCATGCAATGATGCCAATGGCAACAAATCCATACTTGATAATACTGGACAACAAATTAATTTTTTTACTATTCATAGCTTCTAAAGTTTACAGTTAATAACCTCTTTTTTCAAGATGATATTAAGCTTTCGCTACTTTATTTTTCAACATCATATCTACTAAAGAGATAGACGCATCTTCCATTTCGTTCACTAAACCGTCTACTTTAGAAACGATATAGTTGTAAAAGATTTGAAGAATAATTGCAGCGATCAAACCAAATACAGTTGTCAAAAGCGATACTTTAATACCACCTGCTACTGTTGTTGGAGATACCTGACCATCAGATACAATTTTATCGAAGGCGAAAATCATCCCGATTACCGTTCCCAAGAAACCAAGCATTGGTGCAAGAGCGATAAATAAAGACAACCATGAAAGTCCTTTTTCTAATAATCCCATTTGAACTCCACCGTAGGAAACAACTGATTTTTCAACCATTTCAATTCCTTCGTCAGAACGATCTAAACCTTGGTAAAAAATAGAAGCAATCGGTCCACGTGTATTTCTACATACATCTTTTGCCGCTTCAACACCACCATTTTTCAATGCTGTTTCCACTTCATCCAAGAATTTTTTCGTGTTGATTGTAGATAAGTTCAAATAAACAATACGCTCAATTGAAAGCGCCAATCCAATAATCAAACAAATCAATACTGGTGTCATCCAAAATGGATCTCCCTCAATGTACTTTTGTTTCAACGTTTGAACGAAATCTAACTCAACCGCTTCCGCAGGAGTATCCGCTTTTGGTTCACCGGCCTTCGCTTGCTCAGCTACATTTGATGTTTCACCCTCTTGAGCAGTAGAAATAGTCGCAAAACCAAATGTCATTACCGCTGCAATAGCAAAAGAACTAATTATTTTTTTCATGTTCTCAAAGATTAATTTAATCGTGTTCAAGTTTTATTTTAGCCAAAAATAATAAAATTTATTTGACAAAGAGTATCAATGTCAATTTATGAATTGAATATACTGTTTTATTGATTGAACGGTTGCTAGAATGAGTTCAAATCGACATGCAAAAAATGATTTCACCTAAAACTGAAGGTAAACGAACGGTGGTTGTTCTGCACCTAATGCTTGGTAAATTAGCACCACAATTATCGCGACTGCAACTACCTGAAGGGGTAATGACAATGCGGTAAATGCTTTCTCCCACAGCAATTTGATTTTGTCGGGTAACCAGTGAATAATGAAACCGAATAACATCACCCAGAATACCTTATCGTATGTTTTTAGAACAGTGACAAACAAATCCCATGAAAAATCGAAGTGATTCCACATTTGGTTCAACATCACAAGTGGGAGCGTGTCAGAATCTGCTTCGTCGAGTTTAAACCAGATTCGTGTCAGAGTGATAAAATTAAATGTGATAAAAATTTGCCAAAATACAGTGTACACTTTTTTCCCGTGTTCGTGGTAAGCAGACTTTAATGTAAGCGAATGATAAATGAACGCCAATGCTGATGTAGCCATCCAGAAATAGAAGAAGTAGGGCAGAGCCTCGTGCTTCGTGGCAGGAAAAATGATGTTGAGTAAACTATAAATTCCAAAAGCTAGAACACCTTTGGTCAGGTACCACAGCGAAGATTTTGAAGTCAAATATTCATTGATATCCTTCCAGTATTTGAAAATCAACAACGCGCAACCATTCATGGCTCCCCAAATCACAAAGTTCTGACTCGGTCCGTGCCACAATCCACCTACCACCATGGTGATCAGCAGGTTTAAATCGCGGTGCACATACTTTTTAAAATTCGTGATAGTGGCAACGCCGATGAGGTAGACGACAGTTAATCCAGCGTAGACATACAGCAATTCATACCATTGGGTAATGAAAATTAAAAAAGTAAAGATGATGAAGATGGCAATGTAGGAACCAATCGTCCCAGTTCTATTTCCACCCAACGGGATGTATAAGTAGTCCCGTAGCCAAGAACCAAGCGAAATGTGCCATCTACGCCAAAAATCAGCAACATTCCGTGCTTTGTAGGGCGAGTTGAAATTCGGTTTTAATCGGAAACCCATTAAGCACGATAAACCAATTGCGACATCGGTATAACCTGAGAAATCGGCGTAAATATGGAGCGAATACGCCCACATAGCGAGTACACTGACGAATCCTGGATAGGTGTCTGGAGCAAAAACAATGATATCAATGAAGTGCATCAGAATGAAATCAGCAATCACTATTTTTTTGATCAACCCTTTCACAATTTGAATAATCGCCCAACTGAAATCTTCTTTGCTGAGCGAATAGGGTGCTTGAATTTGAGGGATGAAGTCACGTGCACGTACGATAGGTCCCATTACCAACTGCGGGAAAAACGTAACGAAGAACGTATAATCAAAGAAGTTATAAACGGGTTTGATTTCTTTGCGGTAGATGTCAACCACATAACTAATATTCTGAAACGTGAAAAAGGATACACCAACGGGTAATAGGATTTTCTCAACGAATGTTCCATCTCCAAAAATACCGTTACCGAATTGTGCGAAGTGGTTGACCAAATCATAATCTGTATGAAACATCGCGTTGAACGAGTCGGTAAAGAAGTAAGCGTATTTGAAATAACCTAGAATCAACACATTGAAAATGGCTGAAAACGCAATGATCCATTTCCGTTTGACATCATTCGGAGCGGTATAAATCTTTTTCCCTAGAAAGTAGTTGACAGTGATACTGAGCCCCAAAAGCAACACGTAGAGTCCTGAAGTCTTGTAGAAAAAGAAGACACTTACAACTGTGAGAAAAATGCTTCGCACCAATTTGTTTTTGTGCAGAAACGAGAAGAGCACCATTACCAGTAGGAAGAAGAGCCAGAAATCTAGCTTGGTAAATACAAGCGAGCTTCCATCTCCCACTTCAAATGAAAATATACTGTACAGCCTTTCCATTTAGTGCTTCGCCATTTGTTTTGACTCCATTTGATCCATAAATTTTAAAAATGCATCGATGTATAATTCTCCTTTAAAATGGTAACCGGGAAAAGTAAAGTGAATCATGTCGTTTTGCATGAGTCCTTCATTTCGCCATTTCTTGCTAGATCCTAGTTCTCCCATAATACCATACATGTCCCAAACAGCCATTTCATATTCTTTCGCCAATTCAATAATGACTTCGCGTTCGCGTTCAATGTTTTTGTTGAGGTAGCGCCTACGGTAGTAGGAATCATTTGGAACGGTTAATAACAAAGCGCAATCTGGATTGGCACGCAATGCCATTTTCATCATTTTTTCTAGATTTTGCTTGTAAACTTCTGGTTTGAAATCGTCGTAAGGCATGTTGCCATCGTTTGTTCCTACGGAATAGGCAAAAAGATCTGGCGGGTATGTTTTTAATTGTTCTTCAAAGCGGATGTTGTCCAAATACGTATATAATCCTGCACCATTAACGCCAATGGATGTATAGGAAATTCCCGGTTCATCATTCATCATAATGAAGCCGTAAATCTCTAATTCAGGTGCATTTTCATTTTTCCGAGCAAATTGAAGGTCCAGCGAATCGAGAGGATCAGTGAAGTAAATGTCAGAATAACCGAGTTCCAAATTGCGCGTTATTTTTTCAACCAACAACTCATCTGCACCAAAATTCAACCAGAAGGGAAATTCTCCAACGTTGTGAAAAATGCGAATGTGATTAAACACTGGTCGAACGGTGGTGCGGTTGTGTTTGAACTGAAGTTGAACGGCGGAATCTGGACAGGTAATTACAAATCCCATGAGTCCATAGTCCAAATCAATTTTCGAAGGTCTTTGTGCAACACTTCGGTAGCCCGACCAATCATTCGGTGATGTAAAGCGGTAGTTTCCAGGATTATTTGTCCCAGCTAGGTTGAAAGGAAACACCCAGCCTCGTTCACCTGTAACGCCATCCCAGCGCGATTGCAAATAAGTGCGGACATCGTGCGTGTAGATATCGGCTTGCAAGTGCGACCCACCAATGTGGTACATGTTTAACTTTCCCTTTTTAGTGGTGATGAGCTTGTCAAGTTTGTTATAAAGTGTTTCGAAATTTGGACTTTCCTTCGAGTAGAATTGATAGTTATTTTTGGAATAATCGACAAAAGGGTGGGTGGTCCGTAATGCGGTATCCATGTCTCTGAAATCGGGAAACACATATGCCGAAAGTGAATCGCCGTTAGTGCGCACAGAATCTTCTATCCCTTGGGAAAACGCAAGAGATGTGGAAACAATCCAAAGAGCTATGTGCGCGATGTATTTCAATTAACCGTGTTTTTCCATGTGGCAAATTCTGCGATAAACGCCTGGTAAAAGAGCTGTGAGGCAACTTTCGTTCCAGCGTTGCTAAAGTGTATGTAATCCTTGCCTGCAAGTCCTTTTTCTACCCACGACGGCATTGAATTATAACCGCCCATTCCTGCGTACAAGTTCCAATAGGCACCTCCAGCCGATTTTGTCGCTTCCATCATTTGTTCGACACAGTAGGGTAAAAATTTGTAGGTGTTGTAAATTCCGTCTTCTAATACAGACATATCACTTGGTCCAATAACAATGATCATAGCACCAGGATTCAAACTTTTAACCGTATTGATTTGACTTTTGAAAAAACTTGCAAAGTTGCGCACTGAAGTACTGTCGGTGAAGAATGGAACGGAGTTTCCTCCAAACTGCATGATGACCAATTTTGTATTCAGTTCATCATACATACGTTTGAGCACGTTTTGATTGATCGCTCTAAAAATGGTTCCACTAGATCCACGCATGGCTATATTTGAGACTTGAACTCCGTAATCTCCTTCCAACGAAAATCCGCAAATGTTTGGACTGACTTTCCCCTTGAATTCAAATTTTAATTTGGGTGTAGACGGAAATGAGAGTTGAACGGTGTGTTGACCCCCATCGGTGATCAATTGCTCTTCGTGAATGAGGTTACCATCTCTATACACTTTTAACAGCGTTGGTGCAATACAACTGTTGTAGTGCATTTTTACGTTGTTGTAAGAGCGAGCGCGATCGTAGGCAGAAGATGATGGTTCTATTGTAATCCAACCTGTCTGTTCGGTGAGTGAATCGAGTTTAGATATACTATCTAGTTTGTATTCTGGCGTGAACCGAGAAGCTGATGCCATTGCTCCATATTTTGCACTTTTCAATTTTTCTTTCCCAAAAGCAATATACCTTCTGAAGTTTTCCGAATAGGACTGTTTGAACGTGATGGTACTGTAGACATTTGTGGCTGGAATTAGTCCCGGACCATTCCCTCCAAACTGGTTTTGAATTTTTTCACGGATATAACCAGTCATTCGGTCGCCTTCTATTTGCGAATCGCCATAGTGGAGGATAGAAATTTTCTTTTTGGCAGCGGCTACGTTGTCTAATTCAGCAAAAAAAGAATGTAGGTTTTTCTTACCCGATTCATTCATGATTAATTTGGTAGAAGAAAGTTCGGTCAATTTCCCGCCTTTTGGAGCTCCCAGATTACCATTAGAACCATTTTTATGCTTAATGAGTTGTTGATCACCTGTCATAGTGGTATCTACTCCTGCGATGATATCTGTAATATCAGTTTTTACCTGCTTTTGTGGGTGATACAGTTTTTCTTGAGATAGAAAACTCACTTTTACGCCATTGATGTTCCAGCCATTTTCAGGAACAAAATACACGATCGGTGCTAACAGGATGAGCACTCCTAAAACGTACAATGTAATTTGATATGGTTTAATTTCCTTCACGAAAAACTGAATTAGAATGTAAAAATAATCAGTCATTCTGTTTTTGAGTGGTAGAGCAGCACTTATTTATTAAGATTTAGGAGATGAAAACTATTGCCTAAGGAAAAATATACTCGAAGTTGTGCTGATTTTGGGCGTCATTTTATTTCCTTTGCATCATGAATAATTTTCTGTTCCTTCTTTTTTGTCTACCAACACTTGTTTTTGCGCAAGTATTGGACAATAGAAATGGCGAGGCATTTACGGATAAGCCCTTTTTTAACGAATCCTTTATCAAAGAGAATAAGCTCAAACAACTAGTTGGGTCGTACGTGTTCAAGAAAACGGGTGAACCGATGAAAACCTCTACGTTCAAGTACGTTTACAACTTTGACAAAGAAGGTCACCTAGTTTCTACGTACGAAACCAAAAAGGACGAAGGTGCTAAAGACACACTTTGGAACATCTACAGCTATGATGCAAATAATCGGCTAGCATTTCACCGTAAAACAGATTTAGAAGGATTTACGACTGTTCATTACACGTATGATGATAAAGGTCGTGTGGTTACTGAAGAGTTCAAGCGAGATATTGATTCGCTTGGTAGAATTGTGCGTTCACTTTCTTTCAACAAGGAGAAAATTGTCTACAGTGATTATGACGATCAGCAAAAGAAAACGCGCTACAACAATTACGATTTGCCCTATTTGGATGAGTTCGTGAAACACGACTCACTTGGTTATTTAATTGAGCGCACCGAGCGGGTTAAGATGACATCTACCATTTATACTTACAAGTATGAATACAATGAGCACGGAAAATTGTCCGCCATCCGAAAGTCAAGCAATCGCGAAGAGGGATACATTGAAGAATGGACGTTTCGTTACGATGAACTGGGAAATTTGATTGAAAAACACATCTACAAGAATGGCGTTTTTACGACAGATATTCAAATCATTTACAACAGCAAGACAAAGCTATTGGCGACGGTGATTACTAAACAAGTCAGCACAGGATTTTTAATCATTCTTCGTTTTCAGGATTACGAATTTTACGATTAATTGATTCTTCCAGCAATGGAATTTTCAATGGTGTCCTCCAAACTTCGGAATTCAAAATCAAGGGCACTTTTTACTTTTTCACTTGAATAACTTCGTTCGCCGTAAAGACTTTGCACTGTTTCTTTAGTAATTGATGGTTTTTTGCGCGTAAAAATGGAAATGAATCCAGCCATTCGACGTACCAAGTTGACTAAAAAACGCGGCGCTTCTTTTGAAGGTGCTTTTACACCTAGTTTTATTGATATTTTCGACATCAGTTCAAAAAACGATTGATTGCTGCCAATGCATAAGAACCGTTCGCTGTGAATTTCGCTTTCCATGAGACGAGTCATTATTTCTGCGACATCTCGCGCATCGACAATGGAATTGGAACCAGGTGGATAGTACTTCATTCCTTTTTTCAACGTACGAAAAATCGTTAGCGAACTATCGTTCCAGTTTCCAGCGCCGAGGATGACACATGGATTTACCATGACAGCATTGAGTCCTTCTTCAATTCCTCTCCAAACTTCTCGTTCAGCGTTGTATTTCGAGATGCTATACCCGGTGGTTGTTGGCGTGTTTTTCCACGGAGTTTTTTCTGTAATTAATTCAGTGCCGTTAGAACCGACTGCCGCAGTGGAGCTTACATAACAGAGTTTTTCTACCCCCAGATCAAGACAAACATTTACGATGTTGCCCGTGCCTTCACGGTTGAGCTTAATGAGCTGTTGAAAATCATCGTGATGAAAAGAAACCAGTGCAGCACAATGGTAGACTTTTGTACAACCTTTCATGGAGTCCATCAAAAAAGGAATGTCTAAAATATCGCCTTGCACCCAATCAATTTGATTGAAATAGGTATCACCTTTTTCACCTAGATAATAATTAAAGAGTTTTCGGGTCTGATCCAATTTAGATTTAGAGCGGTAAATTGCTCGAATGGAAACGTTTTGGACGGCCAAATTAACAAGTAAGTGACTCCCCAATAAGCCTGTTCCTCCAGTTACATAAATCATAGGGTAAATTTACAATCTAAAACGGCGCGAAATGGATTTGTTGATTAATTAACGATTAGATAACATATTTAAATGAATATTTACAGAACTTGGCTGAACATTTAATTTGGTCAGTCTATAAACCCGTCGTAACTTTGTCGCATGAAATTGCTAATACCACTATTTGTTACCGTATTTTTACTGAGCTTAAGTGCCTGTACTTCAGAATACGAAGAACGCCTGAAGCAAGGTCGAACACTAAAAAAGCAGTTGACCATGCTACATGGAAGTGATGTGGTCTCTATCTCAGGCAATGAAGAGCCTGAAGTGATTGAAATCTACAATGAAATTATATTGTTGGCAAAGGTTTCTGGTAATGAAGAGCTCTTTTTGAAAGAGGTTTTCGAGAATTAGAGTTCTAACTCCGAAGCGGGATCCCAAAAAAATTCTTTAAAATCTATGATTGCGTCGTTTTTCACAACGATTCCTTCTTGGTTTAATCTTCTTTCCATTTCATCGGCTGACGAAAAATGGTGTTTTCCGGTTAGCAATCCGTTTCGATTTACAACTCTATGTGCAGGGACATCGTGGTAACTGTGTGCATTGTTCATTGCCCAACCAACCATGCGACTGGAGCGTGGAGTTCCGAGATATTTCGCAATTGCACCGTAGGAGGTCACACGTCCTTTTGGAATTAATCGAACTACGGCGTAAACATTCTCAAAAAAGCCATCGTTCTTTGTTGAGAGCGGGGATTCCATTATTCTACTGTTACCGATTTTGCCAAGTTTCTAGGCTGATCGACGTTGCAGTTTCTCATCACAGCGATGTGGTACGAAAGTAATTGAAATGGAATAGTCGCCAAGAGCGGTACCAAGTGCTCGTCCGTTTCTGGAATTTCAATGGTATGGTCTGCAATTTCTTTCACTTGAACATCACCTTCTGTAACAATAGCAATGATTTTTCCTTTTCGCGCTTTAACTTCTTGAATGTTGCTTACTACCTTTTCATAGGAGGTACCTTTTGTAGCAATAACAAATACTGGCATTTCTTCGTCAATCAAAGCAATTGGTCCGTGTTTCATTTCAGCTGCTGGATATCCTTCTGCGTGAATGTAGGAGATCTCCTTTAGTTTAAGCGCTCCTTCCAAAGCGACAGGGAACGAACTTCCGCGACCGAGGTACAATGCGTTGGTAGCATTTTTATACGTTTCTGCAATTTCTTTTATGCCATCGTTTTTATCGAGAATCTGTTGAACTTTTTGAGGAATTGCCTCAAGTTCAGAACAAATTGTGCGAAATTTCAATTCACTGATCGTGCCTTTTTTCTTCGCCAGCGACAATGCCATTAATGTTAGAACAGTGACTTGCGCGGTAAATGCTTTGGTAGATGCAACACCTATTTCTGGTCCTGCGTGTGTATACGATCCTGCATCTGTAATTCGTGAAATGGAAGAACCAACCACGTTACAAATACCCAGTATCGTCGCGCCCTTTGACTTCGCCAATTCTAATGCTGCAAGTGTATCAGCCGTTTCTCCAGATTGAGAAATGGCAATGACAATATCATTTTCATTGATGATTGGATTTCTGTAGCGGAACTCGCTTGCATACTCCACTTCGACATTGATGCGGGCTAAATCTTCAAATAAATATTCGCCCACAAGTCCAGCGTGCCACGATGTTCCACAAGCAATCATGATGATGCGGTTGGCATTGATCATTTTTTGCTCGTAATCCTTAATTCCTCCTAATTGCACCCAGCCCTCGGCAGCGTTTAATCGCCCTCTAAAACAATCTGTGATTGATCTTGGTTGTTCGTGAATTTCCTTTAACATGAAGTGCTCGTAACCGCCTTTTTCAAGTGCTTCTAATTGAAGCTCAAGCTCTTGCACATAAGGAGTTTTTGCAACGTCATCAATGCTGTATAATTTCAATCCTTGATCTAAGTCAACGACAGCAATTTCTTCGTCCTCCATGTAAACGACACGCTTGGTGTATTCTACAATAGGTGTTGCGTCAGAAGCTAAGTAAAAATCACCTTCTTTGCCAATTCCAACCACCAAAGGACTACTTTTTCTAGCAGCAATTAATTGACGCGGATTTTCTTTTGATAAAACGACAATTGCATATGCTCCAACGACATGTTGAAGTGCCAATCGCACGGCTTCACCGATAGAAACATTTGATTTTTTCTTAATATCATCAATGAGGTAGGTAAGCACCTCTGTATCGGTTTCACTTTTAAACGTGTACCCAAGATTAATTAGCTCACGTTTTAATGAGTCGTAATTTTCGATAATTCCATTGTGAATGAGCGCAATATCTCCATCTTCAGAATAGTGTGGGTGTGCGTTAACATCATTTGGTGCACCGTGAGTTGCCCAACGTGTGTGTCCAATTCCAGCAGAACCAGATCTATCTTTTTCCTCGGTAAATTGCTCCAAATTAGCGACCTTACCCTGTTTTTTATAAATATTCAGGTTGTTTTCATGCAACAAAGCAATTCCAGCACTGTCGTAACCGCGGTATTCTAAACGCTGTAATCCTTTAATAATAATCGGATACGCTTCTTTGTGTCCTATATAAGCAACAATTCCACACATAATGATTGAAGTTAGAAATCAGTATACAAGATGCTGATTTTCGGTTTTGATTTATTGGTTGTGTTCGGTCCGTTAAATACAATACGGTCAGCCGAAGTGTTGTGTAACAATGGTGATAAAATCAGTCCACTATTGGGAACTTCTCCATTTACGATGGCTTGCACGTACGCTCTCAAGTTTATTTTAAATGATTTTGAGAATGCATCGAATGCGCCATTTGAATTCACACTGAACAAATCGGTTGAACCTTCTACTAGTCGTGTTGCAACAGAAATATCAAATCCAGGAGAATAAATGTTTCCAGTTTGGTAAGCGACCGGAAGTTCCAAGACAGCCGAGTGTATAATTGCGGTTGAAGGGATATTTGATAATCCATCAATTTGCACGACGGCACGTGAACCAAAGGCTTGTGTGAAGTATTGAATCTGACCTGAAATGGTATCGTTGTTAACGGCTTCAACAGCGGTCATCGAATTGTCAATATCAACGTGATTAAAATCCGCACAACTTGAATTAATCAAATAGCTAAACGTTTTTTGAACACCGTTCTGTCGGTAGTACATAACTAATTTTGAAGCTGGATCATTTAAACTAAAGTAGGCTACAGCTCCATCTCCTGATGACTGACCAATATTATTTGTACGAATGTGTAATCCCTTAAAATAGCTCAAGAAGCTTTCGTTGGTTGCAAAAGTACTGCTTGACATTGCCTCAATAAGCATGCTCTTTGCTTTCGAAGTGCTCAATGGAATGCGTAGTTGTGAAGCCACCGTATCTTGTCCGACTACTGTTAGTTTACTGGAGTTCACTTCGATTGTTCCCTTTCCAGGTTGAACTAGATTCGTGTTGTTCAGGTGTGCTTTCGTTGTAAACGAATAATAGGTGGAATCGATATGTAAATCTTCTCCGATTTCGTACACTTCAAATGTTTGAGGTCCAGTTTTCCCATAAATACTTATGTATTTCAGCGCTAACACAAACGAGTCTACCACAATGGTATTGAGGTCACCAAAATCCGGATTTAGTCCTTCTAAACGGAACTGTGTATAGATTTCAGCATTGTACCTTCCGAAAACTGGATCCACATACGAACCCAATAGTCCAAATGCTGCGTTATCGGAGATAATAGAATCGTCGAAATAGTTAAATGTTCTGAGCTGAAAAGTATCAATCCCGGCAGAAGTTAACAACTGATTTTGATCAATAACATTGCTTCCAAGCGGGTTTTCTTTCTTTTTACAAGCGAAAAACAAAAAAATACTGAATAAAAAAGTAGCGGAAAGAAACAATCCTTTCCGCCACATAAATGGGTTTTTTATCATTTTATATAAGAACTTCTGCTTCAATTACTCTATCCAAAAATGCCGAAACTTCTTTCACTTGATGCTCTTCAGCGACAAAGTCTAACTTTTCGCATTGCGCTTCATCAAAAATAGCTTTTAGTTCAGGACTTATGTTATCACTAGCAACGCTTAAACCGTCTACATATTTTGTTACAATTCTAGAAATGTTTTCAAAAGAAGTATCCGTAAAATCTTTCGTTACCTCATCTTCGAATCCGTCAAACTTAAGTTTTTCGGCAATTCGAGCATCCCAATTATTGTTAAACCCTTCGTTGTACATGTTGTAAACAACTTTTGTGTCGGCAAAATGAGGATCGTTTTTGTACAATTTTTTAATGTACAAAGGCATTAAAGAGGTCATCCAACCATTACAGTGAATCACGTCTGGTTGCCACCCTAATTTTTTTACCGTCTCCAAAACCCCTCTGCAAAAGAACATTGAACGCTCATCGTTATCTGGGTATTCTGTTCCGTCTAAGTCAGCAAATGTGCTTTTTCGTCTAAAATACTCTTCGTTATCGATGAAGTAGACCTGCATGCGCGCTGCCGAAATGGAGGCGACCTTAATGATAAGTGGGTGGTCAGTATCGTCGATGATTAAATTCATTCCTGAAAGTCTAATTACTTCATGAAGTTGATGTCTTCTCTCGTTAATTACTCCGAATCGCGGCATAAACACACGTATTTCTTTTCCTCCTTCTTGAACCCCTTGCGACAAACTTCTCGCCGTTGCTGATACCTCTGATTTAGGTAAAAATGGCGATATCTCCTGCGAGATAAAAAGTATTTTCTTTTTCTCCATGAAATTTTTATTGATAAAAATCGATTACAAAAATATAGAAAAAAAAGCGGAACTTCAACAAAAACAAATAGTTTTGTCGTTCTCAATACGTCACTCAATGAAGGTTAGAACTGTGTTTTCAACGGTTGAATCGTTACAAATTAGACTAAAAAACGCAGGTAAATCGAACGGTATTGCCTTTGTACCGACAATGGGAGCACTACATCAGGGACATATTGAACTGGTTAAACAGGCGCTTAATTTAAGCGAAACAGTGGTCGTAAGTATCTTTGTCAATCCGACACAGTTTAATTCAAAAGAAGACCTTCAAAATTACCCTAGAACACTCGAAAATGACCTAAAATTGTTGGAAATGACAGGAGATGTGATTGTTTTTGCACCGAATGTTGAAGAAATGTATCCAGCGACCTTCAAAACAATTGATGTTGAATTGGGTGAACTCGCCAATGTGATGGAGGGTAAATTTCGTCCAGGACATTTCAGTGGCGTGATGAATGTCGTGCACCGTTTGTTTGAAATTGTTCAACCGACCTTCGCCTTGTTTGGAGAAAAGGATTTTCAACAACTGGCAGTCATTCGAAGAATGGTAGAGCAGTTGAAATTAGATGTGCAGATTGTTCCCTGTGAGACAATTCGAGAAACATCAGGACTGGCAAGAAGTAGTAGAAATCAACGATTAAATCCAGAAGAATTAGAAGATTCCCTGATAATTATTGAATCAATGAGGTACGCTCAATCACTAGTAGAGCAGTATTCTCCGAGGGAAGTTGCAGAAATGACGATTGATTATTTCAACAAGGGAAAATTGAGGTTGGAATACCTCGAGATCGTAGATCCAAGAAGTCTTCAATCCATAAATGAATGGATTTCAGGTGCCAGAATTTGCATCGCTGCGTACTGCAATGAGGTGCGATTGATCGATAATATGGAATTGATTAAATAATGCTGGTTTTTAAAATTAATCTAACTTTGCAGAGCAATCAAATAGGAAAATGTTAATACAAGTTGTAAAATCAAAAATACACAGAGTTTCTGTCACCCAAGCCGATCTGAATTACATCGGTAGCATCACCATTGATGAAGATTTGATGGATGCTTCAAATATTGTAGAAGGAGAACGTGTTCAAATCGTGAACATCAATAACGGCGAGCGCCTTGAAACGTATACCATCAAAGGAGCACGTGGAACAGGAACTATCTGTTTAAACGGACCCGCAGCACGTAGAGTGGCATTGGGCGATAAAATCATCATCATCGGCTATGGTTTTATGGACATTGAAGAAGCAAAATCTTTCAAACCGTCGTTGGTTTTTCCAAATGAACAAACGAACTTAATCGATTAGATGACTAAAAAGACGGTATTAATTCTCGTTAAAACGGTTTTACCTCTTTTATTGGGAATTTACTTGTTTTGGTTGTTCTTCTCGAAAATGACGGACGAACACATCGTCAGTTTTAAAAGGGCACTGTCCGAAGCGAATTATTTTTGGATCATTCTCTCGCTAATTTTTGGATTTATCGCTTTAGTAGCAAGAGCTGCCCGTTGGAAGTACATGCTGGAACCAATGGGCTACAAAACGCCTTTTTGGAACCGTTACCACGCATTACTCATTGGTTACCTGATCAATTTTACCATTCCTCGCGCTGGGGAACCTTCACGAGCGGCTATGTTGTACCGTTCAGACGGCGTTCCGTTTTCAAAATCGTTTGGGACCATCATCGGTGAACGGGTGTTCGATATCATCATGCTTGGAATGATTACGGGAGTGACGATGCTCGTTGGATACGATGATCTCATGCTGATTTTTGATAGAATTGCGGGATTAGGTGATACTTCGACCCCAAGCAACGAAATGAGCTCAACCAAAATCATTATTTATGCGGTGATTAGTATGTTGGCAGTCGGTGGGATTTTGGTCATCTCTATCAGCAAGACATTGCGACTAAAGTTTTTGCAGTTCATTCGTGACATTGTCAAAGGAGCATTATCGATTTTCAAATCCAAGAATCCATGGGCTTTTATTTTTTACACCTTGCTCATTTGGACGTGTTACCTGCTGATGTTCATTGTTCCCTTTTATGCATTAGTAGAAACAGCTGACTTCCCGTTGAGTGGATTTTTAATCGGCTTCGTTGCTGGCTCGGTGGGAATTTCATTGACTAATGGTGGAATTGGCGTTTATCCTTTATTGGTGGGCATGGTAGTCGCGTTTTACCTTCAGAACGATTACCCAACTGACGCCGAAGGGATTGGAAAGGCATTGGGAATGATCGTCTGGTCATCTCAAACGATTTTAATGATTACATTGGGTTTATTATCTTTGGTATTAATCCCGAAAAATTTCTCAAAGGAAAATGACACAACTCGAACAGCTCCAGAAGAAAATAGCCAACCTTAACGAGGCTAAGCTTGCCGTTCAAACCTGGAAAAGGGAAGGGTTGAAAGTGGTTTTTACCAACGGCTGTTTCGATTTATTGCACAAAGGCCACGTTGTTTACCTAACACAAGCCGCTGATTTGGGTGATAAGTTAGTCGTTGGATTAAACACTGATGCTTCAGTTAAACGTCAAGGAAAAGGAGACGATCGCCCCATCAATTCAGAAGATGCACGTTTAGCAGTACTAGCAGGATTACAAGCGGTAGATTTAGTGGTATTGTTCGATGCTGATACACCTCTGGATTTAATCCGGGCAATCCAACCAAATATCGTGGCAAAAGGTGCAGATTATGATCCAAACGAAACTGACGCAACATCCAAAAAATACATTGTTGGTAAAGATGTGATGCAACAAACGGGTGGTGAAGTTGTCGCAATTCCATTGGTCGAAGGGTTTTCAACGACGGGAATTATCGAGAAGATGAAGAAAGATTGATAATTAAAGGATTCAAAATCAGAGTAAAATATTTACAACGTTAGGATATATTAACTCTGTGACCTCCAAAACTCTGTTCCTCTGTGTTAAAAGGAAGAGTTAATTAACTTTTCACCAAACTCCTTCCCGTCATTTCTTTCGGCTGTATGAGGTTCAATCGACTTAAAATAGTTGGAGCTACGTCTGCTAAAATGCCATCTGATAATACCACATTTTTTTCTTCCGTCACCAACACGACAGGAACTGGATTTAACGAATGTGCGGTATTTGGAGAACCATCGGGATTAATCGCAACATCCGCATTTCCGTGATCCGCAATGACGATGAATTCATATCCTTTTTGGAGCCCAGCGTTCACCACCGATTCAAGACAGCTGTCAATGGTTTCTACCGCTTTAACAATCGCCGAATAAACACCCGTATGTCCAACCATATCAGGATTGGCAAAATTCAAACAAATGAAGTTGGGCGTATTTTGTTCAATGTCAGAAACAATCGCATCACGGACTTCATACGCACTCATTTCTGGTTGTAAATCATACGTCGCAACTTTCGGTGAATTGATCAACAAACGACGTTCGCCATCAAATACTTTTTCTCGTCCTCCACTAAAGAAAAATGTGACGTGCGGGTACTTTTCCGTTTCTGCAATGCGGACTTGCGTTTTTCCATGGTTCGCAATCACTTCTCCCAAGGTTTGATTCAAATTTTCCTTTTCAAAAATCACGTCGATATTGGTAAACGTTCTGTCGTAATTCGTCATGGTGAAGTACGAAAGATCCAATGGTTTCATGTCATATTCAGGAAATTCACGTTGTGTCAAAGCAATGGAGATTTCACGTGGACGGTCAGTTCTAAAATTGAAAGAGATGACAACATCACCATTGGCAATCGTTCCTTCTTGGGAAACGACTACTGGTTCAATAAATTCATCTGTGATATTTTTTGCGTAAGAAATTTGGAGCGCCTTACTTGCCGAGAAAAACTGCTCACCGATTCCTTTCACCATGACGTCGTACGCTTTTCGCACCCGCTCCCAACGGTTGTCGCGATCCATCGCAAAATAGCGACCGATAACCGAAGCAATTTTCACTGGTGTTCCATCAATTTTTTCTTCCAAGCGTTCAATGAAATGCAAACCGCTTTTCGGGTCGCAATCACGTCCATCGGTAAACGCATGGATGAAAACGTTGTTTAATTCGTAGGTTTTCGCCATATCAATCAGCGCGTGCAAATGTTCTTGTGAACTGTGAACGCCGCCGTTGGAGACCAATCCCATAAAATGCAGTTTGACATTTTTATCTTTCGCCGTTTGAAATGCTTTTTTTAAGGTAGGATTTTCAAAAAATGCTCCTTCACGAATGGATTTGTTGATGCGCGTTAATTCTTGGTAGACGATTCTTCCAGCGCCAATGTTTAAGTGACCGACTTCTGAATTTCCCATCTGTCCATCAGGCAAACCAACATCCTCTCCACTCGTTCCTAACTTTGCGTTTGGGTAGTTGAGCAGAAGACTATCCATAAAGGGTGTATGAGCATTAAAAATGGCGTCTGACTTGGATTTGTCTCCAATTCCCCAGCCGTCCAAAATGATTAATCCTACATTAGTTACCATTACTCATTGTTATTTTAAAATTTGCTCCGTCTGGCACGTTGTCTTCGCAGGTAATTGTCCCGCCGTGCATGCGCACTAATTCCGACACAATGAACAAACCGAGTCCTGTTCCTTTTTGGGTTCTGACTTCCTCATTTCCGATGCGAAAGAACTTCTTAAAAACATCATTTTTGAAATCTTTTGAAACCCCAGGACCAAGGTCTTTTACGCCGAACAAAATCTCAGAATCACTTTTTTTGCTCCAAATCGTTATAGGTTGATCCTTTCCAGCATACTTCAATGCGTTTTCAATGAGATTGCTGAAAATGGTTTCCAACATAAATCGATCGGCTGAAATTTTCACTGTGGTATCGCTGTCCAATTCGAGGATTTCAGCGTCGAGAAGCGAATTGTATTTTTGTTGAATGGAAGACATGAAGTCATTCAAATCGATTGTTTCTTTTTCCAGAGTTAAACGGTTGTTCTCCAATCGAGAAGCGTTTAGGATATTATCAATCATGCGCTCTAAACGGACATTTTCATCGATTGATTTTTTAAGTAGGTCACTGATTTGGTCTTTGGTTAGATCACGTTTAAGAATGGTCTGCAAATAAAGCTTGTTGGCAGCGAGTGGCGTTTTTAACTCGTGCGTAACCGACAGTAGGAAATTATTTTGACGTTCTGAGAGTTTCAATTCTTTTCGAATGGATCTTCGGATTTGCCAGATTCCTATGAGCAACAAAAGGAGAAAAACTGCTCCTTCGCCGATAATCATTGTTACACGCTTAGATACTTGCGTCGATTCTTTGCTGACTTCTTCTGTTAACTCGATGAGGTGATATCCCCACCAAACGAATTGAACAACGACGTAGACGCTCAGTATGTAAAATATGATTGCCGTACGTCTATTCATAATTCGATTTTAATAGGCACGCTCGTTTTTCCCTTCCATCCAATTCATGAAGGCTTTGTTTACCACCTTGTTTCCTCCTGGTGTTGGATAGTTACCAGTGAAATACCAATCTCCTTTGTTATTTGGGCAAGCCAAGTGTAAGTTTTCTACCGTTTGATAGATTATTTCGACTTCTGCTTTGATGGATTCTGGACGCAACAATTCACTGATTTTTGCAGAAATTTCTTCGTTCGTGAATGGCGCGTAAATTTCTTGAACGTAATTTTTTATTTGCTCTTTTGGGAGTTTTTCTTGCTCCTTGCATTTCATGTACACTTCATCGATGATGTTACTCATCTTTCGTTCGTTGAGCAATGAAATGGCAGCTTCGAAGGCAATAAAATCGCCCATTTTTGCCATGTCAATTCCATAACAATCAGGGTAGCGAATTTGTGGCGCCGATGAAACGACAATTATTTTTTTAGGTTCTAAACGATCCAAAATGCGCAAAATGGACTGTTTCAACGTCGTTCCGCGCACAATGCTATCGTCGATAATCACCAAGTTGTCTTTACCTTTTACGACACTTCCATAGGTGATGTCATAAACGTGCGCTACCAAGTCGTCGCGTGAATCGTCTTGTGTAATGAAGGTGCGAAGTTTGGCGTCTTTTATCGCTATTTTTTCAATTCGAGCGCGTTTCAGCAGAATTTCGCGGATGTCTTCTTGCTTTGGATTTGATCCCAACGCTGTGATTTTCTCAATTTTTTCTTCGTTCAGATGGTCTTCCAATCCTTTGATCATTCCATAAAAGGAGACTTCCGCAGTATTTGGAATAAAGGAGAACACCGAGTTATCCAAATCGTTGTCGATCGAACGCATAATTTGCGGAACGATGTTCTTTCCTAATTGCTTGCGCTCTTTGTAAATATCCTGATCACTTCCTCGTGAGAAATAGATGCGTTCAAAAGAACATTTCAATTCTTCGCGTGGTGTGTTGATCATTTTCTCTGAGATGCTACCGTTTTTCTTGATGATCAGCGCATGTCCAGGTTTTAATTCTTGAATATCTTCGGTTCTTAAATTGAATGCCGTCTGTATCACAGGTCGCTCAGACGCTACGACACATACTTCATCGTCCTCGTACCAAAACGCAGGGCGAATTCCAGAAGGATCACGCATGACAAATGCATCTCCATGTCCAAGTAAACCAGCCATGGCATAACCACCATCCCAATCTTCAGAAGCGCGTTTCAAGATGCGTTCGATGTCTAGGCGCTCAGCAATTTTAGCGTAAATCTCGGCATTCGAATAGCCTTGAGGACTTAATTCATTGTATATTTCTTCGTTTTCACAGTCGAGAAAGTGACCGATTTTTTCAAGTACTGTTACCGTATCCGATTTTTCTTTCGGGTGCTGACCAACGTCTAACAATACCTCAAACAACTCATCGACATTTGTCAAGTTGAAATTTCCAGCAACCACTAAATTTCGAGTAATCCAGTTATTCTGACGCAAGAAAGGGTGACAGCTTTCGATGGAATTTTTTCCAAATGTCCCGTAACGTAAATGGCCCAAAAACAATTCTCCTGTAAATCCAGCGTTCTTTTTTAGGTAATCAACATCTTTTAAGCGCTCAGGATTTTCCTCTTCGATCACCGCGAATTTTTTATTCACATAATCAAAAATATCTTGAATGGGTTTACTGTCGATGGAGCGGTACCGAGAAATATAACGTTCTCCCGGTGACATATCAAATTTGATGTTAGCAATTCCAGCTCCGTCTTGACCGCGATTGTGCTGCTTTTCCATGAGTAAATGCAATTTATTCAACCCGTAAAAAGCTGTTCCGTATTTATCAAGATAGTACTGAAGGGGTTGTTTTAATCGTAAAAGCGCGATTCCACACTCATGTTTTATTGGGTCACTCATGGTATGACGGTATATTATTGAGTACAAATTTACACATAAAAATAAACCTAGGAAGCCAATTTTTGCCTTAGTTTTTAGTTCATGAAAAAGGCAACTTTTTTAAAACTAAAACGATTAACTATCAGAACAATGTGTGAAAAGCACTGATCATTGATTCATATGATCACTATTTTGCGCGAAATGTTGTAACTTTCAGGCGATTATGTTGAGAACGTATTTGGCTTTATTTA
Source organism: uncultured Fluviicola sp. (assembly GCA_964643345.1). Lineage (GTDB taxonomy): Bacteria > Bacteroidota > Bacteroidia > Flavobacteriales_D > Crocinitomicaceae > UBA4466. The sequence goes on from CAZXRU010000003.1 coordinate 167,744, forward strand.
CCTTTCTACTCGTGTTTTTTATTGGACGAGGGCAACAGGTATGGATGCATCCAAACGCTGGACAGTGGGACGATAGGATTGAATACAAGATTGACATTGTTTTAGGTGAAATGTACATTGAACGAGATGGAATCACTTATTTCATGAGCGATATTGCGGAGAAGTCTCATGGACACGATCATTCAGGTGATCACGATCATACGGCAGATGACATTGTTCGTTATCATGTGGTTCAATCTAAATTCATTGGAATTAATAACGATATCCAAACGATTTCAAGCAATCCATCCGACTTCTATAGGAATTACATTTTAGGAAATGATCCCAGCAAATGGAAATCTCACCTCACTAGTTTTTCCCATATTGAAAAGAAGAATGTCTATAATGGAATTGATTTAATTTATGCTTCTTCTGACGATGAACTGAATTATTCTTTTTCAATCGATCCTTTGGCTGATGTTTCGCAATTGAAAAGAGTATTTATTGGACATGAGAATCTTGAGATTGATGAAGATGGAAATTTAGTGATTTCTCACCGTTTTGGCGAAATTATGGAGTCAAAACCCATAGCATGGAGCATTGTCGATGGAAGAAAGGTGAATGTACCTGTTGAGTTTAAAATTGAAGATGATGTTGTTTCGTTTAATTTCCCTGAAAATTATGCGAAGGAGTACGAGTTAATCATCGATCCAAGTATTACTTTTTCAACCTATTCAGGTGCGACCTCAGATAACTGGGGACTTTCAGCTACTCCAGATGTTGATGGTAATTTGATTGGAGGAGGTGTTTCATTTGCACCAGGTTATCCAATTGTTCCTGGGGCGTATGACGCAACATTTAATGGTGGTACGGTAGATTTGGCAATTACAAAATTCAATGCTGATGGAACAAATTTAATGTATTCAACCTACATTGGTGGCGTTGGTTCCGAAACACCGAACAGTATGATTTGTGCGCCAAATGGTGAGTTGTTTATTTTTGGAGTCACGTCTTCTGTAAATTTCCCAATGGCTGGGACACCTTATGACCCTACCTTTTCAGGGGGACCAAACGTTTCTACCAGTGTAAATGGTTTAGGTTTTCAGGATGGATCAGACTTGTTTGTTGCCCGATTAAGTACAGATGGAAGTACGCTATTGGCATCAACTTATATTGGAGGGTCATCGACGGATGGATTAAACATTGGTAATCTGCAGTACAATTACGGAGATCAGTTTAGGGGTGAAATTATTCTAGACGAAGCCGGAGATGTTTATGTCACTTCATCAACACAATCAAATAATTTTCCAGTAGTTCTAGGTATGCAAGCAACAATTGGTGGTGGTCAGGATGCTGTGGCGTTTAAAATGCCCCCTACGCTTAATATGTTGTACTGGTCGACTTATTTCGGAGGAAATGGCAATGAGACAGGAAATTCAATTCAGATTAGTAGTACTGGAAATGCTTACGTTGTTGGTGGCACAACCTCTGCGAATTTAAACTTACCAGTTGGAGAAGATCTGACTTACAACGGAGGATTGTCAGATGGATTTGTAATTCAACTCAATGGCACAAACGGTTCAATGATTTCAGGGAGCTATATGGGGTTTAATGAATACGATCAAACCTATTGCGTGCAACTTGACATTGATGACAATGTTTATGTCCTTGGTCAGTCTCAAAGTAGCTGGCCGATTACACCTGGTCATTACGGAGTGCCAAATTCAGGACAGTTTATTCGCAAATACAATTCTAATTTGACTACGATAGAGTGGACCACAATGGTCGGGGCGGGAAGTGGAAACGTGGAGATTTCTCCTACAGCATTTTTAGTTTCTGACTGTTATGATATCTATTATTCTGGATGGGGAGGTCAGTTAAACGTTAATGCAGGGAATGCCGTTTTCTCTTCTTCAAATGGATTTCCAGTCACCCCAGATGCGTATCAGTCTACAACCAATGGGAATAATTTTTACATTTCCGTATTAGGAGCGGATGCCATGACTTTGAAGTATGGTACGTTTATGGGTGGCACCACTGGTCCCTACAATCATGTAGATGGTGGAACAAGTCGTTTCGATAAGGCGGGAAGAATTTACCACGCAGTTTGTGCTGCATGCGGAGGGAATCCAAATGGATTTACATCAACTCCTGGAGTTTGGTCACCTACTAATAATAGTCCCAATTGTAATTTAGCCGCCTTTAAGTTTGAGTTGAGTACGATTGATGCCGTGGTTTCTGAACCAGTCGCAACTGTCTGTATTCCTGACCCTGTAATTTTTGACAATAACAGTGCTAATGGAAATGATTTCTTTTGGGATTTTGGTGACGGAAATACCTCGACAGATGTCAATCCAACCCACTTATACAGTAGTCCGGGAGTTTATAATGTCACCTTGGTAGTTTCAGACACGAATGGTTGTTTTACACCTGACTCCGTTCAATTTGAGGTCACAATTGGTGATTTTGAAGGTGGTGTAATTCAACCTACAGCGCCTATTTGTCCTGGTGAAAGCTTTCAGTTTGAGGCATACGGAGGAACAGTTTATGCATGGTCACCAGCTCAGTTTCTGGATGATTCTACAAGTGCAACTCCCATCGCGACAATAAATGTCACAACAGATTTTATGGTTATTATTTCTGACACATGTGGACTTGACACAGTGTATGTCACCCTCCCCGTATTTTTGGGCGCGAGTAATATCTCCAATGATACCAGTATTTGTATTGGTAATTCAGTCATTTTGAATGCTGATGGCGGTGTTTCTTATGAGTGGTCGCCACCAACGTACTTAGATGATCCGAATTCAGCTACTCCGGTATCAACACCTGATGCGACAGTGCTCTACAACGTTGAAATTATTACCTCCAACGGTTGTGTGTTGAATGAAGAAGTTCTAATCAGTGTATACTACGATCCTCCAGCTCCAGTTCTTGAGGACACATTAATTATGTGTTCAGGAAGTTCAGTAGAAATAATAGCAAGTGGTGGAGAAACGTATTTTTGGTACCCAAATACCTTTATTTCTCAAAACACAGGACCAGTAATTACCGCGAACCCACCTACGAGTCAATGGTATTACTGCGATTTTGAGAATCCATGTGGAGTTGAAGTAGATAGTGTGTTTATTGATGTTAAATTCCCTGAAGTCACTGCTGGGAATGATACAATTGTTTGTCCTGGTGAATCGGCAGTTTTATGGGCATCTGGGGGAATTGAATACCAATGGTATCCACAGCATCTTGTTTCCTATTTGACTTTTGACACGGTGTTGGTTTCCCCGACTGGACCAATAATTTATACTGTTGTTGGAACAGATGAATTCGGCTGTACAGATTCAGATTCAGTATTTGTTGATTTTTATCCACTACCTACTGTCGCTGCCAATCCAGATGTACATGCATTTTATGGTGATGAAGTCCAATTATCTGCCACGTCAAATCCAACAGGAACATTGTTTTGGTCTCCATTTGATTTTTTAACCTGTGAATATTGCAGTAATCCAGTGGCAAATCCAAATCAAACAATGACGTATACCGTGACAATCACCGACGTTAATGGGTGTCAATCGAGTGATGATGTAACTATTTATTACGATCCTATCATCTATGTTCCGAATACGTTTACCCCTGATGAAGATGAGTTTAACCAATCATTTTTAGCAGTTGGAGGAAATGTTCAGTCCTTCCACATGCTGATTTTTGATCGCTGGGGTGAGGTTGTTTTTGAATCGAATCATATGAAATTTGGGTGGGACGGCACCTACAACGGTCAAAAATGCCAAGACGGAACCTACGTTTGGAAAATACTTATTGCCGACTTAGAAGGGAAGAAAAAGGAATATGTGGGTCACGTGAATTTAATCCGCTAGTTACACGAAGCGACTATCTACTTCCATTACATGACCGCAGCTATCGCATGTCCGAAGGTCTTCAGAACTGTAAAATTGCTTAAATCGCGAAAGAAAATCGTGTTCTATATCCTTCAATGGAAATTTAAACTCATGCAATTTGTGGTTGCATTCATCACAAAACCACATTAGACCATCAATTAAATCTGTTCCTTTTCGAACTTTCTCTATCACTAAACCAACAGTGTTGGCGCCTCTAATTGGACTGTGAGGAATGTTTCCTGGAAGTAAGAAAATATCACCTTCTTTGATTACAATTTCTCGTGCTACGCCGTTTTCTTGAATTTTCACAGTCGCATCACCTTCAATTTGATAGAATAACTCTTCGCTTTCGTTGTAGTGATAATCTTTACGTGCATTTGGACCACCGACAATCATCACGATGAAATCGCCCGCTTCTACATACAGATTTTTATTTCCAACTGGTGGTTTCAATAAATCGCGGTTCTCATCGATCCATTTTTGAAGATTGAAAGGTGCTAGCATACATTTGATTTTGGAGTAAAGTTAAAAAATAGCCACAAATCAAGAAAGTTATTGCAAAAAAATAGCCGTTTCGATTTCTCAAAACGGCTACCAGTATATAAAATGAAATTTATTTCAAGGCTTTCATAAGGTGTGCAGCAAGCATTTTTCCTGCTTTCGCGTACGATTCAGAAATTCGTGTAGATGTATCGTAATCCATCCCCATTGCTTGAGCTCCAGGAACTCCGTTTTGAACAAATTTCGCTAAGATATTATCACGATTGGCTGTTTCAACGAAAATGTACTCAACATTAATAGAGGCCGCTTTTTTAGTAACGCCGATGTTAAATCCAGGCTCTGTAAATGTCGTTTTAACGATTAGTGTGTATTCAGCATCAATTCCTCGTTCTCCTTTCATTCCTTTTGCAGCAACTCCTTTGTTGAACAATTCTTCAAACTTTGGGTGATAAACACGGTCTCTTGAACCTACCCAGCTCTCTCTCCATTTGTCTCCTGATCCAGCTTCCTTTTTGTTCCTTTCAGCAGCCTTTTCTTCTAGGTAAGCTTCTTCCGTTTTGTATTTTCCAACGCCCATTTCTGAATAATCGTACTCAATATTGATGGCTTTTTGACCTTTTAAAAATGCAACTTTAGCGTCTCCACTTGTGTTTACAATTTTTTGTCCAAATGAGAAGGCAGCAACGCCTACAAATAGCATTAAAACAGATAATTTTTTCATTGTTTAGTAAATTTTGGTTTGTTAAATAGTGGTCTTTCCTTAAAACCGAATCGAAGATATTAAAAATTAGCGAAGTAAAAAAAAAATGAAACTAAAAATTACCGCTTAAGGCAATATCAAAATCGCGCTTTTGTTTTTCGTGAATCACTCTCGAACAACAGTAATATTTCCGTGTTTTTCTCCTTCGTCCGTCCGTATAATGTAAAAATAAACCCCAGGTAAAAGTTCTTTTCCGCTTTTATCATTACCCCGAAATGGCGAAGAATTATTCGAAGTACTAAACACACTATTTCCCCAGCGATTCACAATGTCCAGCTGGTATTCGTTGCACACAGTAAAAAGTGTATCAATGAGCAGTTCATCGTTGACACCGTCATTATTGGCGGTAATAACATTTGGAACGACTAGCTGATCGAGTGAAATTGAAGGGATTACAGTAAAATTGAAAGGGTACTCGTATTCGCAATCATTACTTCCATAAAGCGTAAGTGTTCCATCAAAATTTCCTGCAGTTGAAATATTTTGTGAAAAGCTCAGCTGGTTACTAGAAACAAGTCCATCCGCTTGCCACAAAACAGCATCTATTGCAAGACTTCCTGAGTTCAGCACTGCGTTAAATTCAATTTCACCGCATCCGTCATCGATGAGAATGTTTGTTTGTGGGGGTGAAGGAACCAAAACTGACAAAGCGAGTGAATCCTGACAACCGTTTGTACTGGTCGCGACTAGTGAAGCTGTGTATGTGCCGGTAGGAGAATAAGCATGTGTGCTGTTTGGGTCTGTGGAAGATGTAGCGTCGCCAAAATGCAGCACATAGGATATAACATCACCAGGTTGAGGATTTCCTTGCCATGAGGTGTTGTTCTGAAAACTAATGGATGAAGCATCGCAGAGATCTGTCCAAGAAAAATCAACCTCTGGACTCACCAAGAAATCAACAGTGAAGGTGTCGACATCTATACAGCCATTTGCAGAAATTGTTGTTACCATAAAGCTATCCTGAACACTCGGTGTTATGGAGGATTGAATGCCATTAACAGCTGTGCCAGTACCAATTTGTGTGAGCGTTGGAATCGCCTGCCATTCAACTGAACTAACAGGATCATTAGGATCGGGAATAATTGTTGCACTCAAATCAACGAGTGAGCCACAAACCTCTGAAGGCCCTGTATACGCTAGATCGGGGTTTGCAAACACCTGCGACTGAATTGTAGTAATGGGTGACATACAACTCCCCAAACTCGCGGTTAAATTAACGGTTATGTTTCCGGATAATTGAGGTGAAACATGAATTGTATCTGTTTGTGGTAAAGGGTTTCCAAGATTGTCAGTCCAGTTATACGTTAACGGTGAAGCGACCTGATTCCAGAAGAGCAGTGAATCGCTTTCGCATACGGGACCATTGGTGAAAATTTGTGGTGCCGGTGGAGCCTCGATAATAGAGATGTTTATTGTATCGGGAAGCAATTCACATTCATTCGGAAGATTTCCATAAACGATGTATATACCTGTATCGGAATATTGCGAATTTGGAATAATAAGTGTATCACCGATTCCTGTAAACCCATTTGGACCTGTCCATTGATAAGTCGCACCAGGTAAATTATTTGTGATCAACTCAATATCATCACCTAAACAAAACGTATTTCCATCTGCTTGAATTTGATATTTATACTTTGCGAAATCACTAAAATAGCCATACCTGCAACCTCCACCAGCGCTGCCGTGAATCATTCCCAAGTGGAAAAAATTGGTCGAGTTTGTTACCACTCCCACTCCTCCCGCAGCAACGGTTAATGTTGGAATGGTAATTTGAGCGAACATCCACCCATTGGCAGTTCCCGGGACAAATGAAAAATCGGCGGGGGTTATGACTCCCGGATTTCCGTTCAATTCAAAATTTCCTTCTCCACCTGCCTCAACAAGTACGATAAGAAACAAGGTTTCTGCATTTGATCGTGCAAAAGCGACACGTTGAGAACCTGTACAAACAATAGGAGGAAGAACACTTAGTCCAACCTCACAACCAAAACCCGACATTTGCATCACATACACTGGATTCGAGGTTTCAATATATGCTGAAAGCGCTGCTCCGATGGAGTAATTATAGCTTTCACCTTCGTCAATTGTGGTAACAACCGCGCCGTTTACTGAAATAACTGTGTTATCTTCTGTTGCTAGCACAAACACTTGATCGTAAGGAGCATTTAAAAAACCTCGAACGATGATATATTCTGTACCGATGATGTTCATCGGAATACTCTGATCTCCACCGAGATCGGCGCAACCACCAAATGGAGTGCCTGCCATTAGATCGTCTTTTACCGTAATTGCAATGGGTTGTGTAGATGTTACCCTGCTTCCAAATAGATGTTGCATGGCTAATTGACCAGTAGCCGTTGCAGAATATGTCTGACCAGCATTTAAAACAATATTGTAGGGAATACCAGCTGGGTGCCCAACAACATTTTGACTTGGAATTATTGTAACCGTTGTATTGTTTTCGGTAGCAACGATGTCGAACGAATTATAGGGCATTGGCGTATATGCGGCTGAATTATCTATGAAATGTTGTGTTGGAACAAAGAAATCGGTCCCCAATGCATTTTGCCCTTTCAGTGTAAATATTTCTGGATTACAATTACACGTCGCACTTACAACCTCATAATACGCTGTAACGGGAGTTGTTGCTGTAATTCGCAAGCCATAATCTAATACTGTATTGGGAGGTTTAATTTCTATCTGATCAATCCATGGTGTTAGATCAACAGTTTGTGTCGCTCCCGCAGGAATGACATAAACTAGTGGCACAAATGCACCATTCGCAGGCTGATCTATTGTCACTGTACTTGCCTGATCGACGGTAGAGATGCGAAACACAATGGGTCGGTCAAAACTGCTATTACTGATAGAAACCTCAGGTGCTGCAAACCAAAACAATGTATCCAGTTGAGAAAAAACAGGGACAAAGCAACTTAAAAATAGAAGTGTAGTAAGCGTATTTTTCATGTAGGTAGTAACACTAAGGTGTTCACAAACTTACGAAATTAAATTGAGATTTGAGTGGTCAATTGTGGTATAGGTAAATGCACTTTTATTCCATGGAACACTACAACTGGAAATAAAAAACGGTCGCAAAAATTACGACCGTTCTGCTATCAAAACGAATGTTCTATTTAGCGATGATAAACTTAATGGGCAGGCGGACAATTGTTCTCACTTTGCCATAAGCATTCTCTGCTGGTTTCCATTTCGGGAAATTTTGAACAATCCGCTTTGCTTCGCGATCAATCGTTTCAGAGATTCCCCTCTCGATTTTCACATTCGATACGCTTCCATCTTTTTCCACAACGAATGCAACATAGACAATTCCCTGATTTCCAAGTTGAATGTCAATCTCAGGATATTTTAGCTTATCGAAAATATCTTCCTGCATTTTTGGGGTACCACCGATGTATTTAGCTTCGGTAGTTGGGAAGGGATCAATGTCTTCTCCCGTTACATCGACTATTCCACCAAGTTCGCCATCTCCTGGTTGTCCAACAATTGGCAAATCCACTCCTGGAATGGGTAAGTCGGATGTGTTTACCGTCACATCAATAGCATCACTGATACTTTGGTCGGTTAATCCTGCTGTTTGCTGATCATCGTTGTTTTGAATTTCAGGGGGCTGAACAATTGGTTCTGGTTTCTCAATTTCAGGTTCTTCCACTTGAAAATAAACCGGTTCATACGTTACAGCTAACTTTTCTTGCTGCGTTTTCACAGGTGTTGAGTAAGAGAATGCGGCCCATGTGAAGGAACCTGCTGTCAATAATCCTATCTGAAATAGGACAATTCTTTTCCGCTCGAGGTCGTACCTCGAATTTTTCTTTGCGATCATAATTAATAAAATTTATATGTTATGTCTTGTCAATTTTCAAAAGACGTGCCAAATAATTAATCTATTGAAAAACAAAACATTACAATGGTATATTTGTTATTTTTTTGTTAACGGAGTATCACTGAGTTTACCAATTTATTGTTCAATTTTAATTATGATCGAAGCAATTATTTCCTTTTGGCATTTTGTTTGAAAAGAAGCAACGTTAAAAAATGTCAAGAGCAAAGAACAGATATCGTCTGGATTATTGTTTGTTCTATGTAAATACTGTAATTTTATATTCACATTTAACTTTTTTTAATGCGTCCAATTTCATTCAATTTTTTAAAGCGAAAAAAATTCTGGAAACGAACTATGTGGTTTGGATTGATTACACCAATATTGGTTTTTACCACCTTAGTTTTTGTCGTTTATTTAAAGCAAGATGCTATTGTTAAGAGTTTAATCGAAACAGCAAACGAGGATTTCAAAGGAGCTATTCGGATCAAAGACAGTCACGTAGCACCATTTGCAAATTTCCCCTATATCTCTATAGACATTGAAGGATTAGAGATTTTTGAAGGAAAGGAATTTACTAATTCAACGCGTATCGTGCATATACAGGATACCTATATTGGGTTCAATATCTTTGAATTACTTGGAGGAAGGTACGATGTAAAATCAATTAAACTGTCGGAGGGTGCAATTCGAATTGTACAACATAAAAACGATGAATTTAACATTGTCAAAGCGTTTGAAAGTACCAAACCAATTGAAACCATCGAAGAAGAACTTCACCTTGATTTAGAATCGATTAAACTGAGCAAGGTGGACATTTCGAAACTAAATGAGCTCAACAACATCATGGTTGATTTCTTTGTTGAAAGTGCCGTGGCAGAATTTGAAACCAGTGATGATCATTTGATGATTGGTCTCGACTCAAAATTTGAATTCAATCTCATCAACCATGGTGACACTTCGTTTTTAAAGCACAAGCACTTTGAGGTGGATACGCAAATTGATATTGATCAAACTAAACAACTGCTCACGGTGAGTCCAACAGAAATAACATTGGAAAAGGCAACATTCAACTTTGATGGATCCGTGGATTTAGCAAATGACATGGATCTAGATTTACATTTCAGCGGCAATAAACCAGATTTCAATTTGTTTTTGTCACTCGCACCAGAGGAACTGGAACCGACATTAAAAAAATTCGAAAATAAGGGCAAGATCTTTTTTGATGCAACGATCAAAGGAAAGTCAATTCATGGGCATCAACCAGCAATTAATGCAAAATTTGGATGTGACCAAGGCTATTTCAACAACTTAGAATCAGGAAAAAAATTAGATCAAATAGGGTTTAAAGGATCATTTACAAATGGAAAGAAGCGTGACATTACCACCATGCGTTTTGAACTGGAAAATTTTACCGCAAAACCTGAAGCTGGAACATTTAAAGGCAAGCTCGTCGTTGAAAATTTTGATTCCCCGGATATTGACATGAAGTTAAATTCTGATTTTGATTTGGACTTCCTTGCTAAATTTCTCAACACACCAGAATTGAGAGGTTTGTCTGGACGTGTCGCGCTGACAATGAATTTTAGAGACATTATCGATATCGATCATCCTGAGAAGAGCATCGAACGACTGAATGAATCCTATTACAGCGAGTTGAAAATAGAGCGACTCAAGTTTGTTTCAGATGCACTGAACGTTCCTGTGAAAAGTATTGACTTACATGCAGTCATGAACGGGCATGAAGCCAAATTGGATTATTTGACAATGAAAATTGGTCGTTCCGACATACGTATTCAAGGCTCGGTGAGTGATTTGCCAGCCATCATTCATCACACAGCACTGCCTATTGAAACAGATTTAACGATCAGTTCCAAAATGTTGGATTTAAAAGAGTTGACTTCTGGTAAAAAGGACAGAAAACCCATTGATGAGCAAATTGAAAACTTGAGCTTGAATTTGAAGTTTTTAAGTTCAGCCAAGGCATTGACTGAGTCGCCTAGTTTACCAATCGGTGAGTTTTTTATCACTGATTTGTATGCGAAAATGAAACATTATCCACACACCTTGCATGATTTTCACGCAGATGTTTTTGTGGAAGAGAAAGATTTTCGTGTTATTGATTTTTCTGGAATGATTGACCAGTCGGACTTTCATTTTTCGGGTAGATTGGACAACTACAATTTGTGGTTTGAAGATAAAATGCACGGCGACACGAGAATTGAATTTGATTTAACATCTAAAAAATTACAGTTCGATAATCTATTTACCTACGGAGGTGAGCAATTTGTCCCCGAAGATTACCGACACGAAGAAATTGACAACCTGAAATTGCATTGCCGCACAGATTTGCATTTTGACAATGGATTAAAATCAACGGATTTTTATCTCACCGAATTTGATGGTAAAATGAAGATTCATCCCCTGCGCTTCGAGGATTTCAAAGGACGTTGTCATTTGGAAGGTGGACAATTAACGATCACCGACTTTGCGGGGAAAATGGGACATTCTTCTTTCAATATTAATCTAGATTATGCACTGGAAAAGAACAAAAAAGGAATTCCTAATCAGCTGAGTATTTCTGGTCAACGGCTAGATTTGGATGAATTAATGAATTACAATGAACGTGTATCGACAAATACGACTGGAAAAGTAGATCATGACGCTGTTTTTAGTATTTACGATTTCGACTTTCCCGAATTTAAGATTAACGCAGATGTTAAACAATTGAATTACCACAATTATAAGTTAGGTAACTTTAAAACAGCGCTTCGCATGGAGAAGAACCACATGATTTACGTGGATAAATTGGACTTCGATGCTGCTGGTGGTCACTTCGACATGACGGGTTACCTAAGCGGAAAGGATAAGCACCATATTTATTTTAATCCAACCATCAAAGTGCGAAATCTTGATTTGGATAAGTTCATGGTCAAGTTTGATAATTTCGGTCAAGATCAATTGGTTTCAGAAAATTTGCACGGTACGTTCAGCGGAACAATCACTGGTAAAATTCACCTACATGCTGACTTAGTCCCAAAAATTGATGATTCAGAACTGAAAATCGATATGACCGTTTTGAACGGGAAGCTGGAGAATTATGGACCAATATTGGCGTTGAGCAGCTATTTTGAGGATGAAAACCTAAAAAGTGTTCGTTTTGATACGCTGACCAATGTGTTTACACTTAAAAAGAGCGTGCTTACAATTCCAGCAATGACGATTAATTCGAGCATTGGGTTCATGGAAATCAGCGGGAACCAGAAAATTGATGGTGCGATGGACATGGATTATGTTGTTGGAATTCCTTGGAAAATGGTTTCTCAAATAGCAGGAAGAAAGCTGTTTGGACGTTTTTCTAAGGAAAAGCCCTCAGATAATGAGATCAAATACCGCAAGGAGAACGATAAGTTGCTTTACGTGCGAATGAAAGGGGATGTAGATAAATATTCGGTTAGTTTGGGAAAGAAGTAGAAGGGGAGTTAAGAGTTGTGAGTTAAGAATTAAGAGTTAGGAATTGTGGATTTTGCAGTTTTTAATCTCGATCTTTCAGGGTATTTTCTCGTGAATTTGAATCAACGTTAAGAGAATGTTATTTCACTGTTTTGTCTGCGCTTGGGTCAACTAAAAAGCGTAAATTCGCCAAAGGATTTACTGCATGTCAAAAAGCAAAAAACACATACTGGAATTTGAGGAGGAAATCGATTTTGAAATGATTGGACTTTGCTCACACCACAGCGATTACCGCTTAGTTTGGGGAATAAACGATTCATTAAAGTACAAATTGGTGAAATCAGACGATGAGTACATTGTCACAAACAAGAAGGGTGAACCAGTTTCTTCGCATTCCATGTATACCTTTTACGATGAGGAAAACAGAATTGATTTTTACTTGATTAAAAATAAGGTGGAAGGAAAGTTCTTGATCCCTGAAAAATCAGCAATCGATTATTTTCTATTTTTGTGCAATAACACGTCCATCGAACTATTGGACATTGTACAGCAATTGAAGTTAGTTCCAAGTGTGTTAGCAGCATATCCTTTTTATCCGGAAGAAATTTCTTCCACACAAAATTTAGCATTTAATTAGAATGAAAAAAACGAAGATAATTGCAACCATGGGTCCTGCTTCTTGTGAGAAGGAAACCTTGAGAAAAATGTTTGTCGCAGGCTTAAATGTATGCCGTCTTAATTTCTCGCACGGTTCACACGAGGATCACGCGGAAACAATTAAAACGATCCGTGAACTAAATGACGAAACAGGTCTGAATGTTGCAATTTTGGCAGATTTACAAGGTCCAAAAATTCGCACAGGAAACATGAAGGACAATGCGATGGAATTGATTCCAGGTGCATCGATTACAATTATCACGAACGAAATTTTAGGTGAAAACAACCGCTTTTCAATCAATTATAAGCAACTACCAGCAGACGTAAAAGTAGGTGAACGGATTTTGCTTGATGATGGAAAACTGGCATTGGAAGTTACGTCAACTAATCACAAAGACGAGATGGTAGCTAAGGTTATTTACGGTGGAACTTTATCTTCACACAAAGGCGTTAACTTACCGAACACAAAAATTTCATTGCCAAGTTTGACAGAAAAGGATCTAGAGGATTTGGAGTTTGCTTTGGAGCAAAATGTCGACTGGTTGGGACTTTCATTTGTTCGTTCTGCTAAAGATATTACCGAGTTAAAAAAATTAGTAGCAGCAAAAAAAGCAAAGGCAAAAATCATTGCTAAGATTGAGAAGCCTGAGGCAGTAGAAGATATCGACGATATTGTGAAAGCAGCAGATGCGTTGATGGTCGCACGTGGAGATTTAGGAGTCGAAGTTCCGTACCAAAATGTTCCGCTGATTCAAAAAATGATCATTCAAAAAGGCATCGTGCATGCAAAACCGGTGATTGTTGCCACTCAAATGATGGAAAGCATGATTGTGAGTTCTTCCCCAACAAGAGCTGAGGTGAACGATGTTGCCAATGCTGTACTAGACGGAGCGGATGCCGTGATGTTATCTGGAGAAACTTCTGTTGGAAAATACCCAGTAGAGGTGATCCAAACGATGTCGAACATTGTCACCGAAATGGAAACATTTGATGGAATTTATAACAAGGAAGAGCTCCCAGAAAGAAATCAACAACGGTTTATAACGGACTCTATTTGCTTTAATGCATGTCGACTTGCCAGAAGAGTTGACGCTGAAGCAATTTTGACCATGTCTTTTTCAGGGTACACAGCGTATAAAATTGCATCGCAACGTCCGAACTCGCATATTTTTGTTTTCACAAGTAACAAGAGCATTCTGACCCAATTAAGTTTGATCTGGGGAGTAAGAGGCTTCTATTACAATAAGATGGAAAGTACGGATGATACTATCGCCGATATTAAAAATCTCCTCAAAGATCAAGGCATTTTGGAGAAGGGAGATATGGTGATTAATATCGCATCTATGCCTATCGAAGCGCGCGGAAACTCAAACATGTTGAAGCTAAGCTACGTCGAGTAAAAAAATTGATTCGACTGTTGGGTTTCTATTTGTTTTTGTGAATAAAGTTAATTTTGCGAAAACGTTTTCTTGAATCGTGGAACAGCGTATATTTGTATGACTAAATAACGGGTAAATGAGTGATTTTTCAAAAAGACACATTGGTCCAGACGATGCTGAGAAAGCGTCAATGTTGGGCAAAATAGGAATTAATTCAATCGACGAATTAATCAACAAAACAATCCCTGGCCATATACGACTGAAAGGTGAATTGAATATTTCTGAGGCGATGAGCGAGCAGGAATACTTGAAGCACATTACAGCGTTAGGAAACAAGAATAAATTGTTCACCTCATTTATCGGATTAGGATACAACGAAACGATTGTACCATCGGTGATTTTAAGAAATGTTCTTGAAAACCCAGGATGGTATACCGCTTATACGCCTTATCAAGCGGAAATTTCACAAGGACGTTTGGAAGCATTGTTGAATTTTCAAACAATGATTTCCGATTTGACTGGAATGGAATTGACAAACGCATCGTTGTTGGACGAAGGAACAGCAGCTTCTGAAGCGATGATTATGTTTTATAATTCGCGTTCTAGAGAAGCAGTAAAAGAAAACAAGAATAAATTTTTCATTACAGAAAATACGTTCCCACAAACAATAGATGTTGTTGCTGGGAAAGCAAAGAATTTAGACATTGAATTGGTCGTGGGTGACCCTGAAACGTTTACCCCAACGAACGATTTCTTCGGAGCAATTATTCAATACCCAGACGCAAAAGGTACAGTAAGCGATATCGCACCGATTATGGCACGTTTGCAAGCAGCAGGACTTCAGGTCGCAGTTGCCGCAGATTTATTGTCACTTGTATTGTTACAATCACCAGGTTCTTTAGGTGCTGATGTGGTATTTGGAACAAGTCAACGTTTTGGAGTACCAATGGGCGCAGGTGGACCGCATGCAGCTTATTTTGGAGCGAAAGACGAGTACAAACGTCAAATGCCAGGACGAATCATTGGAGTTTCCATTGATGATGACCAAAACATGGCATTGAGAATGGCGCTTCAAACACGTGAACAACACATTAAACGTGGAAAAGCAACTTCGAATATTTGTACAGCACAAGCCTTGTTGGCAGTGATGGCAAGTATGTACGCTGTTTACCATGGACCAAAAGGATTGAAAGCAATTGCTGAGCACGTGCATTCAATGGCTTCAAAAACAGCGACAGGACTTAAATCAATGGGAATTACTGTTGGTAGCGACCAATTCTTCGATACTGTTTGGGTGAAAGGAGTGGATTGCAAAGTGATTCGTTCTAAAGCTGAGGCAAAAGAAATGAACTTCAATTATTTGAACGATAACGAATTGACGATCAATTTTGGAGAACCTCACACAATTAAAGATGTAGAAACTGTATTGTCCGTTTTTGCTGAAGTAGCAGGAAAAAGCACACCTTCAATTTCGTCTGAATTGTCGGTCTCTTTGAGCAAAGGAGCTTTCAGAACAGATGCGTTTTTAACCCATCCAACGTTCAATCGTTTTCATTCAGAATCGAAAATGATGCGTTATTTGAAACGTTTGGAGAACAAAGATTTGTCATTGGTACACAGTATGATTCCTTTGGGATCATGTACCATGAAATTGAATGCAGCATCGGAATTAATGCCTATCACGAACCCACAATTTGCGAACATGCACCCGTTTGCTCCATTGGATCAAGCAGCTGGTTACCACGAAATGTTCCGCCAATTGGAGAAAGATTTGTGTGAGTGCACTGGTTTTGCAGCGATGTCGTTGCAACCAAATTCTGGAGCTCAAGGTGAATACGCAGGATTGATGGTCATGAAAGCATACCATGAATCGAACGGCGATTTTAACAGAAAAGTAATGCTTATTCCATCTTCAGCACACGGAACAAACCCAGCATCTGCGGTAATGGCAGGATTTGAAGTGGTTGTGACAGGTTGCGATGAAAATGGAAACATCAACATTGATGAGTTGCGACAAAAAGCAACAGAATTGAAAGACACTTTGGGTGGAATCATGGTGACATATCCTTCAACGCATGGTGTATACGAAGAAGGAATTAAAGAAATCACATCCATCATTCACGAAAACGGTGGACAAGTCTACATGGACGGTGCGAACATGAATGCTCAAGTTGGACTGACCAACCCTGGAAACATTGGGGCTGATGTTTGTCACTTGAACTTGCACAAAACATTTGCAATCCCTCACGGTGGTGGTGGACCTGGAATGGGACCAATTGGTGTTGCAGAGCACCTAGCACCATTTTTACCTGGATCACCAGTAATTAAAGCGGGTGGTGAAAAGGCGATCCATGCAATATCAGCAGCACCTTACGGTTCAGCGTTGATTTTGTTGATTTCATACGGTTACATAAAAATGCTTGGAGCAAAAGGATTGCGTCATTCAACAGAAATGGCGATTCTTAACGCAAATTACATTGCCGCTTCATTGAAAGAACATTACGGAATTTTGTATTCAGGTGTCAACGGAACAGTTGCACATGAGATGATTTTGGATTGCCGTGATTTCAAAAGAACAGCTGATGTAGAAGTTGCAGATATCGCAAAACGTTTAATCGATTACGGTTTCCACGCTCCAACAGTATCATTTCCAGTAGCCGGAACCTTAATGGTAGAGCCTACGGAAAGCGAGGACAAGGAAGAACTTGATCGTTTCATTCAAGCGATGATTTCTATTCGTCAAGAAATTAGAGATATCGAAGAAGGAAAAGCCGACAAAGCGAACAACTTATTGAAAAATGCACCGCACACTGCTGACTGCATCATCAATCAAGAATGGAACTATCCTTACACACCAAAGCAAGCGGCATACCCTGTCGATTACTTGAAAGAGTGGAAGTATTGGGTTCCTGTACGCCGCGTTGACAATGCATATGGAGATAGAAATCTGATCTGTACGTGTCCAAGCGTAGAAAGCTATATGGTTACCGAGTAACTAGAAATAAAATGAAAATGAAAAGTCTTCCCATCGGGAGGACTTTTCTTGTTTAATTAGATTCCTTTTCTATCTTTGCGCTCATGGAATTGACGCAGAAATATATATTTCATTCTAATCATTGGCGAATCTGTCATCGCTATTGCGTCATGCCTATGGCTTGTTGTTAAACAAGTTCTGAGTTACTATTCTCTTCGAAAAATAGATCATTCAATTAATTAGTTTACCGAAATTTTCCTTCTCATGGAAACATTGACCTTAAATGAGGATGGTGTATCAGCACAACTGGACACCCAAGAAGCGCTCATAACGCGTTTGACAGAACTAGAAACAAAGTCGCAAGAAATGCAGGAGAGCATTCGCTATGCGGGAAGTTTACAACAATCAATGCTGCCCAACGAACGGGTGATCCAAAACGTATTTCAGGATGCGTTCGTTCTCTTTCAGCCAAAAGACGTGGTAAGTGGTGATTTCTATTGGATTTTTCAGCACAATGATGATGTCTACTTCGCGGTGGGAGATTGTACTGGTCACGGTGTTCCAGGAGCATTGGTGAATGTTGCAGGGAGTACGTTGCTGAGACAGATTATTCGTCTGGAAGGAGTTTCAGATCCTGCTCAAATTATGCGCATTCTTGACGATGAGCTGATCAGCTTGTTCAATGATAACTTGACGGAAGGAACCAGACGCGACGGAATGGATATCGTCTTTTGTAAGTTCAATCTCCGTCAAAAGACAGGCTCTTTTTGTGGAGCAGGTCGACCGTTGATTCTTATCCGAGATGGTGAACTGGTGGAATTCAAAAAGGGAAGAGACGCCATTGGCTATTACTCGAACAGCGAAAAGGAATTTGAAACTGTACGATTTTCGTTGCAGGAAGGAGATCAATTTTACTTGTTCACGGATGGATATACCGATCAGTTTGGAGGAGAAAACGTGAAGAAATTTAATCGACAGCGTTTTAGAAACTTGTTGCTTTCGTTGGATGGTTTTCCTTTCGGGAAGCAGAAAAAAGAACTTGAATTGTCGTTCGATAATTGGAAGGGAAATCAAGAACAGGTCGATGATGTGTGTGTGATGGGGGTGAAGATATAGTTGGGTTGTTGGACATGGCTAACCGCGAGGACACAAGGCAAAAGTAAAGCTGTTACTGGCAAATAAAGTACACCCTGTCAGCCTACAGGCAGGAAAGGAGTCGTCTAAAAGACGACTTTCTATACCTTGCGCGCTTATTTTGCCAGTTTCACACTAGTTGATGTTGCATGTAGATATTGATTCCCTACAAACTTTTTCTATTTTTTCTTGCGCCTTCGCGGTTAGATTTATCACAAATGCGACACAAAGGAGAAAAAGGCGAAGCTTTAAGCTACGCTGCTACTCCGTGGTGCGGTAAAAACCTGTTCAGATTATCGAATCAAAGCGACGCGCTTAATAGAAAAATCTGTAAATTGACATCGAAAACGGTTTTACGAGCTAAACGAACATGCCGAGAAGTGGAAAAATAAACATACAAGTAGACTGGCAAAGCGAAATGAACCGCATTGCGACGAAGCACCATGTGATTGTGTGTTGGGTGGCAATCATCTTGAATCCAATTTGGTTCATTGCGGATTATTACACCATTCCAGAATATTGGAAAGTATTCTTGCTTGCTCGATTGTCGGTAACTGCACTGATTCTTTTTGCTGTCCTTTTGAGAAAGGCAATTAATTTAAGCACGGAAATGTTGATGGTTTTTCCATTTTTGGGAATCTCCATTCAAAATGCGTACATGTGGAGCGTGATGGACATTCCGACCCTTCAAAAACATGCGTTTGCCTATCTAGCGCTGATTATTGGAGCGGGAATGTTGGTGCTTTGGAAACCTATTTGGACCATCGCAATTCTCATTTTATCGCTTATAGCGAATGGCATCTATTTTCATTTGAACAGTCAACTGACCATCGATGAAATTTTAATAAACGGAGGTTTGCTCGTTTTGACTGTTGGTATAATTTGCGTTGTGCTGATCCAGTCACGTTATGTATTGACCAAGAAGGAGATCATTGCACGTTTAGCTTTGGCAGTGACCATTGATGAACTGGAAGTCCAAAAAGAACTAATCGAAGACAAAAACAAGGAGATTACCGACAGTATCAATTATGCACAGCGGATTCAACGGGCCATTTTGCCGAATTTGGATGATGTCTCTGCAGCTTTTCCTCAGTCGTTTGTTCTCTACGAGCCCAAAGATATTGTGAGTGGGGATTTTTATTTCTACACGCAAAAGCACAATTTGCATTTCATTGCCGCGGTCGATTGCACAGGGCATGGAGTTCCCGGAGCGTTTATGAGCATGATTGGCGCTGAAAAATTGGACGAAGCCGTCGATCAAAGTGCGGATCCGTCTACGATTTTAAAATTATTGAATACAGGCATTAAAACTTCATTGAAGCAATCTGAAGTCAACGATGATTCCACTCGAGATGGGATGGATTTGGCTTTTTGTTCAGTGGACATCAACAAACGAGTGGTCAATTACGCTGGAGCCAACCGTCCCATTTGGATTATCAGAAAGGGGGGAGAGGAAGTAGAAGAAATTAAAGCAACAAAAAAGGCGATTGGGGGATTTACTGATTTCGCGCAAGAATTTGAAAGCAGTTCGATTCAGTTAAACGAAGGAGATACATTTTATCTGTGCACGGATGGATATGCAGATACTTTCAACGGTGAAACAGGAAAAAAGATGAACACCAAGCGATTCAAGGAAATTCTGGTAGAAATTCAGCCGCTATCCATGCATGAACAAGAACGGCATTTAGCCAGTTTTCTAGAAAAATGGAAGGGCGACGAAGAGCAGGTTGACGATATTCTGGTGATTGGAATTAGACTTTAAGATCGAAAATTTTGCGAGTACTACGTGTTAATGAATCACTTTTTAAGTACATTCAGTCATTAAAATAACGAAAGATGATACTAACAACAACAGAAACCATCCCAAATAAGGAAATTGTAGAAGTGCTTGGCATCGCAAGAGGAAGCACAGTAAGAGCGCGAAATTTTGGGCGCGACTTCATGGCTGGATTGAAAAATTTGGTCGGAGGTGAAATTGACGAATACACAAAACTACAGGCTCAATCGCGCGAAGAAGCCATCCAGCGCATGATTGATGATGCCCAAAAACTAGGCGCTGATGCTATTGTCAATGTCCGCTTTGCAACAAGTGTGATCATGCAAGGAGCTTCTGAGATTTTGGCGTATGGCACTGCTGTTAAACTCTCTTAGAATGGCTGCCGTATTTACCATACTTGCTGTACAAATTACTATTGCACTGGTGTGTTTAGTCGCATTGATTTACGTGATTGTCAAACGGGTAGAAAGCAAACGCAACGAAAACTTCGAAGACCGAGATAATTAAATCATCTTAGGCGTTACCTCTACGATACTATCGTCTACAATTTTGTACAGTTTCTTTTGAAAAGTAAAGGTCTTTCCATTGCTGAGTTTGAATAAGTCATGCAAATCTTCTTCCATCGTGTGAACCGAACCTCCCGTTGCTCGAGCAATACTTAGGTACTGCGAATTGATCCGATAAGCAGTCCCGCACAGCACCACACGAACTGGGATTTTCAGTTCACCCAGTAAGACCAAGTCCTTTACAGGTGCAAGATTATCTGCAATAAGCACAAATTCTTTAGCATTCGGATTTTGCCTGGCCGCGGCGATAAGTGCTTCAATATCGTTTTCTGGTCCATCTCCACCATTACCTGCACTCATTGTTTTTATCGCTAATTCTCTGATTTCAGCGTAAGTACTGACTTCCTTCATATAAATTCCACCAGTTGCACCGATTTTTTTATCCATTTGAGATTTATCATCGCCATCGTTAAAGAAAGTGACTTGTTTCAGACGATTGCTTTTCATGTTCAGCTGAAACCAAATTACTAATTGTGCAGTGTACGGCGACATAGACCCTGTTAAATCAGCAACCACATGCATTTGATTCCATGATTTGTTGCGGTCGAATACTTTAAAAATAGTTGAATCTGGCATTTTAGATTTTAACGCCTTTGCTGAGACAGCATCCATTTCTTTTGGTAGAAAATTTTCCATAAATGACATATCACGCGCCGTGACTTCTTTCGATTGAGCGCTTCGGTAATGAATGACGATTCCGTGAAAAAGCGTTTTAGCTTCTGTCTCGTTGTTGCATGCCATTTGTCGAATAAGTCGCCATTCAATACTTGGATTGGTCACCAATTCTTTGCGCAATCGCTCAACTACCCGAATTCGATTTAAGTTCAAATTCGTCAAATCCCCTCTTTTTGGGTAATCAGAAAAAACGACATCTATTTGAACGACTTCAGCCGTTTTTAGCGCATTTCGATCTGAAGTGGAGATGACCTCTGATTCACCATATTGCATATTAATGACAATGGCTTCCATTAATCCCGTTGTTAAGCGGTATTGGTGTTTTTTGATTTCGGGTTGTTTAGCAATTTCTTCACTCGTGCGAAGAACTGTCCCTGAAGAGAAAGAAGAAGTAAGAAAAATTACCGAAAAAAGTAGACTGATTTGACGCATAACACTGAATTTAATGGGTTCTTACTCTATAAATGTCAAAATTGCAAAAAGGTAACAGGTTATTTCTTAACATTTTGAAAATCAGTAATAAATGCTTTCTCTATGGGTTCTTCTATAGTAGGAACTAAGTAGAACTACGTATTTTCAGGAACGTACTTCTAAGTTACTCTGGGTTATCCGATTAGCTCCCTCATCTTTGCATAGGATTTCATCTTTAGTGGGTGATTTTCAGCAACGATAAATGCACAACGATTTTTGAGGAGTCCGTTTATCGACCAATTAATAGATGAATGATATGATGACTTTAACAGGGATGACAATCCGAACAAATAAAGCTACGAAACACTTTGTAGCAAAGGTGTATTCACACTGCAATCAATCGTGTGAGGTAGCGCTTTTCTCATTGGAGGGAAGAAGAATACGTACACATTTTAGCAATGCAGTGCAAGGGCTGAATCAGATCTATTTTGATATTCGAGATGTCGAGCCGGGTGTATATTTTGTTCAATCATCCATTCACCCTGGGGAGAAAATTCGAGTAGAAGTCAATAAGTAATTTAAGATGTCAGTACGTGCAATGAGTTAGGTAGCACAAAGAAAAAGCCTGATTGAAATTCCAATCAGGCTTTTTTTGTATATATAATTTTGATAATTAGAGTCCAAACGCGCCTTTCACCTTATCAACGTAATCCAGTTTTTCCCATGTAAACAATTCAACTTCTTTTGTAATTGTTGTTCCGTCTGGGGATTTAAACGTTTTCGAAACGATTTCATTCTTTCTACCCATGTGACCATAAGCTGCAGTTTCAGAATAAATTGGATTTCTCAGTTTCAATCGTTGTTCAATGAAGTAAGGACGCATGTCGAAAATTTCTGAAATTTTCTTAGCAATCTCTCCGTCTTTCATATCAATTTTAGATGTTCCGTACGTATCAATGAACAAACCACATGGTTCAGCGACACCAATTGCGTAAGAAACTTGAACCAATACCTCATCACACAATCCAGCTGCCACCATATTTTTTGCAATATGACGCGTTGCATACGCCGCAGAACGGTCTACTTTTGAAGGATCTTTTCCAGAGAAAGCACCACCACCGTGAGCACCTTTTCCACCGTAGGTATCAACGATAATTTTACGTCCAGTCAAACCAGTATCACCGTGTGGACCTCCAATAACGAAGATTCCTGTTGGGTTGATATGGTATTGAATGTTATCTGTAAATAACGCTTGAAGATTTGCAGGCAATTTTGCTTTAACGCGTGGAATTACGATGTTAATGATATCTGATTTAATTTTCGCTAGCATCACTGCTTCCGTGTCAAAATCATCGTGTTGTGTAGAAACAACAATGGTATCGATGCGTTGCGGAACGTTATCGTCGGAATATTCAATTGTTACTTGCGATTTTGCATCAGGACGTAAATAAGCGATTAACTCGGGTTTGTTTTTACGAATGTCGGCTAATTCAATTAGGATCTTGTGCGCTAAATCAAGCGCAAGAGGCATGTAATTTTCTGTTTCGCGTGTAGCGTAACCGAACATCATCCCTTGGTCACCAGCTCCTTGGTCTTCTGGATTTGCTCTGTCAACACCTTGGTTAATATCCGAAGATTGCTCGTGAATTGCAGAAAGAATTCCACATGAATTAGCATCAAACATGTATGCTGATTTAGTGTATCCAATTCTACGAATCGTTTCACGTGCAATAGATTGAACATCCAAATAAGTGTTTGTGTTTACTTCACCTGCTAAAACAACTTGACCAGTGGTCACTAACGTTTCGCATGCTACTTTTGACGTTGGATCAAAAGCCATGAAGTTATCAATCAATGCGTCTGAAATCTGATCAGAAACCTTATCTGGGTGCCCTTCCGAAACCGATTCGGACGTAAACAAGTATGACATAATATTCTATTAAATGAATTAGAGTAGCGAAATTAGTAAATTAATTGTAATCGCTTATTTCAAAGTAGATAAGAAAACGACATTTTAGAAGAAAATATCAGCGCTGTCTGATGTATCCTTTTGAATCATCTTCAATTTTAAAAATCCATGTGTAATACCCAATAAAGTGAGAATCGTAAAACCCCTTGATTGAATATTTTTCTTTCGGAATGAATATGCGGTTTTCGGCACTTAACCCGCCTACTTTTGTTTGGGGTGCGACTCCGTCAATTAAACAGGGCGATTTTACTTTTTCTGATTCGAAATCATCGCCGTATTGCCAAACTTCCTGCCATTCATCTTTGTTTACTTTTCCTGCTGAAGCATTTTCTGGAGCGATGATGTATAAACCTCCAAAATTAATTTTACCTCTCAACTCGTCAATTATACCAAGTGCATAGGCGTATCCCATACTGTGCGCAACGATATACAAGGTATCGTTAGAAGAACTGTTCGGGAGCTCATTGAAAATTTGATTTAAATTTCTGCCAGCTATTTTTCCATTCGTTTTTCGCTCGTTGAATCCCTTTTTGTTCGGTTTTAAGTTGAATAAATCGACTGTTTTTTTGTCGACTTTGAACCAAAGAGTCGACCAATTTTTAATTTCTGTGGTGTGACAGACATGCTTGTTTTTATTGCTACAGCGCTTCGGATATTTTGTCGAAAGCGATCTAAAATTAAGGAGTCCTCTATGGTTAGACGTTGAAACCGAAAAATGTCCATCCGCATAAAACGTCTCTGCTGGATTGATTCGATTTTGAAACAACAAGTCAATTTCATTCCATGGACGCCAGTAATCGTAACGATCGAAATTGTAGATTTTGTTTGTCGAATTGGGGAATTCGAATCCATTTTTTTGAATGTCAGCAAAATTCTCTTCAAAGCTTTGACTGAGTGATGTTGGTCTATAACCGTTAACAAAAAGGAGAATCCGCTTTACGGGATCGTTTAATTCTAATTTTTGGGTGATGTCAATTCCAAGGTGATTGAACACACGTTGATCTATTTTTTCACCTTGCTCGTTGAAATAATCAAATACCATGTAGTGACTTTCTGCCTTTTCTCTGTAGTTTTTTGAGTCGACAGCGAGGTAGTCCGAATCGGTGACATACTTACAATCTTTCCATCCATCTCCATCTTGCATCAACGAGAAATACAAAACTTGTTTACGCTTTTTCAAGTACCAATCATCTCCTTTTTTAACGACGATTTCAGATCCCAGTTTCCGTTCTTCGAGTCTAGAGCTGTAATCATTGTTTTTGATTTCATTTCTGGCTTTGATCAAGGTCATTCCGTTCAAATTTTTCATCACGCCCTCGTTGACCTCAAACATGGGGTAAGCTGTATTAATCAAAAGGAAAAAGAGAAAAAAGACGGCGATGAACACACCGAAATTTAAAACTCTTGCGAAAAAACGAACGACTCGCAGTCTGAGAAAACGATCTCTCCAGCGTTTAAAGAGTTTTCTCCTGATCATGATGGAAAGGAAGAGTAAACCGAGAAATGCTATGATGTGGAGGATGGAAATGATCCACCCAAACACTGTGAAAATCGGTTTAAAGAGGAAATTGTCAATGTCCAAATAGACAGAATATTGATTCTTTTTAAACGGACGATTAATGGCACCCAACAGATTTTTTGAAAAGGTGATGTTCCCCAGCTTATCTTCCTCCCAAAAATAGTAGGCGATAATTCCGTTATTGGTTTGCACATCTTCATAATCATCGAAATAAGATACGTGCGTGCACCCCAAGCGAATAGACTCCCATTGATGTTCAGTGAGGTGCGTCCCAGTATGGTTGTCCATTAAATTCTGCGTAGTGCCTTCTTCTGGACCCTCGTCTTTCCAGCTGGCATTTAATGAACCCAGACCAAATCCCAGCTGTCGTGCAATTGTATAGTGCATTTCATCAGCATCTAGTTCCTTGATAAACCCGATCGATTTATTACGCACCATGTAACCGTTGATTTCAGGATCGACGAAACCTGAGACAACGAAAAGATAGTGTGATTTTTTATCTGCATTTGGGTGCTTTTCAAAATACAAATCTCGGAGAGCTATCATTTGACTCGTATATCGGTCATTGGCTTGACTTGGATTGCTCAACAAGTCATAGTTGATTTCTTCAGATGCGAAGATGGAAGTTGTCCTTACATTTAATTGTATTCCAGCCTGAATATAAATGGCATTCAGATAATCTTCTAAACTATCCTTATTGATTGCCGAATTAACCAGAGGAACGATGATGACGTTTTCAACTTTTCGCGAATAGATCCTTACATTTAATTTTCCAATTAACTTTTTGAAATAGAAGACTTCAACAGCATAGTTCTTTTTTCGCTGAGGTAGATTTAAAGAGATGGTATCATTTTCAAAAGCGGATGTGTCGACGTACAGCTTCTGCGTTCCAATTTTAAAGTGAAGCGCACTAAAATCGACTTTCCGCTTGTTTTGAATAACAAATCGAACTTCATCCGTAGCGTTGTATCCCACGGATTTATGTGGGACAAAATACGGTTCTCCATTTGGGAACTCGAGCTGTTCATAATTCTCGTCAAATTCTTCAAATTCAAGCTTATCAAAGCCGTATTGCTGCTGCGGTGATGCAAAAAATTCGACACGAACTTTACTCGTCGTCTGTCCGAAACTGGAAAAACAAATTACCAAAACCGATAAAACTAGAAAGAACTGTCTCACACGTGTACTTACTTTAGCGCAAAGATACAACGATTGAAGCTTATTTCATTCCACCAGGTTTACAGCAAGCAGGTAATTTATCGACAGATGTGGGATTTGCTTTTACATCATCTGCATCGTAACCAGTTTCTGAAATGATTGTTCGAATTTCATCGATGGAAATTTTCTTAGTGCTGAATTTCACAAAGAGTGTTTTGTCGGTTACGTTCAGCTCTGCAAATTTTACGCCTTTAGTATAGTTTAAAACACCTTCTAATCGATCTTTACACATGCCACATTCGGCAGAGGTGTGAATGGTTATCGTGTCTTGTTGGTTTTCTGTTTGACTAAACGCTGTTCCGACAACGAATAGAGCGATAATTAAAATGATATTTTTCATAATTTCTGAATTTTATAGATTTATAATTCTGATTTTTTCTGTTGTATTGCAAATCTCACGCCAGCATACACATTGACTCCAATGATCGGTGCCCACGTACGTGTAGCGTTGAATGTTGGACTGAATGGATTTTCCGCATCAATAATTGGATTCTTTTGCGTGTAATTCGTCAAGTTTTCCCCACCAAGGTAAAAATCCCAGCGCTTGTACACATGTGTGATTTGCGCATATAGCAAGGGGTAAACTTCACTTGTGTTGTCCGTCGTTAGAAGACCATCTTCAAGTACAACTTCTGGTAATCGTGCTTCTCCAAAGATGGAGGCCGTTACATCAAATTCCCAGCGTTTGTTCCGAGTTTTGTACGCGACATTCATAAATCCACGGTGTTTTGGGATCATGACGTTTTGTTGCAATTTCCCGCCATAATTCGCACGAACGTCGAGGTACTTGTAGGCAATACGTACGTCGATGGTTTTTGTCGGAGAAAATGCAAGTTCCGTTTGTAAACTGTTGGAAAAAGAAGTCCCACTCATGTTCTTAAATACGATGGCATTAAAATCCTCATCTCTGTCGACAATAAGCTGGTTTTCGAACAACGTATGGTAATAATCGACCGTGATGGAACTCTTTTGACCGAACAATTTAAATTCTTGCACTAAACTTCCGCCCATATTCCATGAAACCTCTGGTGCAGTTGTCAGCGGTGCTATCCATTGTTGTGAGGTCGCCAGCAACGAGACATTGTCAATCATGTAATTCGGTACACGCCATCCTCGTCCACCTGTAAGTCTCAGATCCGTGCGTTCAGTCAGAATGTATTTCAGGTGCAAACGCGGAGAAAATTGAAAGTTGTAGAGATTATGGTAATCACCACGTGCTCCTATCACCGAGGATAAACGACTTCCAGTATAGGTGTACTCACCAAACACGCCAGGAACGATTTCTTCGCGATCGTCGTTGAGTGAATCCATTTGTTGCGTTAAATTGCTGTAGACGCCGCTCAATCCGACTTTGAAATTATGGTCTGTCGTACCTATGATTCCGTCATAAATCGCGTTGATGTATCCACGTTGTTCTTCACCGTTGAACACGCGCGGTCCAAATCGTGCATCGAAGGTTTGGTATTTCACATTGTAGACAACACCGATAGTATGTCGTGGTCGTTTCAGGAAAAATCCGGTCTTTGCGAAAACATCAATGTGCTTCGAGTCGATATTCACGGCATAAAATCCAGCAGGATTATCGCGCAGGGCATTCACTTGTCCACCTTCTTTTTGATCGAGGTAGGTGTTGAATCCGAAAACCGCTTCCATTTTTTTGCCTTCGTACTGGTAACGATTCATCAGTGCAATATTGTGACCGAGCGGAACATCTCTAAATCCGTCTTTGTTTCGATCCATTTCGCCTTGTTGGCGTGAGCCATGCACCAAAATTCCAGAACTCCATTTATCGTTGAGACGGTATCCCGAGTTCATGTTCATCTCAAATCGACCCATTGCATTTCCATAGGCATTGAAGTAAAAGGCTTCCATTTCTTCGGGTTTTTTCACTTCAAGATTGACCAATCCCGCCATGGATTCATATCCATTGACAACGTTCCCCGTTCCTTTCGTAATTTGAATCGACTCGATCCATGTTCCAGACATTGAATTCAGTCCAAACGAACTCTCCAGTCCTCGCAGATAAGGAATGTTTTCAAACTGAATTTGCGTGTAGACGCCGTCCAATCCCATCATTTGGATTTTCTTTGCACCAGAGACAGCATCAGTGATGTTGACATCCACCGAAGCATTGGTCTCGAAGGATTCTGACAAATTACAGCATGCTGCCTTGCGCAATTCACCTGACGATAATTCTTCCACGTGTAGTGTTTTTAGTCGCGAAATGGAATGTGTTCCTTTTTTGTGCGACACAACGACTTCGGGCAAGAGTTGATCCGAATACAGGATGACCTCGAACGAAATAAATCGATCTTTTTTGTCAACGATAATGGTGTCCGGGTAATACCCCATTGCTGTGAACACCATCGTATCTGGAAGTTCTTTCGGAAGAATGATTTCGAATTTTCCTTCTTCGCAGGTAATCGCTCCGATATTGGCGTTAAGCAATTTAACGCGCGCTCCGTAAAGTGCGGTTTTGGTTTCTTTGTTGGAGCCGAAAACGACTCCTTTTACTTGTGCATTGATGGTGTACGTAAAAAGCAGACACAGCAATGCGAGATTATATTTTTTCATGTGATTAATTATTCATTAGACTTCCGTTTTTTTCTACAGAAAAATGAATAATTATCAGATAATGAAGACTTGATTTTTTATACCGATTTCTCGCCCAGATAGAAGGGGAGGAGGGTTGGCGTATTCGACGTTGTGATATTCTTCGTCAATTGTGGTTGCGCAAAATACATCGACTGGAAATAGAATAGCTGTTACTGGTACAGGAGAAAAGTGGTAAGGTGCATTGTGGTAATCCAACTTGATTTTAAAGTACTCCACTGAATCGTTGCAGCAATCGTCCTTTTTTTCCTGCTCGGAGCTTGAGCAACATATTTTCTTGGTGGGTTTCTCCTTTTTGCAGTGATCATCTTCTGGTGGAAGGAGGTACGCTGTTGAAATGCCTTCTTTCTTGCAGGTGTGTTTAAATACGTTGACACCAACATTGCCGATGAACAACATCAGTAAGCCTGAAAGAACAAGAATGGACTTTATTTTCAACATCTCTACAAATATACAGCTATCTAACGAAAAGATAAATCAAATATTGGACGTATTCTTGGATTGTTTCCGTAAAACCTTAGTGGACAGTCCTGCTCACTAGCTGTAATCAAAGATTTCCGATATTTTTTGATTACCTTCGTAGTAATTATATTATTCATCTAATTTACAAATCCAATGAAAAAACTATTTATTTTAACCTTACTTTTTGGTGTTTTCAGTGCTTGTCAAGACGACCCAATCGAACCGAATGACCCGAATTCACCTACAAATCCAAACAACCCTAATCCTACCCCTACATCCTACTTTATTTCATTTGAAGTAGATGGAGTAGCACATTCGTATGTTAATGGTGTCAACAATTATTCATCGTCTACTTCAGTAGGTGGAGGTATAGATGCGGTGAACAATGTAAGATATGTGAATACATCTGCATCTCAGGTTGCTTTTGATCCAATCACTGATGATATTCTGGCATATGGTTCAGTAGGCTTTAACAACTATATGTTCAACTTACAAGATTACTCAAACGATAAGGCTGCTGCGCTAGCATCAATACTGACAGTAGGAACACATCCGTTTTCATCAACTAGTTCAGGTGACGAAGGCGCATATTTTGATTATTTTGATGGAACTGACATGTGGTCAGCAGAGAATGGGACTCAACCTGGCACTGCTTCAATTGTTGTGACAGAGTCTACAACATTTTCACTAGGAACTTCGACAGTGTACAGAAAAGTAAAAGGAACTTTTAATGGAACGGTTTATTCAGATAGTGGAATGCTGTCTAAGGAGATAACGGATGGAGAGTTTCATTTAATTTTTGAAGCACCTTAAGAATTCCCATATTTCAAATAGAAACAAATTGAAGGTCATTTTTTCGAGAATGACCTTTTTTATGTTGTTTTGTCTAGTATATGATACGACATGAATGATTAGTTTTGTATAAAAAATAGAATCTATGAATGTTCCAGTTACAGTTTACGCAGAAATGACACCAAATCCTTCCACGATGAAGTTCGTTGCCAACAAACATTTGCTTGGAACTGGTGATTCTGCTGAGTTTCAATCCATGGCTTCGGCAAAAGGATACTCTCCACTTGCAGAAGAGTTATTTAAACTGCCTTTTGTCAATGGGGTTTTTATTGCTTCGAACTTTATCACTGTGACAAAAACCGATAATTTATCGTGGGATTTCATCACGATGGAATTGCGTGAGTTTATTCGTGAGTGGTTATCAAATGGAAAAGAAATATTGATTCAAATGCCTTCGAAAAGCGCCCCTGCTGAAAGTAACGATAGTAAACCAACCAAGGTTTTTGCTCCTTCAGAATACGATGATGCCATTCGTGGTTTACTGGATGAATATGTCCGCCCAGCAGTTGAAAATGACGGTGGAGCAATTGACTTCCGTGGATATGATGATGGTGTGGTGACAGTTGTTCTGAGAGGTTCTTGCGCTGGATGTCCATCAAGCACAGCAACGTTGAAAGGTGGAATTGAAAGCTTGTTGATGCAGCACTTACCTGAAGTGAAGGAAGTGGTTGCGGAGAATGAGTAATCTCGGTATTTCGACAAGCTCAATAACCGAAGCTTAGCTTAGTGTATTTTATGTTCAATTGTAATTTATAGAGTTGACAAAATTAAGAATGAAAGAGATACAAGTTAAAAACGATGAAGTAAAATGGAAAATGGTAAACCTCATTTTGATTATTCTTGTGTTCATTTCTTTGCTTTTAATGATAGGAAAGGTTTGGTACGATGCTAAACTTATGGTTTCACCTCTGTTACCAAAATACACAGTGATCTTTGCAAACGGAGCAGGAATAAATGTCGTATGTTTTTTAATCGCAGGAGTGGTCCCCGCTATTTTTTTTAGGTCAAGAAGACATTATTTAATTTCAACCCTTTGTATTATATTTTTCCTTGTGGTTGGCATTCTTTTAAAAGATTATGTTCTTATTTACGAGCATTTTTATGAATTATCTAGTTACTTATGATGAGTTAGATGTACATAGTCTAATCTCAAAACACCTCATACAGCTTCGTCACAATAATTCCTTTACCATCTTTTAAAGTAATAGACAGCAACTCTTTTTCTTCTTTCACTTTAAAATTGAATGGTGGAGCGAGTAGGTCGACGCCGCTTTGTTTTTTCAATCGAATTCCTTGACCTGAAATAATGTCTTTGTTTGGTGTAAAATCTCCTGTGGGGATATGCTCTGTGACAATCACGTAGTTGAAGGCAGTTAGTTTATTGGCGATGCTTTGTATTTCGTCATTGGATAAATGCTGGAGTACTTGTCGTAGGATAGCACAATCGCCAGAAGGGATATCATCCACGGCAATGTCCAAACAATGAAATTCTAAGTTTTCTGCTTTAAAGTGTTTTTTGTTGTGCGCTATTAAGTCAGCAACGATATCTACTCCAATGTATTTTTGGGTATGCTTCACCAGTTCTTTCCCTACATTAAAATCCCCGCAACCTAAATCGCATACGACCAGCGGTTTTTTAAAAGAAGTTAAAAATGTAGTTAACGCTTTTATGTATGGATGTACAATTTCAGGAAGATGTGAACCGTAACCAGAGTAAAATTCAGAATTATTCTCCCCCCAAAGCTTCATCGCATACACCTGTTCCATTGCATTTTTGGTCGGCCAGGGTTTCTTTGTTCGTTTATCTTCTTTGGACATTACACCTTCATTTAGTTGGTGGTAATCGAGCCTGAGGCCCCTGAGTGCATCGAAGGGTCGAAGCTACAACCAACTAAACATCGCGTCCAAATCATCTTTTTTCACCCATTGTCCCATTTTTTCGAGGAGTGCTACTTTCAGTGCTTCAACAGTATAAACATCTTTTTCTTTTGCGGTGATCGTATATTCTAATTTTGCTGGAGGAGGAGCCATTGCTTTCACTTCTTTCGCGAAGTAAATGATACTTCCATCCTCTGTTGCAAGTCCAAGCACAGCTCCTGGGAGACCGCTAAATCCTTCTGGTCCGATTGACGGCACAACATCCGTCGAGAACCACGCATAAACACGTGTGGAATCGTTCATTTCCCACATGGCTTTTCGACACAAATATCCAGCAATGTTTCGTTTGTTTTCTGTTATTTTCCACGTTCTTTTTGTCAACGAATCCTTCACAATGGTCTGAGTTCCCCATAAATCCAACACTGCAATTTTTTGATCAGCAGCTGTATTGCTGTAGATTTTGTTGTGTGTCGTTAGAAACTTCATAAATCCTTGTTCAGGTTCATCGCTTTCAATGGGTGTGAATGCGGAAAGTGAGTCATTGAAAAACAATTCAAAATCCTCAATTTTCCATTTTACATCGTCCTTCAAGAAGGGTTTCACACGCTCATTGTCCTTGTAAAGTTTGTGCAAATTGGTTTTCCGTTCGAATACTATTCTACCCGATGTAATTTGCGCCATTGACGTAGCAGAAAATGCCACCAATGCTCCTATTGTCAGTATAATCTTAATGCCAGCCATTGAAGTCTTCTTCTTTAGTTTTGTTATTATTAAAACGATATGTCACCTTCAATAGGAAGTAGCGTGAAATAATCGTTGTTCTATTATCCGTAATGATGTTTCCGTTTACTTGTCGTGCAGCGTTGATGTTCTGATTGAAAATATCATTCCCTTGAATTCCAACCACTAAATTGCTGGTTTTTAAGAATGCTTTACTGAACTCAGCATTTAAAATGAAATATTCAATATTGAAGAATCCTTGTCCTTGTTGCGCATTCTTATAATACGTTCCTTCAACACCTATTTTAAATCCTAGCGGTAATCTCCATACAACATCCGCACCGTAAGCCTGACTTGTATATGGACTGTTAGAAGCGGTACTCAAAGAGCTTACAGGATTGTTAAAGGTATAACTACCATTCAGGATAACTTCGAGTGAATCCCATCGGAATTCAAGATCTGCTTGACCAGTAATTGCAAAATTATCGGTTGTATTTCTTTCTGAATTAATGAAGTTATTAAAACGGGTAAAGGATGAATTTAAGTTTGGTCTTAGAGTGATAATTCTCTTGTAAAGAGGAAGTCCTGTACCAGCATACAATACTGCATACATGTTTCCGTCTGTATTTACCGTTTGTGAGAAGGTACGCCCATATTGATCAAACACTGTTGAAGTTGCGAATCCATCGTCCGTTACATTGAAAAGTGTTCCTGCATAAATGTATCGTCCAGACATTGCTTGCCAAGTATTGAAATTCAATCGAATGTCATGTGTGTAATTTGGCGTTAAATCTGGATTTCCGATAGCAACCCTATTCGGGTTAGTGTTGTCTGGAACCGGTTGTAAATCGTTGATCGATGGTTGCGATGAATTTGTAGTATAGTTGACTGAAAACCGCGTACTGACGCTAGGCTTATATTCATAGGTAAAACGCGGTAGTACATTCGTAAAGTTTTGAGGTGTCTGAACATTTGTAATCAAATTGTTATTCGCAATATCAATGTTTCTAACCCGAGCGCCGCCCTGAATGGTGTGCTTACTTGTCTGGAACACTAATTCAAGTCCACCTCTGTGTTGTTGGCGCGTACTTTCAAAAATGTTTGATAAATCTGTACGGAAGTTAGAGTACTCATTGTTGTTGAAATCGTACGTTTCTCTGTTCTGCTTACTGAATCCATATTCGTACAAATACTGGAATTCAAGTTTCAACTTTTTAGCAATTGGTTCAATGTATGTCACCGTAGCGTAATGGTTAGAACCACTGTTATTGTTTCGTTTTTCCTGATCTACAATCGAATCGTAGAGAGGAGTAAAAATGCGCGTTGTTGTATTTAGATTCCCGCTTGTTTTATTGTCCTGAATATCCACATCATACCTTATCTCTAGTTCCCGCTTTTTCTTTTTGAATTTTCGGTTCAGTCTTGCCATACCACTCAATCCTACTCCTTCGGATTTGGTTTTGTTGCCAATGGTTGTTTCGAGAGATTTAATCTCATCGCCAGTAATAAACGTCGTCAAATCAGAATTGTCTTGGTTTTGAAAATCGAAAGAGAGGGACGGCTTGATTTCTATTGTGGTCATTGAATCCAGCGGTGCACTAAAGTTGAAATTGATGTTGTGTGATTCATTTCTGGTCATGCTTCGGGTAGAATCGTCGGTATAATACGTTGTATCTGTTAAGAAGTACTGAGACCTGCTTGCCGATATTGCTTCAAGTTGCGTATTGTAATACGAATAATTAAATCCAATCTTAGCTCCTTTGTTTTTTCCAATTTTGTCACTAAAATAAACCCCCGCTTTAAAAGTTTGAGGAATCCCGCTCGTGTTCTGGGTATTGTCTTCCCAAGGCATAGAGTTCGCTCCTCGTTCGTTATTCAAGCCAAATTTGTTTAAATCACCTCTTCCAAAGCTTGAACGAGGAGTGTTGGTTGTCAACGCAAAAACCGAAATTTTTTGGGCACCGTCGAAACGATTTAAAAGCAGCTCACCTTCATAGAAGGGATTGGTCCCAAATGTACCATTGATTGGTGTCAACGCAAAGTCCGAAGCACCTGATATTCGACCGAAATAGCCTTTTTTCGCATCATCCTTGAGTCGTAAATCCAGTACTTTGATTTTATCTTCGCTCCCTCCAATTCCCTGATCATTTTCCTTTTCGTAGATTTCAACGGTTGAAATTCCATCAGCACCTAGGTTTTTCGTGGCAATGGTTGGGTCAGTTCCGAAAAACTCATCACCATCCACTAAAACTTGATCAATTGCTTGACCTTGCGAAGTGATTTTACCGTCTTTATCGACACTTATTCCCGGAAGTTTTTTTAGCAAATCTTCAACCACAGCTCCTTCCGCTACTTGGAATGAATCAGCAATGTAAACGAGTGTATCGCCGCGGTAATAAATTGGGTTTCGGTTGGCATAGATGACTACTTCTTCAATTTCCTGCGCTTTTGAGTATAAACGCACATTGGGAATATCGATTTCTGTATTTTCAGCATGTCCAAACATGTAGTATGTTTTTTCGTCTAGACCAGGGTGGTCAATGATGAGAGAAAACGTGTCAATTTCAAAACCTTTTAGTTCAAACTTCCCTTCAGCAGATGTTCGGTCAAAGGCGAGTAGGACAGAATCCTTCATACGCACTGCCATTACCATGGCATTTACGGCTGGCTTTGTGCCGGTTGAGTCATAAACGGTTCCTGTGACTTTCATTTCTTGCGAAAATCCGAAAGAGGTAAACGTTAGAAGCAATAGGGTAACGAAGTGTTTGATGTTACATTTCATGTGCACTGTGTTTGGACTATAATTGAGTACAATAGTAAGTTCATTTTATTTGCGGAACTACTATTATGTGTTAAATGGTTAAAAAAGGACAACAATGGTTTTCAATCTGAGTTGAAGTGCATTACCTGATTTCAGCTTGCAGTAGAATTTGGTAAACAAATCCTTGTTCATCACCAAGCGTTTCAAAATTTATATTCAATGGTTTCCCAATCATTTGGAGTTCGTTCTCCTGTAATTTTTTGATAGTACTCGTCATCATTTGAACGACAAGAGATGAGGTGTAACCATTTTTTTTGTTT
The DNA here is from genome assembly GCA_964643345.1 of uncultured Fluviicola sp. Lineage (GTDB taxonomy): Bacteria > Bacteroidota > Bacteroidia > Flavobacteriales_D > Crocinitomicaceae > UBA4466. The sequence continues at coordinate 204,056 of CAZXRU010000003.1, forward strand.
TCTCCAACGATGATGTAGAGGTAAGGATCTTCTTTCACAAAGCCACGAAAAGTCGTTGTGTATTCACCTGTCTGATTCAGCACGTTGATTGCACGATCCATGCTGCAATCGTGTGTTTTGGTCATGGTGAATGTTTCAAATTCCAATCCGTCCTCGTAAGTCGCTGTGCGAATTTTTGTAACGATTGGTTGCTCTTTTTTATCGTAATAGGTAATTCGTTCTGAGAATGACGCTGAATCGCCTTTAGAATACTCGAACAATTCGCGTGACGCAAACTTTTTGCCTTCAACAAGGTAGAATGTGTTGGAGCAGATGCTTTGCGTAGCACTAACCGTGTATCTTTCGAAGATTTTTACCGCAACATTACTTGTATCGAAGAACATTTCTACATCTACAGATGCGCCGTCTGGACGAGAGAAGAACAGACTACTTGCCTTTCCCAAATCCTCCATTTGATCAATTTTCAGCATTCTTTCTTCAAATGCAACTTCGTCCTTGTTTGGAACATACGCTTCGGTTGTGTTAACTACGTCAGGAGTTTCATTGGCTGTTTCACCGCACGATGTAGCTAAAATGAAAATTATTATTAGGCTGCTGAAAAATTGAACTGAGTATTTCATAAGATCTGATTTGTAGTTAAAACCATGTTTTTGACAAAAGTAACAAGATTTAGGTGCTTGTTTTTAATTTTTCCATGATTTCTACTGCATTTGCTTTGCGAATCAATAAAGAATCCCTATCTTTGCACCGCTGTTAGTCTATTAACAGAATATATCGCGGGGTGGAGCAGTTGGTAGCTCGTCGGGCTCATAAC
>CAZXRU010000004.1:0-202820 GCA_964643345.1 uncultured Fluviicola sp.
GTACTCGAGGCGGGACTTGAACCCGCACGCCCCTAAGAGCACAGGATTTTAAGTCCGGCGTGTCTACCAATTCCACCACTCGAGCATTTGATTTATCGGACAGATAAATCTGGTAGTATTTTTTTGTTCAGTTCTCCGCTTTCAAAAGAGATTACTTACGTGATCTCTTAAAGGGAGGCTTTCAATTCAAAACGGCTACTAGGTAGCCTTCTTTTAAAGCTTCTCAGAAAAACCTGAAGCAAGCTTCGACTTTTTCTGTTTGCTTCAAAAGTCAGCAAAGCTGAGTTTTACATTGAGCGGGCGATGAGATTCGAACTCACGACCCTCACCTTGGCAAGGTGATGCTCTACCCCTGAGCTACGCCCGCTTATACTAAGCTTATTTCAACCGACCCCTGCGTGTGCTTCGTAACACGGTGGAGAAGCAAGCTACGCCCGCTTATACTAAGCTTCTTTCAACCGACCCCTGCGTGTGCTTTGTAACACGGTGGAGAAGCAAGCTACGCCCGCTTATACTAAGCTTATTTCAACCGACCCCTGCGTGTGCTTCGTAACACGGTGGAGAAGCAAGCTACGCCCGCTTATTAATTTATTTCAAAATCACTTTCTACGTAGCGTCCTGTCCCGATCTAGATGAGTCTGTTCGAAGAACAGTGACGAATCTTATTCGGGGAGCTACGCCCGCTTATATTAATTCAATACGTGGTTTCAAATTCGCACTGCATCGTTTTGCAGTGGGCGACAAATGTAATACGAATTTTTAAAACTGAAAGGAAACAAGCCAAAAAAATCAACCACCAGTGAGTTTTTTTATCTCATTTAGTTTCATTAGCGCTTCAACTGGCGTAAGTGTATTGATGTCAATACTTACCAACTCTTCACGGATTTGTTCCAAAACAGGATCGTTCAATTGAAAAAAGCTTAACTGCATATCATCTACACCGTTACTTGATGCTTTTTTTCCAGCTTTCTGTGTGCCCTTTTTTCCGGACAATTCATGTGTTGCTTCTAGCTGAGCAAGCATACTTGTCGCGCGGTCTAGCACTTGCCTGGGCATACCTGCCAATTTAGCGACGTGAATTCCAAATGAATGTTCGCTGCCGCCTTCTACTAATTTTCGTAGAAAGAGAATTTTCTTACCGACTTCTTTTACGGAGACATTGAAGTTCTTAATGCGATCAAAACGATTGGTCATTTCATTTAACTCGTGATAATGCGTGGCAAACAACGTTTTCCCTTTCATTTTCGGGTGATCGTGAATGTACTCTGCAATCGCCCAAGCAATGGAAATTCCGTCGTAGGTACTTGTTCCGCGACCGATTTCATCCAAAAGGATCAAAGAACGGTTCGAAAGATTGTTCAAAATACTCGACGTTTCATTCATTTCTACCATGAAGGTCGATTCACCCGAAGAAATATTATCGGAAGCGCCAACGCGGGTAAAAACTTTGTCGACAAGTCCCAACGTTGCCGCTTTCGCAGGGACAAAACTTCCCATTTGTGCCATGATGGAAATCAACGCGGTTTGTCGTAACAAAGCACTTTTACCTGACATGTTTGGACCGGTAATCATCATGATTTGCTGCGTTTCGTTGTCCAGGTAGACATCGTTTGAAATGTACTCGTGACCTACACCTAACTGCTTTTCAATCACTGGATGCCTTCCTTCTTTGATGTCAATGGCAAATGAATCGTTGACTTCAGGTTTGACATACCTATTGGCATGCGCGGTTTCCGAAAATGACAACAAACAGTCCAATTGTGCAATAAGTGCCGCATCAAGTTGAATGGGTTGGATATAATCGGCCATTGCAAAGACAAGATCTTGGTACAAACGCGATTCGAGCGCGTAAATCTTCTCTTCAGCACCTAATATTTTTGATTCGTATTCTTTTAATTCTTCCGTAATGTATCGCTCAGCGTTGACCAGTGTTTGTTTACGGATCCATTCTTCGGGAACTTTGTCCTTGTGTGTGTTTCTTACTTCGATGTAATAACCAAAAACATTGTTAAAACTGATCTTAAGACTTGAAATTCCCGTGCGTTCACTCTCTCTTTCTTGCAGTGCTTGCAAATAATCTTTACCAGAGAAGGAGATGGCTCTCAATTCATCCAGTTCAGCGTTCACCCCATCGGCAATCACTTTTCCTTTACCGATTTGAACAGCGGCGTCCTCGTGAATGGTTTTAGAGATTGTTTCCAATAAGTCAGCACAAGGATTAATCCGATCAGCAATGCGATTCAATACATCAGATTTCATTTCAACGATCACCTCCTTGATTGGATTCAATTGCTTTAATGTTCGCTGCAGTTGCAAAACTTCTCGTGGATTGATTTTCCCGACAGCGACTTTTGAAATGATGCGTTCTAAATCGTTGATTTGTTTGAGGCGTTCACCTAATTCATAGGAGCAATCTTCGTTTTTAAAAAATGCTTCAACGGCATCTAGTCGGTTCTGAATTGGTGTTAAATCTTTTAATGGCAACACCATCCAACGTTTCATCAAACGACCACCCATGGGAGTTTTGGTTTGATCCATGATTTGAATAAGCGTCGTTGCATTTTCATGCGGGGAACTGATCAATTCCAGATTTCGAATGGTGAAGCGATCCAGCCAAACGTATTTATCTTCTTCAATTCTCGACAGCGCCGTGATATGCCCCAAACGATCGTGTTGATTTTCCGACAAGTAATGCACAATTGCACCAGCGGCAATAATTGCCATGTCCATCGCTTCAACCCCAAATCCTTTTAACGAATTTGTACCAAATTGTTGATTCAGTTTTTCATGCGCGTAGTCTTCGGTATAGACCCAATCTTCCAAACGGAAGGAATAGTAAGCGTTGCCAAAACATTCATCGTAGGTTTTACCGTCGCGTTTGTTGTAGATGATTTCAGAAGGTTCAAATCCCTGAATCAATTTTTCAATGTATTCTTTAGAACCTTGTGCGACTAAAAACTCACCTGTAGACACATCCAAAAAAGCGATTCCAGTAACGTCCTTTCCGAAATGAACCGAACACAGAAAATTATTCTTAGCCGTATCAAGTACTTGATCATTAAAGGAAACTCCTGGTGTGACTAGCTCGGTGACACCTCGTTTAACGATCGTTTTGGTCATTTTTGGATCTTCCAATTGATCGCATACTGCAACACGGTGTCCCGCTCTGACTAGTTTAGGAAGATACGTGTCCATTGAGTGATGCGGAAAACCAGCCAATTCTATCTCCGAAGAAGATCCTGCGCCTCGTTTTGTCAGGACAATCCCCAAAACCTTAGAAGCAACAATGGCATCTTCTCCAAAAGTCTCATAAAAATCACCCACCCTAAATAGCAGCAAAGCTTGAGGATGACGCGCTTTGATGGCATTGTACTGTTTCATCAAAGGAGTTTCACTGGGCTTATTTGCTACCTTAGTTTTTGTCAATTTTTCTGATTTTTTGAATTTCGTCGTATAAAAGTAAAGAAAAGAGTTAAGATATTAGGATTTTAAGACTTTAAGATGTTAGGACTTGATGACTTCTATTTTTCACCTATTTGAATTTTCGAATTTAATGGGCAGGTTTACAAAAAATGAGTCCTAAAGTCTTAAAATCCTAATATCTTAGCGTCTAGATTATGAATAGGAAATTAAAATTATGGGAATTAAACCGTGTCTCCGAAGAGGAATTCAAGGGACAGGAAAAATTTCCAATCACGATCATCTTGGATGAAATTAGAAGTCTGACAAACGTTGGTGCTTTTTTTAGAACGAGCGACGCTTTTAACGTGGATAAGGTTTACTTGTGTGGAATCACTGCGACACCACCCCACCGTGAAATTCAGAAAACGGCTTTGGGCGCAACAGAAACCATTGCATGGGAACACCGCGCTACAACAATGGAAGTGGTGAACGAATTGAAAGCAAAAGGAGTCAAGATTTGTTCCATCGAGCAAACGGAAGAAACAACCATGCTTCAGGATGTAAAAAATCTGCCTGATGCGCATTATGCACTAGTTTTCGGGAATGAGGTCAATGGGGTAAATCAAGATGTTATTGACGCTTCTGATTATATCGTTGAAATTCCACAATTTGGGACAAAACACAGTTTGAATGTCTCGGTGTGTGCGGGTATTGTTATGTGGGAGTTTGCGAAGAGGTCTATATGAGTTTTTCAACACAGAGGGACAGAGTTTAAGAGGTCACAGAGGAGTGCTTTTATGTCTTTTTAACCTCTCTTTAGAATAGGTTCATAACTTTTTCAACACAGAGTAACAGAGTATAGGAGGTCACAGAGGAATACTATTATCTATTTAACTGGAAGAACCTCTGTGAACTCTGTGTTCTTCTGTTCAACCTCTGTGTTAAAAATACTTCCTTAAAAGTTTTGCTACGACTCAACTTTTTCACTAACTTAAATAAGAAAACCTAACATGATCACAGAAGAACATTACAATGAACTTAGCCATGACATTATCGAATGTTGTTATGAAGTTCATACTGAGCTAGGGCCAGGTCTTATGGAATCCGTTTATGAAACTTGTCTAGTAAAAGAACTTAGGAATGCAGGGTTTAAAGTACATCAGCAGCAAGAATTACCGATTGTCTACAAAGGTGAGTTGTTAAACAAATCGTACAAGGTTGATATAATTGTCAATGACCTTATCTTGATCGAATTGAAATCTGTAGAATTGCTATTAAAAGTTCATAAAGCGCAACTTGTGAGTTATTTAAAACTTTCAGGACTAAAGCTAGGATTGTTAATTAATTTCAACGAAAGTTCACTTCGAAATGGAATATGTAGAAGAATAAATGGTGAGTTGTCGTCAAACACACAGTAACAGAGTTGTACGTCTATTTTACCTCTGTGTCCTTTGTGTCCCTCTGTTCAGCCTCTGTGTTTAGAAAAAATCAAATGAACTTTTCCAGATATCACCTTTTCCCAGTGAAGTAAAAAGTCCCCACTCTGTGCAAATGGGGACGATTTAACTAAATTTAAAGTATATGAAAAAACTACTTTGCTTTTGTTACACACAGCGGTGAAACTTCTTTATATTCATGAGTTATAAATAATGGGTTCATGAATTCATTGTTTACTCTTTTATAAATTTTGTACTTGAGCCTTTTTCAGTTTGCAAGAAATACACACCTGAAACAAGACGGCTCACATCGATTGTATTTTTTTTGTGATTGAGAATCGTTGTAAGTACCGTTTCACCAACCATGTTTAATAGTTCAATTTGCGTCGTTTTACTCACTTCGATATTTAATTCATTACTTACTGGGTTTGGGTAGACGTTCAGTACCATTTGTTCTAGGTCTTCAATGCCTGATGTTGTGCCCTGAAACTCAAATGCTCCCATGTCAATAATTCCACCAGCATAGAAACGCGGGTTTCCATCAAGATCCAAAGCGTCAGGTAGTAAGTTACCTGGACCGCTATCTGTTTGTGGGTTACCTGTGTTTATGCAAGGAGAAGTTGAGGCTAGTTGAAATAATCCTCCTGCTCCGTCTACAAATCCTGGATTAGAGTTTAGAATATTATTCCCTTGCGATATTGAACTAGAACTTTCGTTAACGGGAACTGTTGCCCAGAGGTTGTTATAGGCATTGATGATATAGCCATTTGCTGAAGTCCCTGGGTTTCCAACGTGCACAGCGCTAAATGTGTTATCCACAATATTGTTCCAGAAATACCCAGTTAAGGAAGAAGCTCCAGTTCCATTCCAATACCAGATTGGATGAGCAGAATTATTGTCTTGAGCAAAAGTATTGTTATAGAGATATGTATCGACAGCACCACCGCTGGAGGATGCTGCTTGATAGATGACGCAAGAATGACCATATGGTGCTACGTCAGTATTATTATTGAACAAGCAATTTGTGATTTTACAGTACGTATTTCCAAAATTGGTCGCATAGATAAACATTGCTGAACCTCGAACATTGTTTGTTCCATGCGTGCCATTATATTTGAATTCACATTTGTCAAATGCAACATTGGTGTACGATTGACCGAGATTAGACATCACCTTAACGGCTCCACCCCCAGCATCCTGACCGTTTGTACTATTGTCATAGAAAATACAATTTTTCACATTCACAGTTTTTGAGGTATTATCGTTAGATCCGTTATTAATATACAGTGCGGAATAGGAGGTAGCGCTAGCACCCTTAAAAGTGATTCCAGAAATGTTTATTTCATTCGTACTGCTGCTAACAGCAATAAAACAGATGTAGGGAGAATTATCGCTTCTGTTCGTGGTATGATCGCCTTCGAAGTCATTTCCAAGAATATCGCCATCAAAAATCACCTCATTTGTCGCTGGGTCTGCTTCACTTGAAGTAGTTTCGGTTCCATTAAAGCCACCAATAATAGTAGCATCTTCAGAAATTGCAAAAAACTGCTTGTAAGTTCCAGCTTTTACCCAAAATTCGGATCCAATGTTAGCATTAATAATTGCTGTATTCATATCGTTATAGGCATTTGCCCAAGAGCTACCATTGTTTGTCCCTGTAGCGTTTACATCTACGTAAACTACCTGTGCCTGTAACCCAAATAGAGTGGCCATGGCTATTAGTGTTGTAAGAAGTATTTTTTTCATGATCTAATTTTTAGTGACTTACTGTTCTTTAAATTTGATGGTGATTTTATTTTTTGTACTTCATGGCTGTGGCGCAATCAACGGGATAAATTCTCTGAGAATTACCAAAATAGTAGATTGAACCGTAACTTGCACCATCATAGTTCTCTCTCAGTACAATTTCTTCCCACTGACAAGCACCACCTTTTGTCTTCATTACTGCGATTCCGGTAATTGACCTACTAATTATTTCTCCGGTGAATTTATTTCGATTGATAACCCACTCTGTGTTTTTGATGTACACATATTCAACTGTTTGCGACCAATGGGCATCTGTATGAAGTTTTGTTGCTTCAGTAGCTTTCTTTTGTAGTGTTGCATCTTTCATTCCCATAACTGGCATTGGGTTATTGGCTCCGTATAAGCTGTTTGAATACTCGCAATTGCTTACATAAGCAGTAAGTATTGTTTGAAGTGCTGTCTCGTAATTACTTGCCATTTCTTTTACCCTTGCTTTGTCTTTTCCAATAAAGAAGATTTTTTCGATAGGATTCCCGTCTCTATCCTTTGTTGGGTAATATTCCGGTTTTGAACAATCCAAACTGCTAGTGGCTGTTCCAAAAACTGTAACAAAGTAAAGTCCATTTTCAACCAAATACATGCGTTTTCCGCGTAGTTCTTTACAATCACTCATATTGTCAAATTCAAAGGAAGGAATAGTACTTGCTTTATCATCTTTGACACTTTTTGAATAATCTTGATCAAAAATTCTTAATATCATTTTATTATTATCTCCCTCTGCAAAATGCGCATATAATTGCATATCTTCTCTTGAGAATTCTAACTGGACTGCCGTAACAAATTTATTTCTGTAATTACCACTTGAGATAATTTCGAGTGGTTCCGAGAAATAATACAACCCCCCAATTCCATATTTGTCAGAATAATCTCCTGTGGGTATTGGTAGCATTTTAGCCTGCATTTTAGCTTTTTCAGCTTCTTCCTTGGCGTTTTTTAGAAGTATTTCAAAATTGCCAAAAGAGGAAGCGTAATTGTTTTGTTCTACTGTTGCATCTAATGTTTTTGCTTGTTTTTTATCTGTATGTCCGACACCAGTTACTTCATATTTCCCGTCTTTCCCACTAAATACGATGAGTTTGTTACCATTTTCAATGATAAAACCTTTACCGTCTTTGGTATTGTAGTAACCAGTACCGTTGGTTGAACTGTTTATTACGCCCATAGACATGGCTTCAATGGTTTTACTGCAATTCATACTTTTTAGCACCATCGTTCCTTTGCCATCCTCTATTGTTACCGTTACATTTTTGGAAAGATCGGTAAGTGAATTTGCACCTGAGCAACCTACGACGACTCCTTTCGATAAGGTGAATTGTTGCGCTTGTGTCGTAAGCGTTATTGCTATGGCGATTACGGTTGTAAAAATTGTTTTTTTCATCTTGATTGTGTTATTGTTTAATAAATTTGATTGAGGTACCATTCTCTGCATTTAGAAAGTAAATCCCATTGGAAAAGCTGCTGACATCAACGTTATTGTTTCCTGTATGCAGTTGCTGGGTAGCAACGGTTTCGCCTAGTAGATTTATAATTTTGATTTTTGTGTTTTCATTTACTTCGATGTATAGCGTGGAGATTACAGGGATGGGATAAAGACTCACTATGTTTTGTAAATCAAGTTCGTCAACACCCATCTCTGAGCAATCAGGTACTACCCAGAAATTGTTCATTATATATTCACACGAGGCTTCTGCGGAAAAGAACGCTTGACTTGTAACCGGATTTCCCACATATCCAGCTGAGTTAAGGTTATTTAAGGTTATAGTTTGTGGGCTTCCAGTTATCGGGAAATTAAAATTTGCTACGTTCAATGTTCCGCTGGTCGGTGCATTTTCGTAGAAAACAGTGAGTGTAACAGAATATACATCTTGTGAAGTACAAGTAACTTCCTCCACATCTATGTTTGTAATGGCACAACCGTCCACATTAAGGCGAGCAATGCGGTTTATCCCTATACCATTATAGTCAGTGAAGGTTCCCCCTATGACTATTTTTCCATCATTTTGAATAGCTGTGGTATAAATGCCGATATTTGCTCCTGTTCCTGAGGCAAACGAAGTATCTAAAGAACCATCTGAATTCAGGCGGGCAATGCAGTTTATCCCTGTGCCATTATAGCTCGTGAATTGCCCACCTACAACTATTTTCCCATCATTTTGAATGGCTGAAGTATTAACATTGGAATTAGCTCCCGTTCCAGGGTTAAAAGTTATATCTGAAGAACCATCTGAATTCAAGCGTGCAATGCGGTTTATTCCTGAGTTATTATAGTTTGTGAAATATCCACCAATAATTATTTTTCCATCGTTTTGAAGAGCTACAGTTACAACAGTATTATTAATATCTGATCCGGTGTCAAAAGAAGTATCCAAAGAACCGTCTGCATTCAGGCGTGCAATGCGGTTTCTTGTTATACCATTATAGTATATGAATTCTCCTCCTATGATTATTTTTCCATCGTTTTGAATGACCATGGTTCGAATGTGAGAAGAACCAGCACCTGATCCAGGGTCAAAAGAAGTGTCCAAAGAACCATCTGAATTCAGTCGAGCAATACGGAATCTCCCTGTACCATCATAGTTTGTGAAATTTCCACCTATGATTATTTTTCCATCGTTTTGAATGGCTGAAGTATAAATCACAGCATTAGCACCTAATCCGGGGTCAAAGGAAGTGTCCAATGTTCCATCTGTATTCAGGCGCGCAATACGGTTTCTCCCCGTACCATCATAGTTTGTGAAATCTCCACCTATGATTATTTTTCCATCGTTTTGAATGGCTATGGTATGAATAAAAGTATTAGCCCCTGTTCCAGGGTCAAAAGAAGTATCCAAAGAACCGTCTGGATTCAGGCGAGCAATGCGGATTCTTCCTGCACCATTATAGTTTGTGAAATTTCCACCTAGAATTATTTTCTCATCGTTTTGAATGGCTGTGGTTGAAACATAATTATCAGCCCCTGTTCCAGGGTCAAAAGAAGTATCTAATGTACCAGATTGGGCAAAAACTGTTACACCGAAAAGTAATACGGTGTACAATGAAAGTATTGTTTTTATCATGTTTATTTGCTTTTATTGTTTAACAAATTTTGTTGCTGAACCGTTTTCAGTATTTAGAAAGTAAATCCCATTGGAAAAGCTGCTGACATCAACGTTGTTGTTTCCAGTATGCAGTTGTTGCTTAGCAACGGTTTCACCAAGTAGATTTACAATTTTGATTTTTGTGTTTTCATTTACTTCGATGTTTAAAATTGTGTTTGCAGGATTTGGGTAAATGGTTAAAACGATTTGCTCTAGATCATTAATTCCCGCTGTTCCGCTGCAATCTTCGTTAAAACTCGATGTAGCATCAAAATTATAATTAGTTCCTGCCCAGACAGAGGTACTATATGCTACATCATCTACTTCGATACAAGTTAAATTGGGGTTGACCTCCGCTCTAAGAGTCGTAAAGTTGTTGTTATTTCCATTTGCAACATTTAATGATGTAAGTTGATTGTTTTGGCACCATAACGAATAGAGGGACGTGTTTTGGCTTAGGTCAAGATTCGACAATTCATTATGGTTGCAACGCAAAATGGATAGTGTAGTATTTTGACCTATATTGAGACTTGTTAGCTGATTACTATGGCACTGCAATTGAGCCATTGCTAAATTTTGACTTACATCAAGGGACGTTAATAAATTGCCATTACAATTCAAGAATCCTAACGCAGCATTTTGGCTTACATCTAAAGTCGTTAATTGATTGCTCACGCAAAATAGTATCTCCAATGATATATTTTGGCTAACATCGAGGCTCGTTAATTGGTTCGCATCGCAGTATAATTCAGTGATAGATGTAAATGCTTCGATACCTGTAAGGTCTGTAATGCCGAGGCCACTGCATTCTATTGTTCCTGTAAATGCCAGAGCTTCGTCACACTGAATTTCAGTGTCGCCATTCGTGTTGATTGCCGTATTTCCTATTAAATAAGCTTTGAAGTTTGCATCAGGAATTGTGACAATACAAGCATTACAATCCTCGCTGAAACTGGAAGCTAGGTCAAAAGAATAATTCCCTCCATTCCAGTTAGTGGCGCTGTAAAGCGAATCATCTACTTCAATACAGGTAAGGTTAGGGTTGTTAGTGGCATTGAACGCTATAAAATTTGAGTTATTGGTGTTTTTCACATTTAATGATGTAAGTTGATTGTTATAACATCGCAAAGTCACCAATTGTGTATTAGCGCTTACATCCAAGGATGTCAATTGATTGTTGTAACAATATAGAAGTGTTAATGCTGTATTGTTACTAATATCCAAGGTCGTAAGTTGATTGTTTATGCATCTAAAATCTTGTAGTGCTGCATTATTACTTACATCTATCGAAAGCAATGGGTTTGCTCCACACCAAATAACCGTCAAAGCGGAATTGTTTGTTAAATCCAAAGAAGAGATTTGGTTATTGTTGCAGTATAATTGAGTGGCAGATGTAAAGTATTCAATCCCCGTTAAATCAGAAATTGATAAACTTGGACAATTTATCCATCCAGTGTACGACGCTGCCTCGCTTTCTTGAATTTCAGTATCGGCATTGGTGTTAATAGCTGCGTTTCCAACCAAATACGCCTTAAAATTCGCATCGGGAATGTTTACGATTTGTGCGTTGGCACCAAATATTGTAGCTATTGCTACCGCGGTGAGAAGTAATGTTTTTTTCATTTTATTTGCTCTTATTGTTTTATAAATCTTGTTGCTGAACCATTTTCGGTTTGTAGAAAATATACTCCCGAAGGCATGTTACTTACATTAAGGGTGTTTATTTGGTGATTGAGCGTAGTCGAAATCACCGTTTCACCCAACAGATTTACAATTTGAACATTGAGCGGTGTCGAAATGTCTTTTAATTCGATATTCAGCACGATATTGGCTGGGTTTGGATAAAGATTTAATCCATTTTGTGTTTGAATATTATCTATTCCAGCTGCGGTATTCCACACCAAACGACCAAATGCAGGAACGGCTGAATTAAATCCATCGGGATGTTTTACGCCGTTAAAAACTACACTGTGTTGACTCATATCACCAGTACCATTGTGTATGTAATGAGCTTGTTGTACATAAGAGTAGTCAGATGATTCAAACATAAAACCGTTATTACCATAAGCTGTTTCTAGCGATGCATCCATTTCATCTAGGGCAAGAAGAAAACATTGGGAGTTGGTTCCATTGTGCCCACCACCACTCAACATATGGAAACCAAAAAGTGTATGATCGATATCGTAAAATTCATAGTTGATATATGGGGCTAAAAAATCGGGAAAAATTTTCCCTTCGGAAGGTGAAGAAGGAGCTATAGTACCATCAGTACCCAAACGAGTAAACCTTCCTTGGGTGGGGTAACTTCCAGTAGTTACATAAAAAGGTTGTGAATATCCAACAATTATTACTTGACCACCATGATACGCCAATTTGGTGATGTTGTCTTGTGCGAACAAGGTATTGTTATCGGTATTCCAGTTCATTGGTTGTGAAATTCCGCTTGAGGCAACGCCATAAGAGGTACTTAGTGTACCGCTAGTTACTTTCAGTACGCGGGCAAGGTCATTGTATTCGTAATACCCTTGAGTACCGTTTAAAACACGAGTGTATGCATTGTCTGCAATGTAAATTTCGGTAGGCGACACATACAATACATCCGCAACCACAGAATGTGTAGTTGCGTTATTGCTCGTCAGTACTGTAAGGCTGTGCGATGTCCCGCTTCCATTATCGGTTATCGAAAGTTGGGCAATTTGGTTGCCACCATATCCTGAATACACTACGATATTACTACCATTGGATACAAACGCAACTCCTTTACCGTTGTAAACTTCACTAGGGTGCTCAACATAATAGGAGCCACTTGTTCCCCATGAAGTGCTAGGATCCCAACCATTTCCGCTTACCCAGCTATTGTACTTAGTAACAAGAATACCCTTTTTGAGCAATGGGCCATCAAGATGCATTGCATTTTGTACCACAAATAGTTCTCCGTTCGGGGCCACTGCAATATCAGTTATTTCATAGTCGGAAGAAGAAGACATACCGCTGTCAAAGGTTGTCGTATATTCGTGTATGGTATAATGATTTACAGCGCCATTACTATGAATAGTTTTCCCAAGCACCCTGCCATAAACGGTGTGGGGGTTGTCAAGTTCATTTATAAAGTAAACAAACATGGAATCGTTGATGACCTTCATCCGTCCGTATGTCGTTATAAAAGAGTTACCACCTATTTGTGGAAATTCATCAGATGGATTCCCATTATTAAAGGTGTTATCAAACACCAAATTAGGATTTTGAGCGTTGGAATTAAATAAAAACGCAGTAATGGCAAGGGCTGTTGTAAGTAATAGTTTTTTCATATCTATTTGCTTTTATTGTTTAATAAATTTAGTTGATGCACCATTTTCGGTTTGTACGAAATATATACCTGAAGACAATTCACCTACATCAATGGTGTTTTTTCCAGGATTGAGTAGTGTAGAGATCACAGTCTCTCCCAAAAGGGTTACAACTCTTATGTACGTTACTTCTTTTGTTTCAATGTTCAGTAGGGTGTTAGCTGGATTGGGGTACAGAGCAATAACCTCATATTCTATGGCATCAACACCTACTGATTCACAGTTCACTGGGGCTGTCCAGGCATTTGTCATCGTGTAGTTACATGTGGGTTCCTCAGAAAAATGCACGTCAAGGTCCACAGTGTTACCGTCTGCTGAAGGTGTTAGTGTAATAACTTGCGGACTTGCAGTAATTGAAAAGCCTATTCCGTTTGCAATCAGTGTTCCGCTTGAAGGAGCATCCGTGTAAAACACTTCGATCGTTACATCGTAAGTATTAGTAGCAGGATCACAGGCAGAAAGACCTGTAATATCAATATTAGAGATATCGCAAGGAACAATTGTAGGACAACCAGCTAAATTGGCGTTAGGATTGGTGTTATCGTTAAAATTTCCGTTTCCTATTTGACCGCGATCGTTTTTTCCCCAGCTCCACGTCCCTTCATCCGTTGGCACGTGAGCCATGAAGAAACCCATTGCTACCGCCGTTGGAGTTCCCCATGATACATTCCAATAGTAAGGAGACCAATTGTGCGTTGCCATGGATAAACCCGAAAGATTGTAATGTGTTCTGCCCCAGGAATAGACTGAACCTGCGGTATTCAAGACGATAACATTATCTGGACCACAACTAAAATCTTGTATGTTCCCTGTAGCACTTTGAGTTGTGGCAAACGCTGTAGGAACTAAAACATCTAGTTGAAAAGTGTTATCACCATTACCCAACTGACCGTAATTGTTTCGTCCAAACACATGAAGTGCACCAGTAGAAGTTAAGGCCATAGAATAATTAGTTCCCGCCCCCAATTTTTCATAAGCGCCTGTCACATAATTGGTCCATGTATTGCTTCCAGTTGTATTGCCAGAACCGAGTTGACCATAACTATTAGTCCCAGTTGTATATAATAACTGTTGTGCTCCTTTAATTGCCAAAGAATGAGAATGACCAGATGCGATTTCAATCCAATCATTGTCGGTGCCAACTTGAGTGAAAAAGGTGAAATTGGAGTTTGAGCCATTTCCGAATTGTCCATTAGTACCTTGTCCGCAAACATGCAAAGTACTATCCGTACGAATAATAAAACTGTTTCTGGATCCTGCTGCTATTTCTCGTGTTGTGCCAAAAGTTACCTGATATGGGGAATACACATTTGTTGTTCCGCCCGTTCCACATTGCCCATTGTCATTGAATCCCCATGTAAAGGCATCACCAGTTGTTTTGAGTGCAATTGTGTGATAACCCCCACAATCTACATCATACCAGTTGTTATCTGTACCTATTTGGGTGGGTGTATGTACGTTAGTTGAAGTTCCTAATCCCAGTTCCCCACTGTTATTACTTCCCCAACCCCAAAGTGTACCATCATCAGCAATTGCAACGGTGTGTTGTTCCCCTGAGGCTATTTTTATGAAGCACTGAGCGTTTGCCACTAGTGCAGTTGCTAGTACCAATGCTGTGGTAAGTAGTGTTTTTTTCATAGCTAGATAATTAAAATTATATGTATTATTGAGTATAAAATTAGAGCAGTAGTAAGTCTTCAATTATCCATTTTTCTAAACTGAATCAATCAACTTCTAAATGGTTAATTCCATCTTCTAAGCAAAATCGATTTCCAGAATTTTCGAGCTACATTTGTGTATGCGAAATGGTTACATAGTCATTGTATTCTTTTTAAGTTTTGGTTTTGGTTTTTCACAGGAACCCTCCTTTAGGACAATCGGCACTGATGATGGGCTTCCTTCTCGCACGATTTACGACATTTCGCAGCTAAAAAATGGAAAAATTGTCATTGGGCATGAACGTGGATTGAGTTCATACAACGGGATGGAAATCGTGAATTATCGCAATGATTATAAAACAACACCATTATCTAATCTTACCATCTATAAGGATCAACTGATTACCCGAAATTTCGTCAACGAGCTATTTGTAACAAAAAAGGATGAGTCGGTTGAACGATTAAATGGATTGTCTGAACCAGGTATTGGTATTTGTAGTCTTCTTAATTACAAAGATCGGTTGTTTAAAAAAACGAATAATGAAATCATTGAATTTAGCCTGAATAGCAATTCAGAAAGTAAAAAGTTGCTCTATTCTACCACTGACAATCTTGTAGATTTTAGGATTATCGATGATGTGATGTATATTTTGTCTGGGACACAACTAGTAAGCTTAAACATCAATCATCTAGATAAAAGAAAGGCAGTGCAATTCGTATCGGGTGTCAATGCTACGCTAATGTGCATCGAAAATCAAGTGGCGGTCTTTTGCCCAGACGCTGCGCAAATTGTTGTAAATCCCTTTAGTACAAAACAACGAATTATTCATCTAGCGAATTATGATGTCGATAATAAATCAACCTGTATCAATATTCTAAAGGACGGGAATATATACATTGGAACTTTTGGCGGACTATATATTTATAATCCATCAGGTGATTTACTCCAGAACTGTTACAAGGATGTCCAAGTTTCGAGCATTTTTCAAGACATAGAATCCAATATTTGGTTAGGAACTCTTCAAGATGGAATTCGAATTATTAGCAGTATTGAAATACAAACTGTTCAATTACTTGAAAATGAGAAAATCAGTAAACTAATTGTCGCTGATGATTCACAACTGATTGTTGGGACCTATGATGGTAAGCTTTATCGATTTCGGAGTACTGAAGGAATGCAATTGATGCATGATTTCAAACGTAACAACGAAATTCAAAGCATTTTCAGCGATAAACATTCTGTTTGGGCATTCTGCTCTTATTTAGTTGAATTCAGTCCTGAAACATATAAGGTGAAGCAAGAACTTTCAACCTACCCAGCAAAATGTCTTGTGAAATTCGGAGACACCCTTTTCTGTGGGACATCGAAGGGAGTGCAATTGATTTATAAGAATGACATTATTCAATCGTTGAATAGAAAATTTTGGATTAAAAAAGCAGTAGTCAAGCAAAACAAGGTAATTTTTGAAACTTCGGCAGGAATTATGTTTTATGAGAAGGATGTTTTACGACCTTATAAAATTCAGTTCAAAGGCAAGAAGTTACTTCTGGTAAACGCAACGAATCTCATTGAATCTGATGGATCTATTTATTTTTCGCTAAAGAATTGTGTTTACCGTGTGGATGGGAAGAACGAAGTCACGCGATATGAGTGTTCTGAATTGATCCAGTCAATAACTAAAATTGCAGTAGCCAAAGGTCAAGTTTTTGCAACGGATGGAAAGGTTATTCTTGAATTAACCAATCAAAAGGTAATTGATAAAACCAAAGGAGTTCAGATCGCTGAGATCATGGATATCATTGGTTGGCAAGATAAATTAGTCATCGTTGGGAAGAATCAATTTCAAATTTTTCCTATTCATTTAGATCGGCCAATTTTTCCGCAGACACTTAATCTAATTGAAACTTCAGGAACATTTACCAAGGAGAAAAATCTTATGTTGTCTGATTATTCAAGAAACAATTTAATCATGTGTTTTGAATATCTTCCGAACATTTCTTCTGTTGGTAACGGAGCAGTTTACTACCGTATACAAGGTGTTTCAAACGATTGGAAGAAAATGGAATACAAAGCTGGTGGTTTCAGAATTGACGAGCGCCGACTTCCATTTGGGAAATTGACACTTGAAGTATACGCAGTGGATAACAATGATAATCGAACAGAAACTCAACGTTTTTCTATGTATATCTCACCGCCATTTTACTTTACATGGTGGTTCATCTTGGTTTGTATCGCACTTATTTCGTTAGTTATTTGGCGAATTTACAAACACAGTATTTTCTTAATAAATCGAAAGAATGAACAACGAATGGAGCAAGAACAATTGAAAACAAAAGTCATTAGTTCTGAGCTAAAAGCCTTGCGCTCACAGATGAATCCACACTTTATATTTAATAGCTTGAGCTCCATTCAATCAAAGATTTTAAACGATGAATCCAAAGATGCATATACCAATTTGAGTGCTTTTTCGAAATTGTTGCGGCAGTCTCTAAAGTTCACGAGTCAAGAGTTTATTTCACTAGAAGATGAACTTGATTTTTTGAGAAACTACATTTTACTAGAACAAGCGCGAATGGATGGTGGATTTGAATCGAATTTTAAAATAGATCCAGCAATTGACTTAGCTGAAGCGCAATTCCCTTCACTTTTTTCTCAGCCTTTTGTAGAAAATGCTATTCGACACGGTTTGGCGCATTCAAAGGATTTGAAAACTCTAAAGATTGAATTAAAAGGGAATGCACATCACTTTGATTTTATCATTGAGGATAATGGAATAGGAAGAAGTGCAGCCAATGAAATAAATGCTGTGAAGAACAGATCACACCAGTCGTTCGCAACACATGCCATGGAAGAACGTATTCAGATGATTAACGCAAATGGTAATGTCAAAGCTTCGTTGAAAATTGAAGACATCAAGAAGGGGACCCGGGTCATCATCACAATTCAAACTAACTTATGAGTGAAACCAAAATAACAGCAATCATTGTTGACGATGAACAACATGCAAGAAGCCTATTGACCAAGGTGCTTGAATTTTTTGATCATTCGATCTACGTTGTTGGAGAGGCAAATAACTTGCCTGGCGCCATTAAACTAATTCACGAATGGCAGCCAAATGTGGTGTTTATGGATATTGATATGCCTCAATATTCTGGACTTCAAATCAACGATTTTTTTAAAGATTATAATTTCAAGTTGGTGTATATTACAGCACATGATAATTATGCCATCGACGCACTTCGAATAAAGGCATTTGATTACTTGGTAAAACCCATTGAAGTGGAGCAATTGAAAGCTTGCATTGCGCGCATCGAAGAGGATTTTTTGAATAAAAAAAAGGATGTCCGAGCATCTGAATCGAGTAAAACCTCTCATTTAGAAGTGCATTCCTTGCAGGGAATCAACTATATCCCGTTGGAAATAATTTTTTATTTTGAAGCTTCGGCAATGTATACTATCGTTCACACAGAAACGGAACAAATTATCATTTCAAAACCTTTGCGAGATTTTGCATATTTAAAAGCTGCTGGGTTCTATCGAATTCATCGTTCATTTATGGTCAATACATCAAAGATTAAACGCTTTTTGAAAGTAGAATCCAACGAAGTTGAAATGACGAATGGAATAAAAATCCCCGTTTCTAGATCCAATAAGGATGAATTTAAAACGTACATGACCAAATCCTTTAAAGTCGAATAATTTGAACTGAAGAATTGTGATTGTTGCAGGAGGGGTCTCCAAAATAATTAACTTCGCCACATGATAAAGTACAATTCAAAATCGTGGTTTAAGCACATTACCTCATTTAGCAAGGCGGATATCATGTGGACATTTCGCTATGAGTTAATCATTATTGGGATTTACTCTGGATTAATCGCCTACTGGGAGCAAGTCTCTTTGCATCAGCATGGAGATTTGTTGGATCAGGTTTCGAAGTTCTTTTCATTCATCGGTTTTGCGTTTTCGATGTTGTTGGTTTTTCGGATCAATTCGGCCTATGACAAATGGTGGGAAGGTCGAAAACTCTGGGGCGCATTGGTTAATAATTGCCGTAATTTCGCTTTGAAAGTAAAAGCGTTTGTTCCTGATTCAGAAATGGAAAAAAAGGAAGAATTGTACGATTGGATGGCAGCATTCCCAGCCTCACTGAGTGATCACTTACGAGATGAACAAGCGGTTGAAGAATTGCCACTCTCGGATAACCAAAAGAAAAAAATTCAGGCAAAAACACATGTGCCGAACGCCATTGCAGGTGAAATTTATTGCACCTTGAAGGAATTAAAGAACGATAAACACTTGTCGGAAGAGGAGATGCTGATGCTCGATAAAGAGGTAAAATCACTTACGGATATTTTGGGTGCCTGTGAACGGATTAAGAATACACCCATTCCATTTAGTTATAGCATGTTTTTGAAGAAGTTGATTTTCATTTTCATCTTACTTTCGCCTTTTGCTTTTGTTCACTCGTTGCATTACTGGTCGGTGGCGTTGACTGTACTTGTATTTTATATTTTCGTCGGTTTAGAATACATTTCTGAAGAAATAGAAGAACCTTTCGGTACTGACAATAACGACCTTCCTACCGAGGAGTTAGCAGCAAAGATTTTAGAGAATATTAAGGAAATACGCGCATAATTAGTGTTCAGTCTATCGCTTATTATTAATTTTGTGGCACGAAAATAAATCGAAATGATTCAAACAGATATTATCATCATTGGTGCTGGACCAGTTGGACTTTTTACCGTTTTTGAAGCGGGATTATTAAAGTTAAGATGTCACCTTATAGATTCTTTACCTCAAGCGGGTGGACAATGCTCGGAAATTTATCCGAAAAAACCAATTTATGATATTCCTGGATTTCCTTCCATTTTGGCAGGCGATTTAATCGATAATTTAATGGAACAAGCGGCGCCCTTTAAACCAGGATTTACGCTTGGTGAAGCAGCGGTGAGCATCGAAAAAGCAGCGGACGATAAGTTCATTGTCACAACGAATAAGGGGACGCAACACGAAGCACCAATTGTAATGATTGCAGGTGGATTGGGTGTTTTTGAACCACGTAAACCACCAATTGAAGGATTAGAAAACTACGAAGACAAAGGTGTCGAGTACATCATCAAAGATCCTGAGTTTTACCAAGGGAAACGTTGCGTTATTTCGGGTGGTGGAGATTCTGCCTTGGACTGGTCAATATTTTTAGCAGAAAAGAATATCGCTAAAGAAGTTGCATTGGTACACAGACGTTCATCGTTTAGAGGACATTTGGATTCTGTTCAGAAAGTGATGGATCTGGCGGATGCTGGAAAAATTAAATTGATCACAGAAGCAGAAGTAGTAGGAATTGGTGGAAATGGAAAAGTAGAAAACGTTGTTATCAACCATCTCACTCAAGGCGATTTCACTATGGAAACAGATCATTTTATTCCATTGTTCGGTTTAAAACCAAGCTTGGGTCCAATAGCCGATTGGGGATTAGAGATTGACAAAAATGCAATTGTTGTGGATACGCTGGATTATTCAACAAACATCCCGGGTATTTACGCCATTGGTGATGTTAATACGTATACCAATAAGTTGAAACTGATTTTGTGTGGCTTCCATGAAGGAACATTAGCGGTTCAATCTGCTTTTGCACGCATTCATCCAGACAAGAAAAACGTGTTAAAGTATACAACTGTTAACGGAATCTCAGGATTCTAGAGATAAATTTAAAGGATTTCGTAAGCTTCCTTGAAGTACTGATTACCTGCAAGAATCTCGTGTACCGCTTTTTTAAATTCCGTGATGGAAGAATTTTTTGTTAGGTATCCGCTGGCTCCAGCGGCTTTAGCTTTTAGAACGTAACTTTCTTCGGAGTGAATGGTAAGTATCAGAACTTTTTGTTCTGGTTTCCGATGAATGATTTCAGCAGTTAACTCAATGCCCGTTTTACTTCCTTGCAGGTTAATATCCATCAGCACTAGATCAGGATCAAGTGAAAGAATTTCTTCGAGAATGCTATCCGCATTATCATAAACTTTTAGGGTTTCTATCCCTTCTTGTGCCAATGTGGACATCCAAACGTCCGCAATAAGCTTAAAATCCTCAATAATAATTGCCCTTTTTATTTTCACAGTACTCACAAGTCCTTTTTAAAGTTGATACTAAATTATAACTAAAATCCTATTTTCAAAATGCTAATTGCGAATACATTAACTCCTTCCTACGGCAATCATTTCGCAAATCGGTTTTGACACATTACAACGGAAACTCCACTTCGATTGAACAACCATTTCCTTCGGACGAATTTATTTGAATGAGCCCATTTAACAAATCAGCCCTCCTTTTCATGTTGGAAAGTCCAATACCGCTAGTAATAGTTAGCGGATCAAAACCAACCCCATCGTCTTGTATGATCATTTTAATAGTGGATTTACTGCTCGTTAGTTGAATAACAACGTTTTTAGCATTAGAATATTTTTGAATATTCCGTAATTGTTCCTGTAAGATACGAAATATATTGAGATGTATGTCTTTTCTTAGTTGTAAACGATAGATATCTTCTGTAAAAGTCAGCTGAACCGTATATGTTTCTTTGATGTTGAATGTTTCTAACAACAGTGGGAGTGTTTCATTCAGCGTGGAATCATCAAAAAAAGCAGGTGCCATTTGGTGAGAAAGTCCTCTGATCTCATTCAGCGCTTTCTGAATTAATTGATTAGTCATTGCAAAGTGTGTCTCCACATTGTTTTTCAGATTCCCTTCAAGCATACTTAGGTACAACTGACTAGTAGCAATTAGTTGACAGGCATTGTCATGAAGTTCTGCACCAATTTCATTTCGTTCGTCTTCTTGAGTTTTGAGAATCGCCCTGTCCATTTGCTGCTCAAACAATACCTTTTCGGTTACATCATTGCACACAACTAAAGAACAATCAGTGTTTTCAACAGAAATTAATTGACTATTGATGTCCACGTAAATTTCCTCATTGGTTTTAGTTTTGTGCCTGTATCTTCTCACTTTTAAAGAACTGTTTGCAGAAGGTTTGTTTATTGAGTTTACAAAATTAGCATATCCCTCTGAAGTGAATAAATCACTAAACTCCAACTGCAAAATCTCAGTTTCGCTATAGCCGTAGAGTTCACTAGCAGCGCGATTAGCTTGAATTATGCTTTTGTCAGAGTTCTGGATTAAAATTTTTGGAACTGGAGAAAACTGAAACAAACTACTATAGCGAAATTCAGATTCCTCAAGTCGACTGATGTATTTTTTTCGTTCTAAGGAGTAAATTATGCTTTTGTAAAGCGATAAGGGGTTAATTTCGTCTTTAATCAGGTAGTCGGTTACACCGAGTTTGAGGGACTTAATACTAAAAGTCAAATCACTATAACCCGTTAACACAATAATGGGTGTATTATCGCTCAATAAGAGGGTGTCTCGAATTAGAGTTTCCCCTTTATTATCTGGAAGGGATAAATCTAACAAACATGCATCAATTTTGTTTTTGTTGCTTTTGTCCTGAAAAAATGCTTTGGTTTCTTTAAAGCTTTTCAGTACAGTAAGTTCTAAATTAGAAAAGCTTTCATCCAAGTACTCCGTGATAATTAACTCATCGCCGGGATTGTCTTCAACAATTAGTAAATGATATTTGTCGTGATCGTATTTCATAGCAGTGTTTTATTGGATAACCAAAAGTTAAGTAATTCGCTGATAGCAGTATCAAAGGTGGTTATATTGTTTCCCTTTGTGATATAGGAGCTAGCATCGTATTCATACGCCAGCTCAATGTCTTTTTGGGATGAAGAAGTTGAGAGGATAACTACAGGCGTGTCCTTAAAAATAGTGTTATTTCGAATATGTTTCAGCACTTCAAACCCATTGATTTTCGGAAGATTGATATCTAGAAAGATGATGTGAGGAATTTGCGATGGTGCTTCAGAAACGAGATAACTATTTACTTGATTTATGGCCGATTCCCCATCTTTTATAATGCTGATTTCGAAGTTGGGACAGTGGGATTCCAGTGCTTCTTTGAGCAGGAGGATATCGCCTTCATTGTCCTCCACTAATAATACATTACACATTTCCATTGGTCGTAGAGTTAATAGGTAAAGTAAACTGAATTTGTGTTCCAGTTTCACGGTCAGTTTTTGAAATCCAAATTTCCCCACCGTAGTTTTCAACAATTTTTTTGGCAATAGAAAGCCCTAATCCTGTGCCTGAGTATTCATTTTTCGGATGTAAGCGATGAAACAATTGAAAAACAGATTCGCTATATTTTTCCGGTATTCCTATGCCATTATCACTTATTGTAAATACATGATGATCTGCTTCAATTGAATAGTCAATTTCAATTAGTGGATCCACATCCTCCCTCTTATATTTTACGCTATTACTTATTAGGTTTTGAAAGAGCTGACGGATTGGTGCTTTGTGCGACTTAATCGTCGGAAGATCGGTATAGATCAGTTTAGCGTTTGTCTCACAAATTTGTTGACTGAAAAGTATTTTTATTTCTTCCATTACATCCCCCACAACCACATTTTCCATTTTTAACTGATCCGCACTTATTCGAGAATAGTTTAGCAGGTCAAGTATTATCTGACGCATACGTGTAGCACCGTCGACGGCAAAGTAAATATATTGTTTTGCTTTATCATCGAGTTGTCCATCGTATTTTTTTTCTAATAGCGATAGGAAATTACTAATCATTCTAAGAGGTTCTTGAAGATCGTGGGATGCGATATAGGCGAACTGTTCTAGTTCCGCATTCGTACGTGCTAGTTTTTTCGCGTGTTGATCAAGCGCCTTGTACAATGATTTCAATTCAATTTCAGCTGTTTTGTTGGAAGTGACATTTTTTGCTATACACAACAACGTTTCATTGTCGGCAAAAGAGCTCAGGGTCCAAGAAAGCCATTTCTCTTCGTTCTCAATAATGTACTTTACTTCGAACGTTTCTGACTTCATCGTGGAGAAAACATTATCTATTTTCCCTTTGAAAAAAGCCATATAGTCCGGATGGACAAAATCAAGGATTGATGAGGTATCCACTAATTCATCGCTCGAGTTTAGAAAGGTTGAATGAGACTGATTGACCTTTTTGTAAACGTAATTTTCGCCTATCAGTGCGATGATATCAGGAGCAGTATTGACGATAAGCATAAGCTCTTGTTGCAATTGTTTTCGCTTAATTTCACTACCTAAATGAGCTGATAAACCTCTATATTTTACGAAATCTCGAATGGTCTTATCGTTATTGTTTGAATGAGCGATAAGCACTGCTACCATCTGTCCGTTAACTTTGATTGGAATTCCATAGGTAAAACTTACCTCTTCATTGGATAGATCATCACCCGATGCTTCCCATGAATGAATTTTCTCGGTTTCAAAAACCGCTTGCGCACGATCATTGCGCAACTCACTGTTTTGATCTAAAAAACCTAGAGTACTTGTTAAATGTATGTTTTTGCCGTTGACGCCAACTGTCCAAAATTCCAGTTTTGAAACGTTACTGTATTTATTAATGATTTTCAGAACCTTGGCAATATTGTCCTTCAAGGAAAGTTCGTTGTTAAATGCAGCACTGATCTTTGCAAAGTACGATTTTCTTTCTTCGGCATACTTTTTTTCTGTTATATCACTTGCCGTAATGATCGATTTTGTTTTACCGTCAACACTTCGAATTGGGTTCATGTTGATGTCCAACCATACCTCTTTGTTTTGCTTGGTGTAGATGAGCAACTCAGCAGAAAACGATTTCTTTTTAACAGTTGCATAGTACATGGACCGCACCGTTTTTTTCGATGTATTTTCTCCGAAAAAAGCACCAGGGCTATAACCAACTAATTCATGGAGCGCGTATTCAGAAATCGCAAGCATCGATTCGTTGCAATAAATAATTTTTGAATCTCTCGGACTGTCTTGATTGCCATCGATGATTACCACGGCATCGTTCATATTCACAATTACAGATTCGAGGAGTTTTAGACGGAGTTCTTCTTCCTTTCGTTCTGTGATGTCTCGCATGGCACCTACCATACGAATGGGATTTTTTTCCTCGTCTCGAATAATAATTGCTTTGTCAATTATAAATGCGTAACTGCCATCCGCTCGTTGGAACTGGTATTCTTCCGACCAGTTTTCCAAGCCATTGTCAAAAGCATAAGCAAGGCTTTCTTTTACACGCACTAGATCCATCGGGTGAATTCGGTTTTCCCAAAAATCGTCAGATGTCGATTGATGTTTCATGGAATACCCAAACAAGGTATAAATGCCCTCTCCCCATTCGACAGATTCGGACAAAATATCCCAGTCCCAGATGGCGTCAAATGTTGCTTTCATAACATAGGAGTAGCGCTCATTATTTGATTGGATACGCTGAATAGATTTTTCTGACTTACGTTCTTGAGAAACATCAGATGCCTGGGTGATTAAACGTTTGTTTTTTTCTTCGGTGATATCAATCATTACCCCTGTAAGCATTTTTTTTCCTTCAACATGTATAATACTCACAATGTCTTTAATCCATACTATTGAGCCAGACGAATGAATCATTCGGTATTCAAACTGATGATTTAAATTATTTTCCGTTTGTGACAAGCAGAATTCGATAGCACGTATACGATCATCTGGGTGGATATGATCTTGCCAAAAGTTTGGCGTAGTTAACCATTCCTTGGGAGAATACCCAAGTACAGCACTTACTTTTGAACTGATAAAGGTAAATTCAAACGTGGCAGGATCTACTTCCCATATTATAGCATCTATTGATTCTATGATTCCATTTAGATTCTGCGTTGTTGAATAAGTTTCTCTTTTGAGGTAAACGACAAGATATTTATTTGGGTAGTCAATAACTTTTACCACCAACTCATAGCTGAGGACAGCATCAATTTTTAGCTTTAATGGTTCGTTGTAAAGTCGGACATTGGTTAATTTTCTTTTCAGCCTTTCTGATTGTTCGGGACTTAACTGGAGAAAGTCACTAATGGAGATTCCCGTATAGAAATCGGCGTAATTTCCATATTCCTCAATGAGTGATTCGTTGACTGAATAAATACTGAAATTGTCGTCTATATTTAATAGCAGTGCAGGTGTGGGAATCGTATCAAACAGGTGTAGTTCATGCGGTGCAGTTTTCATAAGCAGCTAGGTAATTCGTTGTGACAAGTTGTTTCGCGATTATATAGATGTTGAATTTATAAAAAAAAATGAATTATTAGCAGAATTAGTGTAAACTTTTATATGTTTACGGAAACTGATAACATTATTCTTTCCAAATGGAATGACGTTACAAACCTGATTGCTTAATGGAAAATCAAATAAAACTAGTACTGGTAGATGACCACAACCTGGTTACTGAGGCATGGACTGCCTTATTGAGTCAAGAATCAAACATTAGTGTTCTCGGGTCAACCAACAGTGCTGACTCAGCCTTGGAGATGTGTTTAAAACTTCTTCCAGATGTTGTTTTGATGGATATTAATCTGAAGGAAAGCAACGGACTAGAAGCTACACGTATGATTTGCAATCAACTAGCCAAAACAAAGGTGATTGGGTTGTCGTTACATGATGATATAGCAATTGTTAAGCGTCTTATTGCTAATGGAGCCAAGGGGTATTTAAGCAAGAACTCCTCGAAAGCCGAATTACTGGAAGCTATTAATACCGTGTGCAGGGAAGAAATCTATCTTTCAGCAGATATCCGCAATAGATTTTATATGGAATCGTTGGCACCAAATGACCTACCACCAAAAGCAGAACTTACGATGCGCGAGATTGAGATTGTTAAGGATATCTCTAACGGATTAAGTTCTAAAGTGATTGCCGATAAATTATTTGTTTCCATCCG
The DNA here is from genome assembly GCA_964643345.1 of uncultured Fluviicola sp. GTDB lineage: Bacteria > Bacteroidota > Bacteroidia > Flavobacteriales_D > Crocinitomicaceae > UBA4466. The sequence continues at coordinate 26,561 of CAZXRU010000004.1, forward strand.
AACGGTTGAAACCCACAGACACAATATCCTCAAAAAACTGAATCTTCAGAATGCAGCGCAGCTAAGCAGCTGGGCGAGGGAACACGGTTACTTCTAACTTGAACTCTGACAATAAAAGCGAATTTAGAGCCTCCTAATGTTTAATAAATTTTACTGGTGCTGCGTCACTGATAGTTAAGTAATACATTCCATTGTTTAATTGTGAAATGTCTATTCCATTCGCACTCAAATCGCCATGAAGTATTACTTTCCCGCTTAAATCTATCACCGTGAAGCTTCCCGAATTAACTGACGCGTAGATTATTTCACTGGCTGGGTTTGGATATACTTCGAGGTTCACTTCAGCCAGCTCATCAATCGTTAAATTACACGTTCCAGTGGTGAAAGTAACTCCCGGTCCAACAGTTCCAATGTTAAACAAGGTTCCTGACGGTGTGTGAAACGTGAGCGTACCAGCCAACTCACCGATATTACTTCCCTGATTTCCAATATAAAAGTGTCCCGAACCAGTGATAAGATCACCATCACAGTTTAAAAAGTCATTCTCAATGCAGAAAAGGGAATAATTGATAAGCTCTGAGTTCATAGATTGGGTGTTGCAATTCGAAAAATCATTGGCAACGGTAACGTCGGCATAATTAAGAAAATCACCCTGATTATTCATGTTGTTGGTAACTGTCAATGCACCATAGTTTCCAAAGTTTCCTGTTTGATCATTCAGAAAGTCATATACCTCTATGGTTCCAGAATTATTCATTGTCCCTTGAGTTAGCATACTATCTAGTCCAATAAAATTACCTGTGTTATCTATGTACGCCCATTGTGATAACAATAAATTATTTACTGTGAATGTACCATGATTGACAAGTGATCCCCCACCATCAATCCATATATCTCTATCTCCACCAGTTTCTATTAGAGATCCGGTCGGGTTGATTGTGATACGTCCTGCAGTATAGTAAATATCAGTATTTAAAGATAGCGCATGATTGATGATTAAACTATCACCACTTTCGGGAAAACAAAGACAATTCCAGGTAAGCGGATTGTAGAAATCACCATTCGTAATGGTCGTTTTGATTTGTTGAGCAAATAGCATTGACGGTACGAATAACAGCCCAAATAGTAAATTTTTCATGGTTGATTTTTTTTGTAAAAATAGAGTATTTTTAGTTGTGTAACAAAAATAGGTGTGCCTACAACTCCCGTTGGATAAGAAACTGGGCTAAGGCAATTAGTTTTTCTTTTTCTTTATCAGATGCGTTTACATTCCCAAGTGCGGAAAGTGCCATTTCGTAATGAGAGTTCATGCGCTCTGCACATGCTTCTTTCACCATCAAATGGTCATACAGTTCTTTGGTGCGATTAATTTTCACCGCAACATCTACCTCGTTTTGAAGGTGCTGTATGATTCCAATTTGATCTTTAGTTGCCTTGCTAATTGCAGTTAAGTGAAGAATGGTTTTTTTGTTGGACATTAAGTCACCGCCAATCTGCTTGCCAAATTTTTCTGGATCACCGTACAAATCTAGAATGTCATCTTGAATTTGAAATGCAACACCGATGTTTTCACCAAAAATGCGAAGCGACTCTTTATCTTCTTTACTCGCTTTAGCAACGATTGCACCTAAATTCAACGCAGCACCGAGTAAAACCGATGTTTTGAGACGAATCATTTCCATGTACTCGTGAACAGTGACATCGTCTCGCGTTTCAAAGTCCATATCCATTTGCTGACCTTCGCATACATCTGTGGCTGTTTTGTTGAATAAATCAAACGCTTCTGGAAGCAACGCCGGATCAATTTGACCGAGTAACTGATAGGCTTTGATCATCAAAACATCACCTGAGAGAATTGCAATATCTGAGTTCCATTTTTCATGCACGGTTTCCTTGTTTCTGCGAAGTGGTGCGCGATCCATAATATCGTCATGAATTAAAGTGAAATTATGGAATACTTCAATGCTCAGTGCTTGAGGTAATGCGTTTATTTTATCTTTTCCGAATAATTCAACACTTAGCAAAGTAAGTATCGGACGAATTCGTTTTCCACCAATGGTTAAGAAATAACGCAGTGGATCGTACAAATTACTTGGCGACTCAGGAAAACTGATTGCCTTTAATTCCGTTTCGATGAGCGAGGTGTATGCTTTAAGATCGATCATTATGTTTTAATCAATTTCAAGAGATAGTCACCATAGCCACTTTTAACGAGCGGTGCAGCTATTTCTCTTAACTGCTCGGCACTGATGAACCCATTTCGATACGCCACTTCTTCAATACAACCAATTTTTAATCCTTGGCGCTCTTCAATGACTTGGACGAATTGTCCAGCCTGCATGAGAGAAGGAAAGGTGCCAGTGTCTAGCCAAGCAGTACCGCGACTTAACATCGCCACTTTTAATTTTCCTTGACGCAAGTATTCGGCATTGATATCGGTAATTTCATATTCTCCACGTGCTGAAGGAGCTAAGTTTTTAGCTATTTCAACAACTGAGTTATCATAAAAGTAAAGTCCAGGAACGGCATAATTGGATTTCGGCTGTTTTGGTTTTTCTTCGATCGAGATGGCATTCATTTCCTTGTCGAACTCCACCACACCGTAGCGTTCAGGGTCACTCACGTGATATGCGTAGACAACACCACCATCAGGATCGGCATTTTCCTTCAAGAGATCATCCATTCCCACTCCGTAAAAGATGTTATCACCCAGTACCAGTGCGACTTTATCTTTTCCTATAAACTCCTCACCAATAACAAAGGCTTGAGCCAAGCCATTGGGTTCATGCTGCACAGCATACTGAAAATTACATCCGAGCTGTTCTCCGTTCCCCAACAATTTCTCAAAATGAGGAAGATCATGAGGTGTTGAAATGATTAGAATATCTTTAATTCCAGCACTCATGAGAATAGAGAGTGGATAATAAATCATTGGTTTGTCGTAGATGGGCATCAATTGTTTACTAATTGCCAGTGTCAATGGGTGTAAACGTGTTCCTGATCCTCCGGCTAGTATTATTCCTTTCATAGTGGTTGTTTCAGTTTGATGGATTGCGGTTCTAGCTATTTGAATTGGGTTTTTCTTCGCGTGAATCTTCTAAGTGTAAACTGTCCCAGTCGATACTGCTTTCTTCAGCATACGCATCAAAATAGGGTTCTTCAAACGATTTTGTAGTAATACGTCGCTCAAGTGTCAATAGAAGTGATGGCAACAGGACTAAGTTGGTAATCATTGCGATTAACAATGTCAACGAAACCAATAAACCAAGGGCTTGCGTTCCTCCAAACTGTGAAAAGGAGAACATGGAAAAACCACAGAACAGAACCACCGAAGTATAAAACATTCCAAGTCCCGCTTCGCGGATGGCCAAAATAACACATTGACGTAAATCCCACTGTTTATTCTTCAGCTCTAAGCGGTATTTTGCGAGGTAGTGAATGGTGTCATCAACCGCAATACCAAAGGCAATGCTAAACACCAATAGGGTAGATGGTTTAAGTGGAATACCCATCCAACCCATCACACCTGCGGTAAATAGCAAGGGGATGAAGTTTGGAACTAAAGATACCAATACCATGCGCATGGATCGGAATAAAATTGCCATTAGCAAGGCGATAGCAACAATTGCGAACAGTAGACTTGTAAACAGGTTTAGCACCATATATTTCGTTCCGTTTGAAGCTACTACGGCCGTACCTGTAAGCGATACGTCAAGATACTCTCGGTCTATTGCTGCCCGTAAGTCTTTCTTAAATCCTTTTTTGTTATAATATGTTTTTATTAATTCCAAATCCGCATCAAATTGATATTGCAGTTCGTCGTTTCCTTTAGCAAGTTTTCGAGTAAGGGAATTATAAATTGCTGGATAGCCAAAAATGATGGAATCAATATAATTCACAGATTTTTTCTCTGCGTATTTTTTAAATAGGCGTTCAATGTTTCCTTTATCCGGGTTGAGAATAGAATCTATTTCACCTTTCATGATGTTGATTTTATCAGACACCTCGTAGGATCCAATATCTTTCATCTGGGATCGAATTCTCAGAACACGATTCGAAGTATCGATCAGTTCACTCAGAGCAACACCTACACCATTGGAGTTTGTAACGACTGAACTATCAATGTAACGTTTAATGTTGGCGAGCTTTCGTTTATTGGTTACCAACTGATATTGTGTCGAGTCATTGTCGTTGAAAGCCATATTCGCAGCTTTCAAAAAATCGATATAAGAAATGAATTTTGAAAACAACGTATCTTTGGAATACCTGTTTTGAACCTCTTGAATCTGTTCAAGTGTACTTGATTTTGCCAGTCGACTTGGCTCCTTGTAATCGACCAAAATTTCAAAAGGAATTGAACCACCAAAATTATCCTGAATAAAATTAAAATCTTCCAATATTTGGTGACCTTGGGGTAAATCACCCGTTATATTCCCGGTCGCTTTTATTTGTAGCATTCCTAGAATACTCAGTGTAACGATAACACCTGTTGTAATATAAACCCAGGTACGTTTGTATACAGTAATAAAGACTAACTTATCTAATAATCCAACCGCGAACTTTCGTTCTAAATGCTTTAAATGCCTTGGTTTTGGAGCCTTCGAAAAGGAAAGAATAATCGGCAGGATACAAATCGAGATAACAAATACCAAAATGATATTGATCGCAGCGCAGATTCCGAACTCCATTAATTTTGGAGAGTTCGTTGTTACGAAGGTTAAAAAACCAAGGGCAGTCGTGAAATTTGTAAGAAATGTAGCGGTACCTATTTTTCGAATTACACGTGTTAGTGCTTTCACTTTATTGCCATGCTCGAGTACTTCCTGATGGTACTTGGTCATCAGGAAAATGCAGTTCGGAATTCCAATAACAATCATCAGCGGAGGTATCAACGCCATGATAATCGTGATGTTAAAATTCAGTGCTGCAATAGAACCCATGGACCAGATTACTGCGATGGTAACAACTAAATTACAGATGAAAACTACCTTGAGTGAGCGGAAAAAGATGTAGATAAGAATGGAGGTGATCAAAATCAGCAGACCAACAAAAATGTACATTTCTTTCATCACCTGCTTTCCGATCACTACCCGTAAGTGGGGCATTCCAGCATATCTTGGTTGACCGAAATACATGGTGTATGCATCGGCAACAGCTTCAATGTCTAACACGACATTTGCTTTCTTCTGATCCGTTATAAAGCTTTCATCGATACGAATCATCATAAGAGAAATGTTCTCTTTGTCATTGTACAACAGTCCGTCGTACAGTGGGTTATTCTTTATTTCTTGTTCAATGGAGTCGATTGATTTCTCCTTGTATTTTGTGTCCGAAAAAACACGATGTGCTTCAAACTTTCTTGCCGTTTGATTATTGGAAATAGTGAACAATGTAGCCTCAGAGACCACAGATTCAACACCATCATATTTCAAAATGGAATCGCCTAATTCTTTCCACTTGAGGAAATTTTCCTCTGTGTACAATGAATCCGTCTGAATGGCAATGATGAGTGTTCCACCATCTTCACCAAACATTTCATTGAATCGGTCGAACTCAATTTTAGCGTCCGCATTCTTGGGTAATAAAATTCCGTATTTATTGTCAAGCTTTAAACCTGTGAGCGCGTGATATCCGAAGAATACAGTCAACAAGGTAATTATACCGATAATGACAAAGCGATTTCTAAGAATAATATTTGCAATTGACTGCCACATGCTATTACTTCACGTTAAAATATAGGCGTCAAAGGTAATGTTAATATCCGAGCACTCAAAGTATCAAAGACATTAAGCATTTATTTATTTCACTGCGAAGATTTTAGGCGAATTAAAAGTTCTTTTCCAACAGTATTTTTGCCATTTCTTGTTGAAGTTCTCGAGCTGCCTTTCCAGCGGCTTCGGCAAAGTCAGATTGATTCGAAGCGTAAATAATTCCACGTGAAGAATTCACCAAAAGTCCACAGTCGCGATTAAAACCATAGTTGGCAACATCACTCAGCGAACCGCCCTGCGCACCAATTCCTGGCACTAAAAAGAAATGTTCGGGAGCTATTTTTCGGACTTCTCCAATACCTTCAGCACGCGTCGCACCGACAACATACATCAAGTTTTCTGGAGTTCCCCATTCTTGAGATTTACGCAGCACCTTTTTGTACAGTTCCTCATTGTTGGCATCTGCTGTGAATTGAAAATCTAGAGCACCGTGATTGGAAGTTAGTGCTAAGAGAATGACCCATTTATTGGGGTAATTGAAAAATGGTGTAACGCTGTCTTCTCCCATGTATGGAGCAATGGTCACCGAATCACTGTCGAGGTATTTGAAAAATGTATCCGCATAATAGGAGGAAGTGTTGCCAATATCTCCGCGCTTAGCGTCAGCGATGGTAAATATGTTTTTGGGAATGTAATCCAATGTTTTTTTAAGGGATTCCCAGCCTTTTGGACCGTGACATTCGTAAAAAGCGATATTTGGTTTGTACGCAACACAGTAATCTTTGGTCGCATCGATGATGGCTTTATTGAACTCAAAAATCGGATCTTCGGTATCCAATAAGTGCGCAGGAATTTTTGTTAAATCAGTATCCAGTCCAACGCACAGGAAGGAACGTTTTACTTTTATTTGCTCAATAAGTTCTGCTCGTGTCATCGTTTTTGTTTAATTTCTACACTTCTTCACCACGCAATTTTTCAGCATTTTCAGCCAGTTTCAGCGCGTTGATCATTTCCATAATATCGCCATTCATAAAGGCACCGAGGTTGTAAAGTGTTTTATTGATGCGGTGATCAGTTACCCTTCCCTGAGGATAATTGTAGGTTCTAATTTTTGCAGATCGATCTCCCGTGGAAACCAACGATTTTCTGTGCTCAGCTCTAGCAGATTGCAATTTGTCCAATTCTATCTGGTACAACCTAGAGCGTAACATGGAAAGTGCTTTCTCCAAATTCTTGTGTTGTGAACGTCCGTCTTGACATTCAGCAACGACTCCTGTTGGAATGTGGGTCAAACGAATAGCTGACTCTGTTTTGTTGACGTGCTGTCCACCCGCCCCAGATGCTCGGTACGTATCTCGTCGCACATCGGCCATGTTCAATTCAAAATCGACTTCTTCAGCCTCTGGAAGCACAGCAACAGTAATTGCGGAAGTATGCACACGACCTTGTGATTCTGTTTCAGGAACGCGTTGTACACGGTGTACGCCAGATTCAAATTTTAGCAATCCATAAACGCCAGGACTTTCAACACTCATCGTGATTTCTTTGAAGCCTTTTGTTCCACCTTCGTTGGTATTGATTACTTCATAACTGATCCCTTGCTCTTTGAAAAACATGGTGTACATTCGGAAACAATCTTCGACAAAAATACATGCCTCATCACCACCAGTTCCAGCACGAAGCTCCATAATGGCGCTTTTTTCATCTTCGGGATCTTTGGGAATCAGCATCATTTCGATTTGCTCTTCCATCTCAGGTCGCTTGTGCTCGAGTTCGTCAATCTCCATTTTCGCCATCTCCCGCATCTCAGGATCGGTCTCTGCCTTTAATAGTGCTTTCGAACTTGTGAGATTGTCCATCACATCTTTGTATGCTTTGTAGACAGTCACAATTTCTTCAAGATCTTTATATTCTTTGTTCAACTTGACATAGCGCTTCATGTCACCAATAATCTCTGGATCCACGATTAACTTTCCAACTTCGATAAATCGGATGTTAATGGCTTCAAGTTTTTGTAATAAGTTGCTCATATTTTTAGGATTACAGATTGCAGATTTCCCATTACAGATTGAACTTGCAATCTATAATTGATCATCTGCCATCCTCGCTAATAAGTAAATTCTCCGAATTCTGATGTTATCGTTAATTTTTTGCCTTCGTTTGCTTCAACACGACCTACAATCTGTGCATCGATGTTAAATGATTTCGAAATTTGTATGATTTCTTCCGCAATTGCTGGGGCAACATAAATTTCCATACGGTGTCCCATGTTGAAGACTTTGTACATTTCCTGCCATTCTGTTCCTGATTCTTCTTGAATCATTTTAAACAATGGTGGGACAGCGAATAAGTTGTCTTTTATGATGTGTACATTTTCGACAAAATGAAGGACTTTCGTTTGCGCGCCACCAGAGCAATGTACCATTCCGTGAATGTCATTTCGGTGGTTGTCCAATATTTGTTTGATAACTGGAGCGTAGGTGCGAGTAGGGGACAGAACTAATTTTCCTGCATCCAATGGCGAATCCGTTTTATCCGTCAAGTTTTTGGAGCCTGAGTACACCAATTCGTTTGGAACTGCTGCATCAAAACTTTCTGGGAATTTTGTCGCGAGTGATTTATTGAACACATCGTGTCGAGCTGAAGTCAATCCGTTACTTCCCATTCCACCGTTGTACTCAGTTTCGTACGTCGCTTGACCAAAGGATGCTAATCCTACAATCACATCTCCATCTTGTATGGTATGATTGGAAATTACATCGGAGCGTTTCATGCGACAAACGACTGTAGAATCTACAATAATTGTTCGAACTAAATCTCCAACGTCTGCGGTTTCACCACCCGTTGAGTGAATCCTTATTCCTTGATTTCGTAGTGTTTCTAACAATTCTTCCGTCCCGTTGATAATCGCTGAAATAACTTCTCCTGGAATGAGGTTTTTATTTCGTCCGATAGTGGAAGAAAGCAAGATTTTATCTGTGGCTCCAACGCATAATAAATCGTCGATGTTCATGATCAGCGCGTCTTGAGCGATACCTTTCCAAACAGAGATATCACCCGTTTCTTTCCAATACATGTACGCCAAAGCCGATTTTGTTCCAGCGCCATCCGCGTGCATCACGATACAATAATCTTCATCTCCCGAAAGGTAATCAGGAACAATTTTGCAAAATGCTTGAGGAAACAATCCCTTGTCAACATTCTTGATGGCGTTGTGCACATCTTCTTTTCCTGCGGAAACTCCTCTAAGATTATAGCGTGTATCAGACATAGTTTGAAATAAAGTGCAAAAATAGACTTTAAGTCGCCAAGATACAAAATTTTGACCTGCGTTTTTGAAAAGGAGCTTTACTGGACTTAAGGAAAGGGAATCTATTAGATATCAGCGTGCTATTTCTGCTCGGTAAATTCAATCACGTAATGCGTTCCAGGTCTTGTGAAATCGTAGAAATAGCTTCCAGAAAGTTGATCTACTAGACTAGCGATGAGTTGAAGTCCGAGTGTTGTTGGCGATTTAAGGTTGACTTCATCAGGAACGCCGTTGCCGTTGTCTCCGATGGTTAGTCGGTAAGTAGAATCATCGTTCTTGATCAAATCGACATAAATGTTTCCATTTTGCTCATTTAAATTGGCATGTTTCAAGGAGTTCGTGATGATTTCAGTAATCATGAGGCCTAACGGAATACAGGTGTTGATATTCAGATGAATGTCTTTTGCATTCAAATTCAATTTTATGTGCGTATTTTCTCCTTTTACCGAATTGAGCAATCCAACTACCAATGAAGTGAGATAGGTTTGGTATTTAATTTTTGAAAAGTCATCTGATTGATACAACATTTCATGCACAGAAGCCATGGATTTAATGCGATTCAAACTCGTTTCAAATATCTCTTTGGTTGCTGGATCTTTAATGGCGTGTGATTGCAAATTCAATAAACTGGTGACAATTTGTAGGTTGTTCTTTACCCGATGGTGTACCTCTTTCAGTAATGCTTCCTTTTCCTTGTTAGAACTCTGAAGCATTTGATTTTCAGAAATGATTAGGTCTGTCAAATCTTTCGTGCTGAGCAGAACACGTTTGTAATTTCCTTCGTATCCTTTCACAACTATCCATTTGACTAGTACATGCCGTTCGTTGTTGTTGAAAGTTTTCAACGTCGCTTCAAATGAGCATTCATTGTGGTTGTTGGCAATGGCTTCAAACTGCTTGATGGCGTAATCGTTGGTGTCGTGACTGAGGAAATTTTTATAATTGGCGAGCAAATTTTCTTTAGTTCCTGCTTCGTTCAGTTCAACAGCGGATTGATTGGTATCCACAGCGACTAGCAAGTCAAAACATTCGGCAATTTTTTCTGGGTGTTCGGTAAAGTAGCTCCGAATATTTGTTACCCCGTTTTTCTTTAAATCTTCAAGGTAATCTTTCACTTTTGAGAAGTCCTCCTCCCAAATTGGAACTAGACAACCGTCAAAAAGAGAGCGATAGTGATTTTCAGCAGTTTCTAGTTTCTGCCTCAACACATTCTCAGAAAATTCGTCTTTTTCTTCCACGAGCAGCTGATGTCTAACAATTAGTAAATAGGATCAATGTCACAGAAAGATACAGATAAATCCCTGATTAACATTTAATTCAGCAAATTATTTTCAAGGAATTGAATTTCTATGGAAAGCTAGTGACTAGGTCGATGAGGTGAAGTTCACGTTGAATGTTTCGTCCAATTCAAAATGTCCCTCTTTTTTCTCTTGTGTTGCAGGATCGACAATACCTTTTATTAAAGGTGATTTTTTCTTAGAGATAAGGTCGTTCAGTTGGTTATCGGTGAGCTTTTTCCCCATTAAATGAAAAGGAATTTTAAAATTGCAGACTTTGTAGTCGAGACATCCAACGGCAGTTTTACCCTTGATCAATTTTGAATTTTTGCATTTTGGACAGTCAATCGCATCGAACGAAATTTCCTTTTTAACACGCGGGGCACTTGGTTTTTTCGCTTCTTTGATTGGTTCCTGAAAAAAGGAAACGGGACGTTGCGTGTCAAAAATCACTTCATCAGTGAGCGAACGGACCATGGTGAAAAGTTCTTGCTTGAAGACCTCGATGTCGTATTCTCCTTTTTCAATCAGGCGCAATTTTCGTTCCCAATCACCCGTTAATTCAGCGCTTTTGAGCAATTCATTTTGAATGGTGTCAATCAATGCCATGCCAGTTGGAGTCGCTATAATGTTTTTTCGCTTTTTCTCAATGTATTTTCGCTTGAAGAGCGTTTCAATAATATTTGCACGTGTAGAAGGGCGACCGATGCCATTGTCTTTCATCAGTTCACGCATTTCTTCATCGTCAATTTGCTTTCCAGCTGATTCCATGGCACGCAGCAGTGTTGCCTCAGTGTAAGCTTTGGGCGGTGATGTTTTTCCTTGATGCACGAACGGTTCATGTGGACCTTTTTCACCTTCTTCAAAGTGAGGCATGATGGTTTCCTCTTTGTCCTCCTTCTTGTCGTTTTCGTCGGCGTAAACAGCTCTCCAACCCGGAGAAATGATTTGTTTTCCTGTCGCTTTAAATTCCAGTTCTTCGACTTTTCCAATAACGGTCGTGTTAGAAACAACACATGCTGGGTAAAAAACGGCAATAAATCTGCGCGCGATGAGATCATAAATTTGCTGTTCTGCATGCGTAATACCCGATGGAACGATTCCCGTTGGAATAATAGCGTGGTGATCGGTTACTTTCTTATCGTTAAAAATAGTTGATGACTTTTCTATTGGTTCACTTAAAATTGATTCCGTAAAGCGTGAATAATACTTTAGTCCCCTTAAAATATTTGGGACTTTTGGGTGCAAATCTTCAGAAAGATAGGTAGTGTCAACTCTTGGATACGTGACAAATTTCTTCTCGTACAATCCTTGAATCAACTTCAACGTATCATCTGCCGAGTAGCCGAATTTTTTATTGGAATCGACTTGTAACGAGGTTAAATCATACAAGCGTGGATTTCCTTCCTTGCCTTCTTTTTGTTCAAAGGAAATGATTTCAAAGTCTTTATCCTTGACATATTCCAGTCCTTTTTCTGCTTTTTCTGCTGATCTAAGTCGATCTATTTGGCAATTAAATTCTTGAGTCTTATAAAGTGTTTTAAGTTCCCAATAATCGTAAGAAACAAATGCATCAATTTCCTTTTGACGTTCGACAATCATTGCCAGAGTTGGTGTTTGAACTCGTCCAATCGATAAGGTTGATTTTCCTTGTCCAAATTTCTTAGTAAACAACCGTGTTCCGTTAATTCCCAACATCCAATCTCCAATGGCGCGCGCGCTTCCTGCTGAATACAAATTGTCGTATTTTTTGGAGTCTTGTAGCTTTTCGAATCCTTCTTTTATGGCCTCTTCCGTCAATGAAGAAATCCACAAACGTTTGATAGGAACACTGCATTTCGCTTTGAGCAATACCCAACGCTGGATCAATTCTCCTTCTTGTCCAGCATCCCCGCAATTGATAACTTCTTCACAGTTTTGAACAAGTCGCGCAATCGTATTGAATTGTTTTTCAACGCCTTTATTTTCGATGAGTTTGATGCCAAAATTCTCTGGGACAATCGGCAAATCTTCCAATTTCCAGTACTTCCAATGTTCTTTGTAATCTTGCGGTTCTTTCAGGGTGCATAAGTGCCCAAACGTCCACGTGACCTGATAGCCGTTGCCTTCATAATAGCCGTCGTTGCGCTGCTGCGCTCCGAGTACTTCGGCGATGTCTTTGGCAACACTAGGTTTTTCGGCAATGCAAACTTTCATTTTTATCAGTTCAAAATTATTTCAGTTAAATTTCGGTATCTCTCATCTCGACAAGCTCGATGACCGATCACCGAAAAATTAGTGCGCATGTTGTGCTTCGGTCATCGAGCTTGTCGAGATGCCGAAGTTCAGCGGTCGAATTCAAAGTTTCACATACTTGAGCACACTAAACCCCGCCTCATTCCTCTCATCCTTTTCATGCCTTAACACAGTCTCCACTTTCCACTTTTTTAAATCAAACTCTGGGAAAAAAGTATCCGCACTGTATGCTTTATTGATATGTGAAATGTACATTTCGTCGATGCAATTTAGTCCCAGCGCCATTTTGTAAATCTCCCCTCCGCCAATAATGAAAACTGTTTTATTGTCTTCATTTTTGTAGTGATCAAGACAGCTTTCCAAGGAATTAAACACTTTACATCCTTCCGCTTGATAGTCTGTATTTCTTGTGAGAACAACGTTTTCTCTTTCGGGAAGCGGTCTGTATTTTTCGGGAATTGATTCGTAATTCTTTCTTCCCATCACAACCACATGACCCAAAGTAGTTTGTTTGAAGAAGCGCATGTCAGCGGGTAAATGCCACATGAGATCATTGTTTTTTCCGATCCCTCTTTCAAGATCCATGGCGACAATTAATGCGACTTTCATTGACTTACGACTTTTACTTCTTCGGGTGTCACATAAACGATGGAGACTTTGTCAGAAATTTTTAAATCTCGGATGAATTGTTCCACGCCTTTTGCGCTTTCGATGTCTTTACACACTCCAGAGAGTAAGTAACGATTTCCGCTGTGACTAACAGTTTTGTGCAAGTAGCGACCAATGTTTTTATCAAGGAGCAATTTAAAATCTGGATCGCCTATGCTAACGGAATAATAGCCTTTCAAATAATTCTGATAGAGTTCGCCTACCTTCGAGTCTTTTTGAACGATACTTTCGGTTGTTCCTTTGGCGTGTTCAGCGTATAACTTGCGACTATCAGCAAAAAACTCATTCATTTTCTTTTCTTCTTCAGCACTTACAAATCCAGGACGATATGCGTTGTAATCGAATTCAGGTAAGATGTAATACGGTTTTGTTTTTCCCTCTTGTCGCTTCAAGACATAGATAAAATGATGTTCAACATCCTTTATTTTAACGTCAGCTCCCTTTTTCTCGAGAGTAGTCCCGACCATTAATCCACCACGGGTGTATCGGATGCTCATGTTTGAAACAAAATTTCCTAGTGACCAGACTGTAAGTTTGTCTTCTCCGTTCACCGTTTTGCGCTCTGTTGGTTGAACGACATGCGGGTGATTCCCCATGACCATATCAATCCCCAATTCATAGCAATACGCTTCCCATTTCTTTTGGTAACTGTTTGGCAATGGCTTGTATTCAATCCCCCAGTGCATATTGCAAATGATGTAATCAGCTTTTAACTCCCTAGCACGTTGAACGTCTTTTTTTATGACGACACTGTCGATGTAATTCACAATCAGCGGTGCTTTTACCGTTAAGCCGTTTGTTCCGTACGTGTAGTTGAGTAGTGCGATTTTCATGCCTTCACGTTCAATCATGAGTGGGTAATTGGCATCACGCTCCGCTTGATTTCGGAATGTTCCTGTATGCATCACACCAAGTTCATCCAGCACATCCAAGGTTCTGATGACGCCCTTATCTCCTCTATCGCAGGAGTGATTGTTGGACGTAAGAATTACATTAAATCCCGAGCTGACAAGTATTTCGGCTAATTCATCCGGAGCAGAGAACTGCGGATATCCTTTGTACGGTTTTCCAGCCAAGGTCACCTCTAAATTTGCAACGCGAATGTCGTATTGATTGATGATCGGCTTTACGAATTTATACCCATCGTCGTAATCGTACGTACCGGTTGTGGGATTTAAGGCTGCTTCAATTTGACCGTCGTGTTGCATCACATCGCCCACGAAAAGAAAGGACAGATTGTTCTGTCCAAGCGATGAAAATGCAAGAAAAAATAGAATCGAACTAAACAGCCACTTCACCTTTGATGTGTGGATGTGGATCGTAGTTAACCAAGTTGAAATCTTCATAAGTGAATGAGAATATGTCTTTAACGTTTGGATTTATTTCCATTGTTGGAAGCGGGCGAGGATCTCTCGAAAGTTGCAGATCCACTTGTTCCATGTGATTACTGTAAATATGCGCATCTCCAAATGTGTGAATGAATTCACCCAATTTTAAATCGCACACTTGCGCTAACATCATCGTGAACAACGCATAGGACGCAATGTTGAATGGCACTCCAAGAAATGTATCGGCGCTTCGTTGGTACAATTGACAACTTAACTTTCCGTCTGCCACGTAGAATTGAAACATGGTGTGACAAGGAGGTAATGCCATATTATCGACATCGGCAACGTTCCATGCTGAGACTAACAATCGACGTGAATCAGGATTCTTTTTGATTTGATCCACCAATTTGGTGATTTGGTCAATTGCCCCCCCTTTTCCATCTGGCCATGAGCGCCATTGGTGACCGTAAACTGGACCAAGGTTTCCATTTTCGTCTGCCCATTCATCCCAAATCCGAACGTTGTTGTCCTTCAGAAATTTAATGTTGGTATCGCCTTGCAAAAACCACAGCAACTCAATAATGATGGAGCGGAGGTGTAATTTTTTTGTCGTAATACATGGAAATCCTTCCGATAAATCAAAACGCATTTGGTAACCGAAAACGGACTTCGTTCCCGTTCCAGTGCGGTCTTCCTTCAATGTTCCATTGTCACGAATGTGACGCAATAAATCTTGGTACTGTTTCATTTTTGTCGATGATTGCAATTGCACCTCGAATTTAATGGTTTTCGTTGGATTAGTTGTAGGAATGTTCGTAAGTGACTGGAATCGTTGAAAAAATAATTGAGAGTGCGTACCAAATGATTTCAATTTGCAAGTAAAACCAGTCGCACTTTTTGAATCTTTTCATTACATTCGTTGCATGAAGCAGTGGTATATTTTGATGTTTATCCTTTTGCCTATCACCTTGGTAGCACAAAACGATGTCACCCTAAAAAAGAAATACCTTGGAAAGTACAAGGGAACAATTCCTGCGTATCAAATTCAAACGGACAAAGAAGTACTAGACGTTTCTTCGTGCGCCATTTACATTGATCTTCAAGACGATGCGATCGATATGACCATTGGGAACAACAAGCTAACGGGAACGTATACCGTACTGTTTAAAACGAAAACCTATTATTTGTTAGAAGCGCGTATGGAAGGACAGACCTACGCTGAGCGGATCATGGTGTATGTGAAAGGGAAGAAAGCTTCGCGTGAGGGCTTGTATCCTCAGCCAATGGCAGCGCTCGAGATGTACTAATCGAGTGGTAATTGAACGGTAAAAGTCGTACCCTTGCCTACAGTACTTTTGACTGAAATACTTCCTTTGTGCTGTTCAACAATCATTTTTACGTAGTAAAGTCCCAACCCAAATCCTTTGACATTGTGAATGTTGCCTGTCGGAACTCGGTAAAATTTATCAAAAATCATTTTTAGATTTTCACGTTTGATTCCTATTCCGTTGTCTTCGACTTCGATGGTGAAATTTCGTTTGTCAGAACTCGTTGTAATGTTAATGTTTGGTGTGGTTTCGCAGTACTTTATCGCATTATCGACAAGATTAAAGACCACATTTGAAATGTGCAATGGATCGACTTTGATCAGAAACTTCTCCGCATTTAGATGCAATTCAATATCGCCCCCTTTTTCAGTTTGATTGAATTCAAAATTGTCTTTGACTTCTTCCAAGAGTTCATGCATGTCAAACACTTCTTTGGAAAGTACGATTTCCTGCTTATCGAGGCGTGCGACGTTTAAAACCCGTTCGACCTGCCGCTGTAAACGTTGATTTTCTTTGAAGATAATTCCCGCGTATTGCTTCAGTTTATCAGGTTCATTCGAATAATCAGAACGCAAAAGCATTTCGGCAGAAAGTCCAATGGTTGAAATGGGCGTTTTTAACTCATGCGTCATGTTGTTGATAAAGTCCGTTTTAACTTCTGACAAGCGTTTTTGCCGCAAAATAATCGACACGCTGAAGCCGAAAAAGAAGAGTACTAGAATTACAATGAAACTCAAATAGAGGTAAGGCGAATAGTTGTCAGCGTCGATATTCACATCATTTTCAGCGACTACATTTGGGAAGTACACTGTAAAATAGTGCCCATCTTTTTTCCAAGTCATGTCCGAAGATGTAATTCCTGAAATGGTATCTGAAGTCGGAGCAAATTTGTTGTCTTCACTGTACTTGATGAGGTTTCCAAATACAATCGAATCAGTAAAACAGTCGTAAATTCCGTATTGAAAATCCTGCAATACATTTTGCGCATAAAACTCTCGTTTCAACAGGTTTTCTAAGTAATAGGGATGCAGTTCTTCGTTAATGTCAGCAGAAAAATAATTTGTCTTGATTTGCTTAACTGCACCGTATAAATCTGAGCTGTCTGCCTTCACAGTAGAGATTTCTTCCAGGATGTTGCGCAGAGCAATGTGCGTTTGCTCGCTAAAATGAATGAGATTTAAACTGTCCTCTTTTTCCTGAATGGCAATGGTCGTTTCCTGAATTGTCGTTGTGCGTTGAATCCAGAAAACTTGAATCAATAGGATGCTCACTACGGAAACAATTCCGAGCGCAATTACCATATTGATGCTTCTCCTGTTCATGCTACAAACCTTTGTGGTATTTCACCTGCATGCCGTGCAGAAAATTACGCAAAAATTGATCTTTACACAAGCGGTAATGTTTGTGCGAAGGATTTCTGAACAATGCACTAATTTCTGGTTTGCTCGCTTTTAAATCAGCTAAATCGAGAATGGCAATGATGTCGTCGTCGGTTAAGTTCAACGCGATTTTCAATTTACGAAAAATGATGTTGTTGTTGAGCGATTTTTCAGGAATTGGCTGTGGACCTTCCTTTTTTCCTCTTTTCTCGTTGATAAAACCGTTTAAAAACGTCGCCAATTGCTTGTCGTAAATGCCTTTGAATTCAGGATCATCGTCTTTTTTGAGCCAATCACTTAACTCCGCTCGCGTCACTTCTTGTCCACCAGAAGCAAACAAGGCCATCATTTTATCGTCGTTGTAATCAAATGTAAATCGAATGCGTCGAAGGATATCATTATTGGTCATAGACAAAATTTAATAAAACAAAGATAGTAAGATTCTCAGGTAGGTCGAATAGTTGAAGTTGATTACTTTGGATTGAGGGAAAAACCTGATGGATTTTTAGTAATTTTAGTTGATGACATGGAATGTATGGTTTGAGATGTTTAGTCCATGCAAGCGTTTTTTACCATAGCAAAATTGAAGGCGGAATGTTTATGGTTGGATACGATATACATATACAACAAAACAGCTCGAAAGTTGCTTTCGAGGCAACTGGGATTATTATAGTATTTTCAGTATTGAAAAGAAGATCATGAATAGTATGTATTATAGGAGCCTCAAACTGGCAGTTATACTTCTTTTTGTTTCTACCAGTGCATCTGGACAAAACATACAAAAGAATTATCATGTGATGGAGTTTAACATTCATAATGAAGGTTGTACCTTCGATTGTTCGGATTATGAACTAATTATGCGATTTAAAAGAAGGCATTCTAAAAGAATGCGGTTGTCTTTTATTGATAAATCCGATTTTAAAATTGCGGATGTACGTACCTTAATTAGTTTCATTAAAAATGACAGTATTAATATTGCTTGGGCACCAAGTCAGTGGAACAGGGGACATAAATTATATCAATTATGTTACGAAGAATTCAAGAGTGCCTTTAATTCTAAATATCAATTGATTTATACCAATGATAGGATAATTTTGAAAAACACATTTTATTCCTTCGTCTTAGTTGAGGAGTAGCAGCGTTGGTAATTTCGTGATTATTGCAGGATTTAAAGACCGGTAAAAAAATAGTTAAAAGATTAGATGAAGAATTAAAATGAAAAGAATCGCAAACTTGGTATCCGTTTCTTCAAATATTTTGTTCGTGTCTGCGATACTTTACTATGTTAAAGTAACCAATTCAGATAAGTCGATTTTCATCCTTTTGGTTTTTTATTCAATCTTAATTTTGATAAATCTTATATTGCTTTGGTTGTCAAAAAGACAAATTTTCAAGAAGATACTGATGTTGGAGTTATTACTTTTTTTACCGTTAATTTACATATGCGTGATGTATTTGTAAAAAACAAATCATCCAATTCTTATGGAATTCTAGTGGATTTAGATGATTTCGTGAAATTCATAAAAGAATTAAAATCCACAGATGCGCTGTCGAGCCTCAAGGAAAAATATCCAAAAGGAAGTATCGAATATGCACTAGTAAGTCAAATAAACAACGTATCATCTGAGTAGGCTCCACCAACTACTCCTTCACAAACCGCACTACCTGTTCCTCAACATGCAACAAATAAACCCCTTTCGGAAGGTCACTGACATCCAATTGAATTCCGCCTTCAATTTCTCCCGTTTTGACAACACCACCAGCCAAATTCGTCACTGAAAATGCTGTATTGCCGCTACTTTCATTCAGTTGTATTGTCAACGTGTTTTGTACAGGATTTGGAAATATAACAATGGAAGAAGTCTCATTTTCTGTAAGTCCAGAAGTGTTTGGATCGGTGAGCATGTATTCCCACACACCTTCATTGATTGTGGTGTTGAAGATCGGCACGTTGTGATTTAGAATTACAACTCCTGGAGGTTGTGTTGTATAAAGATGTTTTGAATTTCCAAAAGGCGGAGGGATGTTATCCACGTGGGTAGAATCGTCATTATCAAGCATACCCAGCCCAGTAGCGTTTACAAATTGTTTTCCGTAGTCTACTTCGTCATACAGACTCAAATAAATGTAGTGTTGAGAAGTTGGAGTTATGCCCAGTGCACGTAACCAGTTGGCAGAATTGGAATAGACATTACTGTAGTCATTCGGACCTGAAAACATGAGCACACGGTCGACTTCAAAGTGTTTGGCAATATACGCAGCGTGACCAGATCCTTGCGAATGTCCACCAATGACAACTTTACTCCAGTCGATGGTTGTAGGGGAAGTTAAATAATTGTCCCATGTGTGTGCAGGATATTCTGCTGCAAGGTAGTTGAGTAGATTTAATGTCCGGGTGTAAATAGAGTTCAGGGTATCAGCAGTGACCGCATTACTTACAGGTGTTCCGAAACAAAGTTCTTGTCTGTAATAATTAAACGCCATGCTATCTGTACTGTCAGCGAGAGAAACTGCAGCAATATCATTGAAGTAACTTAAACTAATGACATCGTATCCCAGGTCTGCAGCCAAGTTGCGAAGGGCAAAGTAATTGGAAGTGCCACTTCCCGTTCCAACAAGAAACAAAAACAACTTGTTGTTGTTTGTCACAGTGTTGATGGTGATGACATGATCATCATCGCTAGAAGAATAATTAACATCAGTGAGCTGTGGATGCACGGTAAACTGTTGCGTCTGCGCGCTGCAAAACAACGAAACAGAGACAATACAAAAATGTGCGAGCGATTTCAGTAGATGTGTCATTTAGTTGATTGATTTTCAGTCAAAATTACGAAAATTGAAATCAAAAGAAAGTGCAAAACAAAAAAACCGCCAATCCGCCTTAGGCGGACAAGCGGCTTCTTCCTGAAATAGAAACGAATAACTTAAATTGTAACGTCCCTCGTTTTTCTTGTTCACGCTCAATGGATTCGAACAATGCTTTAAAGTTTCCAGCCCTGCTGTCACTCTAAGGATTGGCTTCGTCGAATCTCATTTCGCTCGGTAGCTGGGGAAGGGGATCAACATGAAGCAGTTACTCGATTGCATAAAGCCATTTTTAGTTAAAACAAAAAAGAAGTATAAATTTGTATAGATGAATAAATTAGAACTACAAGCACTAATATTACAGGGAGAAGGATTTCATATTGAATTCAAGGAATCTGTTAATTCCAGCGTAGCAAAGGAATTAGTCGCTTTTTCTAATGCGAAAGGCGGAATGGTTTTAATTGGGGTTGATGATGATGGAAGGATTAAAAGCAAAGCTTTAGATAATGGGGTTAGGTCTAATCTTCAAGATATAGCAAGAGATTGTGACCCTTCCATTGATGTTAGCATTGAAACAGTTGACCAAGAACCAAATGTGCTGGTTGTTCACATTAAAGAAGGGTTGAATAAGCCATACAGATGCACAGGTGGCTTTTACATGAGAGAAGGAGCCAGTTCTAACAAAAGAACAACACAGGAAATCCTTGAAATGTTTAAAGATGCCGATAGATTTTCTTTTGATGATACTCTATGTGTAAAGGCTGACTTTGAGACCTATTTTGACCCGAATACATTGAAACGTTTTTTTGGTGAAGCAAAAAAAGAGCAAATCTTATCGAATGAAGATACATTGCATAACCTTGGTGTTCTTGAATTTGTAGATGAAAAGCCTGTACTCAATAATACTGGGATACTCTTTTTCACAAATGAGCCTCAGCGATTTCTTCCTCAAGCTATTATTCAATGTGTTCGTTACAAAGGAGTTATTAAGCTCGATATTGAAGACCAGAAGGATATGACTTCGGATATTATTACCAATATAGATGAAGTGTTTGGTTTTCTGAGAAGATCGCTGGACGTTGCGTTTAAATTTGAATCTGGAACTCCAACGCGAATTGAGGTTTGGGAAATTCCATATATCGCTCTTAAAGAGGCCTTAATTAATGCGATTGCTCATAGGGATTATTTTAATAAGGGCACACATATTCAAGTCGAAGTTTTCGATGATAGAGTTTCGATAACTAATTATGGTGGGTTGGTAAGGGGCTTGTCGGTTGACGAGTTAAGAAAAAGAAGTATGCACCGAAATCCAAATATTGTGAATCTATTGCATAGGTCAAACTTTATTGAAAAACTCGGAACAGGATTGTTAAGAATAGATAGTGAACTTGAAAAAGCTGGGTTACCTAAAGCCGAACTTGAGATTAGTGAACATTGGTTTTCGATTGTTTTTAAGCGAACAAGAGTTATTCAAATGGGAGAAGCTCAGATGGGGGAAATTGAGATGGGAGAACGCATACCAATATATCCACTTAGTGAAATCCAAAATAAGGTACTTTTATATTGTATTTCCAAACCAAAAAGTAGAGCCGAAATATTTAATGAAATTAAAATGAGTAATGAAACTCGAAACTTTAAAAAACACATATATCCCTTGATGGAAAAAGGTTTGCTTAATATGACTGATTCAGAAAATCCAAAAAGTAGAAACCAAAAATATTTTACTTCTAAACAAGGAAAAATATTGAGTTCTACATAAAGTTAGCGACAATATTTCACTAAGTATTCACTAAGTATTCACTAAGAAAGTCACTAAGTAATCATTAAGTGAAGCCGCAGTTTTCTGTGGTTTTTTTGTTTATGCATGATGATAATAATTGGTGCGTTACTTTTCAGAACTAGACACGCAAACAAAAAAAAACCGCCAATCCGCCTTAGGCGGACAAGCGGCTTCTTCCTGAAATAGAAACGAATAACTTAAATTATAACGTCCCTCGTTTTTCTTGTTCGCGCTCAATGGATTCGAACAATGCTTTAAAGTTTCCTGCACCAAATCCTCGTGCACCCATACGCTGGATGATTTCAAAAAACAATGTTGGACGATCTTCAACTGGTTTCGTGAAAATCTGTAACAAATACCCTTCTTCATCGGCATCAATCATGATTCCTAGACTTCTTAACGTATCAATGTCCTCTTTTAGTGCATGATTGTGTTGTTCTAATCGAATTGGAACAGCTTTGTAATATTCTTCGGGTGGAGTAGATAAAAACTCAATCCCTCTGCTGCGCAATGCGGAAACAGTAGAAATGATATCATCTGTGGCAACTGCGATATGTTGTACTCCTGGACCTTCGTAGAAATCTAAATATTCCTCAATTTGCGATCGTTTTTTCCCTTCAGCTGGTTCGTTGATAGGGAATTTAATCCGTCCATTTCCGTTCGACATAACTTTCGACATCAAGGCAGAGTATTCGGTGTGAATTTGCTTGTCGTCAAACGAAAGGAAATTCACAAATCCCATCACGTCTTCGTACCATTTCACCCACGTATTCATTTCTCCCCAACCTACGTTTCCTACCATGTGGTCGATGAATTTCAAACCAACTGGCGTAGGATTGTAGTCTGATTCCCACTTTTGGTAACCTGGCAAGAACACACCTTTGTAGTTTTTACGCTCCACAAACATGTGGACGGTCTCTCCATACGTGTAAATCCCTGCGCGAACAACTTCTCCGTGCTCGTCTTTCTCAACGACAGGTTCCATGTACGATTTCGCTCCACGTTTAATCGTTTCTTCGTAAGCACTTCGGGCATCTTCTACCCACAACGCAACGACTTTCACACCGTCACCATGTTTTTTTACATGCTCACCAATGACCGAATCACTTTTTAATGCCGTAGTTAAAACAAGACGAATTTTATCTTGCTTCAATACATAAGATGCACGGTCTTTCACGCCAGTTTCCAATCCTGCATATGCGTGCGATTGAAATCCAAATGCTGTTTTGTAAAAATGAGCCGCTTGTTTTGCATT
Organism: uncultured Fluviicola sp.; assembly: GCA_964643345.1. Taxonomy (GTDB): domain Bacteria; phylum Bacteroidota; class Bacteroidia; order Flavobacteriales_D; family Crocinitomicaceae; genus UBA4466. The sequence continues at coordinate 49,638 of CAZXRU010000004.1, forward strand.
ACCTACGTAAAACTCAACATAATCCGTCCCCAAAAGAGGAAGAAAGTCCTGCGCCCCTTCAAATATTTTCTCTAATCCGTATTCCACGCTTTGTGGTGTCGTTTGTTTTCCCATGATCTCTACTTATTTAATGTAACCAAGACTGGTAATAGTCTTTAATTTCTAATTCTAGTCCTTTTTTTGTGAGCTGAAGTGGTTTGAACGTATCCACCATGACTGCTAGTTCGTGCGTTTCTTTCTTCCCAATACTTCTTTCGTATGCTCCAGGATGAGGTCCGTGAGGCAAACCTGCTGGATGCAAGGTAATTTGTCCCTTTTCAATGTTATTTCGACTCATAAAATCACCATCCACGTAGTACAATACTTCGTCGGAATCAATGTTACTGTGATTGTACGGAGCTGGAATTGAATCAGGGTGATAATCGTATAATCTCGGCACAAACGAACAAATCACGAATGCACTGGTCTCAAATGTTTGGTGAATTGGAGGAGGTAAGTGAATTCGACCTGTGATTGGTTCAAAATCGTGAATCGAGAATGCATAGGGATAATTGAACCCATCCCAACCAACAACGTCAAACGGATGCGATGCATAGTTGTACGAATACAATATCCCTTGTTTTTTAGTTTTTACGAGGAAATCTCCCTTTTCGTGATGCGTCTCTAATTCTGATGGTGGACGGAAATCTCGCTCGCAGTAGGGCGAATGCTCAAGTAACTGTCCGAACCAATTTCTATAGCGTTTTGGCGTATAAATTGGGTGGTGCGATTCAACAATAAACAAGCGATTTTCTTCGGTATCAAAGTCGATTTGGTAGATAATTCCACGAGGAACCACCAAGTAATCGCCGTATTTGAAAGGAATATTTCCCAATTGCGTGCGTAAGGTTCCCGATCCCTGATGTATGAAAATCACTTCATCGCAGTCCGCATTTTTGTAGAAATAATCCTTCAACGATTTTTTAGGAGCCGAAAGCGCTAATTGACAGTCGCTATTTACTAACACTGCAACCCTGCTTTCCAGATAATCATCTGCCGGAGTAACTTTAAATCCAGCGAAACTTCTCATCTGCAATTGTTTCTCGTGCGCTATTTCAGGATTTAAATCCACCTGTCCCACAAAATTCTTCACGATGGTTGGAGGTTCAACGTGGTACAACAAGGATGACATTCCATCAAAACCGACTGTTCCAAACAGTTGTTCGTGGTAAAGCTCACCATTTTCTTTTCTAAAAACAGTGTGTCTTTTTGGTGGGATACTTCCTAACTTTTGATAAAAAGGCATATTACTTCGTTTTTACAAGTCCAATTCATTCACAGCGCTCAATAAATTCTAGTTTTAGTGCCAGTGACACGAGCGTTAAGTTACAAAAGTACGAACTCTTTTGCCCGTAAAAAAATGACGGATATCAGTAAAATTAATTTAATGAGGAATATTTTTCGGTGTGACTTAGGAAAATTAGCAAATATTCTCTCTATTTGTAGTGAACTTGAGATATATGAAGAAATTATTGATTATTGGTGCAGGCGGTCAGATTGGAACAGAGTTGGTTTTAGCGCTGAGAGAAAAACATGGAGCGACAAACGTTGTTGCAGCGGATTTACATGCAGATTGCCCTAGCGCGATTGGCAACGGACCGTATGTACAAATGGATATTTTGAACCGTGAAAAAGTCAGAAGCTTTATTATCGAAGAAAAGATTGATGAAGTCTATTTATTGGCGGCATTGTTAAGTGCAACGGCAGAAAAGAATCCAGCTTTTGCTTGGGAACTCAATATGGAAGGATTATTTACCATTTTGGATTTAGCGAAAGAAGGAGCGATTTCTAAAATTTTCTGGCCGAGTTCAATCGCTGTATTTGGTCCCACAACACCGAAAGAAAATACACCACAGTATACGATCATGGAACCATCGACGGTTTATGGAATCTCTAAACAAGCAGGAGAGCGTTGGTGCGAATATTACTTCAATAATTACGGCGTTGATGTCAGAAGTATTCGCTATCCAGGATTGATTTCGTATACGAGCTTACCTGGCGGAGGAACTACCGACTATGCGGTTGATATATTTTATCAGGCAAAAATGGGCAATGATTTCACCTGTTTTTTAAGCGAGAATACTGCGCTTCCTATGATGTACATGCACGATGCCATTCGAGCGACCATTGAATTGATGGAAGCGGATAAGGAAGCAGTGAAGATCAGATCTTCGTACAATCTTTCAGGATGTAGTTTTACTCCAAAAGAACTCGCGAAAGAAATCCAAGTGTACCTACCTAATTTTAAAATTGCATATTCACCAGATTATCGCCAAAAAATTGCAGATAGTTGGCCGAGTTCTATTGATGATAGTTCAGCAAGAACGGACTGGGGCTGGAAGGAGGAATACGACACTAAGTCACTCGTTAACATTATGTTAAAAAATGTCGATGTTAGTTTGATTGCAAACAAATAACAATCGGTGAAAATATTAACTCGTATTTTTTAAAATTTTGTCGATAGAAATTCAATGTTTGACGAATTTATTTTGATTAATTGAATCTAATATGTACTTTCGGTTAGAACTGTGAACACTCGACAAATTTTATAAGAAATCGTAAAGATGATTTTAAAAAAGTTTATACTACTGATCTTGCTTGGATTTTTTCCTGCATCACTGCTGTTGGCAGTTGGTGATCAAGGGGGAGATACGAATAAGAAAGATTCCCAAGGTAGAAAGCAAGGAGTATGGGTCTATTATGGTAAAGACCGACCAGAAGCAGGATTCCCAACCGATGGTAAAATTGAAGAAGGTCCCTATCTAGATGATAGAAAAGAGGGCGTTTGGATTAAATACCACAACGATGGGGTAACACCAAAGCTTAAAGGAGAATACCATAACAACCGCCCGAGTGGTCGCTATACTAAGATTTATCCAGATGGTACTATCAAAGAAGTAGGGACTTTTAACAGAAACAAATACCTTGATTCGTTAAAAAGATTCCACGCTAATGGTGTACTTGAGTACGAAGCAAAGTACAATGACACTGGAAAAGAACAAGGTGTTGTCAAGTATTTTTACCCAAATGGACAAGAGGAATTTGTTTATGATTCTCAAGACGGAGTTCCAACAGGTAAAGCAACTCGTTACTATGAAAACGGTGACATAAAAGAAATTATTTATTATTCTGCAGACGGAACAGTTGAGCGAAGTGAGCAACGTGAAATGCAGAATCCAGTTGTGAAAGTTGTTGATCCAAGCGTGTCAAAAGAGACAGCGCCAAGAATCAATAACCCAAGAACGAAAGGATCGAAATTCCAAACCAATGGTTATAACAAAGTGTATAACGAAAATGATGAAATATGGCAAGACGGAGATTTCAGAAATGGTAGACTTTGGGACGGAAAGGTTTATGAGTACGACAGCGATGGAATCTTACTTAAAGTAAGGGTTTTCAAAAAAGGTGTTTATCATTCAGATGGACAGTTGTAATCAAACTAGAAAAATGAAAGGCTCCACTCGGAGCCTTTTTTTCTGCAATAAGTTTTATATTTGCTCTTAATCAAATCTCCTGTATGGGTACCAAGAATCTTAAATCTCAATTCGCTATTCCTGATTTTAATCTATCACCTAAAATAGACAAGGTTGGAGTAGAGGAGAGAGTCGCTCGTTTTCAAACAAGAAGCATCAAGAATCAAGCAAAATTGCAAGGTCTTAGAATGGCGTTAAGTATGATTGACTTGACTACATTGGAAGGGAAAGATACACCTGCAAAAGTGAAACAAATGTGTTTTAAAGCACAACACCTGCATGACATGCACCCTGGTCTCCCAACTGTTGCGGCAGTTTGTGTATATCCATCTATGGTGAAGGTTGCAAAGAAGGAAGTTGGGAATTCAGGGGTAAAAGTAGCTTCGGTCTCGACGGCGTTTCCAAGTGGACAAGCGCCTCTTGCAGTAAAGTTAATGGATACAAAATTTGCTGTCAGCGAAGGAGCAGATGAGATTGATATGGTCATTTCACGTGGGAAGTTTTTATCAGGAGAATATAATTTTGTGTTCGACGAAATTGCAGCGATCAAAGAAGCGTGTGGAAAAGCACGATTAAAAGTGATTCTTGAAACGGGTGAACTTGTCACCTTAGACAATGTTAGAAAAGCAAGCGATATTGCGATGTACGCAGGTGCAGATTTTATCAAAACTTCGACAGGAAAAATTCAACCAGCAGCGACAATGCAGGTAACCTATACGATGTTAATGGCGATTCGTGATTTCATGGATGCAACGGGAATACAAGTGGGAATGAAACCAGCAGGAGGAATCTCAAACTCAAAATTAGCACTGCACAATCTGGTTATGGTGAATGAGGTGCTTGGATCCGAATGGCTTTCGAACGAATGGTTCCGATTTGGGGCAAGCAGTCTAGCAAATGACGTGTTGATGCAAATCATGAAGTTAGAAACAGGAGTTTACCAATCATCAGATTATTTTTCAATTGATTAGTTATGGCAAAGAAAAATTCAACAACGAATAAATTGGATTGGGAATACGCTCCTTCACTCGAGGGAACGGACCACATACAATTGAAAGAGAAATACGATTTGTACATTGGAGGAAAATTCGTAAAACCTTCTTCAGGAAAGTATTTTGCAACCACCAATCCTGCTTCTGGAGAGAAATTGGCAGATGTCGCTTATGCAAACGATGCTGACGTCGATAAAGCAGTTAAAGCAGCGCGCAAGGCGTATACAGAAGTCTGGTCGAAGCTGAGTGGAAAGGAGCGCGGAAAGTACATTTACCGCATTGCGCGCATCATGCAGGAACGAGCACGTGAACTGGCGGTCATTGAAACACTGGATGCTGGAAAGGTCATTCGTGAATCTCGAGATGTCGATGTTCCCTTGGCATGCAATCATTTCTTCTATTATGCTGGATGGGCTGATAAATTAGAATATGCATTTCCAAACAGAAAAATTGAATCGCTTGGAGTCGCGGGACAGATAATTCCTTGGAATTTTCCGATCCTAATGGCAGCGTGGAAAATTGCTCCGGCACTTGCCGCGGGAAATACAGTGGTATTAAAACCAGCAGAAACCACTCCATTAACAGCGCTTAAACTAGCAGAAATTTTTCACGATGCAGGGTTACCTCCAGGGGTGGTGAACATTGTCACTGGTTATGGAGATACAGGAGCTGCGATTGTCAACCATTCGGACGTCGATAAAATAGCATTTACTGGATCAACTGGAGTCGGGAAGATTATCCAAAAAGCGATTGCGGGTACAAATAAGAAAGCAACATTAGAGTTAGGTGGAAAATCAGCCAATATCATTATGGACGATGCACCAATTGATCAAGCGGTAGAAGGAATTATCAATGGAATTTTCTTTAATCAAGGTCATGTATGTTGTGCAGGATCGCGGTTGTTTGTCCAAGAGAATGTTGCCGAAGAAGTAATTAAAAAGTTAAAACGCCGAATGGACACGCTCATCGTTGGGAATCCTTTGGATAAGAACACAGATGTTGGCGCTATTAACTCGAAAGAGCAATTGGCGACTATCCAGAAGTATATCAAGTTAGGTGTAAGCGAAGGAGCGACCATCCACCAGTCCAAAGCTAAAATTCCAACGAGCGGATATTATTGTGCTCCAACTATTTTCACAGACGTTGCTCAGTCAAGTACAATTGTGCAAGAAGAAATATTTGGACCGGTATTGACCATTCAAACCTTTAGAACGGTAGATGAAGTGATTCAAAAAGCGAATAACACACCATTCGGACTAGCGGCAGGAGTATGGAGCGATAAAGGATCACGCGTTTTTAACTTGACAAGTAAATTAAAGGCTGGTGTTGTTTGGGCAAATACCTATAATAGATTCGATCCGACCTCCCCATTTGGTGGTTACAAAGAAAGTGGATACGGTCGCGAAGGTGGTTTGCACGGATTAGGTGCTTATGTTAAACTGAAATAATTATGGAACGTTTGGAAGTTTTAAAAACATACAAGATATATATCGGAGGAAGTTTTCCCAGAACAGAATCAGGAAGGTATTACGCTCCAGTGAATGGCAAGGGAGTCCAATTAGGAAACATTTGCCTAGGTTCTCGAAAAGACGTTCGGAATGCCGTGGTTGCAGCTAGAAAGGTGCAAGGCGATTGGTCCGAGCGTTCTGCGTTTAACCGTGGACAGATTTTGTACCGCATTGCAGAAATGTTGGAAGGAAGAAAATCTCAGTTCATTGAAGAACTGGAATTGCAAGGTTCAACCAAAAAGAAAGCGGAAGAAGAGGTGAATTTGTCCATCGATCGATTGGTGTATTATGCTGGATGGTGCGATAAATACAATCAAGTGGGCAGTTCGGTAAATCCTGTAGCCTCTTCTCATTTCAATTTTTCGACACTTGAACCGATGGGTGTTGTAGGAGTCATTGCTGACGCGAATTCATCATTGATTGGTCTAGTTTCGGTTGTCGCTCCCGTGATTGCTGGTGGAAACACTTGCGTTGTGCTGGCGTCGGAAAATTTACCGTTGTGTGCCATTACATTTGCTGAGGTACTGAATTCATCTGATGTACCAGGTGGTGTTGTCAATATATTGACAGGAAACCTAACTGAAATGGCTGCTCCGTTGACCTCACACATGGATGTGAATGCAATGTTGTACAGTGGAAAAGATGGATCAATCATTCAATCGTTGCAAGAAAGTGCTGCGTTGAATTTGAAGCGCATTTATTCCTACGATGAACAATGGAATGACGAATCTGCTCAAGGATTGCATTTCATCACCGATTTTCAGGAGGTCAAAACGACGTGGCACCCGATTGAAAATGTGGGTGGAGCATCTTCTTCGTATTAATCCAAGTTTTTATAAAAACAAAAACCCGCAATTCGAAAACTGCAGGTCTTTGCTTTTTGTGTTTGGTTAGAACTAATTTAATGTAAAATTGATTGGCAAACGGCAACGCGTTCTAGCTTTCTTTCCTTTTGCCTCACCTGGAGACCAGTTGGGCATTTTTCGCACTAAGCGTTTTGCTTCTTTATCGAGGTCGCTACTTACTCCTCGGTCGATGGTGATATTTGAAATGGAACCGTCTGGTTCAACGACAAAAGAAAGATAGACTTTCCCTTCTTCATTCATTTCAATCGCTGTTTGCGGATATTGTACGTTTTCGGCAATCCATTTTTGCATAGCAGCAGCTCCACCCATAAAAGTCGCTTCCACATCTGGAAAATCGATAATCGGTGGATCAATGATTACGAGTGTACTATCTCCTTTTGGCAACTTCGGTGGTGGTAGCACTATAATTCTTGGATCTGGAATTTTCTCGGTGCTTTTTTCGGGTATAATTTTTTCAGTCACTGGAGGAGTGTAAGTGATCTGAGGTGGTGGGGGTGTTACTTCCGGTGTCTGTTCAATTAAATATTCAATTTCAACCGAACTTTCAGCAGATTTTGTTCTTAGGTCTTTCTCAACTCCTTTGGTAAAGGAAAGAGTTGCCAATACCATGCTTCCGATAAAAAGTAGACCGATGGCGGCAATAGGAAAGCGCAATTTTTCAATGTTCGCTTTTTCTGTTTTTTTAGTTTCCATATTGTTTAGATTTAAATTCTAAACAGCTACTTTCCAAAACGTATGCCAAAAAAAACGCCCATCTGATGATGAGCGTTTACAGTATATAATTCGTTTTTTTAATTCAACGTAAAGTTGATTGGTAAACGACAACGTGTTCTTGCTTTTTTACCTTTTGCCTCACCTGGAGACCATTTTGGCATTTTACGCAACAAACGTTTTGCTTCTTTGTCTAAGTCTGGACTTACACCACGTTCTACGGCAATGTTAGTGATAGAACCATCTGGTTCAACAACAAACGATAAGTATACTCTACCTTGTTCGTTCATTTCAATTGCTGTTTGAGGATATTGTACGTTCTCGGCAATCCATTTTTGCATTGCAGCGGGACCTCCAGGAAAACCTGCTTCAACGTCTGGGAAATCAATAATTTCTTCCTCGATAACTACTTCATCTACAGGTCCTATATCTACAGGAGGAGGTGTTTGAACTACTGGTGTTGGTTCAACTTCTGTGTTTTCTTCCTCAACAATTTCTTCCGTGACCGGTGGTGGCGCATCTACTTGCGGTGGTGGTGGCGGTGGTGGTGTATCTTCAGGTGCCGCTTCTTGAACAAACTGAACATCGGCATCATTCAGTGCCGTTTTATTACCTCCATCTCTTTCCGTTTCTACCGTGTAAGAGAATGAGGCCAATACTATACTTCCCACAAAAAGAAGTCCCATTAACGTAATAGGAATTCTTAATTTTTCAATGTTTGCTTCGTTGCTTTTCTTTAATTCCATTTCTAATTGAATTAGATTGTAAATATATAAATTTATCTCTACAAAATAAATACCATTAACTCAATAACATTTCGCATAGAGTAAACGAAAACTAATTAACCCTAAACAAATACCCAAAATATCAAAAAATAGATTCCAAAAACTAAAGTAGGGATAGAGTGCCAGCAGAAATAGTAGCGATTCTATCAGTACAGCGATTACTACTGATGCACTAAGTACAATCTTTAGTGTATGCGTTTTTAAGAATTCAAATTTGAGCTGTTTTTTTAAGGTAGCACTCCAAATGTGCGCAAATCCCCAAAAAAGTAATCCATGTATAATTGATTTTGAAGGAATCCCCCAAAAATAAATTGTTTGGGGTTCCTTTAGTGGAGTGAAGAAAAGTAATAGCATCACGCCAAACCAAATTACGCCAAGAAGTACAATTCGTAGATTCAAAATTGTTTATCCTACTAAATCAGCGTATGCTGCAGCATCCAATAGCTCATCCAAATCGCTGCTATCAGAAATTTTGGCTTTTACCATCCAACCTTTTCCGTAAGGATCAGAGTTTACAAGTTCTGGGTTCGACTCCAACGCGCTATTAAATTCAGTGATTTCACCAGCGATTGGCATGAATAAATCAGATACCGTTTTTACCGCTTCTACAGAACCAAAAACTTCTTCTTTGTCTAGCGTTTCGCCTTCTGTTTCTACTTCAACATAAACGATGTCTCCTAATTCGCCTTGTGCAAAATCAGTAATACCAATCGTAACAGTATCGCCTTCTACAAGTACCCATTCATGGTCCTTTGTATATTTAAGATTACTTGGAATATTCATTCTATAATTTTTTGTAGCAAAAGTAAAATTTTTCCCTTCCTAATCGTGCTTAAATGTAATTTTGTTCTAAACATTTTTCTCAGGTTTTTAACTAATTTTGCCTTGAAATGATAAATCAAGATCAATTAAAAGAAGTTCTTCGGCGCATTGAGGCGATTGAAGGGTACTTAAAAATAAAGGAAAAGCGTGTCGAGTTGTCTGAAGAGGAGATTAAGACACAAGATCCTGAATTTTGGAATGATTCCAAGAAAGCCGAGCTTCAAATGAAGGCCATTCGTTCGTTGAAGTATTGGACAGAGACTTTTGATGCGATGCGAGCAAAATACGATGATATAGAGATTCTCGTTGAGTTTGCAAAGGAAGGAGAAGGAGATGAATCTGAAATTGACAAGCAGTATGCGGACTTGATTGAGGAGGTGGAAGAACTGGAGTTGAAAAACATGATGTCCAATGAAGAAGATGCATTGAGCGCTGTTCTTCAGATTACGGCTGGAGCTGGAGGGACTGAAAGTTGCGACTGGGCGTCTATGTTGATGCGCATGTATTCCATGTGGGGACAGAAAAAGGGATATTCCATTAAAGAACTGAACTTCCAAGAAGGTGACGTGGCAGGTGTAAAAACGGTGACCTTAGAAATTTCTGGTGAATTTGCGTTTGGTTATTTGAAAGGTGAGAACGGGGTTCATCGATTGGTACGAATTTCTCCGTTCGATTCCAATGCTAAACGACATACTTCCTTTGTTTCCGTGTATGTTTATCCTTTAGTAGACGATACCATTGAAATAGATGTTAATCCTGCAGATATTACTTGGGAGACATTTAGATCAGGTGGAGCGGGTGGACAGAACGTAAACAAGGTGGAAACTGCAGTTCGTTTACGTCACGCACCTAGTGGAATTGTGATTGAGAATTCAGAGTCACGATCACAGCTTGGAAATAAAGAAAAAGCAATGCAATTGTTAAAATCACAGTTGTATGAAATCGAGTACCGTTCTAGAATGGAAGCGCGAGATGAAATTGAAGCGAATAAGAAGAAGATTGAATGGGGTTCGCAAATAAGAAATTATGTGATGCACCCATATAAATTAATCAAAGACGTCCGAACGGGACATGAAACAGGTAATGTCGAGGCTGTCATGAACGGTGATTTGGATAAATTCTTGAAAGCATTCTTAATGATGTATGGAAATGAGTGATCCGAACAAAGTAGTCGTTTATCATAATCCCCGATGTTCAAAAAGCAGGTGTGCACTTGATTTCTTGAAGGAGAAAAATGAAGAGTTTGAAGTCGTTGAATACATGAAGCAAGTTCCAACAGTTGAAGAACTGAGCAAGATCATTCAATTGTTGAATATCGAACCGTTCGCACTTATTAGAACCAGTGAAGCGATTTACAAAGAACAATTTAAGGGAAAGGAATTATCTAATAGTCAATGGATCCAGGCAATGGTAAAATTTCCGCAACTAATTGAACGACCGATTGTAATAAAAAACGAAATTGGCGTTATAGGAAGACCAGTGGAGCGCATTGCTGAAATACTGTGATATTTGTAATATTTTCATACCAATATCAGTACAAAAGCACTATATTTGCGCTCGCTTAGAAAATTAAGCACGTTTATGATCTTAGAAACCATTTATTTAAAATCGGATTCAACCTTCTCTACTATTATTGCTGGGTGGGCATCCTCTTTAGGTGTCCAAACGGTTGATTATGATTTTAAGTCAGAAGACCTACAAGTAGATGGACTTTTGCTTATCAACGCGAATCAAGATATTGAAAAAGATCTTGATGAAATTCATTCTTTGTTTGATCTAAAGCATTTTCCAACACAAAAGATCGACGTGAACGGCACCCTTCAAGTGGCAGTATCAAGCTTTGAAATCTGGTTGCAGAAATTCAAATGCAAACGATTGCTGATTTTAGGTTCTGAGAAATTATCAGAAAATGAGAACCTTGTTCGCTTTCTGAATCGCCTTCAGCCGTAAATAGACCAAGTCAGTTGTAAATTAATTTGCGACTTCGTTTCCCTTTACTTCTTCTGAACTGGTTAAAAAATCCAATTCAACTTCATTTTTGTACACATCTTCTAGCACTTCTCGCTTGCGGATTAAATACGCTTTCCCTTTATAAACAAGAACCTCTGCGGGACGTAAACGCGCATTGTATTGATTGCTCATGGAAAAGCCATACGCTCCAGCGTTTGAAATAGACAATACATCTCCTTCTCTGACTTCTGATAAGAAACGATCAAAGCCTAGCGTATCGCTTTCACAAATATTTCCAACAATGGAATACAGTTTTTGATCTCCGTTTGGATTTGAAATGTTCTCAATGTGATGGTATGCATTGTACAACACAGGGCGCAACAAGTGATTTTGACCGCTATTTACTCCAACAAACACAGTAGAAGTAGTTTGTTTTACCACATTCGTTTTTACCAGTAGTTTCCCAGATTCACTCACAATGTATTTTCCTGGTTCAAACCAAAGTTCCAACTCACGTCCATACTCTTTACAAAAATTCATGAACGATGCAGCAATCTTGCTTCCAATTTTTTCCATATCGGTATGCATGTCACCTTCTTTGTAAGGGACTTTAAATCCACTTCCAAAATCCATAAATGTTAAGTTGGGGAATATAGAAGCGATATCATACAACAATTCAGCTCCACGCAAAAAGACATCCGCATCTAAAATATCACTTCCTGTGTGCATGTGGAGTCCTATAACGTTGATGTTGTAGTTTTCTACGATGCGTTCTATATGTCTGACTTGGTGAATGGAAATTCCAAATTTTGAGTCGATGTGACCTACCGAAATGTTCGCATTGCCTCCTGCCATGATGTGTGGATTGATCCGAATACAACACGCTTCAGAGTGGCCGTATTCTTGACCAAATTTTTCTAGCATCGTGAGGTTATCGATGTTGATAAAAACGCCAAGTTGAACTGCAGCTTTAATTTCATCAAATGCCACGCAGTTTGGAGTATACATTATTTTTTCCGGTGTAAACCCAGCACGCAGTCCTAAATGAATTTCTTCTAGCGAGACAGCATCCAGTCCTGACCCTTCTTCTTTTAGAAGTTTTAGGATATTACTATTATTCAATGCTTTTAGTGCATAGTGCAATTTCACATTTAAAGGTTTAAATGAGGCGTGCAATTGACGGTACTGCTGTTGAATTTTTTCAGCTGAATACACATAGGTTGGTGTGCCAAATGTTTCTGCTACTTCTAAAAGAATTGAATTATTCATAGTATATGTTTACTTTAGATGGGCGCGAAACTAGTGAATTTTATTTAAATCAACAAATAGTTTAAAATATAAAATTCAGTTAAAAATAAAACAAATGAACGTTTCTTCGATTCGTCTGTATTCATCACCAACCAAAATAAGTGAAAAATGAAACATATACTAGTATTACTTACAACTACGCTGCTGTTTTCTATGGCGAACGCACAGCAGGATTATTCGAAACAAATTCTAACCACCGAAATTGATGAGATAAAACTCTTTTTAACCGCTGGAGAAATGGGGCATAATCAAGAGATCAAGCTCAAAAAGGGAAGAAATAAGTTAATATTTGCGGGAATATCGGCATACGCTGACCCACAATCGATTCAGTTTTTGGCATCTGGAAACTACCGACTGGTATCTGTTTCTACGGAAATGGACTTTTTAGCTGCAGAACAATTCAATCCTGAAATTTCAATTTTAAAAGATTCATTGGAGCGATTGATGGATAATCACCAGAACAATCAGGACATTCTCGATTCGTATTTTGCGGAACAGGCCGTATTAAACACCAACAGAGATTTGGGTGGACAAAATCAAAATTTGACGGTTGCTCAGATCAAGGAAGCAGGTGAGTTTTACAGAAAGCGAACCCTAGAAATGAATCAAGCAATTACCAAGTTGAAAAGGGAAAAAAGAGCACTTGCGGACAGAATCGAAGCGTTGAAGTTTCAATTAGTTGAACTAAACTATAATGAGAATCAACGAAGCAACCAAGTGGTTGTTTTGGTGGATTGTGATGTTGCACAAACCGTTGAGAGTTCATTGAAGTATTTAGTTTCTGATTGTGGATGGGCAGCTACGTATGATCTCTCGGCGAACGATTTATCTGAGAAAATCAATTTGAAGTACAAGGCGCAGGTATACAATAACACAGGAAATGAGTGGAAAAACGTTGACTTAACGCTCTCTACGGGAGACCCAAATCTCTCAGCTTCTCATCCTGAGTTATCACCATGGTATTTGAATTATTATTCTGCGTCTCATATTCAAACTAAAGGCAAAGCCAATTATTATGCTCCTCAACAAAGGCAACAGGACTTTAGACAAGATGCTGTATCTAATATCAACGATGCCAATCAACGTGCATACGACAATTATTACAAACTTGATGACGAGAAAAAAGCTGAATTTCAGTCTGGACTGAATAAATTAGAGTTAGCTAAAAGTCAAGTCGTAGGAAACGCACCAGTCAACATGATTCAAATGGACATTTCCGAACTGACGACCGAATTTAAAATAACCAATAAATTTTCATGTCCCACCGATGCAAAACCCTACATGGTTGACGTGAAGGAAATGAATTTGGACGCAACATTCTCTCACATTACGGTTCCTAAATTGGACAAGTCAGCATTTTTGATGGCGAACATTGTTGGTTGGCAAGATTTGGATTTAATTCCCGGTCCCACGAATGTTTATTTCGGTGGTGTGTACGTTGGTGTTTCTAATATAAGCACAAGAAACGTATCGGACACCCTAAGCCTTTCTTTTGGTCGCGACAACAAAGTAGTGGTTATGCGTAAATTGAAGAAGGAGATGAGCTCTAAGCGCATCATAGGGAGTTCTAAACGGGAATCCTACGTGTATGAAGTTGCGGTTAGAAACAATCGAGCTACCCCAATCAATATTAGAATCTACGATCAAGTGCCTATTTCCAACAGTTCTGACATCACTGTCACTGTGGATGAGCTTTCCTCAGGCGTGCAAGACCTTCTTACCGGTGAAGTAGAATGGAACCTTCAAATTCCACCTGCAGGTGTACAATCAAAGGATCTCGGCTATACGGTGAAGTATCCAAAGAACACCAATATTACCATTCAACGATATCGAACGGTATCGGCACCATCATTTTAAAATGGCAAGCGGTTATTCAAAATAGGATAACCGCTTTTTTGTACAATTTTCTTGGTATTTTTGCGTTTTACCGATTGAAACAATGAAGTACTTTTTCACCATAGTCGTTTTAGCAGTTACCACAACTGTACTCAGTCAATTCCACACAGGTCGCTCGCGTTCTGAGTTAGGAGTTATGATTGGTGGTTCCTATTACATTGGTGATTTAAATCAATACGGACATTTTAAGAATACGCATTTGGCTGGCGGTATAGTCTACCGATACAATATCAATCCACGATTGAGTTTTAGAGCAAATTTATTATACGCTAGAGTAAGTGGATATGACAGTCAAGCTAAGTCAGAGGTTTTGAGACAACGTAATTTAAGTTTTGCATCAGATATCTACGAGCTAGGAGCTGGATTTGAATTCAATTATTTCCCATTTCAACTGGGACATGATCGCTACAAAGGAACCGCATATTTGTTAGCCGAAATTGGAGTCTTTCAAATGAATCCTACTACGGTTGTTGGGGATAGAGAAGTTGAATTGCGGTCTTTGGGAACTGAAGGGCAAGGAACGTCGCTTAACACGAAGGGCTACTACAGCTTAACACAAATTTGTTTGCCGTTAGGCGTTGGAGTGAAATTATCTCTGGGAGAGTATATTGGTATTAACTTTGAATTTGGAATCAGAAAGACATTCACCGATTATTTGGACGATGTTGGTGGTGAAAGTTATGCAGATCCACTTGTGCTGGCAGCAGAGAATGGTCCTTTGTCCGCTGCACTATCGAATAAATCTGGCAGTCCTTATGGAAACAGAGGGAATTCAGCCACCAAAGATTGGTATGTGTTTACTGGAATGATGATTACTTTCCGTCTAGGTAAACCAGAAAAATGTTTCCATCAATAAAAAACCTCCATTCGCATTAAGCGGACAGAGGTCTTTCAATTAAATCTTATTGATTTCTAGTGGTTGTGTCCATCGTGGTCGTGATGATCGTGACCGTCATGGTTGTGTCCATCGTGATTGTTACCACTTGGTGCTTCAACGTTTATCATTTCAATGTCGAATACTAAATCAGAATAAGGTGGAATTCCTCCTGGACGACCTTGCGCACCGTAAGCTCCATAGTAAGGAATAATAAGCTTTGCTTTTCCTCCTTTACCAATCATTCCCATTCCTTCTTCAAATCCTGGCACCATACGCTGTACTTGGTAGGTAAAATCCATTGGTGCTCCGCGATCGTATGAGGCATCAAATTTATCACCAGAAGTTCGGAAAGTTCCTTTGTAGTGAACAGACAATTTTGCTCCTTTCGTTGGTTTTGGGCCTTCCCCTTCATTTTCTATGATGTAAACCAATCCTGAAGCAGTTTGTTTCGCTTGTGGAAAGTCTTTTTGAATCTCAGCCAACATGTATGCACTGTATTCTTCTTGTGACATCGAAGCAATCTTATCCATTTCTGCTTTTCGAACTACTTCTTCCTTTTTGATATGGTTATATACTGCTGCAAACTGCTCAGTTGCTTTCCATTTTTTAGCGGTTTTTCCTTGACGGATGATCTTCACAGATGTCATTTCATCTCCTTGTTCTATGGCGTTTACAACGTCTTGACCGCTAATGACATGACCGAATACAGTATGTTTTCCATCCAACCAAGGTGTTTCTTTGTGTGTAATAAAGAATTGACTTCCATTGGTGTTTGGTCCCGAGTTCGCCATGGAAAGAATTCCAGGTCCTGAATGTTTTAAACTAGCGTGAATTTCATCGTAAAAACGATGTTTTGGTCCACCAGAACCATTTCCATCTGGATCACCACCTTGAACCATAAAATCTTTGATTACACGGTGAAACTTTAAACCATTGTAAAAAGGAGTGGTGTAATTGATACTGTCTTCAACTGTAAATTTCCCTTCTGCCAAACCAACAAAGTTTGCAACCGTCATGGGTGTTTTTTCAAACTCCAATTGAATCAAGATAACACCTTTGGTAGTTGTGAACTCAGCATACATGCCTTGTTCCAATTTTACTTTTTTAGGTTTCTTGGTTTTCTCCTTGTCTTGAGAAAATGAAGTTCCAACGAGCGCTATCGTCAATAGTGTGAAAAGTATTCTAATCATAATTTTTTTATTTAAGTGTTTCAAAAATAGAGAAATATTCCAATATAGCTAGGGCAAAACTCCTGCCATAGATTAAAAACAGCACATCTAGTTGCGTTGATCGCTTCCCCAGAGCATTTTATTACGGATGGTATCCAAGAAGTTGTTCTCTTCAAACTTGATCACATTGATCATAAATTCTGCTTTGCGCACCGTCACTTCCTCGTCTTGGCGGATGTTCTTAGAAATTCCGTCGATGGTAATTAGGTGGTTTCTATTTCGTCCTTCAATGCTCAGTTTTATGGGCATGTGATCTGGAACGACCATCGGGCGGACATTTAAGTTATGCGGGGCAATTGGTGTTAGAATATGGACTTGACAACCCGGTGTAATAATTGGACCTCCACAACTCAAGCTATAAGCAGTAGAGCCGGAAGGCGTAGAGACAATCAACCCGTCTGCCCAATAAGAATTCAGGTATTTACCTTCCAATGAAGTGTGAACGGTGATCATTGATGAGGTGTCCTTTTTCTGAAGTGTTAATTCATTCAAGGCGATGTTATCTTCTCCAAAAATATTGCGTTCTGTTTCTACACGAATGAGCGATCTTTTCTGGTGCGTGTATTCTTTTCGCTGGATTAAATCCATCGTATTTTGGATATCGTCTTTGGAAATATTCGCCAAAAACCCCAATCGACCGGTATTGATCCCCATGACAGGAACACCAGACGCGCGGACAAATTTCACATTTTGAATAAAGGTTCCATCACCACCAATGCTGAAGCTCAAGTCAATTCCAGTGCTGAAGTCTTTGTGCGATTCAAATTGATCCACTTTTTTATCCAGTCCTATTTTCTTTACAAGTAAGTCCTTAAGATCCTTGTGAATGACGGGATTCCAACCCAAATCTTTCAGTACACCAAGGATTTCACTGTAATATTCAATGTTTTCCTTAGTTACTTTACGTCCAAATAGCGCTATATTCATTACAAATTCAGGTAATTCATCAAGGCATCAAAGCGGAATTGTAAGTCCGTTTCGTAATTTCCTTTTTGATAGGTTGCTTTAATGACGTAATCGTACCGTTCGAATGTTCTTAGAATTCGATCCAATTCGATCTTATTTATTTTCAAGGTCACCTCAATGGTTGTTGAATCAGATGATGACATGATAAATGAACTAAGGATTTTAGCGTCGTTGCTTTCAACAATTTGTGCAATTTGCGCCATTGAATAATCCACAATTGCCATTTCCAAAACAATAATTCCACCGTGTTCCTTGATACTTCCTGTGTTTGCAATCAACGTCATTAAGTGTTGCGTCGATGTACAACCAAGGTACTTTTCATTTTCATCCAATACAGGAATAACGCTGAGTTTAAATTCAGAAATCCGCGATAATACCTGATAAATATGATCGTTGGCTAATACGTATGGTCTTGGAAGATGCTGAAACAACTCGTGCAGCGTTTTGTCCAAATCCATTTTGTCCAAAATATCGGCCTCTGAAACCACGCCTACAAAAATGCCATTTTTCAGTACAGGTAAATGAGAGACCTTGAACTCTTCCATCCAGTTCAGGGCTCTTTCACCAGTGTCCTCATGGGTCAGTGGTGGAATCTCATCTGTGATTAAATCTATTGCTCTCATAGTATTTACGAATGTAGCATAATAACCTTAGTTTGCTCATATTTATACGTTCATATTTTTTAAATATTGCCCGATTTTGAATAAATCCTCACTAAGTTTTTACTTTTGTCTGAACAAACTTATAAGAATCAAATGGCAAAATTAAGTGTGAACGTGAATAAGATTGCAACGATCCGCAATGCGCGTGGGGGAGATGTCCCCAATGTTGTTCAGGTGGCACTTGACTGCGAACGATTCGGAGCAGATGGCATTACGGTTCATCCGCGACCAGACGAACGTCATATCACACGAAAAGACGTGTACGATTTATCAAGGGTGCTTACGACTGAATTCAACATCGAAGGATACCCAGATGCACGATTTATGGATCTGATCAGTGACGTTTTACCTGCACAAGCAACACTTGTTCCTGATCCTCCGGGGGTGCTGACATCCAATGCAGGTTGGGATACAAAAGCGAATGAATCTTTGCTGACAGAACTAGCGAACGAATTGAGAAAAAAAGGCGTTCGATCTTCGGTGTTTGTCGATACGAATCTGGAAAATATTCGATACGCAGCAAAATGCGGTGTCGATCGAATTGAATTGTACACTGGACCTTATGCAGAAGACTACAGCAAAAACCCTGCAAAGGCGATTAGCGACTACGTAGCAGCGGCAAATTTGGCCAGTGAATTGGGATTGGGAATAAATGCTGGTCACGATTTGAGTCTAGATAATCTAAAATTCTTCAAGGAAAACATTTCAGGATTGTTAGAAGTCTCCATTGGACATGCGTTGATTTCAGATGCACTCTATTTTGGGTTGGAGAATACGATTCAGCAGTATAGAAGGTTGTTGAAATAGAATTTAGAGTTTAGAATTTAGAGTTAAAAATCATTCTAAATTCTAAACTCTAAATTCACCACTCTAAACTCAAAACTAACCTACCGAATCACAATTCTCCCCAATTTCTCTGAAATAAGGCGTTTTATTTGCTCCAATGTCACTTGTTCGGCGAGTATATCCATTAATTCCTCGTCCGTAATTGAATCAGACTTATCGATCATGATTTGTTGAATTTCACGGATGCGTTTTTCAATTTTACCCACCTTGAATGAGTAGATTGAACTCATAACGGCTTGGTGCAGTTTGTCTTTTTCGGAATTCGTGTGAATTTTATGTTTGACGATCCAATTGTCACTCAATTCGTACTGATTCATCTCAATTTCAGTCGCAAAGCGGACAATTTCTTGGTCTTCCAGTTTTTGAAAATAACTCGATTTTAACAAGATGTTCTCTGCTACGGATTCTGCAATTATTTTATGAATGCGGTGAAGCACAGGGTTTTCAAATACCAATTCGTCGATGTTTAACTCGTGCAGGATTAACTCCGCGACACTTGTTTCGATCGCTTCTTTTTTTCCAGCATCGTTCAATTGTTCAACGGTGATGCTTAACGGACCATAAAGTAGCAAAATACGCATTAGATCCTGTTCGTTGTGATCGTCGTTGATGCGCGGTTTTTTCTCTTGTGGAATTGGATTTACAGTAGGTTCAACTCTTCTTTCAGGTTGGTTTACAGTTTTTGCAATTAATTCCTTTCGATTGTTGATGAGTTCATTGGTGAGAATGTCCTCATTCATTTCGAAGCGTTGCGCAACGGATTTCATGTAGACATTCCGTGTGATTTGGTCGGGGATTAACGAGACCGAATGCATCATTTCTTTGATCAGTTCTGCACGCTGGATTGGATCGTTTTCACCTTCCTTCAACAGCAAATCAGCTTTAAATGAGATGAAATCCTGCGTGTGTTCAGCGAGAAACTGTTCTAATTCCGATGAACTTACCGATTTTGCGTACGAATCAGGGTCTTCTCCTTCGGGAAACAATACAATTTTTACGTTCAATCCTTCTTCCAGGATGAGGTCAATCCCACGAAAGGAAGCTTTAATTCCAGCAGCATCACCATCGTATAGAATGGTAATGTTCTTGGTGTAGCGTTTTACAAGACGAATTTGCTCCTTGGTCAATGACGTGCCTGAAGAGGATACAACGTTTTGAATTCCAGCTTGGAACATACTAATGACATCCGTGTACCCCTCGCACAAAAAACAATTGTCGTATTTGATGATGTCGCCTTTGGAGAAATGAAGTCCGTAGAGAATTTCACTTTTATTGTAAATGATACTCTCAGGCGAGTTGAAGTACTTCGCAATTTTCTTGTCGTTGAGCAATGTTCTCCCACCAAAACCTAGTACTCTTCCAGAAACGCTGTGAATGGGAAACATGACGCGTCCTCTGAAAAAATCAAAGTGGCGATCGTCTTTCGTTTTTGTTAATCCTACTTTTTCAAGGTATTCAAGTTTAAATCCTTTGTTGAGTGCTGCTTTTGTGAAGTCGTCGCTGACGTTTAAGCAATAACCCAGTTGAAATTTCTCAATAATGTCTTGCCGGAAACCACGTTCAATAAAGTAGGATTGTCCAATTTTTTTTCCTTCGTCGTTTTCGGAAAGATTACTGACGAAGTGATTTTTAGCGAATTCATTGATAATGTAGAGGCTTTCTCTTTCTGAGATCGCGTCTAATTCCTCTTTTGTTGCTGGTTTTTCCTCTGGTATTTGAACCCCGTATTTATCAGCTAGCCAACGCAATGCTTCTGGGTAGGAGTAGTGTTCCTTTTCCATCAGAAACGAAACGACGGTCCCGCCTTTTCCAGTTGAGAAACATTTAAAGATTTGCTTTGCTGGAGAAACGACGAACGAAGGTGTTTTCTCGTCCGTAAATGGACTTAATCCTTTCAGATTGGAACCTGCTCTTTTAAGTTGTACGAATTCCCCAATTACTTCCTCAATCCGGGCAGTTTGAATAATATCATCGACAATATGTGGAGGAATGATTGCCATTAGTTGGAAGCCTTTCCGTAGTCTTTTTTACTTATCAGTTTTCCCTCAGGTGAATAGGTTTCCCAAACTCCAATAGGCTTATCATCTTTGTACTCTCCCATATAGTTAACAGCGCCGTTTGGGTATTTGACGATACTATGCCCTTGTTTTTTTCCGTTTTCGAAGTACGTCGTGGATAACTCGATACCTTCTTCTGAAAAATAGCTCCATTTTCCGTCGCGCTCACCTTTATCGTTTTGTTGTCCCTGAATTTTTATTGCTTTTTTTCCAGGATAGTATTCCGTATATACATTCCCGACAATTTCAACTAGATTTTCATCGCTGTCAATTGTAGGTTGGTCTTCAATAACTTTTTCTGGCTGTTCTTTTTTCACTTCTTGCGATTTTTCTTCAGAACAGGCTACTGCGAGCGTAGACAATAGGATTAGAGCTACAAATTTCATAGTTTTTATTTTTTTCGTGTTGTCGTATATTCAACTAAGCCCAAAAGTGCATTTTTTGCGTCAGATGGAGCGATTGATTCAAGTAATGAGAGCGCTTGACTTTTGTATTCAAGCATTTTTTTATGTGCATAATCGATTCCACCATGTTCGATCACCAAATCAATAGCGCGTTTTACTTTCTGTGGATTTTCATTGTGATTTTTCACAATATTGATCAGTTCTTTTCTTACTTCGGTGGGAGCGTTATTTAGAGCATAGATAAGTGGAAGCGTCATTTTTCGCTCTCGAATATCAATGCCAGTTGGTTTTCCAATTTCGTTTGGTTCGCCGTAATCAAAAATATCGTCTTTCAATTGAAACGCGACTCCAATTAGCTCTCCAAACTCTCTCATTTGCGGAGCGATGTCTAATCGGTTTACACTTATTGCTCCAGCTTCACAACAGGTAGAAATTAATGAGGCTGTCTTTTTCTTAATGACTTGAAAATAAACTTCTTCCGTAATATCTAATTTACGGGCTTTTTCAATTTGTAAAAGTTCTCCTTCGGACATTTCCTTTACTGATCTTGCAACGATTTCAAGTAAATCAGTGTTTTTCTTTTCAATGGAAAGGGTCAAAACTTTGGACAACATATAATCCCCAACCAACACAGCTATTTTGTTTTTCCACAACGCATTGATGGAGAAAAAACCTCTGCGTTCGTTCGCATCATCTACGACATCATCGTGGACCAATGTTGCTGTGTGAAGCAGTTCTACTAAGGTTGCAGCATCATATGTTTTATCGTTTACTGTTCCTAGCATTTTGGCGGTAAGAAAAATAAACAGTGGGCGCATTTGTTTTCCCTTTCTGCGAATAACGTAGTGCGTAACCTTATCGAGCATAGGAACTTCGGATTTCATGCTTTCGCGAAATCGACTTTCAAATTCCTTCATTTCGATGGAAACGGGTTGCATTATCTCTTTTGCAGACGTCATATACCTACAAATATAAGAGATATGAAATCTTAAACCTCAAATTATTGTGAACAAAACTTAAATTGTACTTTTTGTTGATTTTTCGAAGGAATACGTTCTAATCAATGCAAAAAAAAAATGCCGTCAACTCATGGTTGACGACATTCAAAATAAATTTTTGGAAGATTTAGTCTCTCACCAGTTCGAGGAAACCATGACCTTCATAAAGGGTGCCTTCTATAGAAGTGACAATATATTTGTAAAAATACGTTCCTTCTCCAGCTTCAGCGCCAGTATTTGTTCTTCCTTCCCACCCTGGGTTTAATCCAGCTGAGGTATACATTGTATTTCCCCAACGGTTCAAAATTACCAATTCGATGTTGGTGTAAAAAGTAACATCAAGCGCAAAGACATCGTTGGTACCATCGTTGTTCGGTGTAAATACGTTTGGAACAACTATAATTGGTTCTGGATAAACACAAGATTCATCATCGATAGTAGCTAATGGGTTGTAATTTGTCGCTTCCGGATCGGTACAACCACAAGGAATTACTTCTATTGAGACATAAGCCGTGTCTGCACAGTTTGGACTGGCATAGGCAATAAGCATAATGTTTGCAGAAGACACGTACGTTTGATTCTGATTGTTTGTCGATGTAGTTGTAGTAGTCTGTCCATTTCCAAAATCCCAATAGTAATTATTGGTGTTTTGACTTGAATTGGTAAAGGTCACTGCTACAGGAGCACATCCACCCATTGGATTCGCAGATAATTGTGCAATTGGTGGTTCTTCAACATCTACATACACACTATCTGATTCAATACAAACATCATCCTCTACGGTGAAATAATACCATCCTGGAGGTAAATTTTGTGCAACTGTTCCATCCACGGAAATGATTCCAGGAATTGTATCGGGACCTGTCCAGTTATAGTAAGGCTGACCTGAATTCATGGTTATTCCACTTACCATAGCAGATACTGCTCCAGTTGGGTTACATGCGTTTGATATGAATGACATGAGCGTATCAATTTCCAGCAGCTGGTTGACGACCAGTATGACGGTGTCGTACCTTATGTAATTGCAACCATCGGTAATTTCTAAATAATAAGGAATGGTATCGTGTTCAGTTCCACTTGTAGGAAGATTTTCAGGGTTGTTGGTACTTGGAATGTTTGTCCAAGTTACACCATAAGGACCAAAAGAATTACCGAAATTAGTTACTTCAACCAACGGGTGTGTTGTTGGGCAATATGAGTAAACCGTGTCTGGAACGCTATAGGTCATGTTATCAGGATAAATAGACATGAAAATGGTATCAGACTGACAGTGATAAACACCATTCGTGTCATAAACATAAGCTACAAATGTGGTGTCTCCTGTTGGATATACGTAAAAAGATTCAGTATCCGTCAACCCATTGCTCCAGTTTACAACTGTCGTTGATCCACATGGCGCACCCATCGCATTAATGATAATGTTATCTAAGCCCCAGTTGTCGAAGGCAGATCCTGAAGAGTTCTCTTGAACCCATCTAAACATCGTTCCTGTCGTTGTAGCACCTGGTGGTATTGTAACAGTGAATGTATTCCAAGTAGTAAATGGGGTAGCACCCGCAGCACCTGGAGCGACAGTCCCTGGATTTTGAGGAAGTATAACACCATTTGGCTGGTAATATTCGATTGGAATCCAAGTTACACCTCCATCCAAGCTGTACTGTAATTCTACACCTTCATTGGCTTGATCTGGACCTTCGCATGGGGATGATTGACCTTGGATGGAATACATCATATCAAATTCAATGATACCTCCACAACTTACATCAAATGCTGCTGTAGCAATATATGGTGTTCCTGCTCCAGCTGTGGATGCCCAATAATATGGAGTTCCAGTAGGGTTGGGACCACAAGGTTCAGAGAACGCTTGTCCACCTTCTGTAGTCCATCCAGCTGGAAGCGCCCCAACGTTAAAATCGAACTGTTGTCCACTGTTGATAAGGTTTGAAATGGAAGTGACCAATACAGAGTCTCCTAGGCAGACAGTTGCATTCATCGGATCAACAGTAATTGTACAGTATTGTGCGAAAGCTGTTCCAGAAAACAGGGAAAGCGAAAAGAATAAGTTTAAAATTGATTTCATAATGAGTCTATTATTCTACGGTTAAAAATAAAAGCTGAACGGATTCAAAGTGCCATCCACCGTCGAAATTTGGATTATCTATGTAACTAGAAAGACCAGCAAATTTAGTATCACAGTCTCCTTCAATTGATGAGTTTGGAGCTACTTCAAACGTGAATGTTTTTTCACTGTTTGCATCGCATCCATCACACCCTTCTTGAAAATAATGAACGTAATTATAAGTTACTTTCTTCGATTGGTCAGTTGAGTTTTCAATTTTTAACATGGAATAAACAAAGGGTAATTTGTTTCCAGCAAAACTACATTCCTGAGATTTTACTAAAAACTGAACGCCATTTTCCTCGTGTATTAATTTCCATTCATTGGATAAATCTTTCAGTTTTAAATTTTCAGATTGACCAATAGAACTGAAGCTTAACACAAGTAATATACTACTGATGATGTGTTTGAAATTCATAGATGTGAGCTTAGTTGTTTTAAATTTTCAATTAGTTGTGTGTTCCAAAGACTCTATTAACAGGTGTAAAGTTGCATGGAAAAAATTTAAACGTAAAGTTAACTGTTTAACACAAAGCCACAAATTAAAATGAATGTATTATTCGTTTAGTTTTTCAACTTACGTTCTTCGCTGAGAATCGCTTTATTTTTGTTTGCCAGTTGTCCGCAAGCAGCATCGATATCTTTCCCTCGGCTTCTTCGAATGTTGACAACCAGATTATTGCGCTCTAAGTATGCTGCAAATGCATCGACTTTTTCTCTATCTGCTTGCTGGAAACTCTCTCCTTCGATTGGATTGTACTCAATAATGTTGATTTTACATGGAACGCAACGTGCAAATTTCGCAAGTTCTTCTGCGTCTTCGAGCTGATCATTAAAATCTTTGAAAATGATATACTCAAACGTTACCCGAGTTCCCGTTTTTGAATGAAAGTAGCGTAATGCTTCTGTCAACGTTTCAAGATTGTTGGATTCATTGATCTCCATGATCTCGCTTCGTTTTTTGTCGTTCGCCGCATGGAGCGAAAGCGCTAAATTGAATTTTACTTCGTCATCGCCTAGTTTTTTAATCATCTTGGCAATTCCTGCCGTCGAAACTGTGATACGCTTTGGTGACATTCCAAGACCTTCAGGTGAGGAAATCAACTCAGTGGAACGGAGCATTTGTGCATAATTAAGCAAGGGTTCTCCCATACCCATATACACGATGTTGGTCAGCGGGGTATTGTATTTTGTTTCGGCTAGTTCTTTCAAATAAGCGACTTGATCCACCATTTCTCCGGCAGTTAAATTACGCATGAGCTTTAGCTTTCCTGTCGCACAAAACTTACACGCAAGACTGCAGCCAACTTGAGAAGAAATACACGCGGTAGTTCTTGTTTGCGTTGGTATTAACACTCCCTCAATTATTTTATTTTCGTCAACAGCAAAGGCACATTTGATGGTTTTATCGCTACTAATTTGCTGATCTTTTAAGGTGATGTGATCGATGAAAAAGTGTGTGTCAAGTTTTTCACGCAATGAAAGGGAG
This sequence comes from uncultured Fluviicola sp., assembly GCA_964643345.1. Classification (GTDB taxonomy): domain Bacteria; phylum Bacteroidota; class Bacteroidia; order Flavobacteriales_D; family Crocinitomicaceae; genus UBA4466. The sequence continues at coordinate 75,635 of CAZXRU010000004.1, forward strand.
AGATTGGTCATGTCCTCAAAGGAAGCTGCATTTTTTTGCCACAACCATTCATACACCTGTGTACTTCGGAATTTTTTTTCACCAAGTGCGACAAGTTCATGTATTAATTCCTCTTGTGTAAGAGAGCGGATGTTTACTTTTCCTTTCATGCTGGCACAAAGGTAGTGGATTCTGAGTAAAACAGTCTAATAACTCAGCTTATTAAATAATTGATAGATCATTCTTTCGAACCAAACACGTTTCTCCTTGATCAGTGACTACTTCAATGAAATCATCATCAGAAGTCGTTAGCAATTGCACACGTGTACCTTCTTTTAACGAAGATTTCGCCGTTTTTCCAGCTTCAATGAAGGTTGGGATGGTTGTTTTGGTGACGATCGCAAAGTTTTCGTCTGTTGCATGACGTTGGGCGTTCAAAGCAATTATAATAGAGCTAATCATTAGTAAGCCAAGTACAACTGATATTAAAGTAAAACTATTTCTAAGTGATTGATGCTTTTGTTTATTTCTAAAAATGAGACTTAACGCAAGAATTAAACTAAGTCCAATAGACACAATAGACCATGTAGTTGAAGAGAAACCGTACAAACTGGACTCAACAGAGTTTAACCGTGGTTCCCACAGTCGATCGTTGAACAATTCACTGTAGCAATAGCTGATTTTTTCAGCTGCCTCACTGTCGTTTGGATTCAATTTTAGCACTTTTTCAAAATTCCAGATAGCATCGCCGTATTTTTGCAATCCCATATTGGATAAGCCGAGATTGTACCATGCCGAGACATCGTTTGGAGTCGTTTCAATGATCTGCTCAAATTTTTCAATCGCCGTGCCGTAATCTTTGTTGTTGTAGGCGTCAATCCCTTCTGAAAACTCGTTTTGTCCAACCGAAAAGAAGGAGAGGATTAAACTAGCACAGAAAACAAGAAGAGACATAAACTTCATCATCATACCTTGAGTTGTTGAATGATTGCGTTGAGCTCGTTGTAATGTTTTTCCTTATTTTGATTAGACGCACCGAAGCCATAGCGAAACTGCTCACATTCTGTGAATACCATTTTTACTTGATCTAACAAGGTTTGACTGTAATTGGTCTCAACAAAAGTGTAGATTTCCTGTTTATCTAAAATACGATCCTCGCGGAACTCCATCTTCACCTCAAACGCCTTTTTTAACGTGCTTTCCAAAGTAGAAAAATAGGTAACGTCGTCTGATGAAGCCAATAGAACCTTTAGTTTTAATTGACTGTCTTTGAGCTCTTGTCCTTTCTTGTTTATTTCTTGTTTATGCTCGATAACGTCCGCTGATTTTTCACGTCGTTTCATAAACAATAGGAAAAGGAATGCTGCTAACATCGGTGCGCTGACAGCTGACCAATAGGTGACTGTTCCAAAGAATTCATTATTGGAAGTATTAACTTTGGACGGACGAACATCACTTAGTACGCTGATTTCCTCAGATGCAGTATTCGGTTCATTGGCATCTTCGCTTACAATATAGTTTTTATCTTTTTCAATGGCGATCCGCGATGATTCTGTTGACGTCGTAATATACTTCTCAGAATTTAAATCGAAGTACGAAATGGAAGTTGCAGGGAACTCAACATCACCATGGGTTGTCACTTGAATGTTGTATTCGAAGGAAATATTTCCCTCTGTCCCATGCGAACAATAAGAATAATTCTCGGTAATCAATGGATCACCATAGATAACAAATCCCTTTGGAAGCTTCGGTGTGGGTTCAAGGATGTTTTGCAAATTCCCGACACCGGAAACAATAATTTTCAGCTTGAAGACATCTCCTTGTTTAATCGATGCCGCATCAATTGACCTCTTGACAGTAAAGTTCCCAACGGCGCCAATAAAATCATTAGGTGGATCGGCAGGAAGCGGTTTTATTGTGATGGTTTTATGGTTCGATGTAAACGTAAATGACTTATACCCTTGATGCAAGTTCATCGTGTAGGGAGTAATTTTAACAACACCAGTTCCTGAAGGGAAAACAATGTTTTTGTCGTATTCAAACGCATAGAGGCGAACCCCTTTGAAAGTGGTCGGTTCTACAACAATTCGACTTGGATTTCCTACAGGATTTTTATCTAAGACCCCTACCATATCGTAGGTGCGGTAACCATCTAAGTGAGATGGATTAAATTTAGCGTAGACTTTGGCAGAGACCAAAATGGGCTCACCTTCGTAGATGGTTGATTTATTTGTTTGGATCACACCAAATGCAGGTTCCTGAAGCTGATCAGCTGTCACTGCTCCCGAACTCATTTGGGTTTTGTCTGCAATGGTAATGGTTACTTTGTTCGATTTGTAAGATTTATTTCCTTTTTTGACAAACGCGGGACCAATGGTATACTTTCCAGTTTTTCCAAACGCACCCGTTTGAGAAAGGTAATAGTACGTGATGACGTCTCCTGTCGCATGATCCATCTCTTGTTCCATGCCGTTGATGACATCGTATCCATGTACAAAAGCACTAGGAAGATTATCTATTTCAACCTGACCTTGTACGTTTGATTTAACGGTGATCGTGATAATCTCACCCACGTCAGCGGTTTTGGGTTCTACACTCAATTCCACTTTAGGCGATTGTGCAAGAACCACCGTTTGAATTAAAATATATACTATGGAAGTGAAATTCTTCATTAATTACCAATCTTTTCCTGATGTTGATGACGTGTTTTTACCACCTGAACCATTAACTTTTCGTTTCGTTTCGGCTTCATCTTTTGTCAGTTTATCCAACATTTTATCTACCGTCTTGTTGGGGAGTTGACTTTTCCCATTTTCTTTTGGATTCCCCTCTGAATTCTGAGCTTGTTCCTGTTTGTTATTCTGATTATTTTTTTGCTGCTGCTGTTGCTGCTGCTGTTGCTGCTGCTTTTGTTGCTGATTCTGATTCTGATTCTTTTGTTGATCCTGATTCTTTTGCTGATTCTGTTTTTGCTCTTGCTGTTGTTGGTTTTTCAGCTGGCGAATGGCCTCCGAAAGATTGTACCGTGTATTGTCGTCATTTGGATTTGCACGCAGCGACTCTTTGTACGCATCAATCGCACCTTGATAGTCCTTATTTTTCATGCGGGCATTTCCTAGATTGTGGTAATTCGCAGCTTTCTGCTGTGCTGTTTTTTTAGAGTTACCACTTTGCTGATAGATTTTTTCCGCTGTTTCAAATTCTCTTGCCTTGTATGCTGATTGAGCCATTTCATCAGAAAGGTCGACGTTTTCCGGAGCTTTTTTCTGCGCTGACTCATAATACTTGAGCGCTTTGGCGTAATCTTCCTTTTTATAGGCATCTCTAGCAACGTCCAAAGAATCACGCCATTCCTGTCCGAAGACAGCAAAGCCTGATAGAATAAATCCTATGTATAGTATTACCTTCATGCAGTTTTAGTTCTACTTTGAAGCATTCCACTGTAGTTTTTAGACCACAAAAAATAGCATACCCAAAAAATCATGGACAAAGCCAATGGAATTTGAAAACGCTCCTGTTTTACATTAAACTCTAAAGTATCTATTTTAGTTCGTTTCATATGGTTAATTTGTGTTAATAAACCTGAAAGATTCGGAAATTCATCTGAACTGAACGATGCCTTGCCACCTCCTTGTTGAGCGATTTTCTGAATAAATGTTTTGTCCAATTTTGAAACAACCGTTTTCCCAACAGCATTCGTTTTGTAACCGAGTTCTGGTCGTTTTGGATTTTTTGGAATTAAACCGCCTTTTGAAGTTCCTATCCCTAACACACTTAACTGAACATTGGAAGATTTAATCTTCTCTAAAATTTCATTGGGGCTTTTCTCGTGGTTTTCTCCATCGGTGACTAAGATAATTCCTTTTGTTGTTGGTTCTTTCGAGAACATGTCAAACGATACATCTAGGGCATCTGCAATGTTGGTTCCTTGACTGCTAATCATCCCCGTTTCAATTTCGTCGATGAAAAGTTTTGCGGCTGAATAGTCCCTCGTCAATGGCAACTGAACGAATGCGCTGTTGGCAAAAAGGGTTATTCCAATTTTTTCTCCATGTAAGTTATTTACCAATTGAACGAGCGCCCGTTTTGAGATGTCTAAACGGGAAATAGAAGGTGAAATGTCGCGACAATTCATAGAATTTGAAATATCCAGTGCAATGACCAGTTCGAGACTTTCTGACGTTCCTGAGACTTTCTTTTTCCCATAAATAGGTTGCGCCATTGCCAATACCAGCAGAACGAAAGCGTTACGAAAGAAAAAGTATTTGACAAAACTGTGAAACGAGGAAACAGGTGAGAGCATAGATTTGAGCACTCCTGTTTTTCCTTTATTGACAAATTGATTGTGTCGGAGTACACGAAAAAAGAAAATGCCTGCAATAGGGATTAGAAGAAATAGTAGTGACAATGCTTCTGGGTGCTTGTAAAGTAAATGATCAACACTACCTTTTGTAAATCCTGTGGTGAATAATCCAAGAATAATTAGGTAAGCTGCCCAGAACAATACTTCCAGTAAAACAACGCTGAACAACAGCCACTGAACGCGGTATGTAATTTTCTGATTAGTCATTTGATCTAAAAATTACAAGTTTAACACCCCAACTCAGAAGCGCCAGGACAAATGCCCAATTTAAAAACGCTTGAGGACTGGATGGTGGATCAGACTTAAAGTGCTGATCTTCCATTTTACGCTTTTCTAATTTTTCAATTTCTTGGTAGATGACTTTTAAACTCTTTTCATCGTTCGCACGAAAGTAGACGCCATTGGTAATTTCTGCGATTTTCATCAAGGTCACTTCATCAATCTCAACCGGCATACTTTGGTACTGGATTCCGAAAGGTGTGATGACAGGTGAAGGTGCGTTTCCAGTACTTCCAACACCAATGGTGTACACTCGAATGTTTTTTGCTCGTGCCAGTTCCGCTGCCATTAATGGTGTCACATCTCCGCTGTTGTTACTACCATCAGTGAGAAGAATGATTACCTTGGAAGCGATCGTGTCGTTTCTTAATCGTGCGACAGCTGTTCCTAAACCTGTCCCAATTGCCGTTCCTCCTTCGATGCGATCGCCGTTGATGGCATCAATTTGTTGTTTCAAAATTTCGTAATCCAACGTTGTGGGACATGCGGTATACGCTTCACCAGCATAAACCACGAGTCCAATACGGTCACCTTTTCGTCCATCCACAAATTCTTTAGCCACTTTTTTTGAGGCTTCCAGTCGATTTGGATCGAAGTCCATGGCTAACATGGAAAGAGAAACGTCCATCGCGAGAACGATGTCGATTCCATCTTTGTAATCTTTGTCAAAATCATCGTGTTGACTCCAATGAAATGGTTTGGCCAATGCAAAAATGATGAGTGCAACAATGGCAACATTGGCAAGTATAAATCCCTGACGTAACCAGAAGATCCATGAACTGCCGATGGAAGTTTGGTCTTTCGATGAACGTGAATATTTAAGATCTCCCTTACGATTTTTCTCTAACAAATAGGGAAGGATGAGCACAACAGGCAACACGCACATCAACCAAAGCCAATGCGGGGAAAAGAATTCATATTCCCAAAAGCGTATGTTCCAGTTACTCAACATTGTCAAACTCTAATGGACTGGTTTCTGCAACAATTTGCTTGGCAAGTGCGGAGACACGTAATATTGAAATGGTGTCAGGTTGAGATTTCGCAAACTTTACCATGTCTGATTCCGATAAAATGCGTGCAATGACTTCCACCGTTTCTTCATTCAATCCTTTTTGCGTCAACAACAGTTTGGCTTCGTACGTGGTTTTTTCGAGAAGTGAAATGTCATAGCGACTGGTCAAATACATTCTTAAAATGGTAGACAACTCAACGAAGTGTTCTTTTAATTGATTTTTCTCCCAAAGTTTAGCTTTCTCAAGCGCTTCAATGGCAATTAATGTGCGTTGTTTCAAAGAAATGGGTTTTTCCTCTTCAGTATCGTCCTCTTTTTTTCTGAATTTAAGGAAGAGAAAGACAATGATTCCTAAAACAATTGCAGTAATCCACCACCAATGCTTTTTAAGGAATTCAACCAATGAAAAAGGTCGCTCGGGCAATTCCGCAAATTGTTCTTTGATGTCGTAAATGTCCATTCCATCTATTGGGTCGACAAGCAAGCATGCAATGGTAATATCATCAAAGGTATAGCTAGAGTCGTTGATAAAAATTGATGGACCCGGTAAGATATACGTTCCGCTGTCCCAGGCCGTCACGACGTACTGTCCCACCCAACGTTTTGTTGTTCCATCGACGATAAAAGTATCAATGAATTCATCGGTTATTTCGAAATCAACTCCTTCTGAAGTCAACGTCCCTGATTTTGCGATCGATTTTGCGGCAATCGTCTCCTTTTTTGGTGAAAACACCAATGAATCGGTATTCGTCGCTCGAACTGTATAGGTCAGAGTGATATTTTGTCCAACTAGAATGATAGATTCAGAGACCTGAACTTCCAGTTTCTGACTAAAACCGAATAACGGAACAATCAACAAGATGAGATATGTCAACTGTTTGATCATCGATTCTGAAAAAGTTTTACCAGCGGTTTAACGAAATCTTCGTCGGTAGAAATTGTTGCACTATCAATTCCTGATTTTTTAAATTCCTTTGAGATTTCCTCGTCAAATTTTTTGAAGTTGTTCGCATGGATTTCTTTGGTGCGCGCACTGTTCGTGTTGACCCATGTCGTTTCACCTGTTTCTGCATTGAACAATTGAACCACACCTAAATTTGGAAGTTCTCTTTCTGCACCATCAACGATGCGCAGTGCGACAACATCGTGTTTTTTCCGTGCGACTTTCAAGCTTTCCAAGTAGTTGTTAGAATCCATGAAATCACTTAAAACAAAAGCGATGCATCTTTTTTTCTGTGTATTTCTAAAAAACTTAATTCCTTCACTTATATTCGTTCCTTTACTGGTTGGTTTGAATTCGATGAGTTCCCGCAAAATTACCAGTGCATGTTTTTTTCCTTTGCCTGGCGCGATGTATTTCTCCATCTTGTCAGAAACGAAGATGGCTCCGACTTTGTCATTGTTGCTAATCGCTGAAAAGGATAAAATGGCGCTGAGTTCGAGTGTTAATTCTTTTTTGGTTTTTTCATTGGAACCAAAATCTTCAGAACCAGAAACATCAATAATGAGCATAACAATGAGTTCACGCTCTTCTTCAAAAACTTTTACGTAGGGATCGTTAAACCGAGCAGTGACATTCCAATCAATCGTTCGAACTTCATCCCCAAACTGATAATCCCGTACTTCGCTAAAAGCCATTCCACGCCCTTTAAAGGCAGAGTGGTATTCACCAGAAAAAATATGTTTGGTGAGTCCCTTGGTTTTTATTTCCAAGCGCTGGATTTTCTTTAAAAGTTCTTTGGTTTCCATAAAGGTTACGGAACTTCTACTTTATTGATGACTTTTGAAATAATATCTGCAGCGGTAACATTTTCTGCCTCCGCTTCATACGTAAGTGCAATTCTGTGACGCATTACGTCGGGTGCTACGGCACGGATATCTTCTGGAATAACGAACCCTCTGCCATTTAAGAAGGCAAACGCCTTCGCTGCACGAGCGAGATTGATGCTTGCTCTAGGAGAACATCCAACACTAATAAGTGGCTCAAGAAATCCTAAGCCATAATTTTGCGGTTCACGAGTTGCGTAGACAATATCGACAATGTATTGCTCAATTTTCTCGTCCAGATAAACTTGACTTACTAAATCGCGGCAACGTTCAATGTCTTTCGCTGAAATCACATTTTTAGCTGTTGGCATTCCTTCCTGTCTGACATTTGCACGAATAATTTGTTGTTCTTCTGCTTTCGTTGGATATCCAAGAAAAACTTTTAGCATGAATCGGTCGACCTGTGCTTCTGGAAGGGGATACGTTCCCTCTTGTTCAATTGGGTTTTGAGTCGCTAACACCAAAAATGGTTTTGGTAAAATGTATGTTTCATCTCCAATGGTAATTTGACGTTCTTGCATTGCCTCTAGTAGAGCACTTTGTACTTTAGCTGGCGCACGATTTATTTCATCGGCAAGCACGAAATTGGAGAATATAGGACCTTTTTTTACCGTAAACTGTTCCGTTTTTTGGCTGTAGATCAGTGTTCCTGTAACATCTGCAGGAAGCAAATCGGGCGTAAACTGAATTCGACTGAACTCAACATCAATTGCGTCAGCTAAGGTTTTAATTGCAAGTGTTTTTGCTAATCCAGGTACACCTTCAAGCAATACGTGTCCATCAGCTAACAGCGCTATGAGCAAGCGGTCAATCATATACGTCTGACCTACAATTACTTTGGAAACTTCATCACGCAACAGGTTAATAACCGCTGACTCAAGTTTTATTTTTTCACTAACTATCCGCAGCGCTTCAGCTGGATTCATCGGAGTGTTTTCGTTTTCTAGCATAAATTATCTGTCTTAGGCAACATACAAAGTTGGAAAGATATGTCCTGTAGTGCTTGATTTTGGTGTTAATTAATGTTAACATTGTTTTGCTGATCATTGCCAAGATACAATGGAAAAAAGAAAATGCAACGAATGTGGGCAGACACTTTCTGGTCGAAAAGACCAAAAATTTTGCTCTGATTATTGTCGAAACACATTCAATAATCGATTGAATGAAGACGCAACAAATTACATGCGCCGAATCAATAACATTTTACGAAAAAATCGACGAATTCTAAGTCGACTAAATCCTAAAGGAAAAATAACTGTTGACGGTATAACCTTAGCGGAAGAGGGGTTCAACTTTCATTATTATACAAACATGTATACCACTAAAACAGGATCGGCCTACTTTTTTTGCTACGAACAAGGTTATTTAAAACTGGATGATGATCGTTATATGCTGGTGCACAAACAAGATTATGTGAAGTAGTAATTGGTTCTGAGATCTTCTATAAAATAGATAAAGCAGCTCGGGAGAGCTGCTTTACCATAACCTAACCTAACCACTATTCACTGAAAAAGACTTCTAGCATGATTTGAAACCAATACTAGAATCAATCTTTACACTACAAATATACGATCAATCACTGGATCCAATGCATTCGAAAAAATCACTTTTTTTTAATTCTATTATCTTTAATTTTAACAAGGAGTGTAATTTTTTGTCTAAACGATGAAAAAGGATCATTTCATAGATGAATTTGCAACATTCATAGAAAAATACCTCGAATCATTATTGGATTCCTATTTTGAGTATATTCTCAATATATTCGACCAAATGACCGTTCCAAGCGATAAAAATATTTGTTCATTTCTTTTCGGCCAAGTGTATCTGTTTTATTTTAACAATCTTAATCTGAACTGTTAGAAAAATTAAGTGTAATCTATTTTCACGAGTCGAGCAGAAGTTTTTCAATTAAACATTGCTCCTCATTTCCCACTTGAACGTTTTGTACACCCAATTTTTCAACTTGAACATCATAAGGTATAGGATAGGAATTATGATCAGCGTTAAGAACGTAGCGAACGTAAGTCCGTAGATAATTGCCCATGACATCGGAGAGAAGAACACGTTATTGTCACCACCTATGTAGATCTTCGCGTCATAACTTGTGAAAAAGCTGAAGAAATCGATGTTAAACCCAACAGCTAATGGGACAAGTCCCAAGACAGTCGTTATAGCTGTCAGTAAAACGGGTCGCAAACGTGTTTTTCCGCCCTGAATGGTCGCATCAACAATTTCCTCGTAAGGTAAGATGTCGGTTTCAGATAAGTTCAGCTCCTCTCTCTTTTTCTTGCGGATCAGATTGGTGTAATCAATCAATACGATGGCGTTATTTACAACAACTCCCGCGAGTGAAATGATACCAATCATCGTCATCATGATCACAAAGTTCTGTCGCGTTATTACAAGTCCCAGCAATACTCCAATCAATGAAAGCAATACAGTAAGCATGATTACTGCCGGCATTGAGTATGAATTAAACTGTGCAACAATTATTAAGAGAATTAGAAAAACAGCTATAAGCAAAGCGCTACTTAAAAACGCCATTTCCTTTTCTTGTTCTTCTTGTTGACCAGTAAATTTGTAGCTCAAACCTTCTGCTAAGTTTCCTTCTTTTTCGTATTGTGCTAGTTTGACTTTTAAACTATCAACCAGCTGGGTTGGATTGAATCCTTCTTTCACATTGGAAGAAATATTCACTAAAGGAACTTGGTCCTTTCGAATAACGGCTGTATAAGAATTCACCTCTTCTGGTTCTTCAATCACCGAGCGTATTGGAATATTCAACAGCACACCTTGATTGTTTCTAAAGATCAATCGTTGATCTAGCAAGGCGTCTAAACTTTCTCTGTTTTGCTTGTTGAATTTCACAACAACATCGTACGTTTCTTCGTCAACAGTATAGGTTGAAATATCCTGACCTAGTAATGCAGCGCGAATGGCAGAGCCCACTTGTCCTGTCGATGCATTTAATTTTCTAAGTTGTTCACGATTCACTTTTATCGGAATTTCAGGGCGGTCCGATTCAACATTTAGCTTCAATCGTTCGACACCTTTTACATTGCATTTTTCCAAGTATGCCTTCATTTTTTCGGCTTCTTGAATAATTGAAAGGTAATCGCCACGCCCAGTGACATCAATGCTGATAGGTGCTCCTTGCGGTGGACCTTGTTCGTCTTTTGATGCTGTAATTTCAATATCGGCTGTAATCCCGTCCTTGATCCCATCTTGGATTTTTTTCAAAACATCAGAAGTTTCAATTCCATTTCGGTGTTGGGATTCAACAAAGTTGACGGAAACTCGTGCTTTGTGTGGCGTATTTCCCATGGAGACACCTTGCGACGGATCGCTTGTACCTTCACCAACCTGCGCAATAATGGACTGAACTAGACGCTCATCGACAGGAATTCCTGTTGTGTCATCGGCATCCATGTACTCTGCAAGTATTTCGTTCAGTCGTTTTTCAACTTTTAACGTTGTTTCATTAGTCACAGTAATATCAGTACCAATTGGATGCGTGATGAAAATATTGGCATAATTGGGCTGATTGACAGGGAAAAAATCAACTTTTGGAGGGAATAAGCCCATTAAGACAAACGACAGTATAAAAAGACCAATGGTTGATAAAAGGAATTTCCTAGGGCGTTTACCAGTCAACGCAAATGTTAAGACTTTTCCGTACCAGTTTTCTAGTCGAGGTAAGAACTTGGTTTGGAACCGAACCGAACCAGGATAAAGCACGAATAGGTTTAACAACATGATCAATCCTATAAATACGAGAATGTTCCCAAGTCCAATTCCCCCTAAAAGCGCAATGACAATTCCGATGCCCATGAAGATGAGTGAATTTCGCACTATCTTTTTCCGTTTAGGTTGTGCGTCTGTCACTTTCATGTACACGACGGCAAGTACTGGGTTTATAACCAGGGCAACAAAAAGAGAAGACCCTAATACGATCATCAGTGTGATTGGCAGGTACTTCATGAATTCTCCCATGATTCCAGGCCAGATTGCTAATGGAAGGAATGCCGCCAAAGTTGTTGCAGTAGAGGCAATGATTGGCATGGCAACTTCTCCAACACCTTTTATAACCGCATTTTTGGAAGAAAGTCCTTCGTCCATGTGTCGGTAGATGTTCTCCACAATTACAATTCCATTGTCGACAAGCATTCCAAGTGCAAGTACGAGCGAGAAGAGTACCATTACGTTCAACGTCACACCCATGGTTTGCAAAATCATGAAGGACATCAGCATGGATAACGGTATCGCAATTCCAACGAAAAGGGCGTTGCGCAATCCTAAAAAGAACAAGAGTACCGCAACAACGAGTAGAATTCCGAGGATGATTGAATTTTCAAGATTCGAAACCATTTCGCGTGTGTTGTTGGATTGATCATTGGTGATAGACGCCGTGACACTTCGTGGAATCATCCCAGTTTCCTTAGCGTTTTCAATGATATCAGCAATTTTATCTGAAGCATCTAAAAGGTTTTTTCCTGCTTGTTTTTTGACATCGAGCATGACCACTGACTGTCCAAATTCGCGGGCATAAGAAGTGGTATCTCCATTTCCAAATTCTACTTTGGCGATATCCTCCAGTTTTACAGGCAAATAATCATCTTGTTTCACTACGATCTTACCTAGTTCTTCTGCACTCTCGAATTCACCTTCTATTCGGATTGTTTTTCGAACACCGTTCATAAGCAATTCACCGCCAGGAATGGTTTGATTTTCTGATCCAACGGCTGCCTCAATATCGCTTAATGTTACATTGACACTTTGGGCTTTTATCGGGTCGACTTCAATGCGCATTTCTTGCTCTTGAACACCACGGATATCCACTTCACTGATTTCTGTTAAATCTTCGATTTCATCTTCAAGATCTTCGGCAATCGACTTTAAAAGTGCTGCATTGTTTCCCCTCAAATTGATGTTCATGATGGGCATTTGAGCAGGATCTAATTCAAATACTGTTGGTTCGACAGGTAAATCGGGAAAATCGGTTTTGGTGCGTGCCTGATCGATGGCATCTTTCACTTTTTGAAGCGCTTTGTCGACGTTCATTTTAAAGTCGAACTTGACCGTAATGGTTACGTAACCATGAACAGCATTCGTTTTAATTTCGTCTACAAGTTTAATTCCCGCCAGTTCTTTTTCTACCGTTTTGGCAATTTTTTCTGCCATGTATTTCGGTGAAGAACCAGGTTTTGCAATACCAATGTATATTTCTGGAATTTGTAATTCAGGGAAATTCTCCTTCGGCATTGAAGTATACGACAGAAAACCGCCGAGAAGAATAATTACTGCCAACAAAAACACTGTTTTTCGGTTGTTTACCGCCAGTGTCGAAAGTGGAAAGCCTTTTGATTTCTTTGCCATTATGTAAAGATTTTCTAATTATTTAATACGTACGATATCGTTTTCAAGAATGCCTCGAGCCCCTTCCACAATCACTTGTTGTCCTTCTGTGATTGCTCCATCTTCAATCAGTGTTTCTCCATTATATTCGCTAATAACATGAACGAAGACCTTAACGGCTTTCAATCCTTTGGACGTTTTCTGAGCTAAATACACGTAATCCTTATTGTTTTGATCTTTTGAGACACTTATAGATGGCACAACAATTCCATTTTCGGTTGCAAAATCGGTAATGCTGATTTCGGTAAGCATATTTGGAAGTAATAGCTTATTGTTTTTTAGCTCTGACATGATGCGAAACGTTCTATTAGTTGGTTCTATATAATTTCCAACATTGGTGATTTTTAGGTGAATCACTGTGTCTGAATAATTAGGTAAACGAACTGCGATAGGGGTTCCTTGCTTAACGTTTGCTAGGTGTTTTTCGGATAAGGTTGCGACAATGTCAACGTTTGTGTTGTTTACCAATCGCGCAATCGGCGATTGTGGCCCAGTCATTTGCCCGGTTTTAGCATACACAGCGTCAATAACACCACTGAATGGAGCTCTAATACTCGCTTTGCCACGCTGCGTGTTGAGGGAATTCATGCTCGCTTTAAGCGATTCTACTTGGTTTTTCGATGTTTCTAGATCGAACTCGGATCCAACACCTCGTTTGTGCAATTCTTGTTGCTTGTCAAGCATGTACTGCGCATATTCAAGTTGCGTTTTAATCTCTTCATAGTTAGAAGCCAAAATTGATGCATCAATTACTGCAACTACTTGTCCTGCCTTTACTACTTGTCCTTCTTTGATATTGACTGCAGTGATCAATCCACTCATCTCAGCGCCGAGAAGCACATCTTTCTCGGTTTCTACGCTACCTTGAATTCTAATTTCATGTTTGAAAGACTGCTTTTTGACAGTATATGTTTTAACGAGTGGAAGTTGTACCTTTTCTTTTACAGGTGTTTCCTCTTCTGCGCATGAAGTAACTAGAAAAGCTGCAAAAAGGGCGATTGTTCCTAAAATTTTGGTGTTCATAATCTTATTTATTAGGTAATAGTTTATTGTATAATTTATCCAACGCTAGCTTGGCTTGAAAATATTCGATCATTGAGGAAATGTATTGAGATTGAGCCATCATCACTTGATTGTGTTTTTGTGTTACGACAATCGTATTTCCTTTCCCAATTTGTTCTTTAATGATTTCATTGTTATAAATAGAAGTGGCTAATTCAACATTTCGCTTTTGAAGCTCTAGTTTGTTTTCTGCTCCTCTCAAGTTGTTTCGGTACTGAACTTCCTGAAATTGTAAATTCTGCTCCATCAATTTCAAGTTGTTTTGGTCGGTCATTAGTTTTATTCTCGCTTGATTGGTTTTCGCATGACGCGTGAGTCCTGAAAATATGGGGATATTTAGTTTAAGTCCCCATAGGGTTTGTGGAAACCATTTTTCATCAGCAAAAAAGTTAAATTCATTGCGATAGGCATTATAGGTATGTTGAAAAAATGCATTCAACGATGGTAAATTTGCAAACTGGTTGTTCTTGATGTTGTATTCGGAAAGTTTCACCTGCTGTTCTAACAACATATAATTAATATTACTGTAAATACTTTCACCGCTACTTAACGTGCTTTTTGCCATCAGTTGCTCTGGTGTGTTTGAGATATCAATTGGGTCATTAATGGGATATCCCATGGCCAATTTCAACATGTACAAAGCATTTTCGTAATTAATCTGCGCGACAGTTTGCGTGCTTTGAGCAGAAAGCAAAGAGTAGGACAACTGATCCATGTCCTCTTGCAAGATTAAACTCAGTTCTAGGTAGTGTTGTTGTTTGTCTATCAGAGCCTGTGTAGTGATGACCAATGAATCGACAAATGCTTTGTTACTTTTGGCTACAGTTGCTAGCTCATAGGCTTGTACTACGTTGAATGCGACATCTTCTTTGGAAGCAGTGGCTACTGTTTTCTGGAACTCAGCAAAGAAATTGGCTGCTTGAAGTCCAATAATATATGAACCGCTAAACAACAATTGACGCACTTGCAGTGTTCCATCCACAGCGTAATCTGTTCCTGCACGAAACGAAACGGTCTCTCCAGCTGGGGCGTTAGGATTGAGGAAGGTTGCGTCCATCACTTGAACTGGCAAGTTGATGAAATTGGTAAACGATCCGTTCAGGTCTACTTGTGGAAGTCCCATTCCTCTAACCTCAACGTATTGCTGGCGTGCGATGTCAATATCGTTGCTTGCATTGGCAACAGTTAAATGGTTTTCCAGTGCATAAGCCTTTGCATCTTCAATGCTGAATACCTGAGCCTGTTGAGAGTTGACGAGCTGTGAACTCAAGAAAACTAAAGTGCATCCGATGAATTTAATTACCTTCATTTTGTTGATTTAAGCGTTTTTTTAAATAAACTTTTCCTTTGTCGTTTGCCATTCCGTTAATATAGAGTTGGATCATTTCAAAGAAGACTTCCTGAAATTTGTAGGTTGGCCATGGAAATATAGAGACGTTCATAACGTTATCCGTTGTGGAAACGTAGAGATTTGCTATAATATCTGGGTTTAAGTCATTGCGATAAATATTTTCTTTCATTCCACGCTCAACATTCTCGCGTATGATTGATCGCACAAACTTCCACTTGTGTTCTTCAATTTTTGACCACGCCTCGGGATGGTATTTTTGTAAGTCGAAAAAGACAGTTGGATTAACGTTGCGAAATTGTTCAATAACCAGTTGACTTATCTTGATGAGTTCGTCTATCGCGTTTTCTGAATACTGAATACTACCTGCACAAACAGAAGAATCCATCTCAATTTTTATAGAGATTATCTCATTTATTAATTCTTGTTTGTCCTTGAAGTACTTGTAAATGGTCTTTTTTGACGTTCCAAGTTCTCGGGCAAGATCATCCATTGTTACGCTCTTTACACCATACTTCAGGTAAACAGCGGAGGCACGTTCAATGATTTCAAGCTTTTTTTCATCCATGGCGCAAATGTATGCAAAAAATACTTTTGGAAACAAAAAAAAGAATA
This sequence comes from uncultured Fluviicola sp., assembly GCA_964643345.1. Lineage (GTDB taxonomy): Bacteria > Bacteroidota > Bacteroidia > Flavobacteriales_D > Crocinitomicaceae > UBA4466. The sequence goes on from CAZXRU010000004.1 coordinate 91,535, forward strand.
AAAGTTTCCAAAGTATACAATTGTGCCATTTGATTCTCTAGGAGCTTTGCTTCAAATTGAATATCTTCGTAAAAATTGAGTGAATGATACAGATTTATACCGATGGTTCAGCCAAAGGAAATCCAGGACCTGGTGGATATGGTGTTGTTATGCGCTTCAATGGGGTAGAGAAGGAGCTATCGCAAGGATACCGACTGACGACTAACAACCGCATGGAACTGCTGGCGATAATTGTTGCGTTAGAAACCTTGAAAACGAACAAACACCAAGTTTCAGTTTATTCAGATTCGAAATATGTTATCGACTCCATACAGAAGGGTTGGGTTTTTGACTGGGAGAAGAAAAATTTTAAGGGAAAGAAGAACATCGATCTTTGGAAGCGGTATTTAAAATTGCACCCGAAGTTTACGATTCACTACAACTGGGTGAAAGGGCACAATGGCCATCCCGAGAACGAGCGGTGCGACTTATTAGCTGTGAAGGCCGCTGAAAGCAACAATCAGTTAGTCGATGAATACTTTGAAAATGAAGTTTACCAGAAGGAAGAATAGAAAAAATCAGTTTCCAGTAACTTCCAATTTTAGCATACACGCTTTTAAAAACGTGTAGATAATGGGATGAGGTATTTCTCTTGTAGAGGAGATTTGAGGGCAAAAACCACAGCTCACGAAATAATTTCTGTTTTTGAGACTAATTATTTCAGGATCCTCAAATTGATTGAACGCTTCTATATCGATGAATTCGTTTTCCAAAAGTTCTATAAGTTGTGGATACAGACTGAACCGAGTGGCGGTTAATTCAACGTTTGAATAGTTCTCATATAGTTTTCTGAATGCTGGAGAATGCGGAGAAATTATCAGTTTTTCAAATTGTTCCCCATCGACTAAGTTATCTGAAATGAGTTTTTCGTTTTGTCCATTCAGTTGATACATAGAAATCAGCACATCCAGTAGAACACGATAGCCGTCACCTGTTATTAAAGTCGGGATATTTTTTTGAATAATTTCCTTGATAATTCCGTGCAAGAAAAATTGATTTTGAATAGGTCCTGGTGCAATCCAAAAACCATCGTATTGCTGAAACTGCTGTGGACGAAAGGAAACAACTTCGCTAAGTTTTATCCAGTAGTAGTTGACGTCAATATCTAAAAACTGAGCGGAGTGATCGATCGCTAAATTTGTCGCATGGTGGGAGTTATATGTGAAATTGAAATCACCAATAATGGCTATTTTTAAACTCTGACTCATGAAACGTTACGGTTTTAGAACCGTGGTTTTAATTGCTATCTTTTGAACCACCCTTTGTAAATAGCGTTCTGGATTAGAATGGAATCTGTTTGAGGATCTCCAAATTCATCAACATAGTCGTTGTAAACGTAACAGTTGAATGTACATGTGAACTTTGAATAATCTCCAGATTCATCAGATTCTTGAATAATACTCGCTGGATCAAATGCCACGTTATGTAAGTATGTACTTCCTTCTCGAGAAACAAATACCGAGTCATATGCTGTTCTGTAGGTAACTTCAAAACCGTTTAGTGCACCATCCGAATAGTCTGGATCTGTGTTCGTCGAGAAGAACGCGTTGAACAACGAAAGCTCAGGACGGTAAGTACCAGAACCATCACTCCATACAATACTTCCCATTCGAACTCTAACATATGCTGGTGATTGATCAGACATCATTGCAAATGAATACTGCGCAGTATTAGTGCCAAATTGTGATTGAATTGAGATATCAGAAACACCGTCATAACCAGCAACGAAACGGGTGTATTCAATAAATTGTCCACCTATGTTGCCTTCAAAACTACTAGCTAAATCAACTGTTGGAGTTGGAGCTGGGATTACTTCATGTTCAATACATGATCCCAATGAAATTCCTATTAATCCGATTAGTAATAAACCTTTACGTTTCATTTTTGTTTTTGTTTTTTGGCCAATGAAAAACAGCATTTCTGTTATAGTTCAAAAGCATTTCGTAGTTTCTATTAGTATAAATGTACTCAACTGTTTCTTTTAAAACAGTAAAATTCACAACTAATATACGTAAAAAACAGGTAATAGGTTGCTAATCTTAAAATTTAATTATGCACGGATTTGTCGAACCCCGGCAAAATGAGTAAGTTCACTGATGTTGATTTTCGCATCAATAGTGGCTGGGAGCGTAGCAGTGAAAAGCGTTTCCCCGTAGTGCATACGTTCAGATTGAAGATGGTTTTCTAACTCAAAGCTGCTGTTCATTCGACAGAGCTGATTGATTAAATCGTTCAGTTGAGTATGGGTAATAATTGTTTCGGAATCAAACGAGAGATTACCTTGTTTGGTATTACCTCTTAATAACACCTCTTGATCGTTGGTTTCAAAGATTATTTGACTGATTTCCATGTAATTTACTGCGCTTCTCATCATCGTTTTTTTATTGTTACAGAACAAAGTTGCAATGTAACTACGTAAACTATTTACGTTCTTAAAATTTGTGCGATGCTATTGTCAAACATTTGAAAAGTCGTACTTTCATTTTTTGAAAATTAGAACCCATGAAATACGACAGAATAAGCGCTCAACTTTTTATTGAAAACCGAAAGAATTTTATTGCCGACATGGAGACTTCTTCCCTTGCGGTGTTTAACTCTAATGATATCTACCCGATTAGTGCCGACAGTACAATGCCGTTTCAGCAACACCGTGATATTTTTTATTTATCAGGGGTCGATCAAGAAGAAAGTATTTTGGTTATTTCGCCTTTTTCGAAAAATGAAGCGCATCGTGAAGTTTTGTTTTTAAAAGAAACCAATGAGCATATTGCTGTTTGGGAAGGCGAAAAGCTGGACAAGAAAAATGCACTTGAAGTTTCTGGTATTAAAACCGTTTATTGGCTTAGTCAGTTTGAAACTATATTCAAACAAATGATAGCTGAAGTCGACAAAGTCTATTTAAATACGAATGAGCATTTACGCGCTGATACGAGCGTTGAAACCAGAGAGGATCGTTTTATTAAAAAAGTAAAAGAGCAGTATCCATCGCACCAATGGAGAAGAAGTGCACCGATTATGCATAAAATCAGATCGGTTAAGAGTGAGATTGAGGTTCAACTGATGAAAAAAGCGTGTTCGATCACAAAACTGGGAGTTGAGCGTTTGTTGAAATTCGTCAAACCAGGAGTTTGGGAATACGAAATCGAAGCCGAATTAATTCACGAGTTCCTTCGAAATAGATCAAAGGGATTTGCCTATACTCCAATTGTTGCATCAGGTGGAAATGCCTGCGTTTTACATTACATTCAGAACAACGCACAGTGTAAAGATGGAGATGTCATTTTGCTAGATGTTGGAGCTGAGTACGCTAATTACGCTTCCGATTTGACTCGCTGTATTCCAGTTAATGGACGTTTTACAGCGCGGCAAAAGGAAGTCTACAATTCTGTATTGAACGTTAAGAAGCAAGCAGAAAAAATGCTCGTTCCAGGCACTATGATGAATGAGTATCACAAGGAAGTCGGAAAAATCATGGAAGCTGAATTGGTAAAATTGAAGTTGATTGATCAAACCGATATTAAGAATCAAAACCCAGATTGGCCAGCGTATAAAAAATACTTTATGCATGGGACGTCTCACTTCATCGGTCTAGATACGCATGATGTTGGACTATGGAATGAACCAATTAAAGCAGGAATGGCATTCACATGTGAACCTGGAATTTACATTCCAGAAGAAAATCTTGGAATCCGATTAGAAGACGACTTGGTCGTTCAGTCGTCAGGCGCACCATTAAATTTAATGGCGGATATTCCTTTAGAAGCTGATGAAATAGAAGCCCTGATGAATGGATAGTAGCTTAAGCTATACGAGAGAAGGAAAAGGCTTTCCAGTCATTTTTCTTCATGGTTTTTTGGAAAATTCCACTATGTGGGAGAATCTGTGCAGAATTGATGGGGTCGAGGCGATCTGTATTGATCTACCAGGACATGGGAAATCGAAAGAAGTAACAGATTTTTCGATGCGCGCAGTTGCACAACAGATACTAGTGCTTCTCAATCATTTGAACATAGATAGATATCATATCGTCGGGCATTCCATGGGAGGGTACATTGGTTTGGAAATTATGAATAGCGATTCGAGAGCTGAGAAATTAGTTTTGATGAATTCAAATTTCTGGTCCGATGATGCTGAAAAACAGAAGAATAGAATACGCGTGGCATCTGTAGTTAGAAAGAACAAAAATCTGTTTTTGTATGAGGCGATCCCGAATTTATTTTTTCATCCGCAGCAATTTGACAATGAAATAAAAGAATTAATTGATTCGGCTAAACAAATTAGGTCTTCCACCATTGCCGAGTATTCCATTGCAATGAGCAAAAGAACACAATTTATTGATTTGGTCAAACTTCGACAAAACGATATTCTCATCTTGCAAGGAGAAAATGATGGCATAGTGGAGTCGACAAAAATGAAAAAAGCCACTGAAAATTTTCAGTGGCTAGAGATTATTTCTTTGAAAGGTGGACATATGTCTCACCAAGAAGATCCGAAAAATTGCGCGAAGGCCCTTAATCAATTTTTGACTTAAGAAACTGACAATTAGTTCCCGTTGTCATTAAAAATCCAAATAAGTTGTGGCGATGTGTGTAGTATTTGTTTCATAATTATACAGTTTTAAATGTGTTACTCCCTACTAAGATACGTCTATTGATTAGCGCATTTTTGAAAAACACCTAAACTGCAATTGAAATTTATTGAAGTGTAGTAATTTTAATGTTAAATGAATGTTAAACGCGAAATATGAATTGGAAAGCACTTGCGTATAAATATATTATATCTATATTGGAATAAGTATTTAATTGAAACCAGTTACATCAAACTATACACCTATGAAACTAAGAGCCATTGTAATAGATGACGAGGAATTTGCTCGAAAAAATTTAACCATGCTCATTGAGGAGTATTGCCCTGAAATTGATGTAGTCGGCGAGGCATCCAAGAAGAGCGAAGCCAAAGAAGTGATTTCTGAACTGCAACCTGATGTCATATTCTTGGATATTAGAATGCCCTCAGGAGCAGAAGGATTTGAGCTACTGGAAGAAATTGAAAACAAGGATTTTTTAGTGGTTTTCGTAACGGCATTTAAGGATTATGCGATTCGGGCGTTTAATGCTAGCGCAGTGTATTACTTGCTTAAACCAATCGATGTCGATGAACTTAAATTGGCAGCCAAAAGGCTAGTGGAAACCAAAAGAAATTATTCCGAGACTCCAGAGAATTATGAGACCTATTTCAGTTCACTCAAAGAGCTCTCGCGAAATCTGTTGAACAATGAGCAAAGTAATCGCATCGCTATTAGTCATACGAAAGGACTTAAAATCATTGAAGACGATACCATAACACATCTGGAAGCCAACGGGAATTGTACCACCATTTACTTCAAGGACGGTACACGTTATTTGGATACCCGGACATTAAAGACGTATGAGAATATTTTGAATCCATCAAAATTCAACCGAGTGCATAAGTCCCACATTATTAATTTAGACATCTTAAAAGAGTACATCAATGAAGACGGTCATTTTGCTGTCCTGCAGGGAGGGATTAAGGTTCCAGTAGCAAGAAATCGTGTAACCGAATTTGTAAAAATGCTAAAGGAGAATAAATGATCAAGGCGCTTGTAACGTTCTTAATTGTTTTCACATCTAGTGCCTTGCTGGGACAAAAGTATTCCTTTGTTACCTATAGCACAGAGCAAGGTTTACCTCAGTCCCAAGTCACAGCAATTTGTCAAGATGACAAGGACTATTTGTGGGTAGGAACTATTGGAGGATTGGCTAAGTTTGGTGGGAATAAATTTACAACGTATTCATCAACGGATGGTCTGCTTAACAATCGAATTACCTCATTGGAGTTTTTTGATGAAACTATATGGGTGGGACATGACGGTGGAATATCGCTGATTAAACACGGTAATATCGAAAACGTTTCTTATACTGGTACAGGGAATGAGAGATCTAGGAATGTATCTAAAATTATTCAGTTTCAGGAGAGAATTTTAGTGTGCTCTAACGGTGGCGGATTATTTGAAAAGGTAAAAGACAAACTTGTTAGATTAAAACTGGAGAATGAGGATTTTGAACAAATTAGAGATGCTCATGTATACAAAGGTGTATTGTATTTGGCAACCAAAGGAGGAGTATTGGTCACCACAGATTTAAAATACTTTAGAAAATTGGAGGGATTGAACGATGGCAGTTTCTCTGGTGTAACGGGCTATGGTGACAAATTGGTATTTTCTACCTTTAATAGCGGGTTGTTTATTCGCGATATGAAATCGAATAAACAAGATTTCATTGATCCTGTACAACTGAAATACAGTGTTTCTGGATGTTATTTGGATCGTGCGAATCAAATTTGGTTAACGACTTTGGACGGTATAATAAAGATTGATAGCAATCAGAAACTTTTCTTTTTTGATGAAAGCAATGGGATGCCAGTCAACATGATCAGTTGTATCTTCAATGATAAAACTGGAAATATTTGGATTGGCTCGCAGGCAAAAGGCGTTTTTCGCTTTCCAACATCTGATTTTAAGTACTACGATCAAACTACCGGATTTCCAACGGATCTTTTTTTATCTGGTTTTGAAGATCAAAAGGGTGATTATTACTTTGGTACGTTCGATAAGGGAATCGTCAAAAAAAGTCGTTCAGGACAGATTTCAGTTATTCCATCCCGTGATCTTACGATTTGGTCGGCTCTGGCAAACTGCGATAATAAACACTGGTTTGGATCGAGTAGCTCTTTAATATCGATGGATCAAAACGGTAAGTTGACTTATTATACCGAAGAAAATGAGCCGAACATTCCAGGCTCAAAGATTACGACGCTTTATAAGTTGTCGGAAAGCAGCATGTTGATTGGTGGAAATGATGGCGTCGCTATCTATGAAGCGGGAAAGTTTAAACGCTTGGGAAGTGGAGAGAACAGAGATATTGGAACGGTGCGAGATTTCGGAATTTTAAACGACACGTTGTTCTGTGCATCCAATTTGGGTTTGTTTGCCTACGTGAAAGGTCAGTTTATACCTGTTCCAAACACTAGTAAATTGATTTACAGCATTGAAGCAAATGAGAATACACTGTGGTTTGGGACGGAGAGTGGATTATTTAGTTATAGAAACGGAAAGATTAAGAAAATTGAGTTGTTTCAGGATCTAGGATCTAATTTCAACAATTTTTTGAATTTTCGCAATAACAAATTATACGTCGGAACGAATAACGGATTATTCATAGTCTCTAACCTAAATTCAGCTGCACCAACATACGAACGGTTCGGAATAGGAGACGGAATTATTGACATAGAAACAAATTTAAACTCAAGCTTTTTCGACTCAAAAGGTAATTTCTGGTTTGGTACAGCATCAGGTTTAGTCTGTTACCATCCTGATTTTGATTATAAAAAGAAATCAAAGCCAAAAGTGCACCTTTTGTCAGTGTTATTAAACTACGAACCCTTTGAATATGGAAAGTACTCTAAAGATCTTTCCAATGAGGGGCTACCAATGCACCTGAACTTACCAAACTCAAAGAATAATTTAATTTTTGAATTCGACGGTGTTTCGCTGGCACACCAGAAGGGAATTGGTTACCAGTATTTTTTAGAAGGACTGAGAGAGAGTTGGTCAACTATTACCGATAATCCTACGATATCCTTTACAAATTTACCTGCAGGTGATTATTTGTTACGCGTAAGAGCCGTGGATGTTGACGGCGAAGTTTCAGACGAGATTCAAATTCCATTTGTCATTAATCAGGCTTTCTACAAAACGTGGTGGTTCATTGCACTTGAAATCTTGGCGCTCATAGGTATTGTTATTACAATATTTAGGTACCGCATTAGACGCCTTGCGGAGTTAAATGAAAAAGAACGAATGGAGTACCAAGCAAGGTTACTTTCACTGGAGCAAAAATCGATGAATGCGAGTATGAACAGACACTTTATATTTAATTCGTTGAATTCAATTCAGTACTTCATCAATACGCAGGATAAGCTTGCTGCCAATAAATACCTCACCAACTTTGCTCAGCTTATCCGAAAGAATCTTGATTCAGCCACTGCCGTCGGAAATGTTATCTCGCTAGAAGAAGAATTGGATAGACTAAAACTGTACTTATCACTGGAGTCGATGCGTTTTAAAGACCGTTTTGAGTATGAAATCAACATAAACGATGTGGACATTGAGTCAGTTCAGATTCCACCTATGATCATGCAACCTTTTGTCGAGAATAGTATTATTCATGGAATCCTTCCAATGGAAAATGTAAAGGGTCTTATAAAAATTGACCTTTTTATTAAGGAAGGCTATTTGCACATTTCCATAGAGGATAACGGAGTAGGATTTCAAGAGAGCCTGAAGAATAAACAATACAAGTATGGTGACCACCGATCTCAGGGCATGGAAATCACATCGAAACGAATTGAATTAATTCAGCAGAATTCACCCAATGATATCTCGTTAATCGGTCCCGAACAAATTACTGATAGTAACGGTTTAATCAATGGAACACGCGTTTTAATCAAAATACCCGTATTTGATTTGGAAAATAATTAATTTCATCCTATATTTGTTAGAGTAAGAATAAAAGAATGAAAAGATTTATTTACATAGGAATTTTGTTTTTAGCTGTAGCACTTGCTTCATGTAGTAAGGATGCACTTATAATTCAGGATGAGGATCGTGAAACTCCTGAATGGACGCACGATTGTGGAACTAAAGCAATTTCAACTCAAAGTGGGGGTCCATTAGGTCCAAACATTACAGACGATGGAGCAGATGAGGGTGGTATTACAGACCCAAACAATGATCCTGATGGTCGCAAAAAGAAACCATAATTAGTGGTAAACCATATTTTGAAAGCCTACTCAACAGAGTAGGCTTTTTTTTGTCCGATTACTCAATATTATATACACTTCAAGTTATTTTTAAAAAGTGCATTTGTTCTTTTTATATCTTGCTTACAGATCGTATAACTGTAAAATAAATATACATGTCTATAAAAGTAAATGAAGCACTGTTTGATTTAATTCATTCCTTGACTAAATCAGAAAAGAGGTATTTTAAATTGATGTCTTCAAGACATACCATCGGCGACGAAAATAACTATATTCGGTTGTTTGACGCTATCGGTAAACAAACGGTTTACAGCGAAGCAGAATTGTTCTCCTTTTTCAAAGGAGAGGCATTTTTGAATCGATTTTCTATTACAAAGAAACGATTATACGATCATATCTTGTTCTCACTTGATTCTTTTCATAGTTCTAATTCAATCGATGCTCAACTCTATAAAATGCTGCATTCATTTGATATTTTATTCGAGAAGTCATTGTACGAGCAAAGTAGACGCGTTTTACGAAGTGCTGAGAAATTGGCGAAAAAACACCAAAAGGATGAAATTCTGTTGCTAATATTTAAAAAGGAAAAGAAATTAATCGAAACGGAAGGAAATTCTGTCACCGATGATGTGAAAATTGCGCAACACAGCGCTAAAGTCGCAGCGACACTTACTGAAATTCAAACCTATAATAATCTGTGGGAGATAAAAAGTAAGCTGTTTTTATTGATGTCAAAGAAGGGAATAGCGCGTTGCCCAGAAGATATTGGCTTTTACAAGGGGATCTGCGATCCGCTGTTTGAATTTAAGAAAGACATTAAGAAGTATGGAAGTGAAATAAACTATCTCTTTTACCACACGCTTAGCGCTTATCATTATGCCATTGGCGATCTGCATCAGTCGCTAGAATACCTGCAGGAGAATTTGAGATTATTCGAAGATAAAACGCAAACAGTTGTAGAGCCAAATCGACAGGTTTCAGTCTATACAAACGCAATTTATGTAGCTGATCGACTTGGGTTCCATAATCAATCGATAAACTACCTCACATCTCTCAAAAAACTGGCGCAATCCATTGAATCGAATGAGGATTTGGCAATAAAGCTTTTTTCGAGTATCAGTAGTATAGAATTTAGTTTGTGCATCCGAAGAGGTGACTTTGATACTGCGAAAAAAATTGCAGATAAGGTTGCCTTTCAGCTTGCCGCATATGGCGATAAAATTACACCTTTACGTCGCGCTTTTCTTGAATTCAAACTCGCCGTTGTTTCTATGGGTATTGGAGATTATTCTAAGGCGCTTTACTGGGTAAATCAAATTTTGAACAATCCGGAACTAGATAAAACGGAAGATATAGTTGGCTTTACTCAATTACTGGATTTGCTGGTTCACATAGAACTAAATCATGATAAATTGTTGCCCTATTCATTAAAAAGCACCTTGCGTTTTTTGAAAACAAGAAACCGTCTTTACAATTTTGAAAAGGTATTCTTACAATTTATTGGTAAACTGATTAAATGCACGGATCAATTTGAAATACAAAACCTGTGGGAAGAATTGTACAATGATTTAGCTGCGATTACCGACAATGATTTTGAAAGTATAGCACTCGAATACTTTGATTTCCAGTCCTGGGCTGAATCTAAATTGAAACGAAAATCGTTTGATTTAGTTATCCGAGAAAAATACAACGAAACAATTAGAACTGCGTCCTAATCCTTAAAGTGATTCCACCCCTGCGCTCTAAGCTCAATGGCTGAACCATTTTTATCGATGAAGTACAGACCTTCGTTTTTATCAGTGATATGTCCAATAGGTGTCATGTGTGGATTGCCCTTTACTTTGTCAAAATCCTCTTGCTTTACAGTAAAGAGTAACTCATAATCTTCACCACCGTTTAATGCGCACGTCACCGGATCGAGGTTAAAGTCGAGAGCAGTCATCGAAGTTTTAGCGTCAATTGGAATTTTTTCATCGTAGATGTGACAGCCTACTTTGCTCGCTTTGCAAATATGAATTATTTCAGAAGCCAAACCATCTGAAATATCAATCATTGAAGTTGGAATTACATCGAGTTCCTTCAAAAAACGAATGACATCAAGTCGTGCTTCTGGTTTCAATTGGCGTTCTATGATGTAATCATGTCCGTCTAAATCAGGTTGAATGTTTGGATTAGCGTTGTAGACTTCTTTTTCTCGTTCGAGTACTTGAAGCCCCATGTAAGCTGCTCCTAAATCTCCTGTGGCAATCAAAATATCATTTTCTTTCGCACCTGAACGGTACACAATATTCTTTTTTTCGGTTCGACCAATGACCGTGATACTGATCGTTAATCCACTTAAGGAAGAAGTAGTATCTCCGCCCACTAAATCTACATTGTAAGTCTTACACGCTGCGTAAATGCCTTCGTAGAGTTCTTCCAGCGCTTCAATTGGAAATCTATTTGAAACGGCGATAGAAACCGTAATTTGTTCTGGGGTTCCGTTCATTGCACAGATATCAGAAACATTCACTGCGACTGCTTTGTATCCGAGGTGCTTTAACGGCATGTACATCAGGTTGAAATGAACTCCCTCCAGCAACATATCTGTGGAAACCAAAAGGGCATTGTCATCAGAAATTGAAATAACTGCCGCATCGTCTCCTACGCCCTTTAATGTTGAAGGAACCGAAGGTTTAAATTTTTTGGTTAAATGATCGATTAACCCAAACTCTCCTAATTTTTCTAATTCCGTTCTTTTCTCGCTCATGTAGATTTTTTTACAAAACTAGGTAAATTATCAGGAAGCTGAGCGTCAGCTCTTCGAAGTGTACCGAAATGTTGAATTTTTGAATACAATCCCAGTCGTTAATCCAAAGGAACCAGTTTGTTCTTAATAGCATACATGACAACCCCAATAATGTTTCGCGCGTTGATTTTCTTTAAAATTGTTGCACGCACACCCTCAATGGTACGTTTGCTTTTGCAAAGTACATCGGCAATTTCGTGAGTAGAATATTCCTTACAGATCAATTCAATGACTTCGATTTCCAACTCAGTAAACTCACTATGTGCTTCTGGAAACTCGGGCGTGACTTTTCCCGTGCTCATCAGCTGTTTAATAAGTGCTTTTGATGTTCGATCATTTAAATAGTAACCAGTGGAAAGTACACTTTGAATACCATCGATAATTTCTTTTGGATCATCATCTTTGGTGATATACCCATTCGCACCATTTTCTATTGCTTTGATTACAAACTCATTCGAATCGTACATGGAAAGGATAAGCACCTTCATATCCGGATACTTTTTGCGAATTATAAAAGTGGCTTGTATTCCCGACATTTCAGGCATGCGGTAATCTACCAATAGAACTTTCGGTCGTTTATCTTCTAATTGCTCTATCAAATCCTTACCATCAGCGGCCTCGACTATAACGTCATAGTTCCCTGTATTGTTCAACATATTGATTAATCCAATTCTATAAATGGATTGATCTTCTGCGACACCTATGGTAATTTTACTCATACTGGATTTGTTATAGTAACGATTGTGCCTTTGGGTTGATTATTTTCGCGCTTAATACTTCCATTGATATACTGCAATCTACTTTCAATATTTTTGAGGCCAAGTGACTTGGTGGGCACATCTTTGTCTGGAATAATTCCATTTCCATTGTCTTCTATTACAATTTCTATTTGTCGTAGCGTGTTTGACAACTTAATGGATACCTCTGTGGCTTCAGCATATTTTAGTATGTTGTTCATTAATTCCTGCACAATTCGAAACAAAGATAACTCAATATCCTTTTTTAAAAAGCTAATTGTATATAAATCACTTGAGTATTGAATCTTGATTCCAGAAGACTGCCTAAAAGTTTCCACTAAATCTTTGATAGCTTCCTGTAAACCAAACTCTTCCAAAACGGAAGGCAAGAGGTCGTTTGAAATGCGTCTAACTTTTTTAGTGATTTCTGAAATGGAAGAAATGAGTTCAGGTTTAATTTTCACAGAATCATCTACTTGTTGGAGCAAAAAGCGAACAGCGGTGAGTGAAGCGCCAATATCATCGTGTAATTCTTGCGCTACCCGTTTTTGTTCACGCTCTTTAGCCTGAATGGTCGATTCTACCAACTTTTTTTGAGACTCCAATTCCAACACTTTTAGCTGGTTTTGTTTCGCAAACATTTTCCGTTGATATACGACTATAAAAATAATAACCAGCATAGCGAGGAAAATCATCCCGCCAGTTCCAATAATTAATATGAAACTGATTTCTTCCGACTTTTCCATAAAACGATTGTATAAGTAATGTTGAGTAAGGTGTTAAGAACAGAGTTTAATATCCAATAGCCTTCATTAGTAGTTAGTAACAATTCTTTGCTAGATATAAATAAGGTAAAGGTCCCTGAAAAATAAATAAAGTAGCCCGAAACCAAAATAAAATAGGGGTGATTCTCCAGGTGAATGAACTCGGGATTTTTCATGAGTTGTGAATAGTAGGCGATACAGTACATAAAGATAATTAAGGCTTCAACTGCAAATTGGTTGGAGTTGAAATCTGTGAGTGACTCCCAGTATATAAGATTGATTACAGAAAAAACACAAAAAAACAACACCCCAAATAAAATTCCAAATTTGAGTATGCGTGATTTTATAATGAGAAAGAAAATGGTGGAGATTACTGCGAATTCAATGTAGGTGTAGATATGGAAGACATGCATATTATTGATTCCGTGGTATGTATATACCCGATTAACAATGTCGACGATCAAGTTAACAACAATAAATGCACTCAATATCTTGAGTGCATTTGGTCGATTTTTAAAATATACTATACCTAAAGTTAAGGGTATAAGTACAGAAAGTGTTGAAATAAAATCTATATTCAATTTAACTATTTAAACCGTTCTGTCTACTACAGTGATTAGGGCATGGAGCTGCTCTATCTGCAATCAAATCCAGCATATCATTTCCATTCGCATCTACACCAACGAGTACAATTTCTTTCGAGCCATCGGTGTTAATTCCGTGGTAAGTGCGGATTCCCATGCATCCTTCTTGATCGAGTAGAGTTTTTAAGATACTTTTTCCCATAAAATGACCTCTAATTTCATTGGGGTGTGCGGTTCTGTAGTTCGCTGTTAGTTGTGCAGCTTCTTGTAGAGTAATTTGTTCTCCTTCTTTTCCATTAAATGCCATAATTGCTTAGGTTTTTTTAATTGTTAAACTGGTTTAGTTGATTTTCTGCATTTCAGAAAATTCAATAGTCGGACAATTTACTAAAAGACACTGTTTTTCGCAAGATATATTATTCATTCATTTTTGGGGTCAGTTTTACCTTGGGTTTAAGGCCTTAAAAAATAGACGGTTAGAAAATGAGTGTGTTGGATAAAAATTAATTAAAAAACAAAAATACGTAGTTTCCGTAGTAAAAAACGTATAAATACGCAAGGACATATACGTATAAATACGCAGATGTTTATCTACACTTAATTTACAGTTCGGGATTTCTTTGTTAGGAAATCAAACCCACTCATCCTATTTTTAACGTATCTTTGGATGTATAAAACGAGCGTATAGATGCCAATTATTGGGAAACTTTTAAAGCGAACAAACGCAATTACGTACCATCGTAACTTGAAGAAGAAGAAGGATTTGGACAATCAGTTGCAGACCTTAATCAAGTTGCTCACCAAAGCTAGAAAAACACGCTTCGGGTCAGAATGTAATTTTTCTGAGGTACTTGAAGCAGAGAATTTAACAAGTGCTTTTCAACAAAATGTTCCTATAACTGATTACGAAGAATTTTACGATCACTGGCTAAAAGAAACGATAGGAGGCGCAAAAGATCATACCTGGCCAGGAAGAATTAAGCACTATGCACTGTCGTCTGGCACTACTGGTTCTCCCAGTAAACGTATTCCAGTTACTAACCAAATGATTCGTTCCTTTCAAAAATCGAGCTTGAGTCAAATGGTAACCTTGCACGAGCTGAACCTTTCAGAGGAGTTTTATGGTGGACAACTACTAGTGGTTGGCGGAAGTTCTCAATTGGTAAAAAAGAATAGTCATTTTGAAGGTGATCTCAGTGGGATTCTAAAAAAATACACCTCATTTATCGTCGCTCCACTGACAAAACCTGGAAATAAAATAACTGCGCTAACTGATTGGAATATTAAGCTAGAAATGATGGTACAGAAGGCGCCCGAGTGGAATATTGGTGTTATTGCCGGTGTGCCAAGTTGGTGTATTTTGTTGATGGAGAAGATTGTGGAGCGCCACCAGTTGAATTCCATTCACGATATCTGGCCAAATTTGGAAGTTTATGTGCACGGTGGAGTATTTATGGAGCCCTACTTACCTCGTCTGGAAAAGGTGGTAGAAAGAGAAATTGTTTTATTGGATACCTATTTGGCTTCGGAAGGGTATTTTGCCTACCAGAACAATCCAGCGAAAAAAGGAATGCAGTTAATGTTAAATTCAGGAGTTTTCTTCGAATTTGTTCCTTTCAATTCCGATTATTTTGATGAAAATGGAGAACTTAAAGACCGTACAACCGCTTTTACAATTGATGAAGTCGAACCGGATATTGATTATGCAATTGTCGTGACCACAAACGCTGGACTTTGGCGATATTTGATTGGCGATCTTGTTCGATTCGTTGACATAGAACAACGCGAAATAATTCTTACTGGACGAATTAAGCAGTTTTTGAGTTTGTGTGGTGAACATCTTTCGTTGGACAACATCAATCAGGCTATACATACAGTGGCAACCAGAAAGGGGATCGGAATTAGCGAGTTCACCATTTGCGCCGATGAAGAAGGCCTTGTCCACCACTGGTATATTGGTTGCGACATGGAAATTTCTTCTAGTGAATTGATGCTGGAATTAGACGCTGAGCTCTGTGCGTTGAACGATGATTACCGATCGTCGAGAAAGATAAATTTGAAGGATCCTCAACTCATGGTTTTACCAGTTGAGAGGTTTTATCAATTCATGGAAATGAAAGGTAAATTAGGTTCACAGAATAAATTTCCGCGAGTAATGAGAAAGGAGCAAGGAGAGGAATGGAGGAAATTTATCGGTAAATAGACGCGATTCTCTTCGGTACCGAAAGCAAAATATTCATTCAGAACTGTATTATACACATTGATTCATCTGAAATATTAATCTATTCAAGGTTAAATTTATGTATGCATAATAAATATTTCATCGATTGAAACTCTATTTTTATAGCTGAACCACGAATTTAATTCGATAAGCCATATAATAAACATACTATGCATACATAGCAACCGTTCGATCTTCTCGGCGTTTTATTAGTAGAACCCCTTAAATTCTCAGCTATGAAAACTTCTACTAAACTCACTTTGCTATTTTGGTTCGCAACATTTGGAATTTTTTCTCAGCAATTGCCAGAGGAGCATTCTCACGATCACGACGGAATTGAACATTACTTCGAGTCAAAGACATTGGCCGCATTTGAAGTTCACCTAGAACTTACCGAAAGTGATTACCACAATCAACTGCTTATTGAATTGATTGACGATCGCTATCAATTGTTTCATGATGAAGTTGAAATGAGAATTAAGAATGGCGAAGAGCTATCAGATAAACAATTTCAAGCCGAGTACAACAACTACATTGAAGCAACAAAGCAACTCTTAGATGAAGCAAAACTTCCCCTAGCACCACCTGTTCCAAATACCCCTAAAATTCTTGACGGCCCATGCGTTAACATGGATTTTGAGACTGGGGATTTCACTGGATGGGAATTGACACGAGGGGATGTTGACGGTTCAGTACCTTTTAGCTACGTGAATGAGTTTGCAGTGGGACCTGGAGCATATCACACCATATTTGGTGGAGGGAATGACCCAGTAACTGGAATACCATGTGTTAATCCACTTGGAGGAAATTTTTCCGTTCGATTAGGTAATGGTGTTGGAACTGGAGCCAGAGGTGCACGTATGAGACAGACCTTTCTTGTGGATGCAACAAATTATTTATTTCAATACAGCTACGCAGTGATTTTTGAGTCACCAAACAATCACACCTTAAACGAGTTGCCTTACTTTACGGTGCGCGTTTTTGATGAGTCGGGTGCCGATGTACCTTGCGGTGAATACTCTGTTATTGCAGACGCAGCAAGTGCACCCGACTATGAAACGATCATGTATGGTGGTACACTTGTGCTTTATCAAGACTGGCAAACTGTTTTTACCAATTTAGCGGCATACATTGGTCAGAATGTTACCATCGAGTTTACTTCAGGTGACTGTTCATTGACAGGTCACTTTGGCTATGCCTATGTTGATGCTTCATGTAACGTAGAACAACTAACAGCATCAAATGATATTATTTGCGTTGGGGATTCATCCACCTTGACAGCGCCTCCGGGAGCCGCGAGTTATTTATGGAGCAATGGAGCTACCACCCAATCAACAGTTGTGTATGCAGGTGGAAATTACACCTGTCTCTTAACACCATTTCAAGGTGGAGGTTGCGAATTGCTGCTTGATATAGATATTTTAGAAAACCCATCACCAACAGCAGATTTTACAAGCAATACAGTTGTAGGATGTGTGGGTGATGCAATTCAGTTTACGGACCAATCAACCATTCCACCTCCAGGCACCATCGTGAATTACAGATGGGATTTCGGAAATGGAACTGTTACTCCAATTTCTAACGGAGCTATCGTTGGTGTGCCTAATACAATTGGGACCTATACTGCTCCAAATCATACCTACACTGCCGCTGGTGCTTTTAATGTGCAATTGTACGTTGAATCAACAGATGGATGTATGGATTCGATCGTAATTCCTGTAACAATTAATGATCTACCCATAGTAGTTGCTGGAATAGATCAAGAAGTGTGTGAAGGAGTTGCAGTGACACTGAATGGAGCAGGAGCAATAAATTATGCTTGGGATAATGGAGTTGTGAATGGAGTCCCTTTTGTTCAAGCACCAGGAATAATGACATACACAGTTACAGGAACTGACGCAAACGGCTGCCAAAATACCGATCAGGTAGATGTAACTGTTAATGCATTACCAAATGTGAACGCTGGAGTAGATCAAGTGGTATGTGAAGGTGTCGCGGTGACACTGAATGGAGCGGGAGCAGTAAATTACGCATGGGACAATGGCGTTGTGAATGGAGTTCCTTTCATTCAAGCACCTGGAAATAGTACCTATACGGTAATCGGAACGGATCTCAATGGATGTCAGAATACAGATCAGGTCGATGTGACTGTGAATCCATTGCCACTGGTAAACGCAGGAGCAGATCAGGTAGTTTGTGAGGGTGTTGCGGTGACATTGAATGGAGCGGGAGCAGTAAATTACGCATGGGACAACGGTATTGTGAATGGAGTTCCTTTCATTCAGGCACCTGGAAATGTCACATATACCGTGATTGGAACAGACGCGAATGGCTGTCAGAATACGGATCAAGTAGCCGTTACGGTAAACCCATTACCAATGGTAAACGCTGGAGCAGATCAAGTGGTGTGTGAAGGTGTTGCAATCACGTTGACGGGAGCAGGGGCTGTGAATTATGCTTGGAATAACGGTGCTCTGGATGGAGTTCCTTTCTTTCAAGCGCCAGGAACAATCACTTATACAGTCATAGGGACCGATGCCAACGGTTGTCAAAATGCAGATCAAGTTGATGTCACAGTAAACCCTTTACCAATTGTAGATGCTGGAGCAGCTGTGGAAGTATGCGAAGGAGTTGCAGTGACACTGAATGGTTCAGGAGCTGTAAATTATGTTTGGGATAATGGAGTAGTTGATGGCGTTCCTTTCATTCAAGCACCTGGAAATAATACCTACACCGTGATTGGTACCGACGCCAATGGTTGTCAGAACATCGATGAGGTTGATGTCTCTGTAAACCCTTTACCAGTAGTGACCGCTGGAGCGGATCAAGTGGTGTGTGAAGGTACGGCAGTAACTTTGACTGGGAATGGTGCGGTAAATTATGCATGGGACAATGGAGTGACGAATGGCGTACCTTTTGTCCCAGCGGTTGGTACTATAACATATACTGTTATTGGAACGGACAGTCGCGGTTGTGAAAACACCGATCAGGTAGATGTTATAGTAAATCCATTGCCGATTATTAATGCGGGTCCAGATCAAGAGGTGTGTGAAGGTGTTGCAGTGACGTTAAGTGGAGCTGGAGCAGTAAATTATGCGTGGAATCATGGAGTTATGAATGGAGTTCCTTTTGTACAGGTACCTGGAAGTATAACGTACACTGTTACTGGAACAGATGCAAATGGTTGTCAAAACACCGATCAGGTAGCAGTAGTAGTGAATGCCTTACCACAGGTAAATGCTGGTCTAGACCAAGAGATGTGTGATGGAGAGATGGTGACATTAATGGCAAATGGCGCAGTAAATTATGTGTGGGACAATGGAGCAGTCAACGGCGTTCCATTTGTACAAGGAGTAGGAACAATAATATATTCGGTAATTGGAACGGATGACAATGGTTGTCAGAACAATGATCAGGTAGAGGTTACTATCAATCCACTTCCTGTTGTCTCAGCGCATGATATTGAAATATGCGACGGAGAAGGTGCGGTGTTAACTGGTCAGGGAGCAGATTACTATGTATGGTCCGGAGGAGTCATCAATGATGAAGCATTTTATCCTACTACTTCTGCAACGTACACGGTCACAGGTTACTTCAATACAGGTTGTTCATCGCAAGCAACGGCATATGTGACAGTACACCCATCTCCAGTAGCTAATTTTAAAATCTTGAATTTGGCACTGTCTACTACCAATTCGACTACTGGATTTTTCAATCAATCTACAGGCGCAGTGAGTTACGAATGGGATTTTGGTGATGGTTCACCAATTAGTACGGAGTTTGAACCGACACATACTTTCCCAGTAGATCACCCTAGTGAATATGCAATTACACTCACAGCGTATTCTGATTATGGCTGTCCCGCTAGAGCAATTAAATACGTGCGTGTTTTTAGGGACTACCTAATCTATGTGCCAAATGCATTTACACCTGACAACAATGGGTTGAATGAAGTGTTCAAGCCCGTAATGGAAGGGTTTGATGAATCGGGATATACCTTGTATATTTTCAACCGATGGGGTAACTTGATTTTTGAATCTCACGACATGCAAGTGGGGTGGGATGGAACATTCCATGATCCTAACGATCGCGTCCAAGATGGCGTGTATACGTGGAAAATCATTGCGAAAATCAAAGATTCCGCCGACACTAAAATCTTTGTAGGACACGTTAGTTTGTTGAAGTAGAAGATAATAGAGCAGAGAAAAACACCCATAAACGTGGGTGTTTTTTTGTTTTCATAACGTTTTTTTCGTAGGATTTCATGCGTAAAACTACGCTACCCCCAATTGCGGGTTTTACGCAATCTGCACCGTATTTATACGCAATCTCACTTTTCGGCTTGGATTTTAGAGCTCGTATCCCTTACCTTAGCTGTATCATAGTATTACTTAGGTTAAGAGAGTGTCCTAGCTCTTGAGTTCACAATTCACAGTTTACACTTTGGTAGTCGAATAACACTTTTATTCGACTACCGATAAGTGTTTCAGTAAAAATTCAGTTATTTTATTTAATTCAAGGATTGATTATTTAACAATCGCTTTAAGGTAATTCTTTAATTCTTGTTCGTTTTCTTTTTTAAGAATCATCAGTCTATTTTCTGATTGAACAACAATGTAGTTATCTAATCCGTCAATAATAACGGTTTGGTTTTCTGGGACATTCACAATGCAATTACTTGTGCCAAAAAGATAAACACCCTTTCCAACAACTGCATTATTGCTTGCATCCTTTTCTAAATGTGTGTCCAAACTCCCCCAGGTCCCTAAATCCGACCAATCAAAGTTAGAAAGGACTACATCGATATTCTTGGCGTGTTCCATAATGGCAAAGTCGACTGAAATGTCCTCGCAAACACGGAAGGCATTGTTGACGTATACCTGCTCGTTGGGAGAGTTGTAATTCGATAAATCACCAGCAAACAATTCATATAAATCTGACTGGAATGTTTTTAATGCTTCCAAAATCGTGCTCGCCTTCCAAATGAAAATCCCTGAGTTCCAGTAGAAATTCCCTGCCTCTAAAAATTGCTGTGCTGTTAGAAGATCTGGCTTTTCACGAAATTGCTGCACAGGAACAACATCGTTTGGTTTTAGTTGAGTGCTGGATTCAAATTCAATATAACCGTATCCAGTATCAGGACGTATTGGAGCAATGCCTATCGTTGCTATTCTTCCTTTTTCTGAAGATACCAGTCCAGCATGAACTGTACTTGTAAAGTTTTCCGTTTGGATAATCAAATGATCGGCAGGAGATACAATTAAATTTGCTTCCGGATTGAGCGAATAGATTTTTGCAGCAGCATAAGCAATACATGGTGCGGTGTTTTTACGCTCTGGCTCTGTCAATACTTGCAACGCGTTTAACTGAGGAAGCTGTTCCAAAACCAGATCCTTGTAATCCATATTGGTCATAACGTAAATATTTTCCACTGGAGAAACACTCAGCAAACGTTCAAACGTCATTTGAATTAATGTTTTTCCTATTCCAAGAACATCTAGAAATTGTTTTGGATGTGCTTCGGTGGACATAGGCCAAAATCTACTGCCAATTCCACCCGCCATGATTACACTATAATTATTCTTCATTTTTTATCTCTTTCACTAAAGCCAATCGATTGACCAAGTAGTTTTTCTTTGTCTCTTTTTCCATACACAAAAAGCGTGTTCGTCGTAAAATTCCTTTTTCGAAATGCTTCCCGTTGAGCTCAAAAGTACTCTTTTTATTTAAGGTCTCTAAGGTTGTTAAATCATCAATTTTCTCATCAAATGTGATCAAAACGCGCTGTAGATTAATATCTGTGCATGACGATGCTTTGACATTTGACAATGAGTTTACTAAGGCGTTTTCAATAGGTTTGGGAAGGGCTGAACTATTGATGATGGGTATCAATAATTGACGAAAATTAGCTTTCCATTCTTCCCCGTGAGGAGCAGCTTTTCTTCCATACGTATTGTAGGTGATTAAATGGGCAAACTCATGAAGTGTTGTGATTAAAAAAGAATACTTGTTTAAATCGCCATTGACCGTAATT
The DNA here is from genome assembly GCA_964643345.1 of uncultured Fluviicola sp. Lineage (GTDB taxonomy): Bacteria > Bacteroidota > Bacteroidia > Flavobacteriales_D > Crocinitomicaceae > UBA4466. The sequence goes on from CAZXRU010000004.1 coordinate 113,543, forward strand.
TGATGCTTTTCCTTGTTCATCCCTGCTCTAAAATCACCCAGTTTTGTTTTGCGAGGTTTTACAATTTTAAAGACAACAGGATATTTGAGTAATAAATCGCTGGTCAGGTCCACAAATTCAGTCGGAACATATTTGCTTAACACCTTGAAATACTGCTCTTTTTTGGTCTGCATAGTTCAAAATTAGTGATTATTTGAGTTTTGTAACTCCTGGAACAAGTAATAGATGCGTTTTTATATAAAACCAATCATGGCAATGCGATTTCCCAACATATAAATTGATTACAAAAAAAATACAATTAACTTTACGCGAGTGTTAAAAGCATTAAAAAATATCGGCTCCTTTATGAACATGATCTGGATCATTTTTTCCAGACCAGAAAAGTGGGGCGTATTCAGAAGACGACTGTTTGATGAAATTCAGTTGATCGGTATTAATTCCATTCCAATTGTTGCGCTAATGTCGACTTTTATGGGAGCAGTAATTGCCTTACAAACGGCATCGAACATGGATTCGCCTTTATTACCAGATTATACCATTGGTTACATTACGCGTTCCAGTACGATTTTAGAATTTTCTCCGACGATTATCTCACTAATTTTAGCGGGAAAAGTAGGCTCGAATGTAGCATCAGAAATAGGCACCATGAAAACTACAGAGCAGATTGACGCGTTGGAAATCATGGGAGTAAATAGCCTCAATTATTTGGTGTTACCAAAAATCATGGGAGCAGTTTTGTTTTTCCCAGTGTTAATTATCTTTTCTATGGGACTTAGTCTCGTTGGTGGTTGGTTATCATTATTACTTTCTGGTTTGGCTTCCACAGAGACATACGTTGAAGGTATTCGTGCATTTTTTGAGTTCAGCAACATAATTTATGCACTTACCAAAACAGTAGTTTTTGCATTTTTGATAGTATCAATTGCCTCCTATTATGGTTATTATACCAAGGGTGGCGCATTGGATGTTGGTAAATCAGCGACAACAGCAGTCGTTTCTAGTAGTGTGGCAATTTTGATTGCGAATTTCTTACTAACACAGATGATCTTGTTATGATAGAAATAAGGAATATCAATAAATCATTTGGTGATGCGCATGTCTTGCACGATGTCAGCACCAAGTTTGAGAAAGGAGTTGTCAATATTATTATCGGTCAGTCAGGCTCTGGAAAATCAGTTCTAGCAAAGTGCATAGTTGGATTGCATCAACCAGATACAGGTGGAATTTTCTACGATGGACAGAACTTCACTGAAATGGATAGACGTCAACGGGTAATTATCCGAAAAGAAATTGGAATGCTTTTTCAAGGATCTGCGTTGTTTGATTCAATGACGGTAGAGGATAATATTATGTTTCCCCTGACCATGTTTACCAAACAGACGAAAAAGGAAAAATTAGATCGTGTGAATTTTTGTTTGGAACGCGTAAATCTAGAAGGAAAAAATAAACTGTACCCAGCTGAATGTAGTGGTGGAATGCAGAAACGAATCGCTATTGCCAGGGCAATCTCGATGAACCCAAGATATTTGTTTTGTGATGAGCCGAATTCAGGACTGGATCCAAAAACGTCCATTGTAATTGATAATCTTATTCGTGAAATTACGTACGAGTACGAAATGACGACCGTTGTTATTACGCATGATATGAACTCGGTGATTGAGATTGGTGATAAAATCATGTACATCCACAACGGATATAACTGGTGGGAAGGAGATAGAAACTCTATTATTACTACAGAGAACGAAGAGGTACTGAACTTTGTCTACGCATCTGATTTCATGAAAGAAATTCGAAGCTCCATGCAGGAGAAAAGAAAGTAATCTAATTCTCTTCTTCGTCCAAGTGTTTTTGATCGAGTTGCTTTTTGGATTTCACTCCTAATTCCTTCAGTTTTTCGGCAGAGCGCGTCAAATTTCCTTTACCTTCGGATAGTTTCGACATGGCATCATCATAGGATTTCATCGCTTCCCGTTGTTTCGTGCCTACTTTTTCCAAATCATCAACAAAACCTACGAATTTATCGTACAATCGCCCTGCCTGCTCTGCAATTTCAGTGGCATGTCGGTTTTGACGTTCGTGCTTCCAAAGTCCTTCAACCGTTTTCAAAGTGGCAAGTAGCGTAGAAGGTGTTACAATTACAACTTTCTTTTCCCATGCCTGTTGGTACAAGGTGGGTTCTTCTTTCATCGCCAAAGCAAACGAAGATTCAATTGGCATGAATAATAAGACGAAGTCAGGTGTCGTGATTCCAGGTAAATGAGAGTAATCTTTGAGACCTAAGCCTTTGATATGGTTTTTAATTGAAAGGAGATGGTTCGAGAGCGCAATTTTCTTGAGTACTGGATCTTCTTCGTTGATATATTGCTCGAAGGCTTTTAGCGACACTTTTGCATCGATGATGATGTGCTTTTCGTCTGGAAGTTGAATGATTACATCGGGTCGCATCAATTCTTTTTCATCATTACGAAACGACGATTGCATGTGATATTCACGTCCATTGACAAGTCCGCTGGTTTCTAGAATTCGTTCCAACGCCATTTCCCCCCAATTTCCCTGCGTTTTTTGCTCACCTTTTAGCGCATTTACCAAATTTTGAGCGGTGTTGTGCATTTGCGAGTGTTGCTCGGAAAGTGTTTTCACCAATGTTTCCATGTTTGCGAAACGCTGAATGTCGTGTTCCTTGTTTTCGTTGACCTTCTTTTCAAATTTCTCCAATTTTTCCTTCAAGGGATTTAAAATGGCTGAAAGACGCAGCTCATTCTCATCTTTTAAGGATTTATTTCCTTCTGAGACGATATTTTTCCCGATCAATTCCAGTTGCTCACGTAGCTCCTTCTGTTTTTCTAAACCTGTTTTTCGCTCATTTTCAAGCTGGTGAACTAACCCCTCTTTTTCAGTAGCCAGTTTGATATTTGTCAATTTAAGGTCTTCTAATAACTGTGTTTTCGAAGTTGCTTCAGCGGAAAGTTGATCAATCGATTTTTGAACGTTTTTTACTTGGCTGAAGAACCAAACGGCTGCTCCAACGGCAATGACTAATCCAACAACGAGAAGAGAAGTGAGCATAAATAAATGTTAATCGATTTCAAATTTAAAAGTAAACAATATAACCGAAATGAACTTTACTATTGCTGAAAAGTATCGGGTTGGTGAACTGTTTCCCTAAGGCATAGGAAATCGAGAAAACGCCAAAATTGGTATTGAACGCAAATCCGACTCCAAATCCAAAAGGAGTGTCATTGTAGTACGTGCGGGCATTGTTCTCGTACCAGCTCTGGTCATAAAATGCAAATACGTATGAGTTTCGATCTAGGAGAAAGCGGTATTCGAGTGTTGCCGTTGTTCTGGTGGTAGCGAACAATTCGTCTTCATTAAATCCGCGTTGCGATCCGAGTCCACCATACCTATAAACTTCATTTTCAAAAATCTCATCAGCAATATAGAATTCAGTATTCGAAGCAATCCGAAGCACATGGCGTTTAAATAATGGCACATAAAAATTTGCTTCTACAATTCCTCTAAAAACAGTTGATTTTATGATCTCACTACTATCATTTATTTGGGATTTTCGACTCCCTGCTGAACCTTGAAAAAGAAGGTTCATTCCTCTCGAAGGATTCGGTAGATAATCCACTTGATTCGATGTGTATGAAATACCATAGTTATTCGATGTTACCGACCCTAGGTTGGTAAAACTAGGATTGTTTAGCCCGCCGGCTAGTGCGCTGGATGAAATTGCCGTGTAGAATACTTTGAGGAAGTTTCCGCGTTTGAGAAAGTATTGCACCCCAATACTGGAATTCAGTTCTAAGAAGCTCGAATCCCTTTTGTATAGATCGAACGAACCATCCAACCCAAACGAAGTATTGAAGAGGAATGGGTAATTAAGTTTTGACTCCAACGACTGCGTTTGATCTCGGATACTTTGCCATTTTAGATCGAGTAATTCACCACGTTTAAGAACGTTTAGTAGTTTCAGGTGAATTTCACCTGTCACGCTCAAACGGTCTGAAGTTGGATCGGGCTGAAAGCCGATGATACCATTAGCGGAACTAATTGGAACTGCTTCTAAATACAGGTAGAGTTCAACCCCCTCCTTTGTGAAAAGTAGTTCTGACGGTTTGAGTTCTCTGACAAAGGGGACTTGCTCGATTCTTGATGCTATATTGGACACATTTGCTTCCGTATATGGTTCTCCTACTTTTATTGTGAGTAGGTTACTGATAAATTTTTCAGAGATGGAAGAATCTCCTCGTACGTTAATTTTTGACCATGTTGTATATTGACCAGTGGATATTTCGAGCTCGGCGCTGATCACCTTTTCCCTCCATACATGGTCTTTCAGCCTGATTTTAACAAATGGATATCCATTATTTAGATAAGCCTGTTGAATTTTTTTTAGTGTACTTGCTAGTTCCGATGGAGTAAATGGCACTTGGCTGACAAATTTCTCATTCAGATTGGTATGTTTTTTTATGAATTGGAGTGGTTCCTCGGCAATGAAGAGTTGAATGTTGTCTATTTTATCTCCAGCCTTAAAATCAACCAATGCGTGGGCTTTAGAATAAGTGATGTTGTCGAACGAAGCCAATAAAAATCCTTTTGAAATTGCGGTGTTTTGAAGGTTAGACAAATAACGCTGTGCTGAAATGCTATCCTTGAACTCCAATTTTGGCTTTTTAACTACCTGTTGATAACTTTTATTTGTGAAATTTATAGTGTACGAAGTTTGTGACCATGCAATGCTTGGGTATATAAGTAATATTAGTACATATAGCGTTTTCATCCTCTTCATAAACGAGTTGGAAAATACTTTATTTCAATCGATTATTGGGTGGTAGTGAATAATCTTTTTTTTTGGTTCATGTAATTTATTGTATTTTTATCGTTATTATTGGGTAACAACAAACAAATTTCTCTAAGAAACCTAAAAAGAAGATTATGAAGAAAGTATTGGCCTTGACACTAATGGGATTGATGTTAACTGTAGTTTTTGCTGCATGTGGTTCATCACGCGGGGGACATTGTGATGCATACGGAAGCGTAGATCACGTAGAAAACACAGATTTAGCTGCTTTGTAGTAGCAATCAAATTTTTTAGTTCTCAAGGTCATCGAAGGATGACCTTTTTTTTGTGCCTTAGATTTTACAGTAAAAAAAATCCGAGTGTTTAACTCGGATTTCAATATCTAAATGGATGTAGTTTGATTATTTAGCAACTACGTTTTGCTCATAGATGATTGTCGCTCCCGCAGGAATGGCAGGGACTAAAACATAATTCTCTAAGTACCTTTTAGGTTCGCAATTAGAACAAGTTTCACCCGTAATCGTATACTCATACGCATCAAACACTGAGTTGTAAGTAACATCTTTGTTAAGAGAGGCTTCACAGTCAACACTCATTGGGTTAGCAAGGATACTGTATTCTGAGTAGTTTACTGGTCCACGAGTTTGACCGCCATCAAAGCTCACTTCAAACTCAGTAGCATGGTAAGAACCCCCATGAATATGAAAATTTCCACCCATATTATCTGTTAAATATCCAGATTTAGGATAAATAACAACTTCGTCTACCGCTAGGCCAGTGTAGTTGTTCCCAGAAGCAAGTTTACATTTTTTGCAAGATGAGGTGATAAGCACCAAACCAAGAAGTGCTACAGTAGCGAAAAGTGTTGTTCTATTTATCATAGTTAAGTTTCTTTGTAGTAAGAAGTTGTAAATTTATTGTTTTTTTATGTTTTAAAAAAATTATTTCTTTCTTAATTCGAAATTTTTCCCGAGGTACACTTTTCTTACTTGTTCATCCGCGGCCAATTCTTCGGCTGTTCCTGACTTCAAAATACTCCCTTCGAACAATAAATAAGCTCTATCTGTTATGGAAAGGGTTTCCTGTACGTTGTGATCGGTGATTAAAACACCAATGTTTCGCGTTTTAAGCTCTGCAATGATAGTTTGAATGTCTTCAACAGCAATTGGATCAACTCCAGCAAAGGGTTCGTCTAAGAGTACGAATTTGGGGTCAGTTGCCAATGCACGTGCAATTTCAGTCCTTCTTTTTTCACCACCTGAAAGGCTGTTTCCTAGATTTTTTCGCACATGATGTAGACTGAATTCGGTGAGCAGTTTTTCTAATCTGGCCTGACGCTCGTGCTTGTTTAACGATGTCATCTCAAGAATTGCCATAATATTATCTTCTACACTCAGTTTTCTGAAAACAGATACCTCTTGGGGCAAATAACCTACTCCCATTTGTGCACGTTTGTACATTGGATAATTGGTGATGTCCTTATCATCAAGAAAAACACTCCCCTTATCAGGTTTTACGAGTCCCACAATCATGTAAAAGGAAGTGGTTTTTCCAGCACCATTCGGACCTAGTAAACCTACAATTTCTCCTTGGTTGACTTCCACAGTCACGCCATTTACAACTGCTCTTCCCTTATAGGTTTTTCTAATTTCTTGCGTATAAAGCTTCATACAAAATTCAAGTTAGAAGTTAATAACATATTTACCGCGTATCCCAAACGTTTCTAAATCTGTCACTTTAACTCCAGGATCCAAATGGGTTAAACGCCAAAAAACATCTACCCGTATTAATTTCAAAATATTTTCTATCCCTAACGAGACTTCTACATATGGAATGTCTCCAAATCGTTTGGTGAAGTTCGGAAGTACCATTTCTTCAGCATGCCTGTTACTAATATCACCATACAATCCTCGAGCAGTTGTTACCAGTCTAAGTTTTGCCTTTTTCACCAATGGAATCCGATCGAAAATCAACCCGTCCCAGTGATGTTCCAATAACAGAGAGACATATCGATCTGAAACGAATTCAAAAAAGTCCATTTTGTTGTAGGCGTTTGACATGAGCCAATAGGACTGGTTTCCCTCATGAACTTTTAGAAAAGGATATGCTGCTGTTCCATTGATGTAACCAACGTTTAATTCATACCTTAACCTTCCTGCTACGCCAAGTTTGGCAATGTGTTCAACAATCAGATCAAATTTTTGATAGTTGTAGTCGGCACCAAGTAGATTTTTAATTCCAAAAATTCCCTGTATAGATACTATCGGGAACTTGCTTCTTACTGAAGTACGATCGAATGCTCCAGAAATAAATTCTTCATTTTTTGCCCATCTATAGCGCAAGGTGATTTCAGTTGTCTGAATTCGGGTAATGGTGTCGTGTAAGCCTGTACCAGGATTGACTCTAACATAGTTGGCTTTCCCCAAGGCAGTATATTGCTTCCATTCAAATCCACCAAAAAGAATAATGTCCTTGTGAATATCCTTTTCAAGATTAATGCCGACCTTTTCAACAAATGTCAACTTATCCAGTGGACCCGTGCGAAACAATGTACCGAAGGTTGACCCGACCGCAGCGGCTGTTGGAGACTGACCGATTTGCTCTAAATCATTGTTATAATAGGCCGTTAACATTCCTCTTTTCTTTGGGGTGATGTTAAAACGCATTGAACCGCCGTACTTGAACTGTTCATCTCCAAATCCATAGGCAATCCTTCCTCCAAACTCTATTCTTCGGCTAAAATTATTCGAAGTACGCAATGCGAGTCCTAAACGGTAGGTCTCTACAGGATTAAAGCTCATGAGTGCAAATGCATCCCCTATTTCAAGTTTGTTTACTGGATAATATCCCGTCGAAAATAGATAAATCGTGTTTTTTAAAGTCTTGAAAAAACGCATCGTATTGAGTGAATCAACCATTTGGTCTATGCCCAATTCTTTTGGTGCGAGTGGCTCATGACGTATGTACGCCCAATATTCGTCCGAACGCAGATTAGCGCTGTCTAATATTTCTACGGTACTGTTCGATCGATAGAAATCAGTAGGTCGTTCTTTGTTGATGACATAATTCTTTCGCGTTGAGTGGCGCCTACCGAAAAGTCCGATCACATTTGTTTTTTTTGTGATTTTTAAGTCGGCAATCATCTTTTCACTGGTCAACATCCAAACCTCTGGTGCAACTTGCGCAAATTCATGTTCAATGTATAAATCTTGAACATAGTTGATATTTGCCCATGGTGAAATGTTAGCTTTAAAGCGTTTTACAGCGTAGGTCGTGTCGTGAATCCACATCTCACCTTCAAACGTCATGTCACCCGTACGCTTTGGTTTAAAGGTTAACAGGTAACACCAGTAATTATCAATAAACATCGAGTCTTCTAAGTAAAATCGATAAAAATTTCGGGCGAAATTGGATACAGGACTGATAAAGGACTTATTGAATAAATCGAGGTTATTATCGTAGATATTGACATCAAGGTACATATCACCCATGAACTGATTGAGCTCTAAGTTTTCGACGCCACTGATCTTACTGGCCTTTACGATTTCTCGTTTTTTCTTCGGATTCTTTTTGTAGTAGTAATCGGAGACGGATTCGCTGAGAATGACAGGTAAAAAGTGCTTTCCGCCCTCCACAGAATCGATATACTGCGTAAGAATTTCCAGTTTTTTGACCATTTCTCGGTCATTGAATTTTTCGTCCAGATTATTGAGGTCAAGTTGAACTTTGTTGTAGACTTCGTACTCGTAGGACTCTAGTTTTTCTTTGTTGTTGATGTGTTTGTGTGCAATGACTTTTTTGTGGAGGATTGTTGAAGGAAACTCGTCTGGTGCTTTAGCAACAACCTCCTCGAAATCAGTGGTCATTATCGGAAGAACAACATCGATTATTTGTTCAGTATCTAGTTTAACATGCTTTTTAACTTTGATATAACCTGAAAATGAAAATACCAGAGTATCCGTTGCGTAATAGGTATCAAGGACATATCTCCCATTGGTATCTGTCAGTGCGCCTATTTTCGAATTAAGGAAGTGAACAGTCACAAAAGGCATAGGCTCGCCTGTAACCTGGTCCGTTACGGTGCCTTCAACTTTTGTCTTTTGAGCTAAGGACAGCAGTGGAAAAAGAAATAAGAAAATAAGTATTTTAAATTTCATTTAATTCTCCTTGTTTCTAACTAAAGATGTTAAAAAAATGGGTAAGCGATTTTACACTTGCGCTTTTTTCGCATTCTTTTCAACACGTGAAGATACAATAATTCCTGTTTCATATAATAGTATGATAGGAATGCTGACAATTACTTGACTTATAAGGTCTGGAGGAGTGATCACAGCAGCTAGAATGAGGATCCCCACAATTGCGTGTTTCCGGTATTTCCTTAAAAATTCAGGTGTGACAACACCTAATTTTGTAAAAATGTAAGAAACCACAGGCAATAGAAACAATAATCCAGAATAGAAAACGGTTGAGAGAATTGTACTCATGTATGAGTTGATGGTAAATTTATTCTCGATCAAAGTACTAATTTGATAGGAACCAAAAAACTGAATGCACAGGGGAGCTACAATAAAATAGCCGAAGGAAATACCGAGAAAAAAGAGCAAGCTCACATAGACGACAATACCTTTTGCCACGGTTTGTTCATTTTTCTTTAATCCAGGCTTTACAAAACGCCAGATCTGATAAAATATAAATGGGAAAGAAAGTACAATACCACCCATTATACTTGTCATTAAGGCATAAGAGAACTGTCCTGAAACCGTCATGCTTTGAAACTCTACGGGTACCTCACCCACACAGACATTCAGATATTCACAAATCAGACGAAAGGAAATAAATTCTGGATCTTTCATGGAGAGAAATAGATTTTCCATAATCCATTCTTGGTAGAACCATAAAACGGTAGATACTACAACTATCGCAATTGCAATACGCACTAATCGCCACCTTAATTCCTCAAGATGACCTAGAAAAGTCATTTGTTTTTCATTCTCCATGTCTGACGCCAAAAGTACAAAACAGAGTTCAATGAAAGACAAAAAATGTTGATGGAAGAGCAATTCATTTTTACATAATATTGAAAGAATAATTTTTTAATAAGGTGTTGCGTGAATTTTTTTTAGTATTTTAGATTATACGTTAAAGTATTCGATACATTTTTTGTGAAGCATGGTAAAGATTGACTTGCAAGAGGCCTTAAAGAAATATTTTGGTTTTAGCAGTTTTAAAGGGGAACAGGAGGACATTATTCACAATGTCCTAGATGGCAACAACACGTTTGTAATTATGCCAACAGGTGGTGGTAAATCTATGTGTTATCAGTTACCTGCGATGCTTTCGGAAGGAACAGCTATCGTAGTATCACCATTAATTGCCTTGATGAAGAATCAAGTGGATGCGATGCGAAGTGTGAGTAATAGCGAATCAGTCGCTCACTTTTTGAATTCATCGTTGACAAAAACCGAAAGTACACGTGTAAAAAACGATATCCGTCAGGGAAACACGAAATTATTATATGTAGCCCCAGAATCGCTCACAAAACCGGAAACGATTCTCTTTTTGAAAGAAGTGCAGATTTCATTCTTCGCAATTGATGAAGCGCATTGTATTTCTGAGTGGGGACATGATTTTAGACCAGAATACAGAAGGTTAAGAGAGATTTTTGAAGAAATTACTGATGTGCCGATCATCGCTTTAACAGCAACTGCGACACCGAAAGTGCAAAACGATATTCAGAAGAACTTGAACATGCTTGATGCACGGGTATTCAAATCTTCCTTCAACAGAGATAATCTTTATTATCAAATTCTACCGAAACGTGACGTTGAAAAGCAAATTATAAAATACATCCGAACGCAAGAAGGTAAAAGCGGGATTATTTATTGTTTGAGCCGTAAAAAGGTGGAGGAGTTAGCCGAATTATTACAAGTAAACGGCATAAACGCATTACCGTATCACGCAGGACTTGACAGCGCGACGCGTGGAAAGCATCAGGACATGTTTTTGATGGAAGACGTTGAAGTGATTGTCGCAACGATTGCATTTGGTATGGGAATCGATAAACCAGACGTTCGTTTTGTAATTCATCATGATATTCCAAAGTCACTTGAAAGTTATTATCAGGAAACAGGTCGTGCAGGTCGTGATGGTGGAGAAGGTGAATGTATTTCATTCTACCGCTATAAAGACGTAGAAAAGCTCGAGAAGTTTTTACAGGGTAAACCAGTCGCTGAACAGGAAATTGGTCGACAATTACTCAATGAAATTGCATCTTATTCGGAAACCTCGGTATGTAGAAGAAAGATGATTTTGCATTATTTTGGAGAAGAGTTTGATGAGACAAATTGCAATGAAATGTGTGATAATTGTCGCACTCCAAAAGAAAAATACGAAGGAAGTGAATATGTTCTTCAACTTCTGCAATCGATTCAGTCGCTTAAGGAGACACAAAGATCCAAGCACTATTGTTCATTTCTGTCAGGAATTAAAACATCGGATATTAAAGCATACAAGCACGATGAACTTCCACTTTTTGGTGTTGGAAAACACAAGAATGAACATTTCTGGAATGCAGTGATTCGTCAAAGTGTAGTCGCTGGACTAGTCCATAAGGATATTGAAACATACGGAGTGCTTAAGCTAACTGATTCGGGGAATGCTTTTATTGAGAATCCCACAACTTTTATGCTGATTAAAGAGCGTGATTATCTTGTCGAAGATGAAGATTCACCAGTTATTTCAGGTAATGGAGGAGTAGCATTCGATCAGGTTTTATATAATCAACTGATTGATTTACGTAAAAGTATTTCAAAACAACAGGGGATTCCACCTTTCGTGATTTTTCAAGAACCTTCGCTGAAGGATATGTGTTTTCAATACCCTATCACTATTGATGAACTGACAAATATTCAAGGGGTCGGAAATGGAAAGGCGACACGCTACGGTGAACCATTTGTTGCACTTATCAGTCGCTATGTTGAAGACAATGATATTGAGCGCCCACAGGACTTGGTGGTTAAAAGTGTTGTAAATAAATCAGGACTGAAAGTACAATTGATCCAGAATATTGATCGCAAATTACCGTTAGATGATATCGGTCGCGCACAAGGAAAGACTTTGGATGAAGTAATTGACGAAATTGAAGCAATTGTTGTTTCTGGAACAAAGGTGAATATCAACTATTACATTGATGATATTCTTGACCAAGACACGCAAGACGATATTTACGAGTATTTTTCTGAAGCCGAAACCGATGATTTGAAAGCGGCTTATGACGAATTTGACGGTGATTATTCAGAAGAGGAGTTGCGCTTGATGTGGATTAAGTTTATGAGTGAAATGGCGAATTAATGCTTTTCATTTTTTAACACAGAGGTTGAACGGAGTTACACAGAGTTCACAGAGGTTAATTAACAGATAAGCTATTATTTCTATGTGGGATTCTAAAATTTTGCAACAAAATTCACTCTGTGACCTCCTAAACTCTGTCCCTCTGTGTTAAAAATATTCTCAAATAAACAAGCGATGGGACGTCAAAACCATTAACCTCAATTAAATCAGACTTGTGTTTTTAAGACTAAGCTCTCCCAGTTTATGGAAGTACGGGTCCGTTAGGTTTTTCTCCAAAATTAGTAGATGCTCCATGCGGTGACAATCAGTAGACACGAAATCTAGTTCACCACTATCAACCAATAAGCGCGCTTGTTTCAAAACGGTTGGGCCATAATGTCCAAAGAGCGAATTATAGTTCAATTGAATATTAATTCCCTTTGCCCGCCATTCCTTCGCTTTTTCAATGGATCCATGCAGGAATTCGTAGCGCTCGAAATGAGCCAAAACTGGTTTGTAACCTTGAGCGATTAACTCAAAGAACAATTTTTCAATGTTACTTGGTTCTACATGAAACGAAAATTCAAACAAGAGGTACTTGTCTCCAAAGGTGAGTAATGGTTCCTTTTGCTCCAATTTTCCTAAAAGCGTTTCATCAAAATAATATTCCGCTGCTGCTTCCAGTTGGATTGTTAATCCAGAGCGTTCTGCTTCTTGTCGCACTTTTTCCAATCCACCGAGGATGATTTCTGGCGTATTTCGAAAATAATCATGCATTATGTGAGGAGTGGTAATTACTTTAGTGAATCCTAAAGCTTCAAATTTAGCCAACATTGCTAAGGTATCATCCATGGTTCTTGCACCATCATCGATTCCAGGAATTAAATGACTGTGCATATCAACCTTTAGCCTCGATAAATCAAAAGGTGGAAGTTTTTTTGTTCCTCTAAAAATAGAGTTGATCCAGTTCATTATCGGTTTTGATACATTTTTTCGTAATAGTTGCGGTAACTACCACTGGTAATTTCATCGACCCACGCCGTGTTTTCCAAATACCAGTCAACGGTTCTTTCCAATCCCTCTTCAAAAGTGATAGATGGTTTCCAGCCCAATTCTTTTTCAATTTTAGAGGCGTCAATCGCATAACGTAAATCATGTCCAGCACGATCGGTAACAAAAGTGATCAATTCTTCACTTTCACCTGCTCGACGGTTCAATTTATTATCGAGAAGTCGACATAAATGACGCACCAAATCGATGTTCGTCCATTCATTTAATCCTCCTACATTGTACGATTCTCCAATTCTCCCTTTGTGGAAAATCGTGTCGATCGCACTTGCATGGTCGTTTACCCACAACCAATCTCGTACATTTTCTCCTTTACCGTAGACTGGCAATGGCTTTTTATGTACAATGTTGTTAATCATCAAGGGAATTAACTTCTCGGGGAAATGGTGACTTCCATAATTATTGGAACAATTCGAAATCTTAATTGGTAAACTGTAGGTGTGGTAAAAGGCATTTACAAAATGATCCGACGATGCTTTGGATGCTGAATAGGGACTGCGTGGATCATACGCTGTTTGTTCGGTAAATAACCCTTCGTTTCCAAGTGAACCATATACTTCATCCGTTGAAACATGATGAAAAACATGTTGATCACCTTTCCAGAAATCCTTCGCTTTCTGCAACAAGTTTACCGTGCCTACGACATTCGTCATTACAAATTCCATCGGTCCTTCAATCGACCGATCAACGTGCGATTCTGCCGCTAAATGGATAACATCGGTGATTTGATATTCGCTAAAAACGTTTTCAACGGCATTTGCATCCACAATATCTGCTTTTACAAATGAATAGTTAGGGGCACCTTCAACATCTGTAAGGTTTTTGAGATTTCCAGCATACGTCAACTTGTCCAGACATATAATTCGGTAAGATGGGTATTTGTTTACCATCAAACGGACAAGGTGCGATCCAATAAATCCTGCTCCTCCTGTAATCAATATGTTTTTCTCCCAATTCATCTTATAAACTCCAATACTCTAGATCTTTGATTTTACCTTTGAATATTCCTTTCACATCAACAAAAACCCCTTGATCGCTATTCATCATAGCTTTAAAGTCGTTTTCGGTCAACGTTTTGTATTCTTTGTGATTCACCGCAACAATTATGGCATCGTAATCATTTGTTGGGTTTGCCACCAATCCTACGCCATATTCGTGCACCATTTCGTCTGAAGAAGCATGTGGATCGACTAGATCGACTTTTACTTGAAACGATTTTAGTTCATTGATAATGTCAATCACTTTCGAATTTCGAATATCGCTGACGTCTTCTTTGAAGGTAGCACCCATTATGAGCACTTTTGCATCTTGAATGTGTTTTCCTTTTGCTAGAATTTTCTTCACAGTCTGTTTACCAATGTAGAATCCCATGGAATCATTCACGTAGCGACCGCTCGTAATTACTTTTGAGTGATAACCCGCTTGTTGTGCTTTGTGTGTTAAATAGTAAGGATCAACACCAATGCAGTGCCCTCCAACTAAACCGGGGGAAAATTTCAAGAAATTCCATTTCGTTCCAGCTGCTTCTAATACGTCAAACGTATTTATATTCAGCTTATTAAAGATAATTGAAAGTTCGTTAATCAATGCGATGTTAACGTCACGTTGCGTATTCTCAATAATTTTTGCCGCTTCAGCAACTTTTAGTGAAGTCGCACGGTGAACACCAGCATCAACAACCAATTCATATGTTTTCGCAATTTCTTCCAGTGACTCATCACAACAACCCGAAACGACTTTGATCACATTTTGAAGCGTATGTTCTTTATCTCCTGGATTGATTCGCTCTGGTGAATAACCGATTTTGAAATCATCACGGAATTTTAATCCTGAGATTTCTTCCAATACAGGAACGCAATCTTCTTCTGTACATCCTGGATAAACCGTAGATTCGAAAACAACGTAATCTCCTTTTTTCAAGACTTTTCCAACTGTTGCTGTCGCGCTTAAAAGTGGTTTAAGATTCGGTAGATTGGCATCATCAATGGGTGTGGGAACGGCAACAACGAAAAATGTCACGTCCTTTAAATCATCTATGTTTGAAGTGAAAGTAATATCACATCCTTCAAATTCTGACGCATCCAGTTCGTTACTTGGATCAATATTTTTTTTCATTAATTCAACGCGTTCATCATTGATGTCAAATCCAACGACCTTAATTTTTCGTGCAAATTCTAAAGCGATTGGAAGTCCAACGTATCCTAGTCCAATTACCGCTAGGGTTGTATCTTTACTGAGTAGTTTATTATAAATCGAGTTGCTCATTTCTTACTTTATATATTCTTTCAATAATTTCTACGACTTTAAGACCTTCTAATGCATTTGTGGTTGCCGTAGTTCTTCCTTTTAATGTATCGATGACGTTTTTTATAACGTAATTATGATTGGCTGCCGACCCTTTGTACGGTCCGTAATCGTTTGCTGGATTTGATTCCTTTAATACGGGCATCTCATAATCTTGGATGTTGCATACCTCAACCTCGTTCATGTATTGTCCACCAATTTTAACGCTTCCCTTACTTCCTACAATAGTCAATGAACTCTCCAAATTTTGATCTGCGACTGCGGTAGAATAATTGATGGATCCCATCCCGCCGTTAATAAAATCAAAATTCACGAAGCCTGAATCTTCGAATGCCGTTGAGTTTTTATGCGTAAAATCGGCAAATTTCCCACTGATGTTGTCAATGTCTCCAAAAAGCCAATACATAATGTCGATGAAGTGAGAAAACTGGGTAAACAAGGTTCCACCGTCCAAATCCGCAGTTCCTTTCCAACCGCCCTTTTTGTAATAACGATCATCTCTGTTCCAGTAACAGTTCAACTGCACCATGAAGATGTCTCCTAATTTTTTCTCGTCAATAATTGATTTAATCCATTCTGAAGGCGGAGAATACCGGTTTTGCATCACGCAAAATACATGCTTCGACATTTGAAGTGATTTAAAAATCACCTTTTCGCAATTGTCTTTGGAAAGTCCCATCGGCTTTTCACAAACAACATGTTTTTTTGCTTCTAGAGCCGCTAAACTTTGTGCTGCGTGTAACCCGTTTGGTGTGCAAATATTGGCAACGTCAAATTCGATTCCAGATGCCAATAATTCCTCAATAGAACTGAAAAATGGAACTTCGAATTGTGTGGCATCGCATTCTTCCATAGAGCGAATATCGACCATTGCTACCAATTCCGATTCCTCGTCTCTTCGAATCATTTCCGCGTGACGTTTTCCGATGTGTCCAGCACCAACGACTGCAAATTTTATTTTTTCTTCTTTTTGCGACATGCTTATTAAAGTTTAATCACTTTTTGGTTCTCTAATTTATATTTTTCTCCGCTTGAAGGACAAGTGGCGTTTCCGTTCACATCAAATTCTAAACGCTCTCCGTATTCGCTCATCCAGCCTATTTGTCGCGCAGGATTTCCTACAACGAGCGCATAATCAGGTACGGTTTTGGTTACCACAGCACCTGCTCCAATAAATGCGTATGTGCCAATGTCGTGTCCGCAAACAATCGTTGCGTTCGCACCAATACTTGCTCCTTTTCGAACAATCGTTTTGGCGTATTCAGCTTTTCTGTTGACAGCACTCCGTGGATTGATCACGTTGGTAAATACCATGGATGGGCCTAAAAACACATCATCTTCACAAATAACTCCCGTGTAAATGGAAACGTTGTTTTGGATTTTGACGTTTTTTCCAAGAATCACTTCTGGTGAAATAACCACGTTTTGACCGATGTTGCAACGATCCCCGATTACGCAATTGGGCATGATGTGAGAAAAATGCCAAATTTTGACGTCTTCACCGATTTGGCAACCTTCGTCAATCACTGCTGTTTCGTGTGCAAAATAACTCATTAGCGTACGATGTATTTTTCAAAATTATAATGCGCTGTCGCTGTCAATTCCTCTTCGGGTAGACTTTTGAAATATGCATAAGTTCTTTTCAATCCTTCCTTTCGATCAATCTTCGGTTCCCAGCCAAGCAATTGTCGTGCTTTGGTAATATCTGGTTGGCGCTGTTTAGGATCATCTGTTGGTAATCCCTTGAACACGATTTTTTGATCTGTTCCTGTTAGTTCTATAATCTCTTGTGCAAAATCTTTAATGCTAATTTCTGAAGGATTACCAATGTTAACAGGATCGGAGCAATCGCTCAGCAATAAGCGATAAATTCCTTCAACCAGGTCATCAACGTAACAGAAAGAACGCGTTTGCGATCCATCTCCAAAAATGGTTAAATCTTCTCCTCTCAATGCTTGACCAATAAATGCGGGCAATACACGACCGTCGTTTAGACGCATACGTGGTCCATAGGTATTGAAAATCCGCACAATTCGCGTTTCTAAACCGTGAAAAGTATGGTAAGCCATCGTCATTGCTTCTTGAAAACGCTTTGCCTCATCGTACACGCCACGCGGTCCAACTGGGTTTACATGTCCCCAATAATCTTCTGTTTGCGGGTGGACTTCTGGATCTCCATAAATTTCAGATGTCGAAGCAATTAAGATGCGTGCATTTTTCGCTTTCGCCAATCCAAGACAGTTGTGAATTCCAAGCGATCCAACTTTTAAGGTTTGGATGGGAATTTTTAAATAATCGATTGGACTTGCTGGCGATGCAAAATGTAGAATGTAATCTAAATTCCCAGGTATATGAATGAACTTGGTCACATCGTGATGGCAAAATTCAAAATTTTCTAAAGGAAAGAGGTGTTCAATATTTTCTATTCTACCAGTGATCAGGTTGTCCATTGCAATGACATGATAGTCCTTTGCAATGAAAAAGTCGCACAAATGCGAACCTAGAAATCCAGCTGCTCCAGTAATTAAGATACGTTTTCTTTCAGCCATTAATTTTCAATTTTAGAAAGGGCAGAGACCGTTTTTCTTCCAATAGAATTGTAGTAAAAACCTTTGCTGTTTATTTCCTCATTGTCGAACAAATTACGACCGTCAAAAATTACTTTGTCGTTCATTAATTTCCCCATTTTATCAAAATCAGGATTTCTAAAAATCCCCCATTCGGTACAAATAACCAGTGCATCTGCATCCTTCAGTGCACTATATTCGTCTGTTGCGTAATCAATCTTATCGGCTAGCAGCTCCTTTACATTTTTCATCGCTTCTGGATCAAAAGCAGTAACTGAAGCACCTCCGTTTAAGAGTGCTTCAATCATATACAATGCGGGGGCTTCGCGAATATCATCTGTGTCAGGTTTGAACGCCAATCCCCAAACTGCAATCTTCTTACCTTTCAGATCACCTCGGAAGAAGTTTTTGATTTTAGGCATTAAGACAGTTTTCTGGGTTTCATTGACCGCCATTACGGCATTAAGAATTTCAAAATTAAAATTGTTATCAGCCCCACTTTTCACCAAAGCTTGAACATCTTTTGGGAAGCAAGAACCTCCGTATCCAATTCCTGGAAACAAGAAACGTTTTCCAATCCGTTCATCCGAACCAATTCCGATACGTACTTTATCGACGTCTGCCCCAACTAGCTCGCAAAAATTAGCAATTTCATTCATGAATGTAATCTTGGTTGCAAGAAATGAATTGGCAGCGTATTTGGTCAACTCAGCGGATTTTTCATCCATAAAGATGATTGGATTTCCTTGGCGCACAAATGGTTTGTACAATTGTTCCATCACCTTTTCTGCGCGCGGAGAGCTTGTCCCTATCACCACACGATCAGGCTTTAGAAAATCGTCTACCGCAAAACCTTCACGTAAAAATTCTGGATTCGAAACGATGTCAAAATCGCATGTAGCGTTCTTTGCTACTGCTGCGTGGACTTTTTCTGCTGTCCCGACAGGAACTGTGCTTTTATCAACGATGACCTTGTAGTCAGTGATGATTTTTCCTAACTCCTCTGCTACACCAAGAATGTAGGATAGATCTGCAGAACCATCTTCACCTGGAGGAGTTGGCAACGCAAGAAAAATAATCTCAGCATCTTTAATTCCCTCCATCAAACTTGTCGTAAAACTAAGACGATTGGCTTTGATGTTTCGTTCGAAAAGCACATCCAAATGAGGTTCGTAAATAGGTACCTCACCATTGCGCATGCGATTTACTTTCTTTTCATCAATGTCGACACAAATTACTTGATTTCCAGTTTCAGCGAAACATGTCCCTGTTACCAAACCAACATAACCAGTACCTACGACTGCAATTTTCTTCATTTTTTATGCTTTAACGCTAACGAACTCAGCGATGCTTGAACAAATGTATTCGAGTTGATCGTCTTCCATTTCTGTGTGAATCGGCAAAGACAATACACGCTCCGTTAACCAGTCTGTAATAGGTAAATCCGTAGATGCGCTTCCAAACGATGCAAACATCTCTTGTTTGTGTGCTGGAACTGGGTAATAGATCATCGATGGGATGTCTCTTTCAGCAAGAAATGCATTCAGTCCATCTCTATCAATTCCTTCTAAAATCAATGTGTACTGATGGAACACGTGTCGTGACTTGTCACCACGAACAGGCGTTTGAATTCCTTCAATGTTCGCAAAATAGTTATCATAATAATCGGCTACTTTTCTTCGCGCATCGATGTAATTATCTAGTTGACGTAGTTTAATTCGCAGAACTGCTGCTTGAACACTGTCTAAACGTGAGTTACAACCAACAACGTCATGATAGTAACGTTTGCTTTGACCGTGGTTGACAATCATGCGCATTGAAGCCGCTAGGGCATCATCATTCGTAAAAATAGCACCGCCGTCACCATAACACCCAAGATTTTTAGATGGGAAAAACGACGTACAGCCAATATGACCAATACCTCCAGATTTCACATCACCGCTTGGCATGTGGTAATCACTTCCAATCGCTTGTGCGTTATCTTCAATGACGTATAAATTATGTTTATTAGCCACTGCCATAATTTCTTCCATGTTGGACGTTTGTCCGTACAAATGAACGGGAACAATGGCTTTGGTTTTTGGAGTAATTGAAGCTTCAATCAGCGCTGGATCAATGCAGAATGTATCTTTATCGACATCAACAAAAATTGGTTTTAAACCGAGCAATGCTATCACTTCTGTTGTCGCAATAAAGGTAAAGGAAGGAGTAATTACTTCGTCACCAGGCTTTAATCCTAGCGCCATCAACGCAATCTGTAAGGCATCTGTGCCATTGGCACAAGGGATGACATGCTTCACACCCAAATAGGCTTCGAGCTCTTTTTGAAATGCTTGCACTTCAGGACCGTTAATAAATTGAGCGGTCTCTAGAACTCCCATTATTGCGGCATCGACTTCAGGTTTTATGTTTTGGTATTGAGCAACCAAATCAACCATTTGAATTTTTTTCATTAACTAATGTGTTTAAAACATTTCTTCAAGGGGTTAAAGATAAGGAAATGTCCTTAAAATTAAAGCCGATGTTCGGGTTATTTTTAATTTGATCAAGAAATTTCTATTCAGGACAAAACGCATGAAAATGAACACTTATTGTTTAAATTTAAAATGTTGTATTTCTGCTCATTTTCAATCATTATATTTGTGAAACGTCGCCCTTCCAAACTGCGTTGTTCGACAAAATGTAATACCGATGTCAGATAAGATATTTCCATACAGTTTTTTTGTAGATAAGGGCAAGAGAAATGCGCTGAACAGGCATGCTTCTTTTGTCGTCTGGCTGACAGGTCTTTCGGGTGCTGGAAAATCGACACTGGCGGATGAGATCGAACAATATTTATTCAAGAGTGGAGTACACACGTTTGTTTTGGACGGTGATTTTTTGCGGCATGGATTAAACAAAGATCTTTCGTTTTCTGATGCAGATAGAGCTGAGAATATTCGTCGTGTTGGAGAGGTTACGAACTTATTTATTGAGGCAGGAATTGTTGTCATTGCAGCATTTGTTTCTCCTTTTGAAGCGGATAGAAATCAGGTGAAGGAATTGGTTGGAGAACAAAATTACGTTGAAATTTTTGTTGATACATCGGTAGAAACTTGCGAAAAAAGAGATCGAAAAGGACTTTATCAAAAAGCGCGAAATGGTGAGATTATGTTGCCAGGCGTGTCGTCTATGTATGAAAAACCGACAGCACCAGATTTTGTGATAACTCCAGAAAATAAGGAAGATCACCTCATGAAAATTTACGAAGCGTTGGACAAAAAACTGATGTTGAAATGAACAGGTATTATCTAAATTATTTGGATGAATTGGAATCTGAAGCAATTTACATTCTTCGAGAAGTTTACGCGAAGTTTGAGCAACCTGTGATTCTGTTTTCTGGAGGGAAGGATTCGATATTGGTCACCCATTTAGCAAAAAAAGCATTTTACCCTGCCAAAGTTCCGTTTGCCCTGTTACAAATTGATACGGGACATAATTTTCCTGAAACGATGTCGTTCAGAGATAAATTGGTTGAGAACCTGGATCTTCGCTTAATTGTCGGTTCTGTCCAAAAATCGATCGATGAAAAGAAAGTGATCGAAGAAGTAGGAAAACATGCTTCACGTAATATTTTGCAGATAACTACACTGCTAGACACTATTGAGGAATTGAAAATTGATTGTGCAATTGGTGGTGGACGAAGAGATGAGGAAAAATCACGCGCGAAAGAACGAATTTTTTCGCACCGCGATGATTTTGGACAATGGGACCCGAAGAATCAACGACCAGAATTGTGGAATATATTCAATAGTCAGCATGAAATGGGCGAACATTTTAGGGTATTCCCAATCAGCAATTGGACAGAAATGGATGTATGGAATTACATAAACCGTGAAAAGATTGAAATTCCATCCATCTATTTCGCCCACGAGCGGAAAGTGATTTGGAGAAATAATTCGTGGATTCCAGTTTCTGAATTTATTACCCTAGATGAAAGCGAGAAAATAGAGACGAAAAGAATTCGATTTAGAACACTTGGTGACATAACGATAACTGGAGGGATTGAATCCGAAGCAGATACACTCGAAAAAATTGTGTCTGAAGTTTCGGCAATGCGACAAACGGAGCGTGGAAACAGAGCGGATGATAAGCGCTCAGAAAATGCAATGGAAGATCGAAAGAAACAAGGATATTTTTAATGGAAGGAGTTAAGAGTTGGGAGTTAAGAACTAAGAGTTAAGAATTTAGAGTGTGGAATTTAAAGTTTTGATATTTTTTTGTAACTTGATTAATCATTTTTTGAACCTAATCTTTTAATTCGCATGAAAAATCAATTACTTAATCGGACGAAACAATTCACTTTACGAACGCTAGATTTGGTTGAAATTTTGCCGAGGTCAATAACTGGAAGAACAATCGCAAATCAGCTATCCCGCAGCTGTTCTTCAGTAGGTGCTAATTACCGTGCTTCGGTTCGAGCAAGAAGTGATAGAGAATTTATAGCAAAAATGAATATTGTACTAGAAGAAATTGATGAATCGTGTTTTTGGATGGAAATTATTCAAGAAAGGAAACTAGCTGATGATGTCATTTTGAAGCCATTACTCAAAGAAGCGAATGAAATAACAGCAATGACAGTGGCATCATTGAAAACCATAAAAATGAGAATGAAAGACACAAACTCAAAACTCTAAATTCTTAACTCAACATTCTAAACTCTTAACTCAACATTCTAAATTCCAATATGCAAATAGACAACAATCAACTTCTTCGATTCACAACAGCTGGAAGCGTTGATGATGGAAAAAGCACGCTGATAGGTCGCTTGTTGTATGACTCGAAATCAATTTTTGAAGATCAATTGGATGCGGTGGCACTTACGAGTTCTCGTAAAGGACATCAGGGAATTGATTTAGCATTGTTCACAGATGGTTTGCGCGATGAACGCGAACAGGGAATTACGATTGATGTCGCTTACCGCTATTTTACAACGCCTAAACGAAAATTCATCATTGCCGATACTCCAGGACATATTCAATACACCCGGAACATGATCACTGGAGCGTCAAATGCGCATGCGGCGATTATCCTAGTTGATGCCCGAAACGGTGTGACTGAACAGACAAGACGTCATACCTACATTGCTTCATTACTTCAACTTTCTCACATAATTGTGTGCATCAACAAAATGGACTTGGTCGATTTTAAAGAAGAACGCTTCACTGAAATTGTACATGAGTTTGAAGGAATTTCTTCAAAAATGATGGTGAAAGATGTACAATACATTCCAATCAGTGCGTTGAATGGCGACAATGTAGTCAACCGCTCTGAGAACATGGATTGGTTCTTGGGGGCACCATTGCTTCATACGTTGGAGACCTTACATATCAGCAGTGATATCAATAAAATTGACGCACGTTTCCCTGTTCAAACCGTAATTCGACCTCAGACTTCTGAGTTCATTGATTACAGAGGGTATGCTGGGCGAATTGCGAGTGGAATCTTTCGACCGAATGATGAGGTGGTTGTTTTGCCTTCACGTATTACTTCGACCATTAAATCCATTGATTTCTTTGATCAGAAGTTGGAAGTTGCATATGCACCAATGTCGGTTTCTATCACCTTAAATGATGATATAGACGTTAGTCGCGGTGATGTGATTGTCAGGGCGAAAAATCAGCCAAAATGCGTGTCAGAAATGGAGGCGATGATCTGCTGGCTAAACAAAAATCCAGCAAGGTCAGGAACTAAGTACACAATTCTTCATACATCGAGCCAACAGAAAGCACTTATTGATGAGGTGGTGTACAAAATGAACATCCACACATTAGAAAGAGACAACGAGGATAAAGAAATAGGTATGAACGACATTTGTCGTGTAAAACTGCGGACAGCAAAACCCTTGGTAGTTGATTCATACAGAGAGAATAGGGTTACAGGTAGTTTTATACTTGTAGATAATGGAACAAACGAGACAGTGGCGGCTGGAATGATACTTTAACGATGGATATAGATAAATTACTAATTTTCGCAATTGAAGCAGCACTGGATGCTGGAAAAGAGATCATGCAGATCTATGAAAGCGATGATTTTGGCGTTAGCTTTAAGGACGATGATTCACCTCTCACCAAGGCAGATACAGCGGCGAATAAGATCATTTGTGACATTCTTTCCAGAACTAGTTACCCCATTTTATCTGAAGAAGGCCAGCACTTACCATATAACGAGCGCAAACATTGGGAAACACTTTGGATTGTCGACCCAATTGATGGGACAAAGGAGTTCATCAAAAAAAATGGTGAATTCACGGTGAATATCGCCCTTGTGCAAAACCGGTTGCCAGTTTTAGGAGTTATTTTCATTCCAGCCAAGTCAGAACTTTATTATGCGACCAGTACGAATGGAGCGTTTAAAGCAGTCGGAGTCGACAGTAACGTCTCAGTTGCTGAAATTTTTGTCTCCGCCGTAAAATTGCCAATCACTGAACAACCTGATTCCTTCACTATTGTTGCCAGTCGTTCCCATTTGTCAGAAGAAGTAGAACGATTTATCGCTCAAAAAGAAAAAGAACACGAAGTTGTACGAATTGTTTCCAAAGGAAGTTCATTGAAGTTTTGTCTTTTGGCAGAAGGTTCGGCGGATTGCTATCCTCGGTTTGGCCCGACGATGGAATGGGACACTGCTGCTGGTCAAGCAATTTGCAATGCGGTTGGTTTTCAGGTAATTGATCAGTCAACGAAAGAAAACATGAAGTACAATCGCGAAAACTTGTTAAATGGCTCGTTTGTCGTCCAGAAATAGGTCAGATATGTATATTTTTGAAAGAATTCAATAGATTGGAATGTTTCACGTTGAATAGGAAATACTATACTTGTAAAAAATTGAGAATGCGTTTTTGCTTACTTGTTTGCTTTATTGTTTTTGGATTTCATGTCTTTGGACAGCGGAATGTGAAGGACTCTATTATTTCTACCCCTTGGGTGAGTGTTCAATATGGCTTGAACTGGACTGGCGGAGATATGAAAGATCGATTAGGTGTACTGAACCATATCGGATTGTTTGCGGGATACAAAATTAAGCGAAATTGGGTAGTCGGCATCGACGGTAGTTATATGTTTGGTAATAAAGTACGTGAGGAGGGGTTGTTGGATCATTTGAGAGACGAAAAGGGAAATATCACTGATATGAACGG
Source organism: uncultured Fluviicola sp. (assembly GCA_964643345.1). Taxonomy (GTDB): domain Bacteria; phylum Bacteroidota; class Bacteroidia; order Flavobacteriales_D; family Crocinitomicaceae; genus UBA4466. The sequence goes on from CAZXRU010000004.1 coordinate 138,792, forward strand.
CGATATTGCGATTGTCCAAATCCTGAGCAGAGGATTTCACGTGAACGGAAATGTTGGGAAAATCATTCCCGTATTGAGCCCAAACAAAAATTCTGGAATTTACGTGAACTTTGGAGTGGGCTATACAGCCTATAAGTACCGTATTGAGACCCAAGATCATGTAGTACCTCAGATTGAATTGGATTATAAAAAAGGATATGATCGTTTGACTTCAGGACTTAACGCACAACAATTTATTGGGTATGCACTGATGGCAAATCAAGGAGCTTATAATTTTTACGCAGGATTTTATATCCAAGAAGCATTCACCTATAATAGAAGAACAGTCTTTTTTGATCAACCAGATATTCCGGTTTCCAAAGATATGCGCCTGGATATTCAGTACGGCTTTAAGGTTGCGTGGTTAGTGCCACTTTATAAGCGAATCCCTAGAGAATTTTATTACAATTAATGCGATTCCTCTACAACATAGGAATTTTCTCAATGGGGCTGGGACTCCGAATTGCGAGTTTATTCAATAGCAAAGCTAAATTGTGGGTTGATGGTAGAAGAAATCAGTTTAGTCAATTGCCAGACACCGATAATAAGGAAGTCGTTTGGTTTCATTGTGCCTCTTTAGGTGAATTTGACCAAGGATTACCACTCATGAACAAGATCAGAGAAGTGAATCCACACGTTTTTTTGTTGGTGACTTTTTTTTCCCCTTCAGGAATGCAACATTACCATAAGCGCAAGCATTCAGCAGATTTTGTCACCTATTTACCATTGGACACTTCTTCCAATGCGAATAAGTTTCTTGAACATTTTAGTCCAACCAAGGCATTTTTTGTGAAGTACGAATTTTGGTCGAATTTCATTTTTGCTGCGCATGAGAAAGGAACACTGCTGTTTAACGTCAGTGGAATTTTCAGACCCGATCATCGCTATTTCAAATGGTACGGTGCTTTTTTTAGAAAAACGTTGATGGCGTTTGATTGGTTCTTTGTTCAAAACAAGCAATCACTGGAACTGCTCAAGTCGATAGGAATTGTGAATGTTTCAATTTCAGGGGATAGTCGTTACGATCGTGTGATTGAGAATAAGCAGCACGTTGAAAAAAATGAAATTATCGAGGAGTTTAAAAACGGTCAAGACTTATTCGTTATTGGAAGCTCCTGGCCACAAGACGAAAAAGTTCTGATCGACTGGATTTCGAATTACAAGGGAAAAGTACTTATTGCACCACACAATATTGAAGAGGAGAATGTGCTCTCCATTAAAAAAATGCTACCAACAGCAGTGCGATATACTCAGGTTTCAAACGAAGATCTATCCAATGCAAAAATCTTGATTCTGGACACCATCGGTCAACTGGCAAATGCGTATTCCTACGGAACGATGGCCTATGTTGGAGGCGGTTTTTCGGGAAGCCTGCACAATATTTTAGAACCTGCTGTATTTGGATTACCAGTTATTTTTGGGCCGAAGCACACCCGTTTTCCAGAAGCACAAGCGTTTATCGATCATGGGATAGGGAAATCTGTTTCTACGGCGACTGAGTTCGAAGAAGCAGTGACCTTTATGATGAATGATTTAGATGTAATTTCAGAGCGAACAAAGGCATTTGTGGAACAGAACAGAGGTGCTGCTGAAAAGGTAATAATTCAACTTACTGCCAGTCAAGTAATTTAAAGGGTTTATCGTTATTTTTCGCATATTTCAACTGAACAGTACGAATTAAACCTTCCAAATACTCCCATTTATCATTTTTATAAGCAACCACCGCAACAATTTCTCGTGCTGGAACTTCTTGGTTAGCGCTGTAAATTGACTTGTAGTTGTTTGAATTATTTTGAACATCATAGTTAGGAACCAATGTGTATCCACCATGGATATCGACCATTTTCTCTAACAATCGAATGTTACCACCTTCATAATCCCAATCGGCTTTTGTCTCCTTTGTTTTCAACTCACAAAAATCCATCATTTGCGTTCTCAAACAGTTTCCTTGATTAAGCAACCAAGGATGAAACTCTTTTAATTCTTCTGTCGAAATTGTGGACTTTGGAACAGTAGGCAAATACGCTTTGATTTCTTCTTGATACAAAGGAATCGTTCGAAGTTTCGTTGAACTAACCGGACCCGATAAAATTCCGATATCAATCTTTCGATCTTCCATGGCAACTAAAATTTCTTCCGTTTTTAACTCTTCGATGGTCAGCTGATTGTCTTTGTTTAACTTCTTCCATTGCTTGTACAAGTCGGGCAACATATATCCCGCAACAGTCGGAATGATGGCCATTCGAATTTCTTCTTTGTAGATTCCTTTTGAACGCTTCGCAAAGCTGTCGATTTTGTTGTACTCAAACAGCGTGTCACGTAGCAATGGCAATAGCTCTCTTCCAAATTCAGTTAGCTCCAAAGGTTGGCGAGAACGATCGAAAATGATGCTTCCCAATGTTTCTTCTGCCTTTTTTATTTGCATGGAAAGTGTGGGTTGGGTGACAAAGCACCGTTCACTGGCGCGTTGAAACTGTAGTTCTTCACTCAGCACGACGATGTAATGCATTTGTTGAAATGAGATCATATAAATATTATTTATGATTGTATAAATATAATCAATATTATTTATTGGATTTGTGTCGTATCTTTGGTGTATGGAAAAACAAGCATACATACCACAATTGAATACCTTACTTTCAAGTTATCAATTACATTATCAGAATTTACGCTCGTTACACTGGAATATCAAAGGAAATGCTTTCTTTGAGTTGCACTTGAAATACGAGGAGTTATACACACGAACTCAAGTTATCATTGATGATATTGCTGAGCGCATTTTGTCAATTGGAGAAACGCCTCTATCACGGATGAGCGATTATACGAAGCACAGCAAGATCAGCGAAAACGAAATCATTCACGACGGAGCGAAGGGTGTTGCCTATATTTTACAAGCGCAAAAGGTATTGTTGGCTTTAGAAGAAGAGATCTTGACTCTTTCTGCGGAAGCAAATGATGAAGGAACAAATTCATTCATGAGTGATCTCATCGGTGAAAAGGAAAAAACCAACTGGATGTTTAGGGCTTGGTTGGCTTAATCAATTAATTTAGTAGAACAATAAACAAAATAAAAACAAAAAAAATGGCAGTATTAGTAGGAAAAAAGGCACCATCATTTTCTGCAGCAGCAGTTGTGAATGGAGGAGAAATAGTCAATGATTTTTCATTGGATCAGTATTTAGGAAAGAATCACGTGTTGTTTTTCTTTTACCCGAAGGATTTTACATTCGTATGTCCATCAGAGTTGCACGCGTTTCAAGCGAAATTAGCTGCTTTTGAAGAAAGAGGAGTGAAAGTAGTAGCATGTTCAACAGATACAGAAGAATCGCACTGGGGATGGTTACAAGTACCTAAAGATAAAGGTGGAATTCAAGGTGTCAAATACCCAATCGTTGCGGATACTTCAAAAACAATTTCTGAAGCATTCGGTGTTCTTGCAGGAGAATACGATTACGACATGGATGGAAATATGATTGCAACAGGACCAATGATCGCTTACCGTGGATTATTTCTGATTGATAAATCAGGAACTGTGATGCATGAGTTAGTAAACATGTTCCCATTGGGAAGAAACGTTGACGAAGCATTAAGAATGGTTGATGCATTGCAATTCTTTGAAGAAAATGGTGAGGTTTGTCCAGCAAACTGGCACAAAGGTGATGAAGGAATGAAAGCATCTTTTGACGGTGTAGCAGATTACTTAGCGAAAAATTAATAGTGTTCCATAGTAAAGTAGGTTAAAAGCCGCTCTTTCATTTTTTGAAAGAGCGGCTTCTTTCATTCGCAATGGTTAAATGGCTCGAGCTAAATCGTTTTAGTTTAAATTACCGTAAAATAAGGTAGAGCACTTTATTGTAATTCAAGGAATAAGAATACCTTAGTAGTAATTCTCAAATTACTATGAAAAGACTGATCATCAGGAGCTTTACACTACTACTAGTTCTATCTCCATTATCAACTTCGGGACAAATACTGTTTTCTAACGGCGCCATCATTTCCGTTAGCAGTGGTGGAATAATGCATTCCAACGGTGGTGTCACATTAGAAAATGGCACTGTATTAACGAATAATGGGGAATTTCGAACGACCAAAAACTCTACTTTACTGCTACCAGGAACGCTTACGAATGATATCGGTTCTACGGTAAATGGAAATGGAACCTATTATGTTGAGCAGGACTGGATAAACAATTCTCTGTTCACTGCTGATGCCAGCTCTGTAATTTTAAATGGAAATACACAGCAGTTTATTACGAGTTCCAACGGAACAATTACTGAATTCAATAATTTGATTTTGCTTGGAAACGGCGCAGGAAACAATAGAAAGAAAACCCTTCAAGGAGTAGATGCTAGAATCTCGGTGACAGGTGTTTTAACTATTAACAATAGAGAATTGGCAACTGAAACAAACGAAATGATTGTGTTAAATCCTTCTCCAAATGCAGTTACGAATTCTCTAGCATTTGGAGCAGAAGGGTTTGTGAGTAGCGATGCACCAGGCTATTTAAACTGGAGCACGAACAGTAGTTCAAATTATGTTTTTCCTGTAGGATCAAGTAATGGTACTCTCCGTTATCGTCCAATATCAATTCGACCAACCTCTGTTCAGGCAGACAACTACAGCGTTCGTTTAAATAATTCAAGTGGAGATAACTACGGTTACTTTTTAGCACAGCATGATGAAGAGATATCTTTACTGAATTCTAATTTCTTCCATTCAATTGAACAAGCGTCAGGAGTGAATGGTGCTGACATTAGTCTTACTTATTTACCAAGTGCTGATGGGGACTGGAGTTCGATGGCGCAGTGGAGTAACAGTTCAGTTCAGTGGAATTCGGTTGGAGTGACCAATAATGCCGCGTTAGGTAATTATAGCGCTGTGCAAAAAGCGGACTGGAATTTTTCGAATCCTGCTCATCCATACATTTTAGTTAATTTGAATGAAGAACTCCATATTCCGAATGTATTTACGCCGAATCAGGATGGGGTGAATGACACCTATTTAATTACAGCAAAGGGCATTTTAGAATTTAATATTGTGATTGTCAATCGATGGGGGAACGTGGTTTTTGAATCGAACGATATATTGAATTCTTGGGATGGAACAGCCAACGGTGAACTCTGTAAAGACGGAGTATATTTTTACGTGATCAAAGCGAAATCAGCGACACAAGATTACAGTAAACATGGACATATTACGCTTAATGCAAACTAAATACAACTACTTTAAATTAAATCAAATGAAACAAAGAATTAAATTGATATCGACTTGCTTGTTGTGCATGTTCAGCATGATTAGTTTTGGACAGGATAACGTGGGGATAGGTACCACTACACCCGACCCTAGTGCAGTACTAGAGATGGAGTCGACCAATAAAGGCGTACTTGTACCTCGGATGACATCTGCTCAAAGAATAGCAATTGTGGCTCCTGTAGATGCACTTTTGGTGTACGACACAGATATGGATTGCTTTTATTATTTTGTTACGGCCACTGGTTGGCAAAACTTATGCGCTGGTGCAGTAGGTCCTGCAGGTCCTCAAGGACCAGCCGGTCCAGCTGGAGCAAATGGTGCTCAGGGTCCTCAGGGAATTCAAGGTCCCGCAGGCCCTGCAGGTGCAAATGGAGTTGACGGTCTGGATGGAGCAATCGGTCCACAAGGTCCTGCTGGACCCGCTGGACCCCAAGGTGTACCTGGTGTAAATGGAACGGATGGAGTAGATGGCGTTGACGGAAATGATGGCGCAGCAGGTCCACAAGGTCCTGCCGGCCCGCAAGGTCCAGCTGGACCCGCAGGTCCCCAAGGTGTGCCAGGTGTAAACGGAATTGATGGTACGGATGGAGTTGATGGGGTCGATGGAGCAATCGGCCCACAAGGTCCCGCTGGACCGCAAGGACCAGCCGGTCCCGTCGGTGCAGTAGGTCCTGCTGGACCAGTTGGACCCCAAGGCCCTGCTGGAACAAATGGAACATCATGGACACTAACAACCCCAACGTTTAACACAAACGGAACTGTAACGGTTAATGGTACAGCAGGATCAGGTGGTCCTGTTACGTCAACAGCTGGCGCATGGTTGACACAAGGTAATACCGCAGTTGCTGGGAATTATATTGGAACTAATAATGCGATTGATTTTAGAATGTATTCTAATGGACTGGAACGGATGACTATTGAGGCGAATGGAAACATTGGATTAAGAACAGCAGCTCCGACACATTTATTGCACATGATCAATCCCGCAGCGGTTGGGGCGACCTCAATGGCTTCATTTAATAATACTGGCGCAGATGGTGTCTCCATTTCTGGATATAATCAGGGAACTACAAATGGTTACAATGGAATAGAAGGTATAACAAACTACTCTGGTAATGGTTTCATTCCAGCTGGCGTATTTGGATTGGCAATAAATGCAAGCTTGACGCATAGAGCTATCGGTGTTAGAGGAGCGGCGAATGGTCGCGATGGAGTTGGTGTATACGGTTCACGACAAAACACAGGTGGAATTCTAGGATGGGGTGGAGTTTTCTACAACGATTTAGGATATACAGGATTTTTTGGAGCTGCATCGGACGAAAAAGCGAAGAAGAACATTCGTACTATTTCTGGAGCGATAGACATTGTTAATCAACTGAATCCTGTGACGTATGATTTTGATCTTGAAAAATATCCTAACCTTGGGTTAAATACCGAAATGGAGTATGGTTTTATTGCGCAAGAAGTTAGAAGTATTTTGCCTGAAATAGTTCGTACTAAGAAACTGGATACAAATGCTTGTTCCGAGGCTGGATTGGCTACCCAATTAAAAGATGAGAGCGAAGAATTTGTCGTAATGGATTATACGCGAATTATTCCAATTCTTACCAAAGCGATTCAAGAGCAACAGGTAATTATCGAAAAACTGGAGCAAAGAATTCAAGAGCTTGAAAATAAGTAGTTCAGAGAATATATAAAACAAAAGCCATCTTGCAGATAGTAGGATGGCTTTTGTTTTTAATAAGTTTTACTTCGATTACTCTACGAAATCCATATCCTTGTTATGCGTTTCTGAAATAGTGAGGGTAGAATAGATGGCTAATCCAAATGCGAGAATTCCAACCACGATTGCAGCTGTAATAATGCCGTGATTGGCATTTCCATACATGTCTTCCTTAATGAAATTGTAGAGAATTACCATTAGTGGTAAACTTCCTCTTACCATATTGGGAATCGTTGTGGCAGCTGTTGAACGAATGTTGGTACCGAATTGCTCTGCTCCTAAGGTCACAAACATCGCCCAGTAACCTGTTCCAACACCTAGCCATACCATGAAAAAGTAATATCCGTTGGCGGTTTTGGCAAACCCTGAAAGCAAAAGAATTACGCCTATCATCGTAAATACCAGCATCCAGAAAATGGACATTTTACGCGATTTTAACCAATGACTGATAAATCCACTTGCGAAATCTCCAGCAGAAATCCCAACATATGCCCACATAATGCTTAGCCCAGGATCTATTTCTTCCCTAATTCCCAACGGTGCAGCAAACTGATTTCCAAAGAATGCAAAAATTCCGATACAAAACCAAGTTGGTAATCCAATCGCAATGCACTTGATGTAGCGCACAAAACGATCCGCATTTGTGAAAAATGAAAAGAAATTGCCTCGCTTGATATCGCTTTTGTGTTCAATTTCTTTAAAAATTCCAGATTCTACCACTCCAATGCGTAAGAACAATAAAGCCAAACCCAGTCCACCACCGATAAAGTAGGTGACTGTCCAGTCTCCAGAAGAATCAACAGTTAGTTTTGCCACAACAGCACCCAGTAGCCCGAATCCTGCAACCAGCGATGTGCCTATTGCTCTTAATTCTTTTGGCAGTGATTCTGAAACGAGTGTAATTCCAGCGCCAAGTTCCCCCGCCAATCCAATTCCCGCGATAAATCGAAGCGCACAATACAAAAATGTGGAATCCATGAACTGCATCTGAGGAAGAAAACCACAGGCTATATTTGCTAAGGAGTAAACTAAAATAGATCCAAACAATACAGATAATCGACCTTTTTTATCACCATACACGCCCCACAAAACACCACCGAGTAATAAACCGAACATCTGCCAGTTCAGGATCATGGATCCTACCTTATCGACATCCAATCCCAAGTCCTGTAGACTTTCGATGCGCACAATTCCAAAAATGATTAGATCGTAGATGTCAACAAAATAACCAAGTGCAGCAACGATTACAGGTAAACTAAATAGTAGTTTGAGTTTTTGTTTCGTAGTGAATGTTTTCATGCGTGCTAAAATAGAAAAGAAATTATAAAAAGCGAATTTTAAACAATGTCAGCGCTGACGGATGTGCCATAAAATTCAACTATCTTCGTCACATGCAATTGGATGAAAAATACATGTATCGTTGTATTGAATTGGCGCTTTTGGGACAAGGGAATGTTGCTCCAAACCCAATGGTAGGCGCTGTGATTGTTCATAACGACAAGGTTATAGGTGAAGGATACCATCAACAGTACGGTGAAGCACATGCCGAGGTCAATGCGATTGCTAACGTGAAGAACCAAGACTTACTGAAGGACTCAACGATTTACGTTTCACTAGAACCATGCGCTCACACAGGAAAAACACCTCCTTGTGCAGATCTGCTAGTGCATCATCGGTTTAAACGAGTAGTCATCGGAAGTTTGGATTCATTTTCACTGGTCAGCGGTAAGGGGATTGAGCGATTGAAAAACGCAGGTATTGAGACCGTTGTCGGATGTCTAGAATATGAATGTCGTACCCTAAATAGACATTTTTTCACTTTTCACGAGAAGAAAAGACCCTATGTAATGCTCAAATGGGCACAAACTCCCAATGGAAAGATTGATCAAGGACTGGCAGATGGAAAAGTGACATGGATTTCCGCACCAGAAACACAGACCATGGTACATACCTGGAGAAAAAATCATCAGGCAATTTTGGTAGGACGAAACACGATTGAGCGGGATAATCCTACCTTGACGGTTCGTGCTGTGTCAGGTAAAAACCCAGTTCGAATTATTTTAGATTCAGAATTAAAGCTTCCTACTACTATGAATTGTTTTAACGAGGAAGCACCAACAATTGTCCTTAACAAACTGAAATCTGAAGTAATTGGAAGTGTAGAGTACATACAGTTGGAGAAGATGACAGCGCAATCAATACTAGATGCACTGTTCGAAAGAAACATTCAATCCGTTTTGATAGAAGGAGGAAGTGCAACGCTTCAATCGTTTATTGATGCTAATTTGTGGGATGAAGCAAGGATAATTACTGGTCAAGTAGATTTTGAGCAAGGAACAGAAGCTCCGGTGCTTAATTTACCTGTTGTCGCTGAAGAGTATTTTTTTGGTGATACAATTAAAACCTACCACAACCGATGATTTATTTAGTTTTATCGATCCTTTCATCGACACTCATTTTTGTCATTTTCCGCTATTTTCAGTTTTTCAAAATTGACACCTTTCAGGCGATTGTCTTTAATTATATTACAGCGTTCCTGTGTGGCGTTTTGCTCTATGGTAGTGAATGGAACGATAACGCTCTTGAACATTCAGCCTGGATGCCGTACGCAGTTATTTGCTCTCTGTTATTTATTGGGTTGTTTTTTATAATGGCGAAGAGTACACAGACAAATGGTGTCGCTTCTACTTCCATAGCGGTTAAAATGAGTATGGTCGTATCATTACTTCTTATGATCGTTGGCTATTCCGAAGCAATAACTTGGTTGAAAATCGTTGGAATTTGCCTCGCGTTCATTGGTGTTTTACTGGTTTCTCTACCATCAAAAACTACCGATAAAAAACTGAGAGCCTCTTGGATGTTACTCCTACTTTTTTTCGGGAGCGGAATTCTTGATTTCACCCTAAATTACGTCCAGAACTATGAACTAGATGTGCTCACTCCCTCTTTGTTTTCCGCTTTTGGATTAGGAGGTGCTGGAGTAATAGGGATTTTAATCTTGACAGTTCGCATTTCTGCAAAAAAGAGTACGCTACAACTGAAAAATGTTGTCGCTGGAATTGTACTTGGTATTCCAAATTATTTCTCCATATACTGCCTCATTCAGTCCTACGAAAAGACAGGCTGGACAGATTCAACCGTACTTGCGATCACAAATGTTTCTATTGTTTTGGGAGCTGCTTTGCTAGGTTTTATTATCTTTAAGGAAGAATCAACATGGAAGAAAATAATTGGACTTGTCTGCGCTGTACTTGCAATTCTGGTATTGTTCATTTCAAAATAAAACACCATTAAACTATGATTATTCACGTATTAAATACTGGAAATTTTAAATTGGACGGAGGTGCCATGTTTGGCGTTGTGCCTAAATCGCTTTGGTCGCGAACAAATCCAGCTGATGACAATAACATGTGCGATTGGTCAATGCGTTGTCTGTTAATAGAAGATGGAGATCGCTTGATATTAATTGACGCAGGAATAGGGGACAAACAATCGGAAAAATTCTTTTCGCATTACTTCCTTTCGGATGAAAATAGTTTAAGTCCGAACCTAAAGAAATTGGGTTTTACAGAAGACGATATTACCGATGTTTTTCTCACACATTTGCATTTTGATCACTGCGGTGGCGCAATAAAAAGAAGAAGGGATGGCAATGGATTTGAACCAACTTTTAAGAACGCTACCTACTGGAGTACAGAGAAACACTGGAAATGGGCAACGGAACCAAATCCTAGAGAAAAGGCGTCGTTCTTGACAGAAAACATCATTCCTATTCAGGAGAGCGGACAGCTAAAATTTGTGGATCGCGTAGGTGATTATACACCCAATGTCTTCAATAACTTTGATGTGTTTTTTGTCGATGGTCACACCGAAAGCATGATGATTCCACATATTCAGTACAAGGATAAAACACTTGTTTTTATGGCAGATTTATTACCAAGCGTGGGACATATTCCGCTTCCGTATGTGATGGGGTATGATACGCGTCCGTTACTTACATTAAGCGAAAAGGAAAAGTTTTTGAACGCTGCTGTGAAAAATGAATTCGTACTATTTTTGGAGCATGATTTTGTCAATGAATGCTGTACACTTCAACCTACTGAAAGGGGTGTTCGTTTAAAAGAGACCTTTAATTTTTCGGAGTTGTTCTGATTTTTGTTATCTTCCTAGTCTTAAACAATCAACTATGGACAAGTACCTACTCGAAATTCTTAAGAATGTCAATACCATTATAATTCCTGGTCTAGGGGCGTTAACAATCACCAATCATGAGACAGGTGAAATTATGTTTATGTCTTACTTAAAACATGATGACGGGAAACTGGTGAGTTATATCATGGAAAATGAAGGGTTTGAAGAGCTGGAAGCCAAGAATCTAATCGCTAAGTATGTCCGTGAAATTGAATTAACAGTAGGAAAAGGAGACTCGTATGACATGTTTCAGTTTGGCTCATTTTACAAAAATGGGGATGACATTGATTTCAAGAACTGGGATCAAAGTGCATCGACACCCGTTGAAAAAAAGAAGCCTGTAGCGAAGAAAGAAGAAGTTAAGCAGGAAACAGCACCTGATGAAAAGGCACCTGAACTGGAAAATATTTTGGTGGAAAAACCTAAAATTGACGAGCCAAAAATTGAAGGTGAATCTGAAAAAAATACACCAACGATAGCTCCTGAAAAACCTGAAGTGAAGAAGAAGGAACTGAACATCCAAGAAAAGGAAGAGCAAATAAAGCACGCTGAAAAACATACTGCACTCAAGAAAGCTCAAGAAGAAAAGAAAGCACAAAAGGCAAAGAAACCAGTTAAAGAAAAGGGCGAGAAATCGAAGAGGGGACTAGGATTTTGGATGTTAATGGGATTGATTGTGTTGATCGCTGCTGGTGGAACTTATTTTGGTTTGAATTACGATGAATTAAAACAGCACGTCCCATTTCTTGCAGATAAGGAAGAGGTTGTTAGTACTAATGAACCTGCGGATGAAAAAGACACTACCTCAGATGATGACGCGAACAATGAAAGCGAAACAGAACCTGAACCTGAAGAAGATGTTACTCTAGAGGAAAATGACACCGAGTTGGAAGAAGAGCAGACAACCCCCGTTGAATCTAAAAATGAGACTCCTGTAAAGAATGAATACAGCGGAAGTGATTTACCATTTCATGTGATAGCTGGAGCATTTTCCTCAGAAGAAAATGCACGACGATTGGGTGAAAAATTTACTTCGGAAGGTTATTCGGTAAAAGTCGGACCAGGTAGAGGAATGAATCTGGTGAGCATTAAGTCATTTTCCACAAGAGAAGAAGCACAAAAAGGACTTAATGAACTAAAGAGTGTCGCACCAAATGGTTGGATCTATGAGTGGAAATAGAATAATTCGTAATTATCACTCAGAATTCTCGAACTTATAACTTCTGTACTAAATCAACCAAACGACTGGAATATCCAGCTTCGTTGTCATACCACCCAACAATTTTCACCATGTTTTCGATGACACTTGTCAGTTCGGCATCGAAAATACAACTGTTAGAATCACCGATAATATCTACGGAAACAATTGGGTCTTCTGTGTAGGAAAGAATTCCCTTAAGTTTACCTTCTGCAGCCTTTTTCATAGCTTCATTGATCTCTTTTTCTGTTGGTGGATTTCTTACAACCAAGGTTAAATCAGTCATTGAGCCGTCAGGAACTGGTACACGTACACCACAACCACCAATTTTACCTTCTAAATCAGGAAATATTTTTGCTAATGCTTTTGCCGCACCTGTGGAGGTCGGAACAATGGACTCAGCAGCCGCTCTAGCTCTTCGTAAATCGCTATGTGGAGCATCATGCAGTCGTTGATCTGAAGTGTAGCTGTGCACAGTCGTTATAAAAGCACTCTCGATGGTGCACAAACTTTTCATTACTTCGAGCATAGGTGCAGCGGAGTTTGTTGTACATGAAGCATTCGAGATTATTGTGTCTGAATCTTCAAGCAAATGATCGTTGATACCTAACACGACAGTTCTAATATCATCATCACCAGCTGGAGCCGAAAGTACTACTTTCTTTGCGCCACCTACAAAATGTTTGGAAGCTAATGCTCGTGTGCGGAAAATACCCGTCGATTCTACAACTATTTCTACACCGTATTTCGACCATTCTATCTTTTCTGGATCTTTTTCTGCGCAGAAAGTAATTCTTTTTCCGTTTTCGAACACGAGTGAATTTCCTTCAATTTTGAAGCTGTGCTTGAGCTGTCGGTGCACACTGTCGTATTTAAACAAGTGTGCCAACGTTTTTACATCCGCTAGATCATTCACAAGCGCAACATCTACGTTTGGATTATCAAGCGTTAATCGCGTGAAATACCTACCAATTCTCCCAAATCCATTGACACCAACTACTTTCATGCGACATTAATTTTACGATTATATGTAAAGTTAATAACTATAATGACTAGAAACAAAAAAGGACAATCAAAAAGATTGTCCTTCAATTAAAATAGATTCGTTCCTAATTCACAACCTGAATAAATCCATGTTTTTGGATTTGTTCGTCACCTTCAGTGAGTGCATTGATGAGGTAAAAATAGGTTCCTTCTTGCACAAAATCACCTGACTGTGATCTGCCGTTCCAAGAACACAATCCTACTTGATCTTTACATTCAAACACCACGTTACCCCAGCGATTTGTAATAACAACTTCGAATTCTTTAATTCCGTTTAAGTCAACATACCACAAGCTATTTTGAGAGCCTGGCGCCAATGATATAACATTCGGTGGATTTACGAAGCAGTTTTGATAGTCCAAGTTAAAACCAGCGGTCGAGCTATGACATGCGTTCGTCAATGTAACCTCATAATATCCAGGTTCACTGAATGCAACGTTTGTTCCATACTGACCATCGCTCCAAATATACTCCGTAGCATCTGGGTTTTCATTTGGCGCATTAACAACAAGTGTGACTCCTTCACAGATCAATGTGTCATTAAACCAAGTCCATGGATACTCGTAAAAATAGATTTCAGCAGAGACGTCAACTCCACATGCATTGTCCGTATAGGTTACGGTATATGTGCCGGCTGTTGAGGTTACCACATTGGGATTTTCCACATTTGGAGAAGGTAAAAAGGTGATCGCTGTGTCTGCAGAAGACCAAACACCACCTGCGTATGATGTAGTACCTGTTATGAAGTGATTGTAGTAACATGCAATCGTGTCATCGAAAATTGTTGGCAATGGTAAAACGAAGAGCGCAACCGTCGTATCATACTCACATCCAAAATTATCGGTAACAACGTACGTGTAGTTTGTATAACCTGGAGTGGTTGGTTGGATAACTAGCAGTGTATCATCTTGACCAGAGATAATAGATGGGTCATCCAGCCATTCATCATCTGAAATGGTGTTTTGATAACCAGCCAATCCTGTAAAAAACGATGGGTCAAAATACAGTCCCCACTCAAAAATGTATCCGTCATCTATGCCTAAATTATCTTGTACAATAATGGTCCATTGACCATTTACAGGACAACCAGCAAATGTCGAAAAATCTTGTTCTGGAAGATAAACGCCGTTTGGATTTAAAGAAGGGCCGTTATTGCCATATACAGGTGCTGGGATTGTATTTCCTGCGCCGATTTCTGTTGGATAATCTCCCCATGTATTAAACACGGAACTGAAGCAATATTCCCAGCCTTCACCAGGACCACCCCCACCAACATCATCTATAGGGTCACCCATGTAAGTACCACCGCCACTAACTCCACCTGGAATAAATCCAGGAGCATATGAATTAAGCAGGGCAACTTGAGTTCCATTTGGACACTGTAAGGCAATTTCAAGATCGCCAAGATACGAATGTTCCATTGTGATGCAGACTTGATTTAAATCTTGAGAATTTGAAATGGTACTTCCATCAGGAAATCCACCAATATCAATCGGTGCCTGATACTGTGCACCTGATCCATCAGGAAGGTACGTTAATCCTGCGAATGATCCTCCCAATTCAAATGTTCCAGCTGGAATAGATGTCCCAACAGTGTCAGTTAGAGTTACACCCCCAATTAAAACAGTATTTTGACCAAGGCATACAGTGTCTTCAAGCGGTCCTGTCCCAGTGAATAATGGTTGCTGAGAAACTCTCACCTTACACAGTATTCGTTCAATTTGCGGAAACGCATCTGTTATTTTTAAATCCACTAAAAATCCATTTCGGGTAGGAGGAGTGAACCAAATAGAATCGTTGTTTGCATAAGTGCCACCATCTGAAATATACCAGTCATAATCAACGTTGTCGACATTTTGTGAGTACCCATAACCCGTGTTCTCAAATGAGTAAGGAAAAATTGGTTTTGCTACGAATAAAATGCTGTCTCCAAAACATACATCAACAAATCCAGTGTCTATTGGGTTTAGAGCATTTGGGCCAACACCATTGACAAAAGCTTCGATGTGCGGCGTAAATGGTTGGTTTTGATTTCCACATTGTGCATTCGCAACCCAACCAGTTCCTTCGTTTGCTCCATTCGAGATAAAGACTACGGTTAAACATCCAGAAGGGTTACCCCATGATGCAGTATAAGCGAAGCCGTTCGGATCAGTGTCCGAATTGTGAACTCCTAAAAGTGGTGCACTTGTATCCGGGCCATCATACACATAAATAGAATCAGAACCATGTACATTAAATTCAAATCCTGCGTTTATAGCAAACGTTAACGTCATTTTCGTTCCTAGCGTTAAATCAGGACAAAATACGGTGGTATCATTAAAGTTCGCAGAATAATTCCCAGCTCCCCCGTCATCATAGAAGTTGTTTCCTGAAGTCCCAAATGTATTACAGTTTGCAGGGTTCGTTTCAGGAAATCCAACATCACCCATAGTGACGTTCTGACTATATACCAACGAGCTGAATCCTACAAAAACAACCCCGGCAATTATATTTTTAAATAAACTTTTCATACCCTACTATTTGTTTAGTTCGTGATTCAATACCCACTTCGATTTCACAACCAGTAATTGGTTTTCACCATTCACTTTGAAGTACTGATTTACTTCTTTTAGCTCAAGACCTAAATCTAGAAAGGTTACACCGTCTTTGGGTCTGTCGATTGCGGTAAATTCTAATGATTTCTCCGTAGAATAGTTCGTGTAATAGATAGCGTTGTCCAATGCGTACACTAACAGTTGATAATCATCTGGAGAGGACTGAATCATTTCATTCAGTTCTGTTACAGAATAAACTTTTAATAGGCGTTGATCTATTTTTTCTTGTGACCAAAGGGTTCCAGAAAACAGAACAACAAAAAGTAAACTAGAGAGGAGTTTCATAATTTGTTTAGTTTTAGTTTCATGTCTTAAATAGACGGTTATTGTGCATAAATAGTTGCAAATTGATAATAACCTTCAGTTTTTTAACATCGCTAAATTAATAATAAAAACTAATTTTGTTTTATTAAAAAAACAGTCTTAACACCCCTTTATGGAAACTCAAAAATTAAAAGAAATTGCAACTCAAGTTAGACGAGATATCGTAAGAATGGTCGCAGCAGTTAGTTCAGGTCACCCAGGTGGTTCGCTAGGTTGTGCAGATTTTCTTACAGTTCTTTATTTTGATAAGATGAACCACAATTCATCAAATTTTTCAATGGATGGGAAAAACGAGGATCTTTTCTTTTTGTCAAATGGACATATATCACCAGTTTGGTACAGTGTTTTAGCGCGATCAGGTTATTTTCCTGTTTCAGATTTAGCTGGATTTAGAAAGCTTGGAACAAAATTGCAGGGACATCCATCAACGGATAAGAAACTTCCTGGAGTTCGAATGGCTTCAGGTTCATTAGGTCAAGGTCTTTCTTGCGCGATCGGTGCTGCGGAGACAAAAAAATTAAATGGTGACAAATCCATTGTTTACACGTTACATGGTGACGGTGAATTGCAAGAAGGACAAATTTGGGAAGCTGCTATTTATGCTGCGGCAAAAAAAATAGATCATCTTATTGCTACAATAGATTATAATGGACGTCAAATAGACGGTGATGTTGAGCATGTACTGTCGTTAGGTGACTTACGTCAAAAGTGGCATGCTTTTGGCTGGGAGGTACTCGAAATGGACGGTCATAACATCGATGAAATTAAATCTACTCTGGATAAAGCAAAAAGCTTAACCGGAAAAGGAAAACCTATTATGATTATCATGAAAACAGAAATGGGACAAGGTGTCGATTACATGATGGGAACGCATAAATGGCATGGGTCCGCTCCAAATGCAGAGCAGTTAGAGAGTGCTTTGAATCAACTGGAAGAAACTTTAGGAGATTATTAATTGAAGAAATTTGTAGCAATAGCGTTTGTTTTTCTCTGTTCATTTGGATTTGGACAAGAGCAAAAAACCCGCATTTTGTTCATACTCGACGCCTCGAACAGTATGAATGCAAAATGGGGAGCTCAGACACGTATTGATGCTGCAAAAGAACTCCTGGCTAAAACCGTGGATGACATTGCTGATGTTCCGAACTTAGAAATTGCACTCCGTGTGTATGGACATCAATCGCCAATTACAGCTACATTTCAGGATTGTAACGATACAAAATTGGAAGTACCATTTGCGGAAAATAACTTTTCTCAGGTGAAAGCACGAATTCGATCCATTCAAGCAAAAGGAACAACACCAATTGCCCGATCGCTAGAGGCAGCAGCGGGAGATTTTCCTGATAACACTTCAAGAAACATTATTATCCTAATTACAGATGGGCTAGAAGCGTGTGATAATGACCCGTGTGTCATCGCGCAGAAACTTAAGGATAAGGGGGTGAAAGTTACACCATTTGTCATCGGACTGGGAATGGATCTCTCGTATCTAGAAAAATTCGACTGTATCGGAACCTATGCCGATGCCGAAACCAAAGAGTCATTTACAAAAGTGTTAGAAAATATTATATCGAAAGCACTTTTAAATACAACCGTTCAAATCAATCTTAACGACATTTATAAAAAGCCTTCAGAGACGGATGTCACCATGTTTTTATACCAAGCAGGAACAAATGACTTGAAGTACACATTCACTCATACGCTCAACAAACTAGGATATCCTGACACCTTAGTTATTGACCCTGCATTGAGTTACGATTTGGTAGTGAACACAACACCTCGTGTTGAGAAAAAGAATATTAAGATTCAACGAAATATTCACAACACAATAGTTGTCGATGCCCCTCAAGGAAACTTGATGATTCGTTTTTCAAATGCTGCCAAACAATACCAGATTGAAGCCCGGATCATGAAGGAAGGATCTAACGTTACGCTGAATACACAAAAAATTAGCGCCACCGATAAATACCTCGTTGGGAAATATGACATTGAAATTCTAACACTACCTCGAATCTATATCACCGCTGATATTGAACAGAGTAGCACAGCAACTATAAACATTCAAGCACCAGGATTTTTGAAGTACACTTCGGGACAAGAGGTAGTAGGACAGATTTTTACTGAAAACTCCAATGGCACATGGGACTGGGTATGTAATCTTGGCGAACATTCCAAGACAGGAGAATGGCAATTGCAGCCTGGAGCCTATCGAATTGTGTACCGACAAAAACAATTAAAATCGTCCACCTATACGATGGAGCAGAATTTTAGAATCAATTCAAACAAAACAGTAGCATTAAGGTTATGATGAAAACAATTGAAATCGAAGTATTAGGAAAAAAAGACACACGTTCTGGATTCGGTGAAGGTCTATTGGAAATTGGAAAAAGAAACAAAGACGTTGTTGCATTGTGCGCTGACCTTACTGGTTCACTTAAAATGAACGATTTTGAAAATGAATTTCCAGAACGATTTTTTCAAGTTGGAATCGCAGAAGCGAACATGATGGGCATGGCAGCTGGAATGACCATTGGTGGAAAGATTCCTTATACGGGTACGTTTGCTAACTTTTCAACTGGACGTGTGTATGATCAAATTCGACAGTCAATTGCTTACTCACAGAAGAATGTAAAAATCTGTGCTTCACATGCTGGATTAACACTTGGTGAAGATGGTGCGACGCATCAAATTTTGGAAGATATTGGAATGATGAAGATGTTACCAAATATGACAGTCATCGTTCCTGCTGATTTTAATCAAACTAAACAGGCGACAATCGCCATTGCCGATCATGTTGGTCCTGTTTACTTACGCTTTGGACGTCCTTCAGTACCAATTTTCGTGAAACCAGATGCGAATTTCCAAATTGGAAAGGCGGACGTGATCATTGAAGGAACTGACGTGACCATCATTGCATGTGGACACCTTGTATGGAAATCCATTGAGGCAGCGCAAGAATTGGCGGAAAAAGGTATTTCTGCTGAAGTCATCAATATGCACACGATTAAGCCATTGGACGAGAAAGCAATTTTAGATTCAATTAAAAAAACAGGATGCGTCGTGTCAGCAGAAGAACACATGTTAAATGGTGGTTTAGGCGATTCTATAGCGCAAGTGCTCGTTAAAAATAATCCGGCACCTCAGGAATACGTTGGTGTGAACGATACATTTGGAGAAAGTGGAACACCAGATGAATTGATGACGAAGTACGGAATCGATACAGCAGATGTTGTAAAAGCAGCGCTTAAGGTCATTGATCGAAAATAGACGAGGAATTTTACAATCCATTCCTGATGTGTGCTGATGGCAAAATGGTTTTTTGAAAGGTTTGAAAAGATCAATCATGGTCAGAACAAGAGCAAATAATTTTCAATGAATTCAGAAGAAGCGTTTTTAAGTTTACAAGGACAGACAAACCCCTTTCCATATCTAATTGATGTGGAAAGGGCAGTGGGAATCTTTATTTACGATAAAAACAAGAAGCGTTTCTACGACATGATTGCAGGGGTAGCGGTGAACAATATTGGACACAACCACCCGAAAGTCGTTACAGCATTAAAACAACAGATTGACCGCCATCTGCACGTAATGGTGTACGGCGAATTTATTCAAGAGGCTCAATTAAATTTCGCGAAGCGACTAACCTCATTATTACCATCGACGTTGAATGCCGTCTATCCAGTCAATTCAGGAACGGAAGCCAACGAAGCAGCATTAAAACTAGCTAAACGTATTACAGGAAGAACGGAGTTGGTTTCCTTTCGAGGATCATACCACGGGAGCACCCACGGATCAATGAGCGTTTCAGGGAATGAGACAAAGAAGGAAAGTTTTAGACCATTGTTGCCAGATGTTCGATTTCTGACGTTTAATTCCATCGAAGATATTGCTCAAATTACAGAGCGAACAGCGGGTGTCATTATCGAAACTGTTCAAGGAGATGCAGGTGTTAGAATTCCGAGTAAGAAATTCATGGAAGTACTGAGAGATCGATGCACAGAAGTCGGCGCACAGCTTATTTTTGACGAAATACAATGTGGAATAGGTAGAACTGGAAAAATGTTTGCCTTTGAGCATTTTAATGTTGTTCCAGATATTTTAACGCTGGGTAAAGCACTTGGGGGAGGAATGCCCATTGGTGCTTTGGTCGCATCTAAAGAACTATTGAATGCGTTTACCCATAATCCAATGTTGGGACATATTACAACGTTCGGTGGACATCCAGTCATCTGCGCTGCAGCAGATGCTTGTTTGGAAGTGTTGCAGACTGAAATTGATTTTTCAGAAGTCGAACGCAAAGGAAAACTGTTGGCGGACCTACTCTCTGACATTTCAGAAATCAAAGAAATTAGACGCATCGGAATGATGTACGCTTTTGATATGGTTTCCTTTGAGCGAGTAGAAAAAGTTGTGAACCGTTGCCTAGAAAAGGGATTGATCAGTTTTTGGTTTTTATCACATCCCTATAGTTTTCGATTATCGCCACCGTTGACTATTTCGGAACAAGAAATCAGAGAAGCGGCAAAAATTATTAGAGACGCAATACATGCAACAAAATAACGTTTTAGAGTCGAATCATATAACACAACAGTTTTTTACGTACATTTATCTGAACAAATTAATACTAGTTATGAATAAGTTGACCGCCATTATTGTTTTTACTCTTTTTAGTTTTTTAGGTTTTTCTCAAGATGTCATCATTAAACGTGATGGGACTAAAATTAGTGCGAATGTCATCGAGATAACCGCAACAACTATAAAATACAGAAATTTTGACCAACCTGAAGGTCCGATTAGAAATATAGCCATAAATGATGTAGAAGAAATTATCTACAATGATGGCAGTTGGGAGAAGTTTGAGAAAGTGGTGGAAACTAAAACGGAAGAACCTAGCGCTCCTAGAATAACGGAACGAAAGAAAAAGGACTTTATATTAGACAACGGATTTTTCGTGGAAGGTATAATAGGAGTTAATGACTATACGGAAAGAAACACCTATTATGCTTATTATGATGAACAAGGAAATTATTATCCTGACGGTTTTGAAACATCAGAGACATTGCGGAGCACGTTGACAAGTGTTGGGGTTCGATTTGGAAGTAAGTGGTATTTTGGTACGCGTGAGAAGTGGAGACCAGGATTACAGGCTACCTATTTAAAATTGGGGATCTATGTAAATCCAAATTCGGGGATTGGTTTTGCAAATTCGATTTCTCTAGGTAACCTTGGCTTTGCAAACGCATTTAAGTTGAGTGAATCCATGGGGATGGAAGCAAACGCCAATGTTGGATTGAATATCATGAATTTTTTACCTCCATTTGGAAATGGTCCAGCAGTTGGACTTAACTATGGCGCAGAGGTGAAATTTCGTTACAAAGTATTAGCGGTAGGTCTCGATTATTCGCGCATGGAAGGAAACATGGGTTATGCTCCAGAGAGAAGATCCATGAATGTCTTTAGTGTGAGCATTGGGGCTAAATTTTAGAAGAATTCAACGTTTCTAAAAATTCGATAACAGCTTCTTTGATTGTGAGGTACTCACTGTTAGTTAAGCAGTAGGGAGCATTGATGAATAGCGTATTCCCTAAAGGTCGCAGCAATACCCCCTTCTTCAAGAAGAACTCGTACGCCTGATCTCGAATGTTAGAAAAATAGGTATTCTCACCTCCTGTTGTTATCTCAAACGCCAAGATGGTTCCACGCTGACGCACATTTGAGACATACGAGTGATTATTAAGGATGCTTGTAAAACTAGCATGCCATTCCACGACGTTTTCAATGCCTTTCCATGTCGATTCAGCTTCAAATAAATCCAAGCTCGCACATGCTACTGCGCAAGCGATAGGGTTTGCAGTAAATGAATGTCCGTGTAGCAAGGCTTTTGACATTTCCTCCGATAAAAATGCGTTATGAATTTTCTCCGTTGTAACCGTTAATCCCAGAGCCATAACTCCACCTGTGAGTCCCTTGGACAAGGCAACGATATCAGGTTTTTGCTCACAATAATCCATGGCGAAAAGTTTGCCCGTGCGACCGAAACCAGTCATGACTTCATCAAAAATGACTAGCACGTCATTCTTTTTAGCCAACACAGAGAGCCTATCTAGAAACGTGGATGAATACATGCGCATTCCAGCTGCACCCTGAACGAGAGGTTCGACAATCATAGCTGCAAATTCGCCAGATGCAAACAAACTTTCGGCTTGCGCTAGAACGATCTCTTCATTTTCATTAGTTGGAAAATCTATGTAGTCTACATCGAAGAAATAGGGTTCAAACGGTGCGTTAAAGTAGCCACGCTGACCAACTGACATTGCGCCAAACGTATCTCCATGGTATGCTCCGTGCATAGCAAGAATCCGAGGTTTAGAAATGCCTTGGTTGTGAAAATACTGAAAAGCCATTTTCAATGCGACTTCCACAGAAGTAGACCCGTTGTCCGAAAAGAAGACTTTACTAAAATTGTCGGGAAGTATGTTTACGATGCGTTTCGCCAATTCAACAGCTTTTGGATGAGTTACACCCGCAAATACAACATGGTCAATCGTTTTAAACTGCTCTGAAATTGCTTTTCCAATGTGCGGATGTCCGTGACCGTGAACGTTTACCCACCAAGAAGAATTTGCATCAATGTATTCTTTTCCGCTGGAATCGGTGAGAATTGTTCCCTCAGCCTTTACAATCTCCAACGGTTTTTTAGCCGTCATTTCTTGCGTAAATGGATGCCAAACATATTTTTTATCGTCCTCCAATAATTGTGAATTACCAGATTTGCGGTGCGTTTCACTCATAAGTTCAGATTTAATTTGCTTGCTTGTTCAGCGATAAAAGCTCTATCCACGATCTCTACTTCTGGAATTCGTGCAAGCATGGAAACACCTGATTTGCGACAAATGATCTCCTCTGTGGATGGATTTTCGTTTCCCACAAAAATAAAACCAGCGATTTCTATTCCCCTTTTTTGCAAAATTTCAGCAGTCATAAGGCTGTGATTGATACTTCCTAAATAATGACGTGAAACGATAATTACGGGAAGTTGCCATGTTTCAAACACATCCGCATAAATCAAACCACTTGAGTTTATTGGAACCATAATTCCCCCAGCGCCCTCGATGATTAAATCTCTGCTAACCTTTGGAACGATTAAATCGCTTAACTCAATCTTTACGTTATCGATGGTAGCCGCAGCATGGGGTGACATCGGTCGAGAAAGTCGAAATGCCTCAGGAATTACTTCCACATTGGATGTAAGCCGTTGAATTTTAATTGAGTCGGAATTATCTAAATCCCCAGCCTGAACAGGTTTCCAATACGCTGCACCCATTGATTCTGCAATAATAGCGCTTACGATTGTTTTTCCAACGTCTGTTCCTATGCCAGTAATAACGAATTTTCTCATAGATTTCAGACCTAAGTCGGTTACCTTAATTGTGCGCTCAATGTTTCTTGTAATTGAACACGAATTTTATCCATAATTGCGTCGACTTGTTGATCTTTCAATGTGTTTTCAGCGTCTTGAAATTTAAACGAAACGGCATAGGATTTTTTTCCAGCCTCAAGATTTTCACCTTCGTATACATCGAATAATCCGACTTCCTTCAACAGTTTGTTATCGCATTTACGTGCAATTTCTTCTATTTCTGAAAAATTCGTTTGAGCGTCAATTAAAAGAGAGAAGTCCCTTCGAACAGCAAAGGTTTTAGGGATTTCCTTGTAAACGATTTTCGTGAATTTTAGGCTATCTATCACTGCATCCCAATCAAGGTCCACAACAAAAACATCTTGTTTAATTCCAAAGTGCTTTTTCATTTTTGGTGATACCCAGCCAATTTCTCCGACCTTATTCTTCAGAATAAAAAGTTGAATTCCGTCTTGAAACAATGAATTTTTCAAAGACTTCTCTTGCAACATTTCTCCTAATCCTAAGCGATTAAAAACAGTCATTGCCATACCTTTTGCACTGAAATAGGTCGTTTTAGCCTTCGTTGAATTCCAATTTTCTCGTTCTTTATCTCCTGTAAGCGTAATCATCAAACGTTTGTTTTCTTGGTAGGATTCATACTTATGATAAACCTTTCCAAATTCAAACAATTTCAAGTCTGCATTTTGACGATTTTGATTGTGTGCAACGGTTTCAAGGGCATTGAATAATAATGACTGACGCATCACATCAAGATCTTGACTCAACGGATTTAGGATCCTTACATTTCGTTCATCGGTGACAACCTCACCTCCGAGTTTAATCGCGTATTCCGATTTCGTGAGTGAATTGTTCAGCGTTTCAACGCAACCTAGTCCCACGAGCATCTCAGAAATTATATGTTGTACTTTCTCGCTGTCAGGTTTTTTCATGTAAGAAAGCGAGGTATTCAATTTAGTGGGAATTGGCACATTGTTAAAGCCATAAATCCGCAAAATTTCTTCCACAACGTCTGCCTCACGTGTCACATCCACTCGGTATGCTGGAATTTCTAACAGTGCAGTATCTCCATTGACAGAAAGTAAATGGATATCCAAATTGGAGAGGATTGAGTTAATCATGTCCTTCGAAAGTTCAGCTCCAATTAATTTGTTACAACGGGTATAACTGAATTCAACTGTCGCATTTTTTACTGGACTTGGGTTCGTATCAATCACTTCCATGCTGATAGTTCCACCAGCAACTTCTTGAATTAGTAGCGCCGCTCTTTTTAGTGCATATTCGGTTAAATTTGGATCAACACCACGCTCAAAACGAAACGAGGCATCGGTATTCAATCCGTGCATTTTAGCCGTTTTTCTTACTGAAACTGGCTGAAAATATGCTGATTCTAGGAAAACGTCCGTTGTATGATCCTTAATTCCAGAGGTCATTCCACCATAAACACCCGCAATGCACAAGTGCTCATTTCCGTTGGTGATCATGAGGTTGGAATCATCTAATTTTCGCTCGACTTCATCTAAAGTTGTAAAAAGATCACCTTTTTTCGCATTTTTCACTACAATTTTACTGTTTAATCGTGCAGCATCAAATGCATGGAGTGGAGTTCCTAATTCATGCATGACAAAATTGGTGACATCAACAACGTTGTTGATTGGAGCTATTCCGATAGCGCGCAATCTCTTTTGTAACCAAGCTGGAGAAGCACCTATTTTCAAGCCTTTGATGGAAGTTCCAACGTAGCGTGGACAAAGTTCATTGTCTTCAACTGTGATATTGATCTTTAAATCATTCCCCTCAACGCGAAAGGCATCTATTGCTGGCATCGATACTGCTAATCCAGCGTTATTGTGAACGTTAAGGTAAGCGACTAAATCGCGCGCTACACCGATATGTCCCATGGCATCAGCTCTGTTTGGCGTCAATCCGATTTCAATGGTGTAATCGTCTTCCAACTCAAAATAAGAGGCAGCAGGAGTCCCAACTTTTACGTTGGCATCGAGCACAAGTATTCCATCGTGACCTTTTCCTAAACCTAGTTCGTCTTCGGCACATAACATGCCTTCCGATTCAACTCCTCGAATTTTTGATTTTTTTATCTTAAATGGTTCATCTGGAGTAGGGTAAAGCGTGCAACCTACGGTAGCGACAATAACTTTTTGTCCCGCAGCGACGTTCGGTGCACCACATACAATCTGTAGAGTTTCCTTTCCAACAGTCACCGTGGTCACTTTTAAACGATCCGCATCTGGATGTTGTTCGCACGTGAGCACCTCACCTACAAACACACCTTCCAATCCACCTTTCACGGCTTCAATCTTGTGGATTCCTTCGACCTCAAGTCCTGTGTCGGTAAGAATATTCCCTGCCTCTTCAGGTGTTAAGTCCAGTGCAACGTATTGCTTTAACCAATTGTATGAAATTTTCATTCTTATTCTGTTGAATCGTAGCTGCGAATTTAAGGATTCTTAAGTGAAAGACATAACGATTTAGAGTTGAAGCAAAAAGACGGGTGATTTAAATGTGACAAAGATCACATTGAGCCTAGTTGAAATCATTAATTTTGAAAGAAAAAGAATGAAACTTCTCAAGAAAAATAAGTTTGCTATACTAGGAATAATACTGGGTTTATTTGCAGGTTATGCCTATTATTACTTCGTAGGTTGTAGTGGTGGAACTTGCTCGATCACCTCAAAACCATTGAATAGCACATTGTATGGTGGGTTGATGGGAGGATTGTTGTTGAGTTTCTTAGATGGTTTTCTCGACAGAAGGAAGAACAAATCGGAAGAAGTTTAATTGCATCGTTAGCAGTAGAATCGTTTTATGAATTCATCTACCTTGTTGATTGTCTTTGCGAAGAATGCCCAATTCGGCAAGGTAAAAACACGTCTAGCAGCAACGATTGGAGATCAACAAGCGTTGGAAGTCTACCATTATTTGTTTGCATCTACCGAGCAAATTGTCCAGCAACTAGGATCTTGTGATGTTCACATCTATTTTTCAGATCGCATTGAACAAGAAACCTATACGGGAAGACCTAAATTTGTCCAACAAGGAAGTGATTTGGGCGAGCGCATGGGTCAAGCATTTGCTGCATCCTTTGATTCAGGTTATCGACGGGTTTTAGGTATAGGAACGGATTTGCCAGATTTATCTGTTGAACTAATTCAGGATGCAGTTCAGGCACTTCAATCCAACGATGTAGTTTTTGGTCCAGCAGATGATGGAGGTTATTACCTACTCGGAATGAATAAGTACTACAGCTACATTTTTGAAGATAAGGCATGGAGTACACAATATCTACTACAATCTACACTAGATGAATTGACCGAACAGCAGCGAACAGTTCATTTGCTCGAGTCAAAAAATGATATTGATACCTATGAAGACTTCGCAGAATCGATTCTGCCTGAACGAATGCCCCATATAAAGCCGATTGGCTAAGAAAAGGTCCAACGATCGACAATTACGCCAGCATCTCTAGAAGTTTCGTTGCGTTTTTCTGTTTTAAATTCAATACAGATATATTCACACGTGCGCATTTCAAGCATATCGTCTAAAAAATAGTTCGCCAAATCTGAAATACCGAAATTATGTCCAACTATGATTACATCTTTGGCTGAACTATCTAACCATAATTTTTCTAAGAATGTTTCTTTTGAACACAGGTAAAATTCATCGAAAAAGGTAATAGAATCAAATTTGTTTTGCTGCTCAATTATTGCCAGCGTTTCTCGTGTTCGAACAGCATCACTGCACCATACTTCACATGTTACATTCTTCTCTTTTAGGTAAGCTCCTAAGGCTGTAGCTTGTTTAATGCCACGATCCGCTAGTGCTCTGTCAAAGTCATTTTCGTTTAATACTGGTTGCAATGCTTTCGCATGCCTAATAAGATGTAATTTCATTCCCAACCTTTCTATTCGTGTTTGCGTCTACTAATTAAAGTGCTGAAAATAAAAAAAAATGAGAGGTTGAAAGTGATGAAATTTAATTAATTCTATGTAATTTACGTATAATATTGAAGATAAGATCGTTGAATAAACCAATGGACATCACCCATGAAATAATCATAGCGTGTATGCGTGATGATCGCAAAGCAATCAACTTGTTGTACGAGTATGGTTTCAAAATGCTCATGCCAATATGTTTTCGGTACAATAAGAACGAAGAAGACGCTAGGGCTGCATTTAATGCAGGTTTTATTAAGATATTAAACAGTTTAGAAAGAATAGATAAGGATTATAATTTTGATGCTTGGGCGAAGAGAATCATGGTTAACTCGTTAATAGACGAGTACAGAAAAAATAAGAAATACAATACGCAAGTAACCAAAAGCGATAGTGAAACAGAGTTAGATTTCTATGCTACGGGAAGCAGTAATAATGCAGAGAGTAACCTTGGGGTGGAAAATATCTTGGTTCTAATTAAGGAACTTCCAACTACAACAGGACAAGTGTTTAACTTGTACGTAATTGACGGATATTCTCACAAGGAAATTGCAGAATTACTTCAGATGTCGGAAGGAACCTCGAAATGGCATTTGTCCACTGCGCGTAAAATGTTGCGATATAAACTGGAATTATTAGAGAACAACAATCAACGGATGGTGATATGAGCTGGACAGATGAAGAAATAGACAAATTTGCGCAAGAAGCCGCGGGTGGTTCATCATTTGAATACAAAGATGAATACTGGAAAGAGATGGAGGCATTGCTTCCTTCCGCTTCAGGGAAAAAGGACTTTTTATGGTTTTTTACTGCATTCGTGTTTATCGGGTTGGTAGGAGTATCTTCTTTCTACAATCCAATGAGCGAACTAGAAGTAAAAACAGAATTGCAAGTAAATACAAAAGAAATATACAATCAAACAGAACAGTCTCCTAAGTCAATAGATGAGAAACATATCTCAGTGAGCAATGACTCAGTAGATGAACAAACGGAGGAAGTGAGCGCAAATTCTCCACAACAACCAAACAAGTCGGTCACTTCTTCAACAAAAAGCAATCAACACGTAAAATCAATTGATGCCAGCACTGGTGTTGGTGAAAAATCAATTGTTGAAGATGTGAACCAATCTCCTTCGTTCAAGAAAAATGCCGCAGCACTGCCATTGAAGCAGGAAGTAAACGAAACGCATAGAGAGGAAGGACTTGGACAGGGCTCAGTTAATCAACTTTCTATACTTGGACTTTCTACGCAGGAATGGAATCCCGAACTCGCGTCAAGTCATTTATACAACGAGCGTAAATTCCCAATGAAAGCAACTATTTATGTGGGTGGTTTCGGTGGGCTGTCGCAATCGCTTATTTCACCGTCAAATAAATTATCCAACTCTTTTGGAATAGGTGTAGGGACGCAAATCCAAAAAGGAAAGCTGCTCTTGACTGCTGGTGTGAATGGTGTTTGGTCAAATCACCAAGATTTGGTGCTTAATCGAAGAGCTAAAGTATACAGTTTTGGTTCTAGCGAGTACAGTTATAATTTTGACTACAAAGAAATTTATTCATTAGAAGCAGAAATCAGCGTAGGTTACAAACTTGGAAAGCACACGGTAAATATTGGTGCGCGTCCTTCCTACGTGATGGGCACAAAAGTTGGAATTTCTTCGTCGGTTAATGATCAAATAGATGAAAGAAAAACCTATTATGGAAACATGGATGGAATCAATCGTTTTGGCATAAAACCGTTCCTAGGTTATGCGTTTGATTTGTCACCGTCCTTAAAACTGGGTATGAATATAGGCGTACAACTAATGCCAATGGTTCAAGAAGGATATTTAGTGGGTAGCAATAATGCCTTTCCGATAGATGGGCAGTTGTATATTCGAAAATCATTAAGATTTAAAAGATAGTTATGAAGTTAAAACAAATGTATTTCTTTATTGGACTTGTGTTAGTGGTCGCAAGTGCTTGTAAAAAGGACATAATAGAAATTCCTGAGTCCAATACGCCGATATTTAGCGTCGAAGGAACTATAGATGGTGAAAATTTTCAGTTAATTGCTGGAGACAACAATGTTTTTATGCACACCATGACGCTTGAAGAGAATGGTGTAAGTGTATTCTCTGGTAAAATTGAAGGAGAAGATTTAAGCGTCGAAATTGGCGTGTATGATGGCAACATTGATTTCGTGTCTAAAACACCGGAACCAACTACAATTTTACCCGTTTTTTCTCAAGTAAGTAGTACTCCAATTGCCGTATTATCGAAGAATGCATTTGATAATGCGCAGTACATTGCATCAGTGAAATGGCATGTGGATGGAAATTATGTTGGACTAAACAATTATACCATTTATGCTCCTGGCAGGTATGCGGTTTGTGCTGAAATTGACTTTTTTGACGGTGCCCAAAAGACGGTTTGTGATCAGGTGATTATTGGATACAATCATAATGCGAATTGCGAGCTTAGCACAAGCCTTCTTGGTGGTGGGCTTGTTAGTGTAGTGCCAACTAATATGACTTCAGAAATCGATTTTATAGATTGGTATGTTGATAGTGTGTATGTGGGTCAGTCGCTTGAATTTGAATCAAACATTTCTGCGTTGTTGTCAGTCGTGACTGCAGATGTGCATTTTGCAAATGGAGTAGTTAGAACAAAGTCCGTTGTATTAAATGGGTACGATGCTTACAAAGTAGTAAATGATTTTACCATTTTCGAAAATGAAAGTGCCGCTTTGGTTCCCCGCGATTTTAATATTCGAATTAAAGTGATGAAAAATGGTCAGACTTTTCATTCTGATTTAGCGAACAATAGTTCATCGAAAGTAATCATTCATTCGGTAGATTATTTTGGATCAAACGATGCAGGAAACTCTGTCTTTAAAGTCTCTGCAACTATTGGTGGAAAGCTAAAACATCCAGAAACGGGAGATGAAATGAATCTAACGATGAATGTTGTTTTTGGAGTTGAAGTCAATTGACTTGACTAAAATTAATTGTTACTTTTACGAAAAAAAATATGAAATCAATCCTACTATGTTGTGCTCTTTCCCCACTAGTTTTGAGCGCACAAATTTCCTTGACTGAAGCGGATTTTGCTGGAGGTGACGAGAGCTTAATTATGAGTATTGCAACTGATAATACAATTGATTTCGCAACAACTGGAGCAAACTATTCCTGGGATTTTACGCATTTAACGCCGCAAACGCAAAGATTTAGAGGATTTATGGGGATGGCAGGTTTACCTATGTTCATCAATGCAGTTTACGTGGCAACTGTCCTTCCTCAATATCAAGCGACTTATTATCTACCTTCAACAGATCTACCTTTAGATCAGGCGAGTGGCTTTTTACCGATTTCAATCACTGATATTAATCAATACACGCGTAAAACATCAAGTGCAATTACTTCTGTTGGATATTCTATCAATATTGAAGGAACATCATTACCGGTTAAGTCAGACACTATTGAAACCCGATACGAACTTCCGTTGAATTTCGGAGACACCTATTTTTCTCGTGGATATACGAATCTTGACATGAATCCATTTTTTGATGCAGTATTTAGACAATACCGTCAGCGATATTCACAAGTTGATGGCTGGGGAAGTGTTGCAACACCTTATGGCACGTTTGATGTACTTAGGATAAAACATACAATAAATGAGATTGATTCGATTAGAATTGATGTTTTCGGAAATCAAACATGGATTCCAATTCCAGTGCCAGACACATACATCTATGAGTGGCTTGCGAATGGAGAGCGAGATGCTGTCATGCGAATTACGACTAACGATATAGCTGGCAACGAGGTAGTGACTGGAATTGAATACAAAGATTATGATTATGGGTTAGGTTTGAATGAGTTAACTTCTCAAATGGAGATCTACCCGAACCCAGCAACGGATGTTCTTTCAGTTAAAAATGTCGCTCCAAATAGCACCTATAAAATCGTTGACATGAAAGGAACAGAAGTCATGAATGGAACCTTGAATACTCCGATAACATCTATTGATGTAGCAACGCTGCAGAATGGAATGTATCAGTTAGTTGTTGGTGATGGTTACCAATTCAGCCATAAAACATTCATTAAACAGGATTAAATCGTACCTTTGTGGAAAGGCAAATCAGTCTATCGCTTCAAATTTAGTTTGAAGAGGAAAGTCTGGACAGCATAGAGCACCGTACTTCCTAACGGGAAGGTCTCATTGGCGAGAGCTAATGGGAACAGAAAGTGCCGCAGAAAGGAAAACTACTTGGACAAGCTTGCTTGTTCGAGAAAAGGTGAAAAGGTGAGGTAAGAGCTCACCGTGTTTCGAGTGATCGAAATTGCAAGGTAAACCTTACGGGCTGAAAGACCATGTAAACCTAGGTTAGCTCATTTGTCGAAAGACATGGGTTTGTAGAGCTGCTCGCTCAAACTAGGAGGGTAGGTCGATGGACGCTGATGGTGACGTCAGTGCTAGATAAATGATAGACACTTATCCTTGGATGAGAACAGGATCCGGCTTATGATTTGCCTTTTGTTTTTTACTCAATATCACTGCATGTCGCAGCAACGTTTCTGGAGTAAATTGATACCGATTTTTCACGGTAAAAATCAACGTAGATTGAGTTCTGCCGTCTAATTTATAATACAGTTTTGTTACCTGAAATACAAAAAAGGAAAATGTCTTTATTTCCTTTATGCTTCTCAAAGAAGTCACACAAAAGCGTTTATTATCCTTGTTCAAAATGAGGGTGTCTCCCTTGATCGCTGTGCCAGAAATTTGTTTTCGAAGTAAGTACAAAATACCTCCAAAAACACCAAAAGATGCAACTGCAATTGCAATCGTGGCTACGGTTAAATCAGTGAAGTATAAATAAACACTAATGAAAGCTACAATCAAAGCGAAAAACACAAAGGTAATAACCCGAATCTGATTGATGTAGTTCTTCGATGTAACGTCCACCCGTTTTCGAGACAATAACTGAGATAATATGATCCGTTTTTGGTTCATAATAGCGTTGAGGTTAATTGATTGTGAAGCAAATATGAATTAATTTTTGCAACTAAACAACTAAAATTGAACAAAAAGTTTAGTTTTTACTAAATCGATTTAATGAACGCTCAATTAGAAGGTAGTATTCTAACATCTCCTCCGAATGAATATAATATTTTCTAAATCCAGATTCAGAAGAGTTGATCGCGATAGTTCCCAATGCCTTGTTGAGATAAAGGTTCTTTTCTTCCGCCAAGTAAAAATCAATGAAAGCTAAGGCTTCGTCATAATGTTCTGCTTGAAATGCAATCGTTATGGTTCTCAAATTGTAAAAGGTCCCAGTTGATTTGTTGTTTGGCATTAACACAGCTTTATGCGTATACAATTTACTGTCTCTATTTTTTTGGAAGTTGCTATAACTGGTTAAAACTGGAATATGTAAGATCAATGAATCACTTAACAGACTATCAGCATAGTTGTGCTCGTACATTCGTTTGATCCAAAGATGCGCCTCTGTCTTTTTCATTTTACCTAAAATTGGAGCAATCATAGGAATAAGTTCCGAATCATCTAAATCTTTAATGTATTTGTAACGTTTTAGATCATTGTACATTTTGATCGTCGAGCGCTCGTTTTGTGGATAGGCTACAATATACGGATCGTAACCAAAACCAATATAGTCGTAGCGTTCAGAAGAAAAGTCCAAATACTCTTCTTTAAGGTTAACCGAGCGTTTGAGGGGTTGAAACAGCTTTCTTTTTTGAAGATCGTGGACATCGTACAGTGATTTCATCATGAACAAATCAATTCCAGTGTTGTATTTGTTCGTGCGAAATTCACCAATTATTTTACTTTTCGAATAAGGAAGAATTTTCACGCGTGTGTTCGCGTTTTTTGAAAAACTGCGAAACAGAACAGTGTCGCCTTCAGTCAAATAATCGGAGGCAATCACCAATTGTTTTTGAGCGACTGGTTTCGCTGTTTCAATGCGACAACTAGCCACCATAAGTAGTAGAATTAAGAACTGTGCTATTTGAAACGTCTTCCGCATGCTGTAAAGATATTTATTTGTAGTGAGAATAAATATAATGCAGTACTTTTGTGGTGAAATTGAAGAAGTATGGCAGTAAAAAAGCAATCGCAGAAACTACAAAGTATATTGGGTGATCTCCATTCAGGTGATGAAAAGAAAGCCTCAAAAGCAATCAAATCGCTGGAAGCACACGGAAATTCATCAGTGATCAAAGATTTAGCTGAGTGCTTATTGAATACAACTTCTCCGGTGAATAAGTCAGAGATACTAGAGTTGCTGAGTAGTCTTAAAGATTCAACAATTGCTGTGGAAATGATTGAGGTGATAACAGACGAGTACTTTTTAGACGTACGTCAACCCTTACTTTCAACGGTTTGGAATATGAAAGTTGATTTCAGCAATTACATTGATGACTTTGTTCAGATCGCAGTAGAAGGAGATTTTTTAGAAGCGCTCGACTGCTTAACAATCATAGAAAACCTAGACGGACCTTTTATGGAAGAGGATATTCTGGAGTGTCAATTACACCTCAAGAAATACATGGAAAAAGATGAGCGAGATGAGCAGAAATCACATATTTTGAGCGAAATCGCCATCAAACTGAAAGAATTTGATCAAAGCTTAATGGATTGATTCTCTCATCGAAAAGACTCAATTAAAAATTCCAGTCAAAACGTTCCTTCAATTTTTTATTGATAAAGGTCACGACTTCTTCGTTCTCCACTTTTTCAATTACTTCACCAATAAACGCAGAAACGACTAACTGACGAGCAGATTTTTCAGACAGTCCACGTGCTCTTAGGTAAAACACTGCTTCTTCGTCTAATTGTCCCGTTGTCGATCCATGCGAGCATTTTACATCGTCTGCATAGATTTCCAGTTCTGGCTTCGAATTGATCGTCGCATTGTCAGAAAGTAATACATTCGCATTGGATTGAAAAGCGTTGATTTTTTGAGCATCTGGACGCACATAGACTTTACCATTAAACACTGCTGTTGCGCTGTCGTCAATGACACCTTTGTACAATTCATGCGATTCACAATTCGGGACTTTATGATCCACCACAGAGTGATTGTCGACATGTTGTTTGTTCTTCAAAAGATAAGCACCGTTCAAGTGACTTTCACAGTTTTTGCCGTTGACGTTGATGTGTAGGTTATTTCGAACCAAACCACCATTTAACGTAAATGTGTTTATTTTGAAGTTGGAATCCGTTGCTTGTTGCACTTCTTCTGTACTGATATGAAACGATTCTTCCGACTCGTATTGGATTTTATTGATTGTCAAATGCGCATTTTCAGCCACATTGATTTCCGAGATTGAATTACAGAAATTTGAACTTCCGCCCTCACTAAAAAATCCTTGTACGATTTCCGCTTTGGAGAATTTTTCAGCGTGAATTATCGTTTTGAAATTAGAGATGACGTGATCACCTTTCAAAATGTGCACTACTTGAATCGGTTGTTTAATCACCGCATTTGCTGCAATACGAATAATGACACCGTCGTTGAGAAAAGCAGTATTTGTCGCGTTGAAGATTTCTCCTTCCAGTTTTATAGAAGTCGTTTCAAGTTGTTGCGTCGATTTAGAAATCAATTCAACGCTCACACCTACGGGCAGTTTCCGACTAGATAAACGCTCAGAATAATGCCCATTCACGAATACCAATGTGGTTTCTGATGAGCAAATTCTGTAATTGTCAATCGAAGTTACTTCTGCCTCTTCGTTGGTAAAGTTCACTTTTCCAATCTTCGTCAATCGCGTGTATTTCCATGCTTCCACACGTGTGGTAGGCATAGGAGTATTTGCTATGGTCTGTAATGCCGTGGCAATATCTTCCCGTTGAATGGGTAAAGAAGTAGAGGTTAACTTCTCAGTAAAACTGACTTTATTTCCTTCAATAACTGTCATTCTTCTTTTCCTTAAAGTGCTAATTCTGCTTTAATCCAATCGTATCCTTTCTCTTCGAGTTCCAGTGCCAATTCTTTTGGACCAGTTTTCACGATTTTCCCGTCGTAAAGTACATGTACAAAATCTGGAACGATGTAATCCAATA
This sequence comes from uncultured Fluviicola sp., assembly GCA_964643345.1. Lineage (GTDB taxonomy): Bacteria > Bacteroidota > Bacteroidia > Flavobacteriales_D > Crocinitomicaceae > UBA4466. Next base: position 174,597 of record CAZXRU010000004.1, read on the forward strand.
GACGTTGGTAATGCGTAATGATGATTGTTGCATTATTCGGCGTTTTTAACTTGTTCACACCGTTTGCAACGATGCGCAAGGCATCAATGTCCAATCCTGAATCTGTTTCATCTAGAATAGAAAGCTTGGGATTTAACATCGCCATTTGAAATATTTCGTTTCGCTTTTTCTCACCGCCAGAAAACCCTTCGTTGACACTTCTAGAAGCCAGTTTTGAATCCAATTCAACCAATGCGGATTTCTCGCGCACCATTGCCATAAAATCTTTCGCAGAAATAGGATCTTCCCCTTTATGCTCTCTGATTTCGTTAATAGCGGTCTTCAAAAAGTTCACATTCGACACACCTGGAATTTCAACTGGGTACTGAAACGCCAAAAACACACCTTCACGCGCGCGATCTTCCGTTTCCATTTCAAGCAAATCTTTTCCTTCAAACGTCACTGAACCTTGAGTCACCTCAAATTCCTCACGCCCCGCAAGAACAGAAGCCAATGTACTTTTACCAGCACCATTCGGTCCCATAATCGCATGAACTTCACCTGGATTCACTGTTAGCGTCAGTCCTTTTAAAATTTCTTTCCCTTCAACTGAAGCGTGTAAGTTTTTAATTTCAATCATTTTTTTTAAATTTCCATAACATATTATCTGTCTATCGGTAGCTGAACTTCGGTCATCGAGCTTGTCGAGATGTCGAAGCTACCCCACCGAGCCTTCCAAACTTATCGTCAACAACTTCTGCGCTTCAACCGCAAATTCCATTGGCAATTGATTCAATACTTCTTTGCAATATCCATTTACGATCAAACCAATCGCTTTTTCTTCGCTGATTCCTCGTTGCTTGCAATAAAATAGCTGATCTTCACCAATCTTTGATGTCGTTGCTTCGTGTTCTATTTTCGCTGAGCTGTTTTTACATTCAATGTACGGAAAGGTATGTGCACCGCACTGGTCAGTCATCAATAGCGAATCGCATTGAGAGAAATTTCGTGCGTTGTGAGCATTTTTATGAATTTGCACTAATCCACGGTAAGAATTGTGCGATTTCCCCGCTGAAATTCCTTTCGAAATAATCGTGCTTTTTGTGTTTTTGCCAAGGTGAATCATTTTCGTACCCGTATCCGCTTGCTGATAGTTATTCGTCACAGCGACTGAGTAAAATTCACCCACAGAATTGTCACCTCGCAAGATGCACGACGGATACTTCCATGTCACTGCTGAACCCGTTTCGACTTGTGTCCATGAGATTTTAGCGTTTGTGTGACAAATTCCTCGTTTCGTTACAAAATTGAAGATTCCACCCAAGCCATTTTTGTCGCCTGGATACCAATTTTGAACGGTAGAATATTTAATCTCTGCATTGTCTTTTGCAATCAACTCAACGACTGCAGCATGCAACTGATTTTCATCTCTCTGAGGAGCCGTGCAACCTTCTAAGTAAGAAACGTAAGACCCTTCATCTGCAACGACAAGTGTACGTTCAAATTGTCCTGTTCCACCTTCGTTGATTCTAAAGTAAGTCGAAAGCTCCATGGGACAACGAACACCTTTTGGAATGTAGCAAAACGATCCATCGGTAAATACAGCGGAATTCAACGCTGCATAAAAGTTATCGGAAGTCGGAACAACCGTTCCCATGTTTTCACGCACCAAATCTGGATGTTCTTTCACCGCATCTGAAAATGAACAGAAAATAATTCCCAATTCCTTCAATTTAGCTTTGAATGAAGTCGCTACTGAAACCGAGTCCATGACAAAATCCACTGCTACGTTGGTTCCCGTTAAGCGCTGTTGTTCTTCCAGTGAAATCCCCAATTTTTTCATGGTTTCTTTCATTTCTGGATCAACATCGTCCCAGCTTTCGTATTTTTTTGATTGCTTTGGAGCCGAATAATAGGTGATGTCTTGAAAATCAGGTTTTTTGTATTTCACATGCGCCCAGTTAGGTTCAATCATCGTTTTCCATACTGCAAATGCATCCAAACGATGCTTCAGTAACCATTCAGGCTCTTCTTTTTTAGCAGAAATGAAACGAATAATATCTTCGTTCAATCCTTTCGGAGCTTTATCAGAATCAAAATTTGAAGTAAATCCATATTTATAATCCTGCCCCTCTAGGTCCTTCGCTAATTGATCTTCTGTATAATTTGACATTGCCTATTATCTCCTTTAATTTAGACTGAGAATGACTCCCCACATCCACATGTTCTGTCTGCATTCGGATTTACGAACACAAAACCCTTTCCATTCAATCCACCTGAAAAATCAAGTGTAGTCCCTATTAGATACAAGTAGCTTTTTTTGTCCACTACGATTTGAATGCCATTGTCCTCAAATGTTTTGTCATCTTCTTTTAATTCGTTGTCGAATTTCAGTTGATACATCAAACCTGAGCATCCTCCTCCATCAACCCCAACACGAATGAACAATCCATCCTTATCATCCTCTTCCATAAGTCTGAGCGCTTGCTTTTTTGCTGAATCTGTGACAGTTATCATTGTACTCAATTTTAATAATGTAAACGCTTTATTTAGACTAATTATAAATAATAACGTTATTCAAGGGCAAAAATACCTAATTTATGGTATTGATGCAAACAAAAGAATGGTTTATCTGTGGAAATTATTTTTCTGAATCGAGCTGGCAAACTGTCAAGATTTTCTAGTTGCAAATCTATTGGTCCGCTTATTTGAATAAATTTGCACTAGAAAGAGGCGAACATGAAAGTTTTTCAAGGTTTTGATGAGTTAAGTAAAATCAAAAATCCCGTATTGACAATTGGTACGTTTGACGGTGTTCATCTTGGGCATCAGAAAATCATCAATCAATTGAACGAGGAGGCTAAAAAGATCGATGGTGAATCTGTCTTGTTCACCTTTTACCCACATCCACGGATGGTGTTGTATCCAGAAAGTCACAGTTTACGATTGATTCAGACGCAAGTTGAGAAAATTGATAAGCTGCGTCGTATGGGACTTCAAAACATCATCATTCACCCGTTTACACCTGAATTTTCTCGATTATCAGCAATTGAATTTGTGCGTGATTTCTTGGTGAATAAACTCCACGTCAAAAAATTGGTCATTGGTTACGATCACCAATTTGGTAAGAACAGAGAAGGATCCATTGAATTTTTGTTGGATGTTTGCGATACGTATGGATTTGAAGTGATTGAAATCGCAGCGCAAGAAATTGATGAGGTGAACGTAAGTTCCACAAAAATTAGAAATGCTATCAAAGCAGGAGAGATGGAACTAGCAAACACCTATCTTGGCGAACCTTTCGAATTGCAAGGAACGGTCGTGAAAGGTAACGCGCTCGGTCGAGAACTGGGATTTCCTACAGCAAACATTGAAGTGCTAAGCGAAATTAAACTCATGCCTGCCACTGGAGTTTACGCAGTGAACGTCTTAGTGGATGACAAGAAATATGAGGGAATGATGAACCTCGGCGTTCGACCGACGATCAACGAAGAACATATCACCAAAATTGAAGTGCATTTGTTCGATTATGAGGGCGATTTGTACGACAAAATGGTTACGGTACAGTTATTGTCTCGTTTCCGAGATGAAGTTAAATTCAATTCGCTTGAAGAACTAAAAGGACAACTGGAAAATGATAAGCAAACGATTCGCACTTATTTTTCTACTCACGTCTAGCGCTTTTGCGTTTGGTCAGGAGTCACCTATCGTAGTTTACGAATGGGAAGACGTGCAACAAGCGTCCCCTGATACAATTTTTGGTCTTTCCTTCAACAAATTAAAGTTGACTGAACTCCCAGAGGAATTAAAAAAATACAAGTACCTTAAGGAACTGCATCTGCAAAAAAATAAATTGGAACACCTTCCTGATTTCATAACTGATTTCGAATACTTGGAGGTATTGAATCTCGAGAAAAACGAACTGGAGATTTTTCCACTTCAAATTTGTCGAATGAACGCACTCAAACGTTTGAGCATCGGAAAAAATTACTTTGAACAAATTCCCGAGTGCATCGGAAACGTCCAAACGCTGGAGTACATCGATTTGATCGACACACCAATTAGCAAACTCCCTGAAGCCTTAGTTACCCTAGAAAACTTGAAAGAAATTGATTTTACAGGCATTCGCTTTAGTCCCAATTTTCAGGAATCGTGGACAAAATTGTTGCCGAACGTCAAGTTGGTATTTGATGCGCCGTGTGACTGTATGAAGTAGGGTTATTTTTCTGTACATACTACCCAACTGATTCACACTATTCCTCGTCAATTGAAACAAATCCGCACTTATTTTCAGTTTTTCTGGAAATAGTGTATATTTGAGAACACTTATGGAAAATCCAATGCGTAAAATTCTTGCTTTAATCGTTACTTTTTCGTTGACATCAGCGATTGCACAGCAATTGCCGCAATACAGTCAGTACATGAGAAACCAGTACATGGTGAATCCAGGTGCTGCCGGTGTGTATGACTTTGTTGACATTACAGCAGGAGGTAGAATGCAATGGTTAGGATTTGATGATGCACCAAAAACGGCTTATTTTTATGCCGCAACGGAACTGAAAAGAAATAAGCGCTCGAAATACAATCCATCGTTAAGAACAAGTCACGGCCCAGTGCGTAATCCAGAGGTAAATACCGGAAAATTAAAACATGCGTTAGGTGGACAAGTTGTCGCAGATGAATACGGTGCTTTTCGTCATTTGCGTGCAGGCTTGACCTATGCGATCCACATGCCACTGTCACGAGATTATAACCTGTCTTTTGGAACAACCGTTGGATTTTCAAACCGTGCATTTATTCAGGAACGTGCTCAAACACTGAACATGATCAATGGGATTGGAACAGATGCAACTTATGACCAATATGCAGCGCAAGGTGATCTTAATACCATTGACGTCGGAGCGGGACTTTACTTTTATTCGAAACGTTTGTTCGTCGGATTGGCAGCAAATCAATTGACAGAAGATTACATTCGAATTGGTTCAAATGCAGTGCATGTAGATCCTAGAATGCACTTCAACATCACAGCAGGCTACAAATTTGATCTCAATAACAATTTGACTTTAACACCATCGGTATTGGCCAAATACATTTATCCTTCACCACTTTCTATCGAAGGATCTGTTGTTTTTGAATACAAAGAATGGTTGTGGTACGGCGTTTCATACAGAAACACGGATGCAGTTATCGGAATGGTTGGTTTAAATGTAAGTCAACGATTTAAATTTGGCTATTCGTTCGATTTTTCAGTGTCGCGCTTCAATCAGTACAGTTCCGGGGGACATGAAGTCGTTCTAGGGATAATGCTGGGAAGATAACAGCAATTTCTTCGTTCCATTTTAGCCGAGTCGCAGGACTTTGTTGAGCTGAAACGAATTAAATTTTAATACATGAACAACGTTAAACTACTATTTACTATCCTTTCCTTCGGATTTTTTTCGATCACTCATGCGCAGTTTTGGGACCATTCAGAACCTGAAAAATTGGGTGGAGATGTCAACTCAGAAGCAGAAGAAAGTATCCCCGTTTTTTCAAAGGACAGTTCATTTCTTTATTTTGTAAGAACGTTTGATTCTGCTAACAAAGGTGGGGAGAATGATCAGGATATTTGGCGAAGTCAACTCGATGAGAATGGAAATTATGTATCGAGCGAATTGGTGAAGGATGTCAATAATAAGTACAACAATGCGGTTCTTGGATTAAATAAAACGGGAACTACGATGTATCTCCTTAACTCTTACGACGGAAAGAAAGATACTGACAAAGGGATAGCAGTTTCTACTTATAATAACGGAAATTGGTCATCACCGGTGAAGATTGAAATCCCTGGTTTATCAATAGAAGGTGATTTTTACGGTTTTCATGTAAACGAAGAAGAGAATGTGATCATCATTTCCCACAAAGGACCAAATTCGCTGGGGGAGGAAGATTTTTACGTGAGTACAAAATCGGGTGAAGAATGGTCGGCACCGATGCACATGGGAAATACAATTAACTCAGCAGGTTTTGAAATCGCACCTTTTTTATCTCCCTCGCAGGATACGCTCTATTTTTCCAGTAACGGTTTTGGCGGTCATGGAGATGCGGATATTTTTTATGCAGTCAAGCAGGGAAGTTGGACGGATTGGTCAGCACCGATTAATCTAGGAGACCGTATTAACTCACCAAAATTTGATGCGTATTTTATTTATTCTGGAAATCAAGCTTTTTGGTCGAGTAACCGTGATGGCGAACTGAGCGATATCTACCGCATTGACATTTACACACCACCACCGTTGGCAGTTAAGATTTCATGTACAGACATCACTGCCTACAATGAAGGAGATGGCACGACAAACTTGGAAGTACATGGTGGCGTGTCACCGTACTCATACAGCTGGTCCAATGGTGAAAAGGACAAGGATCTTCGCGCGCTGAGCAGAGGAGATTACAGCGTTATTGTTACGGATCAAGCGGGACAAAAAGCGACTGCCGAGTGCGTAATTGATGAGCCAGAGGAAATAGTAGTGGATCTGCCAACAGTAGTTGCTTCGGATTATTCCAATTTGGACTTTATGGAGACATTTTCTTACAATAAGAATAAGTTGAACGTTTCCAGAGGTGATTTTAAGTTATTCATTAAGGAAGTCGAAGCACAACTAAAGGATGGTCGACCAAGTATTACGATAAAAGTTCGATCGTCCGCATCCAACGTTCCGACAAAGAAATTTGCTTCGAATCAAGAATTAGCTGCGATGCGCGCGGAGAACATCAAGTACGATATCATTAGTCATTTTGAGAAAAAGAAAGAGTTTAAGGGAAAAGTGAATGTGGTAGTTGAATCTTCTGTTGTTGCAGGTCCAACCTATGAAGATGATGCGAAAAACAAAGAAAAGTACGAACCATTCCAATTCGTTCAGCTTTCAACGGAATAAGTTAGCCCTTTCTTGTAGCATCAGCAATGACTATTGCCCCTTGCGAACTTTATTCGCCAATTCTTTCACTAATTCTTTGCGCGCTTTGTGGTTAAACTACACCAAGTAGGTTACTTGGACGTGTGCTGAGAGCGCCAAAGTAAGGTGCTAGAAATGGGAATGGTATGACCGGGCACTCAATTAAACTTTATCGACTTGACAGGTTTAATTCGAGTGATCACAATACTCGGAATCACCAACGCAAGCATACAAACCAACAGCGTACAGGCGTTTAATAGCAACCAGTGGACAAAGTTGAGTTCAATCGGGACTTCAGTTAAATAGTAGACTTCAGGATTTAATGTAAAAACACCTGTGTACTTCTGAATGAAACAAATCCCCAATCCGATGATGTTTCCCCAGAGCATTCCTCGACTGATTAAAAACCCAGCTTGAATCAAAAATATTTTACGAATACTCCAGTTTGTCGCGCCCATTGCTTTCATCATTCCGATAAAATTAGAACGGATAAGAATGAGTACCAATAGCGCAGAACCCATGTTGATGATGCCAATCAAAATCATCAGGGTTAGAATAATAAACACATTAATATCTAAGAAATCCAACCAAACAAAAATGTCTTTTTGATTATCCATGATGCTTGTTGTTTTCAGCAGTTCCTCGTTTTCCGTTGGAATGAAATCAGTCATTTTTTTTGTACTCTTGTAAACCGCTTCAAGCTGCTCCCAATCGTTGACAAAAATTTCGTATCCTCCTACATAATTGTGCGAACTTCCTTTTCCATTCGTCATTTCAAAAACTACTGTCTTTTGCGATGCTTTCAGTGAGAACTTGGTTCCGTCTTCGTTTAAAAAAGTACGTTCAAGCTCGTTGAAATCGTTGTGTTTAAAATCGCATGGACTGTACGAAGTGCCTTTGATTGATATTTTTAAATAAGCCGTATCGGGAATGCTCGTGTCAATTTCATCTTCCGTCAAACTCGACCAGTAATCGCCTGCGATCAAACGAATCATTGTGTCTTTGAGTGGACAAAGGGTAAATCCTGTATACGTATCAAAGCCTTTTCCCCAATCGTATTTAAAATTGCCGTTCCCTCCAGCAATGTTCGCGCGAATAATCAATTGATCGTTGGTCATGGTGTCAGCTACCTCAATGGCTACTTTAATTCCCCAGTCGTTTAAATCCTGCACAACAGAAAGATCGCCTAAGATGAACTTTTTGTCAAATTCCTCCAAACCGGTTTCGTAGATTCCCGCAACGACAAACTGTTTCTTCACAGGCTGGTTTTTGACAAAAAAGGCGACGATGGTGTCATTCACTTTAAATTGTAAATCACCACTTATTTTACTTGAAATTAATAGTTGTGGAATGGCAACATTACCTTTCAAATTCGGTAATCGACCTTCCTTTAGATGTTCTTTAAAAAAGCTCCAGTCGAAATTTTCATCAACACCTTTGATTACGGCGCCGAATACCTGCTGTTGGACTTCTGTCGTGTCTTTTCCACCTGGAAGCTGGTAGGTAATTTCGTTTAATTTCGATTGAAGCAAAACAGGCTTGTATCCAACTGGTTGGATCGTCTGAATGGATTTATTCTTCTTGAGTTGTTCGAGAAACTTCTGTTCTTTGCGAATGGGTTCACTTTCAAAAATGCTATTCTCTCCAGCACTCATAATAAATAGATGTGAACCGAATCCACTTATTTTTTGGCGTACTTCTTGCTGAAAGCCAGAAACAACAGCGATTGTGATGAGGTTAACGATGACCGCCAGCGCAATGCTGATAATCGAAATACGCACGATAGGTTTAGAAACTTTCTTACCTTGTGCTACCGTTTTAAGCGTTTTTTTTGATATGAAATATTCAAATCCCAATTTACCTCTAACTTTTCGACTAAAGTACACAAAGGTTTTCTGCCTGAAAAGCATTTTTATTTTTTTAGTGGCGTCGTGCAGTTATGGGGGAACAAATTCGCATTCAGTGTTGGATGATTCCACAAGAACGAGCGTTCCAAAGCAGGTGCGCGTCGGTGCCGAAAACATGTTGAATCTTCTAGAATTGGTGAAAGACAAAAAAGTGGGAATTGTTGCCAATCAAACATCGATGATTGGAACGACACATCTTGTTGATTCACTCATCGCTTCAAAGGTTGATATTCTAAAAGTTTTTTCTCCCGAACATGGATTTAGAGGAGATGCAGACGCAGGTGAAAAGGTAAATTCTTCAGTCGACGCTAAAACAGGATTGCCACTTGTTTCCTTGTATGGGAAGAACAAAAAACCGAACGAAACACAATTAAGTGGTATTGAAGTGATGATTTTTGATTTGCAAGATGTCGGTGTTCGCTTTTACACCTATATCTCAACCTTACATTATGTAATGGAAGCTTGTGCAGAACTTGGAATTCCCGTGATTGTCTTGGATAGACCTAATCCAAATGCGCATTACATTGACGGTCCACTGCTAGAAACAGCACAAAAATCGTTTATAGGTATGCACCCTGTTCCAGTCGTTTATGGAATGACAATTGGCGAGTATGCACAAATGATCAATGGAGAAAAATGGATTTCGACACATTGCGATTTGACGGTTGTTCCCTGTGAAGGTTATGCGCACGACATGCCTTATTCTTTACCAGTTGCTCCAAGTCCAAATTTGCGCACTGACAATGCGATCGCTTGGTATCCGAGCCTTTGTTTCTTCGAGGGAACAGTTGTGAGTGTTGGAAGAGGAACTGAATCGCCATTTGAGGTAGCTGGACATCCTACGTACAAAAAAGGAGAATTCACTTTTACACCAAAATCGAGTTATGGAGCAAAGGACCCTCTTTTGAAAGGAGAATTGTGCAGAGGAATTGATTTCCGTGATTCTATTCCACCCAGTCAACTTTATTTAGTCCCACTAATTGACTTCTATACAGAGATGGGAAGCAAACCAACCTTTTTCCTAAAGAACAATTTCTTTGACTTACTAGCGGGAAACACGACGCTCCGCAAACGCATTGAGCAGGGATGGTCAGAAGATCAAATCCGAGCAGAATGGCAAGAGGGAATAGAACAGTTTAAACTGACCCGATCAAAATATTTATTATATTAACGTTAGAAATTGTTAAAATTTATTCTCTGGTTGACTAAATTAGTTACCATGGTAAATAAATTGTATATTTGACAAAAAAATAGAATATGAACACGTTGATTATAGCTAGTTTAATTGTTTTAGGAATAACGAGTATTGTGCTGCAATGGAAGAAACAAACGCGATTTGTGGATCTTGTTCACGTATTGCTTTTCGCGGTCACAACGCTTTTGTTGAGCACCAGCAATGATGAAGGAAACACGACGTCGTTATTCCTTTTGCTCTCGTTGGTAGCCATCAATTTTATTGCTGCCCAATGGAGTGTGTTGCAAAAAAAGTTTGTGCGTATCGTCGTACCGTTGATTTCCCTAGGAGCCTATTTTTTCTTTTTGTCGGGACAAACAGTTGTGTTTTTGGAAGAAGAATACACTTTGGTAAATAAGTTTTTGGTTACGGGGACAGTTCTTGCGGTGATAGCTAGTGAGATTGGCGTAATGAAAATGGCTGTTCTGCGCAAACTATTTGATGGACTCAGCGAGGAAGGAATTCAAAAATCGATTCTTTTGTTGTTGTTGGCTCTAGCGGTGTTCTTTGGAAGTTTTGCCGCTGGAACGATGGGTGTTTATGTCATTGCCGCAGCGTTTTTAATGACATCCTTTTACAGAAAGGAGGAAGATAATGGTATGTTGACTTCTCTCTTTCCAATAGTACTATTTCCGCTTTTGTTGTCACTTACTTCGTTGACAGAGGTGAATTTGGCGAGTGCAGATGTATTGGAAGGATTATTGATTGGGGCATTTGGACTGTTTTTCTTGGTTCAACTTTGGATGAAATCGAAAGCCAATGCTTTGATTCTCGGTGCTGGATATTTCTTGTTTTTTGGAATTTCTTTTGGCATCCTCTTTTTAGGCACAATCTACGACCAAATGGGTGGAATGGATGCATTTATTGGCGTTTTGATAGGAGCCGCTATCGTTAATTTGGTGATCGGAAAGGAATATGTAGGACTTAGTGTTTTCCCAATTTTGATAGCAGGTGGAATGCTTATCGCTCCAACGATGGTCAATACAGAATTGCAGCAATTTGAAGAGATGAACAGCTCAGGACAAACGACTAGTTCTGATGGTGAGGGTGAAAATCAACCAACTGCTATTTCGCTGGACGATGCTGTGGGAAATTATAAACTGAATCCTGCAAACTCAGTGGTACGATTTTTCCTTGGGGAAAAGGGTGAAACGAAAGGGGCATTTACTGAAGTGAAGGGTACGATTAACCTAGCTGAAAACATCGAGAATTCTAGTCTGAACATTGAAATGGCAATGGAACATTTTACAACCTTTAATAAATTCCGTGATGAATCATTGCGAGGAGCTGATTATTTCAGTGCGGATAAATTCCCAACGATGAACTACAAAGCGACTGGTTTTAAGTCACTCGGTGACAATGTCTATGAAGTCCAAGGAGATTTCACCATGCTCGGAGTGACTAAGAAAATCAATGTAACGCTTTACCGTTTTGAGGATGATAAACTCAAACTCAGCGGAAAAGGTAAAATTGACAGAAGAGAATTTGGTATGTCGCCTAGTGCGACTGAAGGGAATATCGTTACGTTTGAATACACGGTTGAATTGCAGAAGTAGAATTTAGTACCCCGTCGCACTTCCAGTCAGTTTCCCGTCTTTGATGATAAGCGCTGGAAACGGAACTTTTACGTAATTGAATTGTTTTAGCAGTGTTTTCAACCAAGGTCTTTTAACAGGAATTCTACTGAAGTCAATGTCCAGCGAAAACAAAAATTCACGTTTGGAGAAATATTCAGTTCCTGTAGCTGGGTCTAAATAGTATTCTTCGGATCCAACTAGTTTTTCATCGACGCCATACCCCATAGAAAAACAGAGCCATTTCGGAAATTTGCTGTCTTTTAAAAATGTACCAGGGCTGACACTCAACCAATATTTTTGACCGTTGTAATCTTTCAAGAGTGATTCCGAAAATGAACTTCCTAATACATCAGGTCGAACCGCAGCATATTTTGTTGGATAAGCAGAAAACTTAGGAATAATTCGTTCTTCGTCCCAAATCAATTGTTGCGTCATGTAGGAGGCTGTTCCCAATCCATTCGCTAGCATATCCGCCCAAGAAAATCCCCAATCTACGTTGTATGCATCGAGCATTTCTAGCGTTGTCTGAAAGCCCAAACTTACGCCTGATCCAATCCACAAAGATTTTCGTCGATCGTACCCCGACCACCTGAATAAATCTGTTGTTAACTGGTTAATTTTATGCGCCGTGTAAAAATGTCCGACTTTGTCCATCTGCAGCCAATCTTTTGAATCATCAAAAGTATGCCAGCTGGTTTTCTCAGAATCAACATACCACACTTGGGAGAGCCCGATCATACTTCCAGCCCATACAGCACCGACGCCAGTAGACACGCCAATAAATCTTCCCTTATGAAGTGAATCGGCTGGTACAAACAGTCCTGTCTGCGAATTCGGCAGAGAATTTTGTGTTTTCACCTGAAAACAAAAAAGCAAGAAACAGATCAGAGTTGTGGTGCGCAACATAGCGACCAAGTTAAGTTATTTGCGTTAATCTTTATTAAAGCCAACTCATTTTAACGTGATTTGTACCTTAAAATAGTATTTTTGGTCGCGAAAATTGGTCTCGTAGAGATGAGCACAATAAAAATTTAAACATCGAGTTTTATTGTTGATGTTTCGATAGATTAGTTTGCACTACTTAAAAATAATATAGAATCTAAGCATGAATAAAATAGTAAAAGATTGGAACGAGATAAAAATCAATGATAGTTGGGCAATATTTAAAATTTTAGCCGAGTTTGTAGATGGATACGAGCGTATGGCACGAATCGGACCGTGTGTTTCTGTTTTCGGATCTGCTCGGACACAACCAGACAATCCCTACTACGAAATGGGTGTTGAGGTGTCGCGTTTACTAGCAGAAGGTGGATATGGTGTTATCACAGGTGGTGGACCGGGAATCATGGAAGCGGGAAATAAAGGTGCGCAAGAAGGTGGTGGAAAATCTGTTGGATTGAACATTGATTTGCCGTTTGAGCAGAACCATAATCAATACATTGACCCTGAACACAATCTTGAATTTGACTATTTCTTTGTTAGAAAAGTAATGTTTGTGAAATATGCACAAGGTTTTGTCGTTTTACCAGGAGGATTTGGAACGTTAGATGAGTTTTTTGAAGCGTTGACATTGATGCAAACAAAGAAAATTAACCGAAGACCAGTCGTTTTGATAGGAAAGAAATATTGGGAAGGATTGATTGAGTGGATTAAAACAGCAATGTTGGGGCAAGAGAACAATATTTCAGCAGGTGATTTGGATTACATCACACTTGTGGATACACCTCAAGAGGCTTACGAAGCGATTGAAGATTTTTACAAGTCACATCAGTTATCTCCGAACTTCTAATTCCGTATATTTGCGATAGCGAAAGATATTTATGATACTACTTAAGAAAATCGGGAATTTTATTTGGAGCAAACGCTTTTTCATCAACCTTGGGTTGATAATTCTCGTTTATGTTGTTGGGATCTTCATTCTGCGTTCTTGTCTGGATTATCGAACGAACAATGGAGAAAAAATTGAGGTTCCAAACTTAATCGGGAAAAACAAGAATAATTTGAGCAACCTGTTGGCAGATACAGATTTGAAATACGAAGTGCTAGATGCGATTTATGATCCAACCAAAGTGGAGGGAACGGTGTTGGAACAAGATCCTGCTCCAACTTCCATCTCCAGTATTTATGTGAAGGAAGGTCGTGTGATAAAAGTGCGCGTTTCTAAACGTACCCTGCTCGTTGAAATGCCGAATTTAGTGGATAAGTCGCAGCGATTTGCCGAAGGAATTTTACGCAACAGAGAGTTTCGCTATCAGCTAGAATATCAGGCTTCTCAGGAGTCTCATGGGGCAGTGCTTGAACAAAAATTCAAAGGAAAACCGATTAAAGGTGGAACAAGAATTCCGATCGGTTCAAAGATTGTTTTGGTTGTGGGACGAAATGAAGGAGGAGTTATTCAAGCGCTTCCAAATTTATATGGTTTAACTATATCTGAGGCACGTCAACGTGTTGCAGGTATGATGAATATGGAGTTGGTACTCTCATGTCCGAGTTGTGAGAATGCAGCCGATAGTTTAACGGCACGGATCACGTCTCAGTCTCCTGAGTTTGAAGAGGAAGGAGTGGTAATGTCTGGTTCTACGATATCGGTTTTTGCTGATAAGAACTTCATAGAAGAACAATAGATGACAATGGTGGTAAGAGGATTTTGTTTAACGGTTATAATGTGTCTACTTTTTCAATTAGACAGCTTTGCGCAGTGGGAAGAGGTTGGACCGTTAACAGCGAACCCGCAACTTCAGAAAGTGAGTTCTAATCTCCAAAAGGCGAATCCAAATACCTTCGATTCTACATTTATTTATACGTCTGACACGATTTCTCTACCTGTTTTTGATGAGTTCAGTACGAACAAGTTTCAGGTCTACGATGCCGATTATTCTGATCCGGGAGTCACTTTTGATAAGGTGTACAAGTTATTGGATATGGCAAGCGTTCCTTTGGCAAGCGATGTTGAGTATACACTGTTACAAACCTTTAAAAGAACAGTGAACGTTGGAGAAGGAACATTTGTAGACGAAGCGCTTCCATCCACTCAAATTCGCATTGGTTCGTTAGCATCTTATCCTGTCACGCATATACCAACAAATGTGTACCCACCGTTTTATATTTACGACACGATTGATTACCCAAATGACGTAGACACGTTATGGATCTTGGAACCAGACGTTTTTCAAGACTCGGCAACTCAGTTTTTTACCTCGGTCGTAGATCCTGATCTAATTTGGTTAGATCATCATGCATACCATAACTATTCTTTGGCGGTTGAACCATGGTCACTAGGCGTTGTTTCTTTCGACGGTTTGGATGAAAACGGAACTCCTTACGCTATTAATACAGGCTTAACCGGTTACGCGGATTACCTTACATCGAAGCCTATTGATATGTCCGTCACATCGGCAGCAGATTCGGTTTATTTTAGTTTCTTATGGCAGACTGAAGGTTTTGGCGACATTCCCGAGGCTGGAGACTCGTTGGTGCTCGAGTTTTATGCGAAAGACCTTGATCAGTGGAATAGGGTGTGGAGCGCTGGTGGAGAAGGTGTATCCAGTTTTAAGCTGGCACACATTCGGATCCAAAACACAGATTATTTTAAAAAGGGATTTCAATTTCGATTCAAGAACTACGGAGCACTTTCTGGAAGCCTAGACCATTTTCACATTGATTATGTTAATCTGAGACAGTTTTCGGGGCACCAGGATACAGTAATTCGTGATTTTGCTTTCGTATACCCGGTACACACCTTGTTGGAAACCTTCACGTCAATTCCTTGGGATCATTACAAAACGGATCCTGGAGGTAAAATGTCTAGTAATGTCGAAGTTGTTGTGCGCAATAGCGACAATGTCCCAGAGAACGAGGAGGATGGGAGTGTTTCACTTATGTATGGTGGAGTAGAAGAAGGAAGTTTTGTACTGGATGAAAACACATTAAACAATGGTGATTTGAATTATTCACCCTGGACAACTTACCATTCTTTTCATGATTTTACGGGTGGTGCTTTTTACGACGAAACGAAACCGGGGTTGATAGAGGAATTTGAATTTATTTCTAGAGCTACACATCAAAATTCAAACTTTACGTTGAATGATTCAACCATCTCTAGACAGTATTTTCAGAACTATTACAGTTACGACGATGGTTCAGCTGAAGCTGCTTATGGACCGACAGGAAACCAAGCTAGATTAGCAATAAAGTATACACCTTACGAAGCAGATTCTTTAATTGGAGCGATGATTCATTTTGTTCAGTCCGTTGATGATGTCTCTGATGAATTGTTTTTACTTACTGTATGGGCAGATAACGGAGGGGTTCCGGGCACTGTTTTGTACGAAGATCAGTTGTTTTTCCCACGTTCTCCAGAATATCAATTTGGAAAGAATTTATTCACAACCTATTACTTTCTGGACACGATGAAGGTGCATGTAGGAGGTACTTTTTATATTGGGTGGAGACAATTTGGTCCAGAGCGACTAAATGTTGGGTTGGATAGGAATATCGTAAATAACGACAAAACTTTTTTCAGTGTCGATAATGGCATAAGCTGGAATGAATCGCAGATTCCTGGATCAGTAATGATTCGACCAATTTTCTCTACTTCCTTGGATCCACTTTTAGGGATTGTGCCGAAAGTAAAAGAAGAACTTTCTTTGGTTTTATATCCGAATCCAACTTCTGGGATAGTAAACATCAGAATGGATGGTGATGAATTCACTTCCGCTGAAGTAAGGAATATTCAAGGTCAGTTGGTTATGCAAGTCACAGATCCGACGATCGATTTGGGCGATTATCCAAGTGGAGTTTATTTTGTTAGAATTCCGGAGTCGTCAAAAACATTCAAATTAATTAAGCACTAATGACCGAGGAGATAGAAGAGGTTGAAGACGATTCGACGTCTGAGGAATTATATGAACATTACCGCTTTTTGGCCGACCCAGGTCAGGAAACATTGAGAATTGACAAGTTCTTAATGGACCGAATTCCAAATACTTCCCGGAATAAAATTCAGATTGCTGCTAGAAATGGGAACATACTGGTAAATAATGCACAAGTCAAGCAAAATTACAAGATCAAGGCACGAGATGAGGTAAGTATCGTTTTACCCTATCCAGTGCGTGAAATAGAACTAATTCCAGAAGATATTCCGTTGGATATCGTTTATGAAGATGAAGACCTAATTGTCGTTAACAAACCAGCAAATATGGTGGTGCACCCTGGCTACGGCAATTACACTGGAACCATGGTGAATGCCCTAGTGTATCACTTTGAACATCTCCCGCAACGAAATCAAGATTATTTCGGACGACCAGGTCTAGTTCACCGTTTGGATAAACATACCACAGGATTACTGGTAGTCGCTAAAACAGAACACGCATTAACCCATTTGGCAAAGCAGTTTTACGACAGAACGACCGAAAGAAAATATTGGGCAATTGTCTGGGGAGATGTGGAAGAAGATGGAACCGTCACTGGTAATATTGGAAGATCCATCAAGAACAGAAAAGTAATGACTGTATTTCCCGAAGCCGACCAAGGTAAACATGCCGTTACACATTATAAAGTCCTAAAGAGATTTGGCTATGTAACCCTTGTCGAATGTAAACTAGAAACAGGAAGAACTCACCAGATTAGGGTTCACATGAAGCACATTGGACACCCATTGTTTCACGATTTGGAATACGGTGGGGATACCATACTTAAAGGAACGACAAGTGCAAAATACAAGAAATTCATTGAAAATTGTTTTGACTTACTTCCAGGACAAGCACTTCATGCTAAGACGATAGGATTTCAACATCCCGTGAAAAATAGTTTTATTGAATTAAATTCTGAACTACCTCCGGGTTACACGAAAGTCCTTGAAAAGTGGGAAAAATTCACTAAAACGGAATAGTTCAATATTTCTATTAGGTCATACTAAGGTGAAATAAGTTTAACAATGCTTTTTCGAATTGGATTTTTTGTTACTTTTACATTCTTGAAAACTATTACTGACAGGTTTAAAGTTAGTATCAACCAAATTTGAAAAAGACATTTTATGAAGATAAAAGTTGTTTTAGCGTTTTTTTTATTGAGCCTTTCTACCGTGGTATTTGCTCAAACAAAACAAGTTGCAAAAGCTGAGTTGGCGTATGCAAGCGAGAATTATTTTGAATCAGCAAAATTATGTGCTGAGGCATATTCTAAGTTAACCAGAAAGGGAAAGGGTGCTTTGAAGAAAAAGGCCGAAATGGCTTTTAAAACTGCAGAGTCTTATCGTTTGACCGAAAGATATCGTGATGCGAACGAATGGTATGAAAGATGCCTTCTATTAGATTACCAAGACATTGCACCTGAAGTTTATTTGCACAATGGTGAGATGCTGCTTATGATGGCGGAGTACAAAAAAGCTCAAGAAAATTTCGAAGAATTTTTAAAACTTGTTCCTGGTGATCAAGTTGCTCTAGCAGGAATAGAATCTTGTAAAATGAACAAGGAATTTGTAGCCGAAAAGACAAGACATGTCATTGAAAATCAACAAGCACTAAATAAAAAAGAATTTGATATGGCACCAATGATTGGTGACCGTAAAACATCAAAATTCTATTTTGGTTCTGGACGTGAAAGTGGAATTAGCAGCGATAAAGATCCGAGAACAGGAGAGCCTTACATGAATATTTGGGTATCTGAATTGGATAAAAAGGGAAACTGGACGGAACCTTATCTAGTCAAAGGTGAAGGAATCAATACAGAGGACAATGAAGGAACAGTTTGTTTCGATGCACGTTATAAAACAATGTTTTTTACACGTTGTCCAAATGTGAAGAAAACTAATTTGGGATGTGATATCTGGATGTCTGAAGCAAAAGGTAAAGACGAATGGAAAGAACCTACTAAGTTAAACTTAAAGAGTCACGATTCAATTTCTGTAGGTCACCCATGCACCATGGATGGAAAGTATTTAATTTTCGCATCTGATATGCCAGGTGGTTTTGGTGGAAGAGATTTATGGTACACAGAATACGATAGAAAATCAGATACGTGGTTGGCACCTGTTAATATGGGGCCAGAAATCAATACAAAAGGAGATGAATTGTTCCCAACGTTCGCATTGAATGGGGATTTAATTTATGCTTCTGATGGAATGCCTGGTATGGGAGGTTTAGATATTTTCCGAGCAGCGAGAATAGGTGAGACAAACAAATGGGAAAACCCAACAAATCTAGGAGCACCAATTAACAGTATCAACAACGATTATGCACTGATCGAAGAGACGGATAAGAAAGGCTATTTTACCTCAGAAAGAAAAAGTAGTAACGGGGAATATGTTCCAGACATTTATTCGTATGTGCTTCCTCCAAACATCTTTGATTTGAAGGTAATTGTTAGTGAGCTTGGGAATAAAGAGAAGAAAATTGCAGATGCTAAAGTGGTTGTAATTGACAACAACAACGTTACTTGGGAAGGTTATACGGATGCTTCTGGTGCTGTATTCTGGGATAAGCGTCCACAAGGAGATAGATACATTAACGAGGAAACGTCATACAAAATCAACATTTCGAAAGAAGGTTACCATGAAGATAAAAATGGATCGTCGTTTTCTACAGAAGGATTGTACTACGATCAGAACTTCATAATTGATATGGCGTTGTTACCTAAAAAACCAATTCGTTTGCCAGAGGTACGTTATCCTTTGAACAAGTGGGATTTATTAGTTGACTCAACAATCAACTCGCCGGATTCATTGTTATTCGTATTTGACCTACTGGAAGAGTACCCAGGAATGGTACTTGAGTTGAGCTCACATACGGATTCACGTGGTAAGGATGCAGCCAACCAGAAATTATCTGAGAATCGTGCTAAAGCATGTTACAAATACCTAGTTGAGAATAAGGGTGTAGATCCTAGACGTATAATTCCAGTAGGAAAAGGAGAAGCTGAACCACGTACAATATGGAAAAAAGGTGATGTGTATCTTGTTGATCAACCGGAAAATATGGATGGTGTTGAAGAAATAAGATTAACTGAAGCGTATATAAATAAATATCGAACTTCCGATAAAACCACATTTGAACTACTTCACCAGTTTAACAGACGTACAGAGGGTAGAGTTGTGAGCATGGATTTTGATCCAGCTACCGCAGGAGAAGCAGATCCTAAAATGTTAGAGTTTGTGAAATATCCATAACTGGAATTAGTTCTTAAAAATTTTAAAAAGCATCGACAATAGTTGATGCTTTTTTTGTATCTTCAATACAAACCTAACATGTATGCACGAAGATTATTTACAACAGCTTTGGAAAGATAAACGACTTCCTTTCCATCAACTCAAACCAATCAATGCTAACAACATTGAAGTAATAGACGTCGGTCAGCTAAACGACAACAGAAAAGGTCCTGATTTTAGTTTTGGATGCGTGAACATAGATGGCGTTTTGTTTCATGGACAAATAGAAGTGCACGTAAAGAGCTCCGATTGGTACAGACACAATCACCATAACGACAGACTCTATGATGGCGTTATTCTTCACGTCGTTTATGAGTATGACAAACCCGTTTATCAAAACAACTATTTGCTTCCCACCATTGAACTGAAAAATCTGATTGATAAAGATCATTATAGAAAATCTATTCAGAGATACATCACAACGCATGATTTTCCGTGTGCTAAGTTAATTCATGACATAGATCCTATTTTCCTGGAAGCAATGAAGCACAAGATGGTTGTGGAGAGGTTGGATAATAAGCTAGCTCTACTCAAAGATCTCAATTGTTCAGATGCATCCATTTTTTACAACCTTATAGCCAATGCATTCGGGACGTCCATTAACAAACATGGATTCCTTGAATTGATTAGAAAAGTTCCGTTGGAGCAACTGAGCACCATCAAGACAGGCAAGGAACGCTACCGATTACTCATGGCGGAAAGTGGGTTGGTACAAATGGGAAAGGAAACTGCCCATTCACACTTATGGCACTTTAAAGGTACACGCCCAAAGAATTTCCCGACAGTGAGGGTAAAACAATTTGCCGCCCTCGCTGCTCATTACGATTTTGACACAGCATTTTTATACCTATCAAGTAAAGAGCTGCTCCAAGAGTTCAAAGAGCTAATAAAACAAACAGAATCAGAAACGCATTATGCATCTCCCGCATTTTCAACGGGTATGATTCATCAATTGATAATTAATGCAGTTGTTCCAATCCTTTGGTACAAAGCTGAGAAGCACGAGAACGAACTATTCAGAGACAAAGCAGTAGAACTATTAGAATTACTTCCTGCAGAGAGTAATTCAGTCATGACGAAATGGAAGGGGTTAAATGTAATCCCAAAAAACAGCTTCGATTCACAAGGACTTTTGGGTTTATATAACTATTATTGTTGTCGTAAGAAATGCCTAGACTGTGAAGTTGGATTTAAATTGATTGGAAAAACATAAATGATACAGAAAATTGTCTTCTTTTTTGAAATGCGTTCCTTCGGTGTCTGCGCGTGGTGGGCAAGAAAGCTAGGAATCAATAGTTCTAAAGTGCGATTAGGATTCATTTATTCTTCGTTCATTGCGTTAGGCTCGCCTTTGCTTATCTACCTCATTATGGCGTGGATTCTTGAGCATAAGCACTACTTCAAACTTCAGCGAAAGCGAAGAAATACAATTTGGGAACTCTAGTTTCTACAAGCGGAATTAATTATGAAACTACTTATTACAGGATCAAATGGTTTGTTAGGACAGAAGTTGGTGGAATACTGCCAAATACGTCAAATTGACTTTGTAGCGACTTCCAAAGGAACGAATCGCAACGAGGATTGTCCCGAAGCAAATTATTTTCCGTTGGACATTACTAAATTGGATGAAGTAACCGCAGTTTTTAACAAGACTAAACCAACCCATGTAATCCACACGGCAGCGATAACCAATGTCGATTACTGCGAACTGAATGAAGCAGAATGCCGCGAAGTGAATGTACAAGCAACTGCTTATCTTTTTGAGGCTTGTGCAGAACGAAACCTACATTTTCAGTTAGTGTCCACCGATTTTGTCTTTGACGGAGCAACAGGAAATTATTCGGAGCATGACACTCCTACTCCCGTCAGTATTTACGGACAATCAAAACTTGACGCAGAAACGATTCTAACTGGGAGTAACTATCCCAATTGGTCGATTGTACGCACCATTATCGTGTATGGAAACGGTAACAATCTATCGCGGTCTAACCTTATTTTATGGGCGAAAGAAGCGTTGGAAAACGGTACCCCAATCAATGTCATTGACGATCAATTCAGATCACCAACTTTTGTAAATGATTTAGCCGAAGCCTGCGCAGAAATTGTGCTGCGAGATAAGCAGGGAATCTTCCACATTTCCGGTCCTGAAACACTATCCATTTACGCCATTGTCGAGCGCATTGCCAATCACTTCAATTACTCAATGGAGAACGTTACCCGCATTTCGAGTGCAGTATTAAATCAGCCTGCAAAACGTCCACCGAAAACAGGTTTTAACTTAACAAAGGCAAGTCAGGAACTGGACTATAACCCAAAAACGCTGGAAGAATCATTGGAGTTGCTGTTTACATAGAATTTAAACCGTTCATAGTGAACGCATTTAGCCACTTGGATTATATTACTATATTTGTTACAACTAAGAAATGAACTAAAATTACAACTAAACTTATGAAATTACTTTTAGGAGTTCTCGCTACTATGTTTCCATTTTTCAATTTTGCGCAAGAGCAAGGCATTGACCAAAAGATTGATTCTTTCTTTCGTCCAATTGCTGATTTTGTAGGAAGTTACATTTTTTATCCCATTAACATTGTTGGCACAGACGTACCAATAGTATTGTTAGTCCTCATAGGAGGCGCGCTGTTTTTTACGTTCTATTTTAGATTTCCGAACATTCGCTTGTTTCGCACAGCTATTAGGATCGTTAGCGGAAAGTATGATAAAGTTGATCATCATGAGGCATATATAGACAAAGACAACACTAATACCAATGGTGATGATTTACCAGATACAATTAAAGTAGAAGGGAATGATGGTGAGGTCACACATTTTCAAGCATTGACAGCAGCGTTATCAGCCACAGTTGGACTAGGGAACATAGCGGGTGTTGCTGTGGCAATTGCCGTAGGTGGACCAGGAGCTACATTCTGGATGATTGTAGCTGGTTTCATTGGTATGGCTTCGAAATTTGTAGAATGTACTCTTGGTGTGAAGTATAGAGATATTGATGCGGATGGAACGGTACACGGCGGACCGATGTACTATTTGTCAAAAGGATTGAAAGAAAGAGGACTGGCAAAATTAGGTAAGGTACTCGCTATTTTCTTTGCAATTATGGCCGTCGGAGGGTCGTTTGGTGGTGGAAATATGTTTCAGGCCAATCAAGCCGCTTCGCAATTCACTAAAATGGCAGGTTTTGAATCTGGATATGCAAGTTTCTTTTTTGGAGTAGTCGTAGCGATTGTAGTAGGAATAGTGATCATCGGAGGAATCAAGAAAATTGGTAAAGTAACGGAGAGAGTTGTTCCTTTCATGGCAGTGATTTATGTAGGAGCCGCACTCATTATTTTGGGCATGAATTATTCGCTGATCCCCGAATCATTCGGATTAATTTTCGATGGCGCTTTCAATTTGGATGCTGGAATAGGCGGATTTATTGGGGTACTGATTGTTGGATTTCAACGCGCTGCCTTTTCAAATGAAGCAGGTGTGGGATCAGCTGCAATTGCACACTCGGCAGTTAAAACTAAATATGCAGCGAGTGAAGGTATTGTTTCTTTGTTAGAGCCATTCATTGATACGGTCATTATATGTACAATGACAGCTCTGGTAATGATCGTAACTAACCTAAAATTCGGATTATTTGATTATGGAAATCTAGATGCTTCAAAAAATGTGGTGATGAATACTGGTGAACATTTGGGTGGTGTCGATTTAACTTCTGTCGCTTTTGATTCCGTTATTCCAAATTTCTCCATTGTCTTAACAATCGCAGTTATTCTCTTTGCGATTTCAACTATGCTCTCTTGGTCGTATTATGGACTTCAAGCGTGGAAATTTTTATTTGGAAAGGGAAGAATCACAGATATGATATACAAAGCACTCTTCGTATTCTTCATTGTTGTTGGATCTTCTATTAGTCTTGGGGCGGTTATCGATTTTTCAGATGCCATGATTTTTGCCATGGTCTTTCCCAATGTCATTGGGTTAATCATTTTAGCACCACGTGTGCGAGAAGAGCTGATTCGCTACAAAAAAGCGATTAAGAAAAAATAACTCATGCCTATCTCTAAACGAAATAGAAGAGCCGTTTTCTGGCTGATTGTTTTATGTTTATTGATAGCAGTGACTCCACGTATGTTGACAGGATCTTTATCGAATCCGGAAATCTCAATTAACTTCAAGGAGGCAAAAGAATTGCACCTTGATATTGTAAAGAAGAAGAATGAATCGAAGGTGTACTCGAAACATAAAGTGAAGAAAAACAGGTTCAGCGCTCCAAAAACTAAATTCGATCCAAAAACCTATTCGGCGAGTGACTGGGAACAACTTGGATTATCTAAAAAACAAGCGGAAATCGTTGTGAAATTTTCCAAGCGAGGAATTCGTTCCCAAGATGAGCTAGCTTCCATATTTGTCATTCCAGAGCAGTTGTTTCACTTGATTAAAGACTCTGTTATTTATGCTGCTCCAAAACAGTTTGAGTCAAAAGAGCATGAGAAACGGAAGACCGTAATTGTTGATATCAATTCTTCCAACCAAGAAGAGTTGGAAACACTTCCAGGTATTGGACCTTATTTCGCGAAGAAAATAGTGGAATACAGAAATCAGTTGGGAGGGTATATTTCTACGCAGCAATTACTGGAAATCTGGAATTTTGACAATGAGAAATTTGAAAAGATAAAGGAGCAAATCACATTATCGCCGAAGTTATCACCTTTAAATATTAATACCGCTACGGTTGAGGAGTTAAAGAACCATCCTTACATTTCTTACGCTGTTGCTAATTCGATCGTTAAGATGCGGGCGCAACGCGAGTCGTACACGAAAGTGAGTGAAATCAAAGAATCAAAAATTATAAATCAGGAACTATTCAATAAAATAGCGCCCTATCTAGAATGTAAATGAACATCGAACAACTTTTAAAGCAAAGCATAAGAGACGTGCCTGACTTTCCTAAACTGGGAATTATCTTTAAGGATATCACTCCCATCATGATGAATCCTGAACTATCCAATTTAGTCTTAGATCATCTTGTTGAAGTCTATCAAAATCAGTCGATCGATGCTATTGCTGGTATTGAAAGTCGCGGTTTCTTATTTGGTTATCCACTCGCAATGAGGTTAGGAATTCCATTTATTCTGGTGCGCAAAAAGGGAAAGCTGCCCTATGACAAAATTAGCCACGATTACGCACTAGAGTACGGAACAGCCTCCATCGAAATGCATACAGATGCCATCAAACCTGGACAACGAATTTTGCTTCACGACGATTTATTAGCCACAGGCGGGTCAGCCGAAGCTGCGGCATTACTAATTGCCAAATCTGGAGGTGTAATTCATGGGTTCAATTTCTTAGTCGAACTAAGTTTTTTAGATGGAACCAAAAAATTAACGCCATTTTCTGACAATATTGTTAATTTAGCGACTTATTAAAAATGACTAATCAACAATTTTAAATAAAAAATAAAGATGAATTTCGACTTAAACGAAAATCAAAAAATGATTGCACAAATGGTGCGAGACTTTGCTGAGAAAGAAATCCGACCAAATATGAACAAGTGGGACGATCAGGAATTTTTCCCTGTCGATACCATGAAAAAAATGGGTGAACTTGGATTGCTAGGGATTTACATTCCCGAACAATACGGTGGTAGTGGATTTGGTTACTTCGAATATGCAACAGCATTGATGGAGTTAGGCAAGGTGTGCGGAGGAGTTGGTTTAAGCGTTGCAGCCCACAATTCATTGTGTACTGGACATATTTATTATCACGGGACTGAAGCTCAAAAGCAAAAGTACTTGCCAAAATTGGCTTCTGGCGAATTTATTGGTGCATGGGGATTGACGGAGCCGAATACAGGTTCAGACGCAATGCGTATGAAGACAACAGCAGTGAAGGAAGGTAACGAGTGGGTGATCAATGGAGCTAAAAACTGGATTACACACGGTCTTTCTGGCGATGTTTCTGTCGTTTTGGTTCGAACAGGTGAGTTGTTAGATAGCAAAGGAATCACAGCTTTTATTATTGAAAAAGGAACTCCAGGATTTTCAGCCGTAAAGATTAAAGATAAACTTGGTGTTCGCGCGAGTGAAACAGCAGAATTGATTTTTGACAATGTACGTGTTCCAGAAGAAAACGTCATTGGTGAAGTGGGACAAGGATTTATCCAAGCCATGCAAGTATTGGATGGCGGAAGAATTTCAATCGCTGCTTTAAGTTGCGGAGTTGCACGTGGCGCATACGAAGCATCAGTGAAGTATGCAAAGGAAAGAGAGCAATTTGGAAAACCAATTGGTTCGTTTCAAGCCATTGCATTTAAATTGGCAGATATGGCGACTGAAGTCGAAGCGGCAGAATTGTTGACTTTTCAAGCAGCGTATATGAAAAACAACAAACTTCCAATGACAAAAGAAGGTGCTTACGCGAAATATTATTCGAGTGAAGTAGCAGTGAGATGTGGAAATGAAGCCGTACAAATTATGGGAGGTTACGGATACACGAAAGAATACCCTGCAGAGAAGTTTTTGCGTGATGCAAAGCTGATGACAATTGGAGAAGGAACCTCAGAAATTCAAAAAGTAGTTATTTCACGAGAAATTTTAAAATAAAGGTATTGCAATTTAATTTATAGTTGTATATTTGCCGTCCAATTCAGCTGAAAAGCGATTGATTTTGAAGAGAAAACAGTAAGAAGTCTGTAAAGACATAAAAGATTAAATAGAGATAAGATATGTTAATTATTCCAGTTAAAGAAGGAGAAAACATCGAAAGAGCGATTAAAAAGTACAAGAAGAAATTCGAGAAAACGAAAGTGATGAGAGAATTAAGAGAGCGTCGCGAGTTTACGAAACCTTCTGTAATTAAAAGACAAGAGAAAATTCGTGCTGCATACAAGCAACGAATGCAATCTTCTGAGATTTAATTTGAAACATAATTATCTAAAAATACGTTAAGGAGCTATATGGCTCCTTTTTTTATGCGCGATGATTTTCTAAAGTATGCTCAGACCGAAAAGCGATTTTCAGAGCATACCGTTCTTGCGTACAATAAAGATCTCACCCAATTTTTTGAATTCATAGGAACGGTTGACAACCATTCAGTTTCTGAAATCACTAGTAAAGTGATCCGTGGATGGATGGTTGAGTTGCTCGAAAAAGATATATCATCGTCTTCAGTGAACAGGAAGTTATCCTCGTTGCGAACTTATTTTAAGTGGTTATCAAAGGAAGGTGTTATCCAAATCAACCCTACGCAAACGGTTGTTGGACCAAAAACAAAAAAACAAATCCCCTCATTTGCGCAGCAGAATGAACTCGAAGCAGTAAAAATGGAACCGCTTTTTGAAGATGACTTTGAAGGCGTGAGAGATCATCTGATGTTTGAGCTTTTGTACCAAACAGGGATTCGTTCAGGTGAATTGGTGGAATTAAAGAACGGCAATGTCCAATCGGACAAAATAAAAGTGCTAGGAAAGCGAAATAAAGAACGCATCATACCGATTTCAATTGAACTATTCAACCTGATAAAAAGGTACGAAAGTTTAAGAAGTGAAGTCGCTGCTCAGACCGACTGTTTGCTTGTGTTAAAAAGTGGTAAAAAACTATACCCGAAGTTTGTCTATAGAAAAATAAATGATTACCTTGGAAGG
The DNA here is from genome assembly GCA_964643345.1 of uncultured Fluviicola sp. Classification (GTDB taxonomy): domain Bacteria; phylum Bacteroidota; class Bacteroidia; order Flavobacteriales_D; family Crocinitomicaceae; genus UBA4466. Next base: position 202,080 of record CAZXRU010000004.1, read on the forward strand.
GTGACAGGGTTAAGGAAAAAGAGTCCTCACATATTACGGCACACCTTTGCAACGCACATGCTAAACAATGGAGCCGGATTGGAAGTTTTGAAGGAGATATTAGGGCATGCAAATTTATCAGCAACTCAAATATACACCCATAACTCTTTCGCACAGTTAACAAGTATTTATTCACAGTCCCATCCAAGAGGACATAAAAAGTAGGGTCATGGATTTTAAAGTAAACACCGTAAATTTTACAGCAGACCAGAAGTTGATTGATTTTATTCGAGAAAAAATCGGAAAACTGGAATTAATGTACGACAACATTATTGCCAGTGACGTGTATTTGAAACTTGAGAATAACGAGAGTAATGAGAATAAAGTCGCTGAAGTCAAGATCTTATTACCGGGCAATGAGTTGTTCGCTAGAAAACAGTGTAAAAGTTTTGAGGAGGCAGCGGATCTAGCGGTGCAAGCCTTAAAAAAACAAGTTTCACGACACAAAGAGAAGGTAAGTTAAGGCTTATGTTTAAGGCATTTACGGATGGGGAGTTGATCGCTTCCCATCTTTTTTTGAAAAAAAAATAAAATATGCTTGTTATAAAGAAATTCTTTCATAAATTTGCACTCCCTAATTGAAGGGAAAACAATTAAAAGTTCTTTAAAATACTGATAAAAACACTTAAGTGCCGATGTAGCTCAGCTGGCTAGAGCAGCTGATTTGTAATCAGCAGGTCGGGGGTTCGAGTCCCTCCATCG
>CAZXRU010000005.1:0-181263 GCA_964643345.1 uncultured Fluviicola sp.
CGTGAGATTATAGCTAATAATTTCTCGGATATCCTCTTCGTCATCAATAATTAATATGGTCTTCATACTATGATTTTAAGCATTTGGATATAAATATCCCTTCAAAGATACATATAACTCTTGGAATCTCATTTTTGAGGTCATTTTGGTTAATCGACGAAAAGAATCTGTTAATCGAAAGTCGTTTTGTTAAAAAATGGAGTACTTAACGGATTTTGTGCAGATTTTTAACGAAGTTTCATCAAAAAAAAAACACCTAAATATTAAGATGCTAAAAAATTGGAATAGCAAAAAGATGTTAAAAAGCCTTGTCAATAAAGGAGTATCTATTATCTTTGTAGTGTAGTAGTAGGTTAGGTTGATTAGTGTAATGGGAGCCTTGGACGCCAGTCCTCGGTTCCCATTCTTTTTTATCACAATCTCAACTTTTCTTAATAACTTTAGTGTTCAAATCGAAATTTGAAGATGAAAATTAAAATCTTACTTGTTGAAGACGATGCAAACCTTGGATTCATCATTTCAGATCAGTTAAAATCGGATGGATACGCTGTGACGCTCTGTACAGACGGGGCTGAAGGATACCAACGCTTCAATGATGAATCATTTCACATGTGTATTTTTGATGTCATGATGCCTAAGAAAGACGGATTTACCCTTGCTAAGGACATTCGAAAAATAAACGCAAAGATTCCCATTCTCTTTCTCACCGCTAAATCTAGTGATGAAGACAAAATTGAAGGATTCAAAGCAGGTGGAGACGATTACTTAACAAAACCATTCAATGTGGAAGAACTGCAACTTCGAGTAGCAGCAATGTTACGCAGAGTTGACATTAAGATTCCTGACCAAGAAAGCAGCATCTACCAGTTAGGCGATTACACCTTTGACACGGTAAATTTCAGCTTGAAGCATCCTGAATTTGAGAAAAGTTTAACGAAGAAAGAAGCTCAAATTTTGAAAATACTTTGCAAATTCAAAAATCAAGTCGTGGCAAGAGAAATTGTGATGACAGGAGTATGGGGACAGGATGATTATTTTATTGGGAGAAGCCTCGATGTATTTATCACGAAGTTGAGAAAATACCTCAAAGAAGATGAACGGATCCAAATTTTAAACGTTCATGGAATTGGATTTAAACTCGAAGTACAATAACTTGGAAACATATATTTTACACCTTGAAACGGCAACAAAAGTATGCTCGGTAGCACTGTCTAAAAATGGACAATTGGTGGCTGTGAAGGAGACGGAGGAAGATGGATATTCGCACGGTGAAAATCTAACTGTGTTTATCGAAGATGTTATTGCTCAAGCGAAAGTAACAATACGCGATGTTCATGCTATATCGCTCGCTTCAGGTCCTGGATCATATACAGGACTAAGAATTGGAGCAGCAACAGCGAAGGGATTGTGTTATGCGTTATCAATTCCACTCATTGCCATTGATGCGCTGACAAGCATGGCACAACTGGCAAAGAGCAAATACCCAGATCAAACCTTATGTCCACTTATTGACGCGCGAAGAATGGAAGTCTATAATTTGTTTATTGACAAAAACGACAATCCCCTTAAGCAAATCTCAGCCGATATAATTGATGAAAGTTCGTATTCCGAATTTGAACCCTATGTCTATTTTGGCGATGGAGCTGAGAAATTGCAGGAAATCTGGAAAGGTAGAAATGTTACGTTTGATTCGTCGATAAAATGCTCAGCCGTTGGACAAGTGCAGATAGCTTATCAAAAATTTCAACAACAACAATTTGAAGATGTCGCTTACTGGGAGCCATTTTATTTGAAGGATTTTATAGCAGGAAAGAAGGCAATATGAAGTTAGCAGAAACGATAATTACTGGAAAGCGTCCATTTGTGATTGCAGGACCCTGCAGTGCTGAGACAGAGGAGCAAGTGCTTTCGGCGTGCATGGATATCGCAAAAAATAATTCTGCTCAACTATTACGTGCAGGAATATGGAAACCGCGTACCCGCCCAGATAGCTTTGAAGGAGTTGGCGAGGTTGGACTCGAGTGGTTAGTGAATGCTGGAAAACAGGCAGGATTGCCAACAACAACGGAAGTGGCAAACGCGAAACATGCGGAACTGGCATTAAAAGCTGGAATCAGTGCCTTGTGGATTGGTGCCAGAACAACCGTAAATCCTTTCGCTGTACAAGAAATTGCAGATGCCATCAAAGGTGTAAAAATACCTGTACTGATTAAAAATCCTGTCAATCCCGATTTACAACTATGGATAGGGGCATTTGAACGCTTTGAAAATGCAGGAATTACAGATTTGACAGCTATTCATCGTGGATTTTCGGTCTACAACCACTCTAAGTACCGAAACGTACCAAGTTGGGAAATTCCAATTGCCCTGAAAGAAAACTGTCCCGAAATTCCGATTCTTTGCGATCCTAGTCACATTGGCGGTAGACGCGATTTATTGCAAGAAATTAGTCAAAAAGCGATGGATTTGAATTTTGACGGCTTGATGATTGAGACGCATTTAACGCCTGACAGCGCTTGGTCGGATGCAGCACAACAAATCACACCAATTGCGTTAGATCGGCTTTTAAAGAACCTTGTATTGCGTTCTCAGGAGTTTTCTACGGATGTTGCAGATGTAATTAACGACATCCGCGAAAAAGTAGCTACTCTAGACGACAGGTTGTTCGATATTTTGGGAGAACGCATGAATTTGAGTGAACAAATCGGAAAGTTGAAACGCGAGAACAACATCACCATATTGCAGCAAGATCACTGGAAAAAAGTCATTGGCTCACGCCTTGAACGAAGCGATGATTACAGTCTAACAAAAACATTTGTGCGACAGTTGATGGACGCGATTCACCAAGAATCGATTCGCCACCAAACGCTGATCATGAATCAGAAAAGCGAAGCTTTGAGAGGGAGCGGGAAGCGACCCCTTTAAAATCAACAATCAATCAGTTATGAAAAAGTTGATCACAGCTTCGCGACTCTCAGGAAAGATTAGTATTCCTTCTTCCAAAAGCGATAGTCAACGTGCGTTGTTAGCAGCTGCATTAGCTAGCGGGACTTCCATCATCTCCAATGTAGGACAAAGCGATGACGAGCAGTATATGTTGAAGTGCATTCAATCGCTTGGAGCACAAGTAAGCGTTGATCAAGACAAAATTTCGATTCAAGGAATTAATCATTTCCCAAAACAACTCGATTTAAATTGTGGTGAAAGTGGACTCGGTCTGCGTTTATTGACTTCCATTTGTGCAGCACATGAAGGAACGCATCACATTTCAGGAGAAGGATCAATTTTAACGAGAGATCATTCCTTTTTTGAGCAGTATTTTCCAGCGATGGGAGTGGACGTCACTTCAGAGGGAGGAAAACTTCCGTTGGAGATAGGTGGTCAACTAAAGCCAGGAAAGTATACCGTTGATGGAAGTCAATCGTCCCAATACATTTCAGGATTATTGATGGCATTTCCACTTTTAAACGGTGATACCGAGTTAACAATCCATGATTTAAAAAGCAAACCGTATGTCGATATGACGATTGAGACATTAAAGGCTTTTGGAATCAATATTAAAGAAGACGGAAATCGTTATTTTATTAGTGGAAATCAAACGTACCAGCCAACAAACTATAAAGTGGAGAGCGACTGGAGTTCGGCGAGTTACTGGTTGGTCGCAGCAGTGTTGGGACATGAACTAGAACTCAGCGGATTGAACTTAGCAAGCAAACAAGCAGATATTGCAATGCTGCAAGCTTTAAAAAATGCCAATTGTCTCGTTCATAGTTCAAACAATTCAATTCACATTGATGGAACAAAAAGAAAAGCATTTGTTTTTGATGCAACGGATTGTCCAGACTTATTCCCCGCTCTTGTAGCATTGTCGGCAGGATGTAAAGGTGTTTCTAAAATATCAGGTGTTCATCGATTGAAAAACAAAGAAAGCGACCGAGGAGTCGTACTTCAACAAGAATACGCCAAACTAGGGTTGAAAATTGAGATCCAAGAAGATGAAATGATCATTTTTGGTGGAAGGGAACTTCACGGTGGTACGGTCGATTCGCACAACGATCACCGCATTGCCATGTGTTTGGGTATTACTGCAACATTCATCAACGATGACGTACAGCTACTCAACTCAGAAGCTGTAACGAAAAGCTATCCTACGTTTTGGAACGATTTAGATGAATTAACCTAAATTTCCCCTTTATTCTTAGTTCCAACTAGTAAATACTGCAAGATTTTTCCACGTTAGTAGAGTAGCTATCATATTCGTTACATTTAGATGCAGCTCTAAGAACACCTCTAGCTTTTACTGTATGAGATTCTGTAGTTGAAGAAACGTAATAACCATTACTGTCATAAATTGTGACAGAGCAGACGCAGTTAAACTTTTTGCACGATGTTGTACTCAATAATCCAAAGATTGCAAACGCTGCAATTAAATATGTTTTTTTCATACCTAAGAATTTATAGATTTTAAACAAATTTACACTATTTAATTTTAATTTAATCACAAAAAATGCCTCAATCACATTTCCCAATTACACGAGTGAGCCCGATACTAAGTTCAGGTTCAAAACCATACAGTAAATCCTTGTGTCTGGTTGGATTAAACCGAGCTTTATCCACTGTATAGAAATAAGGAATCTTCACGCCGTAGTTGAAAGTCGTCCTACCTGAAATTCGTATGGTATGAAACACTTCTAAGCTCAACGCACCAATAACATGGTAATTCATATGCGTCTGCACGACTTCAGTACTATTCATGGCGGTATAAATTCCATATAGTTCTGTTTCTGCATAGCCAATTTTGGAGTTCAAATTTACCCGAATTCCGTGCTCAACACCAAACTCATAAAAGTAACCTATTCCAAATTGAATTCCCATTGATTTGGCTGACGAGCGATAGTCAAGAAGTGTGTACGAATTAACGCTGTCCACCACCATACGATTTGCGTTCGTGTAGGGCGATTTTATTGTACTCGTACTACTTAATTGGACAGGATCATGCAAGACAAAAACTCTCCCGTTGGTTCCATAATAGAGACCAAGTGAATAAAGCCACCTGTTTTTTAATACTTCCTGGTAGTGCACAGTTAGGGTTAAATTGTCGAGTCGAGTGCTAACGTCAACCCCAATTCGTTTTTGGGCTGTAACATAGGTCCATGAAAGTAAAAAAATGAGTGTGAGCTGAATATTCGCTAGCCGCATGAGTAATTGTTGGTTGATGAATATTGGACTAACGTAATTTTCAGGGGGTTATTGTTCCCAGAATTATTGGTCGTATGAACAAAACTTAAGGTGAACTGTACAGTTCGTTATTATGAAAGCAGTTTTAACAGCGATAATTATTCTTTTTGGATGCAATGTGAATGCACAACATGTGCACATACTCAGCGGTCAATTGCGATGGCATAATTTTCACCAAGGAGGTATGGAACAAATTTATGACACCACGACGTACGTCTATTCCAATCAACGGTTATTGGTAGTGGAATACATTGATAGTGCGAAAAAATCTAAAGTTGTTGGTGAGATACTGACCGATGAAAGCGGAAATTTCTCCATCAAACTACCCTCAGGAAAATATGGATTTATAACCCCCGATGAAAAGCCAGAAAAGGGTCAGTTTCTTCCCGCATCAGTATCAAATGGAAGCCAATGGGAATCGCGTGCTGTCAATTGGACAGCGAATTTTGATCAACCTATTGATCTATTAAATTCTGATCAAACTGGAATTCTTTTAGTCCGTTACGAGAGTAGCGTTTGTTATACGTGTCCTTAAATACTGTTCTTCGTTGTTACTTTTGCAGATGTCCTCCCCCTGCCCCCTCCGAAGGGGAAATCATAATCGCACTTCGTTAAAGTATCATTCGATTCTTTTGATAATCATACATGAAAAATTTAAGGGAAAAGTAGTTTCGACTCGATTCCCCCTTCGGAGGGGGATTAAGGGGAAGGACTAATGTTGAATTAAGAACATCCCGTCCCGACAATCACTAAAACTCCTCACGCACATATTCCCAATCCTTCACCTCTTCAAAACGTGCCTGCGCTTCTTTGTTTGAGGGATGTTGCAAAACAGATTCCACAGAAACTTCTGGTAATAACTCGGGAATTAAATCTTCACGAACGTAAATCAAATTGAAGCCTAGCTCGTTTGCGCCCACTAAGCGGTACCCTTTTTTCTTGGCTAATTTTGTCATAGCGACAGGCGATGCACCGTGGTACGTTGGATGTTTTCCAGGGTAAAAATAGTTTGGATCATAAGGAACGATGATATCATTCAGTCCAAATTCGTTGTGGGTTTCAATAATCACGACTTGGGGAGAAACGCACTCAATCGCTTTCCATACCCAGTAATCATTTCCATCAATGTCAATTGAGAGGACGCCAATTTCGCCCGAAAATCCTGCTGAGGATATCAACTCATTAATATTTTCGGCAGTAATCATGGCGTGTTTGAAAATGGGTGGTGCCACTTTTGGATTTGAATGACGTTTGAAAAAATACCGACTTCTGTCCAATGCTTTTTCGTTACCATCGATATACAATCCTGTAAAATCGTGGTTGTAATACAAATTCGCCGTGTTGCTGTTGATGCCATCATCAGAACCAAATTCGACAAATGTTTTGTGTGTCATGCCAATCAACGAAAGAATGTATAGCAACAATCCATCTTCTTCGAACTGAGAGAACAACTTAAATCCTGTTTCTTCAAATTTGGGGAGATTTCCTTTTGCTTTTTGTTCAAGGTAATAGTCGACCAGTTCCAATTGTTCCGCTTTGACTTCAGGAGCAAAACGTTTGCGTACTTTGTAGTACTTCAGGTATTTTTTCAGAATATGTTTCAGGCTTCCTTTCATCGGTTTCCAAAAGTAGAGAATTAATTGGCAATACAAATAGTTTGATTTCGATTTGTAACCAATGGAGCGGATTTCGTTTTCTAGTAAACTACCAAATTTTAAAACTTATGAAAATTCTTCAACTGATTATCCTAGCACTTTCCGCAGCAATAGCAATGAGCTTCATCTCAGGTAAAAAACCATCATTAAAAACAGCAATGAAAGACTTAAAAAGTCATTGCGTGTATGTCCCTAGCGGAATTACCCTCATTGAAAAAGATACGGTCGCAATTCAAGGATTTTACATTTCTAAAGGGGAGGTCACGAACCTTCAGTACCGTGAATTTTTAGCAGATTTAAAGCGAAAAGGACAATTGGATAAGTTAAAGTTGGCAGAAATTGACAGCAACAATTGGACGACAGAACTGAAATGGGGTAATCAAAAATATGTCGATTATTATCATAGTCACCCAGCGTATAATGATTACCCAGTGGTGAATATTTCCAAAGAAGGAGCCGAATTGTATTGCGAGTGGCTTACTGCAAAATACGATAGCCTTTCCAATGGTGAATTGAAATTGAAATTTCGACTTCCACAACACGCTGAATGGATTCGGGCTGCTCGAGGTAGTTTGTTGCTCAGTTCATACACTTGGGGAGGACCTTATTTACGAAACTCAAAGGGTCAATTATTAGGTAATTTTTTGAATTATGGTTCTGAAAATATCACAAGAAATGAAGAAACAGGAGAGCTAGAAGTTACCACCAAAGATGTTGGGTATGCGTTTGGCGATTACACAGATGTTACCGCGCCTTCCATTTCGTATAATCCCAACGAATTCGGAATTTACAATATGAATGGAAACGTTTCTGAAATGGTCGCTGACAAAAAGATCGCTGTAGGTGGTGACTGGCGTTCTCCCGGTTATGACATCAGAATTAACAGCACTAAACCATACAAAGGCGCGAGTGTTTCTGTTGGATTTAGAGTCGTGGCTAGCTACGTTGAACCCTCAAAATAGTGGATAACCTTTGATAACTTAAATTGATTATTTCTTGTTTCTTCTCCACATTTGTAGGACTAAAACAGAAGAAATGACCTTAAAAGAAACAATAGAAGCAGTTGCTACTTTTCATGATGCGTTTGGAATTGCTAACAACCACCAGCCAACGGTTGAATTATCGGAAAGTGATATAGAATTGCGTCATCGTTTAATGCACGAAGAGAACGAAGAATACCTTGAAGCGGCAAAAGAAGGTAATTTGGTAGAAGTGGCGGATGCGCTTGGAGATATGTTGTACATCTTGTGCGGAACAATTCTCAAACACGGACTTCAAGATAAAATTGCGGAGGTATTTCAAGAAATTCAGCGATCCAACATGAGTAAATTGGATAAAGACGGAAAACCAATCTACCGTGAGGATGGAAAGGTATTGAAATCTGATTTGTACTTTAGGCCGAATATTCAGCGAATTTTGGAGAAAGAGTAAGTTGAAATGTCTCATAAAACCACCAATATTCGTGTTTACGGAATAATTCTAAACGATAAGAACCAAGTTTTGCTGTCCGATGAATTTCGCTTTGGGAGACAGTTTACTAAATTTCCGGGTGGTGGATTAGAATGGGGAGAAGGTACCAAGGACTGCTTGAAAAGAGAACTCTACGAAGAAATGAAATTGGTAGCGGAAATTGGAGATCTTTTTTACGTCAACGATTTTATGCAGATTTCAGCATTTCGAGAAAATGATCAACTGTTCAGCTTTTACTATTTCGTGGAGCAGATTGAATCTGAAAGAATAATGACATTACCCCAAGCATTCCCTCTTACCGAAGAAGGAGAGAAATTTCGTTGGCTAGACCTCAGCGACTTATCGCCTGAAGCAGTCACTTTTCCTGTAGATAAAATTGTTGCGGAGAGACTTTCTTTTCTGCTCCTCAAATAAATGGTTTGATTTTTGAATTTGTAATCGGAATTAATTCATAACTTTCATCAAAACTTACTTTACATGCAACAATCAACCTTTTTCCGTGCAACTATTTTAACAGTTGGTGTTACTCTATTTTTTTCCTGTAAAAAAGACCCAGTTGATCCTATCAATAACGGAACGACGTATGCTTCTATGGAGCTTTGGGGAGATGGCGCGATGGGAGTCTTGTACAATGAAGCCACACATAGCGTTGCTTACAATAAACCGAATACCAGTGGAATGTATGAAATCTTCATAGCTAATTTTGATGGTACCGGAGCAACACAGTTGTCCCATCCTTCATGGCCGACAAACAGGCATCATTGGGCAGAAGAATGGGATCCAACAGGACAATACTTGTTTTGCTATATAGAGAAGCAGGATTACGCACCAGAATCGGGTCACACCCGAGTACCTGAAGATGCAATTCCAGGGTATGGAGGGTATACTGATTTATGGATAATTACACGGGATGGTTCGCAAACTTGGCAATTGACAAATTTTCCAAACACGTATGATCACGGAATAATTCACGGAGCAATTTCCAACGACGGAACCATGTTTGCATGGACAGAACGAATTCAGGCACCCGTATTTCTAGATTTTAATTTAGGCGCAGGAGCGTATGTGTTCAAAGTTGCCGATGTTTCGTATTCACCCACGCCAAGCTTAAGCAACATTAGAACATTTCAACCTGGTGGTGTACTGGCCGGAGGTGAAGTGGAAAGCATCTCACCTGACAAAACAGATATTTTAGTGTATAGTTCTTTCGAAAGTGGAAACATGATTGCAACACCGATTTATCGAATTGATATTGCGACGGGAGCTACGACGAAATTAACGACAGAAAGCTTTTCTCAATCACCGACATATACACCAAACGGACAGCGAATCGTGTATATGACAGGACATCAATGCGACATTTTTCCAGGGCAGTTACAGGGAGCAGATTGGTGGGTAATGGATAAAGATGGAACCAATAAGAAGAGGTTGACTTACATGAACAAGAAGAATCATCCGCAGTCGGTAAATTCGTATCGTTTGGCTGGTTCGTTATCGTTCATTAATGACACAACATTTCTCGGAGGAATAATGACGCATTCATTTGGACTGACTGGATATACGAACAAAGTCACATTTCAGAATTGATCAGGAGTTTAATAGTTTAACCACCGTATCCTTGATCAAAGCGAACTTCAAAGAATTCCAAATCTTCTCCAGTTTCTATATCGACACCGAGTTCAACGGTCAACATTGTTATTTCTGACCACCAAAAGAGTCGCACTAAATCTGAGTAACTTGGGTCAAACATGCGTTCTGCTTCTCCGAAGAAATCCTCCATTTGAGTCATAAAACTAGAGCGCTCCTTATCTGATTTAGGCAGTTCAAGCCGAACACTTACACTAAAAACATCTTCGTAAACTGGCTTACCATTGGAATCACGATCTCCGTCAAAATCAACCCACATTTCTGTGATTGTCAACCCAAAATAATTTGTCAGTCCAACTTTTATGAAATCTACTTCATAAGAAGAGGTCACGAACTCATCGCCTAAAAACTCAGTATCCATTTTTAGAAACGGTAACAGTTTGTCTTTGGGTGTGTCCACGGCAAAATCACCCAATTGTGTTGCAAAGTCTATTTTGGTTGAATATCCAGGTTCGTTATCGTTTTGCGAAAGACCAACGAATGAGGTGAAAAGGATGAGTATAAGTGCGGTAAGTTGCTTCATAATTGAATTATTAGTTATAACGAATATACAAAAAGAAGCAAGACCTTGTTACAACCCAAATAACTTTGGTTCAACGTTATTGTATTCTTTGGGGAAATACGTTTTTAGAATCGCGGTGTAATAATTATAAGGTTTGTGATGCAAGCCCATACCCGTTTTCTTGTAAACTGATTTATCCTCAAAAATTCCATTTTTATCCCGTGGATGCGTTTTTAAGAATTCAGCATTGTCCAATATGGTTGAATCTTTCAATTCCAACGGATAGACAGGAGGTGGCAATTGTAACACATTTCCAATTTGCGCAAAATTGATTCCATCTTTTGCTTTTGGAGCAACAATTTCGCCGTATTCTCCAATCAATTGGGTTTTGATCGAACTACTGAATTTTGTCACTAAATCTTTGAATTGCGATTGGAATAGTATGACCATTCCTTCTTTCATAAATTGCGATTTGTCAATATCCATATTGTCGGACATCATTTTTGAAATGTTCTCACGAATGAAGGTAGAATCGTTGTATGATAATGGCATCGAAGGAACTAAATCTTCTGGGTTCACCATTGCATAGCTCATTTCAGGAACTGAAAAAGCCCTATTGTACTCATTGACAAACGATTTATTCCCAACCATGGGCATAGCAAATGCGTAGACTTTAAAATTGTTTCTTGGATTTAAATCGTCTGAGTTTACATGAGCCAAGTAAGCGCGACTTAAAACAGCCAACGAACCACCTTGACTATGTCCAGTGATATAAATGTCATAGATTCCTTTATCATTTAGCTTCCTGATCTGCGCCAATAAATCTTGGTGCAAAAATGCCAATGCTAAGGTATAACCACTGTGAATGGAAGATGCTGTATCGTTCCCCATTTTGTACTTAAACACGATATCATCGACATTAATTTCCCCTTCCACTGGAAGCATTTCCGAATACATATTCGCTAACCAGCTGAATTTGTTGGATGTTGAACCTCTAAAATTGATGGCTGCTTTGTTGCCAGACGTGTAGACCTGAAATTTATTGTCCATTCCGAGAGATGGTGACGTATAGACTTTTTTGTACCCTTTTGGGATAATTGCGCTGTCGTCACCAGTTAAATCGAGGTAGGTGAAACTGTTGCACAATTGAATCATTTCCTTGGCTTCTTGTGCGTCAAATCCACGCTGAAGCTGTCCAACCGAAAATTGAATGAATAGAAATAAACCGGAGAATGTCAGAAGAAATTTCATAGTTTTTTGTTTTTGGAGATAGTACTAAAACGAGTTTGAGATTTATTTATTATGTGTACATAGCAAATATCACTCCAGTTTTTTATTGTTCTTGTGACGTTCACTATCGCGCTGCGTCTTTTTCTCTAGATTTCGTTGCATGGCTTCGTCTAAGTCAATTCCCGTCTGATTTGCCAAGCACACCAATACGAAAAGCACGTCTGCCAGTTCTTCTGCAAGATCTTTGTTTTTGTCACTTTCTTTCTCACTTTGCTCTCCATAACGGCGTGCCATAATCCGAGCGACTTCGCCGACTTCTTCCATCAGCATGGCAGTGTTTGTCAATTCATCGAAGTAACGAACACCGTATTTTTTAATCCAATCGTCTACTGTTTTCTGAAGTGTGCTGATTTCCATTATTCCTTCGTTTTAGAATCGATCCAAATGGTAACTGGACCGTCGTTGATAAGTCCAACTTGCATGTCAGCGCCAAAAATTCCTGTCGCTACTTTAGTGTTTGACTGCTGTTTCAACTGCTGAATGAAATATTCATACAACGGAATTGCCGTTTCTGGTCGCGCAGCTTTGATGTAACTCGGTCTGTTTCCTTTTTTTGTGGAAGCGTGTAACGTAAACTGACTAATAACCAAAAAATCACCGTTTACGTCGGAACTTGAAAGATTCATTTTCCCTTCTTCATCTGCAAAAATGCGCAGTCCAACTAATTTTTGAACCAACCAGTTCACATCTTCCTGCGTATCGTCATTTTCAATTCCAACTAGAACGAGCATTCCACGACCGATCTCGCCATGTATAGATCCTTCAATGGTTACAGATGCTTGAGAAACACGCTGAATCAGAATTCTCATGCAAATTCATTTTTTCGGTGAATATCGTTTTCATCTTCTTCCATCAGCTGAACGTAGTTATGGTAGCGACTTTCGTCAATATCACCTTCCTCAACAGCCTTTTTTATAGCACAACTCGGTTCATTCAAATGTTTGCAGTTGTTAAACTTGCATTCCGACATCAACGCACGCATTTCGGGAAAATAATGCGATAAAACAGCCTTGTCTAAATCAACAATCCCAAAAGCGCGAATTCCCGGTGTGTCAATGATGTATCCACCCGATTGCAACTTATGCATTTCGGCAAATGTCGTGGTGTGTTTTCCTTGATGATGCGCTTGGGAAATTTCACCAGTTTTTATGCTCAAGGTTGGATCTAGCGTGTTGACCAATGTACTTTTTCCAACGCCGCTATGTCCAGAAATCATCACTTGTTTTCCCTTCAATTGTTCACGTAAAAATTTGACATCGTCTGTATTCGTTGCTGAGATTTTATAGCCTGGATAACCAATTCGACTGTACATATCTAACAACGCATCTACATACTCTAAATCGTCTTCGGAATACGTGTCAATTTTGTTAAAAAGCAAAGTCGTGGGAATGCGAAACGATTCTGCAGCGACTAAAAATCGATCTATAAATGCGAGATGCGTCACTGGAGAGTGAATCGTCACTAGCAAATACGCACGATCGATGTTTGCTGCTAAAATTTGTTGTTGCTTGCTTAAATTCGTCGATTTACGAACGATGTAGTTGTTCCGTTTTTCGAAGTCTTCAATCAAACGATTTCCTTCTTCGTCAATCGTATCGTTTAGAATAACAATGTCTCCCACGGTAATTGGATTGGTCGTTCTTAATCCCTCCAAGCGCATTTTTCCACGGATGCGGCATTTCACCATTGAACCATCTTCCAATTCAACGTTGTACCATTTCCCTGTAGACTTTAAGACCTTTCCTTTTAGTGCCATTACGGCAAAGTTAATCAATCGTCCTGAAAATGAAGTGAGAATTAAAAAACTAGCTCAAACATCGAATAAAGCGTCAAAAAGTAGTTTTCTCACACCGAAGTGCGCATTTTCTTTTTAAATTCGTAACTCAAAAATCAATTCATGTCAATCGAAGTAAAGAACCTTTTTAAATATTACGGCGAACAAGCAGCGGTGAAGGACATTTCATTCAATGTGAATAACGGCGAAATTGTTGGTTTTCTAGGTCCAAATGGTGCTGGGAAATCGACAACGATGAAAGTCATTACCGGTTATATTTCTGCGTCTTCGGGAGAAGTGAAAGTGTGTGGAATGCCTGTATCGGTTGATTCGCTGGATACACGCCAAATTATTGGTTATTTACCGGAGAACAATCCTTTGTATTTGGACATGTACGTAAAAGAATATTTAGCTTTTGTAGCGAATATTTATAAGGTTTCCAACGTAAAAGATCGTGTCAGTGACATGGTCAAGAAAGTGGGATTGGAAGTGGAGCAAAACAAGAAAATCGGCGCATTATCGAAAGGGTATCGTCAACGGGTTGGATTGGCACAAGCAATTATTCACGATCCGAAGGTGTTGATTTTAGATGAGCCAACTTCAGGGCTCGATCCGAATCAGTTGGTTGAAATTAGAGAATTGATCAAAACGATTGGTAAAGAAAAAACCGTGATGCTTTCAACGCACATCATGCAAGAAGTGGAGGCGATTTGTGATCGTGTTGTCATCATCAACAAAGGAGAAATTGTTGCGGACGATAAAGCGGGGAACCTGCAATTCGACCAAGCCGTGCAAACGGTGTATGTGGAGTTTGATGGAACAGTTTCGAAGAACCAATTAAATAAAATTATAGGAGTCAGCAAGGTGGAAAAACTAGGCGAAGGATGGTTGTTGGAATCAAAAGAACAGATTGATTTACGAAAAACGATAGCACAGTTCGCAAACGAGCAAAAACTACTGACCCTGACGTTGAAGAAAGAGGAGAAATCTCTCGAAGAAGTGTTTAAACAATTAACGAAGTAGAAGGATAGACATTAGGATGTTAAGACCTTAGGACTTTAAGACTGATTTACTGGAGTCTTAATGTCCTAATATCCTAAAGTCTTAATATCTTTAAGTCTTAAAATCTAATATATGAAATTTCACCCGTGGCATCACGTATCGAATGGAGATAGTACTCCTGAATTAGTTAATGGAATCATCGAAATTCCGAAAAACTGTCGAGCAAAATACGAGCTTGACAAGCAATCTGGTATGTTGATGTTGGACAGAGTGCTCTACTCGTCGATTAACTATCCTGCGAATTATGGATTTATTCCAAAAACGTACTGCGATGACGGAGATCCGTTGGATATCTTGGTATTGTCGCAAATTGACATTGTACCGATGTGTTTAGTCGAAGCGAAAGTGATTGGCGTAATGCGCATGTTGGACGGCGGAGAAATGGACGACAAAATTATTGCAGTTGCGGCGAATGATATGAGCGTAAATCACTTCAATGACATTTCAGAATTACCTCCGCATTCGTTACTGGAATTGAGAAGCTTCTTTGAAGACTACAAAAAATTGGAAAATAAGGAAGTGATCGTGGAGGATTTTCAGGACAGAAATGTTGCATTTGAGGTGATCAGACAAAGTATTATCGATTATGATAATAAATTTGTAAAACCGAAATTGGCGAAGAAAAAATTAAAAGCGTAGTAATTAGACCTTAGGATATTAGGACTTCAGGATGTTAAGACTTGATTTTTTGAAAGGAATTTAGTCAAAGCCAAACATCAAGTCTTAATGTCTTAAAATCTTAAAGTCTTAATATCTAAATGGTGGTAAAGAATTTTATAGCAGAAATGACATGGCGAGGGATGATACACGATATCATGCCTGGAACGGAAGAAGCGTTGATGAAGAAAATCAGTGCGGGATATATTGGATTTGATCCAACTGCCGATTCGTTGCATATTGGTCACTTAGTGCAGATTATGACTTTGGTGCATTTTCAGCGATCGGGACATAAGCCTTATGCCTTAGTTGGTGGAGCTACTGGAATGGTCGGTGATCCTTCAGGAAAATCCGAAGAACGTAATTTGTTGGATGCGGAGACACTGACCCACAACGTGGCGTGTGTGCAAAAACAATTGGAGCAATTTTTAGATTTTGATTGCGGTGCAAACTCGGCAGAAGTTGTCAATAACTACGATTGGTTCAAGGACATGAATTTTTTAGATTTCATTCGCGATACAGGAAAACACATCACTGTCAATTACATGCTTGCGAAAGATTCGGTTAAATCACGTTTGGAATCGGGAATGTCCTTCACGGAGTTTTCGTACCAACTGGTGCAGGGCTATGATTTCTATCACTTGAACAAACACAAAAACTGCATCATTCAGTTGGGTGGATCTGATCAATGGGGTAACATTGTCACTGGGACAGAACTCATTCGCAGAAAGGGTGGAGGAGAAGCGTATGCTGTCACAACACCATTGATTCGAAAAGCGGACGGAACAAAATTTGGAAAAACGGCTGGTGGAAGCGTTTGGTTAGATCCAGAACGTACTTCACCTTACGAGTTTTACCAGTACTGGCTCAATGCTAGTGATGAAGATGCGCCGAATTACATTCGAATTTTTACGCTTTTGGAAAAAGAAGAAATTGATGCATTGATTGCTACTCACAATGAAGCGCCGCATTTGCGCATTTTACAGAAAGCCGTTGCAGAAGACATTACGAAACGTGTGCATGGAGAACAAGCATTAGCTGTGGCAATTGCAGCATCCAATATTTTGTTCGGAAAATCGACTGCTGACGACTTAAAATCACTTTCCGAGAAAGATTTCTTTGCGGTATTTGAAGGTGTGCCTCAAGCGACAATTTCACGTGATGAATTAATGAACGGGTTGGGAATCATCGATGCGCTTTCTGCAAAGACAGGGTTTTTAGCATCCAACGGTGAAGCGAGAAGAGAACTGAAAGGCAATGCGATCGCGGTGAATAAGGAGAAAGTGTCAGAAGACTTCGTTTTGACGGCTGAACACTTGATCAATGACAAATACGTGTTGCTCGGCAAAGGGAAAAAGAACAATTATATTTTGATTGTGGAGTAAGGATTGGGTTGAATTTTTGTCTTGAACCTTTCACAACCTCATTTACCTCATGTTTGAATTCCGCCCCTTCAGGGCTTAGTGGTTTTCTGTTTTTCTAACGATGGACATCGTCCATCGTTAACATATGTCACCCTTTCAGGGCTTACACTAAGTACAGTCTTGATGTATAGATCACTGTTCAGCCCTGGAGGGGCGTAATCCATTTAACATTGGGCACAGCCCGATGTTAATAATCTCTATGAATTCCCTTAGCCCTGAAAGGGTGAAATACCCATTTGTTGGGTAAACTTCCCAGCATTCCACTTACTGCATTTCCTTAAAACTTATCAGTTTTCGTCTTTTTTCGTCCCATAATCGGTATTTCAAACATCCGAGCGATGACCAAAAGGTAAGTGGTTTTTCAACGTGAAAAGAAGGGTTTTCATCATAACACTTTTGCAGCTTATAATTTGGAATGGTGGGACATAAATGATGAATGTGATGGACACAAACGTTGCCCGTAAACCACTGTAGTATTTTAGGAAGTTTGACATACGAGCTACCTTTGAACGACATAGTTTCAAAATCCCAGTCTTTTTGTCTTTCCCAAAGCACATCTTCATAGGTATGCTGAACATAGAAGATCCATGCTCCGTGTCCCGCTGCGATGAATAAAATGGGTAATTGGATTTTAACAAACGGGACGAATCCAATCCAGTAAGACATAAGCCCCACTGCTCCAATGAGCACGAGCGTTGTGATATGTGTGTACACTTTTTCCTTCAGACTTCTGTCCTTTGGTGGAAAGCGAAAGATGAGCAGAAACAAAATGAGCGGACCTACAAAAAACAGCATGATTGGGTTTCGGTAAAGTTTGTAAAGAAATTTTTGCCACGGTTTAAAATTCTTGTATTCTTCAACGGTAAAAGTTCGTACATCTCCAACACCTTTGCTGTCCAAATTACCAGCAGTCGCGTGATGGATTCTGTGATCTTCGGTCCATTTGTGGTAAGGTGTGAATATAAATCCTGCGGCGAAAATTCCCATAATACGGTTTGCTCGTTCCGAATTGAAAAATGAACCGTGACTGCAATCGTGAAAGATGATAAATATGCGGAGTAGAAATCCTGCTGCTGGAATTGATAGTGCTAAAGTGATCCAATAGGAAACGGACAATGAATAATACATGGCTATCCAAAGTGCAAAGTAGGGTAGGAAAGATGTTGCCACTTGACTCCAACTTTTTAGCACGTCCGGTTTATTGTACCGTTGGACAATTTTCATCCAATTCCGTTGCTCTCTTTGTTCGTTTGCTTTCTTTTCACCCATTGTGATTCTGTCTATTAGTCACACGGAGTTTACAGATTAGCCGCAGTAGTTATGAAGTAAACTTCGTGATCCGCCTAGTTTTTCCTAATTTGAAGTTAAGGAAAAAAAATAAGTTTAGCGATGAGAGAGAAGTTAAAGTTTCTTTAATTTTTGTTTCCTTTCACAAAGAAAATAGTAATACAATTTTAGATAATGTACATAGAACTGAGGCATCGCTTCTAGTTATTGAGCCAATTGACAATCACGAATTAGTAGTTCCTTTGAAAGATTTTTCCAACCTCACTAAAAATTAATCCGCTCCTTCACGATAAAAATCGGTCGCTGTTTAGTTTCTTCATAAACCTTCGCAATGTAGATCCCTACTATCCCCAAGCTAAACATTTGTGCGCCACCAAGGAACAAGATTAAAATAACGGTTGATGCCCATCCTTGAATGGTTTCGCCGTTAATAAACTGAATTAAAATAAAGGTGGCATAGATCAACCCGAGAATTGCTGAAATCACACCAAGAAAAATGGGAATTTGAAGGGGTTTTGAAGAAAAAGAAACAACACCTGTCAGCGCAAACTTCAGCATTCGTGTGAACGAATATTTCGATTCACCTGCAATACGTTTGGGGGCATCGTATTCAACAAAAGTAACATTAAATCCTAACCAGCTCACCAACCCACGGTTAAAACGAATCTTTTCGGGGAGACTCAAAAAAGCATCCGTTGCTGTTCGATTCATTAAACGAAAGTCAGCAGCTCCTTCATGGATATGTGTATCTGACATTCGGTTTAAAAAGGAATAGAAAAAACGAGAGGTTTTTCGTTTTATAAAACCTGCGTCCGCTGTATTTTTTCGAATCGTAACGACGATGTCAGCTCCTTCCTTGGCCCTAGCTATCAACTCGGGCACCACTGAGGGTGGGTGCTGCATATCACCGTCCATGGTAATTATATAATCACCAGAAGCATTCGAAATCCCTGCTACAAGTGCTGCTTGGTGACCGAAATTTCGAGACAATGAAACACCTTTCACCCGTTCGTCTTGTTCAGCTAGTGTCTTTATAGAACTAAGTGTTCCGTCCGAACTGCCGTCATTCACAAAAATGATATCGTAAGTATATTGATCCTGGAGAACTCCTATTAACTCGTTATAAATCAAACGAACATTTTGTTCTTCATTGAAACACGGGATAACTATGCTGATTTTCATTCGTTTTCTTTATAAGGGGTAAGATCAAAAATATAAATTCTTCCCGAGTTATACACTTCATGATCTGAATAAGGTAAAAGCGCTCGTTCTTCCTCAGTTCCTATAAACACGACATAGCGAGCACCTTTTTGACTGGCATCTAAAATTGCTGCTTCATCTGTCAATTCACGGTAGAAGTGTCTGGAAAATCCGATTCTATCCAAGGTATACAAGTGAATATTTGGAGAACGATCTTGTAAACAAAAAATAGTGTCTGTCGGTAAAATAATTTCTTGTATCTCTGGTGCTTTGTTTCGAAGTTCCTGCAAATTATAGGTGTAGTTATAATGGAACCACCGCCAAAGATCAAGTTCCTGTTCGTCAAGAAATGGATTGCCGACGGTATATTTGGGTTGATCGGAAAAACGCATTCGACTGTAGGAAGAGGCATGTAGAATAACAAACAATAAAAACAGTGATAAGGCAACATTCACAATTTTTTTGTACTGAAATAAGCGCGACTTCTTTAATTGCAGACTAAGTGTGAAAAATAGAATTAAGAAAACGAATAAAATTTCAATCAGGTAATAATCATGTACATCAAAAACCCAGAACCACATCACGAAATAAGAAACGAAAGCACCAAAAGCCATGAAAATCAACCATTTCAGATAAATATGAACGGACTTAGCAAAGAGCGCATATATACCAAAGCCAAACAGCAGAGCGAGGATGATGCGATTGTAGACATGTCCTGACATCGTGTTCAGGATATCACCGAAAATTTTCTTTTGTTGCTCAGGTTCAATCTCCCAAATCGGTCGAACCGTGGTCGAAAACAAACTAGAATCATACTTCGCATTGTAATTGATAGCGTAGAGGTACCAAATAACAGTTACAGTGATCGTTAAAACGACAGAACCTCCAATCAATAGTATTTGCCGACGATGCGTCTGCCATAGCTGACGTTGATGAAAGATCAGGTAACATAAGAAAGCACCTGTAAATGACAGTAAAACCAAAATACTTGTGATTTTAATGAGCACTGCCAAACTGCTAAATACAAAGAACCCGATAAGCGCTGATTTCTTCTCAGTTTGTAAATAACGAAAAACAAAATATCCAGCGAATAACATAAACGCAAACGCATAAGGATTTGGAATAAAGCCGTGAGCATAGCCAATTAATATCGGTGAAGAAAACAAAAAGATGCTAAACGCAAGAGTCAATCGCTCAGACTTCAAAAAATGCTTAATAACTGTGCTAAAGGCTACAATCCCTCCGAGAATTAATACTAAACTAAACAAGCGGTAGACCAACTCGTTCTGCCCAATAATCGACCACAGTTTCCCCATTCCATAATAAATTATCGGAAATTCTGCTGTGGCATTGCGGTTACCGTTTTCTTGAATAAAATGGGTTTTGGGTGCCAGAAATGGTTCGCCTTTCATATAATTTAATGTAAGCGACAATGAATCCGCTTTGCGCCATTCATGGTTGGGATTCGGCCCTTCGAACAAATTGATATAGAGTCCATAAAGGATGGCTAATAACACCAGAATAAGCGTCAAGCGTATTTTTGGACATCCATATTTTTTGAAAAATCCTATCATTTCTTCTCAGCAATCATAAACATAATATCACGCGTATTTATCGGGAAGAACCAAGATTCAGGAATCAACTTATAAAAGAAATTGGTCAATTTACCCGGTTTTTTACGCAACATAAATAAGGAATAAAATACGAGCGCATAACTTCTGTAAACAGGTGGATAGCCCACATATTTGACTTGGAAACCATGGTTCTCAAGCAGCATTTTCAACGTTGCTTTCGAAAAATAGTGCATGTGAGAAGGGGGGTGAATCATACGCCACTTGGCTTTTTGTTTGCGGGCAAGAAAACTGGAGATGTCACCCGTGGTAATGTAAATCCTACCCTCTTCTTCTAGTTCTTTTGCGATTTTTTCGATAAATAAATCTGGATCAGGAAGATGTTCGATAACATCCCACATAAACACATCGCTGTATTTCTTATCAGAAGGAACATCCAAATAGTCCATATCGAACACATTCATTCCAAGCTCCGTTTTACCATATTGAACTGCTTCACTGGCAATATCATAACCAACATAGTCGGTATTCGGAAAAGCTTTTTTAAATGATTCTGCAAAAAAGCCATAAGCACAACCGATTTCCAATGCATTGTTTATGTGATGCTCAGCATAAAGCTTTTTTACCTTCTTAATGCGTTTTCCGAAATTCTTTTGCAGGACATTCTTATCGCGCACATAATCCAAATATTCCTCTCCTTTGAAATAATTCTCGTTGTAGATTGCCTTCAATGTTTCACTGTCGATATCAAGATTAGCCGTTACAAAACTACATTCGTTGCACCGCAATAAGGTGTCATCATAAATCTTTGAAAATGATTTAGCACCACATACTAAACATTTCTTAGTGGATGTATTCTCTCGTTTACTCATCTAGAATAGTATAAGCCGTTAAACATAAAGGTAGAGGTAATCGACTTGTCGACAATATTAAGCATTATATCGCTAAAACAATAGAATTTCTAACCTATACTTAGCGAATTGATTCCAGTTTGAACGTGTTCATCAGCACTGATTTTATTATCTGATTTTAGAGATTTGGTCACTTTTGATCTCCTGTGGTTCAACTGTTGTTCGCATCAATTCTAACGTTTTCGGTGTAAGTTCCAGTCCCAATTTTGAAAATACTCAGTTAACGTTTCACAATCGAATAAGTACGATGCGTCGATTGCGAAGTGACATTGGAAATGCTGAAGTTATACTCAATTCTTCTGCTTTATCATTTTTTGAATAAAAATATTGTTGGGTATGGATATCTTTTCATCTTCCTTAGTTTTAAGAGTGACGAAGAAAAGCCCAATATCACTAATTCTTCCTTCAATTTCGAAATCCTTGTCTATAATCGAAATGGTATCATCAAGTTTCACCGAATGATTAAAGAAGATGATGATACCTGAGGTTATATTTGACAAAATTGACCATTGCGCAAAAAGTGCTATCCCGATAACTGTTAGAACTGAACCTATGAAAAATGCCAGTTCGGTTTGATCAACACCCCAAACTATTAAAATGAATGCTAAAACTACAAGGATCGAAATTAGGTTTAGGGCCTTTCTAATTATTTTTCCTCTGGTTTTTTGCACCAAACTATTTGCTACCGTTTTGTCAATAAATTTATTAATTACCAACCTGAGTATGGCATATGCTATAATGGCAATAGCAGTCTGAATGATTTTAATATCTGGGAGCTCCATACCTTTTTAATCTTAATTTATACAATATCTAATGTACACTTTATTGTGATTCGATGATTAATTTAGGTTTATAAGTATCCTGAAAATGCATTTTTGAAAATGTATGTTTTCGCTAAAAATAGCAGGAAATAATTACTTCAGAATCATAGAGACTAATACTCCACCTTCCACAAAAACAATCCATGCGCTGGGACAGATGTCGAAGCGGCTTGGCGGTCTTTTGCTTCTAGTATGGTGACAAGGTCTTCGGGTTTGAGTTTCCCCAAGCCAACGTCAACGAGAGTGCCAACAGTTGCGCGGACCATGTTGCGCAGAAAACGATCGGCAGTGATTTCAAAATAGGCGGTTTCATCGTCAGTTTCAATCCACTCCGCGTTTTTGACATCGCAGATATTTGTTTTGACATCTGTGTGAATTTTTGAAAGCGAAGTGAAATCTTGTTTACCGATGAGGTGTTTTGCCGCTTTGTTCATGGCATCGAAATCCAGAGGGTGTCTAATTTGCCAACTTTGTTCACTGAGAAACGGATCCTTTCGTCGGTGAATGAAATAACGGTACGTTCTCAATAGTGCATCAAAACGTGCGTGTTTATCCGCTTCGACTTCATAGACATTTGAAATGGCAATGGCATCGGGAAGCATGCTGTTCAACTTGAAAATAAACTGTTCTTCGCTGCTAATTTCTGGTAAATCGACATGCAACACATAGTGGCGCGCGTGCACACCTGTATCTGTTCTACCACAACCAACCACTTTAATTTCTGTATTGGAATGCAGACGATAGAGCGCTTCTTCAATGACTTCTTGCACAGAAATCTGCTTGGGTTGAATTTGCCACCCAAAAAAAGGCGCTCCGTTGTAAGCCAGCTCTATAAAATACCGTTGCATGTAACAAATATACAACTCTTTGATGGTAGAAGAAAAAATCACTGTTTGTAGTTTTTGCCATTTTATGTTTAAATTGGCTTAATTATCTACTATGCTTACTAAACTGTTTCGACTATGCGACAACCTCAAGAAAGAATTTACACCCCGAAAAAATACATTCAATCGTTAAAAATCATTTTTGCTGCGCTGTTAATGGGACAACTAGGTTTTGCGCTCGTGATGTTATTAGTCACCGAAAACAAGCATTTCAACATGTCAAGTGCAGGAAACCCGTTTCTAATTATTTTACCCATTGTTGCGATCAGTGCGATATTTATCAGTCAGCTATTTTTTAAGCAGACGTGTAACCAGTTGGTAAAAAGAGAAACACTGAAGCAGAAGTTCTTGGGATTTCAAATTGCTTTTATCGTCAAATTGGCAATTATTGAAATTGCTGTGCTGATTGGAATTGTGGTCTTTTCGGTAGATGGGAACTTATTCTTCCTAACCATTGTTGGCGTGTTGCTCCTCTATTTTGCATCGAACTATCCGAATACAAGCTTGCTAGAGCAACAAATGCAACTCACCTCACAGGAGTCAATACAATTCAATAAAATGGACGAAGAAGTCCGTTAATTACTTTTTTGGATAGCTAAAGTTGGTCATATCAATCTCGTAGATATCAATACTTGATTTATCACCAATGAGTTCAAATCCAGAAACAAACGCTTTTTTCAACGCTTCTGAATAAACAAAGTGCGTATCGTTGTTCACGGTGTTAATTCCAGCTCCAAGGTTAATCGGTTCGCCCCAAGTGCCACCCATGTTTTCTACAACGTAGATGTCGAGCCCACCCATTCCAAGGTGTCCGTCAGAACTGAAAAACAAGTAACGCCCGTCTGGTGTAATAAAAGGAGTTGTCTCTCTTCCAACGGTATTGATAGTCATAGGAAGTGGTTTTGCATCACCCCATTTTTTCCCCACCTTTTCAACTACGTAAATATCGGTTGAACTTTTCTCACCTTTTCTATCCGAAACGAAATACATCGTGTTTCCATCAGCTGTTAATGTCGCAGCTCCTTCAAAATAAGAAGTGTTAATCGTCTTGTTTTTGATGATGCTCGGTGAGTTCCACGTTCCTTTTGTGTTCATTTTAATTTCGCAAATATCAGAACCATTCGTGCTCGATTTTTTATCCGTTGCAGTAGAATTTAACGTCATGATACCATAGGTTTCATCGGGAGAAATGTAGTTTAATGCATCAAAACCATCTGAATTTAGTTTCCCTAAGTAATTGGTGATTTCTCCCCATTCACCCGTTTCTGCATTCCATGTTGTCTTATAAACATCCTCAAAATACGTTTGATCATCTGGGTTCATTCCACCGCCTGTCGTATTACTTCTTCTCGAAGTAAAATAAAGTGTTTTTCCGTCTGCCAGTGGCACTACGTTGTAATCATCGTAACCTGAATTGATATCGCCTTTCAGCTGCACCCTCTCAAACTCAGCTCCCACTTCTATTGCATTTTTAGCAAATTCGCACTCAGCAATATTATGCTCGATATTCAAAACTTTAATGCGATTCTTAGATAGTTTCTCTAATGATAATTGGTAATTAATTACCGCCGAATCTAGATTCCCCAAGCGGTGATACGCGGAGGCCATTTTGTAATATACTTCTGGTTCAACTTTGTCTCCTCCCAGTTCAATTGCTTTCTGCGCATATTTTAAGGCATACCCGTAGTTATTCAACAAATAGTGACACTGTCCAACCCAGTAAGCCGCTTTCCAACTACTTGGGTCTTTTATACCAGATTCTCTAAACTTAATTAGTGCCGCTTTAATTTTCCCTTCACCGTACAACACTTTCCCTTCTTCAAGCATATACAACGCAGCTGTTTTATCAACAATGGACGTTGTTGTGTCTGGAGGTAGATTGGGTTCAACACGTGCAAAAGACAACGAAGATGAAAGGACAATAAGTAGCGTAATAGTTAATTGACAAAATGAATTCATAGTGTAATTTTTTTCAAAAGTTTAAGTTGCGTAGTGCAAAAGTTATGCAAAGAAACGCAATTTACTTCAAAATTAGGCGCTTTCTTCCTTTTTTTGTGAGTACTGGTTTGATTTTAAGTCGACTAGGTCATTCATTGCAATGGTCGCTGCAACAATGGCAATAATTGGTGCTGTTGAAGCGCAAAACCATAACAACAGCTGTAAAAAGAAGATGCTTAATGTATGGAATGGTTGTGCTGAAAATCCTGAGAAATCGAACAGCAAGCCGACATCCAGTGGAACTAAAATCAGTAACGAATAAACACATCCGATCGCGATGGCTAACCCACGATTTTTCCGTACAAAAATGATACTCTCATCGATGTCCAGTCTTCTTCGTTCGTTGATGTAATCCATAAATGAGAATCCATAGTAGAAAAAACCAATGACAAACGTCAGGTAGAAAATGGGGGATGAGGTTGGATCTTCCCAGCCTAAAAACGAAACCAAGAGTATAATCAGGAAGAAGAAGTATTCCCACATCAGGTTGCGGACAACGATGCGCATCGCACGTTTCACGTCACTAATTAGCTGAGAAAAACTGAATGGATAGGTGTTGCCTGTTAGAATTTTCTCTGTGCGCATGCTTAAATAGGAGAGAAGCGGTGAAAGAATGATGACGACTAAGTATTTTGCAAACTTCATCAGCAGTATGGCAACCGAAATTTCGATCATGATATAGACCAAGTACCACACAATGTCATTCATGTTTTCAGAACGTGGTTCAAAATAATGATTTTTTATGCGAGCACCGATGTAGTAGATGAATAACATCAACACCGCTGGGATGATTAGAAACCAATAGAAATTGTGTTCAATGATGAATCGCACAGCTTTGATGTACGCACGAATTCCAAAAATAAAATTTCTAATAAATTTCATGCTCAAATGTAATCAAAGCAAATTCAAATCGAATAATTCCTAGCGCTTTTGTATCTTTGTCCTTTGTATTTTTTAACCTTAAGTGATGAATAGCATGAAGTTTAGTAGTTTGACAGCCATTTCTCCAGTTGATGGACGATACCAAAGTAAAACCAGTGAGTTACAACAGTACTTTTCTGAGTTTGGACTGATTAAATACCGCGTCATCGTTGAGGTTGAATATTTTATCGCGATGGTTGAATCTGGCGTGAAACCTTTAGCTGACTTCCCAAAGGACAAGTACAAAGATTTACGTGCGATTTGCACCTTGTTTTCAGAACAAGACGCTTTGTGGATCAAGGAAACGGAGAAAACAACGAATCACGACGTAAAAGCGGTTGAATACTTCGTAAAGGAGAAAATGACTGCTTTAGGTTTGGAAAAATACTTGGAGTTTGTACACTTTGGATTGACTTCTCAGGATATCAATAACACTTCAATTCCACTATCGTTGAAAGACGCCGTGGAAAATGAATACTTGCCTTTGTTGAATCAAGTGATCGATAAGCTGACAGAATTGAGCAAAGAATGGAAGGACATTCCAATGCTGGCACGTACGCACGGTCAACCTGCTTCGCCAACGCGATTAGGGAAAGAGATTCAAGTATTCGTTGAGCGATTGACAATTCAAAAAACGCAATTGTACTCTATTCCTTATGCTGCGAAATTTGGTGGTGCAACGGGTAACTTCAATGCGCATTATGTCGCATTTAAAGAGAAGGATTGGGTGACATTCGCCAATAATTTTGTAAACGATACGCTAGGATTGACACGAAGTCAAACGACCACGCAAATTGAGCACTACGATAATTTGGCTGCCATGTTTGATGGATTTAAGCGCATCAATACGATCGTCATGGATTTGAACCGTGATATGTGGTCGTACATTTCAATGGAATACTTTAAGCAACAATTGAAGGAAGGTGAAATCGGTTCTTCAGCAATGCCACACAAAGTGAATCCAATTGATTTTGAAAATTCTGAAGGAAACATAGGAATTGCGAATGCACTGTTTGAACATTTAGCTCAAAAATTACCGTTGTCGCGATTGCAACGAGATTTGACAGATTCAACAGTTCTTCGAACAATCGGTCTTCCAATTGCACATACTTTTATCGCTTTTAAGTCGACATTGAAGGGATTAGAAAAATTATTGCTAAATTCAGATGCATTCAATGCTGATTTGGAAAATAATTGGGCAGTCGTTGCCGAGGCAATCCAAACTGTTTTGCGACGCGAAGGCTATCCGAAACCTTACGAAGCATTGAAAGGGTTGACACGTAAGAATGAAGCTGTTACAAAGCAAACGGTGCATGATTTCGTTGATACATTGACTATTTCGGATGAATTAAAAATAGAGTTGAAACAAATTACACCTCAAAACTACACAGGAATTCAACTGGTAAAATAAGAGTTGGATTGATTTTTGAAGTGTAAAAAACATGTATATGAAGTACTCACTCACCATATTTCTTTTGTTTATTGCATCTTTTACGTTGCAGGCACAATCGCCGTACACAATTGATTGGAGTGAGATGGAACAGAGTAGAGGTAAACTGATTTACACGATGCCGAATGATTCTGGAGCGTTCTATTCACTGCGTTGGTCTGGTGGAAGAATTGCTGGAAGTTATCAGGTCTCAAAGCATGTTGATTTTAAGGTCGTTGAGACGGGTAAAATCAAATTGGTGGTGAACAGAAGTTACGCCAATTTTGAAGGAGCGAAAGTCATCAATGGAAAATTCGCTATTTTTCTTTCGGACAAAATGGAAGGTGCAAATCATCTGTACATTCAGTATTACGACGAACAACTCAAACCAGAAGGTGAGGCTATTTTACTCGCTTCCTATGATTTGAGCACCTCAACGGGTAAGGGGGCATTTAATGTGATCCTTTCAGAAGATGAAAAATACGTCGGAGTAGTTTGGGAAATTGAAGGAAGAAGAGAAAACAGCGCCGTCTACGGATTCAAAGTGTACGATCTGGATTTTAACCTGGTAAATGATGGAGAATATCCTTTGCCGTTCAAACCGGAATTATCGACTATTCACTCGCATTATATTTCAAATCAAGGGGATTATTTTTTGGTCATTTCGGAATACAAGGAGGCAGAAAACAAGAATATTTTTAAGAGTTACCTGAATTACAAAGCCGTTCATATTTTCCATATTACCGATGATGGATTGCAAGATTTTACGCTGGATCTCGGCGGAAAACGTGTTGAGGAAATGGTGGTCACTTCTGATGATAAACAAGTATTTACCATTACAGGAATGTACGGTGAGGTTAACGTCGCAGGTGTTTCAGGTGTTTTTCACCAGCAAATTGACTACCGATCTGGCGTTGTTCTGCAGGAAGGATTTAAACAGTTTGATGATGCATTTATCATGGAGAACTGGTCAGAGCGTGCAATGAGAAGGACGGAGCGTTTGGAAGAAAAGGGAAAGCCACAGCAACCTAAATTGTTTAATTACAAAATGCGTAATGCACGACTCCTGCGTGATGGAAGTATTGTGGGAACGATGGAGCAAAATTATGTGCAACTCATGTCTAACTCGGATATCAGAACAGGTCAGACAAACGATGTATACTATTACTATTACAACGATATCATAGCGTATAAAATCAATAGTAGTGGAGAGTTTGATTGGGTACAGCGCGTGAACAAGTACCAAATTTCAACAAATGACGATGGACCGTACAGTAGTTACACGTCGTTTATTGATGATGTGAACATTAGTTTCATATTCAACGACAATACGGATAATTACGATCAAACGGGACGATTAATTGAAAACCAAGGAATGTACACAGCTAACTTTGGGAGAAGAAGAAATGTCGTAGCGATGGCTACTATCAACTTGGAAACAGGAGATCGAGCACAGTTTACCCTATTCGATCGTTCAGAGATTGACGCGCTTGCAGTGCCAAAACTTTTTAATGTTGATTACAAGCGACGCGAAGTACTGATGTATGCTATTTGGGGACGAAACGAGCGTTTTGGTCGAATAAAATTCTAGAACAACTTCTTCAACTTTTCTTTTTCACTTGCGCTAAAGGTGTAATCCTTGATGACTTTAAAGCGTTTCGCTAAGAGTTCATCCATTGCTTTGCTGTCTTGTGCAAATCGCTTGCAGGGCTTGCAATGAAACAAATGGATACCAATGGTCACACGCGTTGTGATTGAGACACGTTCAACGCCTGAGCGCTCCATTAATTCGGTTATTTCTTGACAGTATTTCATTTATTCCATGTAGCATTTAGGCAATCTCTTAACACTAATTTCGAACGGTGAATGATCACCCAGAGATTAGAAGGAGTGATGTCGAATTCATTACAGATCTCGTCACTTTCCTTTTCTTCCAAGTATTTTGACGCCATGATCCCTTTCCATTTTGGAGGAAGTTTGTCTAAACAATCGTTCAATTCTTCAATGGTTTCCGCTTTGGATAATTTCTCCAGCACGGACGGTTGATCCACTGCTTGTTTTTCTTCCAACCAGTGATGTTTCTTACTTGAATTATTGAAAAAACTTGAAATTGGATCTGTGTAGCGTGTTTCTGCTTTTCGCCAATAGTCTATTATTTTTCGTTGAAGAATGCTTGTTAACCACGTTCTAATTTGACTTCTTTTCTCGAAGGTATCCAACTTGGTAATCGCAGCTAAAAGTGTGTCCTGAACTAAATCCTTGGACAAGTCTAAATCGTTCAATTTTGACATTGCGAAGGACAGTAGATAATCACTGTGATCATCGACAAGGCGTGCGGGCGATATGCTGTTTGAATCGTTCACCTATTTTTTTTGAATGTACTTCTTTTTAAAACGCTTAACAAAGGTAAACAGTAATAACAATACCGCTACAAACCCAAAGCTTCGACCAAGAACATCACCGTAGGTCGTGTAAAATGTTTGTTCCGAATTTAAATTTACCGTAGTGCGAATCACATCTTCTACCCACCATTCTGTCGCATGTGAAATATCGCCGCGTTGATTGATGAAACCACTCGTTCCTGTGTTAGCTGAACGAACCACCGCTCTTCTATTTTCAATCGCACGGAGCGATGCAAAACTGAGGTGTTGCTTGTATCCAGGCGTATCTTTCCACCAGCCGTCATTGGTAATGATGCAAATCAAATTAGCACCTTTTCGACATTGCTGTGCTACCCAGTCGCCATAAATGGACTCGTAGCAGATGACTGGAGCGATGTTCAAGTCATCCACTTGGAAGATCTGCGGTTCATCCTCAATACCTAAAGTTCCAGAAGTCCCACCGTTTTGAATGGACAATTCTTCTAAAAATGGAAAATAATTGGAAAACGGAATAACTTCTACACCCGGTACTAATTTCGATTTATGAATAAACGCTGGAGTTTGATCGGCCACGACAGCCATCGCTGTATTGTATGATTCGTAATAAATGCCATTTCCGCCCCCAGCCGGAAGTGAAGCCCGTGATCGTTTGTAATCAAACAGCTTCCACGTGGAAACACCGATGCACCATGGTATGCGGTATAAATCTTTTTGTGCATTAGCCAGTAGGTTGTAGGATCTTTCTTGGAGAACGTCCAATTCATTAAACGGTCGACTAATTGCCGTTTCTGGAGCGACTATCAATCCCGTATTTTTTGTGGCTTTTGACGCTGCGAGGGAAACAATTTTTTCCAGTTGTTGAATCTCTGTTCCTTGAACAAATTTCTCGTTGTAGGGATCAATATTCGGCTGAACGACCACGACTTCCAATGGGTTTTTTTGCTCTGTGTAGCTGTAGTACATGGAAACTGAAATCACCATCGGGACAATAAAGGCAGCGAGTGCCGTCCAAATAATAGGTGTTTGAATTTTCCACGTTTCTCCTTTGAGCAATACATTTTGGTAGATTCTAAATACAATGAGGTTGATGAGTAAAATCCACACCGAGCCACCAAGCACTCCAGAATAAGAATACCATTGCACCCAAGAAGGTGTTACGCTGAATACGTTTCCTAAATGGAGCCATGTCCACGACATTTCCCAGTTGTAGTGAAAATATTCAAATGCGATCCAATAAATTATGAGGGAGATATAACCTTCTTTGTTACCGATGTGCTTTTTGGTTAGGTGAAAGCAGTAAAAAGTCACTGTCATTAACAGGCTATTCAGGATGATTGCCAATGCAGCACCACCACCGCTCGCGTTGTACACCCACCACGTTGTCCCCAGATTGTAAATGAAAAATGCGATGTATGCGTTCACAAAGACCTTTCCAGACCGTAGATTTTTTGTCGAAATCACATCTTCGACTAATAACAGAGGAACGAGTGCGATGAACATGACGAACGTCAAACTTCCCGTAAATGGGAATGAGATTGTCATCAGGATACCTGTGAGAACACTCAACAATAAACGGGTCTTTTTATCAAATGAAATCATGTCGATAAAATTAACCTAAATAATCTTTTGAAGAATGAAGAAAGTAGTTTATTCTTCGATTTCCAATGTGTTCTTTAAGTTCTCTAAGCCTTTTTCCAAATCGGGACTAAGTTCTTTTTCCATATCCATGAAGAGGAGAAAAATATTCCAAGGCCATGGTGAAGTTCCATTGAATCCCCAAATGACTTTGGTGCTTTCATCGGAGATTTCTTCCAATGTAAAATACGCATTGGCAGTCATTTCCCATGGTTTTTCGAAGCGAAGTTCGTATTCAATTCCTGTTTCTGAATCCATTTTTATGATTTCTTGCTCACCTGTACCTACTTTTTCATGCGAACTTTCCCAGCGATGCACAAAGCCTATTGTTCCATCTTCACCACGATAACTCTTGACGGTTTTAGGATCCTTCTCTGTCCAAACGGTAAATTCTTCGTGATTTTCTAAATATTTCAGGTAGTAAAAAACGTCTTGCTTGCTTTTAGAAATATCAATACTTCGGGTGATGTTGTAATCGTTTTTTACAAAAAGCGCGACTACTAGGATGATGCAGACAAAAGCTACAATTAAAATCACCAATTGCTTTAAAAATTTCATAGTACGGTTATTTAGCGTTTATACTTTCCTTACCGCAAAGATGATCTGCAATTTCAGTGATGATGGTTCATTTAGATAGTAGTAGCAAAAAAGTGGGAGACCGTTGTTGCGGCCTCCCAGTATTGTATTCTTAGTTAAAAATAATTGTCATTTCTACACGTCTGTTTTTCTGACGTCCTTCTGGTGTATTGTTATCAGCAATTGGATCTGTTTGTCCAAAGTACAATGTAGATAAACGACTCGCATCAATTCCTTGTGACACCATGAACGCTTTCACGGATTCAGCACGTTTCTTAGACAGTACTAAGTTATTTTGTGCACTACCTACGTTGTCGGTATGTCCTGCGATTTGAAGTTTCCACTCAGGTTTCTTAATGAGCACCTCAGCCAATTCAGTAAGTGAAGGAATAGATGCTTGTTTAATCACATCCTTACCTGTTTCAAACTCGAGGTTATCAAATGCAGTTTTCAAAATCTCTTGTACTTCTTTTTCAATCTCGGGACAACCATCGTTGCTAGCTGGTCCAGGAGTGTTTGGACATTTATCGTCTTTGTCGAGTACACCGTCACCGTCTGTATCTTGGTAAGGACAACCATCGTTCGCAATTGGTCCTGCAAGGTATGGACATTTATCATCCTTATCTAGGATACCGTCACCGTCCGTATCTGGCCAAGGACAACCGTTGTTTTCTTTTGGTCCAGCCACTGTTGGACAGTCATCGATAAAGTCAAACAATCCATCGCCATCTGTATCAGGGCAACCGTTGTTTTCAATCGGTCCTGCAGCATCTGGACAGGCATCATCTTTGTCTGGGATACCATCACCATCTGTATCTGGACAACCATTGAATTCAGGTAATCCTGGTGTGTCAGGGCAATCATCTTTTGGATCAATGATACTATCACCGTCTCGATCAGGACATCCTTGGAAGGCAATATCTCCAGCTAAATCAGGACATGCGTCATCTTTATCTGGAATACCGTCTCCATCTCTGTCTGGACAACCTTTAAATTCAGCTAAACCTGGTTCTGTTGGACAATCATCTTCGGTATCTGGAATTCCGTCGCCGTCTGTATCAGGACAACCTCTAAATTCCCAAACACCTTTTACCGAAGGACATTCGTCTAGTTTGTCAGAAACTTTATCCTCGTCAGCATCTTTTGGTTCAGTATAAAGTATTGGTAAACGCAATCCAGCGTAAAATTCTGTTCCACGTACTTTACCAGAAGCAAAAAGCGATCTAAAATCGAGGACACCAACGGTCAATGGACCAAGTCGCGTAGCAATACCAGCTTTAAAACCAGAATAGCTATTCATGGATATGGGAACGTGTACGCCTGCCCAAGCATAATCAAAACTAGGTGTGATAGAAAGTTGATTTGGCATTCTTACACGGTGTGGATTCTTTTTATTTTGAACACTTACCAGTCCGGTCACGTTGACGTAAAACCATTTCCAAATGTGATAGTCCAATTGAAGACTTACCGAAGTAGGTGTCCACATGAAAAATGTTTTATCGTCATTGGTAGACGTCCAAGCTGGATCATTAATAATTAAAGAATCAATAATGCTGTCCATACCCTGAATTCCATTTGCATTATCAAATACAGTTAAATCAAAAGCGGAAGCGGAATTGATATTAAAATCTTGGCTGAGTCCACCTTTTTCAAATTTCATACCGCCTAAGTCGAGTAGCGAAGCACCTGCACGTAATTTGTATTTCTCCATACTTTGACGCCAAATATTGGTTTTTCCGTCCATGTCATACTTGTATTCTTGCCAATCAGGACGCCATTCATATACGAATCCTAAATCTAGTCCTAAACCAAATTTTGATGCCGCTTTAGGCAGGCCTCCTCCAGTATCCTCCCCGTCTAAAATACCTGCCGAGTGTCCGTAAGAAAAATCACCTGACAAACGCACAGAAGTATCTGAATTTTGAAGATTGTAGGAGAAATTTTGAGAGCTAGCATAGGCTGCAGTATAACCGGATAACCATTTTGCTTTACCACCCATTTTCATGAAGTGCTCACCATCATCCTTTAAAACCTGGGAATAAATCACGCCATATTCCATCCATGTCATGTGGTTCGCGGAAAGCATTTCTTCGTTGAAAGTTGTATTCCATAAATCGGGATAATCCAAACTATTTTCGGCAAGAATTGCCAACTGTGGATCAATATTATCTATAGATGTGATAGACCTGAATTTTGCCGCAAATCCAACCGCGATAGTAGGTTTGATATGGAACATAAAATTCAACATATCAACTTGAATGTTGTTATAGAAGCCGTATTTCTTGTTAGAATTTTCGTCGTAGTGTTTGATCAGGTATCGGTCAGCAAATGTAGAGTCAGGAAGCATCCAGTCGTTGTGAGGGTTTGTTCCACCGACAATAACGTCTTTGTCTCCGTTTGCCAGTTCATCAGATTTAAACGATTTTATCCACCATTTAGGCATATCTTTCGTATCAAAACTCACGGCGTTTGTCCAAGCGCCAAAGCTGACACTGCCTAGATTGATGTCGACTTTAAATCGACCGTCGACAAAACTTGCCGGTTGGAGATCAGTGCCCATAACACCAGCGTAATTACTGCTGCTAACACCTAAATAATTTTGAGAATTAACGTGTACTGTCGCCGCAAGAAATGCAAAAAACAGGAGAGATTTTACAGAGTTCATAGTTCTAGTTTAAGTAGTATTGAACGATAAATTGGTCAACAATTGTGGTAATTGATTTGCTAGTTTTTGTTGAAGAAATGACCGCTTTCTGCTGTCCTTCAAACATTAAATTATTCACCTTTTCACCATTCGTTCTGTACAAATATACATTATTC
The DNA here is from genome assembly GCA_964643345.1 of uncultured Fluviicola sp. Lineage (GTDB taxonomy): Bacteria > Bacteroidota > Bacteroidia > Flavobacteriales_D > Crocinitomicaceae > UBA4466. Next base: position 35,154 of record CAZXRU010000005.1, read on the forward strand.
TCTATACCATCGATGATTGATACTAGGTTATTTCCCGAAACACTATTTTCGATGAATACATGTTCTATTTCATTGAACGGAACGGTGATTTTACCGAACGAAATACCTTGTTGATTGATTAATTCAAGTTCATTTGCAGATTTTACAACTATGTATGGATTCTTGCCGTTTTGATCATAACTAAGTATTTTACCATTGTTGACGGCGAAAAGTTTAGCGGCAATTCCTTTTTGGTCAATTCGCACCAGCGCACCGTCTTCTATTCCAAATTGAACCAGTTCATTCGGAATTTTCACAGCGATACTATTCGAAGGGATTCGGAATTCACGGTGCTGTCTAGAGCGATCTAGGTGATACATATAGAACGATTTCCCATCGGAAAATCCGGCATACAATTGTTGTAAACTTACCCATACATCAATTTTACGGGTCACGTTGATTGCTGTTTTAATCACATTCAGTTCGCGGCCTTTTGCATCATAATGCACGACTTGCTGTTTGTCATTCCCTATCATGAAGTAACTTTTTCCTGACCAGCGGTAAAATTTGACGTCATTTGTGGCGTCATGCTCCAGTTCAATTGGAAACCCAGAAACTGCTTCTCCCTTTTTGTTCCATAAATGAATATGCGAACTCGTGTTCAAGAGGAGATATTCTTCACTGCTTTCATGTAAATCGATGGATTGAATTTCAAAAACATCTGAGGTGTTGAGCGCTTTTTTCCACATCAGTTTTCCACCTTCGAAGTAACTGACTTCTCCTTTTGTTCCCAACGCAATGATGGAGGTAGCATTTTCTAATACAAGGAAGTCTTTTACATCGAAACCACAATTCATGGCTAAAGTTTCGCTCTTTTTATTCATCTCTAGCTGTTCGCTTTCTCCGAAGGTAGTTTCTAGGATTTTACCATTGTAAATGGCTTTTGAGTAGCGGTTGTCTTTCGAAATGAAACGCTCTGAAACGGATTTTGGAAGGTCACCAAAAAAACTATGTTGAATGGTTGAATTGAGTGCTATGGTGTTGCCGAGTTTAAAATCAGCAATCAAGTTATCACAGGTGTTTTCGTTTTCAGAAATAACGACTAAATCATCCAAGTACTTGACAAAATAGGTTCCCGATTTCGGGAAATCGTTCGTCAGAGGTGTTTTGAACGTGGCTTCATTGGTAGATTGAGTTAACTCATTGAGAATTAAAATAGGATCTTGTCCAACAATATAATCAGCAATGAATGCTCTTTCACCACCGTAGTTAACAGAGACAAATCCATTGAGACACCAACTGTTCATAGGACCATTTTTAAAAACGTCGTCCATCGTCGCATAATAATCGCGCTCATAGAAATGGTAACTTTTTATTTTGCTCGATATTACTCGCGCAAAAATGACTTCATCCTTTACTTGGTTCCCTTGTTCAATTTGAGCGTTGCGTGTAATGAATTCAACTTTTCCATTTTGTTGGTGATAAATATCCGTTATCGAAAGAACTTCTGAATTTTCTTTGAACGTAATTATTGAAGCGCTCGCTTTTTTATCGTAACTAAATTCGGCATCGCTGGTATTTGCTGTAATTTCTCCTTTTTTCAAATAGAGTTTACTTTTAAAATAGCGTCCGCTGTATTCACCTACGGTAAATGTATTGGATTCAATTTTTAGATCATTTGAAATTGCCTGAAACAAGGCTTTGATCGTCTTTTCATCCCAGTTTTCGTGACCTTGAACGTACAAGTGTGGCAATTTTTGACTGATATAGAGCGTACTAAAATTGTCCGTTGGTAATTGGGTGACGAGTTCTTTCAAAGGAGCTTCTTCAAACTGTTCAACCTGCTCAATGGATATTTCATTAAAACGATTAATGATGAGAACACTACCGTCTTCACTGCTGAAAAGCGTGTTAGGAGTGAAATTGTGTTTGCTGTTGAGAATGTCTAGTCCAACATAACCGATCCAAACGATACTGGCGGTTACGATGAGCGTTAGAATAATTTTGTTAATCATGGTCTCCTGTTCTAGGTCCAAAAATACATTAATTACGAGGGTACATGAAGGCTACTTGAATTAAAAATCAACAACGATTTGTGTACTCGGAATTTCAGCGTTATTCAAATAAACTGAGTTGATTGGCGGGAAGCAATGTAAACGTTTTCCGATGGTATTTACAATCTCCGTTTTGAAGTATTTCGATGCGGTGTTTTTTTGTAGGATACCCCTTGTTTTTCTTCCAGTCATAGTAGGGAAATTCCTCGTGAATTCTGAACATGTATTCATCACGGTATGTTTTTGCGAGAATTGAAGCTGCAGCAATGGAAAGGAATTTGCTATCACCCTTGATAATGCATTCATGAGGTATGTCTTGGTAGGAGTGAAAGCGATTTCCATCAATGAGTAACAATTCAGGTGTTATTTCTAGTTGATCCACCGCGCGATGCATAGCGAGAATGCTAGCATTTAAAATATTTATCTCGTCAATTTTAGCTTCATCCACGAAGGAGACAGCAAATGCCAAAGCGCTGGATTCAATGATTATTCTCAGTTCATTTCGATGTCTTTCACTTAACTGTTTCGAATCATTGAGCAGGGGATGGCTAAAATCTTTTGGAAGAATAACCGCAGCAGCGACCACAGGTCCAGCTAAGCAACCTCTTCCTGCCTCGTCACATCCAGCTTCAATTAACTTTTTAGTTAAAAAGGGTGAAAGTTTTTTCATCGTAGAGTAAAGTTGGCAAAAAAATTGTAGTTTAGTCGTATGAATGACGCAACTTTTATGAACAGCAGTGCGTCTTAAACATACACAAACAAATTTAAAGAAATGAAAAAATTAATCAGCACACTTATCGCATTAGTAGCCATCGTATCATTTGGTTTTTCACAAGAGGCGTCAAATACAGCAACATCAGAAGGTAAAGTAGCTCTAGTTGAAAGTAAAGTTTCTGGAGAATATAATTTTGTTCTGGCTGCAGATCAGTCAAAAGAGAAAGTGGAGAAAGCAGCTAGTTATTATACTCCGTATTTCACCGTGAATTATGATGAGACAGCAAATTCTGCGAAAATCACTATGATTGACGATGAGCCAAGATCGAAGTTTATCATTGCACGTTTTTTATCTGCGACTGGTGCACAATATGTAAAGGTGGATGATTCAGTAATTACAATGGATCAATTTATTCAGTCGTACATTCAATAGAATTACCCCACACTATAATAATTAGCCTTGATGAAAATCAGGGCTTTTTTTATGAATGGACTTTGGGATGTTTGACAACTAGATAAATTGGGATGTTTCAAGTCCAACCTTTCTGGATTTTTTTCGTCTGTATATTCGTATAAATTAACTCCAACATTATGAAAAACATCTACCTTCTAGCGACTTTTTTTGTTTCAACTTTTTCCTTTGCACAGTCATATATTCCAATTCCTGAATCCGATGCCGTCTGGATTCAAGGCCAGTTTTTGTATTCTTCATATAGTGGTCACGAACATGCTACGATTACAGGGCCACTGAGTTTTGGAAATGATTCAGTGGTTGGGGGAGAAACCTATCATACTCTGCACGGACATGCCTATGCCGACTGGATTGATGGCTGGGGAAACCAACAAACGTATCAAGAGGGTACTGACTTTTTTCCAGATGCGGTACAGGTTTTGTTTCGACAAGACATACCAAATAAAAAGGTCTTTGCTTGGGACAATAGCAGTGGTCAAGAAGGTTTGTTATACGACTTTGATGCGATGGTGGTGGGTCAACCTTATCCACAAACCATTACGAATATGGATTATCCACAAATTTTGGTCATGGCGTATGATTCGGTGATCTTAAATGATGGTTTATATCATGAACGATGGACATTGGGTTCGAATTCAATGGATTCTGGATTCGTATCTATAATTGAGGGTGTTGGTTCTACGATGGGCTTTAATCTAACGATTGGGATTCCTTTTGAACAAAGTAGTGCATTGCTGTGCATGACTACCGGAGGAAATTACATCTATAATGGTTGGGCAAACGCCGGTGGAATAATTGCACCACGCTATTCAGCAGATTGTGCTGCTAACTTAGGTGTTGAGAATCACGATGCGCTATCGTTCAATGTATTTCCTGTTCCTGCAGAAGATCAATTAACTATTCAGTGCACGAAAGAAATAAGCGAAGTACGTATAATTGATTTATCAGGACGTTTATTAGTGCAATCCGCACCGCTCAATTCACTTGAAACGAACATTTCGGTGTCAGCGTTAAACCCTGGAAATTATTTAGTGCAAATTAGAACTGTTGATGGACAAGTGCTCATGAAACAGATCATGCGGTAATTCAGTGGTTGTAATGCTGTAACTAATTCTGGTTTTCAACGTCTTACTGCAATAAATAACCTTATAAAAATGCGTTCTATATTCCTTTTAGTTTTCACTATCTCTTGTGTTGTTTCTATCGCACAAGATGCAACAACAGATACGTTTAAAAGCGACACTTTGCTAATCGTTAAAAAGAATCCAGAAAAGGGTTTTCACCACGATTACATTTTATTTATTCCAAAGGAAACTCCAATCAACAAAAAGCTAGTTCTTCTTGTAGAACCGAACAATACAGGAGTAGTAACGGATAGCATAGAGGTTCATAAAAAGTATGCGATTGATTTAGCTTCAGTTAGTTCTGTGGGGAATAATGTTTCTACAGAGCTTAAAATTCCCTTGCTTGTTCCAATTTTCCCTCGCCCAGCGTCACATCCTCTGGTATATACGCATGCACTGGACAGGGATGTAATCGTAGATGAATTACCAGGACTAGAGCGACTAGATCTACAATTGCTGGAAATGATAGATGATGCTAATGGCGTTTTGGCGTCTTTGAATATTCAGGTCGCTCCAAAATTTTTCATGAATGGTTTTTCGGCTTCAGGAACATTTACCAACCGTTTTTCGTTGTTGCATCCTGAGAAAATAAAAGCATTGGCCATCGGTGGATTTAACGGAAAATTGATGCTTCCTCAAAATGAAATCAATGGTATTGAACTCAATTACCCACTTGGGACAAATGATTTTACCGAGTTATTCGACAAAAATTTTGACTTGGACACCTACAAAACAATTCCCCAATTTATCTATATGGGACAGTTAGACGATAACGATGCGGTTCAGTTTGACGATGCTTACAACGAAGATGAACGCAAAATTGTTAATGAGAACATCGGGTTCACTGTACAAGAAAGATACGCGGAATGTCAGAAAATTTATCAAGAAAACGAGATTACACCTATCTTTAACACGTTTGAGAATGTCGGTCACTGGACGACAGCAGAGGTGAATTTAGCAGTTATTAAGTTCTATTTGCATCAAATGCAGGTAGAATAAAAAGGGATGTAAACCGTTATCAGATAAAAAACATAACCCTAGTGACAAAGTTTGAATCCATTCATTCAAGAGTAAAATCAAATAAGTGGTTTCGGTATTTTGCCGTATTTAACCGATTGGTACTGGCAGCGGGTTTTATACCTTCGGGTCTCACAAAAATTATTGGAGAGCGATTTACTTCCTTGTCTTCAAATCACCCAATGGGTAATTACTTAGAAGCGCTGTACCACACGGGATATTATTACCCGTTTATTGGTTATGTGCAAGTAGCTGCAGCCATCCTGTTGCTCATACCTCGAACGGCTACCCTTGGAGCACTCATTTACTTTCCAATAATTCTAAACATTTGTATTTTGTCACTTGCTGTTGGATTTGACGGTTCGCTGGTGACTTCGCCTTTAATGGTTTTAGCTAATTTATACTTGATTTGTTGGGATTATGACAAGTTGAAATTCATCTTTCAACCCCGATCCGTTAAAATTGAAGCGAAGAATGAACCACCGTCCAATAAATTCCCTACTGTCTTCTTTTTGGGAGTTATACTCACCGTCACACTCACTGTTTTGATCGTAACAAATGCTTACGACAAAAAAACCAGAAATACCCTGTACGATTGTCAAAATGATTGCAAAGACACGGACAACTCTCGAGCCTGTTTTGAATTTTGTGATTGCATTCACAACGAAGGACGTTCATTCAACGCTTGTTCCGAAGAGATGAGGAAAGCAAGCGATTGAGATATACACCACTAACAACAGTTTAGTAAATGGATACAACCTCTTAGTAGACAGCGTCTGACAGATTGAAGGTTTAGTACTACATTCATCTTTTAACAGTTTAAATCTGCTACTATGAAAACTTCTATTACTCTGTTGTTTGTTCTTGTTTCCATCCACCTTAATGCTCAAGTAAGTGAAGCGCAACTAGATCAGAACAATGTTTCGGCGCACATTTCTGATGTCGGATCCTACTTTTATGATTACACCAATTCTTCTTTGGGTTATGAGGTTCCAAAAGGATCTGGAAGACACGTTATCAACAGCGCTCAATTCTGGTTTGGCGCGAAAGACGCTTTCGATCAAATTTATTTTGTTCAAGGCGGTGTTCCATCCCAAGGAACGGATGTTTTCAACGGACCAATTTCTGGACCTGGAACATACAATTTACCAGAATACCAAGACAGATGGAACAACTCAATTTGGAAAATTTGCCAATCCGACATCGATCAGTTTCGATTGTGGTGGCAATGTACAAACGGATTGCTTACCACAGGGTGCGAGTCGATTGATCCTCCATCCAATGAGGTGTTACAAACAATTTTTGATTGGCCTGCCCATGGCGATGTTACTGTTGGTCAATCGTATAATTTAGCTCCCTTTTGGGATTTTAATGGCGACGCAGAATATGATCCTGATAATGGAGACTATCCTTTAATCAAAGGTTGTTGTGCAGTTTACATGATTCAAAATGATGCGGCTGAAGCACACTCGTATACAGATTCTGACTCAATGGGAATAGAGATACATACCATGTTTTATCAGTACGAGACAGCGGATTATTTGAACGATGTCACTTTTGTTGACTTGAAAATAATAAACAAAAGCAACACGACTTATACGGAGTTCATTCATAGCGTTGTGGTTGATGCGGGAATTGGCAATTCTTCCGACGACTATTACGGCTGTGATTCGACTAATAACTGCATGTTTTTTTACAATGCGGACAACAATGATGAAGACATGTTACCAAATTTGGGATATGGTATTGATCCGCCAGCAATTGGAATTGTGAGTTTGGAAGAAACTATGACAGCTAGTGTCCCTTATACAGCTTCAGCAATAGACGTTTCAGCTAAATGGAATCTTATGCAAGGTTTAAATTATGACGGCACGCCTTGGCTTGATCCTGATTTGAATCCAACTCAATTCGTTTTTTCTGGTAATCCTAACATTCCCTCTGAATGGAGTGCGTTTAGTGAGGGTTTACCTGCTGGTGACGCAAGAGGCATAGCTTCGCATAACCATGGAGTATTTAGTTCAGGGGATGTCATTCGACAATCATACGCTATTATCTACGCTCGCGACGGGAATCATTTGAGTAATGTCCAACACATACTAAATAGCGCATCAGCCATCAAAACGTTTTACGAAAATGAATCCAATTCTTCCTGTAGTGACGTCATGTGGAATGTCAATGAAATTAATGAACATGATTTCCAGATGTATCCAAATCCGTCTAACGGGATGGTTTATTTGATAAATGAAGACATGCTTCAAATTGGCTTAATGGTATCCGATATTCATGGTAAGGTTCTAACAGAGTTGACACCGACAAACAGTCAAATGATAGAGCTAAATCTAAGTAATCAGAGTCGTGGAGTTTATTTTGTTCACATTCAAAGTGAGGGAGGAACAAGCGTCCAGCGGATCGTTATTAATTAGTGCCGCGTCAGAATCCTAATTCACATCCCACCCAAAAACTGTATTAAAAAGTTCATAGCGAACAAAACTATTTCTTACATTTAGTTTTTAAATGCTATCAACTATTTGACAAAAATCACACCCATGTTTACAACAGAACAAATCAAAGCAGCGCACAGTAAAGTGAAATCAGGGGCAGACTTTCCAGCGTATATTCAGGAAATAAAAGCGCTAGGTGTTACCCGCTACGAAGCCTATGTCACCGATGGTCATGTCGACTATCACGGCGCAAACAATTATACAGCAAAAGCACCTGCAAAGTATGATACCAAGGAGGTTTCAGATACCGTTAAATCTGAAGAGTTCAAAGCAGAATTACGTGCGCACCAACAAGCTAAAACAGATTATTTGACGTTCATCAACATGTGCGCAACGGTCGGAGTTGAAAAATGGGAAATTTGCATGGATAAAATGACGTGCACCTATTTTGACAAAGCTGGAAACGAAGTTTTGGTAGAAGCAATTCCACAGGGATGAGGTGAAATTTGATAAATCGAACAAAATTAAAACAACATGTTCAGACATCAAGGCAAAAGCCGGACATTAAAGCACAATCTTCGCATTGCTATTGTTTTGTCTTTTGTAGCGGGTATTGTTAATGTTACGGGTTTTCTTGCTTTCAAGCAATTGACAACAAATGTCACAGGTCATTTTGCACTATTTATAAATGATGTTGCCGAAGTTGATTTTTGGAAAGGAACTATTTATTTCCTTTACATTATCTCGTTTTTCTTTGGCTCATTTTTATCTAGCTTGTTGATTGAGAAGCTGAGTGAAAACAAACGATTCAATGTATTTGTGCTACCTACACTAATCGAAAGCCTTATTCTAATTTCAATAGGTGTCTTTGGAAATTTTACAGGAATGGAATTTCCCCACTTAATGATTTGTTTACTCCTTTTTGCCATGGGACTTCAAAACTCATTTGTAACCAAAATTTCCAATGCCGTAGTGCGAACAACACACCTAACGGGTTTGTTTACAGATTTGGGAATTGACCTTTCTCAGTTGTTCTTTCCAAAGTTGCACCCCTACAGAGAAAAACTGAAAGCGATGATTAAACTGCGCCTTTATATTATATCATTCTTTTTTATCGGTGGTTTAGCAGGTGGATTTTTTTATTCAACAGTTGATTTGAAGTTAAACACGCTGATTTTAGCCGCATTAGTTTTGGTTATAAGCCTGTTCTATGATGATCTTAGATATCGACTGATTAAGACAAAAAGAAAATACAAGCAAAATAAGTTGCGTGCAACACCATAAAATGGAACGGTAAATAAAGCGTCTCGCATCATAACCTTCTTTTATTTCATTGGATTATAGATTATTAAACTAATGTTAGTGCGAATAATGTAACTAATGCGCAGAAGAGTATAACAACTTCCGCAACTGCTCCAGTTATCTTTGAGGTCCAAGAGAATGAATGAAATCTATAGCTGAAAAATCACTGGTCTTTGTTACCGCAGGAATTGGGTTTGCACCCGTCAAAGCGGTAATGGAATCACTCAGAAATGAACAACCGAATTGCCTGATCCTCTTAAATGGGTTTCAAGTATATGTTCTTCACGCTGGGTGGTAAAATTTTACATTGGGGATTAACCAATCCTGAATAGGCAGCTGATAACATAAAATGAAAATGATAGCACTAAAACATGAGGGCATTGTTCTTTCACAGACCGAACTAGATTTTGAAAACGATGGAGTCTTGAATCCCGCAATTATTCAAGAGGGAAATACTGTACACATGTTTTATCGCGCGGTGCGAAAAGGCAATCATTCTACGATAGGTTACGCCAAACTTGACGGGCCTTTGAATGTTGTTCAACGAAATCAAGAGCCATTGATCACTCCAACTACTGATCCTGAAACCCATGGAATTGAAGATCCTAGAATCGTAAAAATTGATGAGGTGTATTACTTAACCTATTGCGCATATGACGGTGTAAATGCGTTAGGTGCGTTAGCCACTTCAACTGACCTGGTCAACTTTGAAAAGCAAGGTATAATCGTACCTCAACTATCGTATGAAGAATTTAAGGAGTTGACAGAATTTGGTGAGGATTTGAATAAAAAATACGAACGATTTCAGGTGCATTATTCGACTCAGCGCAATCCAAATAAAAAGGTATTGCTTTGGGACAAGAATCTCATCTTTTTTCCTAAAAAGATAAACGGAAAATTCATGTTCTTACATCGCATAAGACCTGATATTCAAATTGCATCGGTAGAAAGCATAAAGGACCTCACCAAGGAATATTGGAACGATTATTTGCAGCATTTTAGTGAACATATTTTGATGACTTCAAAACATGCACATGAAATTGGATACATCGGAGGTGGTTGTCCACCAGTTGAAACGAAGGAGGGTTGGCTCATCATCTATCATGGTGTTCATGATACAGCCAATGGCTACGTATATACTGCGTGTGTAGCCTTACTCGATTTGGAAGATCCAACAAAAGAAATAGCACGATTGCCGTATGCATTGTTTGCACCTGAATTGCCATGGGAACTTGTTGGCTATGTCAACAATGTCGTTTTTCCGACAGGAACATCTCTTTTTGATGGCAGGTTGTACATCTATTATGGTGCTGCCGATAAGCGAATAGCTGTAAGATCAGTGGATCTGGAAGAATTGATTACGGAGTTATTACACTATAAAGATTAAATGATGACTTCCAATGAAATTCTAATTATCACCTCTTTCCCACCTAGAAAATGTGGAATTGCTACGTATAGCCAAGACTTAATCAAAGCCATTGAAGACAAGTACACGGATAGTTTTACCATCAAAGTGTGTGCGTTGCAAAAAGGAGATAGCACGTTAAGATATCCGCCTGAAGTCAGCTATTTCTTAAAAACAACGCAGCAGGAAGATTATCAACGTTTGGCCTTAGCCATTAATTCAGATGAAGCAATAAAAATCATCTATTTGCAACATGAATTTGGTCTATTTAGCGGCAAGTTCGGTGATTATATTCTCGACTTTTTAGGCACGGTTGATAAGCCAGTTATTACAACATTTCATACGGTTCTGACAAAACCCAGTGACGATAGAATGGAGGTGATTCAAAAAATTTCAGCCTTATCGAGTAAAGTGATTGTCATGACGCATCTTTCAGCCAACATCCTAAAAAGCGAATATGCAATTCAGGAAGAAAAGATAAAAATCATTCCACACGGCACGCATCTTATTGAGCCATGGAACTTACGTTTAAACGGATCGATTCCTTTTAAAAATAAAATCATCATTTCCACTTTTGGCTTGATCAGTGAAGGCAAAGGTATCGAAACGGCGCTAGAGGCACTACCTAAAATTGCAGCTAAATTTCCCAACGTTTTGTATTTGATTATTGGAAAAACTCATCCAGAAGTCGTAAGAAATGAAGGGGAAATTTACAGGGATTTTTTATTTGAGAAAGTAAGGGAGTTGAAATTGGAGAACAATGTCCTGTTTATCAATAAATACCTTGATTTAGAGGTGCTGTTGGAATATTTGCAGCGCACAGACCTCTATTTTTTCACATCCAAAGATCCTCAGCAAGCGGTAAGTGGTACATTGGTGTATGCCTTGTCGGCTGCATGTCCTGTTTTATCAACCCCGATTCCACATTCGTTAGAAATGTTGGATGGCGCAGGAATGAATTTTGATTTTGGAAATGCAGAACAGCTTGCAGATGCTGCCATTTTAGTGCTTTCAAATCCTGAGATGATGGAAACGATGAGGTTGAATGCACTTCACAGAATAAGTCCAACAGCTTGGCAAAATGCTGCCATTTCCCATGTGAAAATCGCCAAAGACCTGCTTAAGTCAACTGATTTTCAACTGAAGTACAAGGTTCCTGAGATCAATTTAAAGCACATTAAGCGCATGACAACGGATTTTGGAATGATTCAGTTTGCAAAAATTTCCGATCCCGATTTAACATCAGGTTATACCATTGACGACAATGCTCGAGCGTTGATTGCAGTCGCTAAACACTTTGAATTAACAGGAAAATTCAGCGATTTACCTTTGATTACAACCTATTTGAAATTCATTCTGTTTTGCCAACAAGAAGACGGTTCATTTCTGAATTACGTCACTACCGACAAACAATTTTTTGCTAAAAACAAGGAAGAAAATTTGGAAGACTCCAACGGAAGAGCCATTTGGGCATTGGGCGAGTTTTTGTCACTAAAACAATTGTTGGATTTTAATTTACAAGCGCAGGTAGAAGCGGCATTTCAGAAAGCAATCCAGCGGATCCATGAGCTGCAATCACCTCGTGCAATTGCATTTTGTATCAAAGGATTGTTCTTCTATCATCAATTTAAAAAGGAAAATTCCATACTAGGACTCATTACAAAATTAGCTGACAATTTAGTGTCGAAATACCGAGGCGTTTCTCAGGATGACTGGCAATGGTATGAGGAGTATCTTACTTACGCCAATGCGGCAATTCCAGAGGCAATGTTGTTGGCTGGAGATTGCACCAAGAATGAACTATTTAAGTACGTTGCTCGAGAAACCTTTAATTTTTTACTGGAATTCACTTTTGCAGACGAACACATTGAAGTGATTTCTAATCGCGGTTGGCATCAAAAAGGTGAAGACAAAAATCATTTTGGGGAACAACCTATTGAAATAGCCTACACCATTTTGACGTTGTGTACTTTTTATAAAATAGATAAGGACGAGGCGTATTTGAATAGAATAGACATTGCGTTTAATTGGTTTTTGGGTGAAAATCATTTGAATCAAATCATCTACAACCCAGTTACTGGCGGATGTTACGATGGACTGGAAGAACATCAGGTAAACCTCAATCAAGGAGCAGAAAGTACAATAAGTTACTTATTGGCAAGGCTTACAGTTGAGCAGTATACGGATTAGGAAAACAAGAATTATTGCTAATAAAATTTTAATTTCAGACATTACTATTTAATTTTTTACAATAAAACTTTATTAATAGCCATGGTTAATTAAATTTATTGAAGTATATTTAAATAAGCTTTATCTTTGTTTAAAATATGCTTAGCGAAATGAAAAAATTTGAGGCTGGAAATAGAATAAATCAAGGTACATATAAAAGCTTTCAACCTAATTTCATAAACAGAGTTTGGTCGATTGAGAGTATGGAATTAGTAAGTCTTTTAAGTCAGGCCGATAGGCATTTGGGAAGGTTAGATATGTATTCAGAGTATATTCCAAATATTGACTTATTTATCAGTATGCACGTATTGAAAGAGGCTACTCAATCAAGTAAAATTGAAGGTACCCAAACCAATATAGAGGAGGCTTTACTTGACAGGGAAGATGTCCAAGAAGAAAAAAGAGATGACTGGGAAGAAGTTCAAAATTATATTTCAGCCCTTAACGCAGCGATTAACAATTTAGAAAAATTACCATTGTCATCTAGGCTAATTAAAGAGACCCATAGGATTTTGTTAGAAGGTGTTCGAGGTAAACATAAATTACCCGGAGAGTTTAGATCGACTCAAAACTGGATTGGTGGAGCAAGCATAAACGACGCTATTTTTATACCACCAATTCACCCAACTGTGAATGAGTACATGAATGACTTAGAGAAGTTTATTCATAACGAGATGCACTTCCCTGATCTACTTAAAATAGCGCTAATCCACTACCAGTTTGAAACGATACACCCATTTTTAGATGGTAATGGAAGGGTTGGAAGATTATTAATAACGCTCTATTTAGTAGAAAAAGGAATTTTGAAGAAACCGATACTCTATTTATCCGATTTTTTTGAAAGAAATAGAACCCTCTATTATGATAACCTGATGCGTGTTAGAGAAAAAAATGATATTGAACAGTGGTTTAAATTCTTCTTAGTAGGCGTCATTGAAACTGCCAAAAACAGCATTTCAACATTTGACAGTATCTTAAAATTGAAAGAGGAAGTGGAGCTTAAATTGAAACAATTAGGAAGCCGATCTAACAATGCTCAAACCATAGTAAATAGTTTATATCAGAAACCAATTATTGATGCACAACGCGCAAAAAAAATAACCAATCTATCAATGCCTTCAGTGTACAAGCTAATAGAGGAACTGGAAAAAGCTGAAATTATTACAGAGATCACAGGTGGTAAAAGAGGAAAGCTTTATCTGTTTAGAGATTACACCAAACTTTTTAAATAGAGAGATGCTCTTGAAATCACAATTTGTGATTTCAAGAGCATCCAACCTTTAAGTGATTCATTTGGTGGGTTGTAAAATTGTCGGCAATTTGATAGTATCATATGATAGTATCATGTAGGAAGCACGAAACTGTTCTTAAGCTTCCCTGACTATCCACAAAAAAAGGTGCAGACACAACTAAATGTTCTTCTGCACCTCTTCACTTGTTGTTCACAACTACAACTTCCTGGTTTAATCTCTCAACTTCACTATTTTCTGAGTAAAATATTCTTCTCCAATTTTGACAGTCAGAAAATACACGCCTGCGGGAATCTGGATAAAATCGTAATGAAGCAAGTTGTTTCCTTTTTCCAATTGCTGCACGTCGCGAAGGAAGGTTTTGCTATTCACATCAGTGACCTGAATGGTAACTTGTTCTTTTCGATCCAAATTGATTGAAATATTCAGTTCCTCTGTTGTTGGATTAGGGAATACATTAATTTCCTGCAACATCGTTCCACAATCTGAATGGAGCGGTCCGTAAACTTTGAATTGCCCATCAACGTCGTATTGGACAAGTCGGTAATAACCTTCCGTTCTATTCGCATCCGTAAATTGGTAGTTGTTTATTTCTATGCTCGTTCCTGCGGCTGGAATCATTTCGGATCTCTCTTCCCAATTTTGGGTGTTTTCGCTAAATTCAACAACAAATCCTGCAGCATTGTATTCCGAAAGTGTTTGCCAATTCAATTCAGTCAGATCACCAATACAATCAAGTTGAAAGTAGCCTAGCTCAACTGGAAGAGGGCTCGCAAGATTGTCCGCAATAGCAAATGGGGAGAATGTTCCTGTGTACCCCGTGTAAGATAAACTTCTTGGCGATGGAGCGTAAAGTGGTGTTCCCATCGATGGGATTTCCCAGTTATTCCCGTTGTGATGATTTAACGTTGGTGTTGTCAAAACTGCTGATTCCTCCGAAGCATCCCAGTAGAAGATAAAATCTATTCCTGCTCCTCCGTTGGATGCCGTTTTTCCAATGTTCCAGGTACGCATGACGTGTGGTTCAGTAATTAAAGCGCCCGAGGTTCCATTAACCATCACACTGTCGACCACTCGGAAGTCAAAGAAGTCAGAATTTCCAGAATTATTTGTGACTTGAACCGGATTGTACGTGCTTTCTCCAATAGGAACAAATTGGGTACTTCCTGAACCAATGTTCATTTTTAGTACGCCTGAATTGTTCGTGATAAAGTAGTTGTTTTGATCTGTATTGATGTATCCAGAAACGGTGAGGTCGTTTTGTTGAAGGTAAATTTTAATATCTGCACCATTAAAATTGATTTCACCCGCAACGCGATTTTGATCCAAGTACATATCGTTTCCTGCGGTGGTATTAATTAAGATATCCATTCCTGGTGTTGGGATAAAATTACATTTCCAGTTGTTCGCATTTTGCCAAAGACTGTCTTGCATTCCAAGCCATTCGGCTGTATTTTGTCCAATAATTGTAATTTCTCCCAGAGAACTATAATCACTTCCACAAGATCCATTTGTTACTAAAGCTCGATAGAGACGATCAGAGGTAACGTTTGAATACGCTTGTGTACTTGTGGTATTTGCGACATCAGTCCATACCAAACCGCCATCTGTTGAGAACTGCCATTTGGTAATTGTTCCCGTTTGACCAGACAAGGTCAACGATCCTGAATTGGTTGTGTTACATTCCGATGCATTCGAAACGAATCCACCTACTGGAGGAGTTCCAGCGTTCACTGTAATAGTCGAAGTGCTTGAATATTCTGGTGTTCCACAACTACCATTTTGAACTTTTGCTCTGAAATAATACGTTCCTGTGGAAGGAAGTGTGTAAGTTAACGAGGTTGTTGTGTTGGCAATCGTAGTTGGAGATGTAAAACCAGCGTTGTCATCCACTTCCCAGTTTAATACACTTCCTGAGACTCCAAATACATCCAGGTCAACATTTCCTCCAGCACAAATTGTATTGTTAAGCGCTGTAACGGTCCCACCATTTGTGGAAGCTACCGAAATTGGAACGGCAGATGTTGCCAGATTACTACACGAAGGAGCAGTTGAATTAACAATCGCTCTGTAATAGGTGGTGGTTGAAATATTTGACACGTTTAAAGAAGTCGTTGTATTTGCGATACTAATTCCAGCAGTTAAAAAATCATCGTAGGAATATTCCCAACGAGCGACAGTACCTGTTAAACCGGTCAATGTTAAAAGTGTCGAATTTGTTCCTTCACACACGCTGACATTTCCACCTGTAATTGTTCCTGATGCAGCGCCACTTACGTGCAATGTTTTTGTGAACACCAATTGAAATGTTGGATTGTCATTGGGCAAGCCACCGAATTCTATAATTGAACCAATGATCTGCGTATTTGCAAAATCATTCCACGTTCCATCTGCGTAGAGATGTCCATAATCTTCCTGTCCAATTCCAGCATCTGGCCAGTCATTCGGTTCTGATGTGTCCCAGTTTTGATAGATTCCGGGAATTGCGCTACCTAAGTTGTTGTTTGCCGCGTTTCCAGTTCGCATTTGCGTTCCTTTTTCGGGACCTGTCACCCAATACCATTTACCTTCAGCTGCCGTTTGATTGGCATATAGCGTATACCCCACAGCTTCATTGATGCGTAGGTAGTTATCAGAACAACCGATCCACGAGTTTTGACTTACCATTACTTGAATGAAGCTATTTTCAGCAAAGGAGGTAATCGTCGTTAAATAGCCTTGCACCCCGTAAAACGATTGATTTCCAGCATACGTTGAGCCACCTGTCCAACTTAAACCATTTGGATAAGCCAGATAAAAGTGACCATTGAGTGGATTATAGATTACGTGCCCTGCATTGAACGAAACTTTTCGTTGCTCAGGAGTACAAAAAGTATTATTTGTTCTTATCGTAATTCTTCTCAAAAGCTCCTGCCAAACACTCGCTGAAACGTTCCCAGTAAACTGGATACTTCTTGTCGCAGTATTAAAAGCGGAAGCTGTCACACCAACCGGCAGTGCACCGTTGTAGCTGAGTTCATCACCTGTCGTAAACGAACCTGTGATTGTCACGGTCCAACCTTCAATTAATCCATTTGAAACAATGGAAAGTTGATCGTCAACGACATTGAATACACCAACGGTAATGGTGTCAATAGCTGTTGAGCCAGTAATGTTAATTTGTGAAGCTTGTTGGCTAAAGCTAGCGTGCGAGAAAAGCATTGTCAAGAATGCTAAACAATAGATGGTAGAATTTTTCATAGTCTTTAGTTGTTAAAGCGATCTATCTTCGAAGGTAATGGAGCTTTCCCTTGATTTACTAAAAGATCAGCAGGGATACTATGGATTTACGTAGATCTACTTAGTGTGTGCTAGATACAAGTACGCTATTTTGATGAAAAGTTTTTGATTTTCAACTATTTGCAGCGAAAAAATGGATTGATGAGGGCAAAGCAAATCACACTGAATTCGAGGGGAATCCCGAGCGAACAAATCGTTAATAACCCCAAAATCAGGAATTCTATTAAATTTGTATACATGAGAATTACGGTTTTATTTGTTTTGTTTTCCTTCTTGACAATGGCGCAAGACGACATAAAGGATCAGTATGTGCATGATTTCGAAAAGGTGTATGACGCTAAGGCGATCCATTATTATGGAATTGATTTTTCAAATTTTGGATTTTACTATCCAGAAAAAGAGGGATTAGAGCTCACCCTGAGGAAATTTTTCACCGAATGGAGGAATGCTGTTCATGAAAATTTTTCTGTAACTGATTTGGAAAAAATTCTCACAAAGTCGGTAAAGAAAGATTTTGAACCAATTCAATCCAGAGATGGTCTCATTCGCGACGAATGGATAGAACTTGAGGTGTACGCGTTCCCAACAGACACGCTACAGAAGATTGTTAAAGAATACGAACTCACCGAAAAGGAAGGGGTTGGACTCGTGCTGATTATTGAGAGTTTTAATCAGAAGAAAGAACATGCACGGGTCAACTTTACATTTTTTGACATCGCAACGCGAGAAGTACTTTGGAGTGTAGAATCAAAAGGGGATGCCCTGGGTTCTCAAATGACAAAGCGCTGGGCAAAAGCGATTGAACACTCATTTGTACCGTTTAAGCAAGCGTACCGCAAATCGATGCGAAAGGTGAAGAAATCTAGAAAATAGTGAGTTTGGAATCGCTCAGGTACCCAACCAATTCCCAAAATAAATTTGGAAAATAGTAACTTATAAATTACATTGGTGGCGTGACACAAAAAGGAAATGACATGAGCACAAGAAGTTGGAAAGAGATTAAAGATGAAGTATACGGTGAAAAAGGTACTTCTCGTTGTGATGAGTTGGAGCGAGAATTCGAGTCATTTAAGGTCGGGTTGTTACTAAAAAAGGCGCGCGAAGAAAAACACTTAACGCAGGAACAACTCGGAGAATTGGTAGATAAAAAGAGAACCTATATTTCGAGAGTAGAGAATGATGGAAGCAACATGACGTTGAAAACATTATTTGACATCGTTGAAAAAGGATTGGGTGGTAAAGTGAAGATATCGATTCATGTATAATTTTTCATACTTCAAGGAAAAAGACCAACAAACAATTCTCGATTTCCTAGAAGCGCATCCTTTTGCCTTCTTGACGGGAAGTGATGCGTCTGGGAAGCAAGTTGCCACGCAGGTTCCAATCTTGGTGGAGGAAAGGGATGGAGAATTGTACCTGCAAGGGCACATTATGCGGAATACAGACCACCATAAATCCTTTGTTGAAAATCCAAATGCGCTGGCTGTGTTTACAGGTCCGAGTGCGTATGTAAGTGCTTCATGGTACAGCAACCCGCAAATTGGTTCGACTTGGAACTACATGAGCGTCCATGTCAACGGACAGGTACGGTTTATGTCTTCGGATGAGTTAATTCAGTTTATGCGGAAACTCACCCTGAAATTTGAAAAGGGAAACGAACAATCACTCACCATTTACGATAATCTGCCCGATGCCTTTTTAAGCAAAATGATGCCTGCCATTGTCGGTTTTGAGATCAAAGCAGATCGCATTGACAATGTGTTTAAACTCTCTCAAAATAGAGACGAAAAAAGTTACCTGAACATCATTTCAAAATTGGAAGAACAAGGTGGAAACAGCGCACTGGTTGCCCAAGAAATGAAGAAAAGAAAAACAGAATTATTTCCGCCAGGCGTGGAGTGGGATGGTGAGAAGTTTGATTCGTAGTCTATTTATGACATCTCACGGCACGAGTAAAGCAAAACATAAATAGATTACGTACTTCTCAACTAGTTTAGCAACAAACACAAAAAGTGTGAAGAACTCTTTGACTTTATCACAGGGATTGAGTAATTTTTAGTTTAATATTGTAACATAAGTTTTTTTATATGAAGATAGTGTCTTTTTTTGCCGGTGCAGGAGGTTTAGACCTTGGTTTCCAAAAAGCAGGTTTTGATGTGATTTGGGCGAACGAATACGATAAAGAAATTTGGGAAACATATGAGAAAAACCATCCGCATACATTCCTAGATAAAAGAAGTATTGTAGATATTCCAGCTGATGAAGTGCCAGAATGTGACGGTATTATTGGTGGACCTCCTTGTCAAAGCTGGAGTGAAGCAGGTGCAATGAAAGGTATTGAAGATAAGAGAGGGCAACTTTTTTATGATTTCATAAGAATTTTGGAAGCTAAACAACCAAAATTTTTCCTTGCAGAAAACGTTAGCGGAATGCTTTTGGACAGACATAGCGAGGCATTAAAAAACATTAAAGAATTATTTAAAACTGCAGGAGTTGGGTATGAATTATCCTTTCAGATGTTAAACGCTTCTGATTATGATGTTCCTCAAGACCGAAAACGAGTTTTTTTTGTTGGGATTCGCAAAGACTTGAATTTTAAATTTCAGTTTCCAAAACCAGTAGAGAATAAAATCACTCTTGAACAAGCGATTTTCGATTTGAAAGACAGTGTTGTTCCAGCAAAAGAAGGAAATAAAACGAATGAAAAAATCTGCAAAATTGCTAATCACGAATATATGATTGGCGGGTTTTCTTCAATGTTTATGTCCAGAAATAGAGTTAGGTCGTGGGACGAGCAATCATTCACAATTCAGGCTGGCGGAAGACACGCACCTATTCATCCACAAGCCCCAAAGATGAAATTTATTGAGCAAAATATTCGAGTTTTTGTGAAGGGAAAAGAAAAATTGTATAGAAGGTTGAGCGTTCGAGAATGTGCAAGAATTCAAACATTTCCAGATGACTTTATTTTTCATTATACTGTTATTGCCGCAGGATATAAAATGATAGGAAATGCCGTTCCTGTTAATTTAGCAAAACATATGGCTTTGAGTATTAAATCTCAAATTGAAAATGCTGAAAACAAACTAAGAGCGAAAAAGAAAACGAGTTTAAAATTAGAAAATGTACTAGCGTAAAGTATGGCAAATCAAACTATTAATGGAAAAGCGTTTGAATATGCTTTGCTTTTTGAATTTTATGAACGCCTAAAGACTATAACAAGCGTTTCAATTACTGAAAATGAGCCATTTCAAAATGCAAAGGGTTGTTTTGATAGTTTTGTTGAAAATGAACAAGACACTTTTAGAATTACTGCAAGTGCGGCAATAAATTTCTTAATTGACATTGAGCCAAGATTGTCACATGACATAAGCAAAGAAGATATTTTGGTTCTTGAAATCGTGGGAGACCAAGCGGGACAAACGGGAGATGTTCGTGATGTTCTTATAATTCGTTCTTTGCAAAAATGGGAAATTGGAATTTCCGCCAAAAATAACCACAGAGCAGTAAAGCATTCCAGACTATCATTGAACATTGACTTTGGAGAAAAATGGTTAGGCGTTCCTTGTTCAAAAAATTATTTTGATGAAATCAAGCCAATATTTGATATGTTGGCAGACTTAAAAGCAAGGGATAAATCCACGAAATGGACTTCAATTGAAAGTATGCACCAAGTGGTATATATCCCCATTTTAAATGCTTTCAGAAAGGAACTTTTACGCCTAGACAAAGAAAACCAGAATATTGTCGCTGAAAATCTTGTCCAATATTTAATAGGCAACGAAGATTTCTACAAGGTTATCAAAGGCAACAAAAAAGTTGAAATTCAGGCTTACAACTTAAATGGGACTTTAAACCTACCATTCGAAAGTATCAAGCCTAAAGCAAAAATTCCAAAGCTTAAATTACCATCACGATTAATCGAAGTTGTTTATCAAAACAATTCGACTACGACTTTGTTGGTTTCTTTAAACGAAGGTTGGCAAATATCTTTTAGAATTCACAATGCGAGTTCAAGAGTAGAACCATCCTTGAAATTTGATATTAATCTTGTAAGTGCGCCTCATACATTGTTCACAAATCACATTTTTATAGCGTAGTGCTGTTATAAATTAGCATTAGTTGTTCTGATCGGTCCATTTTATACTGACGATTTACACCGCTTGATATAAATAAAAAGATGAAAAAAATATTTATTTCATATTCTGATTATGATAAAGCCAAAATGATTGCTTTGAAAAAAGCAATCGAAAGGGACGGAATTCATATTGTCCCAATTGTCATTGCTGATCAAAAAAAACCACTTGAGTCTTTAACTGATAAAGTTTGCCTGGGTATTAATGATTGCGACATTCTCGTTCCAATTTTAACTTCAAATTCTATCAATAATCAGTGGGTTAATCAAGAAATTGGTTATGCAAAGGCAAAAGAAAAAAAGATACTTCCTATTATTTCAAAAGGTGTTTTTAAAGATTTAAAAGGATTTATTCATTCACAAGTTGATTGTCCATTTCAGTTTAAAGATAATACTAGTGTGAAGATGGAATCTGCAGCGTTCAGAGCTGTATGCAAAGGTTTAATTGACCATGTGATTATATACTCAGTGCAGCCTAATGAAACAACTGTGTTAAGTTCAAATATATCTCCTTCAAGAGTTCAAAGGGGAGCAGTGTATACTACAAATGTCCATTTCAAAGGTACTTTAAAGAACGGCTTTTTTGATAATTACGTTCAGCATTTATCTTCTTCGTTTGTCAGATGGAATGTTGACAAAGAAACCCTGCCAATAACTAAAGGAACTGACCCTGGAACATTACATGGATCTATAGATTTAACAAAGAAGTATTCACATTCAACCAAGGATTGGCCAATTGGAAAATACAAAATTCATGTTAGAGTTTATGATCATCCAACACCAGGGGAAACGGGTAGAATCATTGTAGACGAAAATATTCATGAAATTGAAATTGTATAAACAGTACATAGGTAAAAGTTGTTAAAGGAATTATATGCTTGAACTGTCCAATTCCATTCATTTGTGTAAGTATGACTTATTTGTAGGTTTTAAGTTTCTTCTGTTCAGGTTTTAAATAAAAATTGAAGTTACACCATTGAATAACATAAATTTCAGTAATGAACAAAACAAGCTGGAGACATCATTACATTCCACAATTTTATCTCAAAGGTTTTCTAAATGAGAACAATAGATTTGCTATTTATGATAAAAAGCATGATCGGATAAAAAGTGGTGAATACAGTACGAAATCACATTTTTTTCAAGAGAACAGGAATTTAATTGAAGTAGATGGTGTATCAACGGACATTTTGGAAACAAAGATGTACAAGTCACTGGATGACACCATAGGTCTAGTATTTAAGGAGATCGAAACACTGGGTTTTGATTTTTTAACATTTGAAAATCTCCTCACGCTTAAAATGTTCATCTCATTTCTCTATTGGCGAATACCAACAAATGACCAATTGCTTCAGGATACTATTGATACTAATGATTTTAGGTCATTGGGATTTGAATTGAAGCAAAAATTCGGAAGCAATAACTCTGATATAGAGATGGCCAGGGATCGTTTCCGAAATGACCCCGCCTTTAGAAAAATGATATCTGTAATCCTACCATTTGGTAAAAACAACACTTTTTCAATTGAGCCTCATACCGGAGAAGAAGAAATGTGGAAGGCTATTGGCTATCCCAAAGAAGGGTTTTATTTATCTTGTGACAACCCAATAATCACTCTTCGTAAAGATATGTTTTATGGAAAAGAACAAAAGCTTCTGTTTCCAGTTACGTACAGCAAACTTCTATATTATGGGCAAACAACTAATATGAAAAAGCTCACCCCTGAATTTAATATACAAATGGATTTGGCAATAATGCATGTTGCTGAAAGATATGTCTGTGGACCAAACAAGGACTACCTTGAAGATATAAGACGGTTATATGAAATCGAGAAGGAATTCAATAGTACAGAACTTATTATACCTAAGCTTTTCGAATTTTTTGATGAACAATGATTCCAGACCACGAGGCTACCTGTTAAACTTCATATCCCCCCTAAAAACAATACTCTCCCTCCTCAATAATCTTTTGAGCAATCAGTTGTCGTGCTTCTTTGAAAAGTTCTATTCACGGGGTTTATACTCTTCATACACCTTATCCATCTTTCCCACCAGTTCCTCTACGCTAACACCAAAAAAAGAATCAGATTTCAGTCGAGTATGCTCACTCAGGGTGCGACATAAATACAACCTAAATGGTTCTTCTTTCAAATCACCATCACGATACGCTTTCAAAAGAATTGGGTAGAGTTGAATTCGCGCTTCATTGTGTGTGGCGTGGTGAATAATACACCAAGGTGTTGTCAGTGCCAATCCATCAATATATTCACGTTTTGGGTGGCCGTATTTCTCAAGATAGAGGCGAACTTTAATAAGATTAATCGAATCGACTTCCCTCACTTCGTTGAGCACTCGTTTACGCGCTAAATAGGAGGTGTCTTTTAGTGAAGATTCATTCCAATAAGCACGAATTTCCTGATCTACACGAAATATACTTTCTAAGTAGTCCTTTTTTAACGAATCTGTTGTTAGCTTTTCAATCTCCTTCACATAGGAACTGTCTTGAGCAAATAAACCGCTCAAGTGAAAAATGCATAACCACGCTAAGAGTGCTTTCTTCATCTATTAAAAACAATACTCTCCCGCTTCAATAATCTTCTGAGCGATTAGTTGTCGTGCTTCTTTTGGGTTAAATGCTTCCGTTTTTGTGAAACGTTTTAGTCCCATCAACATCATGCGTGCTTCGTCGCCTTCCGCAAACGAGTTAATTGCGTCTTTTCCTGCTTTGTGCATGAGGTCAGCGCCGTCGTAGAAGTAGGTTTTCACCATTGCAATTTGTGCTTCGCATTTGGCTTCTCCTTGGAGTTCAATCATTTGTTGCACACGCAATAATGCAGATTCAGCCAGGTAGGTCCAAATTGCCATGTCGGCAATGTTCATTAGGACTTCTTGTTCTTTGGAAATGGATTGCATCAACTTTTGCACCGCTGAACCAGCCACCATTAAAATCGATTTTTTGAATCCTTCTAAGGCAGCAATTTCGTTGGCAAATGTTCCTTCTGGTTTATCGCCAAATTCTGGAATACTCATCAATTCACCCGCCACTTTCATCGCGTGTGTCATCAAGTCCAATTCACCTTTCATCGCTCTGCGCAAGACCATTTCCACCGTTAACAGGCGGTTAATTTCGTTCGTTCCTTCAAAGATGCGGTTGATGCGTGAATCTCTGTACGCGCGCTCCACAGTTGATTCTGCCGAGTAACCCATTCCACCAAAAATTTGAACAGCTTCGTCTACAGCGTAATCCAATGCTTCAG
This sequence comes from uncultured Fluviicola sp., assembly GCA_964643345.1. GTDB lineage: Bacteria > Bacteroidota > Bacteroidia > Flavobacteriales_D > Crocinitomicaceae > UBA4466. The sequence goes on from CAZXRU010000005.1 coordinate 59,811, forward strand.
AACCAGCAACTTTCAAAATCGCACATTCAGGCGCAAATTCTTCAATTCCCTTCAAGGTCGCTTCGCCTTTTGGCAATCCTTGTGCTACGTAGCCTGCAATTGCATCGTCGATGTTTTGTCCCGCTCTGTACGTCGCGGATTCCACCACAAACGCTTTGATGGCTTGTTCCGCCAATTTGAAACGAATCGCACCGTATTTTGAAATCGGACGTCCAAATTGTTCACGTTCGTTGGCGTAGCGCACGGAATCCGTTACGGTGAATTTAATTCCACCCATCACACCAGCTGCTAATTTGATCCGACCAATATTCAAGATATTCAAAGCGATTTTAAATCCGTTTTCACGTGTAGAAAGTAAATTCTCCACAGGAACTTTCACATCGTTGAAGAACACTTGTCGCGTCGATGATCCCTTGATTCCCATTTTGCGTTCCTCAGGGTTCAACGAAATCCCTTCACTGTCCGCTTCAACAAGAAACGCCGTCAATTTTTCGTCTTCATCTATCTTCGCGAACACGGTAAAAAAGTTGGCAAATCCACCGTTGGTGATCCACATTTTTTGTCCGTTCAAGACGTAGTGTTTTCCGTCGGCGGTCAGTTTCGCTTTCGTTTTTCCTGAATTGGCATCGGAACCAGCACTTGGTTCTGTCAAGCAATACGCTGCTTTCCATTCACCACTCGCCAATTTCGGGATGTATTTCTTTTTTTGTTCTTCATTTCCATAGTAGAGCAGGGGAAGGGTCCCAATTCCTGTGTGCGCGCCATACGCGACAGAAAACGATCCACCTGCAGCCAAACGTTCAGTCGCCAAGAGCGAAGTTTTAAAATCAACGCCCATACCACCAAATTCCTCTGGAACGGACATACCAAGCAATCCTAATTCACCCGCTTTTTCCATAATGGACGGCATCAAACCTTCTTCCATTTTATCGATGCGTTCAACGTGAGGAGTAATTTCAGTCGCCACAAATTCATCGCACATGGAAGCAATCATTTTTTGCTCTTCCGTCCAGTTTTCAGGGATGAAAATTGCTGCTGATTCCGTGTTGCGAATAATGAATTCGCCTCCTTTGATGGGGTTTTGATTAGTTTCTGACATGTTGGTATGTTTTGAGTTGTGTAACATAATTACTAATATACTATAAAGATCGTAAGATTCAAGACTGAAAGATTCAAGATGTTAAGACTTAATTGTTCGGCATCTCGACAAGCTCGATGACCGATTATAAGTCTCATGGCTCGATGACCGATGCTCAATGTTCAATTACTGAACTTAAGTAGGATCAGGTCTTTTAGTCTTGACTCTTTCAGTCTTGACTCTAATTTTACATGGAAATTTCAATTTTCAATTTTTTACCTTTAATTTTTTCCTGTTGAATGATTTTTAAAACGCCTTTCGACTTTTCGCGATTGATGGCAACGTACGAACTTCTGTCCTGCACGGTGATCAATCCAATTTCATCGCTGTTGAGTTTTCCTTGTTTGGCTAGAAATCCTACCAAATCGATTTTATTGATTTTATCTTTTTTTCCTCCGCTGAAGTACAAAGTAATCCAGTTGGGCGGCAAGTACAAATCATTGTTTTTAGGGATGTGAAATTTTTCCTCTGGCAGCGAAATGTAATCGGGCAATTGCGTGGATTCACCAATGAACAAGTACGAATTTCCATCCGCTGACATTCGCGCTGTTCGACCTTTTCGGTGCGTAAACGCTTCTTCGCTGTTCGGGTATTGGTAGTGAATCACGTGATTGACTTCTGGAATGTCCAATCCTCTCGATCCCAAATCGGTGCACACCAAGGTTGGAGCACTTCCATTTCTAAACTTAATGAGCGCCCGTTCACGTTGATCTTGCTCCAAACCGCCGTGGTATGAAACGCAGGTAATTCCTCTGTCGTTCAATTGGTTGGCAACATCATCTGCGACTTCACGGTAATTGCAAAAAACAATCGCTTTTTCATTGTTAAACGACATAACGAGGTGCGCTAAATTCTCCACCAAGCTACCGAAATAGTTCACGGCGTATTCTTTAATGTTGAGTTCCTCATCGTCCACAATCGCGTCAATGATGTGCGCATTGTCCATGTGGAGATAGTGCGGAATTTCATCCATTCGCGTTGCAGAAGCAAGCATCGTATGCGTCAAACTCTGCATATCGGAGATGATAAACTTCATTTCATCGCTGAAACCAAATTCCAAGCATTTATCAAATTCATCGATGATGAGAAAGGTCACGTGTTGCAAGTCCAAATTGTCTCGATCGATGTGGTCGGCAATTCTACCCGGCGTTCCAATTACAATGACAGGCGTTTCCTGCAAGCTATTTTCTTCTTCCTTGATGGAGTGTCCACCGTAACATAGCGTTTGTTTATGCCCTGTTTTGAGTGAGCGAAACACGTCGTCAATTTGCAAGCACAACTCGCGTGATGGTGCAAGAATTACGGCTTGAATTCCTGCTTTTGTCGGATCGATTTTTGAAAGCATGGCAAACAAGAATGCCAATGTTTTTCCAGACCCCGTTTTAGAATACAACAGTTGACGGCTGTGTTTTTTAATTCCATTGATTGCCTGTTCTTGAATAGGCATCAAGTCGGTATGTCCAGCATTTTGTAAGTACTGTTTTAATTCTGTTGAATTGGTCATTCGTACGCTAAAAATTACATCATTTCGATTACACCTGCAGCGCCTTGCCCAGTTCCTACACACATGGTGACAACTCCGTAGCGTTGTTTTCTGCGTTTCAATTCATTCATCATTTGAACCGTCAATTTTGCGCCTGTGCAACCAAGCGGGTGACCGAGTGCGAGCGCTCCACCGTTGACATTCACCAATTCTGGATTGATGCCCGTTTCACGAATTACTGCCAGTGACTGTGAAGCAAACGCTTCGTTCAATTCAAACAAGGAAATATCGTTTTGTTTTAATCCAGCTGCTGCGAGTGCTTTTGGAATCGCGTCAACGGGACCAATTCCCATAATTCGCGGTTCGACACCAACAACGCTGTAAGATGCCAATCGTGCGATCGGTTCCAATTCCAATTCCTTCATCATTTTTTCCGACATCACAAGGCAAAATGCTGCTCCATCCGAAGTTTGAGAAGAATTTCCAGCCGTCACAGATCCGCCGTTCGCAAAAACAGGTCGTAAACGCGCCAATCCTTCAATCGTACTTGCTCTTGGACCTTCATCCGTATCGACAATGTACGATGTTTGTTGGCGTTTTTCGTTTTCATCCAAATAGACGTGATTCACGTTAAATGGAACGATATCGTCCTTAAATAAACCGTTTTTAATTGCTGCGAGTGCTTTTTCGTGCGAATGCAGTGCAAATTTATCTTGATCTTCTCTGGAAACGTTGTATTGTTTGGCAACCGCCTCAGCAGTTAGCCCCATTCCCCAATACCACGAAGGGTTTTCCTTTCCAACCACGGGATTTGGCACAATTCTCCAACCTCCCATCGCCATGATGGACATGGATTCGGCACCACCTGCGATGATGCAATCCGCCATGCCGTTTTCAATTTTTGCTGTGGCAATCGCGATGGTTTCCAGTCCCGACGAACAATAACGATTCACCGTCATGCCCGGAACTTTATCCGTGTTCAACCCCATGAGGGAAATCATTCGACCCATGTTCAATCCTTGTTCCGCTTCTGGCGTCGCATTTCCGACAATCACGTCATCAATTCGTTCTTTTTCCAATTGCGGAATTTGTTCCATGATGTGTTTAATCACCGCTGCTGCCAGATCATCAGGTCGCGTGAACCGAAATCCACCTTTCCCAGCCTTCCCGACCGCTGTTCTAAATCCTGATACTATGTATGCTCTTTCTTTCATGTCGATAAGATGTTAAGACTTTAAGATTCAAGATATTAAGACACGTTAAGTCTTCGTTTGAATCCGCCAATCATTTTTTGAAGGTTTTGTAATTTTTCTAATAATTCGATACTTTCTAGTTTATATATTTCTTGTGCTAGAATAAGCTGTGTTTCTAATTCATACGAGGACGAGAGACTGATATTTAAAAAATGAGCGAACTCCTTGTTTGAAGTTCTTCCAGATCCTTCTGCAATATTAGAAGGAATTGAAACCGCACATCTGTTGATCTGAGAGATAAGCGAAAACTTTTCACCATTAGGAAGCTTCGAAGAGGTCATGTAGACATCCTTCGCTAGCGTCATGCTATCTTTCCAAATTGTCATTTCTCTAAAATTATGCCTCATTTTTTTTAAGATTTTAAGACTGGAAGATTCAAGACTTTAAGACTTGTTCAGTCTTCGGTCGAATCCATCAATTCTTTGTTTTGTCTCTAATAAATTTCTTCCTTCTGTATAAATTAAGTCTTTGTATCTTGAATCTTTTAGTCTTGTAGTCTACTTAGTTCCTCAGAACTCTGCCGTACTTAACTATACTTTCCAGTCTTTCCAACGTTTTTCGTTGTTGACAAAGTTCCACAAATGCTTTTCGTTCCATGTCCAGTAAATATTGTTCTGAAACAACCGTGTTTTCGGAGAGATCGCCGCCACAGAGTACGAAGCCCAGTTTTTCTGAGATCACTAAGTCGTGTTCTGACATGTAATTTCCTGAAAGCATCGTATCGGCTCCTACGTACACAATTCCCAATCCTTCGTTGCCTAGAACGGTAATATTTTTCTCACGTTTCGGTGCAATATATCCTTCTTGAATCATCAACAGGCACGCTTCTTTCGCGTACGTCAATTGATGCTCACGGCTGACGATTACTTCATCGATGCCTTCACGCAAATAACCTAAATCAAATGCTTCGTAGGCTGAAGTCGAGACTTTCGCTTGACCGATGGTCAGGAATTTGTCGCGCATGCGGTTGATTTTAATATCTCCATCGCTCAATTCATCCGAAAGACGTTTTGCGAATTCTTTAGAACCGCCACCACCGGGGATCAGTCCAACGCCAAATTCGACCAATCCCATGTACAATTCGGCATGAGCAACGACTTTGTCAGCGTGCATGGAAAGTTCACATCCACCGCCAAGTGCCATGTTGTGTGGCGCAACGACTACAGGCGTATTCGAATAACGCACTCGCATCATGGTGTCTTGAAACGCTTTTACGGCGAAATTCAATTCGTCATAATCTTGTTCAATCGCCATCATGAAAATCATTCCAACGTTTGCACCTGCGGAGAAATTTCCACCAGTGTTCGAAATGACCAATCCTTTGTATTCAGTCTCTGCTAAATCCAATGCTTTATTGATGCCTTCGATGACTCCACCGCCAATTGTGTTCATTTTTGTGTGGAATTCAAGGTTCAAGATCCCATCTCCAAGATGGACAATGGTTGTATCGCTATTGCCCCACACTTTATTTTCATCGCGTAAAGCACTCAATTGAATCAAGCCTTCTGTTCCAGGGATCACTTGGTAGGATTTCGAAGCGATATCGTAGTAAAACTTCTTGCCACCTTCTGTTTTGTAGAATGCTTTGATTCCAGCGGAGTTCATGTCGTTCACCCACTTGGCAGCCGTTTTATTTTCCTTTCCAATCAGTTTTAATCCTTCTTCAAGACCGATAATGTCCCACGTTTCGAAAGGACCGAGTTCCCAACCAAATCCTGCTTTCAGCGCATCGTCAATTTTGTAGAGATCGTCGGTGATTTCAGGAATTCGATTTGAAACGTACGCAAAAATTCCAGCGAATACCTTTCTGTAAAACTCACCTGCTTTGTCCATGCCCATGATGAGCATTTTAGTACGTTGCACCAAGTCATCAATCGGTTTTGCCATGTCCAGCGTAGGAAACTTCACTTTCGCTTGTGGCGTGTATTCGAGCGTGTTTAAATCCAGTGAGAGAATTTCACTTTTTCCATCATCGCCTTTCACTTTTTTGTAGAATCCTTGTCCCGATTTAGAACCGAGCCAGCCTTTTTCCAGCATTGTAGAAATGTAATCAGGCAATTCGAACAACGCTTTTTCCTCATCGTCAGGACAGTTCGCTTTTAATCCGTTGGCAACGTGCACGAGCGTGTCAAGTCCAACCACATCACACGTTCTAAACGTCGCAGATTTCGGTCGACCAAGAATTGGACCCGACAACTTATCGACTTCCTCAACCGTCAATCCCATTTCCTTTACCGAATGGAACAGCGACATCATCGCATATACTCCAACGCGATTAGCGATAAATGCTGGCGTGTCTTTACAAAGTACGGTCTTCTTACCAAGAAAACGACTTCCGTAATCCATCAAGAAATCGATAATTTCCGGATTGCTGCTTGGCGTTGGAATAATTTCTAACAGCTGCAAATAACGCGGCGGATTGAAAAAGTGTGTTCCACAGAAATGCGTTTTAAAGTCGTCACTTCTTCCCTCGAGCATCATGTGAATTGGAATCCCTGAAGTATTGGAAGTAATCAGCGTTCCCGGTTTTCTGAATTTCTCCACATTCTCAAATACCTGTTGTTTGATGTCAAGTCGTTCGATGACCACTTCAATCACCCAGTCGCAATCGCCAATGAGTTTTAAATCATCTTCTAGGTTTCCCGTTTTAATCCTCGAAGCAAATGATTTTCTATAAATCGGTGAAGGGTTTGATTTTAATGCAAAATCCAGTGCTTCATTTACAATTCGATTTCTGAATGTCTTGTTGTCTGTTGTGATCCCGTTCTTTTTGTCGTTGTCACTTAGTTCTCGTGGAACGATGTCCAACAAAACCACTTCGCAACCGATGTTGGCAAAGTGACAGGCGATTCTTGAGCCCATGACTCCTGATCCTAAAACAGCAACTTTTCTAATGTGTCTAGTCATAATTCTTATATATTTTTCGCCTCAAGGTCAATTGTGGCATCTAATTTTTCAGCTACTTCGTAGAAGATCTTTAATTTTCCTTTTGGAATGGATGCAATCAGTCGTTCGTTAAAATCGACAATAACATTGCGTGCAATTTTTCGTTTACTCACTCCTTCTTCTGTCAGAAAGATAAGGACTTTTCGTTTGTCTTTATCATCTGAGACCCGATAGAGTAGGCCTTTTTCTTCCATTGTTTTCAAAGTTCTGGACAAACTCGTTGGTTCCATTCCCATTTTTGGTCCAAGTTGTGTGCTTGGCGTTCCTTCTTTATCTACGTTGAGTAAAATAAATCCGATGGAGACGGTTAGGTCGTGCTCGCTTGCTTTTTGGTTGTAAAGACGTGCTATTTTGTGCCAAATGTGTCGAACGACAAAGTCGATTAAATAGAGTTTATTAGTGGTTTCAGACATTACTCTTTAGATTTTAGAAGCCTAAAAGTAACAAAAAAGTTTTATGCAGACATAATAAATTGGAGAAAAATTGAGGGAGTTAATCGAAGCTAATTAATACGACGCAGACATCATCTGTTTGTTCATGAGTACCTTTCCAATTTTCGAATGCTTCTTCCAAGATTTCCGTGTGTTGTACAAACGGTTTCTTTTGGATTTCAAGCATGAGTTCTTTGAAGCTTTTGTACTTGAATTTCTTATCATGTGCGCCACCAAATTGGTCGGCAAAACCATCGCTAAAAGAAATGATTACATCTCCTTTGTTCAATTCAATTTCCTTTGTTGAGAATGGTGGAGGAACGGAGAATAGTTTTCCAATTGGCATTTTATCGGGAGCAATTTCGATGAGGTAACCATCCGATGTGGAGACAGTGGACTTGACGTCTTGTGAATTTTTTGGAGGATTCTGCGTGATGATCCACAACGGATTATTCGCTCCAGCGAAGAATAATTTATTGCTTCCATGATGGTAAACGCAGATCGAAATATCCATTCCATCCTTGTTATCTTGCTCATCTTTATCAAGCGATGATACAATTTTGCTTCTGAGGGAATTTAAAATTTCAGCTGGATCCAATTGCCCATTTTCAATGACAATTTCATTCAAAAATCCTATTCCCAGCATACTCATAAACGCTCCTGGCACGCCATGTCCAGTACAATCTGCAACTGCCCAAATGGAAATATCCTTTTGCGTGTTTTTGTACGCCCAGTAGAAATCACCGCTTACAACATCCTTTGGTTTGAAGAAAATACTGTGTTTGGGACTAATCTCTTCCCATTGATTTTTATTGGAGAACATCGCTAGTTGAATTCGCTTCGCATAATCGATGCTGGAAGTAATTTCTTTGTGCTGAATCGTCAATTCTTCTTTTTGCTGTTCAACGGTTGCGCTCTTCAATTTGATTTGTTTGTTGATGCGCATGAGGTAGTATACTCCCACGATTACAATGCACAGAATGGCAATGGAAATCCACAGAAATAAATCTCTCCACCACAGTTTTTCAGCGTTGATTTTTTTCTCATTAGCCAGTTTCAGGTCGTTTTTGATCTTTTGTTTTTCCTTTTCGTACTTCTCTTCCGCATCCACGATCGCGTTATTGACATCCGTTAGGTTTAAGCTATCTTTGTAGACAAAAGCATGTGATAAATGGCTGTAAGCTTGGTCATTGTCACCCTTCAATCTGTTGATGTATGCAAGTAAGGCGTGACTTTCCATTAGAATTTCATGACTTTTTGATAGAATGGCGTAATCAAGCGCGGTAAAAGCGGCATCTTCGGCTTTTTTCAAGTCATTAACGGTGAGTGAGTTGGTAGCAAGTGTGTAATAACTAATGGCAAGCGATGAGTGCGACTCACTTACTTTACTTAACTCTAATGATTCTTCAAAGTGCTTATGTCCTTCTTCGTGCTTCCCCATGTCATAATACACGTTGGCCATGTTATGAAGAATTTCAGATTGTCTTTTTAGATCGCCAATTTTTCTAGAAAGATCGAGGCCTCTTTTATACTGTTTAAGTGCCCCGTCATAATCTTTGTTGTTGTGGTATTCGTGCAGTCCAAGGTTGTTGAGCGAAGTTGCAATGACACTAGTGTCTTTGTATTTTTCTGCAAGCTTCAGTGACAATCGAATGTATTTCTCTGATTTTTGAATGTTTTTCGTTCGCTTAAAGACCAGTCCTAGATTAGCATAGCTAGTCAATGCAAGTTTAGGGTTTGTTCTTTCAGCTCGTTCCGAAGCTGTTAGGTAGTTTTTTACTGCAGACTCCCACGATTCAGTGTATGTATCAATGCTACCTTTCATTTCAAAGGATTTGATAATATATTCGTCTGATTTTATGGAGGTCGCTATTGCTAGGGATTGATCCGCAAAAAACATGGCTGAATCGAAGTCATTCAAATAGATTTTCGCACGAGATAGATTCAGTAGCGCTTCGTTTTGCCCTTTGTAATATTCTATTTTCTTTGCAATTCCAAGGGCTATGCGACTATAGTTTTCTGCTTTTCTAGAGTTGGAGTATGCCGAATCCATTGCTGTTTCATTGAGAATATTAACAACGGAAGTGTCTTTCGTTGTTCTGTTTTCCTTTTTTAGAGCACCAATTTTTTTCAAAAATGGATCTTCCTTTTGCCCGAAAGAGGCTAGCGATAAAAATAGCAGGGAAACTAGAAAAATTCGTTTCATAAGTCCAATAGTCTAGAAAGCAAATATATACTTTTTAGTAGTGACCTGAAAACAAGATGTTATTTATTGGATGAAATCTACCACATTTCGGTTGAAATGGAAACTGTGCCTTTAAACTTTGAAACTAGTTCTTTTTTTTCGTTGTGAATTGTCACTTCATAAATTCCAATCGACCTGCCTCGATGGACTTCATTGGCGATAACGTGCAAGTTTTCGTTGATGCGAACTGGTCGCAAATGAGAAATAGATGTCTCGATACTCACACATTTGTAGCCATGTGCATTCGAAGCGAAAGCGAGTGCTGAATCAGAAAGCGAGTAAGTGATACCACCGTGTAAGATGTCAAAACCATTGAGCATTTCTGCTTTCGTGGTGCAGGTGATTTCGCAGTGCCCAGGAGAAATAGCAGTTACTTCTAGACCAGTCCATCGACTGAACTGGTCATTTTTAAGCATCGTGTCAATTATTTCTCTTGGACTTTTCACTATTTGATGGCTTTGTTCATTAGCGCAATCATTGCATTTGTAACAATAAACAATTGTGTTGCTGTTTCATCATCTAAACTTGTTCCATCTTCATCTTCAGTACTGATTTCAATCATTATGAAACGCACCAGTTCTGGTTGATCAGAAAAATCGTTTAGAATTTCTTCATCATCCGCTTCGAAGTACTCGTCCAACATTTCAAAGAAAGGCTCTTCGAAGGCATCAATATCGTCTTCACTTATTGGATTGAGGTGAATTTTTTCTTGGGTAAACGTTTCGCAGATTAGGCAGAAATAGTAAATCAACAATCCTTCCAATTGCTCATTTTCGTATTCGGCCGGTGCCGACATGATATACCCCAAAAGCGTAGGTTGCGCCAAGGCATATGTTTCTGCCAATTTTTCTAAACTGTCGTCGTCTAAATTGTCAACTTTCTTTATTGCTGCTTCGATACTCGAAATTGATACGTGTTGCATTCTTTTTTTTCTGTAAAATTAGATTAATTCTATACAAAGTGGCTTTCTACTAGTCAAAATCTTCTTCGTTTCTATCTATTGGTCATGTAGCGATGATTTAAGGAAGGTTGATTATATTTGAAGCTAAAATTTTAGAATTAGCCACAAAAAAATTAATTATGATAACAAGTTTTGCGCGTATTACCGTTGTTCTGATTGTTTGTCTTACAGTCAACTTTTCGTTTTCACAAACCAAGGAGTTGACCTTGGAGGATGCAGTAATGCAGCAGTACAGGAATTTTTATCCAAAATCACTGTCTATGTTTCAGTGGATTCCGAATACAGATTGTTACGTGTATCTGGATAACTACCAAAAATTGATGAAGGCATCAGTATCCAACACTGAAGCGAAGGAGATTTTGACTATTCAACAACTGAATGAACGAGTTGGTGCTGAATTATATTGGTTTTCGGGATTAGAATGGAAGAATGAAAACGAATTTTGGGTCAACGATGGGATTAATTTTTACAGCTACAACCTAGTTGACGAAAAAGGAAAGTTGATGTTCGAATTAACCGATGGTGCTGAAAATGCGACGTTCGAGAAACAAACGGCAACTGTGGCTTTTACAGTGGACAACAACCTTTATATCACACGTGAAGGCAGAGAAGTGGTAGCAGTGACAAATAATTCAGATAAGAATATTGTTTCTGGTCAAGCTATTGCGCGAAGTGAGTTTGGAATTACTAACGGTTTGTTTTGGTCGCATGATGGTATGGCATTGGCATTTTACCAAAAGGATGAAACGAATGTCGCTGATTACCCTTTGCTGGACAATAGCAAGACACCAGGCGAATTGATTTCTATTAAGTATCCAATGGCGGGACAGAAATCTGAAAAGGCGAAAGTTGGAATTTTTAATATTGCGAAGAACAGCACAGTTTATTTTTCGGCTCAGAACGGTGAAGAAAATTACTTGACCAATTTATCATGGACAAGGGACAACAAATATGTGGTTGTTGCAGAGGTGAACAGAGATCAAAATCGTATGTGGCTGAATGTGTTTGATGCAGCAACAGGAAACTTCGTGAAAACCCTCTTTGAAGAAACAAATGAGAAATGGATTGAGCCAGAGCACCCTGCTAAGTTCATCTCAGACGATAACAGCTTTCTGTGGATTTCAGAAAGAGACGGATTTAACAACATCTACCATTATAGCTTCGATGGAAAACTCATCAAGCAATTGACGACACATAAATTTGTTGTAAAGGACTTGGTAGATGTCAAAAAAGGCATCATTTATTATACTGCAACGGGCGAAAGTCCACTAGATACACGTTTATACACGGTCGACTTAAAAGGGAAAAGCACGCTAGTTACAAGTGAATCAGGAACGCATTCTGTTTCACTTTCGAGTGACGGCAAATACATCCATGACCATTTTTCAAGTCACACCGTGCCGAGTAAAGATCTGCTTTTATCGTCCAAAGGAAAAGTGATGAAGAGACTTTTGGAAGGTGAGAACATGTTGAAGGATTATAAAATTGGGACCACAGAAATCAGCACACTTGTCGCGAAAGATGGATCCACGCTTTACACTCGAATGATTAAACCAAGCGATTTTGATGCCTCAAAGAAATACCCAGTTTTGGTGTATGTCTATGGCGGACCACATGCACAAATGATTACAAATTCATGGTTCGATGGAGCCAGTTTATGGATGCAGTGGATGGCAGAACAAGGCTATTTGGTCTACACGGTTGACAACAGAGGTTCAGCCGAAAGAGGATTTGCATTTGAATCACAAATTCACCGTCAATTGGGGACAGTAGAAATGGAAGATCAACTTACGGGAGTCGAATACTTGAAAAGTTTGCCTTATGTTGATGCAAATCGTTTGGCGGTGCATGGCTGGTCGTTTGGTGGTTTTATGACATCGTCGCTGTTATTGCGTCACCCAGATGTGTTCAAAGTAGGAGTCGCTGGTGGACCAGTAACCGACTGGAAATACTATGAAATTATGTACGGAGAACGTTACATGGATCGACCGGAGGAAAACGAAAAAGGGTACGAAACCGCTTCGTTAATGACGCACGCCGGAAACCTAAAAGGTGATTTGTTATTAATTCATGGAACAGTGGACGATGTGGTTGTCATGCAACACAATTTAGCACTTGTACAAAAGTTTGTTGAATTGGGAATTCAAATGGATTTCTTTCCGTACCCAATGCATAAGCATAATGTTCGGGGCAAAGACAGAGTTCACTTGATGGAGAAAGTGTTGACGTACGTTCTAGAGAATAATAAATAGAATGGTACATTGGCGGTTGGAATAATTTAACCGCAAAGGCGCGCTATGTTAAGTTGAAAAAGTCGACAGGAAATTAAGACCGACATACGAATCCAATTCATGTGAAACTGGCAAAATAAGTGCGCGAGGTACAGTAAGTCGTCTTCGACGACTCTTTGCGAGCTTAATTCGCCAGCACCTAACCATGGACCTTTGTGTCTCTTTACCTGCGGTGCTACTTCGTGGTGCGGTTAAAATTACGCTACCCAACTCATACTGCATCAATTGAGTAAATAGAACTGATAGATACAGATAGAACCGCGCATGAAAATGTGCGGTTTTTTTATGAAAAGTTTTGTGATTCAATAAAAATGACTAAATTTGTCATGAATATAAATGTCAACAAAATGAAAACACTTTTAAAGAACGCACGTATCGAAAAGAACCTAAAAGTTCGTGAGGTTGCTGCTGCTTTGGGTGTTGATCAAGCGTTGGTAAGCAAATTTGAGTCAGGCAATCGAAACCCAACAGAGCAACAATTAAAGAAGTTGGCTGTAATTCTTTCCATTGATCTAGATCAATTGATGGTTTTATGGTTAAGAGATCGGATCCTTTCTGAACTGAAAGATTACACGATGGCGGAGGATGCACTTCAGATGGTGCAAGAGCACTTGCAATCGTACACTCCAAAAGTTGCGCTCAGCGATTCAATTCAATCTACCTTGGATACCCTCGAAGATTTGAATGCGCAACTGTCGGCATTAAGAAAGAACGATAGTTTCCGAGTTGTAGAGGCATTGGAATTAGAGTATACCTTTGAGAGTAATCGCATCGAAGGAAATACACTCACTTTGAGTGAAACAGATTTGGTAGTCAATGAAGGCTTAACCATTGCGGGTAAGAGCATGCGTGAGCATTTAGAGGCAATCAATCACCAAGAGGCGATAGACTATGTAAAATACATTGTTTCCAGTGGAATGGTTCTTTCAGAAAGAGAATTGCTCTCCATTCACAATCTAATCCTTAGAGGTATTTACCCTGAAGATGCTGGAAAGTACAGAAAGGTTCAAGTGATGATCACAGGTAGCACGCACACGCCGCCACAACCATTTCTTGTTCCAAAACAGATGGAAGATTACTTCCTCTGGTACGAACAAAACAGAAAGCGTTTGCATCCTGTTGTTTTGGCAGCGGAAATGCACGAGCGTCTCGTTACCATTCATCCATTTGTTGATGGTAATGGTCGCACGGCACGTTTAATCATGAACGCTATTTTAATGCAACATGGTTACATCATTGCCAATATAAAAGGAGATACCACCACTCGTTCTCAGTACTATACAGCGTTAAAAGCTGTTCAGGAGGGCGGTTCTAAAGAAGCATTCGTGCAATTTATTGCCGATGTAGAAAAATCTTCTTTGGAGCGATACATCTCTATTTTGAGCTAAAAGCAAACCTCGAGATAAGCGGAAATGACAAAATTCATTTCCGCTTTTTTTGTTCAGCATTTCACGGAATAGTCGTGCATTTGATCTCTGAATGACCAAAAAGAACTAAATCCTTTTGTATATTTGAAGTCACAAAAAGTGATGGGTTAAATGGGAGCAACAGAAGTGAAGGCAAAGAAATTGAGTATACAAACTGACAAGGAGACTTTAGTGCAAGCGTTTCGATTGATGTGCACAGCGAAAACCTTAGCAGAAAAATACGAAGCGAACAAAGAAATTACTGCAAAGTACGTTCATGCAACTTCACGCGGTCACGAAGCCATACAACTAGCATGTGGCATGCAATTAAAACCACAAGATTGGGTAGCTCCTTATTACCGTGATGACAGTATTTTACTAGGAATTGGAATTACACCGTACGAGTTAATGCTCCAAGTGTTTGCTAAAAAAGACGATCCCTTTTCTGGAGGACGTACCTATTATTCGCATCCGTCGTTGAAACGTGACGACATGCCTAAAATACCGCATCAATCGTCTGCAACAGGAATGCAAGCCATCCCAACGACTGGTGTTGCCATGGGAATTCAGTACAAAGAATTGCAAGGTCTTTCGGAAGACTTCAAAGGTGAAAATCCTGTTGTTGTTTGTTCGTTAGGCGATGCATCATGTACCGAAGGTGAAGTATCCGAAGCATTTCAAATGGCTGCGCTGAAGCAATATCCTATTATCTATTTGGTGCAGGACAACGAATGGGATATTTCGGCGAATGCGAAGGAAATCAGAGCGCAAGATATTACAAAATATGCCCAAGGATTTAACGGGATTGAAGTTCGAACAATTGATGGAAGCGATTTCGATTTGTCGTATCAAACGATGAAAGAAGTCATTGAAACCGTTAGAAAAGAACGCCGTCCGTTTATCGTGCATGCGAAAGTACCGTTGTTAGGTCACCATACTTCCGGAGTACGCAAGGAGTGGTACCGAGATGATTTGGAAGAAGCAGCAATGCGAGATCCTTATCCAAAATTGAAAGAATTACTGCGTTCATCCGATGTCGATGAAGCAGATCTAATAAACATTGAGGCTGAGATTAGAAAACTGGTCGATGAAGAATACGACAAGGCTTTGAACGCCGAAGATCCACTTCCAGATTCAGTCACCGATTTTATTTTCGCACCAACGCCAATTACAGAAGAAAAAGGTGAACGTGAACCGAAAGGCAAGAAAAAAACCGTGATGGTTGATTCGGCTTTGTTTGCGGTGCGGGAACTGATGGCAAAACACCCAGAAGCATTGTTGTACGGACAAGATGTTGGAGGTCGTTTGGGCGGTGTTTTTAGAGAAGCAGCAACCTTGGCGCAAACGTTTGGCGACGATCGCGTTTTCAATACCCCAATTCAAGAGGCATTTATTATCGGATCAACAGTTGGAATGTCCGCTGTGGGATTAAAACCATTTGTCGAAGTGCAATTCGCCGATTATATTTGGCCAGGATTGAATCAACTGTTTACGGAGGTAAGCCGCTCGTACTACCTTTCCAACGGAAAATGGCCTGTGAGTTGCGTTATTCGTGTCCCAATTGGTGCGTACGGTTCAGGTGGACCTTACCATTCATCGAGTGTAGAATCCGTGTTGACAAATATCCGTGGAATTAAAATCGCTTACCCTTCTAACGGAGCGGATTTAAAAGGATTGTTGAAAGCAGCATACTATGATCCAAATCCAGTGGTGTTGTTAGAGCACAAAGGGTTGTATTGGTCAAAAATTAAAGGTACGGAAGGCGCAATGTCCATCGAACCAGATGAAGAGTACGTGATTCCTTTTGGAAAAGCACGTGTGGTGCAGGAAGCCGACAAAGAGAAAGTGGAGAAAGGTGAATCGTGTGTGATTATCACGTACGGCATGGGCGTTTATTGGTCACTGGAAGCGGCTAAATCCTTTGAAGGAAGGGTTGAAATAATTGATTTACGCACATTGAATCCCTTGGATTTTGATAAGATAAATGAGGTCACTCAACGCCACGGAAAAGTGATGCTGGTGACGGAAGAATCTATCGAAGCTTCATTTACACTAGGATTAGCGGGGCGAATTCAGCGCGATAATTTCAAAGCACTGGATGCTCCAATTGCGATTGTTGGTTCCATTGATACTCCAGCAATTCCGTTGAATTCTATTCTCGAAGCGACTTTGTTACCGAATGCTGAAAAAGTGAAGACTTCACTCGAACAATTGCTTGGGTTTTAAGGTTTACTGTGCGACCTGCATACAGCGAGTCAAATTTTTTTATTATATTGTGGGATGATTAAAACCTATACTCTTTTACTTTTTGTTCTTAGTACATTTCTCTTAGAAGCCCAGTCTCTGGATATTACCAATCAGTACATCTTTGGAAGCTCGAGCAGTGACGGACTAGCAGTGTATCCTTCACCAAACGGAGACGGGTACTATTTAATAGGGTCATCTGATGGTGACATCTCGTTTGATAAATCGGAAGACAGCCGCGGTGGTTACGATATTTGGATTGTAAAAACGGACAACAATTTTATCAAGGAATGGGATAGGACGTACGGTGGAGGTCAAGATGAATTTGTAAATTCAGTAGTTGTGCTTGACGATAAGCTTATTATAAGTTCGGTATCAAACTCAAACACTAGCGGTGATAAAACCATGGATTTATGGGGTTGGAAAAATATTTGGAATATTTGCATCGATTTATCTGGAAACCTCTTATGGCAATACCAGTATGGTGGCGATGGTGGAGAAAGCAGTGGAGATATTATTTTGTTTTCTGACACTTCGGTGTTAATGGCAATTGAAACTTTTTCAGATATTTCCGGAAATAAAACACAAAACAGGTATGGCAGTGATGATATTTGGCTGGTGGAAGCAGCACTTTCAGACGGACATATTATCCAACAAAACAATGTCGGGTCTACGAGTTCAGAAAGGTTTCCTAAACTAGTTAAGTCTTCTTTAACGAATAAGATTTTTATGGTTACTATAGCTACTGGAGGAGTCATGAATAATGATAAGTCAGATCCTGGGTTTGCGCTTACTGATATTTGGTTGACCGAGATAGACAATGGACTGAATGTTGTTGCTGATAAATGCTTTGGAGGAGATAATTTTGAAGAATTTCCGCGCATAGCTATTGATGCAGATGATAATATTGTTATCGGTGCTCAAACACGCTCTGGAGTTTCTGGAAATAAAACTACAGAACGCATAGCCACGTATTTTTTAGGGTATGACTGTTGGTTTGTAAAGGTAAATCAAAATTTTGATATCCTATGGGATAAAAGCTACGGTGGCACTCAGAATCAGGGTGTAACTAGTATTTTAGCACTTTCCACTGGGGAGCTCGTGGCGAACTGTAATTCATCCTCAAATCAAGATACAGGAAACAAGACATCCGAAAGTTTTGGAGGATTGGATGGCTGGTTGCTATTTTTGGATGATAATGGAGATGACATTTTACAAGCTTCACTGGGTGGAAGTGGTACTGATGGTATTCTTACAATTCAACACCCAGCTGACCCAACAAAATTAATTTTTTCATCCTCTTCAGATAGCCCTATTTCAGGTAACAAAACAGTTGCTCCAAAAGGTGTGACTGATGCATGGATAGGGGTGTTGGATTACGATGCTACGGCAAGTACACTAGAATTAATAGAAAATGCGGGTATTTCAGCATTTCCAAATCCTTCAAACGGAGAGGTGTCCATACAGTTTAAAGCGCTAAAAGAAAAGTCAACCATGTCATTTGTTACGATAGATGGTAAAGTACTAGAAACCGTTGAGATTGCTGAAGGTACAAGTTCGTTCACATGGCAAACAGCGTATAAGGGCATGGTTTTCTATACTATTAATGGTGAAAGTACACAGCTACAGGGGAAGCTGGTTTTTGAGTAAAGCTAACATTTCGTCATTTTGATGTTTCGCTCACCATTCCTTCCAGTGTCCAGTGAAAACCGTCATCGGAAAACGGCAGTTGCTGTAAGTCGACTTTTTTAGTGGTTAGGAATTGTTTTCCTTCATTTTCTGTCCAAGAAAATAGCGTGTAGTCATCTTTAGATTCCAGCGTTATTGATAGCTTTTTATCAATCAGAAAGATAGAATTGGCGTTCATCGAGCAACGATAATCAAAAAACTTACCTTCCAAATCTTCTAGGATAAAATATCCCTTGCTATGCAAGTGGATCCGTTTTACGTCGTGAGAAAACAGTTGAACGTCTAACGATGAACTGGCGTAGCTACCAGCATTTTGCTCTAGTTCTGTGGGTTGTAAATGAGACCGCTGAAGGTAGGGCAATGAAACATCTAGAACGATCAACACAAGAATACTTCCTTTGATGAAACGTTTGAGCGTAGGATTGAAAGTGAATGTTGGGTGGCTAGTTATTTTTGTTACGCCATGATTTACAAAGAAGAACCAAAAAATGGATCGAGTGTGAGTCGAAAGCAGATACATAGAGCAAAGCAACAAATACAATGAGAGCAGTTTTACACTGATGTCGAATCCAACATTGATCATGAACACATGGAGCAAAACGCCAAACGAACAGAATGCTCCAAACATGCGTGTTCTTCGGTTCAACAACAGCAGACCTGGAATAATTTCAACCAGTCCCATAAAAACATTGTAGGAAGTCGAACTACCCATGGTCGACCAAAAAAGTATGTCCTTGGAAAGCTGTCCCACAGGTGTAAAAAGGATATTGCCTTCAGGCGTGTAAAATTGATAGAGCAACAATTTGTCCATCCCATACTTCAGTAGGAAATAAGCGAGAATATAGGCGATGCATAACTCCATCAAATAAACTACGTTGGTTCGAGTCTCGTTGGAAAGAAGTTGAAACAACCCGCTGATCAACACTGCTAGAGGAAGTAGAAAAAGTCCAAACCAATAGAGCAATTCTGCATCTGAAGGGAGATCTAAAATGGGCGAAATAAGAAAGTACGGAAATGGAAGAATGAGTGGAAACAACAGCATCCAAACACCGATCGAATTCTTAATGAAGCCCATCATTTACTTTCGTCTGAGCGCAGGAAAAAACATATAACCAAAAAAGGAAAGAAGAACCAGTCCTACAAAAATCGGAATTCGATTTTGTTTTTCTCTGTTCTTAAATGCTCCAGCTTCGCCTGATTCTGTTTTGAATCCAACGAATATGGTAGGTCCTGGATAGTATTTCTTTACTTCACGCAACGTATATCCATGCTCTTTGAAGTGTGAATTATTGCAAATGGTGTCGTGAATTCGGTTGTTGTTCCATATAGATTTCACTTCAACTATGCAGTCTCCACCAATGTAAATCACACTGTCCACATAATTGATTTCATGTAATCCGAAACTGGAAGTTTCTTGATGAAGGTTTGTGAGATCTCCGGAGTGACTTTTAAGCGCGATTACATCTGTTTGAGAATGGACGCCGCTAACGAGATGGCACACTGCCATAACTAAGATTATTTTTTTCATACACGTAGTTTTTTATAGTGTACAGTTCACTCCCAAAATCGTTCAGTTATTTCTATTAACAAAAGCTAGAGGATAACATTTCTACTGTCTCCACGTAGTCGCTTGCAAATGGGGTATTTTTACGTACAAAGTATTCTAGATGAAATTTAAACAAGCACTTACTGTGAAGGAAGTAGCCGAGATTCTTGGCTGCCCATTCGTTGGAGATGAGAATCACCTTGTGTTGGGATTGAATGAAATCCACAAGGTGGAGGCGGGTGATTTGGTATTTGTAGATCATCCAAAATATTATGAAAAGGCGCTAAAATGCGCAGCGACAACGGTCTTGATAGATCAAGAAGTGGAATGTCCCGATGGAAAAGCATTGATTATTTCCAAAGCACCGTTTGACGATTACAACAAACTAGCACGGCATTTTTCACCATTTGTTCCACAAACATCGAACATCGGGGAAAATTGTGAGATAGATCCAACAGCAATTATTTATCCCAATGTATTTATCGGTCACAATGTGAAAATCGGAGCAAATGCAATGATTTCTGCAGGTGCGGTGATAGGAAATAACACTACGATTGATGAAAACGTCATTGTAGGACCGAATTCAGTCATTGGTCACTATGCGTTTTACTACAAGAAGAAATCGACTGGATTTGATCGAATGCACACCTGTGGAGGAGTTCATCTCAAAAAGAACGTTGAAATCGGTGCACTGTGTACCATTGATGCGGGTGTATCCGCGACAACAGAAATAGGTGAGGGAACTAAAATTGACAATCAAGTGCATATTGGACATGACACGGTGGTTGGAAAGAATTGTTTGATGGCGGCAAATGTTGGATTGGCTGGTTGCGTTGTTGTAGAGGACAATGTCACGCTGTGGGGACAAGTAGGTTGCGCCAGTGATATCGTTATTGGAGCAGGAGCTATAGTTCTTGCACAATCTGGAATAGCGAAAAGTCTCGCAGGTGGAAAAACCTATTTTGGATCTCCTTGTGGAGATGTGCGCTTGAAGTTTAAAGAAATGGCAGCCTTGAGAAGATTACCCGAATTATTGGAAAAGTTATAAAGTAACGTGGACCACATTGTAAAGAATTTAGAGAATCAAATCGAGCTTAAGGACTTTAAGCTAAATGCTCTATTGGAGATAACGACGGCCTTAAATTCGAATCAAGATATAGAAACAATTACAAAACTTTTTGAGTTTATCGTCCACGAGCAATTGGGATATGAGCGATTCGTTTTATTCAACAAAGAAGAGGAATGGAATTGTTTGTTGCGGGTAGGCTACAAAGGGAAACTTAAGGGACTAGACATTGAAGCAGAACTAGGGCGTTTCAAAGACATTACAATGATTGAGTCTTCGCGGTCAGCACTCTTGAGCCAGTTTGATGTCGTTGTGCCTGTATTTCATAAAGGAAGTGCACTGGCTTATCTTCTTGTAAAAGGCGTAGAATACGATGGAAAGTACTTAAGTCAAGCAATGAGCTACATGAGCTTTCTTCAAACGGTGGCAAACATGATTGTCGTGGCGATTGAGAACAAACGCATGACCAAGGTCAATCTTGGGCAAGAACGCTTTAAAAAAGAGCTCGAAGTGGCATCTACGATGCAACGTTTATTGTTTCCCGAAGACTTGCCGTCTGATCACCGAATGGATATTTCTGCGAAGTATACACCACGTCATGAAGTAGGAGGTGATTATTACGACTTTATTCCGCTTGGCGATGATGAATACATTATTTGCATAGCAGATGTTTCTGGAAAGGGAATTTCTGCAGCAATGTTGATGGCAAATTTTCAAGCAACGATCCGTTTACTGTTCGAATATCAGAAATTCGACATGAAAGCATTGATTGAAGAGCTGAATAGAAAAGTCATGAAGAGTGCGAAAGGGGAGAAGTTCATTACCTTTTTCTTGGCGCATTACGATGCAACATCCCGTAGATTGAGTTATGTCAACGCAGGGCATAATCACCCGTTTATAACCAATGGTAAAGTGGTCGAAGACTTGCAGGAAGGCTGTATCGGTTTGGGCATGCTGGACGAATTGCCATTTATCAATGTTGGAGTGAAGGATTTAAGTCCAAACACGACCATTGTGCTCTATACGGATGGCGTTGTTGAGCTAGAAAATGAAGCCGAGGAGTTCTTTGGAACCGAAAGACTTGTCAAATTGGTACACAACTACTACCCACTAAAAATGGACGACATGAACAATTTGATTTTTTCCAAATTGGATGAATGGAAAGGACCGTTGGATTTAGTGGATGATACCGCGATTTTCAGTTGCCGCTTCTTTTAATCCACTTACCTCATTAGGTACATTTTTCCAAAGTCTTTTGTGAAGTGACTATCAGCTCCTGAATCACGGTGTTTGATATTTTCTCCATTGATACGTGCTTTTACACGGTAGAGATACACTCCATTCGCCAATGGATCACCAAATTCATCTGTTCCATCCCAGGCAAACTCTGTAATGTTTCTACCTATCTGAATAGGACCCAGCTCAGCTTCATTAATCTCCTTAACGATGCGACCAGTAACCGTCATAATTTGAATCAAAATATCATCGGGTGTTTCACTTCCAGTCAAGGTAAAAACAAAACGTGTACTAGTGCTAAATGGATTTGGGTAATTCATCATGTTGGTGATAGTCGATTCGTGAATGACTTCAAACGTCACGCGGTATTCGATGTCACCAGATAAATTTCCACTTCGATCAGATCCTTGAACATACAAGGTATATTTTCCATCCATCTCAAAAGCAGAGGGCCAAATAATTTTAAATCGCTTCTGTTGAGGTTCAGCAGGAATCCATTGCATGACCGTATTTCCGTTTCCATCTGTAAAAGGAATCCGTTTCACATTTCCAGTTGGATCAGTCAAGTAAATTCCAAAGAGTGAAGTGTCAGAAACGTTATCCATGATTAGAAACTCATTATCGTCTTTAAGCGTAATCAATACTTCACTGTTTGGGTCAATGATATCACCGTTGATAATATGATTTCCATTGAATGTCACATCCAAAATCGGGTTTTTATCGTCTGCATTGACATAAAATGGAATCTGCAGCAGATTATTAAAATGCTCCTGTTCGGGTTGATCTTTTATGTACAAACTTCCGTTCACATACGGGTTGACTTCTACCCAAAGTGAGTTAATGCCGCCAAGGCCAGCCGTGGAAAAAGTAATTGTATCTCTTAGAACATCGGGTACACGCAACGAATCTTGTCGTGCGTAAGGAATTGGATGCTTGATTTGATTTTCGTCTTCAATCCAGTAACTCACTAGTAAGGAGTCCATGTCTAAATTGTAAATGTTTCTAATGTCTATTGCAAAATCTACGTTTTGACCTTCTTGTAATGTATCAGTTCCTGACCATAAGTATTGATTAGAACCGTCAATAGCTGCTTCTGGAAGTGGCTGAAACAGTACGTGCCAACGATCCACCTGCGCAGGTGTATTCGTAACGTTATCGGCATAATGCGCGCGCAAGCTAATGTAGGGGAATTGTGCCGCATCTACAATGTTGTTAAGGTCAATGATCGAATCATTAAGTGTAAATGTGGTATCAATCCTATTTTGAAAGACACCTGCACCGTTGTAGGTCGAAATTGACAGTACTGTAGAATCCATCGAACTTACCTCCATTGGGTCTTGCTTCCAGTAAACATTGCCCCAGCTAGCAGATGGACCGATCAGTGGACTTATTTCTTGTCCTTCTTCGCTTCCGTAGGCAGTTGCCGTTAAATGAACTTCTCCAGGAATTGATGGAGCAAAAAGTTCAACAACGCTTGCCGGATCTCCTTTTTTACAGAAGAACGCGAAAGGAGTATTCACTCGGTCACCATTAATACTATCCGACCCAAGTGCAGCGAATGTGTTGTACATATCTGTGGAGTCCAGAGAATTCCATAGATCATAACGCGTTGTTAGTGGAGAATAAATAAGAATATAATGACCATCTGGAATTTCGTTGTTGACCATGTTTTGGAAAGCATCTAATCGTACTGGATCATCCTGATGAAAGGTAAAGTATTTCCATGGGCGTGCAAGATTGTCGTTGTTGTTCCCAAAATTGTTGTCTAGATTAGCTCCAGTTGGGACATATCGCGTTGCCCAGGCTTCTAGCGTAATAGGATCGACAACCGCCACGTGGAGTTTAGGCGTTGAATTTAGAATACCGTAGTCTTGCTGATTCCCGTCTATATACCAAGCGTTGTAATAGATGTCAGGGACGGCTGAAGAACTGTACACGTCACATGTGATTAATCTAGAGAAAAGACCGAAATCGCGTTGCCTATCAGGTCGGTTATAGTCTATACCAAAAAAACTATTGTTCTTAAACTGAAAGAAATGATCTTGGCCCCATCCAGTCTTACCTACAATGTATTGAAACGATCGCTCTCTCCAGTCATAAACAGATGAATCAACGGCAACTCTCCAAAAATAGACTGTACTATCGGTGCAAACCAGTGGAGCACTCATTCCTGAACTCGCACTGAGCCATTGAGAAGGATGTACTTCTTTTACCCCTCCAAGACCTGAGACATTTGCATAGCGATGCATAGGACTGTTGAATAGGTCAGTGGTGTCAATTTCAAAACGATAGGTGTTGAACCCAGCAATCGGGTTAACAGTTGAAGCACGCACCGTCACACTATCGTCAGGAACAACCGCAAAATTGAACGGGACAACTGGTATAATTCCGTCAATGTCGATGTAGAGCGTTTTAACTAACTGGTTATTTCCTGTCTCATCGTACTGTTCAGTAATTTGACTGGGTAAATCTACGCGAATATTAAAGGTGTTAATACCGACAGAAATATTCGGTTGCAAAGGCATTTTGAATTGAAAAGTATCTTTGTAATGGAGATTAGAGATTTGAAAATTGTAGACTGAGTCAACAGATGTTCCAGGGAAATTTCGTGTGACTTCTAAATTAAATGGACTCGTCACAGAGCGACCAAGATTTGTTAGTATGATATGCATTTCAATGCTGTCCACCGTTAAATTCAGATTGTTAGGAGTAAAAGACACATTTTCTGCTAGCAATTCAATCTCTGGGTTTTGGTGACTATTCAGTTTTAACATAGGGTCACCATTCAATACCATTTGTAGGCAAGTTGTTTCAAGCATTGTATCTGAAGGATTATACAATGTATTAATTGTTGCACGCATTTGATTGGCAATGTTTTCACCATACATCGATCTAGAAAAATGGTCATAGAGTCTTCTAGAATATGTGTTTAATGGAGAATCAAAGCCAACAGACACCGATGCGATGTATGCGATTGCACCTAAATTGGGGATTTGAACAAACTGTTCTGATTTAGAGGTTGACAACTGAAATATGTTTCCGTTGTAACAGGAGTTTACCAGCATTATAGGATATTTCCCTGTGTTGTTCCAGTTTCCAGGCTCATCAAGATTGATTTCAAATCCACTTGTTGTTGAGGATGAGTGTCCAAAATAGGTCATTAAACTAACACCATTGGAGATCCGTTCAGTGATAGCATTCAGTGCTGTTGGTCCCAGCGGGTTGCTATTCGATTTATACGTGCTGTGAACATTTCCCCCAAACAAACTATCTTCAATGATGTTTTTGTAATTGTCCATAAAATTCCGAAATGTTGTTTGCTGATTGGCGTCAGTCCCACCAACAAAATGCAACACTTGTTTTTGCCAGTCTTTAGATGGCGTATCATAAACATCCAACGGATCTTGTTTTGTGTCATAAGCGATCACTTTTTGCAAGTAACCATCTAACTCAGCATCAGTTCGCGCTGAAATCCTACCTGTGGGAATCAAAGGTGTCCACGTGTTTCCGCCAATTAGGTTTGCCGTAATACAGACATCACTGGAAGGTTGACCGAAGGAAGGAACTAACGAAGTGTGGAATCGATTTATATTTTTTCTAGCTCCAGGACCGTCAGAAAGAGTAGAATTATATTCTGCTTCACGGATGCCTTTTCCAACTAAAAATAAACCAATCGGCTTTATTGAGCTGTTATAGTAAATGTAATGTGAAAACCTCCGAATCCCATTGATGTGCTTTTCAATACCTCCGCCAAATTGTTGGTAAAGTTCATTTACGTTTGCCAGAACAACATTGTGGTTGCCCCCAGCGTTCGATTCACGGTGATCTCTATAAGCCAATGTTGATGTATACAATTTTGGGTGGTAAACAAACAATAATGCAGCTTCAATCCCTCCAGGGTAATTAGAAAAGTCGTTAAACTGTCCCGTTCCATTGACAGGAGAAAGCGAGTTCACAGGAATAATAAGAGATGAGTCAATATAGATTGCCGTCTGATTTACACCATTTCCACTGTTAGGGATCAGTGCAGAATGACCTCCGCTGTAACTTTCAAAAGGTATGTACCTTGGGATATCACCATGAATAAAAAGCAGTGGATTTGATGCTCCAACGTTTGTTGCGTCTATCCTGATTTTACCCTGAGGATTATTAATGATATTAAAGTTAAGCTGAGTTGCGCTTTGAAAATTGGTAGTTCGTGGATAGGAAATCGAAAAATAATTTACTGCTTGAAAATCCGTTGGTGATCCCTGATCATTTATGATCCGCCAATTTACATTGGTGTTGCCGTTCGTTAAAAGAGCCGGGTCAAATGACTTGTTTGCCTTAATTTGTTTGTACGATGAAAACACAGTGTCCAATAAGGGAAAATTACTTGCTCCGATTTCCCAGCGAAGGTGATGGGTTGTGTTTGATCCAGAACTAGATAATCCAGTAAAGAAAGCGTCTGGAGCACCAGGTCCCGTGTACGGCTGAGGTGTTGGACTTGCTGTCGCTAATACGTATCCGTTGCTGGGAACTCCATTAATTGATCCTGTTCCCCAACCTTCACCAGGCATGTAGAAAGAACTTGAGTATTTAGAAGATCTAATACCCTCTTGGTATCCGTTGTTGAAATTATGTTCGTACGTATATAAGACATAATCTTCTACATTGGAATAATTGGAAAAGTCAATATCTGTTTCAACGACATAACGTAAATTAGAGCTACCATTATTCCATGTAAAGAAGTACTGAATAGTGTCGTTGTATAAACTATAGGCGGGATTCCCAATGGTTTGTGCATCTAGGTAGAGGGTTGAATCTAACCAGCCGTCGTTGCGTTCAGCATAAAATACAATGTAATCGCCCGCGTCGATAGTGTTATCTCCATTGTCGTTTATGAGTAAAGGAATCTCTCTTTCTTTTCCAAAAATTTGAATATTGTCTGATTGAAAACTCCCAACTGGAATACCTGCAGCAACTAACGTAGCATGATCGATTCGATGAACACCGTCATTTACAACTTTAAAACTATAATACGACTGGCTATAGTTGATCCATTCGTTCCCAAACTGCTGACCATTCGAAAAAAAGGCTCCTGTAAACAGGTATAATAGTAGTATGTGTTTAAACGTTAGTTTCACGGCTCAACATCAAATTTAGGCTTATTTAGTTTAATTCGCAAAGAAATCACATGAGAATAGAGTGCCACGGAGACATCTCCAATATCCGTAAAGGCATAGTCCAAATAGAAATTTTTAAAGTTGAGACCTATCCCAATGTTTGGTTGAATGTTGAGGGTTTGTTTGTCCTCGAAATCACGCACGTACTGCATATTAGAAATTCCTGCTCGCACGGCAACATAATTTTTAAATCCAATCTCAATTCCGAAATGTGGATCAACAGAAAAGACGGAAGATTTAATAATCGTATTTCGTTTTCCATCCGTAGTAACGTCTAAATCGAGTTCAGCGGAAGAGTATAACCCTTTTTCCCCTAAGTTGAATTTCTTGTATCCAGCGAGTATAATTCTTGGTAAGGTCAACTCTAATCCGTTCTCAGGTAACTCATTTCCTGTAGCGATAAATACTTCCTGCATCTCCTGATCTAAGGTAAACATCCAAGCATTGAATGTGGAAGTGACATCACGCGCCATCACTCCGAACTGCCAGTTATTCTTCGTTTTGTATTGAACTCCAGCATCTAATCCAAATCCCCAAGATTTCGCAAAATCACCCACTTTTCGGTGAATTACTTTAAACGTTCCTCCGACATTTAAACCCGGATATTTCGTCTTGCGTGCATAGGAAAGCAAAAATCCATAATCTGCTGCAGTAAACAAGGTTATATTGTCATAGTTGATGTTTCCATTGTTATCAATCAACTGTGTAGTATTTGGAATGTCATCGACAGCAAAACGAATGGCAGAAAAGGCAATGGTACTTTTATCATCGATGGAATGGGCTAAACCAAGGTAATCGTATTTAGCGATACCTGCGAAGTATTCAGAGTGCATCAAACTAACTTCTAACCATTTATCAACTCCGACAAGACCAGCAGGATTCCAGTAAGCTGAATTTACGTTATCCGTTTGTGCAACAACAGCATTTCCTCTTCCCAGCGCATCAGCACCAACACCAATAGCCAAAAACTCATTTGAATATTTTGGAGCAACAGTTTCACTTGGAGATTCTGTTTCTTGGGAGTGAGCAGCAGTAATGCAAAGTAGTGATCCACAAAGAAGTTTGATCTTAATAGCGTGCATAGAATTTAGAATTTTATATCCCATAACAGATTTTTCTCTAAAAAATTGTGTTCTTTGTAGCGTAATCTTAACAAATATTGAGAGGTAAATATACCGCTTAAAGTTGAGTTGCGAAACTATAATGAGGATATACCATGTTTAATCTTGCAAACTTATTTACTTCAGCAAATTTAATTTCGGGTTGTTTAGCGGTTATCCTAACGCTTTCTGGACGAATTGATTTAGCACCCTATGCCATTTTTGCAGGATTAGTTTTTGACTTTTTAGATGGATTTGCAGCGCGGATGTTTAAGACCAGCGGTGAACTTGGTAAACAATTAGATTCACTGGCAGATATGATTACTTTTGGGGTGGCACCTGGCGTAATAATGTTTTATGTACTTGCCGTGAGTGGTACAGATTTAACTTCAGTTCCAACACCCGCAGAACTTCATCACTCCTATTTGAATTGGTTCTCCGAGCTTGACATTGTTCATCTGAAGGGGGATTTTGTTCCGTTTCTTGCATTAATATTGCCATTTTTCGCATTATTCCGATTAGCAAAATTTAATTTGGATACGCGCCAGTCGGATTCATTTATTGGACTTCCAACTCCCTCAATGACCTTGTTTTTTATGTCGTTCCCATTGGTGCTTACTTCAATGCCTCAGTCAGTTGAAATTCAAGAATTTCTATTTAATCAATGGACAATTGTGGCACTGATGATGGGGACAGGTGTGTTGATGGTATCCGAGGTACCCTTATTCTCTTTAAAGTTGAAACAATTTGGATGGCGTGGGAATCAAATAAGAATTGTTTTTTTGTTAATAAGTTTGCTATTTATTCTTCTTTTTAGAGCATGGTCTTTCTCATTAATCGTATTTTTGTACTTGATTTTATCAATGATAGAAAACATATTTTTTAAAAAAGTTAGGAATGAAGTTTAAAGCAGAAATCGATGTAATGCCATTAGATGCATTATTAGACCCACAAGGGAAAGCTGTTACTGGAAGTATGAAAAACATTGGACTTGCGTCAATTGACGGAGTTCGTATCGGCAGACACATTCGTTTATTCGTGGAGGCTGATTCATTAGGTAGTGCTGAAGATATGGTCGAGCAAGCGTGTAAAAAATTGCTTGCTAATCAAATTATGGAAAGCTATACGTTTAGCATTGAACCCGTTAAATAATTCTATTTTTTCTCAAAATTGTTCTATATTTACTAACTGAGCATCTTTTGCTAGCTTAGGTTAGTTGTGTTAATTAAGTTTAAAAAAAATTGAACATACTATTATTGTTCATAGAATTGTAGAGAATATAATAGTGTATTGATTTAAATCCAATAGTTATGTCAGAAATTGAAGAAAAAGCTCAGAAGAACAACAATGGTGCGTTCGTTGCAATTATCATAATATTGCTACTTGGCCTTGGTGTAATGGCCTACATGTGGTCAAGTAAAAACAGCGATTTGAATCAGTGTAAAACTGACAATGCATTGCTGAATTCAGACATGGATGGCATGAACGAGATGATGTCAGGATACATTGGGGGGATGTCCAATGATCTAAAAACGGATTTTAAGGAAATGTTGAGTACATATGATGCGCTTTTGGAGAAAGATAAAACCAAGGCAGATTCTATCAACAAGCAAAAAGCAGTCATAGCGGAATTGTTGGAAAAAGTTGAAAAAGGGAATATGAACGCTCGTCAGCTTTTCGCTGCGCGTAAGGAAATTGAAACAATGAAGCAGATTATGCGTGGTTACATTGTTCAAATCGATTCGCTGAACACCTTGAATTATCAATTAACAAGTGATTTGGAAACGACCAGTACTGCGCTGGTAAAAACAGAAGGTGAACGTGATCAATATAAAACTGAGGCTGAGTTAAGTGCTGAGCAGGTAAAGAAAGGATCGAAACTTCAAGCGTATAACTTTAGTACAGTAGGTTTGAAAATGAAGTTGAATAATACAACGGATGAAACGAACCGAGCGAAAAGTACAGTTCAAATTAAATCGAGCTTTACTTTATCTGAAAATCCAATTACTCCGGCTGGGAAGAAAACAGTTTACTTACAGGTGATTACACCAGAAGGTAAAACACTTCAAGCTAGTTCATCCAACATAGTGACCACTGATGCAGGAGCAGTTCCTTATTCAGATAAAAAGGACGTTGATTATCAAAATGAACGCATTGATATGGCAATATACTACCGATTAAACGGCGAAGAGTTATCGAAGGGTAACTACAAAGTAAAAGTTTATTGCCAAGGTCAATTGATTGGTTCGGATAGCTTTACATTAAAATAGGAATAGATTAGTAATGACGAATATATTTATCGCAAATTTAGATTGGAGTATAACTTCAGAAGACCTGCAGGCGACATTTTCTTCCTTCGGCAACGTAACTTATGCGCACGTTGTTTATGACAAGGGGACCAAAAAATCCAAAGGCTTTGGATACATAGAGATGGATGATACTGACAATGCAATACGTGCGATTCAAGCACTTAACGGATTAGAAGTGAACGGTAGAAAGATAGATGTGAAAATTGCTTCGCCGAAGGAGAACAGGAAGAATAAGAGAAGCGCAAAATAAGTATTACTATGTCAGAAGCAATTCACCAAGGATCGGTAGAATCAACTATAGATCAATACGGTATTGGTACGATTGAGTTCGGTCACCCAATGAGTAACTCATTACCAGGTAAAATTCTTAAAAAATTAGCAGAAGCAATTACTGAATTTGGTCAAAACGATCAGGTGAAGGTGATTGTGCTGCGTTCGAGCGGAGATCGCGCATTTTGTGCAGGAGCAAGCTTTGATGAATTGATTTCAATAGAAGATTTGGAGACGGGAAAGGAATTTTTTTCTGGATTTGCAGGAGTGATCAATGCATGCAGAAAATGTCCAAAGTTCATTATTGGACGCGTGCAAGGAAAAGCTGTTGGGGGAGGAGTAGGAGTGGCTTCTGCTGTTGACTACTGTTTTGCTACACGTCACGCTGACGTGAAACTATCTGAATTGGCAGTCGGAATTGGACCTTTTGTAGTTGGACCGGCGGTTGAACGAAAAATTGGAACGGCAGCGATGAGTCTTCTTGCGATTAATGCAACCGAGTGGAGATCGGCGCGTTGGGCAAAAGAGAATGGATTGTATGCTGAGATTTTTGACGAGATTCCAGAAATGGACCAGCGAATCAATGAATTAGCCTTAACGCTAACCCGTTCTAATCCTGAAGCCATGTCAATGCTAAAAACGATTTTTTGGCAAGGAACTGAGCACTGGGATGAGTTATTGGCGGACAGAGCAGCGATGAGCGGAAAGCTAGTACTTTCTGATTTTACCGTCAATGCCATTAATCAATTTAAGAAGAAAGTTTAATTCACCCCTTTTGATTACTTTTGGTTGGATCAAATCCCTCTAGTAATCATTGTTTTGGAGTGTTTATTGATTTTTTCTAATTATTCTACTATTATTTTTTCAATATGGTTTGTTAATAAAACAAGAAATCATATCTTTGCACCCCCTAATTTGGGCAATTGTCTTATTAATTAAAAGTATAAACGTGGACACATTAAGTTACAAAACCGTCTCTGCTAACAAGCAAACTGCTGATAAAAAGTGGCTTGTAGTAGATGCTGAAGGCCAAACTTTAGGTCGTTTAGCAAGTAAGGTGGCGAGAATCATTCGTGGAAAACACAAAGTGAATTTTACCCCTCACGCAGATTGTGGTGACAACGTAATTGTTGTTAACGCAGAAAAAGTATCCTTTTCAGGAACGAAATTAGCTGATAAAGAGTATATCCGTTACACAGGATATCCAGGAGGTCAGCGATCTACTTCTGCTGAATTGATGTTGAAAAAACATCCAGAAAGATTAATCGAAAAAGCGGTTAAAGGTATGTTACCTAAAAACAAGCTTGGACGACAATTATTTACAAATCTAAAGGTATACGTAGGTACTGAGCACAATCAAGAAGCTCAAAAACCAACTGTAGTTAATTTAGATACATTCAAATAAGCAGCATGGAAGTAGTAAACACTTTAGGAAGAAGAAAAACAGCTGTTGCCCGTGTCTATATGACAAAAGGTAAAGGTAACGTGACTGTTAACAAAAAAGATTATAAGGTAGCATTCCCTATCGACGTTCTTCAAGCGAAAATTTTACAACCATTTCAATTAACGGATACAGTTGACAAATACGATGTTACTGTAAACGTTTCTGGTGGTGGTATCAATGGACAAGTTGAAGCAATTCGTTTAGGAATCTCTAGAGCATTAGTGAAAGAGAATGAGGAAAATAAACCTTTGTTGAAAGAGGAAGGTCTGATGACACGTGATCCAAGAATGGTAGAGCGTAAGAAACCAGGTCAACCAAAAGCACGTAAGAAATTCCAATTCTCGAAACGTTAGACCATTTTGGCGGTTGTTTAGTATCCAAGTCGTTGAGTACTGTTCGTTCAATACGAATCCCTCTTCGATTGATTACTAAAGTTTGCCTTTTCGGCAGACAGCGAATGTAAACAATTATAAAAAGAAAAAAATGTCAAAAGTAAAATTTGAAACTTTATTAGAAGCAGGTGTTCATTTTGGACACATGAAAAGAAAATGGAACCCGGCAATGGCGCCGTATATCTTTGAAGAGAAAAAAGGTATCCACATTATCGACCTTAATAAGACAATTGCACATCTCGATCATGCGAGTGCGGCACTTAAGCAAATTGCAAAGTCAGGGAAAAAGATTCTTTTCGTAGCGACAAAAAAACAAGCAAAAGACCTAATCGCTGAGGCGGTGAAGGAAATTAACATGCCTTATGTTACTGAGCGTTGGTCAGGTGGTATGTTGACAAACTTTCAAACAACTCGTAAGTCTATTCGTAAAATGTCATCGATTGACAAAATGCAAACAGATGGTACTTGGGAGACATTGAACAAAAGAGAGCGTTTATTTAAAACACGTCAACGTGAGAAGTTAGAAAGAAACTTTGGATCTATTGCAGATATGACACGTCAGCCTGCAGCGATTTTCATCGTTGATATCATCAAAGAACACATCGCATTGAATGAAGCAAAACGTTTGAATATTCCAACATTTGGAATGGTGGATACGAACTCTAACCCTAAATTGGTAGATTTCCCAATTCCAGCAAACGACGATGCAACTAAATCAATTGCCATCATTATTGAAACAGTTTGTGCTGCCATCAAAGAAGGTTTGGCTGAGCGTAAGAACACTAAGGATACTGATGTTGAAGAAGAAGTAGCGACAGAAGAAGTTGAGAAAGTTGTTGAAGCAGTTGCAGAAGTTGCTCCAGAAGCATTAGCTGCGGTTGTTGTTGACGATGAAGACGTTGATGTGAAAGTGAAAAAAGCACCTGCAAAGAAAAAAGCAGAGGTGAAAAAAGCTCCAGTGAAGAAGAAGATTGAAGAAGAGGAAGAAGACGCTGAGTAAAAGTCCAATTGATTGGCAAGATTTTAATTAGAGTATTAATCATATAAAAACTTATATCCATGGCAATTACAGCTGCAGATGTAAATAACTTAAGAAAGCAAACAGGAGCGGGCATGATGGATTGCAAAAATGCTCTTGTAGAAACAAACGGCGACTTTGAAGCTGCTGTTGATGTACTGCGTAAAAAAGGTCAGAAAGTGGCTGCTAAGCGTGGAGAAAACGAAGCGAAAGAAGGAGTGGTATTTGCACAAGCGACAAGCGATGGTAAAACAGGTGTTGTTTTAGCATTGAATTGCGAAACTGATTTCGTTGCGAAAAATGACGAGTTCAGAAATTTCGTGCAATCAATTGTTGATATCGCAATTTCTAAGTTGCCTTCTAGTACAGAAGCATTATTGAATGAAGCATACAACGATAAATTGACAGTAAGTGAAAAAATTACTGAGCAAGTTGGTGTTGTTGGTGAGAAACTTGACTTGTCTAGTTTTGAAGTAGTGAAAGCGGAGAGAGTTGTTGCTTACAATCACCCAGGAAACCAATTGGCAACCTTAGTAGGATTGAACAGCGGTACTGATGTAGCTGACGATGCTGGAAAACAAGTTGCAATGCAAGTTGCTGCAATGAATCCATTGTCTTTAAGCAAAGAAGGTATCGATGAAAACACGATTGCAAGAGAACTTGAGATCGGTAAAGAATTGGCAATTCAAGAAGGGAAACCTGCTGACATGGCTGAGAAAATCGCTCACGGACGTTTAAACAAATTCTTTAAAGAGAATACGTTGTTAAGCCAAGAGTTTGTTAGAGATAACAAATTAAGCGTAGAGCAGTTTTTAAATAATACTGAATCTGGTTTAACTGTTGTTGACTTCAAAAGAGTTGCATTGAGTTAATCTCAAATACATAATTTCAGGAAGCCGTTGACTTTATAAGTCAGCGGCTTTTTGTTTTGTGCACATTTATTTTTACAATGACAGGAACCACTGAAAAAACTAGCATCAATTTATGTATATTTGCCAAGTTTCAAAATTGTCAGCATGAAATATAAACGTATACTTCTTAAATTGAGCGGTGAATCTCTTATGGGAGATAAGGCCTTTGGTATTGATAATAATCGACTGAACGTCTACGCTAAGCAGATTAAAGAAGTGCATGATTTAGGTGTTGAAATTGCGATTGTGATAGGTGGTGGAAATATATTTAGAGGAGTTCAAGCTGAGGAAGGTGGAATGGACAGAACCCACGGAGATTACATGGGAATGTTAGCTACAATGATTAACTCAATGGCACTTCAAGCTGCGTTAGAATCGGCTGGAGTTCAGTCGAGACTTCAATCGGCTATTGAAATGAAAGAAATTGCTGAACCATTTGTACGTCGCAGAGCGGTGCGTCATTTGGAAAAGGGGAGAGTTGTTATTTTTGGAGCAGGAACAGGTAATCCATATTTCACGACTGATTCAGCGGCTTCATTGAGAGCAATCGAAATCAACGCTGAAGTAATTTTGAAAGGAACACGTGTAGATGGGATTTACTCAGAAGACCCAGAAAAGAATCCAAATGCTACCAAGTACGACATTATAAGTTTTGATGATGTGTACAGGAAGGGTTTAAACGTGATGGATATGACTGCCTTTACGCTCTGTAAAGAGAATGACCTACCAATTATTGTATTCGATATGGATACACCTGGAAATTTGCGCAAAGTGATGGCAGGAGATCAAGTAGGAACTATAGTAAGAAATTAGCATAAAATTTTAAGAGATGACTGAAGAGTTAAATATGATTTACGATGAGTTTAAAAGTGCCAATCAGGTAACTATTAACCATTTTGAGGTTGAATTAACAAAGATAAGAGCAGGTAAAGCATCACCTGCCATGCTGCAATCAGTTATGGTGGATTATTACGGAACACCAACGCCAATTCAACAAGTGGCAAACATTGGAACCATGGATGCTCGAACATTGACTGTTCAACCTTGGGAAAAGGCAATGTTGAGCGAAGTGATGAAAGGAATTGTGAATTCTAATTTGGGGTTCGCACCACAAGACAACGGAGAAATGCTGATCATTTCGGTTCCACCACTTACGGAAGAAAGAAGAAGAGATTTGGTGAAACGAGCGAAGGCTGAAGCTGAAAATGCTAAAATTGGAATTCGTAACCATCGAAAGGATGCCATGGATATGGTAAAAGAGCTTAAGAATGATGGTTTGTCAGAAGATTTGATGAAGGATGCCGAGACAGAGATTCAAACGATTACAAATGCGTACTCAGTAAAAGTGGATGAACTGTTTGATGCTAAAGAGAAAGATATCATGACCATTTAATAAATGGAACTCATAAATTAATAGTGATGAGCCTTAGTAATAAGGCTCATTTTATTTTATCAGAATTTCTACTCGCCTGTTGGCCTGCTCTTCAGCAAATAGTTTTGGCTCTTCAAATACAGGGCGCGTATTTCCATATCCTACCGCCTGTAGACGTGTTCTTTCTATCCCGTTATCAACAAGGTATTTCATAATCCTTTTTGCCCGTGCTTCCGAGATTTTTTGTCCCATCATACTGTTATCACCGAGTTCAAATACATGACCCTGAATTTCGACGTGAAGATTGGCGTTAAGTGCTAAAAAATCTTTTAATCTATTCAGTTTAGGTTCCGAACTTGGTAGGATTTCACTGGTTCCCGGCTTAAACTGAATGTCCTCTATTTTTATGCTCATGCCACTTTGAATTTTGTTCAGGTAGATAATAATTTCTTCGTCGTGAGATGCCACGACTTTGACCACGCGCTCATCAAAAAAATAACCGTCTAGTTTGCAGAGTAGAGAGATCTCATGGTTCCTTTCCAGGTTAAAATGTAGGTCAGAAGCTCTGTAAACACCATCTATTTCTTTCGAATCTAAAATTTCTACACTCCCTATGAGTGGTTTATGCGTGTCCTTGTCACGCACTCGAATGGTAAATGAGGCAGCAAAATCATCAAAACGTTTGTCAATTACTTTTGTCGCTTGCTCAATTCTAGCGTCGGGTTTAAAATTCCAGTTTAAATCCAAACTATTTTTTTTTCCTTCTTCAGTGACAAATAAAAGCTGGATTTTTTCACCTTCTCTCAGTTTAAGGGAATACATCTTGCCGTCGCGCACTACGCTGTCTAATCCTACCGTACGATACGATTTACTTGATTGTAAACGCTTTATTTCTGCTATTCCCGATTGAATTTCGCCACAAACATCATCTCTTTCGGGAGAAAATATCACCATTTGTAAAAAGTCAGCTTCAACTGTCGCTTCAAAGTTCAGCACACCGGCTTGACCTGCAATATATGAACACCATAGTTGGTTGGAAGAAGCAACCTTGCCCAGAGAAGGGTATGCTTGAATAGAATTGACCTTCTTTTCTCCTGAAAAACGCAGCTGAAATTTCCCGTTTTCAAAAATGTTAATAGCACCATTACACGTGTTCTTGGAGAAAGAACCGCTACTCTTTTGTCCATACAGATGTAAGGTCAAAAGTGAAATTAAAGTGAGAATGGTTACTTTTATCATTTTCTAGTTGTGGTTTCAAAGATACGGAAATCAAAGCAATTGTAAAGTAATGAATGTTAAATTTTTATGAAGACGTTTTACGAACTTATTGGTCAAGATAGACTAGAGATACTGGTAAATAGATTTTATGACATTGTCTTCAATGATTCATCCATTGCGCATTTATTTGATAGTGAAAAATCATTGATTCGTGAAAAACAGTATTTGTTCTTAACTCAGTTTTTAGGAGGACCGCAGGTCTATTCTGAAAAGTTTGGTCACCCTAAGCTTAAAATGCGGCATTTACCACATGAAATAGGAGAAGCGGAGAAGAATGAATGGTTGCGTTGTATGAGATTGGCTATTGATTCAATGGATTTCGAGGGAGATTTGGGAAACAACCTGTACAACTGCTTTCCAAAGGTTGCTGAACATATGCGTAACAAATAATGGTGGTAATTAGCTCAATATAAATATTATCTTTTATATTTGGCTAGATTTAACCAATAAACAAATTGAAATGAAGAAGTTGTTATTTGTAGCTGTTGTAGGATTAGTTGTATTTTCATCGTGTAGAAAGGAGAGAACCTGTGTTTGTATCTACTCTGATGGAACGAGTTTTTCTGAAACTTATCCTATGGAGACAAAGAAGGAGGCTGAGGCAAGGTGCAAAGAAAATCAACATGTTGGTTTATCCTGTCAATTAAAGTAATAATAACATATAAAAAGTAAAAAAAATGAAAAAGTTAGTTGTATTAGGGTCTTTTGTTTTTGCAGGACTTATATTGTTTTCCTCATGTAAAAAAGATTGGGTATGTGAGTGTAATGTATTCGGTTATACTGTTTCAGGAACTATTGAGGATTCAACAAGAAAGGATGCGAAAGCGGAATGTGAGGATGACACGAATGGTCAGTGCACGTTGAAGTAAGCATTATTTACTAAAGAAATAGAAAAAGGGAAGTAATAACTTCCTTTTTTTGTACATTAGATTTTATGGAAGCATATTTTTTAGAAAGTGGATTTTCTTGGACCATGAGTAAGGTAGTACCTTATGTAATTATGGTGGTACTGGGACTTATTATCGCGTTACTCGTAAAGCGTTATATGAAATCAATTAACAAGTACCTTAGATGGGCATTGTTGTTGGTTGTTTTTGCTTTGCCCTTTGGGATTTACTTCGTTGTTCATCCCATTTATCAAGGAGATTTTTCAAATAACGCTGTTGAAGTGGAGAAATCGACTGATTATAGTGAACTGGTCGGTGAGAAACTAGTTGTTATCACCATTCCCGGTTGCAAGTATTGTTACGAAGCGATTGATGATCTCTTAATAATGAAGAGTAGGGCAGAAAACATAGAGATTGAATACGTAGTCTGCAGTACAGATTCATCTACGGTTAACTGGTACAAAGAAAAAACTGGAAAGGAAATAAGTGTGCGCATTGCAACTAACCCAGAGGCGTTGATGCGTTTAGCAGATTATGCGTTTCCAGCATTTATTTTAGTCGATAACAACAAACCACTAAAGAAGTGGTCCAACGATAGCTTTGGTGTTTTTGCCAAAGATGAAGTTGAACTTCACTTCAATTAGATCAAGGTTCGAGTAAGATTCGCGATAAATTAAATCTTTGCTAACAAGTCGTTGAGTGTTGCACTTGGTCGCATTGCTTTTGCAGCTAAATCATCTTTTGGGAAATAGTAACCGCCAATATCTACGGGACTTCCTTGTGCATTATTCAATTCGTTATTTATTTTCTCCTCGTTCTCTTTAAATGCTTTTGCAATAGGTGCAAACTCATTCTTCAGTGAGGGATCGTCGTTTTGATTGCTTAGTTCATCCGCCCAATACATGGCAAGGTAGAAATGACTTCCTCTGTTGTCAATTTCTCCTACTTTACGCGATGGAGATTTATCATTTTCCAAGAATTTGGTTGTTGCTGCGTCAAGGGTATCTGCGAGAACTTTTGCTTTAGCGTTTCCATCTGCAATGCTCATGTGCTCAAGAGAACAAGCTAATGCCAAAAATTCACCGAGCGAGTCCCAACGCAAGTGACCTTCTTCCAAGAATTGTTGTACGTGTTTCGGTGCAGATCCACCAGCACCAGTTTCGAACAATCCTCCTCCGTTCATCAGCGGAACGATAGACAACATTTTTGCGCTAGTTCCAACCTCAAGGATCGGAAACAAATCAGTTAGATAGTCACGCAATACGTTCCCTGTCACTGAAATGGTTTCTTGACCTGCCTTTAATCGTTCTAAGGTATATTTTGTTGCTTCGCCTTGCGACATGATTCGAAGATCCAATCCCGTAGTATCATGGTCTTTTAAATACGTGTTCACTTTTTTGATAAGTTCGACATCATGCGCACGATCGTTATTTAGCCAGAAAATTGCAGGTGAATTGGTCGCTCTAGCTCGTGTAACCGCCAGTTTTACCCAATCTTGAATTGCTGCATCTTTCGCTTGGCACATTCGCCAAATATCACCTTGTTCAACGGTGTGTTCAAAAACTACAGTTCCAGATTCATCAACAACACGAACAACGCCGTCGCTAGCAATTTCAAACGTTTTATCATGAGAACCGTATTCCTCTGCTTTCTGTGCCATTAAACCAACATTTGGAACAGTTCCCATCGTTGTTGGGTCAAAAGCACCATGTTCTTTACAAAAATCAATAGTCACTTGATAAAGTTCAGCATAACTGCTGTCTGGAATAACTGCCTTTGTATCTTGTGCTTTCCCATCTTTATTCCACATTTGACCTGAGCTTCTTATCATTGCTGGCATTGAAGCATCAACAATCACATCGCTAGGAACGTGTAGGTTTGTAATTCCTTTATCAGAATCCACCATAGCTATGGCAGGCTGTTGCTTGTAACATTGCTCAATCGTAGCGCTAATTTCCTTGCGTTCATTTTCTGGTAGCGACTCGATCTTTGCCAATAAATCTCCAAAACCATTTCTTACATCAACGCCTAATTTTGAAAGGGTTGCAGCATGTTTTTCAAAAACGTCTTGAAAGAAGGCTGTAACGGCATGCCCAAAAATGATTGGATCAGAGACTTTCATCATGGTCGCTTTCATGTGAATGGAAAAAAGCACTCCTTTCTCATTTGCATCAGCGATTTGTTCTTTTAAAAACGCAACAAGCGCCGTTTTACTCAAAACAGTCGCATCAACTATTTCCCCAGCCATCACGCTGATATTTTCTTTTAAAACAGTTATTTCACCATTGGTTGCTACGTGCTCAACACGTAATTTACCTGCTTGGGAAAACGTGGTAGATTTTTCATTGGAACGAAAATCACCTTTTTGCATTGTAGCGACATGTGATTTTGAATCTTTCTGCCAAGCACCCATTGAGTGAGGGTTCATGCGCGCGTATTGCTTTACTGGTTTCGGTGCACGTCTATCCGAATTTCCTTCGCGCAATATTGGATTTACAGCACTTCCTTTTACTTTATCATAGCGTGATCTAATTTCTTTTTCTTCATCGGTTTTAGGGTCGATAGGATAATCTGGAATTGCAAATCCTTGTTCTTGTAATTCCTTAATTGTTGCATTCAATTGTGGTACAGAAGCACTAATGTTTGGTAACTTAATGATGTTGGCATCTGGTGCATTTACCAGTTCTCCCAGCTCCGCTAAATCATCTGAAATACGCTGATCGGTTTTTAAATATTCTGGAAATTTGGCAATGATTCTGCCCGCCAGCGAAATGTCGCGAGTTTCAATTTCAATTCCTGAAGATTTTACAAATGCGCTAACGATTGGTAAAAATGATTGTGTTGCCAACGCCGGCGCTTCATCTGTTTTTGTGTAAATTATTTTTGACATACGTAAATTCTAATGCGCTTTTGCGCTATGAGTATATTGAATGATAGACAATAAATTTTGCTCCGTAAAGTTAAGTTTTTAGAAGAGAATATCAATCTAAAATCAATTTTATTCGGCGTAGCTTTTTAAAAATCCAATCATTTTTTTGAATGCTCTGGCACGGTGACTATAACTGTTTTTTTCATCCATGGTCATTTGAGCAAATGTCTTTCCACAGTTTTCGGGTTCAAAAATAGGATCGTAGCCGAAACCGTTACTCCCTGTCTTTTCAGTTCGAATAGTTCCGTTCACAATTCCTTCAAAAACAAATTGTTTTCCGTCGAGATTCAGTGCGATTATCGTTTTAAATCGTGCCAATCTGTTTTGTTGTCCATCAAGTTTGGATAGTACCAGTTCAATATTGTCTGAGTCGCTGCGCTGATCTCCAGCATACCTAGCCGATTTTACTCCTGGTTCACCGTTGAGTGCTTCAATCTCTAATCCCGTGTCATCAGCAAAACAATTCACCTGAAACTTCTCTGTGATGTAGTTTGCTTTTTGAACAGCGTTTCCCTCGATTGTATCGGAAGTTTCAGGAACATCTTCTTGTATATCGATATCTGCTAGCGTAAGAAGTTCCACATTTAATGGAAGCAAAGCCTTGATTTCCCTCGCCTTGTTTTGA
Source organism: uncultured Fluviicola sp. (assembly GCA_964643345.1). Taxonomy (GTDB): domain Bacteria; phylum Bacteroidota; class Bacteroidia; order Flavobacteriales_D; family Crocinitomicaceae; genus UBA4466. Next base: position 101,446 of record CAZXRU010000005.1, read on the forward strand.
TTGGCCGTAGCAAATAGTAGTTTCATAGTTCCAATAAATTTTTATAGTTCTCCCAATTGGATTCCACAGAGTAATGTTGCTCGACTGTTTTTCGACCCTGCATCCCGATTTTTTGACGCAATTCAGCAGAAATTATCAGTTTGGATAGCTGATTCTTCCATTCCTCGGAAGAACTGCATAGAAAACCATTCTCCCCATTTTTGATTATGGTATTATTTACACCAACAGGAGAAAGAATTGCGGGAATTCCCAAAGCCATGTATTGAAGTCCTTTAAAACCACATTTTCCTTCTGCCCAAGGACTATCCAGTAAGGGCATCACTCCGATTGAAAACTGAGACAAATCATAAATTTCAGTTTCCTTGTTCCATTTCACAAAACGCAGTGATCGCAGTTCGAAATCAGGCGCTTGATTGGAAATCACCGTGAAAGTGAAATCATGTTCTTTTTCTAGTTCTTTTAAAACAGCGACGAGCGGTTCAATGTAATGCATCGTGGTGCGCGTCCCTGTCCAACCAATTGTAATCTTAGGGTTTCCGTAATCGGTGATTTTGTTGTGCACGTTTTGAAGGTCAATTGTTGTAGGAATGATTGACACGTTCGAATTGTAGTTGAGGGCATAATCTTTTAAAAAGTCATTCCCAGCAGAAACTTTCCCTGCCCATTTAATAATCCATTTGACTTTCCAATAGGCTTTCAGTCTGTTAAATCGTGCATTGGTGTCGCTGTAATTGGGTAACCATATAGCGTCGTCAAAATCGAACACATACTTTTTTCGAAGCACTTTTGCAATTATCCATTCATAGATAGGCGGACCAACCATACTTGCTTCGCGATGGATAAATATCTTATCCGCATTTACGAGACGAAACATCAGCATAAATCGACGCCAGAAACCACCAAGAATACCTGAAAATTTTCGGAGTGTTCCACCTTTTTGATACAGGATTCTCCATGTTTTTTCACTAAGAAAGGGGCAGTATTTGACAGTAAAACCTTCCTGCTCAAGATGCACTAAGTATTGCTCAAATCGGAACCGTTGAGAAGGTGCTTCTCCTTTGGGGTAAGGTGCTAGAATGTATATTTTCTTAGCCATCAATCGCTTTATATACACGAAGATAGCGATTCACTCCTTCTGACAATGAAAAATAGTCACTAGCTCCCTTCGCAATTTCATTTTTATCGAACTCGGTTGAGTCATTAATTACATCCAGATAACCTTTTGGAGAAAATTCATCGATGATTAATCCTGACTGATATTTTTTAACAATGGTATCCGTATCTCCAACCCCGCTGTTGCACACCAATGGCACACCCATCGCCATTATTTCTCCCTGTTTGGTAGGCGAAGACGCCTTTTTGGAGTAAGACGGATAGATGAAAAATATAGATTGATCAAACAAGGATATATGTGCTGGGACCTGATGATGTAGTACAGAAGTAATTATGCAGTCACTGCTCGATATTCCCTTAGATGCTGCCTGTTGCAAAATAAAATCAGGGGATTCCCCCGTGACAAACAAAAACTTTGCATTCGGTCTGGTGCTTTTTAGTGCTACAAAATAATCGAGCATTTCAGGTAGCATGTACCAAGTTCCAATCGATCCGACATAGCCTAAGACAAAATCGGTCTGGGACAAACCGAGCTGTTGCCTCAATTCATTTTTTGCGGTTTCTTGAATTGAGTTTGGATTGAACAAATCTAGATTGACACAGCAGGGAATTACCTCAATCTTCAGCTTTTCGTTTTTCAGTGCTTTCCAGGATTCAATTTCTTTTTTCCCATTTTCAGTGAGTGAAATAGTAAAATCCGCTTCTTGAAGAAATTGAATTTCCTTCCGTTTAAAGTAGTTGTAGATAATACGGTACAATTTTGAATTTAGGTCCCAAAGATTACCATCAACGCGTTCGTCAGCCCAAAAACCGCGCATATCGAATAAAAATTTAACCCCGTATTTCCGTTTTAACTTGAGTCCGGCTAGTGCCGAAATATAACTTCTGCAGTGAACGATAGAAAACTGATGCCGCTGATGTAAATAACGCGCAACGCTATTCATTTTTCGCACTTGACGAATTGTTTTCCGCAATCCACCTTCGATATGGTAATCCTGAGGGTGCCAGTGAATTCCCGCGTCGTCGCAAATATCATGGATATGATTGCGATGTGCTAAAAAACGTTCGTGCTTTTCAAAACTAATAAGGTGGAACTCATATCCGAGTTTGGTTAATCCAATAATATATGGTAGCACTTGCGATTGGCCCAAAGGGTCAGTCATTCCATCGTACGATATGTAGAGTACCTTTTTCACTCGTTTTATTTCATCCATTTTTCATACCAGAGTTGAAACATTAAGACGTACCATAACTTCATGTCGTTCTCCTTTTTCCCTGAGTAAAAGTCTGTTTTTATGCGGTTTATTGACTTCCAATTGAAAAGACCTTGCTCATTTATTTTGGCTTCATTGATGTAGGTTTCAACATAGTCTTTTAAATCATTTGCCAACCAGTTTGCTATTGGGATAGCGAATCCCATTTTGGGACGATCAAGAAGTTCGGCAGGAACATAGTTGTAAGTAATATCCCTTAAGATCCGCTTTTTCACTCCTTGATGGTACTTGTACGCGTCAGGTAGCTGCGCTGCAAACTCGATGATGCGATGGTCTAAAAGTGGTTCCCTTCCTTCCAAACTGTGCGTCATGGTGGAACGATCAACTTTTTGAAGAATATCATCGAGCATATACGTTTGATAATCAATCGCTGTCATGTATGACAATGGTGAGTAGTATTCCAGTTTTAATTCCTTGCTATCGTACATCGTTTCTAAAACACCCACCTTGTCTTTCATTATTTCGGACAGTTGATAGTCAGTAAATTGCTGACTTAAGCTAAGCATTATGGATTCATCTGAAGGGTTTCTCAAAATTCCTTTCAACTTTTCGTAGCGATTATGAAAGTTGTACTTGTTTTTAAGTAGTGGTATTTTTTCTGAAGGAATCGTATTCATTAGCCCCACCATCGACCTTCTAGCAAATCTCGGAATAGCATTGAGCTTTTTTCTATATCTAATTAAATAATCGTAGCGGTTGTATCCTGCGAAGATTTCGTCACCACCGTCAGCACTTAACGCTACCGTCACATGCTCTCTAGCCATTTTACTGACCAAAGTAGTTGGAATGGCACTCGAATCTGCAAAGGGTTCATCAAAAAAGTAGGGTAAGTCTTGAATCATTTCCAATGCCTCCTTTTCTGTACAGTTAATTTCGTGGTGATCTGTGCCTAAGTGTTTAGCAATATCCTTTGCATACGGAGCTTCATTCAGTCCAATATCTGGTACGCCAATGGTAAATGTTTTTAGCTTTTCAGTTCGATCTTTTTGCAAAAGCGCTGTTACGCATGTACTATCGAAGCCCCCACTTAAAAATACGCCAACAGGAACGTCAGATACCATGCGATAATTTGCAGCTGAGGTTAGTAGTTGTTCAGTTTGCTCAAGCGCTTCCTCATAAGAGCAATCAAATTTCTCTTTGTTGTAATAGTCGTAAACGTTCCAATATTGCGTTTGTTTAATGGAAGAAATGGAAGCAGGTACTTCATTTAAATTCATTGAGAAACTATGCCCTGGCTTAAGTTTTTTACAATTCGTGAAAATGCAATGCGGAGTAGGCACATTTCCGTATTGAATGAAGGCACCAACAGCATTTTTATCCAATTCTTTTTTGAAATTAGGGTGTTGATGAAACGCTTTTAATTCAGAGGCGAAAAGAAACAAACCATCATTGAAGTAATAAAAGAACGGTTTTACACCTGCTCGGTCACGTGCGCAAAAAAAGGAATTCTTCTCTGTGTCATAAATAATAAGAGCGAACATTCCGATAAAACGATGCAAGCAGTTCTCACCCCATTGGCCGTAGGCATGCAGTATGACTTCTGAATCCGAGTTACCAATGAATGAGTGACCAAGTGCGATGAGATCTGCTTTTATTTCTTCGAAATTGTAGATTTCACCATTGAAGCAAAGCCAAAATTGTTGCCATTGCATGGGTTGAGTACCGTTTTCGGATAAGTCAATAATGGCTAATCTTCGGTGTCCAAGTCCAATCTGCGCCTGATCGGTAGTTAAAAATTCGGTATGTTGTCCATCTGGACCTCGATGATTTAGTGTAGCCGTCATTGCCGCAATAACATCGGGTGTCGATATTCTTTTGAAGTCAATAAAACCAGTTATGCCACACATAGCAGTAAATATAATTAGAATAATAAACTGACGAGGTACATTAGTCTAAACATCATTTTTTGATAAAGGTTCCTTTTAAACTATCGCCAATTTTGAAAAGATTAAGTACACCATTTAAGGTAGTTTTTACTACTCTCAAAAGTACGTTCGATTCTATTTTATAGCGCATCATTTCATCGTCTGATGTTTCTGATACGAACGATTGATTGCTCTTTCCTTTGCTAGTTCGTAGTCGTGTAAAACTGTAGCCAGTTGTTTTGACGCGGATTGGCGTTAAACTATGCGACCTGAACAATTTCTTCAACGTTTTTGGTGTGTAATAGCACAGGTGATTCGGGTAACCAATCACGTCATATTGTCCTTTTAATCGATAACGGTGAATTGCATTAAAATTCGGTGTGGATAGATAGGTGATTCCTCCAGGTCGAAGAATTCGCTGTATTTCTCTCACAAAATCATTTGGATTATTGAGATGTTCAATCACCTCAATATGGACAACCACGTCAAAGTAGTTTTCTGGAAAATTAAGTTCGTGGAGTTCACCAAAGGAAAGTTGAATATCATTGTCTTTACAATTGGATATAGCACTTTCGGTAATTTCTGTTCCAAACACTTCCCAACCTCTTTTTTTAGCTGTTTTGAGGAAAAATCCGCAACCTGCTCCGACATCTAAAATGCGGTTTGTCGATTTATACTCTTCAAATTTATCTAATAACTGATTGTACCTCTTTTCTGTAATAGGAGAAAAATAGTTCGTCCGATCGTAAGCGTTGCTGTAATAATCTTTTAGTTCTTCTTTGCTTGGAACCCATTGAGAAAACGTAAACCCGCAATCTTTGCACTTGCACATACCAACATTTTGGAAATGCTCTAGCGGCTCGATTAATCGAGAATTGCATATTAAGCATTCAGAATGTAAGGTCTGTTTATCCACTTTGTTAGCAATAGTTATGTTTGGAAGCGCAAGATAGAAAAACTTTAGGTTGGGGAGTAACATAAAAGTGGAAACCACGTTTTTTTTGTTATTTAAGTAAATGTTGTTTATTATTTCGCTAAAATTACTTTTAGCTTTGCACCATGATTGATCAAATTATAGAAAATGCGTTGCGAGAGGATATTGGTGATGGGGATCATTCTTCACTTTCGTGTATTCCCGAAGATGGAGTAGGTACAGCACAATTAATTGTAAAGGATACTGGTATTATCGCAGGTATTGAATTAGCTCAACTAATTTTCAAAAAGTTCGATCCACACCTAAAAATGACAACATTCATAACTGACGGAACCAAGGTTAAACCAGGTGATATCGTTTTTGAAGTTCAAGGAAGCGCTAGATCTATATTGAGTACGGAGCGATTGGTGCTCAACTTCATGCAACGCATGAGTGGTATAGCAACACAGACAAGTCGACTTACAGCCCTGGTCGCGGGAACAAACGCAAAACTGCTTGACACACGTAAAACAACACCAGGAATTCGCTACATGGAAAAGTGGGCGGTGCGCATTGGTGGTGGTCATAACCATCGTTTTGCGTTGTATGACATGATTATGTTAAAAGACAATCATATCGACTATGCAGGTGGAATAAGGCCTGCTATTGAAAAGGCAAATGAATACCTGTTGAGAACAAATCGTGACTTAAAAATTGAAATTGAAGTGCGAAATGAACAGGAATTGGCTGAAGTAATCCAAGTAGGAAATGTTGACCGAATTATGCTAGATAATTTTTCGCCAAGTCAGATTATGAAAGTTATTGACTCTATTCCGAGCAACTATGAGATTGAAGCATCTGGGGGTATTACTGAGGAAACCATTCGTGCATACGCAGAAACAGGAGTGGATTTTATTTCAGTGGGTGCTTTGACACACAGTTTTAAGAGTTTGGATATGTCGTTGAAAGCGAAGTATCACTAACTGAAGTCGTCCAGCAGATCAGAGTCTTTCTGTTCTGGTGAGATGAATCGTTCGGGGATAAAAAACGAAATACCGACTACGACTAGACCTGTAACAATAATATAATAACCGTAAGGCCAGCGCATCAATAAAAATGTGAGTCCAGCAAACAAAATGATGCTCCCTGCCCAATAGAAAAAATTAAAACCCTGACTATGTTTTCCGGATTTAAAACTGATAAGGTTCAAGAACAACCCTATTGCGCCAGAAATCATAAAAATAATTTTGGCTGTACTGAGTGAAATATAGCTTCGACCGACTCCAGTAAATAATACAATCGCCATTAAAAAGGCAATAGCAAAGGCGATTCCAGCAAATTTCTTAAAATCCATAGGATCAATATAGCTTAAATTCGTGAAACGAGCTATTGATTTTGAAGAAATAAGCGAATGTCGAGCAGAAAATCAACGTCTGATTCAATTTTATTTCCAATCACAATAATGTTGGCACCAGCCTGAGCAAAATCTTCAATTTTCTCTCTGGTTTTTATTCCACCCCCAACGATAATCGGTTTATTCAATTGGTTCAACGCTCGCACTGTTTCTGGTTTCACTGTGTGTTTAGCTCCACTACCGGCATCTAAGTAAAGCAGTTCCTTGCCTTGCAAAATTCCGGCTTTCGCTGTGTTTACAATGATAGAAAGCTGATCATTTGGTATTGGTGTAGTCTGACTCACGTAGGCGACAGAAGATTTAGTTCCACCGTCTATTAAAATGTAGGCTGTCGGAATTACTTCAATGTCCATTTCATAGACTTCATGAGCTGACTGAACGTGGTGACCAATTAGATAATCTGGATTTCTACCAGAAATTAAACTTAGGTAGAGTAGGGCATCGGCATCCTGACATATTTGATGAGAAGCGCCAGGGAAAATTACTACAGGAATAGAAGTCGAATTTTTCATGAAACGCACGACACTAACAAAATCTTCTTGTGTTACTGTACTTCCACCGACAAAGAAATAATTCACTCCAGCAAATTCAGCTTTCTGAATCAGCTGAAGAAGTTTATCGGGGTTGTTGGATTTTTCAGGATCTATTAATACTGCGATTTGACCTTTTTTTGATGAAATCAATTTTGCGATATGTTTTGTTGAAGTCAAAATAAGTGGTTGTTTTATCTATACTTAAAAGTTCAGTTTGAAAAATCCAGTAACCAAAAGTATTGAATAAATTTTATGTATTCAATAATTAAAGTATCGTTTAATAGGAAGTTGAAATAGTAGAAGAGCAAATTATCGTTTTTTAGACATGTATAATTAGTAGATAAATTGATTAATTATTGTTGTTGCAAATTACTTCATTGTTATACATTTGTTAATGATCGTTAATAAAAATTCATTTTATTTTTTTTTAACAATACGACGATGAATATGATTTTTACTATATTTACCCGCTTTAAAAGCAACAAAGTTTAAAAATAAACAAACTGCACTTATGTTACTAAAACTAAACTTGTTAATCGTAAGCGTCTTGCTTACATTGTCTTATGGGTTCTCTCAGGCCGATTTAGGAACCATTAAAGGTACTGTTACGGACAGTGACACGAAACAACCAATCGCCTTTTGCCAGGTCGTGTTAAAATCGGGTGAACAAATCAAAGGTGGAGCGAATACCGATTTTGACGGTAATTTTCAAATTAACTCAATTTCTCCAGGTTCTTATGATGTGGAGATAAGAAATGCAGCGGAAGGATATCAGCCACAAGTTCTCGAAGGAGTTGTTGTGAGTTCTGGTAAAATTACCTTCTTGTATGATTTGACAATGGGTAAAGCTAAGAGTGTCCAAGATGTAGAGGAAATGGTGGTTGTAGCCTATAGAGTTCCTTTGATCGATAGAGACGGTGGTGCATCAGGTGCAACAATTACAAGAGAAGATATTGCACGTTTACCAGTTCGTTCTGCAGCAGCAGTTGCTGGAACAGTTGGTGGTGTAAATCAAAGCGAAGGTTCTGGAGCAATTAGCGTAAGAGGATCTCGTTCTGAGGGAACCTATTTTTATATAGATGGTATTAAAGTGAGGGGGTCATCGAACCTTCCAAAATCAGCAATTGAGGAGGTAACCGTTATTACAGGTGGTTTGCCAGCTAACTATGGTGATGCAACGGGTGGTATTATTTCGGTAACGACAAGAGGGCCATCAGCACAATATTTTGGATCGATTGAAGGTGTTTCTTCAGGGTTTTATGTAAACGGTAGTGATCCAGATGGATACGATGGGAATGTATATGGTTTGGATAAATTCGGATACAATCTTGTAGAGGGTATGTTCTCTGGTCCGCTTTGGATGCAGAAAGATTCTACAGGAAGAAAAACAAAACCTCGTTTAGGGTTCCTAGTTTCAGCAAACTACACAGATCAAGTTGATAGCCGTCCATTGAATGGAGGTAGCTACAGAATTAAAAAGGAAGCACGCGATGAAATTTTAGCTGCACCGTTGGTACGTGTGGGAGATGAAATTCTTTATAGTACAAACTATTTGCAAGAAGATGACTTCGAAAAGGTAGATTGGAGAATGAATGCAAGGAACAGTGAATTCTCTGCACAAGGAAAAATTGACGTAAACACGGGTCCATCTGTGAATCTTTCTTTTGGTGGATCAATGAGCTACGGATGGGGAAGTATTTACGACAGAACAGGATCTTTGATGAACTTCTCAAATTTTGGTGCATATAAGTCACTTGACTGGAGAGTTTTTGGACGTTTGACACAACGTTTCACGAACAACGAAGAAGGAAGTAGTTCTAAAATAAAAAGTGCTTACTATACTTTAATGGTCGATTATTCTAAAACGATGGATAACAACTTCGATCCAAAGCATGGGTACAATTTGTTTAATTATGGTCACGTTGGTAGATTTGATATTGATCGAAGAGTTGGTTATTCTCCTTCAACATCGGAGAATGGACCAGTGCAAGAAGCAATACCTTTTGTTTCACAAGTAAGATTCACACCGTCGGAAACCAATCCACAGTTGGCTGCACAGACAGCACAATATTTTTCTTTGTTTGATTATGCAGATTGGTGGCTAGCGGAACAGAATTATAGAAACCTTGATCAAGTACAGCAAGGTAATGGGTTACGAAATGGTGACGGACCACAAGGAATTTACAATGTGTGGAACAACATCGGATCTCCATACAACGGTTTTGGAAAAACAGAAACAAATCAAATTAGAGTTTCTGGAGCTGGTGCAGTAAATATCGGAGATCACTCGATTTCATTAGGGTTTGAGTATGAGCAACGTTACGATCGTGGTTGGACCTCAGGGACGGCTACAAACGGTGCGGGTAATGGACCAATGGGATTGTGGACGATGGCACGTCAGTTAACAAATAGACACATAAATCAATTGAATACTGCAGAGCCAAATTACACAGATTCAGCAGGGACTATTTATACATCATATGATCCGTTGAACACTGGGTATGCGTATACAAGTGGTACAGGAGAGCATGGCGGAGATCAAAACAATGATGGACAGTCATTTTTTGACTACAACCTAAGAAGCTACTTGATGGAAAATGGTATGATTACCTCTGGAGTTGATGGTCTTGAGTATATAAACATCGATCAATATGATCCAAATATCTATTCATTAGATATGTTTTCTCCAGATGAATTATTAAACAGCGGTAACTCCTTTGTTTCTTACTGGGGATATGATCACACAGGAGAGAAAGTGAAAGGACAAACAGATATTAATAAGTACTTTAATGAGTTTGATGAGAATGGAAACTACAGAAGGTTTGTAGGAGCTTTCCAACCTACCTATATTGCAGGTTACGTAATGGATAAATTCTCTTTCCGAGATATCGTCTTTAACGTAGGTGTAAGGGTCGATGTTTACGATGCAAATCAACCTGTTTTGAAAGATCCGTATTTGATTTACAATGCGAAAACGGTTCGTGAAGCAAGACAAGAATTGGCAAATGACCCATCAATGGATTGGATTGATATTCCTGGTTCTATGGGAGACGATTTCGTGGTGTATGTAAATGACAATAACAACCCAAGTGGTATTAAGGGATTTAGAAGTGGTGATACATGGTACGATGCAAATGGTACAGAAGTTTCTAACATTCAAGTAATCGAGTCAGAATCAGAAGGGGGCGTTCTTCCTTACTTGCAAGATCCAGGACAAACAGCGCCTAATGCTGATGCATTTGAGGATTACAAAGCACAAGTGAGCGTTATGCCTCGTGTTTCTTTCTCATTCCCAATTTCAGATGAGGCATCTTTCTTTGCACATTACGATATCTTAACGCAGCGACCTACTAGTGGAACACGTTTTGATCCGTTTCAGTATCAATTCATGAGTGATCGTAGTGCTATTGTAAATAACTCAAATTTGCGTCCATCAAAAACGATCGACTACGAATTAGGATTTCAACAAGTAGTTACTCGTACTTCTTCTGTTAAGATTTCTGCTTTTTATAGAGAGCAAAGAGATCAAGTTCAGTTGATCAACGTGACGGGTGCTTATCCAAGACAATACAGAACATTCGGTAACCGTGATTTTGGTACGGTGAAAGGTATGACGATTTCATACGATATGCGTAGAACAGGTAATATTCGTGTTACGGCAAACTATACCTTGCAATTTGCTGACGGTACTGGATCTGATGCAACTTCATCATCAGGTATTATTAACGCTGGTTTACCAAACCTACGAACAATCGCACCTTACGATTTCGATCAAAGACATGCATTTGCAGTTACGCTTGATTACCGTTACGGTGAAGGAGCAGATTACAATGGTCCTGTAATAAAAGGGTTTAACGTCCTTGAGAATACTGGTTTAAATATCGTTTCAAATGTTTATTCAGGATCACCATATTCTGCACAAACGGCAATTACTAACGAAGGGGTTTTTAGTCCTCAAGGTACAGGATTAAGTGGATCTCAAAATGGTTCAAGACTTCCATGGTCATATAGACTAGATTTACAGTTGGATCGTAACTTTAGTTTAACTCTTGGCAAGGGAGAAAAGAAACGTGCAACTTTCCTAAATGTTTATATACGTGTAACAAACTTATTCAATCAGTTTAACGTGCTTGGTGTATACAGAGCAACAGGTAACTGGGATGATGACGGATTCTTAGAAGCAGCTGAGTGGCAAAATTCTATCCAAAATGCAGCCGATGAGGACGCATTCAGAAACTACTATTCGATGAAAATTCAGAACCCATTTAACGTAAGTGCACCGAGAACAATTCGTTTGGGTGTTAAATTCGATTTTTAATTAATCATAATTAAATTAAGTATTATGAAAAAGCAAATAATATCAATTATACTAGCGACCTCAGCAATATTTTGGTCAAATGATGCCCTTTCATATAAAGGACCACATGACAATCCAAGTGCTGGTATGGCACAGCAAAATGCTCAACAGAAAGCAGCAAACTGTGCTCCAGCAACCGCAAGGTTAAGCATGGATTTCAACGACGTTAGGGCGCTTATAGAACAAGGTGGAAGCATGTGGCAAGATCGTGCAAATTCTACTCCAGCGTATGAGGTTCCGAAAACAGAACTTGGAAATGGTCCAAAAGCGATATACGCAGGAGCACTTTGGATGGGTGGTACTGACGTTAATGGACAATTGAAATTGGCGGCTCTTACGTTCCGTTCAGGAAATGATTTTTGGCCTGGACCGCTAAGTGTAAATGTTGGAAGTGGAAATTATGATCCTGGTGTGCCTGTTGGTGACGATGCCATTCGTGATTTCGGCGCTGCAACAATTGACTCGGATCAATGTTTGGCTTACGATAAATTTTTCTCGATACAAAAGGCAGAAGTAATTGCTTACAATACATGGTGGGAATGTACAAATGGTGTTATACCTTCTGAGGACTGTATTGGTGTTGAGTCTCCTGAGAATGACGTTTTAAGCAGAATTTATGGATGGCCTGCGCACGGTGATGTAACGAGAGGACAAGATTATTATTTAGCTCCGTTTTATGATTACGATGGAGATGGTGAATACAATCCAGATAATGGAGATACACCTTGGTACGATGATATTTTGGGTAGAGATGACATCGAATGTGGTGTAGATAGACGTATTTCGTTGTTTGGTGATGAAACACACTGGTGGGTATTTAACGATACAGGTAACATTCACGGTGAGTCTCAAGGTGATCCAATTGGTATGGAAGTTAGAGCGCAAGCATTTACATTTGCTACTGCTGATGAGGTAAACAGAATGACCTTCTACAATTACGAAATGATCAATAGAAGTACGCAGACACTTACAGACACTTACTTTGCTCAATATGTCGATCCTGATTTAGGAAATTCAGCGGATGATTATGTGGGTTGTGATGTTTCTAGAGGATTAGGTTATTGCTATAATGGTGATGAATATGATGAAATTAGTGGTGGTCCAGGTGGAGCAGTAGGGTATGGAGACAATCCTCCAGCAATTGGAGTCGATTTCTTTGAAGGACCTTACCAAGATTCTGATGGAATTGACAATCCTGGACCTTACCTTATGGATAATGGACAGATGTATGTTCCACCAATTCAAAATGCAATTGATAGTAACGGTATTGTTTACGGAGGTATTGGTCTTGGATACTATGATGGGATCATTGATAATGAGCGTTTTGGTATGAGATTGTTTACATACTATACCAACGGTGCTGCTTATCCTTACAATGACCCAGCTACTGCTCCAGAATTTTACAATTTTATGCAAGGTAACTGGGCAAATGGTTCGCCAATGACATTTGGAGGAACTGGTGCTGGAGGTACTACGCTTTCTTCTTACATGTTCCCTGGAGATTCTGATCCATTGGGTTGGGCAACAGGCGGTGTTGAAACTGGTAACTGGGATGAGGTTAGTTCAGGAAATCCTGCTGGTGATAGACGTTTCGTTCAGTCTGCGGGTCCATTTACATTAACACCAGGAGCTGTCAACAACATTACGGTTGGAATTGTATACGGAAGAAGCTACCAAGGTGGTTTATTTGCATCCGTTGAAGCTATGAAGCGCGCCGATACAAAGGCTCAGGCATTGTTTGATGCTTGTTTCAGAATTTTGGAGCCACCTTACGCTCCGAAACTTGAAATTCAGGAACTAGAAAACAAACTGGTTTTATCTCTTACCAACCCTCCAAGTTCAAATAATGCGAATGAAGGATACTACGAAGAGGACAAAGTAAACATTACAGATCCTACACTTGATCGTTTCTATACGTTCGAAGGGTATCAAATTTACCAATTGGCAAATTCAAGTGTATCTGTCAGTGATGTTCGTGATGAAACAAAAGCTAGATTGGTTGCACAATGTGACATCAAAAATGACATTGCTGACATTATCAATTTTGAATTTGATGAGGAATTAGGATTCTCGATTGGTGCTCGAATGGTTGATGCGGCAAACGAAGGAATTCAACATACGTTCTTAATTAATGAAGATATATTTGCACAGGGTGTAAGAACCTTGGTAAATCATAAAACATATTACTATGTTGCCTTGGCATATGCTCACAATGAGTATAAGAAGTATGATCCAAACGATCCAGGAGGTCTTGATGGACAAAAAATGCCATACATTTCTTCTCGTTTGGGACATGATGGAAGTTCAATAAAGGCTGTTGCTGGAATTCCTCACAATCCGGCTCCAGAAGCTGGTGGAACAACATATCTACTCGATTATGGTACAGGTCCACAAATTAAGCGTTTGGACGGATTTGGTAATGGAAACAGAGGTCTTGAACTTACAAGTGGTTCTAAAGCGAGTATTGTTCAAAGCGGATTTATGAATAACCCTGTTTATGATTATGGAAAGGGACCTATTAATGTTAAAGTTGTTGATCCGTTAAATGTGGTTGGTGGTTATTTTGAGTGTCTATTCAGAGATTACACTGCGACAAATACAAATGCAGCAGATACTGCTTCATGGGTAATTAATCGTTATGATGTTGAAGGAGGTACATTATTGGAATCAGTATCTTCTGAGAGAACAATAGATTACAACAATGAGCAAATTATTCCAGAATGGGGTGTTTCTGTTCAGATTTCACAGGAAAAATACTACTTACCAGATGGTGGCTCGGGTGGCACGGAGAATTGGACAACGAATTTAATTGGGCAGACTATTCGTTATAGTGATAGTACTAAGCGCTGGATTGCTGGTATACCAGACAATGATGGTTTCAATCCTTTTAACTGGATTAGATCGGGAACTCACGTTCCAGTTAACCCAGACGACTGTCGTCCAGATCTACCAAATTATTTGGATCCATGTTTTTATCCAGATGAAGTTGGTATTGACAATGACAAGGATTGGGCTAAAATTTTAGGTGGTACAGTAGCACCGCATAGATTAGCTGGATATCAATCTAGTTATATGCCAATGGCTTATTTTAACTATGGAGGAGTAGGGTCAGCAAGAGGAGCTGCTTCACTCACCTTTTTACCAAGTGTGGATATTGTTATTACTTCGGATAAATCGAAGTGGACGCGTTGTCCAGTAATTGAACTTGGACGTGAGCCATCTTTAAACGTAGGAGGTGCTCAACCAGGTCAATTGAGAAAAAGTCCTAGTGTTGATAAAAATGGAAACTCTGATGGAACTGGAACTGGTATGGGTTGGTTCCCAGGGTATGCAATTGATATTGAATCTGGAGCGCGTTTGTACATGGCGTTTGGAGAAAATTCTTTCTTGATTTCAGACAATGGAGCTGACATGAAATGGAATCCAACTGATCGATTGGTTGACGGCAATGGAGGATTTATTATGGGAGGAATGCACCCAGTCTATGTGTTTAGCTATGCTAATCGTTCTAAATACAATTACAATTTCTCTTACAATTACCCAGCTTACATTCCATCACTAGCTGAAACTCCTGGTGGAAACGAGTTACAAAATAATTTTGTTGATATCGAAGCCGGTAGTTCAGGAATGAAGCGTAATGTATACGGATCAATTAGTTGGGTTGCTTATCCAACGTTGATGCCAGGTCAATCGCTCATGTCTACAACTGCAACGATTAGCCTACGTGTTAATAAGGAGTATAGTGATTTCTCAAATATTACAGCTCCACTTGGAGGTCCAAACAATGGGAAACCAATGTATTCTTGGAACATGGATGACCTTCAGACAATGAAAGGTGATCGTCAGACTTTAACGAGTGTGCTTGACATCATCAATGTTGTTCCGAATCCATATTATGCTTATTCTCAATACGAGACAGGTCGATTGGATACACGTGTGAAAATCACAAATCTGCCAGAAGTGTGTACAATTAAAATTTACACAGTAAATGGAAAATTAGTTCGTACATTCAAAAAGGACAGTGAAATTACCTCAGTCGATTGGGACTTGAATAACCATGCCGGTATTCCAATTGCAGGTGGAGTTTACTTGATCCATGTAGATGTCCCTGATGTCGGTGAAGTTGTACTGAAATTCTTCGGTGGAATGAGACAGGTCGATTTATACGGTATTTAATCAGATTATTAAATTAAACAAATTGAAAATGAATAATTCAATCGTTAAAATAAGAACTGCATTTATTGTTGGTTTGGCTTTGGTCACTTCAATGACAGCAACTGCAGGAAATGAGGATCGTATTGGTGCTGCTGGAGCTTCTCACATGTTGGTTAATCCTTGGGCTAGAAGTGTTGGAGCCGCTGGTGCAGGAATAGCGAATGTAAATGGACTCGAAGCAACGTTTATGAACATAGCAGGCTTGGCATTTACTGATAAGACTCAAATTAAATTCAATTATACAAACTGGATGGGGTCTGCTGATATCGCGCTTTACAGTGCTGGTATTGCACAGAGAGTTTCTGAAGCTGACGTTATTGCAATCAGTATTCAGTCGTTCGGATTTGGAGACATTCCAATTACCACAGTAGCAAATCCAGAAGGAAACATCGGTGTGTTTTCGCCGAGAGCGAACGTAATTAACTTGGGTTATGCGCGTACTTTTTCTAGCTCTATTTATGGTGGAATTAACGTCAAAGTGATTTCTGAGAACATGGCAAACCTTAAGGCGAGTGGAATTGCAATAGATGCAGGTATTCGCTATGTAACTGGTGAACAAGATCAAATTAAATTTGGTATTACACTTAAGAATGTCGGTCCAGTTATGAAGTTTAAAGGAGATGGTTTGGCAAATCAAGTTGTATATAATGAGACAAGTGCAAATGCTACACTGGAGCAACGATCTGCAACTTATGAGCTACCTTCTTTGTTAGCAATTGGTGGATCGTATGATTTTATTGTGAATGAAAAGAACAAAATTAACCTTGCTGTAGGTTACATTGCAAATTCATTTTCTTCTGATCAATACAGTTTAGGATTGGATTATGGAATGACTGGAGAAGGGGTTGCGTTTAATTTAAGAGGTGGTTTCGTATACGAGAAGAATCTATTTAGCGCAGAAAACCGCTCTAATGCTCTGATAGGTCCAACAGCTGGGTTTTCAGTAGATGCTCTTGTTGGAGACAACAAAAATGCTCTTGGGATTGAATATGCAGCGCGTTTCGCTGGAGTTTTTGGAATTATTCATACAATTGGAGCTACGATTAGCTTAAAGTAAAATTAAATTTATTACCTTTGATACATCAAGAGGGTCCTTATTGGGCTCTCTTGTTTTTTGTATATCAAAATTTGAATTGCTATGTCACAAATAAGTTATTACTCTGAAGAGGGATTGAAAAGACTAAAAGATGAACTGCACAATATGGAGACAGTTCAGCGTCCTGCTATATCGGAACAAATTGCCGAAGCACGAGATAAAGGGGATCTTTCTGAGAATGCCGAATACGATGCTGCGAAGGAAGCTCAAGGTCTTTTAGAAATGAAGATAGCGAAGTTAAAAGAGGTTATTTCTAACGCACGTATCATAGATGATTCGGAAATTGATGTAACTAAGGTTTTTATTCTTTCCACAGTGAAGATTAAGAACACAGCGAATGGAATGGAAATGGTTTACACGCTTGTGGCAGAGAATGAAGCTGATTTAAAGGCGAAGAAGATAAGTGTTGAATCACCAATTGGGAAAGGGTTACTCGGTAAGTCTGTAGGAGATATTGCCGATGTACAAACACCTAATGGTGTAATGAAATTTGAAGTTATTGAAGTTTCAAGGTAATGGCAACAATTTTTACAAAGATTATTAACGGTGAAATTCCTTGTCATAAGGTACATGAATCAGATGAGTTTTTGGCTTTTTTGGATATTATGCCGTTGAGAAGGGGACACACCTTGGTAATTCCTAAAATTGAGGTCGATTACATCTTCGACTTGAATGACGATGTTCTTGCAAGAATGATGGTTTTCTCTAAGGAGGTTGCTCAGAAGCTTAAAAAGTCTTTCGATTGTAAGAGGATAGGAGTAACTGTAATTGGATTAGAGGTTCCTCATGCGCATATTCACCTTATTCCAATTGATACACTAGATGATATGAATTTCAGTAAACCTAAGCTTCAATTGGAAGCAGAAGAACTTTCGTTAATAGCTAATAGAATTTCATTCACATAGACTGGTAAGGTTGGTTCTTGGTTTAAAATTTGTAGTCAGAAAGTTTTTATGAATTAATTTTTATGTTTAGATCGTCACATATCATACGACGCATACTTAGGTATCTTATGGTTGTTACCGCTTTTGTGGTAAACATGAGTCTTTCATTCGCTCAAAAGGTTGAACCTATGAATATTCTTTTTATAGGGAATAGTTACACGCACATGAATAATATGCCGAGCATTTTTGAAAAACTAGCAGTAAAGGCTGGTAAAAATGTTTACGTGGAAAAGAATACGCGTTCAGGAGCATCGTTTAAAGTGCATTCTGAGCGAGAAGATATGTATGTCGCGATAAAAAGTAGAAAGTGGGACTACGTAATTCTACAAGGATTTAGTCGAGAATTCACCCATTCTCCTCAACACATAGATACAGCAACAATGCCTTATCTAGTTAAGATCACCGATTCAATTTATGCCAATAATCCATGTACTAATATCTTGTTGTACATGACCTGGGGTTATGACAATGGTTTCAGTGAAAATCCTGCAGTGGATACTTATGCTAAAATGGCAGACAGTATTGCGAGAGGTTATCAATATGTGAGTGACATTTTTAATCTTCCAATTGTTCCGGTTGGCAAAGTGTGGAAACAAGTAAGAGATAAAGGGATAATTAATCTGTATGCGCAAGACAGAGCACACCCGAACATCAATGGTTCATATCTTATCGCTACAACGTTCTACGAAGCTATTTTTAACGAATCGACAGAAAAAATTTATACATCAACGATTAAGTCAGATTTCGCTCGAATAATAAAGAAGGAAACAAATATCTATTTGACCAAGTGGCGCAGTCAGTACCGTTTAAATGATAATCGATTTGAGTTAAAGCCATATATTACCGCCAAAGGTGAATATACCTTAGAAGTGACCTCCGCATTTTCCTGCGCGCAAAGTGTAAGTTGGGATTTTGGTGATGGAAATAGCTCATCAAAGTTTAATACCACCCACAAATTCGCTAAACCAGGTAAATACAAGGTGGTGTTGACAGTTACAGATGACTGTGGAATAAGACGTTATGAACGATTGATTCATTTCGAGAAACCAGAAAAACCATCAGAGAAAAACCCTACCAAGCCAAAGTACAATATTGGCAATACCAAGAAAGTTTAGTTATTCTTTTTCCTGAAGGGGCTTAGTAATTTCTGCTTGATTCCATCAAAGAATTCGAAATACTTAATGAAAAACACGAAAAGGGTAATAAATAATGCTGCTCCAAGGACAGACTGCCAACCATTCAATGCTTTCGCCAAAAATAGATTCAACCCGTAACCAAATAATCCACCATACAAAATCATTACGTGAATAATGTATATTGGCAATGTATTCTGACCGATCTTCAAGAACAATTCGCCTTTAAAATTCACCAATTTATCAAAGAGCATCAGTAGGCCTAAGGCAATAAAAATCTGACCTAATCTGCCATATAACCATGCGTTGTGGACTAGCTCTAGTTTCCAGAAACCAACCATCGCCAAGGTATCATCAATAAGTATCCCTATTGTTCTTCCAAATGTGTTTAGAATTAATCCTACTCCAATAAAGACGAATGGAAACCAGTATTTCTTAACATCGTCTTGAAAACGAATTATTAAAGCACCCACCATACCACCATAAAGCGTAAATGCCATCCATGGAACTATGGCAAACACCGACTTGGGTCCGTGAATCATGTTTTGCAGGATTTGTGGGAAGCCAGAAGGAAGATAAGTACCTTCAGGGATGCTTTTTAAATAGGGATAAAAACAAAAAACAATGGTTCCTGCAATGAAATAATACAAAAAGAGCGGTCCTCGTTTAATCAACTTGTACAATCCAAAAATTAGTAGAAGTCCAATGATACCCACACCAATCGATTGTAGGACATGAAACGCATAAAGCCATGGAAATTCGTGATTAAAGGTATTGCCGAGATGTTTTAAATTCAGTTGAAGGGCATATCCCCAGAATAACAATTCAAATGCTCTACGAAAGCCTCTTTTGACTCTAGGGTTTCTAAAGTATCCTGCCTCTTTGTTACGTGCCAAAAGATAAACAAATACGAGTCCTGTAACTGTGAAGAATAAAGGAGCAGTAAACCCCTTCATGAAGTACCACCAGTCAAACAGTAAATAACCAGAAGTCCCATTTTGTTTCACCAATTCGATCATTGGTTTAAAATCCTGAAAAGTATGCTCAATAAAGTGACCTTCCAGCATTAAAAGGATGGCAAAAGAACGAGCCATATCAATAAACTTAAGACGTACTTTTGGCTTTTGAATGATTTCTACTTCTTCCTCGTTCATGTTCTTTGTTGAAGCCGTAAAAATAGGATTTTATAACGAACTTTGAGCGATTAGGGTTTAATTTCAGTGGATATATATAACCTCAACTCTTCAGGACTGTCTTTTAGTTTCAGGTAAATTGATTCAACAGTAAATCCCATTTTGTTTTTAGTGTCAATACTCATTTCCACCGTAGTAATTTCGCCAGGCTCCAATGTCATTTTGTTGACTTTCGCGGTGACACACCCACAAGGAATTCTTAACGGTTCTAATTCAATTGTGGAATTGGATTCATTTTTAATTTGAAAAGATTCAGAAATTATCTCACCTTGTTTTCTCACACCACCATCTTTTACCGGTTTATCTGTTGTGAGGGCAAACTTGTCATCGTCTTTTAAATAACTTACACTTTGAATTTCAATTTTACGTTCAATTGCCGCAGCTCTTGAGTAAACAGAATTTTGTACGTCGTTTGGGTTATCACTTGTAAGTTGATCTGCGGTGTATTCACCAAATGGAACTTGTGAGAACACAACATGACCGCCATTTTCGGCAGTGTTGTCTAGGTATTTTACGAACACACCGTTATCGTATTCTCGCATGTAATTCACCAAGGACGATATTCTGCGCTTTGTTAGGTTGACATTGTAATCTGTTTTGGCTAATGGACTGGCAAAGCCCTTCACTGTAATGTTAATTTTAGCTCCTCGATCAAGTTCCTTCAATAATAAATTTCGAAAAAGTTCTAAATCGGAAACACCTTTGTCGACGTATTCGATGAAGAAATCTTCAATTTCCTCAGCGGCAAATTCTGCTTTTTCACCAGTTAGACCTTTTCCATATTCCTTTTTGTATTGATCGAGCATAGAAGTGTACTCACCGTAGGTGGTGATGTAATTCAAGTTGGTCAATGTATCCCACGAACGCGGATTCGGCACATCATTGTGGAAATACAATGTTACAGGCAAGCGTTTGTTCAATTCTTCCAGGGTTTCTTCAATGGTAGGAGGTTCTGGTTTTTCAGGTGGAACAAGTGCGAAAATATCACTGCAACAGGTCGGATTCTTACTGTAGTATACACCTAGGCGATTGGAGGTAATAAAGGAACTGTCGCCATAACTAAAAAAGTACAAATCGTTTGCAGGACTATTGTAAGGAATTCCAGCGTTCACAGGCTCACCAAACTGACCGTCATAAGGTGAATAAAATATGTCATAACCACCGAAACCTTCGTACCAAGAACTCGAAAAATAAAGACGTTTGTTTTTGTCGTCCCACCAAGGAGTTAACTCGTTGTCAATCGTATTTAGCGAGCGAATTGCGCGCACCTTACTGAATTGATTGCCGTTTTTAATCGTACTGTAGAACAAGTCAAGTCCACCCTTTGTGTCTTCTCTGTCGGAAGCGAAGATGAGCGCTTCTTGACCATCGAGATTGGCAATACATGGCATTGTTGTGTTTGCTCCTTCTTCGTTGATAATCTCACCTAAAAAGTCAATATTTGTCCAGTTTCCATTGTTGTAATACGCGACCATGATCTTACACGTATAGTTATAACCTTGCTCACTACATTGACTAAAATAAAACCGTTTGCCATCCAATGAAAAAGTGCCGTTTCCAGAATTAAGGTTTTCAAAGAAAAGCGACTTAATTTTCTCAGACGCTTCAAATGCTGCTTCGGTTAGCTTACTTGAGTAGATAGATGTGTGGTATTCCGTGGTGTACACTTCTTCCGCTTCACTTATCGAATCGGCTCGTAAGCTTGAGAAAATCAATTCGTTGTTGTAAATTCCATGTCCAAATTCAGAGTTCTTTGTATTGACGGTTTCAGGAAGTTTAGTTATGATCACTTCAGCCGTGTCAATGATGGCAGATTTTGCCCAAATGCAACTCACCAATTCTTGTTTCGATTTCAGGTATAAGTAGCTTTTCTTATCCTTGTAATACTTCTTCTTGGCTTTTTTGAATGTTTCAATCGCCTGATCGTATTTTCCATTTTGCTTTTGCATTAATCCTAGTTGCAAGAGACTTGAAGGATAGATCCGAGCTTCTTCACGTTCGTACACTTTTGCGTAGTAAAATTCCGCTTTCCGATAATCTTTGTAAGCACGATTTGTTTCTGCCATGAACCAATTGATATCAACGGATTGCGAATCGATCTCCATCGCCTTTTCATAGTACTCCAATGCATAATAATAGTCGCCCTTGTCAAATTGTTCTTTGGCAAACTCCATGTATTTTTTGAGGTTGTTTTGACCGATAGCCATTGAACTGACACCCAAAATGAAAAGGACTAGATATAATCGGGACATATTCTATGTACTATTTTTTTAGGTTTGAAACGATGAAGAATGTAGCGCACTGCAATTTCAAAACCACCTCTAGCGCGACTAGCTGGAACTAATTTGGAGAAATTAATATCGTAACTCAATCCGACAAACCAACTTTGGTAATCCATTCCCACAGAAATGTAACCAGCATCCTTATTCCTGAACCAGCCACCCGCATACAATGCTCGGTATTCCCCAAGCCGATCGATGAGCGTGTATTTTAGCGAAGATCCGATAATGAATTCAGAATAGGTTCCTTGTCTCGAATAATTAATAGAGGGAAGCACATCCCAATCAAAGCCAATTTTATAGATTCCTCGCGCGAAAACATTCAGGCGAATATCTCGTTGAACTACGTCATTGTAAAAACCTTGATTTGGGCGGTTCAAATTGTAAACTCCCAGACCACCGGAAATGTTAAACCGTTTGTTGACGTAGTAATGGTAAACAGTTCCTAGACCAATTGAAAAATTTGTCTTTGGATCATTTTGAATCGCCTCATTGGAAGAAAGCGAAGGATCGTAAGCAATACCGTTGTACTGGTTTCCAAAGTATAACTGATCAAAATTAACTTGTCGATGATTCATCCCAATATTGATCCCAGTGCGAAAACTATGAGTGGAATCAGGTGTTAATTTAATGAGGTAGGAAGCATTTCCTTGCACTTCAACGGTTCTGAGACTTCCATCTCCAACGACATCGTGGAAGAATAAGATACCATAGCCAAGATTTTTGTTCTGTCGCAAGTTTCCATCGGCTGACAGTGAAAGAGTTGTAAAGGGAACTGTTACGCTTCTCCACTGATCACGGTAATTACCAACAAAACGAAGATCGCCATTGAAATGTCCAGCGTTTGCAGGATTTTGAAAAAGCGGGTTATCGTTGAATTGTGACCAATGGATATCTTGTGCAGAAACAGAACCTGTTAGCAGTAGCAAGAACATTATAGGAAATAGTCTCTTCAATCCCTTCAAATTATCACATGAAAGTACAAAAAAAAGAGAGGGTGTACAAGAATGCGTTAGAATATTGAGAATCGATAAATCGACGCAACTACATCACGACTCCAAAAATAAAAGAAACAAAACCAATCCAATGATAAATAGGAGCATGAATAACTTAGGATCTCGGTACAATGGTTTTTTTCCACGTTTGGTGAGTCGCTCGTACTGATGGTGCAAACGCGAAAAGTCTTTCTGACGCTTAATTTGCTCTTCAGAAGGAGTTAACTTTTTATTTTCTTTATTTAAAATGAACTTTCTCATTTTTCACCTTTCCATTTATTACCAATCCGTTCCAAGATACGATAAGTTTTCATTTTTGCATTTGCTTCCGTGATGTTATAGATTTCGGCGATCTCTTTAAAACTCATTTCCTGAAAAAATCGCAATTCTATGAGATCGAGCTGACTCTCTTCTAAACCATTGAGCACTTCTATCAATTCTTCTTGTTGCTCAGCAGTCATGTAGCTTCCGATTTCCGCTTCACTTGCCAATGCTTGGATTCTATTTTCATCGATGGGTACTGAATACTGCTTTTTTTGCTCTCGGAAGAACATTGATACTTCATTTTGTGCAATACGATACAACCAACTGCTAAAAGGAAGTCCTCTTTCTTCGTATTTAGCAATATTTGCCATGGCTTTCATGAAAACATGCTGTGTGATGTCACCCGCTGTATCTTCAATACCACCTAATTTTTTAAAAACAAACCGAAATATCTGATCGAAGTACTTTTCATACAAACGCCCGAATTCAGAACGTTTCTTTTTCGCTAAAAGAACGAGTTCGGAATCACTGAGTTGAACGCTATGTTTTTCCTTTTTCAAACAATGGGTTTTGTAGGGTAATTCCGATTTGGAAAAAAGTAACAAGAGAAACGAAGTTTCGATTTTGGCAAGCGTTAGCGCAGTCTTTACAGTCCTTGCTATCTTTGCCATTTTCAGCCATTTTCACAGTCTTTACAGTTTTCAAAGTCATGACTATGGTGTACTTAATGACACTGGAATTATTTTTCCTTTCATCCATTGGTCTGCAGTTAATGCAAAATTCACAATGTATTCAGCCATCTTTTCTGCTGAAACAGGAGCGATATAGCCAGGAAACGCCTCTTCCAGCATTTCTGTCTGTGCTGCACCAAGGCAAAGGCAATTCATTGCTATCTGAGTATCTTTAAATTCTTCTGAGAACAATTCGGTAAAACTGCACAACGCTGCTTTTGAAGTCGAATAGGCACTTAATCCAGCAAATTTTACGCTTCCCTGAAAACCACCCATGGAGCTGATATTGACAATATGCGCTTTTTTCATTTTTGGGAGAAATGCCTGTGTTGTTTCCATGACTCCAACCACATTTACCGCATAACAGGACTGAATATCTTCATGCGATAATTCCAAAAATGGCTTGTTTACAAGTTTACCAGCGTTGTTGATGAGAATATCAATTGTATCCAGCGATGTAGAAATTTTTTCGCACTCACTTCGAATATCTGCTGCTGCAAGATCTAAATGAAAGGTTGTCACATTTTCGTACTTCGAAAACGCTTCGTTCATTTTTTCTACGTTTCGAGCTAAAGCAATAACGCGGTGAGCAGGATTTTGAGCAAACAATTCAACTATTGCTCGTCCAATACCGCGACTAGCGCCAACAACAACGATCGTTTTACTCATCATAGGAAACTACAATTTCAGCTTCTGCTGGATGCGCTTGACATGTCAAAATATAACCTTCTTGCACTTCCTTATCGGTCAACGCATAGTTCATTGTCATCGTACAAGATCCTTTCAATACTTTCGCTTTGCACGTGCTACATACGCCACCTTTGCATGAATAAGGAGCATCCATTCCTTCCTTGTTTGTTTTTTCAAGGATGGAAGGTCCTTTCGCAGCCAGTTCATAGCTTATTTTCTCGTCGTCCAAAATTACAGTGACTTTAGCTAAACCCTCAAATGTATTTTCGATGACCTCCGTTTCGCTTTTGAGTAAAATTGGTGTGGTGAATAACTCGTACTTGATTTTATCTGGGCTGACACCAAACGTTTTCAATACATCAGATACTTCAGCAATCATTTGTTCAGGACCGCAAAGCACAAAATAATCAGCTTTGAGCAGTTGCAAGTTTTCCTTAATCAGAATAGAAAAAGTGGTGGTGTCTATCCTTCCCAATTTAAATCCTTCTTTGTCTTCAGCACTTAAAAAATACGTAGCATTTACCGCTGACAATGCATCAATTTCT
The DNA here is from genome assembly GCA_964643345.1 of uncultured Fluviicola sp. Classification (GTDB taxonomy): domain Bacteria; phylum Bacteroidota; class Bacteroidia; order Flavobacteriales_D; family Crocinitomicaceae; genus UBA4466. The sequence continues at coordinate 127,000 of CAZXRU010000005.1, forward strand.
GAGCGAAATAAAATAGAATCTTCTGTTCTGTTGCCGTAGAACAAATCCATAGAACCATCATTGGCACTAAGTGCTTTTGCAAACGCCATAATTGGTGTAATTCCACTTCCAGCAGCAATTGCAACCACTTTTTTAGCCGTTTCAGGTAGAATAAAGTTTCCTGAAGGGCGAGAAACTACTAGTTCATCACCAGCAACAACATCTTCGTTGAACCAACGAGAAACAGTTCCATTCTCTACAGCTTTGACAGCCACAGAAAGCGGTTCATTTTTCCCGCTGCAAATCGAGTAGGAGCGACGTTCTTCTTTTCCGTTTAATTGAATCGAAAAATCAAGGTACTGACCTGGTTTAAATGCAAACTCGGCTTTTAAGTTCGAAGGCACATCCAGTGTCACTTTTACCGTGTCCGCCGTCATTTTTTCAATGTCCGCAATCGTAAGTGTGTAAAACCCTTTTGGTGTATTTGCACCCGATTTTTTAGAAAATAAATTTTTAAAAATTCCCATAATTAGTTATTCATCAAATGAAACTATTAGTTTTTCGCTCGTAGGGTGCGATTGACATGTTAATATATATCCTGCCTCAATTTCATCAGGTTCTAATCCGTAATTGACGTCCATTCGAACGGTTCCTTCAATAATTTTTGCTTTACACGTACAACAAACTCCGCCTTTACAAGCGTAAGGAAGATCTGCTCCCCATGCTTGCGCTGCATCCAACAAACTGTCACCAGTTGAATCTAAATGTAAGTCGATTTCGTCGCCGTCTAAAATAATTTTCACGTTAGAGTCAATTTGAACGGCATCCGCAGCACTGATGGGTGCCTGTTTTTGTTGTGTCGGTGCCGTGAACAGTTCGAAGTGAATCTTTGATGCATCCACCCCTTGTCCCTTGAGACTTTCAGTGACATCTAAAATCATTTGTTCCGGTCCGCAAATAAATACGTTGTCCACAGCGGAGTCCTTCAAGAATGCTGAATACAACTCATCCGTTTTTAATTTATCTATTCTGCCTTTTTGTATTTTATTTCCCAGCCCTTCTCTGGAAAAAACATGAAGTACACGCAGTCGATTCATGTACTGATTTTTCAGTGCTTCAATTTCCTCTCGAAAAATAACCGATGCAAATCCTTTATTTCCGTAGAACAAAGTCACATCAGATTCTGATTCTTCGTGAAGAGCTGTCTTTATGATGGATAAAATGGGCGTTATTCCACTTCCAGAAGCGAACAATACATGAGATTTTTTGCTATTTGGTTCAGGGGTAAATGTGAAATTACCCATAGGAGTCATGACATCGAGTTGCATTCCCGACTTCAATTCTGAAGTTGCAAAGGTTGAAAACAATCCATGTTCAACTTTTTTAACGGCAACACTCCATATACCTTCAAAAGGTGCTGTATGTAACGAATAAGAACGTCTGACTTCTTCGCCGTTCAGTGTTGTTTTTAATGTTAAATATTGACCTGAAAGATACTGATAATCAGCTTTTAGTTCTGCTGGAATATCAAAGGTAATGGAAACCGTATCTTCTGTTTTTTGTTGAACATCTTGGACATTCAAAGTATGAAATTTCGGTGTCATAGCTTGATCTATTTGGATGTAAAACTACTCATTTTTCTAAATGAAATCGTTCTAAATTGAGTTAGATAAATTCAAATCCCCAAAATAGATGAGATGGAGTGGGTGAAATTTTGTAAATTTGTAGGAGACTTACATTGTAGATAATGAAAGAAGAAGATAGAGCAATACTTGAACAAAATTTTCAAGCGAAAATTGATAACGATATTCGTATCGAACCAAATGACTGGATGCCAGATGCATACCGGGAAACGTTGATTCGACAAATTTCGCAACATGCGCACTCTGAGATCGTAGGAATGCTGCCAGAAGGAAATTGGATTACCCGTGCGCCAAACTTGAGACGTAAAGCTGTTTTATTGGCGAAAGTACAAGATGAGGCTGGACATGGACTGTATTTGTACAGTGCAACGGAGACTTTAGGAGCAGATCGTGAAGATACAATTGACGATTTACACTCTGGAAAGGCGAAATATTCTTCCATTTTTAACTACCCAACACTTTCTTGGGCAGATATGGGAGCAATTGGTTGGCTGGTAGATGGCGCAGCGATTATGAATCAAGTGCCACTTTGCCGTTGTTCGTACGGACCGTATGCACGTGCAATGGTGCGTGTGTGTAAAGAAGAATCATTCCACCAACGTCAAGGATTTGAAATTATGATGACATTAGCCAAAGGTTCGCCTGAACAAAAAGCAATGGCGCAAGATGCCTTGAATCGTTTTTGGTGGCCTGCATTGATGATGTTCGGACCAAATGATGCTGAATCGAAACATACGGCGCAATCCATGAAATGGAAAATTAAACGTCACACCAATGATGAATTACGTCAGCAATTTGTGGATGTCACTGTACCACAAGCTGAGTTAATTGGTTTGACGGTTCCCGATCCTGATTTGAAATTCAACGAACAGACAGGGCACTACGAATACGGAGAAATCAATTGGGATGAATTCTGGCAAGTAGTGAAAGGAAACGGTCCATGCAACAAAGAACGTGTTGACGCGCGCAGAAAAGCAAAGGAAGATGGATTGTGGGTACGCGAAGCAGCAACAGCTTACGCAGCGAAGAAAAAATTGAGAAAACAAGCGAGTTAATTTGAAACTAGTGACTAGTAACTGGTCACTAGTTACTAGTAAAGTCTAAAAAATATGTCAAACAAAGAATGGCCTCTCTGGGAGGTTTTTATAAGAAGTAAACAAGGGTTGAACCACAAACACGTAGGAAGCTTAAGAGCTGCGGACGAAGAAATGGCAATCGATAATGCACGTGACGTGTATACACGTAGATCGGAAGGGATTAGCATTTGGGTCGTATTGTCGAGCAATGTATTTGCTTCAGATCCAAGCGAAGCACCAGAATTGTACGAACCGTCTGATTCTAAAATTTACCGTCATCCTACATTTTACGATGTGCCGGATGAAATTCAACACATGTAATTCCTAGGTATAAATGAATTCACTATTTGAATACACATTGAGATTGGGCGATGATAGCCTTATGATTGGACATCGACTTTCTGAATGGTGCGGACACGGACCAATTTTGGAGGAGGACATTGCCATGACGAATATTGCACTTGACTTTGTTGGACAAGCAACATCCTTTCTTGAATTGGCCGGAAAATTTGAAGGAAAAGGCAGATCTGGTGATGATTTAGCGTTCTTACGCTTTGATCGCGACTATAAAAATGTCCTTCTTGTCGAGCAACCCAATGTCGATTTTGGAGTGACAATGATGCGTCAGTTTTTATTTGATGCGTATAGAAAACCATTGTTCGAACGTTTGCAACATGCCAATAACAAGGAAATCGCTGCCATTGCTGAAAAATCATTGAAGGAAACCAAATATCATTTACGTCACTCTTCAGAGTGGGTAATCCGATTGGGAGATGGTACGGAAGAGTCGCACCAGCGAATTCAAGAAGCGTTGGACAATTTGTGGAGATATACAGGTGAGCTTTTCTACGCGGACGATGTCGATAAAGAATTGATTGCTGCGGGAGAAATTCCTTCCATGGACGGTCTCGACAAAGAATGGAGACAAACGGTTAATGAAGTGTTGGCAGAAGCGACACTTAAAATTCCAGACAGCGATTGGCAATTTGATGGAGGAAGAAAAGGAATGCACTCTGAGCATTTAGGTTATATTTTAACTGAATTGCAGTACATGCAGCGCGCTTATCCTGGACTGGAATGGTAACAGAAAAAGAAATATGGGGATATTTAGAGGAGGTTTTCGATCCTGAAATTCCTGTGTTGACTGTTGTCGATTTGGGTGTCGTGCGTGAGGTCATTGTTAAAGATGACACCTGCAAAGTCGTCATCACCCCAACCTATAGTGGATGTCCCGCCATGAAACGCATGGAAGATGACATCAAAGAAAAACTAGAAGAGAAGGGTGTTAAAGGGGCAGAGGTAGAATTGGTGCTTTCTCCCGCTTGGACAACGGATTGGTTAACGGAAAAAGGGCGAGAAAAACTCAAAGAGTATGGCATCGCGCCACCTGAAGATGAAGGAGATAAAAGCGTGTTGTTTGCAAAACCATTCATTGTTCCCTGTCCTCAATGTGATTCGAAAAACACCAAGCTCATTAGTCAATTTGGTAGCACATCGTGTAAAGCGCATTACCAGTGTCAAGATTGCTTGGAGCCGTTCGACTATTTTAAATGCCTGCGTTAATCCCACGATTTGAAGATTGCTTTTATTTTCATGTTTTCACTAGGTGCAATGCTTCTTTTGCGTTGTTCAGCGGGGATCGATCAAGAACAAAAAGTAGAAGAGCTAATCATTCCCGACTATTTTAGGAGCATTCAGCTAGACTCGAGTTACATCTTTTCCATTCCCAACGAATTTCACGAAGTCAGCAATTTAAACTTTTCATCATCTTTTCAGTTTTCCAAATTAATTGAGGCACAGTACATCGTTATTCAAGAAGAAGAAAAGAGCGGAAGTGAATTTGAAAACTTGACCCTGAATCAGTATGCTGATAAAAAATTAGAAGACCTTCAGCGAAAAATGCGGAATCAATCGATTTCCAAAGAAATGGAGTTTAGATACGGAACGGTTTCAGGCGTCAAAACTCACATTGAGGCAGATGTGTATGGATGGCCGACGCGAATTTGTTATTGGATCAGTTGTGTTGAGCTAGAAGAAAAATTTGTTTCCACGATTGCTTGGACGCTACTTGATAGAAAAGATGATTTTGCTGAAGATGCTGAGGTGGTGGTTCAGTCTGTGAGGAAGTTTGAGGGAAACACTATTCAGTAATCTATGCCAGCAACGATTCAGCAGGAATTCCAAATTCCTTATGCAATTTCTTAATCATTGCCAGTGTTAAACTTCGTTGTCTGTTTAATATCTCTGAAACCCTTCCGCGCGTTCCTAGGTATTTAGCCAAATCAACTCGCTTCATACCCATTTGTTCCATTCGGAATTTTATCGCTTCGATAGGATCAGGAGCTTCAATTTTATAGTGTTGTTCCTCATACAGTTCGACAAGCGCCATTAAAAGTTCAGCTTCGTCAAAGTTTTTACTGCCTGGTTTTGCATCAAATAACTTGTCTAATCTAGCTAGCGCTGCATTATAATCTGCTTCTGTTTTAATCAATTTTGCTTCCATTTCTCTTCGTTTTTCTTCGACTAAATAGTTGTCACGTCTATTTTATCATATTCTTTATGCGTACCAACAAACCGTATAAAAATCCATTGTGCTTCGTAATTCACCTTTACAACCAGTCGGTATTTATTCCCACAGATGTTAAACACAATGCGATTGTTTCCAACAATACTGGCACTCTTGTATTGCTCTTTCACTTCATTTGGAGATTTCCACTCGGCTTGTTTAGCTTCATGGTACCAAGCTTTTAATTGTTCCGCCGAATCTTCACGACCTGGTTTTTCCCAATGCGATTTAAGTGTCCGAAGTGCAACAATATTTTTCATCTCTATTTACAAAGATAGTACATTTTTTTATTTGTTCCCACTACGGGAACAATTTTTAATAAAAGTTTAGCGAAACAAAGTCAATGGGTAAAAAAAAGCGACCACTAAGAGTGATCGCTTTCCAATTCTGTTATTTAAATTTTACCCCAAAAATGGATATCTGTAATCCTTCGCTGGGACAAATGTTTCTTTAATTGTTCGGGCAGAAACCCAACGCAATAAGTTCATTGGAGCACCAGCTTTATCGTTGGTTCCTGAACCTCTTGCTCCACCAAATGGTTGTTGACCTACAACAGCACCTGTTGGTTTATCGTTGATGTAGAAGTTTCCTGCAGCATTTTCCAATTTCTTCATTGCCAAATTAATTGCATATCGGTCATTGGAAATAATTGAACCTGTCAATGCGTAATCAGAAGTTCCATCCACCAAATCAAGTGTTGCTTCGTATGCGTTTTCATCGTAAACGTGAATCGTAAGAACTGGGCCGAAGATTTCTTCGCACATGGTTTTGAATTTTGGATTCGTTGTTACAATCACCGTTGGTTCAATAAAGTAACCTTTCGATTTATCGTAATTTCCACCCACGATGATTTCTGCATCGGATTGCCCCTTTGCGTAATCAATAAATCCAGCGATTTTGTCAAACGCCATTTCTGTAATGACAGCATTTACAAAGTTCGATGTATCTTCAGGAGATCCCATTTTGAACGAACTTACTTGTTTCACAAGGATTGATTTGACATCATCCCAGATGTTTGAAGGAATATACGCTCGTGATGCAGCAGAACATTTCTGGCCTTGGTATTCAAATGCTCCTCGTGCACATGCTGTAGCAACTTCAGCTGGATCAGCAGATTTATGTACCATGATGAAATCCTTTCCACCCGTTTCTCCAACAATTCTTGGGTAACTTCTGTACTTTTCAATGTTATTTCCAATGGTTTTCCACAGATGTCTAAACACACCAGTTGAACCAGTAAAATGCAGTCCAGCGAAATCTTTGTGATTAAAAACGACATCCCCTGCGACTGGACCACTTACCGAAACCAAATTGATAACGCCATCTGGAACTCCAGCAGCTTTAAATAATTCCATTAAAACCTGTGCAGAGTACATTTGCGATTCAGCAGGTTTCCAAACAACCACATTCCCCATCATTGCTGGAGCAGCGCATAAATTGGCACAAATGGAAGTGAAATTAAACGGAGTAATAGCAAATACAAATCCTTCCAATGGGCGGTACTCTAGTCGGTTCCACATGCCAGGAAGTGATTCAGGTTGCTCTTTATAAATTTGTGTCATGTACTGCACATTGAACTTGAAAAAGTCAATTAGCTCACATGCAGCATCAATTTCTGCTTGAAATACATTTTTTGATTGCGCCAACATCGTCGAAGCATTCACTTTATCTCTAAAAGGTCCTGCGAGTAGATCTGCTGCCTTTAAAAAGACAGAAGCTCGTTGTTCCCAAGGTAAGTTCGCCCATGCTTCACGTGCGTTTAGAGCAGCATCTATGGCTTGTTGAACATGTGAGGCATCTCCCTCGTTATAGTGTCCCAATATTTTTTTGTGATCATGGGGTGGTGACATCGGTACTTTTTTGTCAGTGCGAATTTCTTTCCCACCAATGTGCATTGGAACATCGATTGGTTGCTGATTATACATTTCGCGGTACTTTGCGATTAAATTAGTGTGTTCAGAAGTTCCTGGTGCGTAAGCTCTTACGGGTTCGTTGATTGCTACTGGAACTTGAAAAAGTGCATTTGACATAATTGTGATTTTTTTTGCAAAAGTAATGAATGTTGTTTATCCTTGCAATGTACCAAAAAACAATAACTTGATTCAGCTATTCTTTAAATCTCTTGCTTTCGGTCTATTTTATGGACTTTTCAGTTTTGGAGTTTTTGGTCAGTACACCTATACAGATCTGCTTGAAGAGAAGGATAACACGCAAAAGGCTGAAATAGGTCTTCATCTGTTAAACGAGTACCGTCGAAACGATTTTGATTCCTTGAAATATTTGGCAGTACACCTTTTGTTGAATGGTGCTGGAAAGAATGAGGAGTTCACCCAGGCGGTCGGATTCAGAACGATTGGTGCTTATTACATTAAGAAAGGGAAGATCAAGGAAGGAATAGCCAATCTCAACAGAGCAAAAGATTACTTTGAGGAAAAGGGCGATTTAGTTTTACTTTCAGAAACAATGATTGAAATTGGCAACGCCTACTTTCTAGAAGGCAATTACAAGGAATCCATAAAGAGGCTAGTTGAATCCATGAAAATTGGAAAAAAATCTTCAGATAAAACGCTTGCTTTTGCTGCAAAAATAACTCTAGGTCAGGCGTATTGTGCCCTAGGTGATACTGCCGTAGGTGTTTTTAGTATTCTTCAGTACAAAGACCTAGCTTTAGAACACAAGCGGTATGAATCTGTTGCAAACGCTTACGCGACATTAGGAATGATAGAATTTGACCGAAATAACTTGGATCTTTCCAAAGAGTATTACGAACAAAGTTTGGAATACAGCGGAAAATCGGATTCGAAGGTCATACTTTCTCATGCCTACAATAACAAAGCAATCCTTCATTTTAATCTAGGGGAAATGGATTCTTCGCTCATGTATTTTGAGATGGGGCTTCGCTTAAGAGAAAAGCTGAATCAAACGAAAGGGATTGTTGAAAGCTACTTCAATATTGCTAGCTTTTATCAGGCGACGGGTGATTATGACAACGCCCTCTATTATTTTAATCAGTCGGTAGAACTAGCAAAGAAGAATAAATTTAATGTAGATGAGGTCGATGCACTAAGCGAAATGATCAGCATATACACCAAGTTAAATAATCCAAAAGAAATAGAGCGGATTGAAAAGCGAATTGCGCATTTGAAACAGTTCATATCTGAGCGAGAATCAATCGATGATGAAATTTTGGAGTACGCAGAAGAGGTCATGTTTGGGCAGCACCGAGAAAAGAAAAAGAAGGATTTTGAGGAGAAGGGTAACTCCTATATTTGGCTATTGGTTGCGGGAATTATCGTTCTGTTAATTTTTGGAATACTCCGAAGACCTAATTGAGTTTCGCAACGTATTCTAAAGAGAAAGTTGGTACAAAAACTTCGAATAGTTCGCCGTCGATCAAATTTTTAAACGTATAAAAACCTTTCATCATACCAACTTCTGATCGTAGGTCACAACCACTTGTGTAAGTGAATTTCTCACCGGGTTTTAATGTTGGTTGTTCGCCAATAACACCTTCGCCACTAACATATCGTGCATCACTCAATGAATCAAAAATGTACCAGTCTCTCATCATTAATTGTACATCGAAACCGTTAGTGTTCTCAATATCAATTGTATAATTAAAGAAGTACTCAGAATTGATAATGTTCGATAGGTCAGGTCTAAACTGTGTTCTAACCGATATTTGTATTCCAGAAGTGATTAAAGTACTCATTAGATCAAATTATCTGTAGGGCAATATATAAAAAAATATTTTAAACAAAAAATGTTGGTCAAGTTAATAACATAGTTTGGCGATGTTTTATTTGCCGCTCGTCTAATTTAGAATGGTTCTAAATTGCGTGTTTTTTTATATGAGTTGATAAGAATGTGTACACATCGTAGTGAAATTTTTATTTTTGCTTCGTTATTTTAAAACGCTTTAATGCATGTCAAAAACAGTAAAGCTTAGAAAGGGCTTAGATATCAGGTTGATAGGTGTAGCTAATAAGATTAAATCTGAATTAGTCTTACCAAAAACAGTATCTGTAAAGCCAAGTGATTTCCACGGGTTAACGCCTAAGATGGTTGTTAAAGAAGGAGATCACGTGAAAGCAGGAGGAATTATCTTTCATGATAAGTACAACGAAGTCATCAAGTATGCTTCACCTGTGAGTGGTAAAATCGAAGGAATAGTTCGCGGTGAAAAACGAAGAATTCTTGAAGTGCTAATTTCCGTTGATCAAGAGATTGCTTATGAGCAAGCTCAGAACGTGGATCTCGCTTCAATGAGCAATGATGAAGTTAAAGCAGCAGTTTTAGCCTCAGGATTGTGGGCTTTCATCAAACAACGTCCATTGGATATTGTCGCTAACCCCAAAAATGAACCAAAAGCTATTTTTGTTTCGGCATTTGATAGCTCGCCATTGGCTCCAGACTTCGATTACGTGTTACACGGAAAGAATGCGGAATTCCAAAAGGGACTAGAGGTGCTAACAAAACTGACCACTGGTAAAGTTCATTTAACACTAAACGCTAATGTACCAGCTGATGCTGTTTTTACAGAAGCAAAAGGTGTAGAAATCAATAGAATTACAGGAAGACATCCAGGTGGAAATGTGGGGACACAAATTCATCACATTGACCCAGTAAATAAAGGAGAGTTCGTATGGACAGTAAATGCACAAGATCTTGCATTAATTGGACGTTACTTTATTTCTGGTAAATACGACGTAAGGAAAACGATTGCAATCACGGGTTCGGAAATTAAAAACCCACATTATGTAGAGGTGATTAGTGGAACAAATTTGAGTGCAGTTCTTGAAGGGCAAATTACAACCGACAATGTAAGAATAATATCAGGAAATGTCTTGACAGGTGATAAGGTCGCTCAGGATGGACATCTTGGTTTTTACCACAATCAAGTTACGGTTATCCCAGAAGGAAATCAATTGAAGTTTGTTGCAACGAAAGGATGGATGAGTCCAGGGTTTGATAAATTTTCAAATTCACGTTTGTTTCCAACTTTTTTACTAGGGAATAAGAAATTTAGATTGGATACCAATACCAATGGTGAGGAAAGAGCATTTGTTGTCACTGGTGAGCTAGAAAAGGTATTTCCATTTGACATTCTTCCAATGCATTTGGTGAAGGCAGCAATTACTGATGATATTGATGCAATGGAAAACCTAGGTATTTATGAAGTTGCTCCGGAAGATTTTGCGCTTTGCGAATATGTTTGTACAACCAAAATTAACATTCAAGATAAAATCCGTCAGGGATTAGACCTGATTGGTGAAGAATGTATGTAATTCTAAAATAATAGTAGCGGTGAAATTCTTAGAAAATATAGTACACAAAATGGAACCAAAGTTCGCCAAGGGTGCGAAACTTGAGAAATGGAATCCAGTTTTTGAATCTTTTGTTACATTGGCATTTACTCCTGCCGAAGTTACCAAAAAGGGCGCGCACATCAGAGATGGTGTGGATTTGAAAAGAACCATGATGACAGTAATTTTGGCGATGGTTCCATGTCTTTTGTTTGGTATTTACAACACTGGACACTGGGAAATGGTTGCTGCAACAGGAAATCGTGATTTGGTTTTTTGGGCGGATCAAGGAGCAAAAATTCTCGCTGGAATTAAAGTGGTATTGCCATTAATTGTTGTTTCCTACGGAGTGGGATTAACAATTGAATTTATTTTCGGAATTATTAGAGGTCACTCTCTGCACGAAGGTTTCTTGGTTTCAGGGATGTTAATTCCATTGATTATGCCAGCAGACGTTCCGTTATGGATGGTCGGTGTGGCAACAGCTTTTGCCGTAATCATTGGTAAAGAAATATTTGGAGGTACAGGAATGAACATTGTGAATGTCGCACTGACAGCACGTGCCTTTCTGTTCTTTGCTTATCCGACTTCTATGTCAGGAGATAAAGTGTGGATGGCAGGACCAGAAGCTAATGTTGATGGATTTACTGGGTCCACGGCACTTGGTGACTTAGCGACTTTCATGTCAGATAAGCCCGTTTTCCAAAATCTGGAAGCCTACACCAACAACTATTCCTTTTTCGATTCAATGGTGGGTATCATGCCTGGATCTATAGGTGAAACATCTGTAATCGCTTGTTTGCTTGGTGCATTATTGTTACTGGCAACTGGAGTAGGATCTTTTAGAATTATGGCTTCGTTTTTTGCCGGTGGATACATCATGGGATTATTGTTGAATTTGGCAGGAGGAAATGACTACCTTGATTTACCAGCACACTTCCATTTAGCAATTGGTGGATTTGCTTTTGGTGCGGTTTTCATGGCTACTGATCCTGTTACGGCAGCACAAACAGCTACTGGGAAAATATACTATGGACTTTTTGGTGGAATGATTGCAATTCTGATCCGCGTCCTCAATCCGGCATACCCTGAGGGTGTAATGTTAGCGATATTATTTATGAATGTAATGGCACCAATCATTGACCATTATGTTGTTCAAAGCAATATTAAACGAAGATTAAAACGAGTTAAAACCGCATAATTATGGCAGTTAATAAAGATAGTAATAGTTATACGTTCGTATTCGCAATTGTACTGATTACAGTTGTAGGAACTATCCTTGCATTGTTGTCAATGGGCTTAAAGCCTCTGCAGGCAAAGAATGATGAGGTAAAGAAGAAATTGGATGTTCTTTCTGCGCTAATGACACCGAAGGAAATGGAAACAATTGACCGTTCAAACGCCGCTGAAATTTTTGAAAAATACGTGAACTTAGACGATGCACTTGTACTTGATGCAAATGGGAATGTAAAGGAGGGACTGAAGGCTTTTGACATTAATATTCGTCGTGAATACAAAGACAAAAAACTGAAGGAAGCGGACAGAAATTATCCATTGTTTATCGCAAAGAAGGATGGTAAGACATTTTACATCATTCCAATGGTTGGTAAAGGACTTTGGGGACCAGTTTGGGGAAATGTATGTTTGGGTGAAGATATGAAGACGATTGAAGGTGCTTCATTCGGACATCAAGGTGAAACACCTGGTTTAGGGGCAGAGATTTCTCAACCATTTTTTGTAAATCGATGGATCGGTGAACAAATTTCTGATGAGAACAATGAGTTTTCAAAATTTGAAATTGTAAAGGATGGAAGCGGTGCAGCAATGCCTTCGCGCGTTGATGGAATTACCGGTGGAACTATTACTTCTGTTGGTGTTCAAGAAATGGCAAATAGATGCCTTAAAGTGTATGTTTCATACTTTAATAATTTGTAAAAATTGAGCTATGAGTGAAATGGAAAAGTCTAAAGCTCCAAAAGAGCCATTGTTTTCGAAGAAAAATAGAAAGCTTGTTACCGATCCTTTAACGGATAACAATCCTGTTACAATACAGGTATTGGGTATTTGTTCTGCACTGGCGATTACCGTGCAAGTAGAACAAGGAGTGGTAATGGGTGCATCTGTAATATTTGTAATGATATTAGGGAATTTAATTATTTCTTTACTGAGAAATATGATTCCTTCACGAATCCGTATTATCGTACAATTGGTGGTGGTAGCGTCATTGGTAATTATAGTGAACGAGGTGCTAAAGGCATTTTTACCTGATGTCTCGGAGAAACTTTCTGTCTTCGTCGGATTGATTATCACCAACTGTATCATCATGGGTCGATTTGAAGCATTTGCAATGGCAAACAAACCATGGCCATCAGTTATGGATGCTGTTGGAAATGGACTGGGTTACGCTGGTTTGTTGATTATTGTCGCGGTTTTCCGTGAGTTGTTCGGTTCAGGGACACTTTATGGATTTCCAATTTTCGGAGATTACATCGAAGGAAACGGACTTTATTCAATTGGATATATGAACAACAACATGATGATCTTACCTCCAATGGCATTGATTATCGTTGGAGTCATTATTTGGGTGCAGCGTTCGAGAAACAAGGAATTAATAGAGAAGAATTAAACCCTCTGGAAATTAAAAAATTATGGAAAGTACATTAGATATATTCGTAAAAGCCATCTTCTCGGAGAACATGATTTTCGCCTACTTTTTGGGGATGTGTTCTTATTTGGCGGTATCAAAAACAGTAAAGACTGCTGTTGGACTTGGAGCGGCCGTTATTTTCGTATTGGTGGTAACAGTGCCTGTCAATTATTTGTTGGAGAATTACCTCTTAAAAGAAGGAGCGTTGACATGGATCAATGAGAGCTATGCCGATATTGATTTAAGTTTCTTATCGTTCATTATGTTTATCGCGGTTGTTGCATCTATTGTACAACTGGTGGAAATGCTTGTTGAAAAATTTGCACCTGCACTTTATGGAGCACTTGGAATTTTCCTTCCATTGATCGCAGTAAACTGTTCAATTTTAGGGGGAGCATTATTCATGCAAGAAAGACAATATTCCACTATTTTGGATGCTACAGCGTTCTCGTTAGGTTCAGGAATTGGCTGGTTCATTGCAATTGTAGCTATAGCTGCAATACGTGAGAAAATCCGTTACTCCAAAGTACCTGCGCCTTTAAGAGGTTTAGGGATTACCTTTATCATTACTGGATTGATGGGGATGGCATTTATGAGCTTTATGGGGATTAAATACGGAAAGGAAGTTAAGGATGAGAAGGCTGCAGTGACTATTACTGTAGATCAAACGAACACTAAAATTAACGAGTAATGGGATTAACAGTTATTATCACAATTATTGCCTTTTTAGCAGTCGTATTGGTACTGGTATCGATGCTTTTGTTTGTAAAAGCAAAGTTATCACCAGCAGGAAAAATCACAATCGATATTAACGATGGCGAAAGAGTAATCGAAGTAGACGGAGGTGGTACATTATTGAGTACACTAAGTTCGAACGGAATCTTTTTGCCTTCTGCTTGCGGTGGTGGTGGAACATGTGTTCAATGTGTTTGTCACGTATTAGAAGGAGGAGGAAATATTCTACCAACTGAAGAGCCACATTTCTCACGAAAAGAAATTGCAGCACACATTCGTCTCGGTTGTCAAGTCAAAGTGAAAGAGAACATGAAAATTCATGTCGAAGAAGAGGTACTTGGTATTAAAGAGTGGGAAGCGACCGTTGTTTCGAATTACAATGTGGCAACATTCATTAAGGAATTTATTGTAGAAATTCCAGAAGATATGGATTACAAAGCTGGAGGTTATATTCAAATCAAAATTCCAGCATGTACTATCAACTATTCTGAAATGGACATTTCTGCGCATCCGCAAGATCATCCTGGAGAGCCAGATAAGTTCAAAGCGGATTGGGACAAGTTTGGTTTGTGGCCATTAGTGATGAAGAACGATGAGGAAGTTGTTCGTGCATACTCAATGGCTTCTTACCCAGCTGAAGGACGAAGAATAATGTTGAACGTTCGTATTGCTACTCCACCTTGGGATAGAGAAAGAAATGCATGGATGAATGTAAATCCTGGAGTTGCTTCTTCGTATATCTTTAATTTGAAAGAAGGAGACAAAGCAATTATCTCAGGACCTTATGGTGAATTCTTTATCAATGAATCAGATGCAGAAATGCTGTACATTGGTGGTGGTGCTGGAATGGCACCAATGCGTTCTCATTTGTATGAGTTATTCAGAACAATTAAAACGGGACGTAAAGTAACCTATTGGTATGGTGGTAGATCTAAAGCTGAGCTTTTCTACATCCACTACTTTAGAGATTTGGAGAAAGATTTTCCGAACTTTAAATTTTACATGGTACTTTCTGAACCCCTTCCAACGGATAACTGGAAAGAAATGAAGGATATGCAAGATACAGAGGGAGACGGATTCTTAGGATTTGTTCACCAAACTGTAATTGATCAGTACCTTACTAAACATGAAGCACCAGAAGATATCGAGTTTTACTTCTGTGGGCCACCATTGATGAATCAAGCCGTTATTAAAATGTGCGATGAATGGGGAGTTCCTAAAGAGAACGTTCGATTCGATGATTTCGGTGGGTAATTGATAATTATTCAAGAGTTTAAAAATCCTGTTCTTAGAGCAGGATTTTTTATTTTAACATTTTTTGGGTACTCCAAGGCAACATTTTATTTCTAATGGCATATTAATTGCTTTATCTTCGAAAAAACACATTGATTATGAGGACATTTTACACACTTTCCGTTTTCGTATTTTCTTTGGGAGCGTTCGTTTCATTCGGACAAGACAGAAATACAACCAATGAAAATTTCGAACCTATTCGCCAAGACTTAGCGAAATGGGACGCTATTCGTGGTCCATGGCTCGCATCGAGCATGGAGGCAATGGCAAACAATCAACCAATTCCAGTAAGAACTTTTCCTGAGAACTTTACACCAAATCAAATGATGCGGATGGTAGATCCAGGAACACGTGCTAACATTCAACGTACAGCGCAGCAAAACAGTTCGGAATCACAAACAACCTTCTGGAGGGACATTAATCGCTACGCATCAGCTGGCAGTTGTGCACCAGTAATGGCTAGATCGTATGGAGATCCACACATCGTATCTTTTGATGGGGCTCGTTATTCTTTCCAGACAGTGGGTGAGTTCGTCATGGCGAAATCAGCCCAAGGTGATGTTGAAGTTCAAGCGAGACAAAAACCACAACAAGAGGATTTCTCTCTCAATACAGCAGTTGCAATGAATGTAGCTGGAGATCGATTGGGAATTTACGCTGAAGATTATCCAGATGCTGATTATTCAACTCCAGTTCGCTTGAATGGACGTTCGCTTCACCTTACAGGTTCCACTTATTTCTTGGACCATGGAGGTACCATCCAAAAATCAGGTAATTCGTATTTCATTCACTGGCCAACAGGCGAGTCCGTTGAAGTAAAAATGAGAAATAGCGGCAATATGTCATTCATGGATATCGCTGTAAATGTACTTCCTTGTGCCGTTACCAGTTACAATGGAGTTCTGGGCAACGCGAATGGTAATGCCAACGATGATTTTGACTTGGGCGGAGCTATTAGAACACCAAGAGATCCATTTGGAGATGATAACTATGCAAGTAGAGAGCGACAAGCACATATTGCTAGGATGTTAGCCGATCAGCACCGTGTAGATGACTTCACAACGCTATTTGATTATTCCATTGGAAGAAACACCATGTCGTTTACCGATCGTTCGTTCCCAAGAATTTACCGCACCATTAATGATCTTGATCAGCGAAGAATTGACCGATCACGAAGAATGTGTGAGCAAAGTGGAATTGCCGCACGCGATATGAATGGATGTATTTACGACAATGCATTTTTGGAAATTGAAGCACCAAGAGAACCAATTGTTCATGATCCAGTAGCCGACACACGTGAGTTAAGAGAAATCAAAGAGCCTGTGGTGAATAGAAATCCGCCAAGGGAACCGAAACCAGTTGTTAGAGAACCTCGTATAGCCGATGAAAGAATATCAACTGATCCAACTAATCCTCAGCCGATAACACGAGAACCTACGATCGAAGAGGTAAGAACAAGGGAACCAGATGAAAATGTTTCTTCACCAAAACCAACTCCTGTCGTAAAGCCAACTCCAACTCCAAGACCGAGTCCGCCAGTAGTGAAACCAACACCAGCGCCGAGACCGAAGCCACCAGTGGCTAAGCCAGCTCCGACTCCGAAGCCAACGCCAGCTCCGCGACCTGCACCTAAAGTCACACCGAAACCTGGTGTTGGCGGAAGAATATAGAAATTTGAAAAGCTGATCAATTGATCAGCTTTTCTTTTTTGTGAATATTCAAATAGATCCAGAGAATGGGTACATACTCCATACATTTTTATCAATTCACTAATAGATGCAATCTATTTCCATTTTTGTACGTCTTGGTATAAGAAAACTAATTTACTCTATTACAGATGAACAAACTTATTCTAAGCATTTTTCTATTTCTTAGCTATTTCTCAAGTGCTTCACATATAGTAGGTGGCGAAGTCTACTACGATTCACTAGGAAATAATCAGTATCGAATAGTTTTTGAGATTTACCGAGATTGTTCCGGTGCAGGGTACGACAGTCCGTTGGAATACACCATTTTTAACGCAAATGATAATTCCATTTTTGGTACAAGACAAGTTTTATTACCCACTCCTGATACACTCCCTATAATTTATGATGATCCATGTGTCACTCCTCCAACCGATGTTTGTGTTGAACGAGCAATCTATGTGGATACGGTTACACTTTTTACTACTCCTAGTGGATATTACATTACGTACCAACGTTGTTGTTGGGCTGGAAATATCTTAAATATTGTTGACCCAGGTGATTGGGGAATTACCATAACAACGCAAATACCTGGAAGTGATTTGGTCTCGAATGATAATAATTCAGCCCGCTTTACAGAGTATCCGCCCATTGTGCTATGTTCAGGTCAGACATTGAATTTTGATCACAGTGCCTATGATGAAGACGGTGACTCACTTGTGTATTCGCTCTGTACACCACAAACTCTTAATATCTTCGACGGTGTAATGCCTAATCCTGAACAACCAGCACCATATGCATTTATTCCATGGGAAACCGGATTCTCGGATATACAACCGTTTGGGCCAGGGTCAACCGTAACAATCGATTCACAAACTGGTATGATGGACATTACTCCAAACTTAACGGGAACTTATGTTGCGGCAGTTTGTGTCGAAGAATGGCGAGATGGAGTACTCATCAATACAAAATCTAGAACTTTTGGCTACAGAATTGTGGTCTGCGACGTAATTGAACCAATGGAAGTGGATGTATTTGGACAAGGAGTATTGATCGAAGATTGTGGTTCTGCGGGATTCGTTGTCATCAGAGAGGACACCACCACGTCGATTGATCTTCAGATTTTTGTTTCAGGTACTGCTACCAATGGAGTAGATTATAATTATATCGGCGATACATTAACACTTCCGATTGGAGTTGCATCGGACACATTGGTAATCACACCATTTTTGGATGGAATTACTGAAGGCGACGAAACAATTATTTTTAGTGTAGTTATTGAGAATATTTGTGATGGAACTTACGATACGACAACAGCGTACATTACGATTGTTGATTACATTAACATGACGATCGACTCGGAAGACAGTCTTAACGTTTGCGATGAAACTGGAGAAATGGTAATGCTATGGACTTCGGTTGGACAAGGTGTACCGCCATACGGCTATTACTGGGAACCAATCCCATCGGTAAACAACGACACTATTATTTTTTCTTCAACGATTCTAAATGACAATTTGAACACTATTTATGTGACCGCTTTAGATCAGTGTGGAAAAACGATTCAGTCGGCACCCATCTTGGTGTACAATCAATGTCCAATTGAAGCGCCAAATGTTATTACGGCGAATGGTGATGGAATCAATGATCTATTTTTGGTGAAAAATTTGGAAGATTATGATAGAGTGTCTCTACAAGTCCTCAACCGATGGGGAAATGTGGTCTACGAGAATCAGAATTATCAGAATGACTGGGATGGAAGAGATAAGGGTGGAAATGAACTTGTGGAGGGCGTTTATTACTATTTGGTTATTCCGGAAAGTGAGAAGTATGACTATACCGAAATTGAGAGAACAAAGTATACTATACATGGTTTTGTTCACGTCGTAAGGGATTAAAAATTTTCTAGGTTCACATCTTTCTGGTTTGTTATAGTTTTATATTTACGCTATGACAGAGATAAAACAACTTCGTACTGAGGATGTCACAATTGTACATCATTTAGCCCATGAAATTTGGCCACATACCTTTCGTGAGATCTTATCAAAGGAACAAATAGCCTATATGTTAGATTGGATGTATTCCATTCCAACCCTTCAAGAACAAGTGGAAACTGGATATTTGTATTACCTAGTTACGGAGAATGGTATCGCTGTCGGATTTATAGGGCTTGAACCAAATTATCCCGATGCTGGATTTTTACGCATTCATAAATTGTATGTAAAACCCGCGACGCATAAAAAGGGAATTGGTAGAACGATGGTGAACCATTGTATCGATATTGCCTTTGATTTGGATTTACATACCTTGCACTTAAACGTCAATCGCTTTAACGATGCTGTTGATTTCTATAAGCACGTTGGATTTAAAATCGTAAAAGAAGAGAACATCGATATCGGAAAAGATTTTCTGATGGAAGATTACGTCATGGAGCTAGCACTGAAATGATAACTTAAACCTGAATTTCGTGTCCACATTTAAAGTGACCTTTCGGACATTTGGTATAACCATGCAAACCGCAAGGACGGCAAGAAAGGTTGTCTACCTCAGCAATTTTTGAATCATCCGATAATGGCCCAAAACCAAAATTTGGAACCGTAGAACAAAAATAAACTGTCACAGGAGCATTCATAGCAGAAGCTAAGTGCAAAGGTCCAGAGTCATTAACGAAATTGCGTTTTGCATCTTTCATTAGTGCCGCCGACTGAAGCAAATTCAGTTGACCGCATAGATTCATCACTGTGTTTGATTGACTTTCAATTCGAATGTCTTCACACAACTGAAAATCTTCTTTTCCTCCTAATAGATACATGGTTTTAGTCGATCCAATTTTTTGAATGAGCTCCAACCATTTTTCTTTGGGTAATTGTTTTGTAAACCACACCGAAGAGGGTGCTAAACAATAATATTCTTCCGCTTTATAAACTTCAACTGCCGATTCGTCTTCTTTTGAAGGGAAAAGCTCGGGTCGAAGCCTTGCTACCGCACCAAATTCTGATATGATCTTTAAGTTGCGTTCAACCTCATGCGTTCCATCACCAATTTCATGTGCAAATGATTTGGTATACAGAAATGAAAACGGGTTTTTCTTAAATCCATACTTTTTTTGCCCTTTTGAAAATCCGGCAATGATTCCAGAACTTGCAAAACGATGTAAATTGATCACCAAATCATACCGTTCATTTCGGAATTGCTTGATAAGCTTATACATGGATTTCCATTTTCCGTTTGATTTATCAAAAGTGATTACACGATTAAGTTTCGGATTATTGGCAAGCAGTGATTCATTTCCCTTCTTTACAAGAAAATCAGTTGCACTTTCTGGGAAGATACGATGAAGTTCACTGATCAGCGGAGTAGCTAAAATGACATCTCCTAAGAAAGCTGTTTGAATGATGAGTATTTTCACGAAACAAAATTAAACTTATTTAATCAATGTCACGTGTCCACGTTTGATGATCTCAACTCCATCTCCATCATGAAGTTTGACATAGTAAACATACGTTCCATTTTTTGCGAGTTTGCCTGTTATTTTCAATGTTCCATCCCAACCTTCGCTTGGATCGCTGGTCTTAAAAATAACTTGTCCCCATTGATCAAAAATGGTAAAATCATAATTGGTGCCATCAAAATCAGATAATACAGGTATAAAAATCGGATTCACACCTTCGGGTGTAAATGCATTCGGAATATAAATGAGTGGTGGTGTGGTTGCACATCGTATATTAGAATTACTCACTTCAGCAAATCCAAACTGGTTTATTCCTTCAATCGCCTGAACATAATAACATGTTTGCCCATTCGTATAGAGCTCACTCACATCGTCTTCATAGGTATACTGACCATTGTTCAATGTAGCAATTGGACCACCTGTAAAGTTACCATCTGCTCCTCTATATAAGTGGTATCCTAATATCGACCCGTCAAATTCGCTATAAGGCGTCCAACGTACATAATTGATTTTTCGCGTCTCATCTGTATCAATATCGAGCAGCATAGTTGTTGCTTCATTAGAAGTCAAACTATATCTCTTGCAGCTATCCAATACCTGTACTCGATAGGTATAGGTAGATTCATTAACATTCACATCTTCGTCCAAATAGGTCATTAGTGTTCCTGTCACAGCTCGTTCTTCAAGTTCTTCAAAAGCGCCAGTACTGTTCATTTTCTGAATGGAAATTGCTGGAATATTTACTGATGCGTCAATATGCAAGCGCAACTCAATCGCTTCATCCGTTACAGTAGCTACACGCACATAATTATATGCCGGCTGGTTCGGAGCGGTAACATAGATTGAACGACGGTTCGAAAATGAGACAGCTCCATTTGGAGAATAGGCCTGAATAACAAATTCGTAGGTCAAGTTGTCGATAACGTCTAACGTAAAACTTGTGCCTGTCACTGTGCCCTGAAGTGTCCACCCCCCAAGGTCATTTTGACTATAAACTTCGTAGTAATCGACAGACGGCCAACCGACATAGGAAGTCCAATTGAGTGTCACGGTTCGTTCACAAATATCCAACGAGCGATTTAAAAACATTGTAGTATGGGTTTCTGCTTTCGCCGATGTCTGGTAAGTTGGAGGTACTGCAGAAGTAAAGCAAGAATCAAACGCTGCAACCGAGTAGGTGAGTGGACCTTGATTCACATCGGGGCTGTACGTATAAGAAGTGGTTGTAATTCCAAAGACTTCATCCAGCTCAACAATACTTCCAGCCGCATTCATCACATAAATAATGTAACCATATGTATCTTCTTGTGAGTTTTCATTCCACGTAATTGTGACTTCGTTTGTTAGACTGTCAATTGTTACAGAGTAAATCACTGGGATATTAGGAGCCATTTGATCTTCAAATACGTCACCTTCAATGTTGGAAGTATAATCACACGGTTGATTTGGCAATACAATTTGATAATTTAGTTGCGTTGAACAGATGCGAATGGTGTCTCGGTATATATTAGTTCCGTACGGCACACTATCGTATAAACTCCATGTTCCTGCTGGATACTCACGATAAATATGGTAATAAGCGTTCATGGAACTCAACGCAGGGTTAACGGGAGCATTCCATTGCAAAAATGCCGTTCCATTATTTGGGTTGTTAAGCGTTAAAAAGATGTTGGAAATCGTATCTGAGAAATTCAATGCGTTTCCATTGCAACCAGATGCTGTAGCGAGAGAATAGTCGTTTGCTTGTGTTACACCAGGTTGAGTAAACGAAGTCGTCGCAATGTTTCCAACACTGCCAATTAAACCGTCTTGCTCAGAATAGATCTGATATTCAGTAAACGTTCCAAAAGGATCAGCGACTGGCGTCCAGTTGATCGTAACATCTCCAGTAGCATTTGTTTGAATACAAGTGATTTCTGGTGCTTCGACGATACCTGTATTCTGCACATTAATGGTAATGGTGGCATAACTCACTTTTGGGACATCACAATAATTGTCTTGAACTTTAAAGACAAAATGATATGGGACTTCAAGCGCTTCTATACCAAAATCATTGACCAAATGGTCGCAACTTGTTTGCCAATTAAATTCTGTTGTTACTCCTTGTGACATTGTAATTAACGGTGTTGCATCTAAGGTAGCGCACGGAGCAATGTCGCACCCAACGGGGTTTGTGTAATTTGTCCCGAACATTGGACCCGTTGCAGAAAGGATGTTGCTCTGAGGAGTACCATCATGAAGTAGCTCAACATCTGTTGAACTTAATGTAAAGTTGACCAAATCTCCAGCGTTGATTGTCGTTTCAAATAAACCTCCAAACGGACCATTTATCACAGGTTTGTTATTGGTACCAGTGCAATTGGTGATGACGAGTTGCATTTCACGTTCAACTTCTGCGATAAGTACACCACTTCGGAAGGATTGTGCAACGATTTTTATTGCAAAGCTTCCAGTATTGTTCGATAAAAATGTCAAATTCCCTGAACTCGGATCAACTTGAGCGGGTATATTTCCTGGGTTCATGCTAACGCCTGGTGTTGGCGAATTGAATGAGAAGCCAGCTTCATAAGGAATGAGTGCTGGGGTAGTAGGTGGATTGTAGGTTGCTGCTGGAAAATGATTGAGTACTGGACCAAAGGAAATGTAGAGCGAATCTAAGTCCGGATCAACCGCATTCATATTGTATTCATACATGTCACCTGCGCAACTAACAAAATAAGGTTCTTGAAGGAATTGAGGTGAATTATCAACACAACCGCCAGTAGATCCTGGAACTGCAAACATTTTTGCTTGAATGGTGATTCCATAGGTGGAAGGGTCGTCAATATTTGTGAGTGCATTGCTTCTTGAGAAGTTTTGAAACGTAAAAATCCATCCACTTGCTGGAGGTGTTCCCGTCAAATTAATAGGTGCTGACTGGTAAATTGCTTTTTCAATGGCTCCAACACCATTTCCACCGCCTTGTCCAACTCCGCAATCGAAAGGAACAGGACTGCCGCCGACCTGTGTACAAGCTGGCGAAACATCTTCACTTGAAACATAGTTTAGCGTAATGGTAGTAATAGTCGGATGGCCCCACACATCAAGGGTTTCTGATCCTGTGTTGATGACCGCTCCGTTGCAATCACGGTAAAATACAAGTTGAAAAACATAGTTCCCGCCTTGACATGTCCACGTGATATCTCCTCCCATAACATGAGAAGCCTTACCAGAAAAGGAAAGCAAAAGCAGTGATAGTATGATAAATAAGTACTTAATCATTTAGTTCTATAACGTATTTATAACAGTTGTAGTATGATGACGAGTAGGAAAACAATTAGTTGCTATCCAACACCAACGATTGTCATGTCTTCCCAGTTCAAATACTTCTTAGCCAATTCCTGGATTCTCTCAGGTGTTATAGCTCGAATTGCAAGGATTGCTTCGTTGTAAAATCCTAATCCCTTTCCGTGAATTTCCGCACTAAGAAACAAATCTGTCATGGCATAAGCACCGTCAGCGCTTTTGAGCAACTGCCCTAGCATGTAATTTTGAACTAATTCTAACTCTTCCTTCGAAACGAGCTCATTCTGCAAACGATTGATTTCAAAGCGAATTTCGTTCAACGTATCTTCTCGTACATCTTTTCGGACTTCTGTAGCAATTAAAAAATATCCTGTATCGTCGGTTTCAGCAACCATAGATCCAATTCCATAGGTGTAGCCCTTGTCTTCACGGATATTTGCCATTAACCGACTTCCAAAATAGTCGCCAAGGATAGTATTTAGGACTAAGAAATCTAAATAATCCGGGTGTTTTTTATTGAATAAAATTCGACCTAGACGAATCGCAGTTTGAATGGCGTTTTCTTTGTCAACAATGTGCTCCCCAGGCAAGTTTTTTAATCCTTTTTCAAATGCAAGAGGTGATTTTAACGCTAATGGCTGAAACATCGTCTTGATGTTTGAAACCAGTTCGTCTTCCACATTTCCGACCACGACAATCTTTGATAATCCATTCAAATAGTGCGTTGCATGAAATTCTTTCAGTTGATCGATGGTGATGTTGTCAAAATCTTCGAGTTTTAAGACGTTGGAATAGTGTTCATGCGATGCAAACAAGCGCTGTTGAAACTCGACTTGCGCTAAATAGCTCATCTTTTCAAGGTTGATTTTCAGCTTTTGTCGCGCATCATTTAGAAATTCGTTGACTTCCTTTTCAATAAAAGCTGTGTTTTTAATCGCATCTGCAATAGTTTCGACAATTGTCCATAAATTTTCGCGCAAGCAGTAAACCGAGATTACAGCATTTTCCACGGAGACTCCAGATTCATAAAATCCACCTTTTCCATTGATTTCTTCTTGAATTTGAATTGATGATTTCAGATCAGTTCCTGAGAGAAGCAGTCCATTCACAAAGTTAGGAACGCCTTTAAGTCCTCTACATTTTCCAGCATCAAAGTACAAATCAAAGCGACAAGTTTCATCTGCCACGTCCTTCATGTGAAAAAGTGAAACTTCTTCGTTGAGTGCATATTTTACTGGGGCAATAAAATCGATGTGATCAATTGCTTTTAATTCGGGTTGAAGCGTTCTATTTAGCATTTGTCGATTGTATTTTTAAAAGTGTGCAATTGGTTTTGTTCAGCGTCACCTTCGCAACACGTAAAATATCTTCTGGTTTAATCTGGTGATACATTTCACTTTCTTTATTGATGAGTGATGCATCTCCAAGTAATTCATAAGAACATAAATTCATCGCGCGATTTAGAATTCCCTGATCGCCAAATTCCTTAGCGGTACGAATTTTATTCATAATCTTCTCCAATTCCAATGGATGAATTTGTTCTGTCTGAACTTTCTCAAGTTCATTCCATAACGCTTGATCTAAATCTTCAAATGAAACACCATCGTTGAGTTTACCTGAAAT
Organism: uncultured Fluviicola sp.; assembly: GCA_964643345.1. Lineage (GTDB taxonomy): Bacteria > Bacteroidota > Bacteroidia > Flavobacteriales_D > Crocinitomicaceae > UBA4466. The sequence goes on from CAZXRU010000005.1 coordinate 152,289, forward strand.
TACAAGCAATCCCTCGTCCAATGAACCTGTCACGTAAGCGCTAATGTTTGAAACAAGGTTTAATTCTTTTTTGAGCGTGATGTACAAGCGCGCACTTTTATCGCGACCGAGCGCATCGGATAATGTGTCGTACACAAAGTAGTCAGCGTGTTTTCGATCCACCATTTTGAAAGCGTAGTAAAACGCATTCGCAGGGACATCACGTTCTATCGTTTTTTCTCGAAATTCGTTTTGTTCAGGCTCTTTGGGAAGATTGCGAAGCGGTTTTTCTAGTTTAGGAAGATCTCCGTACCATTTTGTCACCAGGGATTTTACATCTTCCAATTCCAGATTCCCAGCAATACACAGAATAGCGTTTGAAGGGGTATAGAACTTCTTAAAAAAAGCCTTCACATCATTCATGGTCGCATCTTCGATGTGTTTAATTTCTTTACCAATGGTAGCCCATTTGTACGGGTGAGTTGTATACGCGAGCGGTCTTAATTCAAGCCAGACATCTCCGTACGGTTGATTCAAATAGCGCTGCTTGAATTCCTCAATAACGACACTGCGTTGGACTTCCAAACTTTTATCGGTAAACGCCAACGAAAGCATACGATCACTTTCCAGCCAAAGTGCGGTTTCTATATTGTTCGCAGGAAGCACATCGTAATAATTGGTGACGTCGTTCGAGGTAAAGGCATTGTTTTCTCCACCTGCCAATTGCAGCGGTGTATCGAATTCTGGGACATTCACTGATCCTCCAAACATCAAATGTTCAAACAAATGTGCAAATCCCGTTTGATCCTCGGATTCATCTCGTGCTCCGACATCGTACAGCGTGTTTACCACTGCCATCGGTGTTGTAATATCTTTGTGAAAAAGAACAGTCAGCCCGTTTTCCAGTGTAAATTTGTCGTATTTGATCATTTAAAATAGTTCATGATTTCTTTTGGAATAGAAATCTGGTAAGTGATGATTATCAGTTAAAATAGCTCCTCCCCCTGCACCCCCTCCAAAGGGGGAAGTTAAATCTATCTTCGAAAAATTTAATCTTTTCGGTAGTTTTGACAATAATTCATAGGACATCCAAAGAAAAATTAGATTCGACTCGTTCCCCCCTTTGGAGGGGGTGCAGGGGGAGGACTTTGGATTAAACATAAACATTTGCTTGAAAATTTAATAGAGCATTGCTTCTAAAATTGATATTTTTTTGTCGATTGTTCAGCAAGCGTTGTGCGGTATTCTTGGATAATTTCTTCCACAATTTCCTTTGCAGGCAGAATTTCGTGAATGAGTCCTGAAATTTGTCCAATTTCTAACTCTCCCTCCACCAAATCACCTTCGAACATGCCTTTTTTTGCTCTACCTCGACCTAAAAGTTCTTTTAATTCGTCAACGCTCGCTCCACGTTCGTAGGCCGCTTGGACTTTATTGTAAAATTCGTTTTTGACCAATCGCACTGGCGTGACATCCTTCAACGTTAAAACCGTATCGCCTTCTTTTGCATCGACAACTACATTTTTAAAGTTCTGGTGTGCACTGGATTCAATCGAAGCGACAAAGCGACTTCCGATCTGTACACCGTCTGCACCTAAATTCATCGCGGCAAGCATTCCTCTTCCAGTTCCAATACCACCAGCAGCAATAATCGGAATCGTTACCTTTTCGGCAACCATCGGAATTAAGCAAAATGTCGTTGTCTCGTCTCGTCCGTTATGTCCACCAGCCTCAAATCCTTCCACCACCACGGCATCCACTCCTGCTTCTTGCGATTTCAATGCAAACTTCAAACTAGAAACAACGTGCACCACGGTAATTCCATGCGATTTTAAATGCTGCGTCCATGTGGTTGGATTTCCAGCGGAAGTAAAAACGATGGGTACTTTAAGTTTTATGATTGTTGCAATATGTTTATCAATATCAGGATAGAGCATCGGTAAATTCACCGCAAACGGTTTATTTGTCGCCTGTTGACATTTGGTGATTTGTTCTTCCAAAACTTCAGGATACATAGAACCAGAACCAATAATTCCCAATCCACCTGCATTCGAAACGGCAGAAGCAAGTTCCCATCCTGAGCACCAGATCATTCCAGCTTGAATCAGCGGGTAGTCAATATTAAAAAGTGTTGTAATTCGATTTTTCATAGGAGTTATATTGCCTCAAAATTAAGATTTTCAGCAAACTTATCGAGGGATTTTGGCGTCTTCTATTAAAATCCTTAATTTAGGGTTCAACTAGATGACATTTTATGCGATTTCTGCTACTTTTCTTGGTTTTCATTTCCAGCTTAACGCTTCAAGCGCAAGAAATCTTACACAACCACTCCATCCACCATGCCTTTATAGAAAACAAAGGGCAGTGGGACGATCAGATTTTATTTCAATCGAAATTTGATGGTGGAAATTTATGGGTGCAACAGAAAAAAATGGTGTTCCACTTGCAAGATTTTTCCGCAACGCATGCAGCACACGCCAATTTTGAAAAAATAGATGATAAAATAGTAAACCGTCAGACGGTAGTTCACTTGAATTTTGTGGGGGCGAATGAAGTCAACAAGATAGAGAAGGACGGGGCTACACCGAATTATTACAATTATTTCATTGGGAACGATAAGAGCAAGTGGGCATCTGAAGTACGTGGATATGGAGAAGCAGTGTTGCATGATTTGTACGATGGCATCGATCTAAAGTTGATTGAAGAACAGGAACAGCTGAAATATGAATTTCACGTGTCGCCAGAGAAAGATCCTGCGATTATCCAGTTGGAATATATAGGACAGAAGGGCATCACAATTGATAAAAAGGGAAGTCTAGTTGTTTCGACTGAACTAGGTGAAATCATTGAGCAAAAACCGTATGCGTACCAAATTGTGAATGGGAAAATTATAGAAGTTGATTGCTCTTTTAAGCTGGAGAGAAACAGGGTTTCGTTTGAATTGGGGGAGTACAATCCTTTTGTAACACTGGTAATAGATCCCATCTTAATCTTTGCAACTTACGCTGGTTCGTTGACAGACAATTTTGGAATGACGGCCACTTATGGATATGATGGTTCTGCTTATTCAGGCGGGATAGTTTTTGGGAATTCGTACCCAACTCCTGGTCCTGCGTGGAACACAACTACTAATATGACTAATGTTATGCCTACGGCTAATAATCCAGCTGGAACTTATGGTGTAACTGATGTATTTATTTCGAAATATAACAGTGATGGCACCCAAATGTTATGGACGTGTTTTCTGGGAGGTGGAGACGACAATCAAGGAACGGAATCAGTGCATAGTTTGATTTGTGATACTTTGGACAATGTGTACCTGTATGGAGCGACTTCGAGTAATGATTTTCCAATTCAGAATGGCTATAGTGCTGTACATGCTGGTGGAATTGCCAATGTAAATTTTACGAGTAATGGTGTGCATCATTACACGAACGGCACAGATATTTTTGTTTCTAAATTGAGCGCGAATGGAATGAACTTGTTGGGCTCTACCTATATTGGTGGATCTGGAAACGACGGTGTCAACTATAATATCTCCAATCCAATTTTGTTGGATTCGCTGACAACGAATTACGGCGATCCTTTTCGTGGTGAAATTATGTTGGATGAAGACTTTAATGTCATTGTGGCTTCGGCAACGCGATCCACTGATTTCCCTGTACTAAATGCATTTCAAGCAACGAATGGTGGGGGACAAGACGGCGTTTTGTTTAAGTTGTCTACGGATTTGTCGACATTACTTTGGTCCAGTTATTACGGTGGATCGGAAAATGATGCGTGTTACTCAGTGAAAGTCGACACTACTGGGAATGTGATTTTTGCAGGAGGAACGGCTTCAAGTGATTTGCCTGGGATGGGAACTGGTTGGCAGACGGCATACAACGGAGGGAAAACAGATGGATTTGTAGCCAAAACAAGTGCGAATGGTGGTGTATTGTTAGCCGGCTCATACATTGGCACACCGAATTATGATCAGATTTTCTTCATTGAAATAGATCGATTGAACCAGGTTTATTTGCTAGGACAATCAATGAATGGAAGTTTTCCAGTTATCAATTCGACATTTGTCAATCCTGGAAGTAGTCAATTCGTGATACGCTTGGATGAAGACTTAACTGTTGCGCTAAATTCTACTGTTTTTGGAAGTGGCAACAATGCATTGGATATTTCCCCAGCGGCATTTTTAGTCGATATCTGCGGAAACATTTACATTTCTGGTTGGGGAAGGAACCTGTCTTCAGGAGCACCTGCATCTGGAATGCCAATATCGACAGATGCATATCAACCCAATTCAACCAATGTCGACTTTTATTTGTTAGTGATTGAACGTGATTTTAGCGGACTTTTATATGGAACGTATATCGGTGGAAGCTCTGCTGGAGAGCACGTGGATGGTGGGACATCAAGATTCGATGCGAATGGGGTAGTTTATCAATCCGTGTGTGGAGGATGTGGAGGATATAGTGACTTTGTGACATCTCCCGGCGCCTGGTCAGACGAAAACCTTAGTGGCAACTGCAATAATCTCATTTTTAAGTTCGATTTTGAACTCATTCCAAACGCTGAATTTACCATCGACCAGAATATAGGTTGTGCACCATTTACTGTAACATTTGACAATTTTTCTTCCGCTTCAGACTCCTACATCTGGGATTTTGGCAATGGAGATACCACTTCAATTATTTTTGAACCAGTTGTCACTTTTGATACTCCTGGAGTTTACGAGGTTTTTCTTTACGTTACAGACAGCATTTGTCTAATTACAGATACAGCTCAATTAACCATTACCGTGTACGATTCATTGAGTTTGAGTACGATTGTTGACCAGGAGTTATGTGTCCCTACACCAATTGATTTTATTGCTTATACCAATGGAATTGGTGATGAATTTATTTGGTCGGAAGACATTAATTTTAGTGATACACTGAACACAGATCTAGCGGATTCAGTATTTACCTATACACCAACAGAACCTGGAATGTATTACGTGCAGGTGAGTAATGCAGGTTGTTCGCTCATTGATAGCGTTTATATTGATTTTATTGGATCTAATCTTACGCTCTCCGCCAACGACTCTATTTGTGTGGGCGAAAGCACCATTGTCACAGCAACGAATTCGAATCCCTCGCTGACATTTACCTATGAATGGGAACCTGATTCCATCATCGTCAACCCTTCGGTATCGAATACTGTCGAAGTTGATCCAGTAACGTCTCAGTATGTTTATGTTACTGCGACATCTTCCAACGGCTGCGTTGTTTCGGATTCTATTCAAATTCATGTCGGGGATGTGCCCGATCCTCTGGTGAATGCCACAGCTTCTGAATATGAAGTCGCAGAAGGAGCTGAAGTTACACTGACCGCTTCGCCATCGGGATATAGTTATCAGTGGTTACCGATGAGTGGACTTTCACACCCAACTAGTCAAGTAACGCAAGCAATTGTAGATGAATCAACGACGTATGTGGTGTTCATTACGGATGGAATTTGCACGAAATCGGCCTCTGTATTTGTGAAAACGTATGCCTATATCTGCGGAGAACCGTATGTATTTGTCCCAAATGCCTTCTCTCCAAATGGCGACGGTGAAAACGATGTGCTCTATGTGGAAGGACCGTTTGAGGAAATGATTTTCAGGATTTATGATCGCTGGGGAGAACTGGTTTTTGAGTCCTTCGAGCGCATGGTGGGCTGGGATGGAACGTTTAAAGGAAGGCCATGCGATCCGGATGTCTACGATTATTACCTAGATGTAAAATGCATCAATGATCAAGAGACCATCGTAAAGGGAAATATTACGTTGTTAAAATAAATCCTTTCATTACTTTTACTTTTGTAAAATTGTAATGAAGAACTCATGAAAATATCAGCATCCTCTCAAAAATTTCTAGAAGAATACTTGAACAATCCATCTCCAACTGGGTTTGAATCGCAGGGACAACAATTGTGGTTAGACTACATCAAACCTAATGTTGACACCTATTTCACCGATAATTATGGAACAGCGGTAGGGGTGATAAATCCTGATGCGAAGTACAAGGTGGTCATAGAAGCGCATGCGGATGAAATTTCATGGTTTGTACATTACATCACGAAAGAAGGATTTGTTTATTTGAGAAGAAATGGTGGTTCGGATCACATGATTGCGCCTTCTAAGCGTGTTAACATTCATACAGATAAGGGAATTGTACGAGCTGTTTTCGGATGGCCAGCAATTCACACACGTCACACAAAAGACGATGCGCCCAGTATGAAAAATATCTTTTTAGATTGCGGTTGCAAAACGAAGGAAGAAGTCGAGAAATTAGGTGTGCATGTAGGTTGCGTTGCGACTTTTGAAGATGAATTCATGGTGTTGAACAAAAACAAGTACGTTGGTCGTGCGTTGGACAATCGCATTGGTGGATTTATGATAGCTGAGGTGGCGCGCATGTTGAAAAAGGAAAAGAAAAAACTTCCATTTGGCTTGTACATTGTCAACTCAGTGCAAGAAGAAATTGGATTGAGAGGAGCCGAAATGATTGCCCACAAGATCAAACCAGATGTTGCGATTATTACAGATGTATGTCACGACACCCAAACACCGATGATTGACAAAATTGAAAACGGCGATTTGAGCTCAGGTGCTGGTCCCGTGTTGACGTATGGTCCAGCTGTTCATAACAACTTATTGAAGCTCATCATTCAAACGGCGGAGAAAAACAAAATTCCTTTCCAACGTGCAGCAGCGTCAAGGTCGACAGGAACAGATACAGATGCTTTTGCATATTCTAACGAAGGAGTGCCAAGTGCGTTGATTTCTCTTCCATTGCGTTACATGCACACGACTGTTGAGATGTGTTGTAAAGAAGATGTTGAAAACGCCATTCAGTTGATTTATGAATCGGTGTTAAGTCTGAAAAACGGACAAGACTTCAGGTATTTGAAATAGGGAGCTTGCAACCAATTAAAAAAAGATAATTTTGCCACATGAAATGGATTGGTGAACGCATAAGCTTTGTAGACGATAAGAACAAATTAACCATTGTTATTTATCCAGAAAACATTACTTGGATAAAAGCAGCGATGGGTGCATGGGTTTCCATGTGGTACACCATCGGAGCAATTGTAATTTGGGCGTTGTTCACCTTGGCACTGACCGAGCAAGAACAAATCATCATCTACATTTTCTTAGCGTTTTGGTTGTATTACGCAGTAAAAGTCGCGCGGTCATTTTTTTGGTTTCTCTGGGGAAGAGAGTTAATAAAACTAGATGAAACAGCACTTTCCTACAAGCGTTCAATAAAATCTTATGGAAAGGCGAATGTGTATTACTACGAGAACATTGCCAAAATGGAAGTCCACCAACCCAAAGAACGCTCGTTGCAATCAGCTTGGGAACAATCACCATGGGTAAAGGGTGGTGAACGTATCGATTTCCTTTATTTTGGAAAGGTGGTTCGATTTGGACGTAAACTTAACCAAAAGGATACTGAATTGTTGTTTAAGCTGATCACCAAACGCATTGATGAGCGCTTGAGGAAGTTGAAGTAGTCAGAACATCTTTTTTTAGCGTGAGTTAAATCCTTTTCAATTTAAAATGATATATTCATTTTGTAAATGAATCAAAAAGTTGAGTTATGACAAGGTATCTTATGACACTCGTTCTATGCTTGGCAGTTACAGCTGTAGCTGCTCAAAACTTGACATCATTTTATGAAAATGGTAAATACGGATTCAAAGATGAATCTGGCAAAGTAGTTATCGCTGCAAAATATGAGTTCGCACGCAGTTTTTCGGATGGTTTAGGAGCGGTTAAATTGAATGGAAAATGGGGTTTTGTGGATAAATCTGCGATGGAAATCATTCCTATCATTTATCAATATGTGTCTAATTTTTCACAAGGCCTAGCAGCGGTTAGGACTGAAGATAGATGGGGGTGTATAGATAAAACGATGAAAGAAATTGTACCACAAAAATATGATAACATTGATTTACTATCCATAGATCCTGCAATAACACAGCGATTTGCTGCGCAAGGAAATATATTTGGGGGATTTATTTTTTTTAGTTTAAGTGCTACAAATATGAATAGTGTGTGCCAGGTAATTAAATATCACATCATGGCCGATGATGCAGATTATCTCTATTTCGACCTTGATATGTGGGAAAAACAAATAATCGTGCATTACATGAAAGGAGATCATACCGATGAAGCTAATCTTGCTCCGCTCATTGATTATATGAAAAAACACAGCTATGAATTTAAGTGTGTAAGTGGTGATCTCATTGTGCGCCAAACTGGTATTCTTGAAATGATGCTACTGACTGAAAAATACGATGTGTTTAATCGTTTCCTTGAGCGCTACCAACCTGACCTAAAAGCACCCTGCGATCCATTTGGAAGAACAATAGGTGAGATGTTGGATTCTATTATTATAACAGGAACAGATAATTCAGGGACTTTCTACAACGATCAAAAAGAAAGATTTATCGAGTTAAGGGAAAAAATACGGGTCTTGGAACGAGAGGGATACCCAACAGAGTAGAATACCGATTCCTTTTAGTAACCGACATTACAAAATTATCGTTAATGCGAATGTTCTAATGTCCTTATTTTAATAGGGAAGAAGTTAGGCTATTTTTAATAGGTGATCTGGCTTTCGTTTATCTCCGCCTTAAAATTCCTTATCTGTAAATACTGTAAGTCTTGCTATTAATTGTGTAATAGCCAATTGGATTTTCTGAGCAACCTTTGTAGTGCAGTGAAAATATATTTACTGCCTAATTCAAATCATCATGAAAAAATCAATTAAAGTATTAGCTATTTCTGTCCTTTTGATAGGTTCAGCATTAACAAGTTGTTCAACGCCCGAAGAAAAAGTTGAGGACGCGCAAGATAATGTGGATCAAGCAAATAAAGAATTGGAAGACAGCAAAGAGCATTTGTGGGAAGTAGAAAATTACAAAGCTCAGCACGCAGCGCAAATTGAAGAGAACGAAAGAAGCATAGCTGAGTTCAATGCTCGGATTGATAGTCAGAAAAAGGAAGCTAGAGAAGACTACAAAAAGAAAATTGCGGAATTGGAACGTAAGAATACCGACATGAAGAAGAGAATGAATGATTTTAATTCAAATAACAAAGAAGGATGGGAGAGGTTCAAGGCGGAATTTACGCATGATATGGAACAGTTAGGAGATGCATTTCGCGACTTCGGTAAAAACAACGAAAAGTAAGTTTCATGAGGGAATCAACTAGCGCAGGAAATCTTTTGTTTTATATCGCCTTGATTTTCTTAATAGCATGGGCAATTGGATTTTTAGGGTTTAACACAGGCGGTATTGTTCACATTCTTTTGGTGATCGCAGTCATTGCATTGATACTGAGAATTATTCGAGGAAGATCAGTATAGCTGAATATGATAAGTTTAAAAGGGCTTGGATTGACAATTGAGCTTGAAAATAATAGAAGGAGTACAACTTCTTTATAATCCCACTATGCAAATAGTAGTAGAGTAGTAAATAGTTTAGGTTTAGGTTTAAAATGAAGGAGCGACTAAAAGTCGCTCCTTTGTTTATTGGGTTATAATATGAAAGTTATTAATGATAATTTAGATCCTTCTTATTTGATCTCTTTTACAACAATTTTACCAATTAAATTAACATCTGTACCTTGTGTTTTTTCAAGGACCATATCAATGTCTGTCCCTGGCTTAATCAAGAAGCTCATAGTTGACAAATTATAAGATACATCTGAGCCACCTTGTCCAAAATACATTTCTGTTCCTAGATAGGCACTGTTTGTAGCATCTTTCATTTGGTATGTATGTCCTCCAGTAGCATTGTAGATGTAGAAGGCAACTGTTACCTCATACATTTTGTCTGCATGCAAAGTAATAGATGAACCATTCATTACAACACCATTTACATATGTTGCAGCTGGCGACATTGCTGTGACTGTTTGGTCACCTAATGTACTTGAATTTCCTATATAAGCATAAGCGTATTCTGGCATTGTTGATGTACTAGTAGCACTAATTACTCCACCGGTGATATCAATACCAGCACCTGCTGTGTAAGTACCTGCTGGTCCCTGTAGTCCTTGAGGTCCCATCGGTCCTGTTGCACCGTCGATTCCATCAGCACCATTTAATCCTGCTGGTCCTTGAGGTCCCATCGGTCCTGTAGCACCATCTAATCCATCATTTCCTGCTGGTCCTTGAGGTCCCATTGGTCCGGTAGCACCGTCTAGTCCATCGTTACCTGCTGGTCCCTGTAATCCTTGAGGTCCCATTGGTCCTGTTGCACCGTCTAGTCCATCGTTACCTGCAGGTCCTTGTAAGCCTTGAGGTCCCATTGGTCCAGTTGCACCGTCGATTCCATCAGCACCGTTTAAACCTGCTGGTCCTTGTGGTCCCATTGGTCCTGTTGCACCGTCTAATCCATCATTACCTGCTGGTCCTTGTAAGCCTTGAGGTCCCATTGGTCCAGTCGCACCGTCTAATCCATCAGCACCATTTAATCCTGCTGGTCCTTGAGGTCCCATTGGTCCAGTTGCACCGTCTAGTCCATCGTTACCTGCTGGTCCTTGAGGTCCCATTGGTCCAGTCGCACCGTCTAATCCATCAGCACCATTTAATCCTGCTGGTCCTTGAGGTCCCATTGGCCCCGTTGCACCGTCGATTCCGTCGGCACCGTTTAAACCTGCTGGTCCTTGAGGTCCCATCGGTCCAGTCGCACCGTCGATTCCGTCAGCACCGTTTAATCCTGCTGGTCCTTGTGGTCCCATTGGTCCAGTCGCACCGTCTAATCCATCAGCACCATTTAATCCTGCTGGTCCTTGAGGTCCCATTGGTCCAGTCGCACCGTCTAGTCCATCAGCACCATTTAAACCTGCTGGTCCTTGAGGTCCCATTGGCCCCGTTGCACCGTCTAATCCATCAGCACCATTTAATCCTGCTGGTCCTTGAGGTCCCATCGGTCCAGTCGCACCGTCGATTCCATCAGCACCATTTAAACCTGCTGGTCCCTGTAATCCTTGAGGTCCCATTGGCCCAGTTGCACCGTCTAGTCCATCAGCACCGTTTAAACCTGCTGGTCCTTGTGGTCCCATTGGTCCAGTCGCACCGTCGATTCCATCAGCACCATTTAAACCTGCTGGTCCTTGAGGTCCCATTGGCCCAGTTGCACCGTCTAGTCCATCAGCACCATTTAATCCTGCTGGTCCTTGAGGTCCCATCGGTCCAGTTGCACCATCTAGTCCATCGTTACCCGCTGGTCCTTGTAATCCTTGTGGTCCCATTGGTCCAGTAGCACCGTCGATTCCATCGTTACCTGCTGGTCCTTGAGGTCCAGCGCCATTTCCTGAAGTTTTTGCATATAATGCATAAGGAACACTTAACATTTGTGATGTTCCCGAGATGGTGTAATTTGTTCCACCAGTTGGATCAGTTTCTGTTTGAATAAAATAAAGACCACTCGACCAATCAATCGTTGAGAAATCACCAGAAATCACAGTTCCTGCACCGATTTCTAATGAAGTTAAACCGTTAGTATTAGTAGAAGGGGTCTGTGTTTCTTGGTAAACCACTGTTCCTGTAGATGATCCTTGTAGGATGGTGATTTGCATTCCAACCGGTTGGTTAGTAATTAAATTCTGACCAGCGTCTCTTACAACGGCCTGGTAGCTCATTTTTTCTGGAGCCTGTGCATATGCTCCCATGGTGAGCATAAATGCAGATACTAATGTGTAGATTTTTTTCATAACGTTAGATTATTATTGGTTTTTGATAATTTTAAATGTTTTGATTTCTAGATTGTCCTGAGTTACTTTTAAAAAGTAAGTGGCAGGAGATAAAGCAGTCATATCAATGCTGGTGTTTTCTGAATTGATAGTATTTACATCAATTAATTTACCTGTTAGATCAAACAACTGATAGGATAAATTACCCTTGTTGTTATTGACAACATTTAATGTTAGACTGTTGACAGTTGGATTTGGAAACGCTGAACAAATAAGTTGTATTCCTGTTTCTTCGATTCCCACTGTCGTTGAAATTTCAAATGCCTGCTGCACACCTTGTGCAACAGTGCCTGAACTCCCACTGTTCGTAGTGTAAAGGACTTGACCGATGCTGGAGCTGGAGGTACCACCTATACCTGAGGCCTCCTGTCCCGAAGTAAGTAGAGCATCCTGTGCGTTGATTCCTGTAAGGAACAAACTGAGGAAAGCAGTACCCACTATTTTCTTTTTGTTTTTCATGTAATTAAGTATTAGTTATTAATCGTGTTGAAGTGATTTGTTCTTAGTTGTTTGCTTCCTTCAACAGATCGAAACTAATTATTGTCTATATAGGAAATTTGTTTTTAGCCTTTGGGAGAATGATAAATCGATGGTATATATCAGACCGCCATACGTAGTACTACGTAGGAATTCGGTTTTTTAAATAGTTAAAAGATTGATTTGCAAAGTGCTTTCTCTTATTAGCTCAGCCTAAAAACGGATAGAACTCAAGCGCATAACATGCCGACTTCTTAGAGTGCTGGATCCCTGTGAAATCACCTTCGTTACGTTCGCTACCTATTGGTTGTTCAAAGGTCTACGCAATGCATCCAAGTGCATCGCGAAATATTTTTCCCTCTCTGTTATTTTTTAAATAAAAAATTATATATTTGGTGAAATCGTTCACAATCACTGCCTTACGCTCAAATGAAAAAATATAACCTTGACTACGCCAAACTCCTAGGTAACCTACCTGGACTGTACCTTATTCTTTCAACTGATTTAAAGATTATCACAGCAAATGATGCGTATGCATCGGCTACTATGATTGATAAGCACCAAGTTGTAGGAAAGGGATTGTTTGAGGTTTTTCCTGACAATCCAGACGATAAAAACGCGGATGGAGTTTCTAATTTGTCAAAATCACTTAACTCGGTACTTAAGAATAAAAGGACACACTCGATGGCCATTCAGAAGTACGATATTCAAAAACCAGATGGGACGTTTGAAGTGAGGTACTGGAGTCCTATGAATGTCCCTGTGCTTAATGAGAACAATGAAATTGAGTGTATTATTCACCGAGCGGTTGACGTTACGGAATCGGTGGTATTGAAAAATGAGCAGTTAAAGAACAAAAGGAAAACCGCTGACCTCGAAAAGAAGGTGCTCGAGTTAGAAACGGAAACACGTAACCGTACCAGAGAAATACAAAAATTGAATGATGAACTGGAGCAAAAGATAGAAGAGCGTACAAAATTGTTGATGGAAAGTGAAGCGCTACTGAGAGATCAAAATGCGCTCTTAACGAGTCAGAATAAAGAGCTAAGACAATATACGTATATCACTTCGCATGACCTGCAAGAGCCACTGCGGACTCTCGTAAGTTTTTCAGATTTACTTCAAAAGAAATATGGCGATACATTGGATGAAAAGGGTAAGAGGTACATTCAATTTATTTCTCAAGCATCCAATAGAATGAAGGAGTTAGTTAAGGTGTTAATGGATTATTCGCGGGTAGGACAAGAAAGTAAATTGGTGCAGGTGGACTGTAACGAAACTATAAACGATGTACTTAACGACTTGTCGCTAATTATCCAAGAGACAAAAGCAACGATTAGCGTCGAACAGCTACCTATAATCAATGCGTATTCGGTCGAACTGCGACAACTGTTTCAAAACTTGATTAGTAATGCGTTGAAGTTTAAGATCAAGGATACCGTTCCGGTAATTCATGTCTCGGTGGTTGAACAGCCGAATGAGTGGCTTTTCAGTGTAAAAGATAATGGAATTGGAATTGAAGAAAAGGATATAGATATTTTGTTTCAAGTCTTTAAAAGACTTCACAGCAGAGCCGATTACCAAGGAACTGGAATTGGATTAGCACTCTGTAAAAAAATTACGGAGCTACACGGGGGTAAGATATGGGTAGAATCAACGCCGAATAAAGGGAGCATATTTAAGTTTACGATAACCAAACAATAATTAGCCATGAAAAATAAATTAAACTGTGTCTTACTAGTAGATGATGACGAAGCTACTAACTTCTTGCACTCTGAGTTTTTGGAAGAATCTGGAATTACTGAGAACATTGCCGTAACGCTGAATGGCGCTGAAGCGATTGAATATTTAACTTCCAGCGGAAAGTTCAATAATGGAATAACGATTAATCCAGCGCCAGACTTGATTTTGTTGGATATAAACATGCCTGTCATGGATGGTTGGGAGTTTATTCGGGCATATCGAGGTTTGGAAAAAGAGCAGCGAGGGAAAATTATTATTGCGATGCTTACCACTTCCCTCAACCCGAACGATCAAATAAAAGCCCAAGAGCTAAGTGAAATTTCCACTTATAAAACCAAACCGTTAAGTTTCGAAATGATCGATGAAATAATGAAGAATAATTTTCCGGAGTATTTGTGAGGGGGGTAGCAACAATTTTTATTGGTTATATTTACGGAGAGGGGGATCGTAAATCACACGAATTAGCAGTGTTACGAGATAGAAAAAATAGAATTTTATTTAAATAAATAATCAAATGAAAATTACCGCCATAATTATTTTGACTTTAATACCATTTTTGTCATTCTCTCAGAAGTACAAAAGAAACACGTTCAAATACGAGAAATTAAAATCCGAAAATTTTGCTGAATGCGATGATAGTACCAACTCAATTTTAGAGAAATCGTTTATTGCCATTGAACAAAACAATAGCCGGTTTGCAGTAGACAATTCAAAAGGTATATACGACAACAAAAAAGATTGTTATCAAGTATTTGAGGTCTATGGGTACTCTTTATTTAAAAATGGTAATTGGTTTGAGGGGCTGGAAATAATTGAAGAGGGAATCAACAAGTTTGGCAGTGTTCCAAGTTTAATTCTACGAAAGTATAAAATGAGTTTAGAAATGGCCTATCTAGGTACTGGGCAAAAGAATATCGATGGAAGTAGTGTTTATAAAGCTAATTCGATAGACTATGATGAAGAACAATTTAGAGCAGAAAATTATAGGTCTGCATTAGTTGATTTAGAATATCTAATAAAGGAATACAATCGAAGTGAAGAAATTTTTTATGCAGCTAAGGTGCATCAAATACTGAAACAATACGAGAAATCAACTGAGTTTTTCAGCAAATTGTTAACCGATGAAGAATTCAAGTATGATGCCTCATATAATATTGCCGATAATTATATAGTACAGAATAAATTAACGGAAGCCGAAATCGAGCTTAACAAACTTCTGTCGGATAGTCCCAGAGAAGGAATGTTATACGAAAAACTTGCAGAAGTTTATGAGAAGAAAAACGATGCAACAAAAAGCAATGAATACCAACAAAAGGCTATTTACTATTACAATGTTCCAGACTTTTTAGATTTGGAATATTCTGATGAGAATTTTGAACTCTTATTATTCTTTGGAACTGATGAAAAGACTGTAGATGAAAAAATGAACAAACTAAATACGCTCTTTGAAAAAAGCAGTCAGGAACGTACTATTGATGTTTGCCTGATGATTTTAAAATTACACGCTAACCACGGGAATGGTGTGGAAGAGAGAGCAACAGAAGTATTAAAAGAAATTGGAAAACCAACCATTGAAAAAGTCAATAAACTATTCCAACTGGATGTTTCAACATGTACTATTACAAGTTTAGCAGATGTAATGGCAATAGTCAAGGATGAAAATTCTTGGAAGTTAATGAAGCAGTACCTTCCATCCATAGTCAATATGCCGATTACATTAACACCTCCAAATTTACCTGCAATGATGATACAGTTTGATGAGGAAAATGGAGTAAGAGAAATATTGATTGTTGTTAAGCCATTATTGACTGCAAAAAAGGAAAATAAGAACAGTAATGACCCAATGGCAGATTTAAAGGGCTTTGGACAGTATGTATTTTATTCTCCATTGAAAGAGATAGATAGAACAAAGCTGAAGGAAATAGCGAAAGAACTAAACTACTCAGATGAAGAGTTTATTCTACTTGAAGAAAAAGTAAAATAAAAATTACTACAAGCAGAGCCTTTTTAAGTGAAGCGACTAATGAATTATGGAAATTCCCAGTTCAAACATATTTAAATTATTTCTCTTTTTAGCGATCTTTTATTGTGGATAATTACGCTATAGATAACACAAAAATTGGAATGGAAATATTTTACGAAAAATCAGGGCAGAAAATTGGACCAATTGAAGTCTCTCGACTTGAATTAAATGTAATTGATCGGGACACTTTAGTTTGGCACAAGGGAATGGATGATTGGATACCTGCGGAAAATATTCCTGAACTAAATGAGTATTTTAAAAACTTTCCTCCTCCATTACCATCCAAGAAAAAGTCTGCAGTAGGAGAAATATATGATAGGAATTATGAAAAGGAATCAGAGGCTACATTACTTGGAGTCCTTCTTATTGTCTTTTCAATTGCAATATACTTTGTGCGGATTATTTTATTGCCGGATGTGGAACAAGGATATTTTTTAGTGTTTGGTGGATTAGTTAAAATAGCATGTGCATTCTATGCAGGGCGGATAGCGAAAGAACTAAATAGGAGTCCAGGTGGATGGTTTACGTTAACACTATTTCCAACTGCTATTTCATTAATAATTCTGGGTCAATTACCGAAATTAAAAGAGCGAAGAGTTTCTGATTTTGAAAGGGCATTGAACGAAGTTAACAAAGAAGAATCTATATAACATTCAATGAATGATTGTTCAGAACGCGTAGGGTGTAAAACCTGCTTGTTTCCGCCCTCACAACACCTTCTCCATCAAATAATGCTGCAATACATCAAATAACTTGTAACTCTTTTCTACCACTTTATAATCCAGTTTCAGGTAAAAATCGAGTGCATAATCGCGGGCGTGGAGAATCATTTTTGTATCGCCGCGCTGTTTGGATTTCGCTTCCACGGCGTCCATAATTAATTTTCCAAATCCTTTGCCCTGAACAACTGGATCCACTGCGACAAATCGAGTTTGCGCTGTTGTTTCATCTACTTTGTCTAGTCGTGCAATGGCACGTAACAAGCCGTCTTCGTAGAGTGCAAAGTGAATTCCTGTTAAATCGCCGTCGTTGCGTTCACTACCAATAGGTTGATTCAACGGTTTACGCAATACATCGTAGCGCATCGCATAATATTGTTCCCACTCTTTTGGGGTAATTGGTGTTCTTATTTCGATTTTCATTTGAAAATAACTGAAGTGACGCGTTTCGTTTCTATGTTGTCGATAATTTCGGTTCGAACAAGTTCTTGTGCTTCCGGTGCGTGAAAAACCTCGTCCAATGATTTTATTTTCCCAGCTGGAACGTTTAAGGTGTGGAGTTCGTCTAGTAAAGGCGTTATATCCAGTTGACTGACTTTCTCCCCAATGATTTCCGCCAGTTCAACACGATTTTTCACCCGATTTTGATTGCTTGAAAACTCATCTTTTTGTGGAAGATCATTTAAGCCAAGCTCATTACATAACTTTTGAAAATGCCC
The DNA here is from genome assembly GCA_964643345.1 of uncultured Fluviicola sp. GTDB lineage: Bacteria > Bacteroidota > Bacteroidia > Flavobacteriales_D > Crocinitomicaceae > UBA4466. The sequence continues at coordinate 169,734 of CAZXRU010000005.1, forward strand.
ATCAGAACCAATGGCGAAGGTTATCAACGCACCATCTTTCGTCTTGAAAATTTCGCCATAAGGTGCAATGTTCGGGTGTAAACTTCCAATTCGCTGTGGGACTTGTCCTGTCATCAAATAATTCGAAGCCTGATTGACTAAATTGCTCAACGCCGCATCGTAAAGCGCGACAGAAACCGCTTTTCCTTTGCCTGATTTTTCTCGCTCGTACAAGGCAAGTAAAATTCCTTCTTTCAAATGATGAGCTGCTAAAACGTCAATCAACGCGACAGGCATTTTAACAGGACCGCTTTCTGGAGTTCCGTTCATTGACATAAAACCTGATTCAGCTTGAAGAATTAAATCATATGCTACGCGATCACTTTCCGAACCGTAGCCGTTAATTTTTCCGTGAATCAAACGTGGATTGAGTTGAAAAAGGACTTCATCTTCAATGCCAAATTTTGAGGTATCACCCTTTTTGAAATTGGTGATTAGAATGTCAGCAGTTCTTATCTGTTCTAGAAACTGATTCCTGTCATTTTCTTGGGTCAAATCAAGTTGAATGTAGTTCTTCTTGTAATTGATGCTCGAAAAATAGGCAGATACAGAAGAAGCTGATTCCTCAGTTGCCAACTTCCAGCTTCTAGTGACATCGGGATGTTTCGGATGCTCAACTTTAGTTACGTTAGCCCCCAATTCAGCAAAAAAAGTACCCACGGAAGGTCCCGCAAGTACTGTGCTCGCATCAATAACTTTTAATCCGTTGAGCATTAATTTTGTAGCTCCCAGGTAATGAATTCTTGTACCAGAGCTGTTTCACTCTCTTCCAGCTTTGCCTTTTTTGCCATTTTCGGGAGAATTGTCGCCCATTCTTCAGTGGTATAGTTGTCCACGATTTTCAATTTGTGGCATTTTTGACATTTAGCGTCGTATAAACCTTTTCCCTGTCCGATTTCAGCAGTAGGGTAAGAAACTTCGATTGCTTCTTCCACAACTTCAGTTGTTTTTGGTGCACAGGAAGCGAGCAAAGCAACGATTCCAACAAAAATTAATTTTTTCATATTGATATTTTAAGTAGTTCGAAGATAAGAAAAGAATCCACTTTAGCGCACAATCCAATACATCTTCTATTTTTGTTTTTTTCAACAGCAACTATGCAAGAACAAGAATTTATAAAGAACAAAACGGGTTTACAAGATAAATCGATAGCGAATGTGCTTTCACTGTTATCCGAAGGAGCAACAATTCCTTTTATCGCGAGGTATAGAAAGGAAAGAAGCGGAGGATTGGATGAGGTGGAGATTGCTGCTATTCGCGATGAATTGAAGCGCTACGGTGAGTTAATTAGTCGACAACAGACAATATTGAAGACGATTGAAGAGCAGAATCAGTTAACCGATGAATTGAAAACAAAGATCATTCAATGCTTCGATCCCATTTTGTTGGAAGATTTGTATTTGCCCTACAAACAAAAAAGATTGACGAGAGGGGAGAAGGCGAAGAAATTGGGATTGGAACCTTTGGCGAAAATGATTATGTCGCAACGCGGTGGAGATCCTTTCCAAATGGCGGAAAGGTTTGTAAAAGGTGAAGTAGTTGATGAAGATCAAGCGTTGGAAGGTGCAAAAGATATTATTGCCGAATGGATGAATGAGAATGTGACGTGTCGAACTCGATTGAGAGAGACCTTTGAAAAGCGTTCGATTCTCGTATCTAAACTGGTAAAGGGAAAAGAAGAAGAAGCGGAGAAATACAAAGACTACTTCGACCATTCGGAGAGTTTAAGTCGAGTTGCTTCGCACCGATTTTTAGCCTTGTACAGAGCAAATCGCGAGGGATTACTTTCATTGAAAGCACGTCCAGATGAAGAAGATGTACTGCAGTTCATGGAACGATTTTTCGTCAAAGGAAACGATGCTTGCGCTGATTTTGTAGCTGACGCTGCTCAAGATGCCTACAAACGGTTACTTCGTCCGTCATTGGAAAATGAAGTGCTGAACAAGACAAAGGAAAAAGCAGATGCCGAAGCGATCAAAGTATTTGGGAAGAATCTGCGTCAATTGTTGTTGGCTCCGCCGTTGGGGTCAAAACGTGTGCTGGCCATCGATCCTGGATTTAGAACGGGTTGTAAAGTCGTTTGTGTCGATGAAAATGGAAATTTACTCACCAACACGACGATTTTTCCTCATCCTCCACAAAAAGAAGAAGCACAGGCAAAAGCGAAAATTGCACAGCTTGTTCAAGCCTACAAAATTCAGGCAATTGCGATTGGTGATGGAACAGCGGGACGTGAAACAGAAGGGATGATCAAGCACATTCGTTTCGACAGAGAGGTTGAAGTCTATGTCGTGCGTGAAGACGGCGCTTCGATTTATTCGGCGAGTTCTATTGCAAGAAAAGAATTTCCAGATTACGACGTCACTGTTCGAGGAGCAGTTTCCATTGGGCGCCGATTGATGGATCCTTTGGCGGAATTGGTGAAGATTGATCCGAAATCAGTAGGAGTAGGGCAGTATCAGCATGAAGTCAACCAAACACAATTAAAGGAAACGCTAGACGACGTTGTTATTTCCTGCGTAAATACGGTAGGTGTGGATGTCAATACAGCATCGCCTTATTTGCTGAGTTACGTTTCTGGACTGGGACCGACATTAGCAGAGAACATTGTAAAATTTCGAACGGAGAACGGAGGAATTTTCTCACGAGAAGAACTCAAGAAAGTCGCACGTTTGGGTGGGAAGGCATATGAGCAGGCAGCTGGATTTATTCGCATTCGAGATGGGAAGAATCCATTGGATAATTCGTCTGTTCACCCGGAAAGTTACGGGGTTGTTGCGAAGATTGCAAAATCGCTAAATTGCGATATTGCGACATTGATCGGAAACAAAGAATTGCTATCCAAAGTCGACGCAAAGGACTTTCCTGAAACGGATGCATTCACCTTCAACGATATTATCGCTGAGTTAAAAAAACCGGGACATGATCCGCGTAAACAAGCCGAAGTGTTGGAATTTGATCACCGAATCAAAACGATTGATGATTTGAAAACGGGTATGAATTTGACAGGGATTGTCACCAACGTGACCAATTTTGGAGCCTTTGTCAATATTGGGATCAAAGAAAATGGATTGATTCACAAGTCCAATCTGGCAGAAGTATACGTCGAAGATCCGTCTGATTTTATTGCATTGCATGAGCACGTTTCGGTACAAGTCATGGAAGTCGACATGGCACGAAAACGCATTGGACTCAAGCGATTGGTTTAATATACCTTTGGTGCGGTGAATGAATTGGCTAATAACCGTATATTTTGCGGTGAATAATTTGTTTTTGCGGTGAATAGGTTGTATATTCGATGCATAAATTGCGGAGAATGGCACATTATGTATATCAACGAAAGGATTGGCCTCAGTTTTATTGGGACAATGAAGTTCTTGTTTTGAAGCTTTCAGAAGTTCGAAACAAGCAAGGTCGTCTTTTGGGTAAAATGGAAGCGCTTGGGTTTGATTTGCAAAATGAAGCCTTGCTTAAAACACTTTCCTCAGATGTACTTTATTCTTCTCAAATAGAAGGAGAAAATTTTAATTCAGAGGAAGTTCGATCTTCTGTCGCTCGAAAACTAGGAATGGAATTCGCAGGAATGGTAGATTCCAATCGTTTTGTAGATGGCGTGTCAGAAGTCACGGTAGATGCCACGAAGAATGCACATGGACCATTGACAAAAGAACGCTTATGCGCCTGGCACGCAGCATTATTTCCAACTGGAAAAAGCGGCATATTTCCAATCACTGTTGGCGATTACCGTAAAGATGATAAAGGTCCAATGCAAGTTGTTTCTGGCGCAATGGGATTTGAACGTGTGCATTTTGAAGCGCCAAAAGCAGACAAACTTGAATATGAAATGCATCAATTTTTGGAGTGGTTCAATTCAGATGTTTCCTTAGACGGCGTGTTAAAAGCGGCTTTAGCACATTTTTGGTTTGTTACCGTTCACCCATTCGATGATGGAAACGGTCGTTTGGCGCGGGCAATAGCAGATATGCAGTTAGCTAAATCAGAGCATGTCAACCAACGTTTTTACAGCATGTCTTCTCAATTGCTGACAGAACGAAAAGCGTATTACAAGCAATTGGAATTGTCTCAAAAAGGAGATGTAGATGTTACGGCTTGGCTGGCGTGGTTTTTAGATTGCTTGAAAAGAACGTTGGACAATACCGAAGAATCACTTTCCAAGGTTTTGTTCAAGGCGCGCTTTTGGGAGAAGCATCAAAAGACCGTGATGAATAAACGACAAGTGGATATGCTCAATAAATTGTTGGATGATTTCAAAGGAAATTTGACGACTTCGAAATGGGCGAAAATGCAAAAATGTTCACAAGATACAGCGCTTCGTGATGTTCAGGATTTAGTTTCAAAAGATGTGTTGAAGAAGGACAAGGCAGGTGGAAGAAGTACGAATTATGTGTTAAACTGATCTAAAAATCATTCCATTTTCGACTTTCAGTGTTGTAGGAGTATTTTCAACGTAGAGCGAGCCAGTGCCTAATCCTTGTGGTGAACTATTTTTGTATTCAGCTGTAAATTGACAAATAGCATCCAGTCCAATGTTGGACTCTAGCGCTGACGTTATCCACCAAGGAATAGTGCGTTCTTCAGCCAGTGAGATCCATTCTTTACATCCTTCAATTCCACCGTGGAGACTTGGTTTTAGAATAATATACTGAGGACGAATGGTATCCAACAATTCTATTTTCTTTTCCATATGATGGATGCCGATCAATTCTTCATCCAATGCAATAGGCAGTGGGGTAGAAGCGCACAGTTTAGCCATTTCTTTCCATTGTCCCGCTTTAATCGGTTGTTCAATGGAATGGATTTCAAATTGACTTAACGTTTTTAATTTGTCTAGGGCTTCAGATAGATGAAAAGCACCGTTCGCATCGACGCGCAAAGTTATTTTTTCAGCACTAAATCTATTGCGAATGGAAGCCAAAAGAGCTAATTCAGTGTCAAAATCAATCGCGCCAATTTTCAATTTTATGGTCGTAAATCCTGCTGCAATTTTTTCTTCAATCTGATTCTGCATGAATGATTCACTGCCCATCCAAATCAGTCCATTGATAGCAATTTTTTGTTTTCCTTTTGCAAAATCGTTGTCGAAAATAATTCGCTTCCCACCATTTTTTAAATCCAGTAAGGCAGTTTCTACACCAAATTTGATAGATGGGAAATCACTGAGATCTTGCGTTATATTGTCACATACAGATGTTAATTTAACTTCGTACTGTTCATCATTTGCGTAATCGGGCGATAAACCTGGAATGATACTGCATTCGCCCAATCCTTTAATACTTGGATTTTCTTCGTTCCAAACTTCGATGAACCACGCGTGTTTTTCTGTCAACACACCACGACTGGTGCCACTCGGTTGTTTGAATTGAAACGTTCGCTTGTAGAAGTGCGCTTTCATGCGGTGAGGATTAGTCCGATCGTGACAAAAATCGCAGTGGCAAATGTTGTGAGTGCGACTTTTTTTAGTTCAGGATCAAAATCTTTTGGGTTTGTTGTCTGCATGACTTTCCGTAAATGCAGAAGCAGCAGTGCAGCAGGAATCATACTTAAAAACAGTTCAGGCTTCTTGAATGAATTGATAAAAACAGCCAAGGAAACAAGTGCAATCATAATGAGCAACGCATGGTAAAATTTGGCATTGTTTGGACCCATTTTCACAACGATCGTGTTTTTATTAGATGAAGCATCGTTTTTATAATCCCGCATGTTGTTCAAGTTTAGAACAGCCGTGCTCAGTAACCCGACAAAAACGGCAAGCAATACATTTTCCATAGAAAACGATTTTGTGTACAGCGAATAAACGCCGAGCACACTCACTAAGCCGAAAAAGATAAAAACCATGATGTCACCCATTCCATGGTAACCGTACGCTCTTTTTCCGACAGTATAACTAATCGCAGCGATGATACAAAGTCCTGCCAATCCGATATAAAACCAAACAATTCCAATTGGCATTTGCTGTCCACCAATGTAAATCAGAACCGAAGCAGAAACTAAACTGAGAATCCCCGTAATGACAACCGCAGTTTTCATCTCACGTTTCGAAATCACACCCGATTGTACAGCTCTAGTCGGTCCAATGCGATTGCTGTTATCCGTTCCCTTTTCGCTATCGCCTAAATCATTGGCAAAATTGGAGAGAATTTGAAACAGCACAGTGGTCGCCAGGGCAAGTAAAAAGATGTTTGCATCCCAGTATCCATGGTGATAAGCAACGCCTGAACCCAATATGATTCCAGACAACGAGAGCGGCAAAGTTCTTAAGCGCATTGCGCCAATCCACGGTTTTATTTTCTGCATGAAACAAAAGTAAGGATTCTCGTGCGTATTGAAATCAGTTAATGTGCGTACATAATAAAAAAAGTGTAATTTCACAGCATGAATATGGACTTAAAAGAAGCTGCGCTAAGTAAATTGCTGGGAATTGAATTTCCTGTGATTGTCGCACCAATGTTCCTTGTCTCCAATGTTGAAATGGTCGTTGCAGCCATTAAATCGGGTGCGACGGGAGCTATTCCTGCACTGAACTTCAGAACAACGGATGAACTCAGAGAAGCTATTCAGCGAATCAAAAAAGAAGCGAAGGGACCTTTTGGTATCAATTTAATTGTCAATAAATCGAATTTTTTATACAAAGAGCAATTGAAAGTTTGCTGCGAAGAGAAAATCGATTTTATAATAACATCATTGGGTTCTCCTGAAGAAACGATACGAGAAGCGCATAAAGCTGGAGTCAAAGTTTTTTGCGATGTGGTGGATGTGAATTACGCAAAAAAAGTGGAAGCGCTAGGTGCAGACGGACTCATTGCAGTGAACAAGGAAGCTGGTGGACATGCAGGAAGCATGTCATTCAAGGAACTAATTCCTTTGTTGAAGAAATCATGCAAATTACCTGTAATTTCAGCGGGAGGAGTGGGAAACGGTTTTGAAATGCGTGAAATGATGAAGTACGGTGCCGATGGATTTTCCATGGGAAGTATTTTCATTGCATCAACGGAATCAGGTGTATCACAAGATTACAAGCAAGCATGTGTGGATTATGGAAGTAAGGACATTGTTATGACGACCAAACTTTCTGGGACTCCATGCACAGTTATCAATACACCGTATGTCCAAAAGGTAGGGACTACACAAAACTGGCTGGAACGTTTATTGAATAAGAATAAGCGCTTAAAAAAATGGTTCAAGGCGTTTACCTTTTTCAAGGGAATGAAGAAATTGCAGAGCGCGGCATTCAGTTCAACCTACAAAACAGTGTGGTGCGCGGGTCCTTCCATTGAGCATGTGAAAGCAATTCGACCGATTAAGGAAATTATTGATCAACTCAAAAGTGAATATGAGCAAGGAAAATAAAGAGATTTCGTTGCGAAAAATGCAATGGCTGTTGTTTTTGCTGAGTCGCTTTAAAATCCCAATGATAGGTTATGTGCGACCGAAACTCTTGTTGCTTAATGATACGGATGTCGAACTGAAGATTAAGTTACGTAGACGATCCAGAAATCACCTGAACTCCATGTATTTTGGTGCTTTGGCAATTGGTGCAGATGTCGCAGCGGGAATCCACGCGTTTTATTTTGCCGAAAAGATGAATAAGAAAGTTTCATTTGCTTTCAAGGGAATCAAAGGCGATTTTTTGAAAAGAGCAGAATCGGATGTGACATTTAAGTGTAATCAGGGTCAATTGATTCGAGAAATTATCGAAAAATCAGACCGTGAGCAAGTTCGTGTAAATGAAAATGTGCTTGTAGAAGCTTTTGATGATACGAACGAAATTGTCGCCACCTTTGAAATGCTAGTTTCGGTGCGCGTTAAATAATCCGTTTACGCACAAATGGAAATTAGGATGATTTTCTATCTTTGCTCCAATTCAATAAAACAAGGATGCACTACATTACAGCATTAGAGCTTAAAAACAAGCAACAGAGTGGAGAGTCACTAACATTGTTAGATGTCAGAGAAGATTACGAACGAGAAATTTGTGAAATTGGAGGATTACATATTCCAATGGGGGAGATTGTCACCAGAATAAATGAAGTTCCCAAAGATTGTTTAATTGTCGTAATGTGTCGCTCTGGCAAAAGAGCAGAATCCGTTGCGAATTTGCTGATTAGTGATTTAAATTATTCAAACGTAGTCATCCTCGAAGGTGGAATCTTAGCTTGGATCGAGCAAGTCGACAATCAACTTGAAACCTACTAAACATGACAAAAAGATCACCACTACAATTAGCCTTGCTATCACTAAAAGGAGTTGCCATGGGAGCAGCAGACGTTGTTCCTGGTGTATCTGGAGGTACGATAGCTTTTATTTCTGGCATTTATGAAGAGCTGATTGAGAGCATTAACAAGATCAATCTTGGTGCATTAAAGATTCTTAGAAAGGAAGGAATTAAAGCTTTTTGGAATCACATCAACGGAACCTTCTTTCTTTTTCTGTTTGCTGGAATTATAATTAGTATAGCTTCATTAGCGAAAGTTATTACTTACTTCCTAGAAGTTCATCCAGTGTTGATTTGGAGCTTCTTTTTTGGCTTAATAGTCGCAAGCGTTTGGTTAGTCGGAAAGACAATTAAAAAATGGTCTTTTGGCGTTGTTTTAACTTTATTGATCGGCACTGCCATCGCATTTTATATTTCTTCCATTCAGTCTGTGGCAAACGTTGATGCAAAATGGTATATCTTTTTAAGCGGTGCAATTGCCATCTGTGCGATGATTTTACCAGGAATTTCAGGGTCATTTATTCTCCTCTTGTTAGGGAGTTATTACACTGTACTAGAGGCGGTAAATTCGAGAGATTTAATGATAATTGGTTTGTTTGCCATTGGTTGTCTCGTTGGTTTATTGACATTTGCGCGATTGTTAAAGTACCTATTCAATCACTTCAAAGAAATTACGATTGCACTCCTTACCGGTTTTATGTTGGGATCACTTTATAAAGTATGGCCATGGAAAGTCAAAGTTGGAGAGGCGCCATTGGTGATTCACTCAAACGGTAAAGAAGATTGGATGATGTCAAATGTTCTTCCAGCCAATTTTGAGGGAGATGCGTTACTTTTCCCTGCGATCGGTTGTGCCGTTGGAGGAATGCTCTTAATTCTAATCCTTGAACGATTCGCTCCGAAAGCGAAAGAATCATGAAAAAGTACGGTTTAATAGGTCGTTCGTTACAGCATTCATTTTCGAAATCCTTTTTTGAGAAATTGTTCCGTGAGCAATCTATTGACGCGAGTTATGAAAACCTAGAGATTGAAACAATTGATGAATGTGCTTCAATTTTTAAAAATGACTTTTCGGGGTTGAATGTCACGATACCCTATAAAGAACAAATCATTCCTTTCTTAGATGAATTAAGTAGTGAAGCTGAGAAAATAGGTGCAGTTAATACTGTGCAATTCAGACAGGGTAAAAGAATAGGACACAACACCGATGCTTATGGATTTCACAATTCAATTAAGCCCTTTTTGTCAAATCAACACGAGCGCGCACTGATTTTCGGGACAGGTGGTGCTTCTAAAGCCATTGAGTTTGTGTTAAAATCACTGGGAGTTGAGGTTGTTTTTATTTCGCGCACACCACAGGCAGAAAATCACTTTGGGTATGAGGAAATTAATGATAATATGATTTCTGCATGTAAACTCTTGGTGAACTGCACTCCAGTTGGCACTTTTCCTTCAGTTGATCAAGCAATTTCTTTACAATACGAAGCTTTAACGAAAGACCACTTGGTAGTTGATTTGGTGTACAATCCAGCAAAAACAATGTTTTTAGAAAAAGCTGAACTCCAAGGCGCAATGATTTTGAACGGTGAATCTATGTTGAGACATCAAGCGCTGAAGGCATGGGAGATATGGAATTCATCAGATGACTAACGAAGAAATAATACAGCAGGGTAGAGGAGTGGATGTTGAATTTATTCCAACGATAGAGGATTATCATCAAGTTGCTCAAGTATTAGTCTCATTCGCGAATTCCAAAGGTGGAGCGCTATTTATCGGTGTAAAAAAGAATGGTAAAGTTTCCGGCGTGCTTCCTGAGCAAGAGATAACTAGTCTGAATGAAGTGAAGTCATTAATTGACGGAAAGGTTGAAGTAAGTCATTCAGTGCATCAGATGAAGCATTATTTAGTTCTTAAAGTCACCATTGAACCATCGTCGAAATCAGTCCGAGCCAAATCCATTGATGGAAAGTGGCATCATTATCTTCGTGTTGAAGCAGAAACAGTGAAGGCCAATAAGATATTCAGGCGGTTCTTTTATCTTAGAGATATGAATGCGTCTGTTGAGCTATCAGATAATCATTCGAGATTACTGGATGAGTTGAAAGAGCAGAAATTGACTTTATCTAGATTTTACAGCTTATTATCTCTAAAGCCGAAGGAGATTGATAACCTAGTATCAGAGCTGATTTTTCTCAACTTGATTGATTATCAATATATAAATGAGTCATTTTATTATTTTGTCTTAGAATAAAATTATGTAATATTGTGACCTAATCAAAACACTATTTATTATGAACAAGATCATTTTTATTATCGGTATTGTCTTTTCAGTTATTTTCATTTTTATTACTGGGTACTATGCCGAGTTGGTGAGTAATGCTCGATTTGACTATTTGTTCAGTAGTTACTCTTATGACAGCTATAGCTCATATAGTAGCTCATATAGTTCTTACGGATCTGGTGATTCATATAGCGGTCTAACGTCAGAAGCAGCATTGTGGTCATTGTTGTTTATCCTTTACTTTGTTGCAATGAATTTGGTTGGATTAATAAAAGTTAAAACGAAGACTTCTAAGATTTTGTCCATTATAGGATTGAGCTTTGGTGGGATAATTTTATTCTGGAACTTTGCTGTTATGGGCTCTCCAGGTGCAATGTCTTTCGATGAGGTAGCCCCAGCATGGATATTTTTTGGATTAATGATGCTCGCGTTTTCTATTATTGTTCTTATACAAAGTGTGCGTTACGCGAATAGGATCGCTACAGGAGCAGTTAACTCTGACCTAAACAAGTCGCAAACAGACTTGTTAGATTCTTAAAAAATGCTAAAATTATTGGAGTTGTGACTTTCTTTCGTATATTGTGAAGTTTAAATAACTAAATAGATATATCGCATGGGAAGACCAGCAACCAAGCCGGCAAGATTAAAGGATGGATTTTATATTGAAGTAAAGAATCAAGGAAGTGGAGGTGTTTTAATACGACGCGACACGAAAGAACAGATGCTTCTTGCTGCAGAAGATTATTCAAGAATGAAGCAAGTAAATGTTTTAGGAGAGATGAAAAACGACAAATGGGTCGATAAAACCAAAGAGAAAAAGAAGAGTAAATAAATTAATTATTTCACATTTCTCTGCATAGGTTTTAGTAGGTCTAATGCAAAAATAGTTCGAAGCGAGTCATTTTTTGATTCGCTTTTTTGTCCCTCTACCATCCATTATTTCAGGCAGTTGAAGTTTAGGCATTGTTGGTTTGCAA